>NZ_KB907862.1 GCF_000382245.1 Kushneria aurantia DSM 21353
AACAGTATAGAACCCATCATCGGTCACATGAAAAGCGAAGGATTGCTGTCACGCTGTTATCTGAAAGGGCGCAAGGGCGATCGGATTCATGCGCTGCTGTGTGGTGTCGGCATGAATTTGAGGAAAGTCATGAAGAAGCTCAGGGAGCTTCTTTTTGTCTGTTACTTTTTCCGCTTTTCAGGTCTATTTTGGCGTTATGTCCGGTCAATGATCTTCAATTTTTTGTGCTCATTGGCCAGTATAAGGAGAGCCGAATTCGACTCCCCGGAAAAAATCGGGGTTTAGCAGGGGCGACTAATTAAATGAATAACCGATCGTCGCCCTGAAGCGTAGTGATTTGTTGCCGCATCCACATGCTTGGCCCGAAATAAATCGGGCGTATGATATACACGTATATCAACCGCTCGGGAGTATCGCCATGCGGGCCATCCGTCTGCCACCGGAGATCGAGGAGCGTCTCGAAGCGCTGGCCAAAGCGACCGGCCGCACCAAGACCTACTACGCCCGCGAGGCGATCCTCGAACATCTCGAGGACCTCGAAGACGCCTACCTGGCTGAACAGACGCTGGAGCGGGTGCGTCGCGGCGAGGAACGAACCTATACCCTGGATGAGATAGAGCGCGATCCTGGCCTGGCAGATTGAAGTTACCGACGACGCCCGCAAACAGTTGCAAAACAAAAGCTCGGTCATGCCGAAGCCAAACGTATACGCGATTATCTGCGCAGGCGCCTCGAACCGCTTGATGACCCACTGCAACTCGGCAAGCCACTCAAGGGCCGGCTGGCCGGACTGTGGAGCTTTCGCGTCGGCGACTACGCATTATCGCCAGCCTTGAAACGCTGCGAGCAGCTTTACCAGCGACTTGATGATCAATTGAGCCAACAGCCCTGGCTTAGCGGCAACACGCTGGGACTGGCCGATATCCCTGCTGGAACAACGCTGTATCGCTATTTCGAGATGGAAGGTATTTCACGCCCTGAGCTGCCCAATGTCCGCCGCTGGTACCAGCAATTGCAGGCAAGACACGCCTATCAACAGCAGGTCATGCGGCCATTTGGCGAATTAAAGGGCCGGCTGGCCTATTAGAAATAGCCTTGTGACAAAATGGACTTTTAAACGCCCCTTCCCGGAGACACATCATGCTGGGCATCCATGATCTTGCCATTTTCATGCTTTCGGGCCTGATCCTTAACATGACGCCGGGGCCGGATTCACTGCTGATTGTCTCGCATACCGCCGCGGGCCGCTGGCAGCAGGGGGCGGTGACGGCGCTGGGCATCAGTACAGGCACGCTGGTGCATGTGCTGGCCGCCGCCCTTGGGCTCTCGGCCATTCTGGCCACCTCTGCGATGGCGTTCACAGTGGTCAAATGGGCCGGCGCGATCTATCTGATCTGGCTGGGGCTGTCGGTCCTGCTCAAGTGTCGCCATTCATCGCCGCAGGCACCAGCGCCCCGCTTCAGTGAGACCCGTCTGCGCACGCTGTTCCGTCAGGGCTTTCTGACCAACGTGCTCAACCCGAAAGTGGCGCTGTTTTTCATGGCCTTCATGCCGCAGTTCATTGACCCGGCATCGACGCTCAAACCGCTTGCCTTTCTAACCCTGGGCCTGATCTTCGATGCTGTCGCCACGCTGTGGAGCGCCGTCCTGATTACTGTTGTCACACTGGGCGGGCAACGCCTGCGCCCCGGCGTAAAACTCAAGGCGTGGCTCGAGCGCAGCGTCGGCGTCATGTTCGTCGCACTGGGGGTTCGACTGGCCCTGACGCGAACGCCGGCTGGAGGGGGGTAAAGTCCTTTCGAACGTGGCGTCCTCCGGCGCCCGGGACGCCGGAGGTTTCAGCAACGCTTAGTCAAAGTAGCTGAACGTCTCGCCGCTTTTGATATTCAAAAGCGTATCGCGAATCAACCGTATAACGTGCTCCACGTCATTGCGGTCGACCATCTCCACGGTGGTGTGCATGTAGCGCAGCGGCAGCGAGATGAGCGCCGAGGCCACGCCTGCGTTGCTGTAGGCGAAGGCGTCGGTGTCGGTGCCGGTGGCGCGCGAGCGGGCCTGGCGCTGGAAGGGAATGTCACCCTTTTTGGCGACCTCCAGCAGGCGCTCGCGAAGGCGGTTCTGCACCGCCGGCGCCCAGGCGATCACCGGGCCGGCGCCGATTTTGCTGCTGCCTTCCTTTTTCGGGTCGATCATCGGCGTGTGGGTGTCGTGGCACACGTCGGTGACGATCGCCACGTTGGGCTGAATGCGTTCGGCGATCATCTGCGCGCCGCGCAGTCCGACCTCCTCCTGCACCGAGTTGACGATATAGAGGCCGAAGTCGAGCTGCTCGCCGCTCTCTTTCAAAAGCCGCGCTACCTCGGCGATCATGAAACCGCCCATACGGTTGTCCAGCGCACGGCAGATGAAACGGTTGCCGTTGAGCACGCTGAAGGTGTCGGGATAGGTGATCACGCAGCCGACGTGCACGCCCAGCGCCTCGACCTGCTCGCGGTTGTCACAGCCCACGTCGACGAAGATGTTGTCGGGCTTGGGCGCCTGCTCTTCGCTGCCGCCGCTGCGGCGGGTGTGGATCGCCGGCCAGCCGAAGACGCCCTCGACGACGCCGTTGTCGGTATGGATGTTGACCCGCTTGGAAGGCGCGATCTGGTGGTCGCTGCCGCCGTTGCGCACCACATAGATCATCCCCTCTTCGGAGATGTAGTTCACGTACCAGCCGATCTCGTCGGCATGCCCCTCGATCACCACCTTGTAGTCGGCGTCGGGGTTGATCACGCCGACCGCGCTGCCGTAGGTGTCGGTGAAGAACTCATCCACCCAGGGGCGGAGATACTCCATCCAAAGCTTCTGCCCTTCCCATTCGTAACCGGTGGGCGCGGCGTTGTTGAGATAGCGCTCGAGAAACGCAAGCGACTGTTCGTTGAGAATCGAGGACGATTCGCTCATTACCTCTCCTGTCATTCCTGTTCCATCCAGCGCCGGACGCGGCGCACAGAGCCTTTTGAGACACCAGACCCTGAACATGGCGCGAATCGGCGCATTCGTCCAGCCATCAAGGGCAAATGCCCTGCGAAACGCCACCCCTGCGGCATGTTGTCCGCCCCGGGCGATAATTTGACCTGGATCAAAAAAGCACCCGATACGGGCGGCACAATGTAATCGCACACTGTTCACAAGGTACGGGGCCGCTGTTCACAAGAGCGCGAAAGGCACGGGTCGGCGCCGCCGTGCAGTATCTTCAAGGGAGACACCACATGCGTAAACTGTCCATTCTATCCGCTGCCGGGCTGGTGCTGGGCGCTACCCTGATGACGACTGCCGCTCAGGCCGACAGTTTCAGTTACGGTCAGGGCGATTTCTACACCCGCCTCGGGCTGGCCAAGGTGGCACCCAAAAGCGACAACGGCGACATCGGTATCGTCGCCGACAGGGTCGACATCAAGGACGACACCGGCTTTGCCTTCACGCTGGGCTATCGCTTTCTCGACAAGTTCGGCGTCGAGCTGCTGGCCGCCGCGCCCTTCACCCAGGACTTCGATCTCCACGGCGGTGCCGGCGACGGCCTGGACGGCTCGGTCAAGCATCTGCCGCCGACCCTGACGCTGCAGTTCTATCCGCTGGGCGGCACTGGCGCGCGGGTTCAGCCCTATATCGGCGCCGGCGTCAACTACACCCATATCTGGGATGAAAAGGTCAACGCCGACGGCGTCAGCCTGGATGCGGACGACTCCTGGGGGCTGGCCGGCCAGCTGGGTGTCGACCTGCTGATCGATGACCACTGGGCGGTCAACGCCTCGGCCTGGTACATCGATATCGACTCCGACGCCACCGTCAACGTCGGCGGCACCAATTACGACACTACCCTCAATATCGACCCGGTGGTGGTGATGGGCGGTATCAGCTACCGCTTCTGACCCTATAACAGCTATATTCTCCCCGCCCCGTGGAAGCAGGTTGCCACGGGGCCTTTTTATGCGCCGACGCCGTCCGCTTTAAGCTCTCCCCCCTTGACCGCGGCCCGTGAATGGGCAATTGATGGCATGCTGTGTCTTTTTTCACCGAACGGTTCCGGACTAGTGTCATGTGTATTCGTTTCAATTTCTGCTGGCTGCGCCACGGTGCGCTGCTGATCGCACTGCTGTGGCTGACCGGCTGCGCCGGCGGGCCGTCCACGCAGGAGCGCTATGCCAGCCTGCCGCTGTCGTCGCAGAAGAATCTCTCCATCGAGCGGGTGCTGGCGATGAACCACGCCCGCGAGGCGCTGGGCACGCCCTATCGGTGGGGCGGCACGACCAGTGCGGGGATGGACTGCAGCGGCCTGACCCAGGCGAGCCTGGCCGCAGCCGGCATCACTATTCCGCGCACCTCGCAGCAGCAGTTCGATGCCCTGCCGGAAATCGACCGCGCCCGGCCGGGCGATCTGCTCTTTTTCGGCTCGGGCGGCCGCGTCAACCATGTGGGCATCTATATGGGTGATCGTCGCATGATTCACGCCCCGGGCAGCGGCCGCGAGGTGAGCGTGGCCAATCTCGACAACCGCTACTGGCGCAGCCACTTCCGCGGCGCGGCGGCAGCGGCACCCTGAACCCGGGTTCGCCTGTTATCCAGAGGATGCCTCATGCACGTTCTCGCGCGTCATACGCTTATCGCCGCCGCCCTGCTGCTGGTGCTGGGGGGCTGTGTCCATGGCAATACAGAGGGCGCTAGTGTCCCGGACAGCGCCGGCTCGGCGGCCGTAACGCCGCAGGCTCTCTCAGCGCCGCTGACCATAACGCCGCACAGCCGTACCCTGACCGCGCCCGACTGCGAAGGCGTGGATGAGGCGTGCGGCCGAATCGAGGCCGACTGGCTGACGTTCGATAACAGCACGGCGCTTTCCGAAGCGCTGATGCAGCGCCTGCTGCGCATGGCCGCACCGATGAGCGACGCGCCCTCCGAAGAGAGCGCCACGCCCGCCACCCTGGACGCCTTCGCCGCCGACTTCTTCAACCAGAGCCTGCAGGCCAACGCGGGCAACACATCACCACGCCCCTGGCAGGCGGACCTCGAAGCCCAACAGATCGCTCGCCACGACGATCTTGTGGTGCTGGCATTGAACAGCTGGGTGTATACCGGCGGCGCTCACGGCATGCCGATCACAAACTTCATGGTGATCGACGAGCGTCGGCGCGAGGTAGTCACCCTTGACGACATGCTGCTGCCCGGCGCGCGGGAGGCTTTCGACAGCGCCCTGCATCAGGCCTGGCAGCGCTGGCTTGCCGACAGCGAAGCGGGGCAGACGCTGAACCCGAAGGACTGGCCCTTCGTGACCAGCGATAACGTGGCGCCACTGAAGGATCAGCTTGCGGTACGCTACGATGTCTACAGCCTGGGCCCCTATGTTATCGGTCAGCCGCAGCTGACGATTCCCTACGACGCCCTGGCCGGCGTGCTGAAGCCGCGCTTTTTGCCGGGTGGCGCAACACACTGACCGGCCACTCTGAAAGACACCCATGACAGGCAGGCCCCGATGCGCATCCTGATTCTCAACGGCCCCAACCTCAATCTGCTGGGCAAACGCGAGCCGGATATCTACGGCCACGAGACGCTGGACGATATCGAGCGCGAGCTGCGTGGCCATGCCGGCGACGGCGTCCGTCTCGATTTTCTGCAGACCAACCACGAAGGCGAGATGCTGGAGCGCATTCACCGCGCGCGGGAAGACGCCGATGCCATCATCATCAACCCCGCCGCCTGGTCGCACACCTCGGTAGCGCTGCTCGACGCCCTCAAGGCCTTCGAAGGGCGGGTGGTGGAGGTGCACCTTTCCAACATCCACACCCGCGAGGCGTTTCGCCACCACTCCTACATCTCGGCCCGCGCCGAGGCGGTGGTCGCCGGTATGGGCAGCTTCGGTTACCGCGCGGCACTCGAGTTTCTGACGCGTTGACGTTGCGCGGCATCGACTACGCTGGGGGTATGCCTGTTGCCATCATGGAGCCCCCATGGCCGAACTGACGCTTTTCTACGATGGCGCCTGCCCGCTCTGCGCTCACGAGATCGCTCATCTGCGGCGCCTTGATACACATGACCGTATTCGCTTCGAGGACATCAACGCCGAGGATTTCAGTCAGCGCTGGCCGCACGTCGACCCCGACGAGGCAAGCGCCATTCTGCTGGGCGACTATCAGGGTGAGCGACTGCGCGGGCTGGACGTGACCCATCGCGCCTGGTCGCTGGTGGGGCGCGGTTGGCTCACGGCGCCGCTGCGCTGGCCACTTGTTCGTCCGCTGGCCGATCGGGTCTATCGCTGGTTCGCGCCACGGCGCTATCGCATCTCCGGCTGGCTCACCGGGCGCCAGCGCTGTACCCGCTGTGAAAGCGGGAGCTGCGACCTGTCAAAACACCGTTAGCGGCCGCGCTATTCGCCAAAGCGCCGCGGACTGAAGTCGGCCCGGGCCGGGTCCTCCTGCCCGCTGACCATCGCCCGGGCCAGCCAGTCGCCCGTCACGGCCGCCGTGGAAAGACCGATATGGCCGTGGCCGAAGCCGAACCACAGCCCCGCGTGTCGCGGCGCCGCACCGATCGCCGGCAGCCCGTCGGGAAAGGAGGGGCGTCGTCCCAGCCAGGGCTCGCCGCGCGCCTCGCCCAGGGTCAGCACCTCACGCACCCGCGGCAGGATGCGCCTGAGCTGATGGGGCGTGGCACCACGATCGCGCCGATCGAACTCGATACCCGTTAACACCCGCACCCCGCCGTTCATCGGCGTACAGACAAAGGCGCCGTCCACATCGTGAAAGGGCGTCGCCAGCGACTGCGCCGGGTCGAGGGCAAACTCCTGGTGATAGCCGCGCTCGAAGGCCATCGGCAGGCGGTAGCCCAATGGGCGAAGCAGATCGCACGACCAGGGGCCGGCGCAGACCGCAAGCTGTTCATGGACCGTCTGATGGCCGGCCAGACGATACCCCGCTGACAGCGGCTCGATGGCCGTCGGTGAATCGCAGCACCACTCGCCGCCGCGCTGCACAAACAGATCGCGATAGCGCTCGACCAATCGCCCGGGCGAGTCGACATAGGCGGTCTGTGGAATACGCATGCCCAGCGCATAGTGGCGCGAGGCGCCACCGAACACCTGCTCCAGGGCGTCGCCTTGCAGCAGTTCGAAATGCACGTCGTTGGCCGTCCAGGGCTCGGTCATGGCGGTTATGCGCGCCTGCGTCGGCAGGTGGCGATAGAGCTTGCTCCAGCCGGTCATGTGGAACAGGTCGTCGGCGCCGGCCGGTGTCGCCCAGTGGCGGTGTGCGTCAAGCGCTGGCGCGATCAGTCGAGCGAGGGCCGCCGAGCGCCTCGCTACCGAAGCGGGTTCACAGCCGCGCAGAAAGCGCGTCAGCCAGGGCGCCACGCCGGGTAGCGCCAGGGGCGCGATACGCAGAGCCGGGTCAAGGTTGAGCAGATAGCGTGGCAGTTGACCCAGCAGGCCCGGAATGTTGAGCGGAATCACCGAGGCATGGGTGATCACGCCGGCATTGCCCCAGGAGGTCATGCCGGTATCGATCGCGGGGGCGTAGAGCGTGACGCGAAAGCCACGCTCCTGCAGTGCCAGCGCCGTACAGCTGCCGACTACCCCGCCGCCGACGACGGCTACCGATCGAGACGGCATGCGCTACCCCCAAAGCCAGAAGGCGAAGCCGACAAACGCGAAATAGAGCGTTACCGGCAGCGCCATCACCATGGTTTTTACCGGATCGACGCGAGTGCCGATCACGCCGCCCACCAGCCCGGCCACGACGAAGGTGGTCAACCCCACCGGCGGCATCGACTGCCCCGCCATGGCGAGATTGGCAGCCCCCATCGCCACGGCTTCGGGCGACTGCCCGAGGTTGGTCAACGCCGGTGCCATGATACTCACGATCATGGTTTGCGCCGTGGTCTGCGAGCCGGTCAACATCCCCACCACCATCGTGGCCAGACCGCCGGCCGTGGCCATCAGGTTGGGCGCCAGATGGCTGGTGGCCTGCTGCACCACATTGATCAGGCCGGCGTTGTAGAACACCCCCACCATGACCCCGGCGCAGAGCTGAATCTGTACGGTTTTGGCAACGTTGCGCAGCCCGGCCACGGCCACCTCACCGGCCTGGCGCCGCACCGTGCGAAACGCAAGGCTGACCAGCAGCGCGACCAGGATCGCCAGCACCACTCGAAAGGCCAGCCCGCGCAGAATCGGCACTTCGCTCAGGGCGGCAACGCCGTCGGCCAGAACCGGCGTGCGCTCGAAGATGTTAAAGCCCAGTGAGGCGACCACCACGATGGCCAGCAGCACCAGCATGGGGATCAGCGTACGCCAGCGCTCCCGCAATACCGCCAACAGGGGTGGCGGCGCGTCAAGCCCCGCGGCCGAAGCGCGGCGGCACAGCCGTATCGCCGTCAATATGGCGATCACCACGCTACCGCTCATGGTGAGATAGGCCATGCCGAGAATCGTGCCCGGATCGATACCGGTCAGCGAGGCGGCGAGAAAGAAGGACTGCGAGATGGGCGGCATGCCCGAACCGATAACGGCCCCCATGACGATGATCACCGCAATACGCTCGCCGGCCAGGCCGATCGCCGCCAGGGTGGGAATTACCAGCAGGCCGATCACGGTAGCGGCCGCGATGGCATCGCCCAGCAGCGAACCGCTCAGTACCAGGGTCAGAATAACGGCGGCGATCAGCCCCGCGGTAGAGCGCCCGAACAGGGCACGAAAGCTGTCCAGCGCCGTCTGCATGGCACCGAGACGCACCTGGGCTTCGGCATAGAGGCTGCCGAAGATCGACAGCATGATGACCCATGCCAGCTTGTCGATACCACTGATCGCCGCCTCGACGATCGCCAATGGACCGAGCCCGCCGAGCAACGCCGCCGCTGCGGCGGCAGCGAGCAGGCCAATGATGACGTTGCCGCCGATGCGCGGCAGGGGCAGCAGGATAATGGCAAACAGCAGCGCAATAGGCAGTATGACCAGCCACATGAACGGCGTCCTTTATTGTTGTGGGCCGCTCAGAAACGACCTCGCTTTTGGACCAGTGCAATCGCATCGTGAAGGTCGAACACCGCCAGCCCCAGCCGCTCGGCCAGCATGGCGCGCCACGGCGAAAGGTTGGTGCACTCCAGCAACAGCGCTTTCATGGTCGGCGCCTGCCGCCGGAGCGCCACAGCCGCAGCGATCACCTCGCGTTCAACGCTGGCAACACACCACGTCGGATGATCGAAACGGATAGTGGGGTAGAACGTCTCGCTCTCCTGCATACCGCCAATGACGATGTTATCGCGCTGGAAACGACCGAAGTGCGCCCGGCTCAGCGTGCGCTCATCGAAGGTTAGAATACCTACTGACTCTGCCGGCGTCACCTCGTCGCACAGCCAGGGGGTCAGATTGAGCGCCGAAGAGACCAGCGGCACCGGCAGCGCCGCCTGTAGCCGGTCGTGGATGGCACATACAAAACCGCAGGAAGTGGTCACAATCCGTGCGCCGCGCTCGACCAGACTGCGGCCGGCGGCGACAAAATCCTCGACGACGCTGTCATCCATGCGCGCACTCACCACCGCCGGCACGCTGGCCGAATCGACCCTGTGATAAATCATCGGATGCGCGAGGCCGACAGGATTGCCGATATCCCCCTGCAGGCGCGGAAAATGCGTATTGAGCATGATCACGCCCAGGGTGACATCACGGGCAGCGGGGTGCTCCATCACTCGGCAAAGGAAGGATCTTCCTGATAGAGGATCTCCTTCATCTGCTCGAAATGGGCGATCGAGAAATCGGTGATCGACTCCCAGTCCCTGGCGGTTACCTCGGCCACGTCATCATCAAGTATCCGGAGCGGCTTGCCTGTCGACAGTGCCTGTATCTGGATACGACAGGCCCGTTCCAGGGTATACATATCGTCAAACACCTCACCGATGGTATCACCGACAACCATGACGCCATGGTTGCCCATCATCAGTCGACGCTTATCGCCCAGAAGACCGGCAAGACGTTCACCTTCCTCCTCGCTGTTTGCCATGCCACCGAAGGTCGTATCCAGCGCGACGCGATTGAAATAGCGCGCTGAATTCTGATCGATAGGCAGAATCGTCGGGTCCTGCAGCGTTGCTATCGAGGTGGCAAAGGGAGGATGAAGATGCATCACCACTCGCGCATGCGGCATTTTCTGATGCATCTGGCCATGAATTGCCCAGGCGGTTGGGTCAATGCGTTCAAGGGGCTGATTATCCGGGTCATCAAGGTCAAACAGCACCAGATCACTGGCGCGAATGCGAGAAAAATGAACCCACTTCGGATTGATCAAAAACTGTCTGCCGCTTGCGGAGAGCGCAGCGCTGAAATGGTTGGCAACGGCCTCATGAAGATCGAGCCGAGCGCTGAGGCGAAACAGCGCCGCCAGGTCAGTGCGTAGTTGCATTTCCTGAGCATTCATCATCCTGTCGAACTCCCTGTTGTGAAGTTTCATTCTACCCGGTTGTCTTGATGGGACATCCTATGCGGCTGAAAGGATTTTCAAAATCCGACGCTTTATATCTATAAACTCGCTCGCCATAACCACTTCGCCATCCCGCGGGCGCGATAGCCCGATATCGATAATGTCATGAATCCTGCCGGGACGGCCACTCATGACATAAACACGATCTGCCAGGAATATGGCTTCATCAATATCGTGAGTTACAAAAAGCACTGTCTTGTTATTATGATCCCACACTTCCAGCAGTAGCTGTTGCATTTGCAGCCTGGTTTGACTATCAAGAGCACCAAATGGCTCATCCATCAATAAAACATCAGGGTCATTAGCCAGCGCACGCGCGATAGCCACCCGCTGCATCATGCCCCCGGAAAGTTGCCGGGGCCAGGCGTCGGCGAAACGCGCCAACCCTATCTCATTAATGTAATAATTGACGACTTCTTCAATTTCCTTTTTTGATTTACCTCGCCTTCTGGGACCGAACGCAATATTGTCGCGAACATTCAGCCATGGAAAAAGAGTATACGTCTGGAACACCATACCGCGATCGACACCAGGACCGGTTATGATATTTCCATTAACACGCATTTCGCCATGTGTCGAAGGTACCAACCCTGAAGCGAGATATAGCAGACTGGATTTTCCGCAGCCGGAGGGTCCTACGATAGCGGCAAATTCATTCTGCATTATCTGTAATGATGTTGCTTCAAGCGCTTTGATGCTGCCTTGACCAACGCCATATTCCAGGCTGACATGATCGATGTCGAGACAAACGCTGCCGGATTGACGCCCAAACGAAGGCGCGGCCTCCGCCGGCACATAAAAATCGGGTTGCGTATTCATATTTAAAACGCCCAGGACGCCATTTTTAGCCGTAGTTGTTTGAAAGCCTGATCCGTGAGCAGTCCCATCAGACCAATAAGAGATATTGCAAGAAAGATGGTATCCACCTGGAAGCCACGCATGGCTTTTAAACTGATATATCCCAAACCACTCTGTGCGGCCACCATTTCCGCCACCACAAGATATGTCCAGGCCCATCCCATGGTCACACGAAGAACATCGATGACCCCCGGAATACAGGCAGGAAAAAGCACATGCAGCACGACATCACGTCTTGTAGCGCCCAGCGTATACGACGCATTAAGCAGATCCTGCGAGACGTTTCTGGAGACATCGGCAATCAATACGAGCTGCTGAAAAAAAACGCCAAAAAATATGACGGCAACCCGCTGCTCGATACCAATGCCTATCCACAGTATAAAAAGTGGTACAAAAGCCGTGACAGGCAAATAACGCATAAAGTTGACGATAGGATCACAGACCGATTGAACGGCTCGAAAGCTTCCCATCAGAATGCCGACAGGTATTGAAACAATCGAGGACAGTACAAAGCCGTAAACGACGACCTGAACACTCGCCCACAGGTTCTCCCAAAGTGACCCATCTTTCGCCATTTTGAAACCGGTATGGATTACCGCATCCGGAGTGGGCAAAAAAATGGGGCGGACAAAATGATGGTATGTCACCAACGCCCATCCCAACAGAATGAGCCCCCATATCCCCAGACCTGCGCCCCATACAACCCCTGACGGGATGCTGGCGCGGGGAGTCAGGCATCGCTGCCACAAGGACTGTCTCTGCATGAATCCTCCTTATGGCTGATGTATAAATGAAGGATCCACAATGTCGGAATAGGTGGTATTCAGGGAGCTCCCTTCAACCTCATTCCATGTTTCACGTGCAACGCGAACCAGATCAGCAATATTCCCGGGTGAATCATGGTTTCCGATCGAATCCTGGTTATCGCTTTCATTGTAGAACCTTACGCCTTCGGTCGCCTCGGCAAAATCCTGTGGGTCCTCAAGGTATCCGCCAACGCCTTCGGCCATGAGCGCATAAGATGCTTGCGGATTATTTTTAAAATAATCGACCGCCTTGTAAAGACCTTTTACCAATGCATTCACATCGTCCGGGCGCTGCTCTATAACGTCACAGCTCAGAGCCACCACATCAATGATAACGCCGGGGGTTTCGCTGCTATCAACCAGTATGTGACCCCGATCATGAGAGCGAATGAAGCTTAAATTGGGCTCCCATGTCACAGCAACGGGTATACGACCGGCAATGAAAGCCGCTGCTGCCGCATCAGCTGACATGTTCTGAATATTAACATCGCTCAAGGAAAGATTGTTGTTCCTGAGCAAGTACGAAAGCCAGAACTGTGAAGCACCACCTTCGTTCATTCCCACGGTCATGCCCTGCAATTGATGGATAGAGGTGACATTACTCTCGGTAACCACACCATCACCGCCATAGCTATCGTCCAGCACCACGACGGCCTTGAAGCAGAAATCTGCAGAACGATATTTAACCAGCTCGGCTATGGTACCTGCCACACCCTGAAGGTCACCCGAAGCCAGCGCCGACATATACCCCGATGAGCCCTCGAAGGTAGGCAACTCGACATCAAGGCCGTTTTCCTCGAAAAATCCCTTTTCCTGAGCAAGATAAAGCGTCCCGTAGCCGACCCATGTCGTATGCCCGATAGAAAGAGTATCTGCACTGGCTGGAAGGGATATCGCCCCTGCGATCAAGGCTGACAAACCTGCGCACTTGCAACAGCAAGCAAAGTATTGACCTAATGATTCAACTCTTTTTGTCTTTCGCATCTGTGCACCTCATCTGTATTGTTATTGGATAATGCGTGTAAACGCTACGTGCCGATATTATCCATCACCATAAACATGGCGCGAGATTAATTAAAATACAATCGAGTGAGCCATTGCATAGCTTTTCCTGATTCAGGCCGCGCAAGGCCCGCGGTTGTGGAACACTTCAAACACTGCTTTATGTCAGAAACCTGGAAAGACGATGATGGATAGGCCGCCAGGATTCTGAAATGCATTGGCGTCTCATTGAGAAGGCGTGCGAACGGCTTCGCTGTCGTCCAGGGCTGCTGCGGGAAGTTCCGTTTGCAGTGCCAGTTGCTTCATTGCCTGTGCGGCCGGGCTCGGTCGCACTCCTTTGACACAGGCGATCCCCATTGACAGTGGCTGCGCATCATCCTGTAACCAGAGCGCTCTGAGCCTCCCCCCGTCAAAAGTCTCTCGGCTGGTCAGAGGCGTATTGAACAACGAAAAACCAAAGCCGCTGGCCACCAAACCACGAATCATGTCCAGCGAACGAGCACGGTAGGCTACCCGTGGGGTCAGTTTTCGAGATTCGAAGATGGAAAGAAAATATTCCCTGCTCTGCGGCCAGTCGAGCAACACCATGGGGTAGTCGATAAGCTCGCGAAGGCTGATACGCTTGCGCTGACCCAACGGATGACCTTCGGCCACTACAGCGTAAGGGGGAAAACTATAAAGAGGGGTAAACTCGATATTGGCGGGTATCTGGAGATCGTAAGTGAACGCCAGCTCATAGACCCCCTCGCTCAAACCAGTGACAATATCGCCCTGTATCATCTCATCACAGTGCAGGCTGACCGAGCCGTAGGTCTCGGTATAGCGCCGCAAAAGCTGTGGCAGAAAAACCGGCGCAAAGGTCGGAAAGGCCACCAGCCGCAGTTCACCAGCAATTTCTTCACCCAGCGACAGGGTAAACCTTTCCAGATCGTCGGCATCACGCAGTAGCTGCCGGGTGCGCGCCCAAAGCTGTCTGCCGGAAGACGTCAGCGATAGTCCCTGCGCGTGGTGTCGCACAAACAACTGAAGGCCGGAACTCTCCTCCATCTGGCGAATGGCCGCCGTGATCGAGGGCTGGGAGACATGGAGCTTTCTGGCGGCCAGTGTCACACTGGAAAGCTCTCCGGCCACTGTGAAATAGCGCAGCTGCTTGAGCGTGAAATGGCGCATGCAGACTCCCGTCATTGTGATGCCGCTAACCGGGTTTGGAGACGCCCATTTTACTCATATTTATGCCACGCATTGCTGGACAGCATATTGGCCAGGCATCACGACAGGCTGCTCTTCTTGCGTTTCCGGCAATACGCATGGAAAGCGCTCTGGAATATTGAGTGTTGTCACTACCGGTAACCTTCCTTGCCATCATCGCGAAATATCTCGTTACGCTGCAGATAGTTTTGCAGAAACTGCGCAAGGCGCTCTGTCCGTGGCGCTCTGAAGAGTTGCTTCGGTACGCCCTGCTCGAGGATGTGTCCCTGGTCCAGGAAGATGACGCGATCGGCCGCCTGCGCCGCGAACCCCATTTCATGCGTAACGATCACCATCGTCATGCCCTCCTCGGCGAGTTGCTTCATGACCTGCAGCACCTCGCCGACCAGTTCGGGGTCGAGTGCCGAGGTCGGCTCGTCGAACAGCATGATGGCCGGCGACATCGCCAGCGAGCGAGCGATAGCCACGCGCTGCTGTTGCCCGCCGGAGAGGCGGCTGGGCCAGACATCGGCCTTTTCCGGCAGCCCCACCTTGTCGAGCACTTCAAGCGCCAGCCGCCGCGCCTCGTCACGCTTCATGCCCCGCACCCGCACCAACGCTTCCATGACGTTGTCAATAACGCTCATATGAGGCCAGAGATTGAACTGCTGAAACACCATACCCATGTCGCGGCGCACTTCACGCAGGCGCGCCGGGCGGGAGCGCAGGCGACGACCATTGGCCCCACGGTCATATCCCAGCAACTCCCCTTCGACGAACACATCGCCGTCGTCGTAGGCTTCGAGAAAGGCGAGACAGCGCAGCAGTGTGCTTTTGCCGGAACCGGAGGGGCCAATCAGGCAGACCACCTCGGAGCCCTTTACGGCAAGGTTGATGTCTTCCAGAACCCGATGATCGCCGAACTGCTTGCTCATGCCGCGCGCTTCGAGCACGACCTGTTGCTGCGATGTTTGTGTCATGTCCTGGCTCCTGCCGTATTCCGTTCGCTGCTGATGCCGCTACTCTGCTGGCCAAGATAACGACCCATGCGTGACTCGAGACGCTGCCCCAGACGCGAGCAGAACTCGGCCATCAGGTAATAGCCCACACACAGCGCCAGCAGGGTTTCGACATAGGCAAAGGTTTCCGAGCCAATCCCGGTCAATACAAAGGTCAGTTCCGGCACCGTAATGATCGACAGTATGGGCGTCTCCTTGCCCAGTACGATGGTGAAGTTGGTCAGCGCCGGCAAAATCAGCACCATCATCTGCGGCAACTGGATGCGTCTGATTACCGTTCGGGGCGACATGCCCAGCATGTGGGCCGCTTCGATCTGACCACGGGGCACCGACAGGAAACCGGTTCGAAAGATTTCGGCGAAATAGACGCTGCCGTATATGCCCAGACCGATCAGTCCCGCCGCCATTGGCGATAGCCGCAGTCCCAGTGCGGGTCCGCCGTAGTAGAGCAGAAACAGCTGTACCAGAAAGGGGGTGGCACGCACGATCTCGATGTAGACGCGCAGCCCCGCTCGGACCCACCGCCCGGCACCGAGCTGAATGATCGCGATCAGCAGGCCGAGTATCGCTCCCAGCATGATGCCGCCAAACCAGCTCAGGAGGGTGATCAAAAAGCCGTGGGCGATCTCCGGCAGGTGGTCGGTAAGTACTGAAAAGTCCATCAGGCACGCGCCTCCTCGAAGCGTTTCTCCATCCGCCCGGCGAGCACAGCCAGCGTCATGTTGACCACACAGTAAAGTGCCGCCGCTGCCATATAGAACTGAAGCTGCATAAAGGTGCTGGCCGCCAGATTCTGTGCGCTACGGGTGAGCTCGGCGATGCCTACTACCGAGATGAGCGATGACGCCTTGATCAGCAGGATGACCTCATTGAGTAGCGCCGGCAGTGTACTGCGCAACGCCTGCGGCATCCGGATACGGACGAGAATCTGCCACTCGTTGAGTCCCAGTAGCCGCGATGCCTCGATCTGTCCTTCAGGCAGGGTAATAAAACCACCGCGCAGGATTTCGGCAAAATAGGCGCCACAGCAGAGCGCCAGACCAGCGGTTGCGGCCACCCAGGCGGGCGCCTCTATGCCGATGCGCGGTAATAGATAGTAGATAAACAGCAATTGGATCAGCAGCGGAATTCCGCGGAAAATACTGACATAGGCGCCGCCCAGACGGCGTAATGCGAGCCGACCGGAAAGCCGCAGCGAGCAGACGATCACGCCCAGCATGAATCCGAGGATCAACCCCAGCGCCGACAGCCATACCGTATTCCACAGGCCGGCGATCAGAAGGGGCAAACCCTGCTGCAGTATTGCGAGATCGAACATTGCTCAGGTGCCTTCGGCAGGCACGGGCTCGGCAGGCACATCCATCGACTCACCGATCCACTTCTCCTGCAGCTCGGCCAGCCGGCCACTGGCGCGAAGTTTGTCGATCACCTGATCGACAGCATTCACCAGGCTGTCGGCATCGTCACCGTTGCGCCCGACATAAGCGAACCAGCTTTGCGGTCCAAAGCCGGGGGTAACCAACTTGAACTGCGACGAACGCTGCTGTGCGATATAGGCGATATTGGGCAGGGAGTTGGCAACGGCATCGATACGGCCGGCTGCCAGGTCGGCATAGGCCTGATTGTTATCGACGTATTCACGGATCTCGACGGGCTGATCGAGCCCTGCCACATAATCTTCCAGCGCCGCCAGTTGGGCACTGCCCTGTCCGGCGCCGGCACTTTTGCCGGCCAGATCAGAGGGTGCCTGCATGCTGTTATCTCCGGCCCGGGCCAGCAGAGCGACAGTGCTTTCGGCAATCGGCGAGGTAAAATGGTAGCGTTTCATACGCGCTTCGGTAATGATCAGCGGGCCGGCTACCATGTCGTATTTTCCGGCTTCCAGACCCGGCAGCACACTGGGCCAGGGCAGATCGATAAACTGCACCTCCACCCCGAGTGCTTTCCCTACTTCCGCAAAAAGCGCTTTATTAAAGCCCGTCTGCTGCCCGTTTTCGAGATAATCAAAGGGCGCAAACTGCATCTCGGTACCGACTTTCAGGGTACCACGCGCCTTGACCTCATCCAGGGTGTCGGCCTGCACCGGGGAGATCAACGTCAGAGCAAAGAAAGCTGCTAGTGCAAGCGTTGCGAATATGGTTATCCTGCGAACAGACGTTTTCATGTTGAACCTCTCTTGTCGTTGTACTGTGGTTTTCAGACAGCTCGATAGCTGTTTTTTTAAACCGCATCCTGTTCGAAACATGGATGCCGGATGTCGCATTCGTCCTCGCCGATGTGTCACATTCCCGCTACGGGAACGAAGGTAATGATTCCGGTTTTCTCTCCCGCATACTCCAGGCCCCTTGCTGAAAAGGTTTCGGGCGTCCCTCGGTCCGATGACATCTCAGGCTGGTATGTCCTGCCCTGCCTGCTGGACAAAAAAGGAGGCGCCGCTGGGCTTCTGCGGTAGTCGCAGCACATTGGGCGTTGTCCGTACCAGACCGCTCTCATGACCACGCACCAGCATGCCCTGATGCCGGCTGGGTAGCGGATTGTCGCCATAGGGCAGCGCATCCTCGGCGCTGTACACAACAATGAACAGCGTGCGCGGATGAGCGGAGGCGTTGGGCGCCGAAGCGTGCAGCAATCGAGTGTGCATGAAACACACGGAACCGGCTGGTCCCGTACATTCGACCAGCTCGGCGCACTCACGCTCGATGACGGTACTGTCTACCGTCCCGGTGAACCGTTCATCCTGCCAATGGGAATAGAGCTCCTGCCGATGGCTACCGGGGATGACCTGCAAGGGCCCATTATCGGTAGTGACATCTCCGATCATCAGCAGTGCAGTGATCAGGTCATCGTTACTGTGAGGCGTAAAAAGGAAATCCTGATGCCACTTCACTTGTGTTTCAGTACCCGGCAACTTGGCGTTGATCTTGCTGTGGTGAAGCCTCACGCCTCCCGCGCCGATAATTTCGAAGACCATATCGGCCATTTTCGAGTCGGCCGCTACCTGCAGGTAGGCATCGGAGATTTCGGTAGGTGAGCTCACTCGTCGCAGTGATGGGTGAGCGGGACTGTGGTCACCACCTACATCGAAGCGCGGGCGATGGTCGAGAGTCTCGCCATAGGCTGCGCAATGGTGGCGGCTTGCATCCAGCCAGTTCTCGAAATCGTTATTGAGCGCCTCTAGTTCGTCGACATTGAATACATTTTCCACGACCAGATAGCCATCTCGATGAAACCTGTCGATCTGCTCTGTACTCAGCATAGCCGTCCGTTCTCCCATTTTAGCGACGATAGGCGCGGCAGCGCTCTGCTTACCAATATCTGACGCCTGCCAGGATTTCTCCTCAAACTAACCGCTGAACGGCATCAGAGAAAATAGCATTATCAACGCCATTGCTTCGGATTTTCCTATCCAGGCCTCGTGCCGAATCACTCGGCGCAACAGGATAAATAGACACTCGATCATGTGGCCGACGATGATAGTCGTGCCGCCAGCCGCGCCATCATGGCATCACACGCCTCGAGCTGTTCTGCTTCGATATACTCATCAGCCTTGTGGCCCTGCGCCATCGAGCCGGGCCCGCAGACCAGGGTCGGTACACCGGCTTCGGCATAGAGGCCAGCCTCGGTGCCGAAGGCGACCGTGTCGAACGCACAGCACCCGGTCAGCTCTGCCAACAGTCGTGCCGCGGCACCCTCTGCGTCAGCAGCCAATCCCGGATACTCGGCCAGCGGTTCGAAGTCTATCCGCGCCCCGGGCGCGACCGCCTGCATGCGGGGCAGCAGCTCGCGCTCGGCCCAGTCCCGGAGCTCGTGCTCGATCACTTGCGGCTCAACCCCGGGCAGCGCCCGCATCTCCCAATCGAAAGAGCACTCATCCGGCACGATATTGAGCGCCCGGCCGCCCTGAATGGTGCCGACCTGAAGCGTCGAGAAGGGTGGCGTGAAGCGGGCATCCTGTTCGTCCTGCTGCTGCAGGCGTTCGGCCACGGCGACAAGACGGCCGATCAGCGCCGCCGCGTATTCAATGGCGTTGACGCCCTGCGGCGCGTAGGCCGAATGACAGGCGGCGCCCCTGATGTGGCAGCGCCGCGCCAGCTTGCCCTTGTGCCCCATCACGGGACGCATGCCGGTGGGCTCACCAACGATACAGGCCAGGGATGCGGGCGCCAGCGATGGCAGCCGCTCGATCATTGAGCGCACCCCAACGCAGCCCACCTCTTCATCGCAAGAGAAGGCGAGATGTATCGGGCGCTGCAGTGGCGCGTTGACGAAACGCGGTACCGCCGCCAGCACGCAGGCCAGAAAGCCCTTCATGTCGGCGGTGCCGCGTCCATAGAAGCGATCCCCCTCGCGGGTGAGACAATAGGGCGGCCGCTGCCACGGCTGCCCCTCGACCGGCACGGTGTCGGTGTGCCCGGAAAGGAGGATGCCCGATGCCTCGGCCGGACCGATGGTAGCGAACAGGTTGGCCTTCTCGCCCGAGGCATCGGGGATACGCTGCGTCTTGACACCCTGCCCCGCCAGGTAGGCTTCGATAAAACCGATCAGTGCCAGATTGGAGCGGTGACTGGTGGTATCGAAGGCGATCAGCTCGGCCAACAGCTCAGCGCTGTCGGGGGTGCCGGCAGGCGCGGGCGCCGTCATCGAGAATCCCCGGGTACCCCGTAGCCCGGTGCGACCTCGGGGTCGTCCGCGCGAGTGACGTAGTCCTCGAGCTGCGGGCGGTAGCGCTCCCAAAGCGCCGCCAGTTCATCGATGGGCGTGTCGTGCCAGTCGACCCGCAGGTCGACCACCGGCCAGCTGACCCCGGGACGCGCGACCTGCAGGCCCGCCGAATAGACCGGTCCCGCCTCGCCGCCGGCGGCCAGCCCCGCCTGCAGCGCAGCGATCAGGCGCTGTGCCAGCGGCCCTTCGCTGCGTTCGAAGACCGTCACCATTGCCTGTGGTACGCCCGGGTCGGCCAGCAGATTGCCGGCGGCGACGCAGTCGAGGCCCGTGGCGCGCCCTACCACACCGAGTGCCTGGTCACCGTCAAAGATGGCGTGGCGACCCTCGCCGTCGATCAGCAGTAACTGACGATAGTCGGGCGCCTTTTCCTCGGTCAGCAGGCGTTCCAGCGCCTCCTGCGGCGTCAGCCCCTGCGCCATCAGCGCAAGCCCCTTCACGCCCAGCGCCGGATTGGTAACGTTCTGGCTCAGCACCGCCCCACCCGGACCGGCGAAGGCGCAGCGCGCCGCCACGCAGATGCTCGATGAGCTGACGGCACATCCTGTTTCACCGGTTTGTGCACAGCGTGCCGCGATCGAAAAGGTCATGATTTGTCCTCCTCTTGCGGTATGACGGCGATCACATCGATCTCCATCAACCACTGCGGCTGCGCCAATCCCGCTACTACCAGCCCGGTGGAGATGGGAAAGACACCCTTGAGCCACTTGCCGACTTCACAATAGACCGGCTCACGAAAGCGCGGGTCGGTAATATAGGTGGTGGTCTTGACGATATGGGAGAGATCCGAGCCGGCCTCCTCGAGCAGCTGTTTGACGTTTTTCATCGCCTGTTCGGTCTGAGCGCGCGGATCGCCGAGGCCCACCAGATTGCCCTCGAAGTCGGTACCCACCTGACCGCGCACGTACACCGTATGACCGGCTCGCACCGCCTGGCAGAGATCATTGTCGAGACTCTGATCGGGATAGGTATCCCGGGTATTGAACATGCGGATGCGTGTGTGGGTCGGCATTATTTCGCTTCCATCCTGTTATTTTTGCTCGTCGTACAGGTTGCCATCCGCGCTTCACCCGGCACGCCTCCATCGCCTCCAGCGCGCAGTGCCGCGCGGTGGTAGTCGAGGTATTTGCGCTGTGTCGCGATGTGATCGGCAATATGTTTGGCGTCATGCCACACACCCCAGATAAAACTGGAGCCACGACGCGACAGCCAGGGCAGTCCGAGAAAATAGATGCCCGGCTCACTGGAGACACCGCGCTGATGTCGGGGCCTGCCCTGCTCATCGAAAGCGTCGACGTTTAGCCAGTCGAAATTGACGCTGAATCCGGTGGCCCAGATCACCGTGCTCACACCGGCCTCGGCAAGATCGAGCGCCTCGAGCGGTTGCCTGACACAATCCGGATCCTTTGCGATGCGGTGCGCCTCGGGCTCCTCGGGAAGTTCGAGTCCGTTGCGCGCCACGTAGGCGTCGGCGGCCTGAAGAAGCGCCAGATAGTTGGCATCACCGCGCGCCAGGTTGTCGCCAAGATCGGACTCAAACGTCACCACGTCATCTTCAAAGCCGCGAGTGCGTCCCACCAGGGTGATGCCCTCGTCGGCCAGCAGGCGGAAATCGACGGTTCGACCGCCGCGCGCACCGCTGACCGCGATGGTGACATGCTCCCGACCGGGCGCCGCGACCTCGGCATCCCACTCTCCGAGCACCCCCAACCACCAGACAAAATCGCGACCTCGATAAGCCCGCGGTGGCCGGTCATGCGGCCCTACCGAGAGATAGACCCGGCGGCCGGCACGGTTCAGCTCATCCGCCACCTGTACACCCGACGATCCGGCTCCCACGACAAGTACGCTCCCCTCGGGAAGCTGTTCGGGGTTGCGATAATCGGCGGTGTGCAATTGGTAAAGTGAGGCCGTGTCGGGGGCGATGGGGGGGATCACCGGGCACTGAAAAGGGCCTGTCGCCGCCACCACACGGTTGGCCTCGATCACTCCGCTCGAGGTGGTAATGGTGAAACCCGGGCGGCCGCGATTGCGCTGTACCCGCTGCACCTCTACGCCGGTACGCACGGGAGCGTTGAGCTGCGCAACATAGCGTTCGAAATAGGCCGCGACCTGCGCTCTGCTCGCGAAACCGTCAGGATCAACCTCTGCGAACTCGAGCCCCGGAAAGCGGTCGTGCCAGACAGGCCCGTTGGTGACCAGTGAATC
The DNA here is from genome assembly GCF_000382245.1 of Kushneria aurantia DSM 21353. Taxonomy (GTDB): domain Bacteria; phylum Pseudomonadota; class Gammaproteobacteria; order Pseudomonadales; family Halomonadaceae; genus Kushneria; species Kushneria aurantia. The sequence continues at coordinate 22,306 of NZ_KB907862.1, forward strand.
CCAGCGTTGCGTACGCCAGCGCTCGGCAATGCGCTCACGTTCCACCACCAGATGGGGAACGCCCAGGCGCCCCAGGTGCTCGCTCATTGCGACACCGGCCTGGCCTGCACCGACCACCAGCGTATCGGTTTGTTCGACTGTCATGGCTGCATCCTTCCGATAAACATACCTCGTCCATGCCCGACATGGCGGGATGCAGAAGATCAGAAGCTCTCTTCTCATGGCGCGTTATGCCCATCCTGAGAGAGGCCATTTATTAATTAAAATATCTTTATTCGTGGTTTTGAATCACAAAAACCTATCCAACACTCGCCGCTCGAGGGTGGGGCGCGGCTGGCTCACCGGGCGCCAGCGCTGTACCCGCCGTGAAAGCGGGAGCTGCGGCACGCATCGAGCGGAATAACGCGCTCACCGATCAGCGCAACAGCCCTTCGAAGAAACTCACCGCATTGGCCTCCAGCCCTTCGAGGTAATAGCCGCCCTCCTGCACCACCAGAGTTGGCCGGCCAATACCCGCCACCGCCTCGCCAAGGCGTGCAAAGCCGGGCGTGGTGACCGCTACCTGCGCCTGGGGGTCATGCTCGAAGATATCGAAGCCCAGCGACAGCACCACCGCCTCGGGCTCGAACACTTCGATGGCGTCCAGCGCCTCGCCGAGGCGATCGAAGAACACCGACTCCTCTGAGCCATGGGGCATCGGCAGGTTGAGGTTGTAGCCGTAACCTTCTCCCTCGCCGCGCTCGTCGACGTGGCCGCTGACACCGGGGTAGAAGTTGGTGGTATCACCATGCGTCGAGATGTAGAGCACGTCGCTGCGGTCGTAGAAGATCTCCTGAATGCCCTGGCCATGGTGCACGTCGGTGTCCAGTACCACCACACGCTTGAAATGGCGCGAAAGATGATGCGCGGCGATCGCGGCATTGTTGAGATAGCAGAAACCACCGGCGGCATCAGCGCGGGCGTGGTGCCCGGGCGGGCGGCACAGCGCCCAGGCGAAACGCTCGCCGCCCAACAGCGCCTCGGCGCCGGCCACCGCGCTCTGCGCCGACCACCAGGCTGCGCCCCATGTATGGCGGCCGATCGGCGAGCTGCCGTCAGCCTGGTAGCGCGCCGCCTCGGCGAGAATGCCGCGCAGCGCATTGGGCTCGCGCACGAAGATGTTCGACATCACCTCTTCACCCCAGTCGCCGTCCAGTTCATGCCAGCGCCGGTGGGCACTGTGCAGAAAACGCAGATAGGGCTGGCTGTGCACCGCACCCAGCGGTGCCATGCCGTAGTCCTGCGGGGTTTCGATCTGCAGGCCGCAGGCGCGGGCGGCAGCCAGCAGATGATCGGTGCGCTCCGGTACCTCCAGCGGCGTGCGCATTTTGCCACGCGAGAAGTAGATCTCGGGATGGTGACGACGCTGTTCATCGTGGAAGAAGGTTTTCATGATGCGTCCTTGTCGACTGTTGGGAGTGGGCCGGGTGAATGTCACTCTCGAACGCCCGGCGCCTCAGTAGCCTGCCTGGCGATCCACCAGCGTCGCCGGCAGCTGCCCTGCGTCGAGACGCCGCAGCGCGGTCGCGACCTCGCGCGCCACCTGGGAGGGGGTCGAATCGCAGGCGTCGTGAGGCGTGACGACAATGCGATCGTGGCGCCAGAAGGGGTGCTCGCGCGGCAGCGGCTCGACGGCGAAGACATCCAGCGAGGCGCCCGAGAGCTGACCGCTGTCGAGAGCGGCGAGCAGGTCTGCCTCGACCAGCTGCTCGCCGCGCCCGACGTGAATCAGTGCCGCGCCACGGGGCATGCGGTCGAACAGCGCCGCATCGAGCAGGTTGTGCGTTTCGGCGGTCAGCGGTAGCAGGTTGATCAGAATCTCGCTGCGCTCCGCCAGCGCGGCCAGCCCTGCGCCCCCCTGCCAGCACTGCATGTCCGCCAGCGGTGAGCGACCGCTGCGCGAATGGCACTCGACCTTATAGCCCAACGCCAGCAGCGCCCGCGCCACCGCCGTACCCATGGTGCCAACGCCCAGCAGGCCGATGCGGATGTCATCGGGGGCGCGTTTGGCCTGCCGCTGCCAGCAGGCAGCGCGCTGCCGGGCCAGATAGTCGCCGAAGCGGCGATGGTGCCACAGCACATGCCAACTCACGAAGCCGGCCATCATCAGCGCCTGGGACTCTCCGGCGATACGCATCAACGGCACCTCCTGCGGTAGGCTGCGGCTGGCCAGAATGCCGTTGACGCCCGCCGCAATGGAGGAAATCAGGCGCAGTTGCGTAAAGCGTCGAAAAGCCTCGTCGTCAGGGTCCCAGGCCAGCGCGAAGCTGACCGCCTCGGGATCGGCAATCTGCTCGGGAAACGCCAGCCGAAGATGCGGCGCGATCTGCTCGAAGGCCTCGATATAGGGGGTCATGATGTCGCGACTACCCAGCAATACCCCCTGCCGTGAAGGCATCCGGGCAGATCCTGTGGCGTCATGGAGATTGTCTTTGGTGACGCTGTTCATGTGGTCCATTCAGGGCTGATCCTCCTCGACAACAGGTGTCGCCGCTGGCCTGCGACGGCCGGGAATGGCCGCCAGCAGTTCCCGTGTATAGGCGTGCTGCGGAGAGTTGAAAACCTGCTCGGCGCTGCCCTGCTCCACGATCTGACCTTTCTGCATTACGATCAGCCGATCACAGATCTGCGCCGCCACCCGCAGGTCGTGGGTGATGAACAGCAGTGACAGCGACAGCTCCTTCTTGAGCCGATCGAGCAGCGCCAGTATCTGTGCCTGAATCGACACATCCAGTGCCGAGACCGCTTCGTCAGCGATGATCAGCTCAGGGTCCAGCGCCAGCGCGCGGGCAATACCGATACGCTGACGCTGACCGCCGGAGAACTCATGCGGAAAGCGCTCGGCAGCGCTGCCCTCCAGCCCCACGGTCGCCAACAGCTCACGCGCCCGCGCCAGAGCCTGTGCTCTGGGCACGCCATTGGCGATCGGCCCCTGAGCGATCGCCATGCCCACCCGGGTGCGCGGGTTGAGCGAGGCGTAGGGGTCCTGAAAGATCATCTGGATACGGCGGCGGTGTTCGCGCAGTTCGCGACCGGCGAGGGCACGCAGGTCAACATCGTCAAGGCGAATCTCACCGCTGTCGGGCCGGTTGAGACCCACCAGGCAGCGTCCCAGGGTCGATTTTCCGGAGCCCGACTCACCCACTACGCCGATGGTCTCGCCGCGCCCCAGACTGAACGCGATACCCTCCAGGGCGACCACCTCGCGCTTCTCCTTGAACCAGCCACCGCCAGTGCGGTAGACCTTGTCGAGTCCTGTGACGCTCAGCAGCGGCACACTGTCCGCCACCTCTCGAGGGGGCGCTACGGCATCGCCGGGAATCGCCTCGATCAGCGCTCGGGTATAAGCGTCGCGGGGATTATCGAGCACCTCCGCGGCAGTGCCCATCTCGACAATCCGGCCCTCGCGCATCACGCAGACCCGGTCGGCCACTTCGGCGACCACGCCGAAATCGTGAGTAATCAACATCACCGCCATGCCACGCCGCTTCTGTAGATCGCGGATCAGACCAAGAATCTGCGCCTGGGTGGTGACATCCAGCGCGGTGGTGGGCTCATCGGCCACCAGCAGTTGCGGTTCGAGTGCCAGCGCCATGGCGATCATCACTCGCTGACGCTGGCCGCCGGAAAGCTCGAAGGGATAGGCGCGCAGCGCCGCTGCAGGATCCGGCAGGCGCACCTCCTCGAGCAGTGCCAGTGACCGCTGGCGGCGCTCGCCGGTACTCAGCAGGCCGTGGGCCTCGAACACCTCGGCGAGCTGGTCGCCGATGCGCAGCAGAGGATTAAGCGCGGTCATCGGCTCCTGGAAGATCATGCCGATATGCCGTCCGCGCAGGGCGCGATGCTCCTCCTCACTCATCCGCAGCAGATCGCGCCCGGCGAACAGCGCACGCCCCTGGGCGACGTTCACCCCCCTGGGCAGCAGCCGCATGATGGCGTTGGCGGTCATCGATTTGCCCGAACCGGATTCGCCCACCACGCAGAGAATTTCGCCGCTGTCGAGATGGTAGTCGATATTTTCGACCGCATAGAGACGCTCGCCCCCTTCGGGCAACGACAGCGCCAGACGTTCGATATGCAGCAGTGTCTCGCTCATCGTCGTCTCCTCAGCGCTGGCGTGCCAGTTGTGGGTTGAGCGCATCGTCCAGACCATCGCCTACCAGGTTGAGGGCCAGCACGGTGAGCAGAATCGCCACCCCGGGAATCACCGAAAGCCACCAGGCCTGACGCATCACGGTGCGCGCCGCGCCGATCATATAACCCCAGGACATCAGGTCGGGGTCGCCCAGCCCCATAAAGGAGAGCGCCGACTCCAGCAGGATGGCGGTGGCGATCATCAGCGAAGCGAGCACGATCACCGGCGACAGCGCATTGGGCAGAATCTGACGGACGATAATGGCAACATGCCCCTGACCCACCAGCCGCGCCGCCTCGACGTACTCCCGCTGCTTCAGCGACAGGAACTCGCCGCGTACCAGGCGCGCCACCGGCGGCCAGCTGACGATCGCGATCGCCAGTATGATGGTGGTGATACTGGGCTGCAGAATCGCCACCAGCACGATCGCCAGCGCGAAGTTGGGAATGGTCTGAAAGAACTCGGTGAAACGCATCAGGACATCGTCGACACGACCGCCGAAATAACCGGCCAGCGCTCCCAGCGGGACGCCGATAAGCATCGCCGCCAGTGTCGAGATCAGCCCCACCAGCAGCGATACCCAGGCGCCGTGAGCCAGCCCCGCGGCGACGTCGCGCCCCATGGCATCGGTACCCAGCGGAAAGCCCTCGACTTCGCCAGGAGCAAGAAAGGGGCGCTGCACCATACGCCACGGCGAATCGGGGTAGAGAAAGGGTGCCAGCAGCGCCAGTAGAATGAAAAAGGTCAGGATGAATACCCCCAGCAATGCGCCCCTGTTACGCGCAAAACGATGCCAAAAGCTCATGCAGCCCCCCTGATGCGCGGATCGGCGAGACGATAGATGACATCAGTGATCATGTTGAAAACGATCACCAGCAACGCCGAGAAGAAGAAAACCCCCAGCAGCAGGTTATAATCGCGCTGCATCAGGGCGTCATACATCAGGCGGCCAATGCCCGGCCAGGCAAACACGGTTTCGGTGAGTACCGCCCCGCCCACCATCTGCCCCGCCTGCAGCCCGGCGAGGGTGATGATCGGCAGCAGCGCGTTGCGTAGAATATGGCGGCGCTGAATCACGCCGGGCGCCACCCCCTTGGCGCGAGCGGTTCTGACGAAATCCTGCTGCGCCACGCTGAGCATCGAGGTACGTGTCATGCGGGTGTAGATCGCCATGAAAAACAGCCCCAGAGTGAGTGCCGGCAGAATCAGATGCAGCGCCACGTCGCCGACATGAGCCAGGCCGGTATAGTTCGCGCCCACTGTGCTGAAGCCGTAGGCCGGCAGCCACTCGAGCCATACCGAGAACAGCAGTACCGACATCATCGCCACCCAGTAGAGCGGCGTGGCGTAGAACAACAGCGCCAGCCCCATGATCAGGGAACCCGAGGGCTTTCCGGCTCGCATCGCCGCCAGTGCGCCGGCCAACACCCCCAGGCTCAGCGAGATAATGAAAGCGGCGCCGGTCAGCAAAAGAGTCGCCGGCAGGCGATCGAGAATCAGATCGAGCACCGGCATCTGCTGACGATAGGAATAGCCGAAGTCGAGTGTCAGCACACCGCTGATGTAATGCCATAGCTGCACTGGTAGCGGCTGGTCGAGACCGAAACGCTCGCGCAGATCGGCAATGAATTCTGCATCGGTGGATCCCGCCTCCCCGGCCATCACCAGTGCCGGATCACCGGGGGCGGCATGAATCAGAAAGAAGTTGAAAACAAGGATCGCCAGCAGCACGAGCACCGCCTTGCCGAGCCGACCCGCGATCAGGGACAGATACAGCATGATTGCTCCTCGCCGCGTCACGACGGCTCAACCGCAGGCGCTCGGCTGGCGAGCGCCGCGGCGTCCGGCGGGCCACGACTATCGAGCCACCCGCACCAGTGGAAGCGGGCAGCAGGTGGGTCGTTAATCGCCGCTTTCGATCCAGGCGTTCTTGAAGCCGTCGCTGATGCCGATCCCGGTGGTGATCAGGTTGTGCACGTCACAACCGTGAATCACCGGCTGCGGCATCTCCAGCAACCACGCCAGCGGCACCTCCTCATGCAGGATCTGCTGCACCTCGCTATACAACTGCTGACGCGCCTCGGGATCGGCCTCGACGGCGGCAGCGGCGAACAGTTCGTCGACGCGCTCATTGCGATAACCCTCGACGTTGTTCCACGGCGAGCCCCTGGCGATGTTGTCGGAGTTGTAGGTACGCGAGATGCCGATCGAAGGGTCGCTGTACTGATAGAGGTAGGTGAAGGCGATATCGTAGTCCCACTGGCTGATCGCCTGGTTCCAGCCCGCCACATCGGTGGCCTCGGTGGTGACGTTGATGCCTGCATCCTCGAGGTTCTGGCGCACCGCCTCGGACCAGCGCGCCCAGGTTTCCCCATAGGGCAGCGGCAGCAGCCGTATCTGCTCGCCGTTGTAACCCATCTCATCGAGCAGCGCACGCGCCTGCTCGGGATCGTGGGGATAGGCCTCGATCGAGTCGTCGTGCTCCGGTAGTTTGCTGCTGAAGGGGCCTGCCGGTATCCGGCCCAGCCCGTTCCACAGCACGTCGTTGGCAAACTGACGATCGAGGGCGTACATCACCGCCTTGCGAAAGCGCACATCCGACATCGGTCCTTCACGATTGTTGAGCCACAGCATGGCGAAGGGATTGAACATCTCGCTGCCCTGGTTGGTGATACAACTGCCGGGCAGGTCGGCGAGGCGCTCAAGATCGAAATTCTCCACCGAGCCGGCGGGCAGCACGTCGAGGGTGCCGTTCTCGTAGGCGGCGGCGCGGGAGGCAGCATCGGGAATTACATGCCAATAGAGGGTATCGAGATAGGGCAGCCCCTCCTGGTAGTAATCCTCGTTTTTACTCAGCACGATCACTGAGCCGCGATCCCAGCGTTCAAATTCGAAGGGGCCGGTGCCAATCGGATGAGCGTTGGCCGGGTTGTTGTGATAATCGGTACCTTCATAGATATGCTTCGGCACCATCGGCATCGACCCTACCTCGAAGGCCATGATAAAAGCCGGATAGGGCTGTTTGAGGTGGAACACCACGGTGTTGGCATCAGGTGTCTCGATGCGCTCGACGTGGGACATGGTCTCCCGCGCCTGGGGCTCGACTTCGGTCATGAACCCCACCGAAAAGACCACGTCCTCGGCACTGAAGGGCTCGCCGTCGTGCCACACCACGTTGTCGTACAGGTGGAAGGTGTAGGTGAGGCCGTCATCGCCGATCTCCCACGATTTCGCCAACTGCGGCATCGGCTCCAGATCGGTGCTGTAGCGCAACAGACTCTCGAAGATATTGCCCCCGATCAGCTGCACCGGATTATTCTGCACCAGCGGCAGCATCAGGCTGGGCGGCTCCGGCTGAATAGCGATATTGACCTCTCCGCCACTGTGCGGTTGCGCCCCGTCACCGTCCGACGACGCCGATGATCCAGAGGCGCCCGGAGAAAGCGACAAAAGCGTCAGCAGCAGACCGCCAAGGCCCAGGCTTGCGATTGGATTTTTCATGACCCTGTCCTTTTATTGAGATTGTGAAGGGTATTGATTTTCAGTTCACCGCAGCCGTCGGCAAGCGTCCGGCCAGCCGTCGCCAGGCCTCCCACTCACGGTCACGGCCGGCGACATCGTGCTCGCTATCCCAGCGCTCGTACTGCTGTGCGGTGTGTTCGCAAATCGGCTCCGACGGCAGACATGAGGTCGCGCCACTGGACTGCAGCGCCAGTTGCGCACGACAGGTGCGCTCCAGATTGAACATGCGCCGAAACGCCTCGCCGATGGTGCGCCCACAAACCAGCATGCCGTGGTTACGCAGCACCATGATCGAGTATTCGCCGAGATCCGCCACCAGACGTTCACGCTCGCCATGGTCGAGGGCGATGCCCTCGTAGTCGTGGTAGGCAACCCGGCCGTGGAACTGCAACGCCCACTGATTGAGCGGCAGGATGCCCTCCTGCTGGCAGGAGACCGCCACCCCGGCCACCGAATGGGTATGCAGCACGCAGGCCAGATCGGGGCGGGCGGCATGCACGGCGCTGTGAATGGTGAACCCCGCCTTGTTGATCCCCGTATCCAGCGGATCGTCGATGAGCTCGCCGTTCAGATCGACGGTCACCAGGTTATCTGCCGTGACCTCCTCGAAGCGGTAGCCGTAGGGATTGATCAAAAAGCGGTCGTGGCCCGTTCCGGCACGCGCCGAGATATGGGTGTAGATACTGTCGTCGAGGCCAAAATGAGCGATCAGACGATAGGCAGCTGCAAGATCGCGGCGCACCGACGTCGCTGTAGATCGATTTGCGGCATTGGGAGTTGCATCCATCGTCGCTCTCCTGTGCATTGTCATTGTGGGCAGATTCGCACCGCTCTTACGACGGGTAGAAAAGCAATCTAGCAGCTCGACCAAAAACTGTCGACAGTCGACACTGAAGGATGCAAAATTTTATGACCAAACCCCATCAGCCGTTTCACGCGCTCCAGCAACGCGACCTGGTGAACCAGATTGCCGACCAACTCACTGAGGCGTTACTCAAGGGAAGGTTTCAATCCGGCTCTCATCTGGCTGAAGCGCAGTTAGCCAGAGAATTCGGCGTCAGCAGGGCCCCGGTGCGAGAGGCCGCAAGGCTTCTGGAGAGCCGTGGCATGCTGGTATCTCAACCTCGGCGTGGCTTCTTCGTACGCACTTTCAGTGCCGAAGAGCTCAACGAAGTATACGATCTACGTTTATGTCTGGAGCGGCATGCTATCCAGTTGCTGGTCGGTAAATTAACCGCGGAAATGGAAGAAGATCTCAGAAAACAGCTGGATACGATCTATGTTGCGGCTGATCGAGGCACCGCCGTGCAGCAGATCGAAGAGGATGTCGTTTTTCATCGCATGCTTTGTGTTTTCGGCGGCAACTCTCGTTTGGTCAAAGTGTTTGATCAACTCTGCCATGAGATGCGCTTTTGCATCCTTCTTATCGGGCAACTCTATGACGACCCAATGCGCGTCGCCAGCACTCATCAGCCTATTATCGAAGCCCTGCGAACGCGAGAGCCAGCTGCCTGTGAAGCCGCTATCGACTACCATATAGGCGTCGCGCAACAGAAAGTTGTAGAGATGTTCAGGCACAGCAGCCAACAGCGCTGCTGATGTGATCATGAATCTCGAGGTCCGATGAAAAGCTCAGTTCTTGCAGGGATCCTGCCGAAATATGCCTCGCTTTATCTGAAGGCTGACGACCATTCATTATTGCCAGTTCATGTAAGCTTCACACCAGAAATCTGCATTTATCCGTATGCCAGGATTTAACCACCACCGCCACTGGGTGTTCGACATGGACGGCACCCTGACCGTCGGCATTCACGATTTCGCCGCCATTCGGCGCCATCTTGAAGTGCCGGAAGGCGTTGATATTCTCGATCATCTCGATGCCCTGCCAGCGCAGCAGCGCGAGGCCGGCCGAATCTGGCTTTTTGAGCATGAACGCGAGCTGGCGCTGCGCTCCACGGCAGCGAATGGCGCCGTCGAGCTGGTTCGCCGCCTCTGCGAACGCGGCGACCGGCTGGGTATTCTGACCCGCAACGACCGCGCACTGGCGTATATCACTCTGGAGGCGATTGGGCTGGCAGGCTGCTTCCAGCGCCACTGCGTGCTGGGCCGCGACGAGGCCACCCCCAAGCCCGACCCGGGCGGGCTCGAGTTTTTCATCGACCACTGGCAAGTGGACGCCGAGCAGCTGGTAATGGTGGGCGACAGCCGCATGGACATGGCCTGCGGCCGCGCTGCCGGTACGCGCACGCTACTGGTCAACGCCCCGGAAAACGACTTCGGCGAACTGACCGACTGGCAACTGCCCGACTGCCGGGCGCTGTTGGCGGGGCTGGAATGAGGCAGTATCGGCCCGTTGGTAGAGCGCCGGCACCCGCTCACCTTTGTTCTCAGGCACGGCTGCGCCGGCTCTGCTTCCAGCGGTCGAACATTACCGCCAGCAGCAGGATGGCGCCGCGCACCAGGTACTGATAGAAGGTGGGCACGTTGAGCAGTCCCATGGCGTTCTGTACACAGCCCATGATCAACACCCCCACCAGCACCCCGGTGATCGAGGCCACGCCGCCGGAGAGCGACACCCCGCCCAGTACGCAGGCGGAGATGACCGCCAGCTCCAGCCCCTGCGAGGTGTTGGGGTCGCCAAGCCCCATGCGCGAGGTCAGCAGCACGCCGGCGACACCCGCCACGATGCCCTGCAGGGCAAACACCGTGATGCGCAGCCGGCGCACGTTGACCCCGGCCAGACTCGCCGCCTCGGCGTTGCCACCGGTGGCCAGCACGTTGCGCCCGAAGGCGGTGAAGTTGAGCATCACACCGAAGATCACGAAGCACGCGATCATGGTCCAGACCGGCAGGGTCAGGCCCAGAAAGGAGAGAGTGCCGAGATCGAAAAAGCCCGGCACGGTGATCATCACCGCGTCGCCGCCGGAGGTGATATAGGCCAGCCCGCGCACGAATTCCATCGCCGCCAGGGTGGCGATCAGTGAGTTGACCCCGAAACGCGCCACCACGAAGCCGTTGAAGGCCCCTACCGCGCCACCGGCAGCCACCCCGACCAACACGCCGACCAGCACACTGCCGGAGGTCGAGGTGACGACCGCCGCCACGACGCCGGCGAAGGCGACAATCGAGGCCACCGACAGGTCCACCTCGCCGAGTGCCAGTACCATCATCATGGTGGTGGCGATGGTGCCGATCAGCGTTACCGACAGCAGCAGGCCGACAATATTGCGGCCGGTGAAAAAATCGGGCACCAGCACCGACAGACCGATAAACAGCAGAATGAAGACGGCGATCAGACCCGACGTATCGAGCAGCGCGCGTATCGGTTTGGGCAGCCCGCGCCGCCCTTCAGGCGACTGCAGCATCCCCGTTTTTTCCTGTGTCATTGTGGCTCTCCTCGAGCGTTACCCTCTGTGGGGTGAAGCCAAAGCGTTATGGTTACTGCGCCGGCATCAGGCCGGCAGCGCCAATCCCAGCAGCCGTTCGGGGGTCGCCTCGTCGCGCGGCACGATATCGACCAGTTCGCCGTCGCGCATTACGCCGATGCGGTCGCAGATCGCACTCACCTCGGCCAGGTCGCTGGAGATCACCACGACCCCCTTGCCGCGCTCGGCAAGGTCGTAAAGCAGCGCATAGATTTCACGGCGGGCGCCCACATCAATGCCACGGGTCGGCTCGTCCATCACGAACAGCTCGATCTTCTCCGCCAGCCAGCGGGACAGAATCACTTTTTGCTGGTTACCGCCGGAGAGCGTGCCGATACGGGTGCGCGGCCCCGGCGTGCGAATGCTCAGCTTGTCGATGTAGTGGCGCGCATTGGCACTTTCGCGCTTCGGGTCGCGCAGCCAGCCAAAGCGCTTGAAAAAGCGCCGACAGCTGATGTTGAGATTGTCGGCGACGCTGGCGACCGGAAAGATGCCCTGCGACTTGCGATCCTCCGGGCACATGGCAATGCCGGCGCGAATCGCCTGGCCGGGAGTGGCAAAACGGCACGCCCTGCCGTCGAAATGCAGCTGGCCTTCGCGCGGCGTTTCGACACCACACACCATGCGCATCAGTTCGCTGCGCCCGGCACCCACCAGGCCAAAAAGGCCCAGCACCTCGCCGCGACGCACCTCGAAGCTGACCGGCGCGCTGACGCCCGGTCCGTTAATGCCCTCCAGTCGCATCAGGACGTTGCCCTGCTCGCGCGTGCGATAGCCGTAGATATCCTCGATATCGCGCCCCACCATCTCGCTGACCAGCGTGTCGTGGGTGACATCCTCGAGGCTCTCATGGGTACTGATGTGCTTGCCGTCGCGGAACACCGTGACCGCGTCGCACATTTCGAAGACCTCTTCCATACGGTGCGTTACGTAGAGCACCACTCGCCCCTCATCGCGCAAGCGCGCGACAATGCGCTTGAGCTGGCGCGTCTCCTGCACCGACAGCGAACTGGTGGGTTCGTCGAAGGCGATAATGCGCGCGTTGCGCAACAGCGCGCGGCCAATCTCGATCATCTGCTGCTGGCCGATCGACAGCTCGCGCACTTTGGTGGCGGGATTGATACTGCCCTCGCCCAGGTCCTCCAGTACCGCCAACGCCTTCTCGCGCAGACGCCGGCGGTCGACGAAACCATGGCGTTCGGGCAGCTGCCCCAGCAGCAGGTTTTCCGCCACCGACAGGTTGGGCGACAAAGTCAGCTCCTGATAGATGATGGCGATCCCCCTGGCGAGCGCTTCACGGGCGTTGGCGAACACGCAGCGCTCGCCGTCGATATGCAGCGCCCCGGCGCTGACCCGGTTCACGCCGCTGAGCACCTTGAGCAGGGTCGACTTGCCGGCGCCGTTTTCACCCATCAGAGCGTGTACCCCGCCGGCGCGAGCACTGAAGCTGACGTTATCGAGGGCGCGCACGCCGGGAAACTCGACGGTCACACCCTCGACGACAAGATAGGGACTGGTCATGAAATGACTCCGCTGAACACCCAGCGGCCGAACCCCGACGGCTCGGCCGCAAATCGATTACAGGCCGAGGTCCTGACGCACCTGCTGCCAGTTGTCGCGAGTCATCAGGGTACCGCTGGTCTCGGTATTGGCCGGCGGCTTCTCGCCCTTGGTGATCCAGTTATAAAGGTTCTCGGCGGTCTGGCGACCGTGCATGGTGGAGCTCACCGCGATAGTGCCGTAGAAGCCGGTGGGCTGCTGACGAGAGAACTCGGCAAAGGCGGCGCCCGAGCCATTAATGCCCACCCCGATCACCTGGTCGGCGGAGAGGCCATACTGCTCGCTGGCCCGCACGCCGCCCAGCACGCTCTCCTCGTTGAGGGCGTAGATCACCCAGTGCTTGAAATTGCCATGCTTGGCAAACACCGGCGAGGCGGCGGCGAAGGCGCTGCTGGTATCGGTATTCTGCTGTGGCGCATCGAAGATATGATCGGGATCGAAACCGTTTTCGAGCAGTGCATCGGTGGCACCGTCAGTGCGCTCGCGGGCGGTCGGCAGCTCGTTGTTGGAGATGCGCAGCGCCGCCACGTCTTCCGGATTCCAGCCACGCGCCTGCATCTCGGCGGCAATCGCATCGCCCACCTGGCGGCCGATCTTGTAACCGGACATGCCCAGGTGCGGCACCTCGGTCATCGGCTTGCCATCAGCGCCGACAAACTGGTCGTCAACCGTCAGCACCTTCATGCCGTACTGTTTGGCACGATTGAGAATGGCCGGACCGAGACGCACGTCCGGCGGGCAGATAATGAAACCCTGAGCGCCCTGGGAGTGAAGGTTATCGATGGCACTGAGAACCTGCTGACCATCCTCGCCGGCCAGCCGTACCACGGTGAACCCCATCTGCTCGCCCATCTCGGTGGCAGCACGCTGCTCATTGATGAACCAGGCCTGCTCGGGCTTTTTGACGATAAAGCCCATCTTGACGTTCTGATCCGACGCCCAAACGCTGCCCAACGGCGCCAGCGTCAGAGCGGCAGCGGCCAGAGCGCCCAGTAACAGGACCCGGCGGCGACCGGACGGTGAATGGGGGTCTCGGCGAAATAATCTCATGGCGTACTCCTCGGCGAAGTTCAGCGCTTGTTCTGATAGTTCAGGCGTTGCGCGGCCGGGAACACCGCGAGCTCACGCATTACGCCGTACGTCAAAATACGGCCGAAGAGTTGCTTTCGAGTAATACCTTAAACCGTACATTTCGATATCGATTCCGATATATAAAAATCGCGAAGCCGCTCGGATACTCATTTTTTGCGGCGGCGCTGGCTGCCGCTGGCGCGACTAAAGTTACAGTAAAGGTTGCGCAAACTATCGTCGTAGACGACAAAAACCGCCCGCAGCGGCGCTGCGGGCGGTGCAGGGGGTTGCGCAAAAAGCGTGGCCGCTCAGTCCGACGACATCTCCTCGAGCTCTCGACCGCGGGTTTCCCTGACCATTTTCAGTACGAAGAACACCGACAGCAGCGCGAAGAAGGCATAGATGCCGTAGGCGCCGGCGAGACCGATACCGGCCAGCATGATCGGGAAGGTCATGGTGATGCCGAAGTTGGCCAGCCACTGGCACAGCCCGGCTACCGCCAGCCCCGAGCCACGCAGCTGGTTGGGGAACATCTCGCCCAGCATGACCCACATTACCGGCCCCCAGGAGGCGTTGAAGAACATCACATAGGCGTTGGCCGCCAGCAGCGCCACGACGCCCATGCCGTCGCCCAGCACCAGCGAGCCGTCGACCCGCCCGGCGGTGGAGAACGCCCAGGCGACGATCGCCAGGGTCACGGTCATGCCCACCGAGCCTACCCACAGAATCGGCTTGCGGCCCACCTTGTCGATGATCGCAATCGTCACCAGGCAGGCAGCGATACTGACCGCGCCGCTGATCACGTTGATCAACAGCGAGTCGCTTTCGTTGAAGCCCACCGACTGCCACAACACCGCGCCGTAGTAGAAGACCACGTTGATGCCGACCAGCTGCTGGAAGACCGCCAGGCCGATGCCGACCCAGACGATGCGATGCAGACGGCCGGTCTTCTGGCTGATCAGATCGGAGAGGCGCGGTTTCTCCTCCTGGTTGAGCGAGGCGCGAATCTCCTGCGCCTTCTGCTCTGCCTCGCGCTCGCCCATCAGGGTACGCAGCACGGAAAGTGCCTGCCTGCCGCGACTGCCGCTGATCAGATAGCGCGGGCTCTCGGGAATAAACAGCAGCGCAATGAAGAAGATGGTGGCCGGAATCAGCTCCATCCAGAACATCCAGCGCCAGGTTTCGAAGCCCCACCAGAACTCGGCGGTGGAGGCGCCCGCCACCCGGGCGAGGATGTAGTTGCTGACAAAGGCCATGAAGAGACCGCCGATGATGGCGATCTGCTGGATGGTCGCCAGCCGGCCGCGAATCGCCGACGGCGCCACTTCACTGATATAGGCCGGCGTCATCACGCTGGCAGCACCCACGGCAAGGCCGCCGATAATGCGGTAGATGACAAACTCAAACGAGCCGGTGGCCACTCCGGAGCCCCAGGCGCTGACGATGAAAAACAGCGCCGCAACGATCAGCAGCGCGCGCCGTCCGAAGCGGTCCGCCAGCCGACCGGCGAAGAAGGCGCCGGCGGCACAGCCCAGCAGCATCGAGGCGACGTTGAACCCGGTCCCCGCGCTGTCGGAATTAAAGGCGGACTGCAGACCGTCGACGGTGCCATTGATGACACCGCTGTCGAAACCGAACAGAAAGCCGCCGAGCGCGGCGACACAGCAGATCATCAGCACATAGAGTTGTCGTTTGTGGCTATCGTCGTCCGCACTGGAAGTTTGCGACTGCATATTGGTGCTCTCCGGAGCAGTGAATGGCGGCCACGCGGCTACAGCCAGCCGGCGTCGACCCAGTAGTTGTGAGCGGTACAGGCACCGGCGGCATCCGACGCCAGAAAGAGCACCATGGCGGCGACATGGTGGGGGTGAATGCGCACCTTGAGTTTCTGCTCGGCGACGATCTGCGCCTCGTCCTCCGGACCGTACCAGCGCGACTGGCGCGGCGTCTTGACGTTGCCGGGAATCACGCAGTTGACGCGAATGCCGTCCTCGCCCAGCTCGCTCGCCAGCGCCCGGGTGAGGCCCTCGATGGCCGCCTTGGCGGTCTCGTAGAGCACCATGCCGGGCTGGCCCAAATGCCAGCTGATCGAGCCCATGTTGACGATCGCGCCGCTGCCGCGCTGGCGCATGGCCGGGGCCACCGCACGCGCGGCCAGCGCCTGATGGCGCAGATTGACCGCCATGCGGTCGTCCCAGTATTCGGGGGTGACCTCCTCGAGGCGGTGGCGGTCGTCGTTGGCGGCGTTATTGACCAGCACATCCACCGCACCGATGTCGGCAAGCGTCGCCTCCAGCGCCTCGGCGTCGGTGAGATCGCAGTGGTGAAAGTGCACCTCCTCGCCCAGCTCGTCGGCGAGCGTCTGCGCCTCGTCGATGATATCGAGAAAGTGCACCCGGGCCCCCTGGGCGGCAAAGGCGCGCACGATGCCTTCACCAATGCCGGAGCCGCCACCGGTGATGACCACCCGGCGACCGGCGAGGTCGGGATAGACGGGAGCTGTCATTTTCTGTTCCATTGGCAGAATGGTTAGTCAGGACTCTTTACCATAGCAGTTTCACCCCGCACCACTACTGCTCGCCATTGGACATAGGTCGACCCCTCAGACCATGGTCGCAGCGCATCTTGCCCGACGCGGCACAACCTCCGATGATGAGACACCCACGACGCCGCGACGCGCTGCCAACGCCGCGGTCAACGCATCTACCCTGCTGCCCGGAAACATCCTCATGGCCGTGCTCCATCCACCGCGCTTCAGCGGCGATCTGGGTTCGCTCAAACAGCGCAATCGGCGTGCGCTCCTCGACCTTGTGCGGCATACGCCGGGCCTGACCCGTGCCGAGCTGGCACAGCGCTCGGGGCTGACCAAGATGACGGTGGGTAATGCCGTCCAGGCGCTGCTGGGCGGCGGCTGGCTGACCGAGGGCGAGCTGCACCGCAACGGCAGCGGCCGCCCCGGCCGGGCGCTGCATCCGGGTGAACAGCACCATCTGCTGCTGGGGGTGGAAGTCGGCGTCGACGAGCTGCGGCTGATGGCCTGCACGCTTACCGGGCGCCCACTGGCGCAGCGCTGTCTCGGCCATAACGGTGCCGCGCCGGGGGAGGCCGCACGCCTGCTGGCGCGGGAGCTGATCGCGCTGCGCGCCGCCTGTGGCACCGGAAGGCGGTTACTGGGCATGGGCGTGGCGCTACCCGGACCGGTCATGCCCGATGAGCCGCTGCTGGGGCTGGCACCCAACCTCGGCTGGCGCCGGGTGCGTTTTCTCGACCTGCTCGACGCCCACCTGCCCGACGACTTCGGTCTGCGCCTGATGGACAATGAGTCCTCACTGGCAGCCTTCGGCGAAGTCTGGTTCGCCCACCGCCGGGTGCCCTCGCTGCTCTATCTGAATGCCGACATCGGCATCGGTAGCGGGCTGGTGGAGAACAGCGGCGCAGCGCGCATTATCAGCGGCGTTCACGGCCTGGCCGGCGAGGTCGGCCACACCCTGCTCGCTCCGGATGGCGCCCTGTGCCGCTGCGGCAATCGCGGCTGCGCCGAAACCCTGGTGAGCGGCTGGATGCTGCGCGAGCGCTTTGGCCTGAGTGCCGACGACGATCTCGCCGCCGCCGTGGCGCGCCTGCCGACGCGCGAGACGGCCCCGGTGCTGGCGCGCGCCGGCCGGGCACTGGGCGTACTGCTGCACAATCTGCACCACAGCCTCAACCCCGCCGAGATTGTTATCGGCGGCGAACTGACCACCCTGGGAGAGACGCTGCTGTCGCCGGCACTCAAGGCCTTCGCGGAGAGCCAGCGCCGGCTGCTGCCCGATGCGCCGCTGGTCGTCCCCGAGGTGCTGAGTGACAGCCGCTTCATGGCCGCCCGGGGCGCTGCCGCGCGGGTGCTGGATGTAACGCTTGCACAGCAGAGCGAGCCGGTGTGAGTCGAGGCCTTCAGGCGTGGAAGAGTGGCTGGCCAGTGATGTCGAGGATTAAACGGCTCATGGGCAATTATTTCATAGCGCCGTTGACGGACAAATCCAGCGTCTGAAGCGCCTCATAGGCAGCAAGCACCGTCGCTTCCTGCGCTGCAACGCCGGCGCGGAAAGCGTTTCCGTAGATCGTTTCATCCGGGTATTCGGTAATCAGCGTCATCGCAACCCGATGGCGGTCATCCTCGCAGAGCCAGCACGGAAATCCATTAATCATTTCAAAACCAATGGCCCCGGCATGAATATCAAAGACAGCGATCTGCGCCTCATTGAAAGCGTGCAGGCCGGGCACTCGACCAAGCCTCAGGGTCACAGCTTCCAATAGCGCACGGCCAGCAGCAGCCCAACCCGGCGCGTAACGCAGCATGAGAAAGAAGCCCTTCGGAATGGTCCACATCTCGAAGCCACGGGGGATATAACCCGACAATGGGCGGGTCCATTCATGCGCCGGGTAGCCATGCAGGTTGAGATGCAATAAAGCATCGGGCGCCAGTCGCTCGGCCTCCAGCCGGATCATCTTTTCGTGCAGGGCAACCCCCTCACGATATTCCAGATCATCTCCCAGGGCGGTATAGCGCGCGGCATGATGCATATGGCGAGGATTGTCGACGATCAACCGCTGATGCAGGGCATAACCATCAGGGTTCTCCAGTGGGCAGAGAGTGAAATGCGCGCCCTGGTTTTGCGCAAGCTGTTGTGCTGCCCGTAGTGTGCCTGCGGGAGAAGAGGTTTCGTTCGCATGTTGTCCGGCAGAAATGATCATCGGCCGATCGGTTCCGGCGACGTAACCTCCTTCCAGCCTGCGTCCGGCCACTGAAAATGCCTCAAAACGGACACCTCCGAGCGTCGCCAGCTCCTCATCGATCTGGCGCCGGGAAAGCGGGCACTCAAGCATACAAGACGGCTGCATGTAATCGGAAAAGGAGCTGCCATCATAGGGTCGGGTTTCGACCTTTACAGTATAAGCATCGCCATAGCATATCTCCGGAACAATCTGACCGGGCTGCAGATGACGATCGCCGCGCGGGCGACCGGAACGCTGCTGGAAAACCTCCAGGCAAGAGAAATAAAACTCCTCGTGTAGCGCCTCGCGCAGCGACATTACTTCGTCACCATATGCCAGTGGCTCGTCTGCCGTGGGTAGCGTAACAGCGATATTGAGCTCTTCGAAAAAGGGCTCGCTGTCGCCCCAATCGGCATCACGGATAGCCGTCATCGCGTCGAAAAAGATTGTCTCGTAAGCCGTTGACAGCGGGTATGCGTTTCCACCAGTAATGAGCCAGCCACAGGGTGAAAGCGCGCGCTCGCCGGCAAAATCCTCATGCAGTCGATTGGGGGCAAGCACATAGCGGGTGCGGCACTCGCCATTTTTATAGCTCAGCACCAGCTTGTAGCCGGGTATTTCATCGCTCGGCAAACCGGGAGCGAAAGTGAAGTCAACCTGCGGATAAAGCGCTGCCAGAGGATAGCTCTCCAGCAGGAAACGAGCCTCGGTTGCGGCAGGATGCCGGGGGTAGATGACAGAAGCTGAAACGAGCCCGTCAGTCTCGATATCTTCCAGAAAGGCGGAAACCAAAGGTTTATAGGCCGAGCGGCAGCGTGCCACGATACCCTTTTCGGCAAATTCGGTCTCGGCTCGAGCGCGAGTGGCACCGTCATCGAAGGTCCAGGTCTCTATCCTGTCGCCCTCCGCCTGGTCGAATAGCGCATCGAATGTGCCAGGATATGTCTTCTCGATCAGAATCAACGGCTGGTTCTTCCGGTCGGGTCGAGCGTATCGCGCAGCCAATCGCCCAGCAGGTTGAGCCCCAGTACCGTGAGCAGGATGGCAAGCCCCGGGAAGACCGAGATCCACCAGGCGGTCTGCAGGTAGGTACGCCCCTCGGCCAGCATCCCACCCCAGGAAGGAATGGTAGGGTCGACACCGAGGCCTAGGAAGGTAAGAGAACTTTCCAATAGAATGTTATTGGCCACGTTGAGCGTCATCAGCACAATCACCGGGCCCAGAAGATTGGGCAGAAAATGGTGAAGAATAAGGGCCATGTCTTTCACTCCGATGGCACGCGCAGACAGGATAAATTCCCGCTCGCGCAGCGTCAGCACAGAACCACGCACCAGACGGGCATATTGTACCCACTGACTGATGATTAACAGAATAATGGTATTGGTGAGTGACCCGCCCAGGATGGCGACAAAGGTGATGGCAAGCAGGATAAACGGCAGTGCCAGCTGGATGTCGGCAAAGCGCATCACGATGACGTCCCAGACGCCACGGTAGTAGCCCGAAATAAGCCCCATGACGACACCGATGACAACGGAACCCATAACCGACAGAAATCCCACCTTCAGTGAAACCCAGCCGCCTGCGGCCACTCGACTGAGCACATCGCGCCCCAGGGCGTCGGTCCCGAACAGGTGGGCCACATCCTGAAACGGTGGTAATAGCCGCGCACCGAGGTCGATAGCGCCGGGCGGGGTAAACAGCCATTGAGAGAACAGCACACAGAAGACGATCACACCCAGAAGCACCGCCCCCAGGATAAATTCAAGCGACTTGAGATTGCGCAGATGCAGGGAGATTGTCGCGGCCATGTTCACTTCGTCCGGATACGGGGATCAACCAGCCCGTAGGCGATGTCGACCAGCAGATTGATGGCAACGATCATCAGTGACAGGATCATTATAACCGCCTGCAGTACGGGATAGTCGCGCGCCGCAACGGCATCGAAGGCCAGCGTTCCCATACCGGGCCAGTTGAACACTCGTTCTATTACCACGATGCCGCCCAGAAGCGTACCGAACTGGAGCCCAAAATAGGTGATCAGCGGAATGGCGCAATTGCGTAGCGCATGCTTATAGAGCACCTTGCGCTCACTCAGTCCCTTGGCACGGGCGACCATGATGTACTGGGCATTAAGGGTCTCGAGCATCGTGGTTCTTACCAGCCTCACATTGGTCGCGGTCAGAATGATGCCCATCGTCAACGCCGGCATGATAAAGCTCTGCATGCCATTCATGCCGGAAGGCGGCAACCACTTCAGGGTGATCGAGAACAGCAACACCAGCATTGTCGCCAGCCAGAAATTGGGAAAGCTCAACCCTACCAGCGAACAGATGCGAATCAGTTGATCGCTCCATCTGCCACGCGAAACGGCCGCACGGATGCCCAGCGGAATCGAGATCGCGATTGACACGAAGAGTGAAGCAAAAGCCAGCGCCAGTGTCGCCGGCAACGCCTTGTTGATCAGCAGCGTAACCGAAGTGCCGCCAACGAAGCTGTTGCCAAACTGCCAGGTCAGCAGACCCGCCAGTGACTGCAGGTATTGCACAATGAAGGGCTGATTGAGCCCAAGTCCCTCACGAATGCGCTCGAGATCTGCCTCGGTGATGTTGGTGGCGCCCTGAGCGATCATCAGGGCCGGATCGCCGGTCAGGCGGATCGCCACTGCAACGACAAGACTCACCGCGATGACGACGAAAATCGCCTGAATCACCCGTTTCATAATAAATGCGATCACGTTTCATCTCCCTGTCCCGGGCCTGGCCCGCACCGATCGGGTAGGCGGGCCAGGCGGCGCGGTTTTACTGCACCGAAACCCGGTTCAGGCGAAGTCGGCTGTCAGGAGCAGGGACAAATCCCTCAACCCGATTGTTGATGCCGTAGATAGCGTTGAGACTATAGAGCGGCATCTCCAGTGCCCGATCGGCAGCGTAATGCGCGATCTGCTGAAGAAGCTGCTCGCGCCTGTTACGGTCCGTCAGCGAACGCTGCTGCTCCAGCAGTTCGTCCATTTTCGGGTCACTGTCATAGGGATTCCACTTCTGACCGCTGTGGTACATCGCGTAGGCGGTATTGTCGAAGTCAAAGGTCCAGCCGCCCCAGCTCTGCTGGAACATCTCGCCGGTCTTGCCCTGCGGGATGACATCATTGAGCAGGGTATTGGTCTCTACCGGCTTGATGGTCGCTATCACGCCGACCTGGCCCAGATAGGCCGCGACCGCCTGAGTGACCTCGGCAAAGGTCGCGTCGTTGCCACGGATGTCGATCTCGACCCTGGCGCCGGGCTCGACACCGGCCTCCTGCAGCAGTTGCCTGGCCTGATCGGGATCGTAGGGCAGCGGTTCCATATTCGGATCGAAACCGAAGCTGCGTTCGCCCTGGAAGGAAGCAATCACCTGTGCCTGGCCGCCGAGGATCTGGTCGACAATAGACTGGCGGTCCACCGCCATGATCAGAGCACGACGGACCTTTTCGCTGCGGGTGATGCCGCTTTTGGTGTTGAAACGCAGCGCATAAACGGTCGGACCGGGAGTCGTCACGATGCTGAGGTTGGGATCATCCTCTATCGTCGGAATCATCGAGATCGGAATGGTCGGCGGGATGACCAGATCGACGCCGCCCGACTGTAGTTCAGCCACCGCGGTCGAGGGCTCGGAGATGAAGCGGTAGTCGAGGTTCGATAATGTCGGCCCATCGCCCCAGAAATCGTCGTAGGCCTTCAGGCTGATACCCACCTTCGGCTCGTAGGAGACGAATTCAAACGGCCCGGTGCCGACAGGATGAGTATTGAAATACTCCTCTCCGTGCTCCTTGATATATACCGGCGGCACGATCATGGCGCCGTAGCCGGCGAGCTTGGTCAGCAGCACCGGATCGGGCTTGTTGAGGTGAAAATCCACCGTCCTGTCATCGATCACCTCGACACTGTCGATCGAGGTGTAGTTCGACTGCTGTGGTCCCCTGGCTCCCTCTTCACCCAGAAGGCGGTCGAAGGTAAATTTTACGGCGGTGGCATTGAACGGCTCACCGTTATGGAAAGTCACACCCTCACGCAGATGGAAGCGGATACGGGTGCCATCATCCAGCGTCTCCCATTCCGTGGCCAGCCCGGGTACCAGCTCCATATCAGGTCCACGATAGGTCAGGCCATCATAGATATTGGTCGCCACCGAAGCCCAGTTCACCAGGAAGGTATCGACCGGGTCCCAGGAGCCGGGGTCCTGCGGTGAAGAGACCGTGAGCGTGCCCTCGGCCATGACCGGGTTGGAGAGCGCACTGGTGACGAGCAACAGACCGGCGGCCGCCGTGACTGCCCTGAGGCGGGGGGAAAAACGCATGCTGGATAACTCCCAGGGTGGATTATTTGTTTTCCCGGGCGACGCAATGTCCGGGTGCAATGTCATGTCGTGGCAGAATCACGGGAGGCTGCTCGACAGGACGAATGGCGGACGGTACTTCGCCATTCAGCGAACTGCGGTCGCGACGTATGGTCGGGTCAGCTACCGGTACAGCCGATATCAGACGTTGGGTGTAGCTGTGCGCCGTGCGCTCGAAAACATCGCCACGTGAGCCAGATTCGATGATCTGGCCGAGATAGAGCACCGCGACACGATGACTCATCTTCTCGACGACGGCCATGTCATGGCTGATAAAGAGGTAGGCCAGCCCCTCTTCCCGCTGCAAATCCATGAACAGATTGATCACCTGCGCCTGCACGGAAACATCCAGTGCCGATAGCGCTTCGTCGGCGATAATAAGTCGCGGTCTCGAGGCAAGCGCACGGGCGATGCAGATCCGCTGGCGCTGCCCACCGGAAAATTCGTGCGGATAGCGCCCGGCCATATCGGCATCGAGTCCCACACGCTCAAGCAACTCACCCACGCGGGCTTTAATAGCACGACTGCCTTCCATGAGTCCGTGAGTGTGGATCGGCTCGGCGATCGACTCCTCAATGGTTCGGCGCGGATCAAGCGAGGCAAAGGGGTCCTGGAAGATGTACTGCACCTCGCGGCGCAGTCGTTGACGCTCGGCCAGCTTCATCTGCGACATCGGCCTGCCATCGAACCAGACTTCACCCGCCGCCGGCTCCTGCAACTGCTGGATGGTCCGACCAATGGTGGACTTGCCCGAACCACTCTCGCCCACCAGCGCCAGGGTTTCACCGGGATAGATCTCGAAACTTACCCTGGAGACGGCAAAGTTGCGATGCGTCACCCGGCCCCAGAAGGTTTTCCGGACATCGAACTGGACCGAGAGATCCTCGACCTTCAAAAGCGGCGCCGCGCTATAGTCGGCGGTATCCTGCAGCCGCTCCTCACCTTCACTTACCAGTTCGCCGTCACGCAGCATGGTTAACGGCGTGCGAAGGGGGTAGGCGTGACTGTTCATTTCGCCCAGCCGGGGGACAGCGCCCAGCAACATGCGGGTGTAGGGGTGCCGTGGCCGGGCAAAGACCTCTTCGACCGTGCCCTGCTCGACCTTGCTGCCCTCCCACATCACCACCACGTCATCGGCCATTTCGGCCACCACCCCCATGTCGTGAGTGATGAAGATCATCGCCATTCCCAGTTCGGCCTGCAGATCTTTCATGATATCGAGAATCTGCGCCTGCACGGTTACGTCCAGCGCGGTGGTGGGCTCGTCGGCGATCAGCAGTCTGGGACGACAGGCCAGCGACATGGCGATCATTACCCGCTGACGCATGCCACCCGACAGCTGGTGCGGATAGCGTCCCAGCAGGCCTCCTGCATCAGGCAGGCGCACGAGACTCAGCAGCCGCTCGGCCTCGCCCAGCGCTGCGGCACGGCTACGGCTTTCATGCAGAATCAATACTTCGGCCAGTTGGTCACCGATGGTGTAGACCGGATTGAGCGATGTCATCGGCTCCTGGAAGATCATCGCGATCTCCTTGCCACGAATCGACCGCATCGCTTTCCGGGAGCAGGTCAGAAGATCGCGCGGGGCGACGCCTTCGGGGGCAAAATTGATACGACCGGTCGGGTAATGTGCGCCGATCATGTCCGCCAACCGCATCACCGACAGCGAGGTTATCGACTTGCCTGAACCGCTTTCACCCACCACTGCCATCGTCCGACCGGCGTGAACATCGAAACTCAGATTCCTGACCACGTCGGTACTGCCAAAACGGACCGAGAGATTGTCAACACAAAGCAGCGGTGTCCGCTCGGATGTGATCATACTGTTTTCAGGCACGGGCAAAGCGGCAACGAGCGCAGAAAGCGAAGGCCGCAGCGCGGAGTTTCCGGTGTGAGAATGAGAGTCACGCTCTCATCGATCTGTAGCGCATTCATTGTCTTCATTGTTGAAATAAAAGAACAAATCAGCGGCGAAATGTCAATAATCCATAGTAACTGACTGTGTCGCCTCGTGTTGCCTGAACCGTGGCAACTCGATTGATAACAAGGGCGGCAAACCGGCCCGAGTGCGAAGCGTCCCCGAAAAAGGCCGCGAGGCGTCGGGCAGGAGCTGGATGCAACGCTTGCACAGGAGAGCGAGCCGGTGTGAGTCAAGGCCTTCAGGCACCGATCCTTAAATGTGGCCCAGTTCGGAGACCGTCCTTTCATCCCTGGCCGTACCCGTGTTCAGCGTTGCAGCGGGCTCCAACAGTACGACTTCGCAGGTATCGTCGAGGGCGACAGGGCAATGCTCGACGCCATGCGGCACGATGATGAATTCGCCTGGCTCGATGATCTCGTCTCGGTCCCGGAACTTCATCAGCAGACGGCCTTTATGCACGAAAAAGAGCTCGTCCTCGCGTTCATGGAAATGCCAGACGAACTCGCCTTCGAATTTGGCCAGTTTGATCTGCATGTCGTTGATCTGTCCCGCGATCTTCGGCGACCAGGCATCGGCGAAGCCGCCGAAGGCCGTATCGAGGTTCTTCTTGTGGAAGGGCGAGATATGATTGTTCAGACGGGCAACGTCCTGGATGATCGCCGCGAGTTGACTCGGTACATCCCTGGCTCGGGTCGGGTATTTTCCATCGAGCGCGGCGGTACCTATGGTAAAGCCCGCACCACCAGCGGTTTTGACCGTGGCAATCTGCTCGGACGTATCGATGGAGCCGGCCATATAGACGGGCTTCGACACCGCGGCGCAGACAGCCTTCATCAGTTCAGGCACGTTTTCTTTCGAGCGATAGGCGAGCAGATCGAGGCCATGCACGCCATCCCTTGCCGTCAGTGCCTTTGCGCTCGCGACGATTTCGTCGATACTGCCTTCCAGCACACTTGGATGGCCGGTGATCCGTCCGGGGAACGGACAATACTGGATCGAAGCGCCCTTCAATATCGGCAGGACATCATCGATGCGGGTTCCGCCGAGCAGGACGTCTACGCCGATCTCGATGGCCGCCTTTGCCGATGCCATCTCGCTCTCTCGATCGAGCGAGACGACTTCCAGATAGGAGGTCGCGTCCGCCCCCTTGATCGTCTCATTGAGTGCTTTCAAGGCCTCGATCGGCAAACCGATATCCTTGAAGCCGATGTGGCGAACGCCGACACTCAGTGCGGTTCCGAGATGCGTGGCTGCATCCTCGACGGTGCGGTCGTTCCGAGTGAGCATGAAAATGAAGCGAAGTCCCATCAGATAGTCCCTTCCAGTTCGTTGTACCCGATCCGAGCGGCGACGAGCCGCCGGGCATAGGCGAGTGCGGTTTCCAGGCTGGCGGGATCGGCGATCCCCTTTCCGGCAATGTCAAAGGCCGTGCCGTGATCCGGGCTGGTGCGTACGAACGGCAAGCCGAGCGTGATATTCACACCCTTCTCGAGGCCAGGATATTTCACCGGGATGAGCCCCTGATCGTGATATTGGGCGACGACGACGTCGAAACGACCCTTGCGGGCCTGCATGTAGACGGTATCGCCGGGCCAGGGGCCGCTGGCATCGATGCCAGAGGCACGTGCAGCCTCGATGGCCGGCCGGATGATCTTGATTTCCTCATCGCCGAAGAGGCCACCTTCACCCGCATGCGGATTGAGTCCCGCCACGGCGACGCGAGGTGCCGGAATGCCGAGTGCCCGGCCGCCCTCATGCGCGAGGCGGATCGCCGACATTTGCGCATCGTAGTCGGCTTCTTCGATTGCCTTGCGCAAAGAGGTATGGATCGTGACAAGAACCGTGCAGATATCGTCATTTACCAGCATCATGGCGACACGCTCCGCGCCACCGTAATCGGCCAGAATCTCGGTGTGACCGGGGTAGCGAATACCGGCACTGCCCATGGCTTCCTTGTTGATCGGTGCCGTGACAATGCCACTGACCTGGCCGGATTTCGCGGCCGCTATCGCCGCCACGATGGCATCGAAGGACGCTTGTCCGGAGATGGTATTGACCGTGCCGACCGGTGGCAGTTCGGAGATACGTGTCGCGTCGATCACCTCGATGCAACCCGGCTCGAACCGAGCCTCGACTGGACTGGCAATGGTGCGCACTTCCAGATCGAGATCGAACAGCAAAATAGCCTCGGACATCACCAACGCACTGCCGAAGATGACGGTCTGGCCGCTATCCTTCGCGAGAGTCTTGACCACGATCTCCGGACCGATACCAGAAGCGTCGCCCATGGTGATGGCGAGGGGTGAAGACATGTTGGTCATGAGAGAACCTGTTTTGACAAAAGAGGATCATGGCGCAAGCGCGAGATTGCGCGGCGCAGCGTATCTTCATCGCCGAAACCGCCGGCTTTCATCGCGATCAGAAGCGTGCGTCCATCGGCAAGAACGGTTCGTCCAAGAGGGAACCCAGGCTCGAGTTCGTCGAACAGCAGGAAGGTTCGGACATTCAGTCGGTCGAGGATTGCTTCCATCGTATCCCCGCCGGTTGCCACCAACAGATCCACTGCACCCGATTGGATTCGTGACGCGGCGGCTTGAGCGGTTCGTGTCAGCACATCCTGTGCGTTGCTGGCACGATCGCATGGGGCGCGCAGGAGCGTCACGCCAGCGGTCTCTTCGACCCGGTCAGCCTGCAGATGGCTGATTGGGTTCGCCGAGCCGATGGCGACGAGAACCGTGCTGCAGGAGGCAGACACCATGCCCGCTTGGGTGACGCCTGTGGCAAGCGTTCGGGCAAGTGCCTGAGCCATGCCTGGCGAACCGACCCACAAAATGCTTTCCGGCTCCGTGAGGGCTGCGATCTGTTGATCGAGATCCTCCTGCGTCATTGCATCAAGCATGACGACATCGCTGATCGACAAGGGAACGAGATCCGCAAGTAACGAGGTCCGCGCCGGGTGAACGGGATCGCGGCCGTAGACGCTCTCCGACACGCCCACGCCATTCACATATTGCACACCGCCGACTGTCGTTCGGCCTGCGGCCGGAAATGCGGGAGCGAAAACCAGCCGCTTGCGGCCGCTCGCGTGAAAGGCTGCCTCCAGTTCCACGGAGAGATGACCGCGCAATGTCGAGTCGACCGTCTTATAAAGGATGTGGTGAGACGACAGCTGTGCGGCAAGATCACCAGTTCGTCGTGCGGCCTGTTCAGCGCTCATCGACCTCGAACCGCTGTCGACCGAAATCACGGCCGCCTTATGGCCCGGAAGTTCGGCCCGGCCTATCCACGCGGTCAGACCACGCATCACAAAGGGTGACGCCCCATCCGCAGCACTTGTCAGGTCGTCGGCCAGAATGCCGACGCTATGATTTCCATGGGTTTTCATACGCCAATTATGAACTCGCCCCATGAAACAAAAAGCGATAGTTTCTTGTGTAAATTGGTGATATATTTTCACCAATGAAACGCTCCGATATTCCCTCCCTGGACGATCTGCGTGCCTTCGAAGCCACGGCGCGGCTAGGTTCCGTTCGTCTCGCGGCCGACAGCCTGGCGTTGACCCATGGCGCGGTCAGCCGGCGCATCACGAAGCTTTCCGAGGATCTCGATTTCGGCTTGTTCGAGAGGAGCGGGCGTAGCCTTCGTCTCACACCGGCAGGCGAGACGCTCAATCTGACGGTCGGTCGCTTTTTCAACGAACTGGAGTCGACGGTCCAAAGCCTGCGTGCTGCGAATAGACGACAGGATGCGCTGGTTCTGTCCTGCGAACCTTCTGTGGCGATGCGCTGGCTGATCCCGCGTCTCGGCAATTTCCAGGCCGGCAATCCGGATATCGCGCTGCATCTGTCGGTGGGAGGTGGTCCTATTGCCTTCAAGAAGGACCGTGTGGATCTCGCCATCCGCCGTCTTGACTTCGCCTTGCCCGAGAGTTGGCATGTTCAGCGGCTCTTTGCCGAGCGCGTCGGCCCTGTCATGAGCCCTCAACTCGTCGGTGCCTTTGATGCTGAAGACTATATTGGTCTCGGATCGAAAACGCGCCCGGACGCATGGTCACTCTGGCTCGCCAGGAATTCGCATGCCAAACGACCGTCGGAGGTTCGCTATCACGACCATCATTTTCTGATGGTCGAGGCGGCCCTGGCTGGTCTCGGCGTTGCCCTGAGCCCTCTTGCACTGGCAATCGATGATATCGAGAGAGGTCGGTTGATCGCGCCTTCGGGATTTTCCGTGGACGGGAGTCATTACGGTATTATCTGGTCAAGCGAGAGCGAGCTGCAGCCGAATGCGTTGCGACTCGCCGACTGGCTGCAGCAGGAGTGTGTCCGATCCTTTCAGTGAGCAGAGCCGGCCATCAACCATCAGGTCGTTCAACCGGATACAGACAGATCGTCTCTATCCGGCCGACATGGTGGCACCGTTTGGCGACGCCGCCTCGCCGTTTGCGACCTGCTCACCCAGCGCCAGCCAGGTGTTGATCACCGTATCCGGGTTGAGCGACAGGCTGTCGATGCCCTCAGCCATCAGCCAGGCGGCAAGATCGAGGTGATCCGACGGCCCCTGACCGCAGATGCCGACGTACTTGCCCTGGCGTTTGGCAGCGCGAATCGCCATCGACAGCAGCATCAGCACCGCCTCGTTGCGCTCGTCGAACTGCTCGGAGACAGTGCCGGAGTCGCGGTCCAACCCCAGGGTGAGCTGGGTCATGTCGTTGGAGCCGATCGAGAAGCCGTCGAAGTATTCGAGGAACTGATCCGCCAGCAGGGCGTTGGAGGGCAGCTCGCACATCATTATGACCTTCAGGCCGTTCTCACCGCGCTTGAGCCCGCGCGCTTCCAGGGTCTCGATCACCGCCGCGGCGTCATCCAGGGTGCGCACGAAGGGCACCATGATCTCCATGTTGACCAGCCCCATGTCGTCGCGCACCCGACGCACTGCCTCGCACTCCAGCGCGAAGCAGTCGCGGAACTGCGGCGAGGCGTAGCGGCCGGCGCCGCGGAACCCCAGCATGGGGTTCTCCTCGTGGGGTTCGTACTGCTCGCCGCCCACCAGGTTGGCGTACTCGTTGGTCTTGAAATCCGACAGCCGCACGATAACCCGTTTGGGCCAGAAGGCCGCCGCCAGCGTCGCCATGCCCTCGGTCAAACGCGCGACATAGAACTCCACCGGGTTGTCGTAGCCGGCGATGCGGCTTTTGATCTCCGCCTGCAGCGCCGGCGTCTGGCGGTCGAACTCCAGCAGCGCGCGGGGGTGAATGCCGATCATGCGATTGATGATGAACTCCAGCCGCGCCAGCCCCACACCTTCATTGGGCAGGGTGGCGAAGTCGAAGGCGCGGTCGGGGTTACCGACGTTCATCATCAGCTTGAGCGGCAGCTCCGGCAGGTCGTCGATGGCGGCGCTCTTGATCTCGAAATCCAGCTCGCCCTTGAAGATATAGCCGGTATCGCCTTCGGCGCAGGAGACCGTCACCCGGCTGGCGTCGGCGAGCCGCTCGGTGGCGTCGCCACAGCCCACCACCGCCGGGATACCCAGCTCGCGTGCGATGATGGCGGCGTGGCAGGTGCGTCCGCCGCGGTTGGTGACGATCGCCGCGGCACGCTTCATCACCGGCTCCCAGTCGGGGTCGGTCATGTCGGTGACCAGCACGTCACCGGCATCGACGCGGTGCATGTCATCAAGGCCGGCCACCACCTTCACCGGCCCGGCGCCGATGCGCTGGCCAATAGCGCGCCCTTCGGCCAGCACCGGTCCGCGCGAGCGCAGCTGGTAGCGCTCCATCACCTGCTGGCGCGAGCGCACCGTCTCCGGGCGCGCCTGAACGATGAACAGCTCGCCGGTCTGGCCATCCTTCGCCCACTCGATATCCATGGGCCGGCCGTAGTGCTGCTCGATCAGCACCGCCTGGTGGGCCAGCGACTCGATCTCGCTGTCGCTCAGGCAGAAGCGCTCCTGCTCCTCGAGGGGTACCGCCTCGGTGCGCACCTGGCGGCCGTGGCCGGTGTCCTCGGCATAGACCATGCGCTCGGCCTTGGTGCCCATGCTGCGGCGCACCACGGCGGGGCGGCCGGCGGCCAGGCCGGGCTTGTGCACATAGTATTCGTCCGGGTTGACGGCGCCCTGCACCACCATCTCACCCAGCCCCCAGGCGGCGGTAATGAAGACCACCTGGTCGAACCCGGACTCGGTGTCGATGGTGAACATCACCCCCGAGGTGGCCAGGTCGGAGCGCACCATGCGCTGCACGCCGGCGGAGAGTGAAACGTCCTTGTGGTCGTAGCCCTGGTGCACTCGATAGGAGATGGCGCGGTCGTTGAACAGCGAAGCAAATACATGGCGTACCGCCAGCCGGATCGCTTCCAGCCCGCGCACGTTGAGAAAGGTCTCCTGCTGGCCGGCGAAGGAGGCATCGGGCATATCCTCGGCGGTCGCGGAGGAGCGCACCGCAAAGGAAGCCTCGGGGTTGTCGCCGGCCAGCTGCTGATAGGCCTCGGCGATCGCCGCTTCCAGCTCATCGGTGAAGGGGGTATCCACTACCCACTGGCGAATGCGCGCGCCGGCTTCGGCCAGCGCCCGGGTGTCGTCGATATCGGTCTCGTCGAGCAGGGCGTGGATACGTCGGTCCAGCCCGCTCTGCTCGAGAAAACGCCGCCAGGCCGTGGCGGTAGTGGCAAAGCCATTGGGCACGCTCACGCCGGCACCGGCCAGGTGACTGATCATCTCACCCAGCGAAGCGTTCTTGCCCCCTACGCGATTGACGTCGTTCATGCCGACCTGGTCGTACCACAGAATCGACTGATCCTCTCTGCTCTGCTCGCTCATGCTCCACTCTCCCGGCGCCAAAGGCGTACTGCGTCAGGGCCTTGAAGGCCCACGTCCATGCGTTGTGGTCCACGGCCGTGCCTGCCGCGGGTAACTTCTTCAGGATCTCAAAAGACTACGCAATTCAGGCACCATGCCATAGCATCGATTGCGACTTTTCAAACGCAGATCGCGACTTTTAGGACCAGGATCGTTACGCAGCGCTACTACATGAGCTACGACCAAGGTCGCGTACCGCTCGATTCTGGCCGCGCGCCACCGCTGCGAAGGCGGTTGCAGGGGCAATTGCTTTTTGTAGTAAAGATGTAGTCAACGCGACGTCAAGAAAATCGAACCCGACAGCCGACTGCCTTCATCGTCAGCGGACGTGCTCTAATGGCCACCCATGCCTCAGGAACCCGCGCCATGTCGAGAACCGTGTTCTATATCTCCGACGGCACCGCCATCACCATGGAGGTGCTGGGCCACGCCGTGCTGTCACAGTTCGACCGCGAGTTCGAACAGCGCACCTGGCCCTTCGTGGAGAGCGTCGAGCGGGCGCGGGAGATCCGTGAGCGCATCGACCGCAGCTGCGAGGAGAGCGGCGAGCGTCCTATCGTGTTCTACTCCATCGTGTGCGATGAGATACGCGATATCATTCTCGCCAGTCAGGGCTTCTGCCACGACGTCATCGAGTCGCTGATCGCGCCGCTGAGCGAAGAGCTCGACATGGCGCCGCACCCCACCGTGCATCGCACCCATGGCCTCAATCGCGACAACGTGGCGCGCTATGACGCTCGCATCGCGGCGGTGGAGTACGCTCTTTCCCACGACGACGGCCTGTCACTGCGCCACCTCGAACAGGCCCAGGTGATTCTGGTCGGCGTATCGCGCTGCGGCAAAACGCCCACCAGCCTCTATCTGGCCATGCAGTTCGGTCTGCGGGTTGCCAACTACCCCTTCATTGCCGACGACATGGATAACCTGACCCTGCCGCCGGAGATTCGCCAGCAGCGTGACAAGCTGTTCGGCCTGACCATCGACGCCGAGCGGCTGTCGGCGATCCGCAACGAGCGCCGCAGCGGCAGCACCTACGCCTCGCTCAGGCAGTGCCGGCTGGAACTGGCCGAGGTGGAAGCGCTCTACCGTCGCTTCGGCATTCCCCACCTCAACACCACCAACTACTCGGTGGAGGAGATCGCTACCCGGCTGATGGACAAACTGGGTATCGAACGGCGGATTTTTTGAAGCCGCCTTCCCTGGCGGCTTCCCTTCGGGCCGTTGCTTCGCAACGTCAAAAATCGCTCCCGGCGATTTTTTGAAGCCGCCTTCCCTGGCGGCTTCCCTTCGGGCCGTTGCTTCGCAACGTCAAAAATCGCTCCCGGCGATTTTTTGAAGCCGCCTTCCCTGGCGGCTTCCCTTCGGGCCGTTGCTTCGCAACGTCAAAAATCGCTCCCGGCGATTTTTTGAACCCACCCTCCCTGGCGGCTTCCCTGTGGGCCGCTGCTTCGCAACGTCAAAAATCGCTCCCGGCGATTTTTTGAACCCACTCCCTCTGGCGGCTTCCCTGTGGGCCGTCGTGGTGGTAGCGGCATCAACGCAGGCTGGCGAAGCCGAGCCCGCTGTCGCTCTCCTTGGCGACGCACTTGAGCAGCGCCGAGCAGGCCTCGATATCGCTCTCCTCGCGGCTGCGGCGGCAGGGGTGCAGGCACAGCGCGGCAGCGGCCACCGCCAGCAGCGGGAAGCGCCGCGGCGCACCGAAGCGGTCGGTGCCGTCGAGATAGCCACGCTGGCGGCTGGCTTCGTCGTAGAACTGCAGCGCTTCCTGGCGCAGGTCCTCCTGCAGTGCGGCAATGCGCGTGCGGGCGATGTCGTAATCCTCGATATCCATGATCAGCACGAAGTCATCGCCGCCCACATGGCCGACGAAACAGCCGCTATCGGCGAAGTGGGCGGAGAGTAGCTGGCCGAACAGCATCAGCACCCGATCGCCCTGACGAAAGCCGTAGCGATCATTGAAGGCCTTGAAATTGTCGAGGTCGAAGTAGACCAGACACCAGGGATGCGCCCTGCGGCCCAGCCGCGCGGCAACTTCCCGGGCGATCGAGCGGTTGCCCGGCAATCGGGTGAGCGGGTTTTCATCGCGGGCGCGGTGCATGTCACGGCGCTGAATGGCGTGAATCAGGGTGGCGGCACGCCAGAGCCCCTGATAGCGCCCCTCGCAGGTGGCAAATACGCCCTCGCCACCGGCTGTTGTATCTTCCTGCTGATGATAGAGATCGAGCAGTCGCGACAGCGGCGTTCCTGCCTCGGCACTGGGTATGACGCGCACAAGGCGCGCCATCTGGTCGGCGACCCGATGGCGCTTGAGCAGCGCATGGCCGAAGGGCGAGTACATACTCAAACGCAGCGCCTGCTCGTGCAGGACACCCAGCGGCCGCTCATCGTCGTCGATCACCGGAAAGAAGCTGTGCTCCCGGTGGTCGCGAAACATGGTCAGCGCATCGGTCATCAGCATTTCCGGGCGCAGGATCGGCGGCTGGCTGATCTGCTCGCTCAGAAAGCGGCTCTCCTCGTCGTCGCTGCGTCCCTCGGTAGTGCGCAGATCGGCGATGTGCTCGTAAACATCGCGCAGCCGCTCGCAGGCGGTAAGCGGGTGCTGGATCAGATGGCCCTGCACAAGATCGCTGCCGATATCGCAGCAGGCGTGAAATTCATGCTCGTTCTCGACCCCTTCAGCGATCACCTCGACTCCCAGGGTATGGGCGAGGCTGGCCATATGGGCAACAAACAGCTTGCGACGATGGTCACCG
This sequence comes from Kushneria aurantia DSM 21353, assembly GCF_000382245.1. Taxonomy (GTDB): domain Bacteria; phylum Pseudomonadota; class Gammaproteobacteria; order Pseudomonadales; family Halomonadaceae; genus Kushneria; species Kushneria aurantia. The sequence continues at coordinate 56,718 of NZ_KB907862.1, forward strand.
CCCAGGCCGGCGACGAAGTGACGGTCGATCTTGAGATAGTCCGGACGCAGATCATGCAGCCGCATCAGACCGGCGTGGCCGACGCCGAAATTGTCGATTGCCAGCCGCATGTGGTGACGCCGACACGCCTGCAGTAGTTCGAGCCTCGAGGGCTGCTGCATGATGTCGTGGCGTTCGGAAAGCTCCAGCACCAACTGCTCGGGACGCAGGCCGTGGCGGGCAAGGTGTTCGACCAGCGCCTCCGGCGACAGCCCCTGCTGGCAGTCAGAACGGTTATCGACGTTGAGAAAGAGCCGTGCCCCGGGTAGCCCCTCGAGACGCGCAAAGGCGCCAAAAGCCAGCTCGCGCAACAGCGCTTCCAGTTCATCGAGACGTCGGGACTGCCGGGCGCCGTCAAGCAGCGCCACGGCGGAGTCAAAGCCCAGCGACTGATAGCCGCGCAGCAGCGCTTCGACACCGTGGCAACGCCCGGTGTGAACGTTGACGATCGGCTGGAAGGCGTAGTGCAGCACCTGCGACAGCCGCTCGATGTCATCGAAGGCGCCATCGCAACAGCGCCCTGTGTGGATCGGGGCCTCCCTGGCCGTCTGCTGCTCCCTCGTTGCCTGGCGCTTGTATGCCATTGTCGAGCCCTCCGGCCCGGTAGATGAAACCGGTCACTGGCCGTTTTACAAGGAGGTTATTAACGTCGTCGATCAAAGCCGATAACGGCCTGCAGTCCAACGAGCTTGAATGAACTTTTCATTAAACTTCGGAGACTACCGGAAGGCGCATTTTATTCAATACACGGCGCACCGCCAGCGTCAGGCTGAGGGCTACATCACCGCCGGAGTCCTGTCGTGCCGACGCTCATACTCTCCATGTCGTTGTTCGCCCTCGCCGCCTCGCTGTCGCCCGGCCCGGTCAACCTGGTGGCCCTGCACAGCGGGCTGCACTTCGGTCTGCGCCGAGCGCTGCGCCACGTGACCGGCGCCACCCTCGGTTTCACTCTGCTGCTGGTGCTGATCGGCTCGGGGATGGAGGGGTTGAGCGCTATTGTGCCGCGGCTGACCGAACTGCTGCGCTGGGTCGGCATGGGCTATCTGCTGTGGATGGCGTGGGGGCTGAGCCGATCGGACGGCCCCGGCCACGAGCGCGCCGCACCGCTGCCGCCCTCATTCTGGCGCGGCGCGCTGATGCAGTGGCTCAACCCCAAGGCGTGGATCGCCTCGGCAGCCGGTGTCAGCGTTTATACCGCCGACGGCGGCGCGGCGCTGACAGTGTTGTTCATCGTACTCTTTTTCGTCATCTGTTACGCCAGCCTGGCGAGCTGGGCCCTGCTCGGCGCTCGTCTCGGGCGGCGCGTCATGGAACAACGCCGCCTGCAGTGGCTCAATCGTCTGATGGCAGCGGGTCTGGTCATTGCTGCACTATCGATCACTCTGATATAGCGTGGCGGTAGCGACCCGGCGTGGCGGCGGTGAGCCGCTTGAAGACGCGCTGAAAGTGCGCCTGGTCGGCAAAGCGGCTGGCCAGCGCCGCCTCGGCGATGGAAGCCCCCTGACGCAGGCGCTGCTGACCATAGCGTAGCCGGCAGTCGATCACAAAGGCGTGGGGGGTAATGCCGTAGTGGCGGCGAAAGGCGCGTACCAGATGCGCCACCGACATGCCGGCCTGCGATGCGATCCCTTCAAGCGTCAGCGTCTCGGTGCAGCGTTCGCGAATCAGCGTCGCCACGCCGGCCAGCGCCGCGCTTTCGAGCCGGTTCTCTTCGCTGTCCGCCTCGAGCGTCGCCAGCGCCAGGCGCAGCAGCGCGTCGACACGCTCGGGCGCCACACGGGTGGCCGTATCGAAGAGGTCGTCAAACAGCGTCGCCAGTGCCCCATAAAGGGCCGCGTCGCGGCTGGCGCGCACGCCTACCGGGCGGAGGGGGCCACCGTCCGGTTGCAGGCCGGCCAGGTAATCGGCGTCGATGTAGAGCATGCCATAGGACCAGGGGAGATCATCGACCGGATTGCAGGCGTGTACCTCACCGGGGTTCATCGCCACTACGGCACCGGCGGTCAGCGGCAGTACCTGTTCGCCGCCGCTGTCATGGTAGCGATAGACACTGCGCCCACCCAGTATCGCCCCCAGTGAGAAGGCGTCGTGACTGTGCAGCCCATAGGCGATGTGGCGTCCGTCGCGGGTCAGCCGCGCTTCCAGCCACGGCAGCGCCGCGCTGCGCCAGAAGCGGATATTGTCGTTCGTTCTGCTCATGCCCGACCTCGGCTCTGGTAACAACTCGGTTATAAAGTGTTTGGCGTACGGTTGTCATGTTGGCCAGGCACGATAGCTCAGCCCGAACAAACACCTCCTGCTCCTTTGGCAAGGGCCTCCAGCGCCACCTCAAAAGCACTGTCAGGTATTAACTGACCAGTCATAAGCCGGTACCACGCCCATCCATACAGCAGATCCACCAGCCCCTCCAGATCGACATCCGATGCAATCTCGCCACGATCACGAGCACGCTGAAAAGCCATGACCGACTGTCGTCGTCGTGGCGCCAGTGCTTCTTCACGCAGCTTTTTAACCGTTTCCGAACTGGCCTGCATCTCGACCACAAGGCTGCAAAAAATACGTCCGGCCGATGTCTCACGCCAGGACCTGAAAAGCTCATGCATTCGCAGCTTGAGCTCAGTTAACAGATCAGCTTCTTCAGGAATCTCGGGAGGTGGCAATATCTCGCGATGAAAGAGTTCAAGAAGCAGCTCTGTTTTGTCCGGCCACCAGCGATAGATTGTCGGCTTGCCTACGCCCGCTCTTTTGGCCACGGCTTCCATGGCAAATCCGGTAGGGCCGCGCTCCGCAATCAACCCAAGCGCTGCATCCAGCACTGCCTTATGAGCTTCAGCGCTACGTTTGTTACCAGTGCGGAGTCTTTTACGCATATCGCTCCTTGCATTGACTGTCATGGCCCGACCCCTTGACGTTACGTTCCGTAATGGTAAGATCAAGTCAGCATTGCTGGCAGGAAATACTCAATAATGGCTGTTTTTCTGGAGCGTCTGAAGCTCGCGCTTACTCTGCTGGGCCCCACCTGGTTGATTATCACACTGCTACTGATGTTCTGGGAGCCCATCATCGTTTCAATGGCCGCCTGGCAGGTAGCAGCACTGATAGCTCCTCAGGTCATCATGATCGTGACCTTTCTGATCACGCCGCTGGCTCAGAAGTTTCTGAATCGAAAATAATCCACTGAAACCATACTACAACAAGCATAAGGCTCATCATGACTGATCAACATCAAAATGTGGTTTTCGATTATGGGATCGAAGATCGCATGCCCTTAACCCGTACTACTCTCTTCGGCTTCCAGCATCTTTTGGCATTGACAGGCATCTGGATTTTCCCCGTTCTGATCGGACAGGCATTGTCCCTGACAGCGCAACAGACAGGCTACATTATCCAGGCCTGCTTTCTTACCACCGGCCTGGTCACGATTTTACAATCCGGACGCTTTCTCAAACTACCGGTTGTTCAAGGGCCAACGGCTGCCTTTTTTGTTGCCGTTCTGGCTGCGGGTCAGGATGAAGGGCTTGGCGTCGCGTTTGGATCGATGGTGGTCGCCGCTTTGATCTTCATGCTGCTCTCAGTCCCCGTAGGAAGAATGGGACTAATGGGCAACCTTATTCGGTATATATCGCCGCCGATAGTTTACGGCACGCTTATGGTAATCATCGGCGCTCAGCTCGCCAGCATCGGATTGCAGGGGTGGTTCGGTACACCTGATACGCCTGCCTTTGGGGTTGCCAGCTTCATAACGGCTTGTTTGACCGTACTCATTATTCTGTCCTGCATGACAATGGCCCGTAAAGGCCTTCTTCGTCGAGGAGCGCTATTGTGGGGTATTATCGGCGGGAGCCTGATAGCATTACTGACAGGTATCAGCCCGTTACCGGATACCGCTTCAGCGTCTGCTATCGGTGTACCGAAGCTGCTACCCTTTGGCTTCGGTGTTTCCGCACCTATCGTTGCCCTGATGCTGCTCGCCTTTTTGCAAGCCGGAGCAGAAGCAATGGGTATGTATACACTATTGGCCGACTGGGGAGGCCAGCCGCTCGATACAAAGCGAGTCAACCGCGGCCTCTTCACCGAGTTTCTGGGCTCCGCCAGTGGTGCTCTGTTTGGAGGTCTGGGCACTACCTCCTATCCGGAAAATGTCGGAATTATAAGGCTATCCAGGGTCGGCAGCCGCTTTGTGACTCTTGCTGCCGGCGTCTTTGCCGTTGCGTTGAGTTGCCTACCGCAGTTTGCGCTTTTCATCGCCGGCCTGCCTGGCGCCGTGCTTTCAGCCGCTTCCACAGTTCTGTTTGGCACTATTGCAATAAGCGGCATTCAGATGCTCGCGCGGATAGATTGGGATGAGTACAACATTGCAGTGGCCGCTCCATCCTTCATTATTTCACTAGGCACACAGTTTTTACCGCAGGAGGTCGTGGCGCTTTTTCCTGATTCATTGGAAAGCATACTCACCCAGCCCATGATGGTCGGTATCGTGCTTCTCATGGCGCTCAACTATCTTGTTAACTTTCAGCTACGCCCAATGATGGAGAAGCGAAAGGAGGAGAAAAAAATATGAATAAGCCTCTGGTGAAATGGACGATCAACCCATGTCGAAGTGCCATCATTGTTGTCGATATGCAGCGTGTTTTCTGTGATGAATCCGGAGCACTTTATGTGCCGCAGACCAAAACCATTATCTCCAATATTCGAAAACTTATCGACGCGGCACGTGCCGAAATGCTTCCCGTCATATACCTGCGACATGTAGTACGTGGCGATGGCACGGATACCGGACGCATGCGCGACCTTTATCCCGACGTCGATACTATCCTGGCACGAGGACATAAAAGCATCGAGATTATTGAGGAAATTGCTCCGAAAAGAGAAGATGTTATTATCGACAAACTTTTTTACAGCGGTTTTCACAATACCGACCTCGACACGGTGTTGCGCTCCAGGGATATCGACACACTCATTGTCTGTGGTACTGTTACCAATGTCTGTTGTGAAACAACCATTAGAGATGGCGCGCATCGTGAATACAAGATGATAGCGCTTTCAGACGGTAATGCCGCCATGGATTATCCGGATCTTGGCTTCGGGTCATTAACCGCTGAACAAGTGCAACGTGTCTCCATGACGACAATCGCCTACGAATTTGGTGAGGTGGCCACTACCGATAACGTCATAAGGAGACTGCGCTCAACAAAACATGTCGAATGAAACAACAGGCTGTCACGGCAGCGCTGCGCCAGAAGCGGATATTGTCGTTCGTTCTGCTCATGCTCGCCCCTGAATCCCGGTAACGCTGCTTTTATAGCGCGAAACGGGGGCGAGAAGAACTCCCTGGCCGGGCAGCCTCTATCAGGCGCGACGGCGTTCCGGTATGAGCCGCTGGGTATGCAGGGCGTTACCGCCGGTGTCCTTGAGGGTTACCGTCAGCGCCTCGCTTTCACCCTCGAGGTCCACCTGACCGAAGAACTGATAGCCCGCTGTGGGCGGCAGGTTGCTCTGCCCCTCGGGAGGCGCCTTGTAGAACACCACTTCGGGACCAAAGGTACCATCAAGCTCATTGGGGCCGAAGGTGCCGGCGTGCAGCGGACCGCTGACGAACTCCCAGAAGGGTTTGAACGCCTTGAAGGCGGCACGCTCCGGGGCATAGTGGTGTGCGGCGGTGTAGTGCACATCGGCGGTAAACCACACCACGTTGTCGATGTCGTCGTCGCGGATCGCCTGCAACAGACGGGCAATTTCGATCTCGCGCCCCAGCGGTGGACCGCCCTCGCCGTTGGCGACCGCTTCGAAGCGCTGTCCATCGGGCACCACCAGGCCGATCGGCATGTCGGCAGCGATGATCTTCCAGGTGGCCGTGGAGTCGTTGAGCGCGCCGCGCAGCCAGCGGAACTGGTTGTCGCCCAGAAAGGCGCTCTCTTCGTTGCGCTGCGACTGGCGGTTGTCGCTGTTGTCACCGCGGTAGCTGCGCATATCGAGCATGAAGACCTCGATACTCGGCCCCCAGCGAAAGCGGCGGTAGAGACGCTGTGGCGCCGCGGCCTCCATGCGGATCGGCATATAGTCGATAAAGGCGCGCCGGGCACGGGCGGAGAGCAGCGCCACGTTCTTTTCACTATAGCGGTCGTCGTCGAGAATCTCGCTCGGGTACCAGTTGTTGACCGTTTCATGGTCATCCCACTGCGCCAGCATGGGCACCTCGGCGACGAAGCGGCGGAAGTGGGCATCAAGATGATTGTAGGCGTGCTGGCCGCGATACTCCGCCAGCGTCTCGGCCACCTTGCGCTTGGCCGGTGTGACGATGTTGCGCCAGACCCCGCCGCCGGGAAGTTCGACACGCTCCTGAAGCGGCCCGTCGGCGTAGACACTGTCGCCGGAGTGGATAAAGAAGTCGGGTTGCTGACGGCGCATGGTTTCCCAACCCAGCATGCCACCACGCGCCTCGTCGATGCCCCAGCCCTGACCGACCACGTCGCCGGACCACACAAACCGCACGTCGCGAGGGCCGTCCACCGGCATCGACAGCCGCCCACTGACCGGTGCACTGAGCGCGCGGTCGTCATCGAGGGCGGCGCAGCGCATGCGGTAGTGCACCTCCTGCATACCGCGCAGGCCCGTGGCGTCGATCCGGCCGATCAGGTCGGTGTCGGGCAGCACGTCCAGCGGCGCCAGCCGGCGCGCGCCGCGAAATTCCGGGTTATCCGCCACCTCGATCAGCATCCGCGCGGGCCTGTCGGTGCGCCCCCACAGCATGGCGCGGTCGGCCAGTACATCGCCGCTCATCAGGCTCGTCACCTGCGGCCGGCGGTTGTCGGCCAGCACGATCGCCGGCGCGCCAAGCAGTCCACTACCGGCCAGGCCCAGCCCGGTGCAGCTGCTCAGCGCCAGAAAATCGCGTCGTGAAATGCTCATTGTCACCCTCCATCAAGCGTTATGAATGCGGTGCACAGCAACACCGCCCCGCCAGTCTGGAAAGTGCGCGTGACAGAAAGGATTAACCACCATGACGTTCGCGTGAAGGCCCCGGCCCGGGCGGCATGAACGCCACCCGGGACCTGTAAAAGAGCGCCCGTCGTTCGCTTACGTCGCGCGGGAAAGGCGATTGACCTGCACGCGCAGACGTTCACGCAGCGAGGGCGCGCGACGTTTTTTTGCGTTATTCGCAAGCGATTCAAACGAAAAATGGTCGGGTGAAATCGGCTGCTTCAGCCAGGCGAATCGCCATCGCTTCCAACAACTTGAGACGCGATCCTTCATGATAGAGAGCGAAGTAGCTTATAGAGGGAAGGGCAGGCACGGTATCGATCACCTCAATCTCCTCGCCTTGTGCAAGATAAGTTATGCAGCGGTAGGGAAGTACACTGATGGTCGTGTGCACGGCGAGCATGGTTTGGTGTCCTCTCAGGGCGGGGATTTTCCTGGGGGCACCTGTGAGCCGAACGGTGCCCTCCTCTCCTGCCGGCAGGATTGCAGCTGAGGGTCGCAAGGTGTCACACTATGTGGTATACTTTGAATGACAAGGACGCGACCGGTGAGGATCTTCAAGAACGCCTGGTTTGAGCGCTTCGCCAGGAAACAGAAGCTCGATGACGCCGCGCTACGCGATGCTATCCAGCGAGCCGAGCAGGGCCTGGTTGATGCTGACTTGAGCGGAGGCGTTATCAAGCAGCGAGTGGCTCGCCCCGGGCAAGGTAAATCGGGTGGCTATCGCACGATCATCCTCTACCGTCAGGCACACCGCGCCTTTTTCGTATACGGATTCGCCAAGAGTCAGCAGAGTAACATCAGCGATGACGAGAAGGCTGCATTCAAGCAGGCCGCCCAGCACATTCTCGACCTATCAGAGGAACACCTGGTTGAGATGATTCGGAGAGGGCAGTTTTCGGAGGTGGAAGACGATGGCTAAAAAATACCGTAGCGATGCAATGGCGGCGATCCATGAAACCATGGAAGCACTGCATGAAGTCGGTGCCGTCAACAAGCAGACCATGCGTGGCTTCGATGAAGCCTGCCTGAGCCCCGTAGAGTCTATCCCGCCCGAAGCCATCCGGGCGCTTCGTGAGCGCGAGCACCTTTCTCAGCCCGTGTTCGCCCGTTACCTCAACGTCAGCAAGAACCTGGTTTCAGACTGGGAGCGCGGCGTAAAGCGCCCTGGAGGGCCAGCATTGAGGCTCTTGGCTGTCATCCAGAAGAAAGGCATCCAGGCAATCGCTTGTTGAGCAAGCCCACCCAGAGCGCGCTGTGGTAGCTGTTGTAGAAGCGCACTCCACAACGCGCACTTGTCGCCCCCAGTATGTCGTGACATCACCCCAGGAGGCCCACTAGCCAATGTGAGGCCTTCTTATGCGGGACCGAATCGAGATCGTTTACCTCCTCCCTGGGCTCCTGAATGCCATCGTGGAGCTACTGCAGCGATTGGGGTGGCCACTGTGGGGGCTCTGAGCAAAGAAGCGGCCCAATGGAGGTGTCTATTGGCACAGCTTCACCATTGCCTGATCTTGCCCAGCAGAGGTGGACACCTCGTTATGACATAGGATCAACACCTTACCGGTTTGATCAGGTGTTGCATTCAGAATTTGCGGCCAAGCAGTTCTTTACGAGAGCGGCATCTCGGCTAACCACCGTGACGTTCGCGTGAAGGCCCCGGCCCGGGCGGCATGAACGCCACCCGGGACCTGTAAAAGAGCGCCCGTCGGTCGCTTACGTCGCGCGGGAAAGGCGATTGACCTGCCCGCGCAGACGTTCACGCAGCGAGGGCGCGGCCAGTCGGTGCAGGTCGTGATGGCTGCAGAGAATGCGACGACCGTGCATCTCGATCAGGCAGTCACCGCCCTCGAGCCTGAGCGGATGGATGTCGCGGCTTTTGAGACGTGCGATTTCCTGTGCCGTCAGATCGATCATCTCTCACCTCCATGACAGTGGCGCTGCGGGGCAATGTGGCCGGCAGGGTCGGCGACCACTGCCGGCATCATGGCGCAGGCGCATGTCAGGGAAGTGACGCGGCCTGCCTATTTGAGGAAGTTGGTTTTCACCAGATCGACGACCTCGCTCATGCGGCCGTTGAGCACCGCCTTGCCGGAGTAGAGCGCGGTGGACAAGACCTGGCCGGCTTCGATTTTCGGCGGCATCACCAGTTCCATCCGATTGACCTTCACATCCAGAATCGCCGGGCCGTCGTGGGCCAGCCACTCGGTGATCGCACCGGGCAGTTCATGATCCTGCTCGACCCGCCAGCCGCGAATGCCGATCGCCTCACCGAGCTTCGCGAAGTTGGTCTCATCCAGATCGGTGTAGGCGTCCAGCAGTCCCTCGACCTTCTGCTCCAGCTCGACAAAGCCCAGCGAGTTGTTGTTGTAGACCACGATCTTGAGCGCGAGGTTTTCCTGTTTGAGGGTCAACAGGTCGCCCATCAGCATGGAGAGGCCGCCGTCGCCGCACATGGCGATCACCTGGCGGTCGGGCAGCGCCTTCTTGATGCCGATCGCCTGGGGGTAGGCGTTGGCCATGGTGCCGTGCACCAGGCTCGTCAGGGTGCGGCGCCGGCCGTTGGTACGAATGTGACGCGACATCCACACCATGGGGCTGCCACCGTCGGCGGTGAAGATGGCATCGCCGGGCGCCAGGTCGTTGATCGCCAGGGTCAGCTCCTGGGGATGAATCAGGTTGTCATCCTTCGACTCGTGGGCGGCACTTGCAAGCGCCTCGTGGTAGAGCTTGCGGCAGTGCTCGAGCCAGCGGCTGTCTTCATGGGGGTCGATCACCGCCGTCAGCGCCGCGCAGGTATCGCGCACGCTGCCCACCAGGCCGATATCCACCGGATGGCGCTTGCCGATCTGCTGCGGGTCGATATCGACCTGGATGATGGTGGCGCTGTCGGGGTAGAACTGGCTCCAGGCGAAGCTGCAGCCCAACAGGATCAGGGTGTCGCACTCGGCCACCGCGTGATAGCCCCCGGCGAGGCCGAAGACGCCGGTCATGCCGACCTCGAACGCGTTATCCGGCTCGATGAAGTCCTTGGCACGCGAGGTCCAGGCCACCGGCGCCTTGAGCTTATCCGCCAGCGCCAGTACTTCCTCACGGGCATTTTCGCAGCCAAAACCGGCGTAGATGGAGATTTTACCGCCGCGGTTGAGCTGCTCGACTGCCGGCACGAACTCTTCGGCGCTGGGGCGTACGATGGGATTGAAGCGCCGCGCGCGCCAGGGCAGATCCTTCGAGGGCGTTTGGGTGAACAGATCGCCGGGGACGATGATCACCGCCACGCCGTTCTCGGCCAGCGCCGCCTGAGCGGCCAGCGCCGTCATGCGCCGCGCCTGATCGGGGTTGGTCAGGGTTTCGCAGAAGACGCTGTACTGTTCGTAGATGGGCTTTTGATCGACATCCTGGGGAAAGCCGACGCCGGACTCGGCGGTCGCGACCTGAGAGGCGATGAACACCACCGGCGCGTTGCTGCGGTGGGACTCATACAGACCATTGACGAAGTGCAGGCTACCGGGGCCGCAGGTACCCGCACAGAGCGCCAGTTCGCGGGTGATGTAGGCCTCGCCGCCGGCGGCGAAACCGCCCACTTCCTCATGACGCACGTGCACCCATTCAAGATCGCTGCGGCGAATGGCATCGGTAAAGTGATTGATGGTATCGCCCACTACACCGTAGCAGCGGCGTGCGCCGGCATCGGCAAGGGTATCGACGATAATCTCGGCCACGTTCTGACTCATGATCAACGGCTCCTGAAAGGGGGCTTGCGGGGCGGGTACTACCAAAGCAGTAGTACGAGGCAAGTCTCCCTTGAGCGTAGCAGCGGATCGCAGCAACGTATCAATTAACGCACGGCCCGATGGCGATTGCGCCGACAGCGTTCGGAGCAGTAGATCACGCTCTCCCAATGGCGTGCCCACTTCTTGCGCCAGCTGAACGGCCGGCCACATACCGGGCAGATTTTGGTCGGCAGGTCGGCCTTTTTCTGCACTCAGGGCTCCCGATCCTGTTCGCGGCCGGGCGGGTGCAGGTTCTCGCCCCAGCGCGGCATCCCGTCTATCTCGATATCGAACAGATCGAGCACCCGCGCCACGCTGTTGTCGACCATCGCCTCGATGCTCGCCGGTCGGGTATAGAAAGCCGGCACCGGCGGGAAGAGAATCGCGCCCATTTCGGTCAACGCCGTCATGGTACGCAGATGGCCCAGGTGCAGCGGGGTTTCGCGCAGCATCAGCACCAGCCGGCGGCGCTCCTTGAGCACCACGTCCGCGGCACGTGAGATCAATCCGGTGGTGGTACCGGCAGCGATCTCCGACATGGTCTTCACCGAGCAGGGCGCCACCAGCATGCCCAGGGTGCGAAAGGAGCCGGAGGAGAGCGAGGCACCGATATCGCCGGCCGGATGCACCACGTCCGCAAGCTCATGCAACGCCTCGCGAGTGATGGCGGTCTCGTAGCGCCGCGTCAGATCGGCGGATTTCGACAGGATCAGATGCGTCTCGATATCCAGCGGACGCAGCAACTCCAGCGCCCGGGCGCCGTAGACAAAGCCGGTGGCACCGGTAATGGCGACGATCAGGCGCCGAGGCATGGCATTCTCCGCGGAAAAAATGGAAAGCAGGTCACGAAATTGTAGGCGACTGCCGCGGCGCTGACGATGGTCCACGCTGAAGGACCATGAAGGCCTGTGCCCAGCGGCTATACTGCGACACATGAGGGCATGACGCCTTTGCTACCACGGATCGAGCGCGGGGGAAGAGATGACAAAATGGTATAGCGCCGTCCTGTTGACGGCCGCGCTGGTGGGGATCGGCAATGCGGGCGCGGCGGATATCGACCCGGCCGCCAATCCGCTACTGGCCGATCAGGGCCGCTCGCGGCCGCTGGTGATCGTCACGCCGGACAACGAACGGCCCGACTATCAGCGCATGCGCGGCATCGTCGAAACCAGCCGGGGCGCCTTCAGCGACCGCGACATGGTGCTTTACACCGTGGAGGCGGGCGCAGGGCGCAAGGAGGGCCAGCCCCTGACCGATGCCGAAACCCGCGCCCTGCTGGCGGCGCTGGGAACAAGTGCCGATGGTCCGCTGACGACCGTGCTGGTCGGCAAGGATGGCGGCAAGAAAGTCGAGCAGCAGGGGTTTGTCGACCCGCGCCAGGTCTATGACACCATCGACAACATGGCGCTGCGGCGTGCCGAGTCGCGTTGAGTCTCGCCAGGGCAACCACAATACTGGCCAGACAGCTCCTAACCGCCGATCGCCCGTAGCGCTGTCGCTGCAGCGGCAGCACGGGTCTCGACGCCGAGGAGGGGGAAGATATGTTCGAGATGCTTGTTCACGGTGCGCGGCTGCATGGCGAGAATTTCGGCGATATCGCGGTTTGTCTTGCCGCGCGACACCCACAGCAGCACCTCGGCCTGACGCCGTGTCAGACCAAACCGCTCCGCCAGATCGGTGACCGAGGCGTGATCATCGAACTCGACCAGCGTCAGAATCCAGCCCTCTTCGTCTGCCGGGCCAGCCATGCGGATCGATAGCCTTGACTGCTCGAGCACCACATCATGAGGCCGTGACGCGGGTTCGGCCTGCTGTATCCAGTGCATCACAGAAGAAGGCAGCCGCACACTCTCCTCGAGACCAAGGTAGCGTCGCAGATAAGCAGGCGCTCGCGAACTGTGCCAGCGGATACGCCCTTCACGATCGGCGATCAGGGCGGCGCGACCACCGGCATTGACCACCATATCGACCTGGCGCTGAGCACGTACGCGCTCAAGATGAACCTCAACACGCACCAGTATCTCATCGGGCTTGATCGGTTTAGTGACGTAGTCAGCCCCCCCGGCGCGAAAGCCGCGTACGATGTCTTCACTCTCGGTGAGCCCGGTCATGAAAATAATGGGAACCCGGGACAGCGAAGGATCACTGCTCATTCGCAGGCAGACTTCGAAACCATCCATTCCCGGCATCAGTGCATCGAGCAGCACGATATCCGGCGTAATGATGCGCGCACGTTCCAGCGCCGCGCGGCCGCTGGCCGCCGCGATTACAGTGTACCCCTCATCGCCCAGCGTCTCGGCCAACAGTGCCAGCGCATCGGGCTGGTCATCGACAATCAGCACCACACCGGGAATCTTCCGAGCCGCAGATTCATGGGCTACTGCGTCAGATTCAGGCGTCATCGTCTTCTCTCCTGGCGATAGGCATCGGCGGGGCGTCAAGTTTCCATGCGATCCTGACAAGATGGTCAAAGTCGAAACGGCGGGCGGCGGTACGCATCTCCTTTATGATCTCGCCCTTCGTTGGACAGGCCGTCTCGATTTCGCCGAGCACGGCTTCAATACCGGCAACAGCGCCGGCATCGGCGGCAGCCTGAAGCCGAGCCCGCAGGCCTGCGGCATTAGCCGATGCGGCCGGCTCGGAGCGTGGCAGCGGCGGCGCGTCCGAAGCCATCATGGCAGCGGGTCCAGCGCTGGCCTCTACGCGGGCCCGGGGGTGGGCTTGCGGCGCGTGCTGCAATAATGTCGCCAGTTTCTCCTCCAGCAGCTCCAGGTTGATCGGTTTGGAGAGGTAGGCATCGCAGCCGACAGCTTCGCTGCGCGCCACATCTTCGCCATAGGCGTTGGCGGAAACCACCAGGATCGGTGCGTCGGAAAGGCAACGTGCTCGAATCAGGCGGCTGACCTCAAAGCCATCCATTGCCGGCATGCCAACGTCCATGACGATGAGATCGACACGCTCGGCAGCCAGAAAGCGCAGCGCGCTCGGCCCATCGGCACAGCTGGCCACCTCGAAGCCCTGCGGCTTCAGAACGTCGCCGAGCAGAGCGCGCTGATCCGGCATGTCATCTACCACCAGGGCTCGACGCTGTGGCGCCGGCATGTCAATGACATTCGGCGTGGTGCCGGCGTGCAGCGGCACTGGCATCACGCGAGCGAGGAAGACACGCAGCTTGAAATGGCTACCTATACCTCCTGCCCCCGGACTTACCGTCAACTCGCCACCCATAAGCTGCGCCAGCAGTTGGCAGATGGTCAGCCCCAGTCCGGTGCCGGCGGTATCTGCGCTGGACGGCACATCAAGCCTTTCGAAAGGCAGGAAAATCTCTTCCAGACGAGATGGATCGATGCCCGGCCCGGTATCGATCACATCAAAGGTCGCCACCTCCCAGGCATAAGCGATGCGCAGACGCACGCTCCCTTCGCTGGTGAAGCGGATCGCGTTGCTGAGCAGATTGATCAGAACCTGTCGCAGCCGCTGTTCGTCACCGCGCACTCGCTCCGGGATGCGGCTATGCCACTCGATGCGGAAATCCAATCCCCTGTCCTCGGCCTGCGGAGCGAACATGGCATCAAGCTGATTCATCAGCCCCTGCATATCGATCTCGCCGACCTCGAGGCTGAGTCGCCCCGCTTCGATACGGGCGATATCCAGCAGCCCATCGACGAGCGCCAGCAGATGCTCTCCGCTGCGCTGGATGATGTCGAGCCGGTCACGCTGTACAGCGTCGAAACGCTCATCGCGACGCAGTAGCTGGGTATAGCCGAGCACATTGTTCAGCGGTGTACGCAACTCATGGCTCAGACTCGAAACGTAGCGACTCTTGGCCCGATTGGCAGCCTCGGCTTCGCTCTTGGCACGCTGCAGTTCAGCATCGGTTTTCTCGTGGGCGCGAATCTCGTGCATGAGCAATTCGGTCTGACGCGAAGTCTCTTCCTGGGCTACCGCCCGCGCCTCACGTGTCAGCACGACCCACCAGGACAGCATCGCCGTTAGTGCGCTCAGAAGCAGGAAGGTGCGAACGAAGATATCGAAAAGTGCATCCGTGTCATCATCGACCAGCAGCGGCGCAACCTGGGCATACACTGTTACCAGCACACCGGCCAGCACCAGACTCAGTGCGCCCAACACCAGCACATAGAAACTCAGGCGCGTATACAGGCCCGGAAAAACCGATTTTGGCAACAGACGCAGAAGTAGCGCGCGACGCTGCGATGAGAAGTGTGCCTCCGGACGGCAGATATCATTGCAGCGCATATCGAGGCTACAGCACAGAGAACAGATGGTGCCGGCGTAGGCCGGACACATCGCCATGTCGTCAAGCTCGAAATTATTGTGGCAAAGCACGCATATGGCATGGCCCTCCCGATTCGAAGCGAGCATCTCCCGCGATACCGGTTTGCGAGCGAGATAAAAGCGACCGCGCGTCAATAGCGCGATAACAATGGCGCTGACAAAGGCACCGCCCAGCGCGATCGCCGGCGCCGCGGCACGTGCTGCCGGGCCAAACAGGCCGGCATAGGCGGCCAGGGCCGCTCCTCCCGCCAGTACCAGTGCGCCGATGCCGACTGGATTGATATCGTAGAGATGGCCGCGTTTGAACTCGATGCCGCGAGGTGACAACCCCAGCGGCTTATTGATCACCAGATCAGCAGCCAGCGCACCGATCCATGCAGCGGCCAGATTGGCATAGAACCCCAATACACTCTCGATAGCGGTAAATATACCGACCTCGAGCAGAATCAGCGCAATCAATACGTTAAAAATCAGCCACACCACTCTCCCCGGATGACTGCGCGTCACTCGCGAGAAAAAATTGGACCACGCCAACGAACCGGCATAGGCGTTGGTGACGTTGATCTTGATCTGCGAAAGAACCACAAAGAGCACGGTCGCCGCCAGTACAAGCCCGGGTGAATCGAAAACATAGCCGAAAGCGACCTGATACAGATGCGTCGGCTCGACCGCCTGCGCCCAGGGCAACTCATGCTGCAGTGCCAAAAAGGCAAGCAGAGCGCCACCGAATATCTTGAGCCCACCCAGGACGACCCACCCCGGGCCGGCCATGACCACCGCCAGCCACCAGCGCAGGCGATTTCGGGCATGTTTTTCCGGCAAAAAGCGCAGATAGTCGACCTGCTCGCCTATCTGCGCCACCAGTGACAGTGCGACGCCGCAGGCAGCACCAAAGGCGGCCCAGGCAAAGCTGCCATCGTGCTGTCGCCCGGTGAAAGTGCTGAAATCGGTGAAAGTCTCCGGACGCTGCCAGGCAATGCAGAGATAGGGCAGCACCAGCAGTATCAGCCACAGCGGCTGAGTCCAGGCTTGCAGGCGATTGATCGCCGTAACGCCATAAATCACCAGTGGAATGATCGCCACCGAGCTCAACAGATAGGCCAGTGACAACGGCATGCCGGAATACATAGTGATCGCCTGCCCCATGATGGCCGCTTCCAGGGCGAAAAAAAGAAAGGTGAAGCCGGCATAGATCAGCGATGTAATCGTCGAACCCAGATAGCCGAATCCGGCGCCTCGTGTAAGTAGATCGATATCGACGCCATAGCGAGCGGCATAGTAGGCAATCGGCAGGCTCAGCGCGAAGATCATGCAGCAGACGGTCAGGATGGCAGTGGCGGCAGTGGCAAAGCCGTAACGCACCATCAAAACGGCACCGATCGCCTCCAGCGCCAGAAAAGAGATCCCTCCAAGGGCAGTATTGGCAATACAGGCCTCGCGCCATTTACGAAACGAACGGGCGGTGAAGCGCAGGGCATAGTCTTCCAGAGTTTCATCACCGACCCAGCGATTATAGGCTCGGCGGATCTTGACGATGCGCTGCGGTGACGACCGGGGATCCATGTCAGCCCCTCCTGGATGTCCGCTCAGCGAGTGGCGGCAATAAGCGATGAAAGGCTACATGCTTGCACGTCCTGCCGGCACCCTGCCGCTTTTCAACTACGTCAAACGACGTAGGTCAGTGCGTTGATCAGCGTATGGGCGATCCGTGAGTGCCACGTCAGTGTAGATAGCGAAGAGAACCTCCCATGAGCAGACCGCCGTGCCACGGCAGCAACGGCGTTCGGCACTTTTTGCTTTCGCTATCCCACGGAGTACTTCATGACACAACAAAAGACGAAGTTCTGCCCTTCCGGCCGGCAACTGCTGGCGGCACTCACTCTCACCGCCCTGGGCTGTAGCGCCATGCTGGACTCGGTGCAGGCCGGAGAAAAACCCTCTACCGAAGAGGTCAATACCACAGGGCTTGCCGTAACCGATGATACGGTCAGGGTCGGTATTCTGCATTCATTGACCGGTACCATGGCAATCAGTGAAACCGGCTCCGTACAGGCCGAGCAACTGGCCATCAAGCAGATCAACGAGCAGGGCGGCGTGCTGGGCCGTCAAATCGAGTATATCGTCGAGGATGGTGCCAGCGACTGGCCCACCTTCGCCGAAAAGGCGCGCAAGCTGCTGGAAGAAGATGACGTTGCCTCGGTATTCGGCGCCTGGACTTCGGCTTCACGCAAGGCGGTGCTGCCGGTCTTCGAGCAAAATAACGGCCTGCTCTACTATCCCACCTTCTACGAGGGTCTGGAACAGTCCGAAAACGTCATCTACACCGGCCAGGAAGCTACCCAGCAGATTCTTGCCGCCCTCGACTGGGTCGCCGAGACCCATGGCGCCGAGACCTTCTATCTGGTCGGCTCGGACTATATCTGGCCGCGCACCTCCATGAAGATCGCGCGAACGCACATCGAGCGTGATCTGGGCGGTGAAGTCGTCGGCGAGGACTATTATCCGCTGGGTAACACTCAGTTCGGCTCACTGATCAACAAGATCAAGCTGCGCAAGCCTGACCTGGTATTCGCCGCCGTGGTCGGTGGCTCCAACGTCGCCTGGTTCAAGCAGCTCAATGCCGCCGGCATGACCCCTGAGCGCATGCCGATGCTGACCATCTCGGTGACCGAGGACGAAGTGCTGGGTATCGGCAAGCAGAACGTAGCCGGTTTCTGGTCGTCGATGAAGTACTTCCAGAGCCTCGATATCCCTGCCAACAACGACTTCGTTGCCGCCTTCAGGGCCGAATACGGCGAGGATGCGGTCATCGGTGACGTGACCGAATCCGCCTACCTCGGCCCCTGGCTGTGGAAGCGTGCGGTCGAAAAGGCCGGCAGCTTCGACGTCAGCAGGGTGACCGCCGCCTCGGCCGGACTGGAGTGGCAGGAAGGTCTGCCGCACGGCTACACCAGACTCATGCCCAACCACCATCTGTCGATGCGCACTCGCATCGGGGAGTGGCAGCCGGATGGTCAGGCGAGGGTGATCTTCGAGTCGGAAATCATCGAGCCCAATCCCTTCCCGGAAGGCTACTGATCTCCATTTCCCGCCCGCCAACAGTAACGGCGCAGTGGCATGGGTACTGCGCCGGTATCGCACAGGAGGTCTCTCATGAGCGGTTTTACCACTCAGGAACTCTTCGCCATTTTCGCCATGCAGGGCTTCTCCGGCCTGAGCCTGTTCTGTGTCTTTTTGCTCATGGCACTGGGGCTCGCGATCATTTTCGGCCAGATGGGCGTCATCAACATGGCCCATGGTGAGTTCATGACGCTGGGCGCCTACCTCACCTATCTGGTATCGGTACAGGCCGCCACCCTGGGGGAGTGGGCGCTTGACGCCTACTTTCCGGTAGCCATTGCTGTCGCCTTCCTCGGTGCTTTCATGCTCGGCTACCTGGTCGAACGCTTCATGATTCGCCATCTCTATCAGCGACCACTGGACACCCTGCTCGCCACCTGGGGTCTGGGGTTGATCCTTCAGCAGCTGTTCCGCTCGATTTTCGGACCGCGAGAAAAAACCGTCACCATGCCGGACTGGCTGCTGGGCTCCTATAGCGCCACCGACATGATCGATATCCCTCTCAACGGCCTGTTTATCCTTGCCATCACTATCCTGCTTAGCGTGGCGTTACTGGTATTGCTGTACCGCTCACGCTGGGGCACAAAAGTACGCGCCACCACCCAGAATCGCACCATGGCCAACGCCGCCGGCATCAATACCGACCGGGTCGACCGGCTGACCTTCGCTCTGGGATGCGGTACCGCAGGTGTGGCAGGAGCGGCATTCACCACCATCGCCTCTACCGGCCCGACATCAGGGGGCCAATACATTGTCGATACCTTCCTCGTAGTGGTCTTCGGCGGCGCAGCAAGCCTGTTTGGCACCATCGTATCGGCCTTCGGCATTGCCCAGTCGCAATCGATCCTGTCGTTTTTCTGGTCAGGCTCGATGGCCAAGGTATTCACCCTGCTGACGGTGGTCGTGATTCTCATGTTCCGCCCCCAGGGACTGTTCGCCAGTAAGGTGCGTCGCTGACAGACGCGCCCCGCTTTCGGGAGAAATAACATGAAAGCCATGATTACGGCATTCGGCGGACGTATCACCTTCATCCAGCTGGCAGTAATAGCGGCGCTGCTGATGGTGCTGCTGCCGGCGATAACTGACATCTATCGCCTCAACCTCTTTGGTAAATATCTAACCTACGCCTTCGTGGCCGTCGGCCTTGTGCTGTGCTGGGGCCATGGCGGGATCCTCAGCCTCGGTCAGGGCATCTTCTTCGGTCTGGGAGGCTATTGCATGGCCATGTTTCTGAAGCTGGAGGCCTCCACGCCGGAAGCGACCGCCAGCCAGACCACGCCCGGTATACCCGACTTCATGGACTGGAACCGGGTCACCGAGCTGCCATGGTTCTGGGAGCCCTTCAACAGCTTCACGCTGACGCTGATGGCGATCGTGGTGATACCGGCCGTATTCGCCTGGCTGATCGGCTACGCCATGTTTAAACGCCGCGTCGGTGGTGTCTACTTTGCCATCATCACTCAGGCAATCGCCGTGATCATGACGATCCTGATTGTCGGCCAGCAGGGCTATACCGGTGGCATTAACGGTATTACCGACCTGCGCACACTGCTTGGCTGGGATATTCGTACCGACAGCGCCAGAACCATTCTCTACTACGCCTGCTGCGTCGCACTGCTGCTCTGCCTTCTGGCGAGTCGCTATCTGCTGGAGAGCCGGTTTGGCCGACTACTGATCGCCATGCGCGATCAGGAAGACCGGGTGCGCTTCTCCGGCTATGACGTCGCCAATATGAAAGTGTTCGTATTCGTGGTGGCCTCGGTTTTTGCTGCTATTGGCGGCGCGTTCTTTACACTTCAGGTGGGCTTCATGTCACCGACCTTTATCGGCGCCGTGGCCTCTATCGAGATGGTCGTGTTCTGCGCCGTGGGCGGCCGCCTCTCGGTAGTCGGTGCGGCAGTGGGCGCCTTCATGGTGAGCTGGTCAAAGACGACGCTTTCGGAAACCTTTCCGCAGCTGTGGCCGGTACTGCTGGGCGCGCTGTTCATTGCAGTGGTGATGTTTTTTCCGCGCGGCCTGGCGGGACTGGTCAGCGATTACGCCCCGCAGGCGCTCTCGAAATGGCGCCGACAAGCCGGGCGCACACCACCGTCCGGCGATCCAGCCGCCGAGGAGCCGAGCCGATGAACAACGCCATGTTGCTCGAGATCGAGGACCTCGAAGTCTCCTTCGACGGCTTCAAGGCGATCGACGGGCTCAACTTCTACGTCGAGCGCCACGAGCTGCGAGTAGTGATCGGCCCCAATGGGGCCGGCAAGACCACGCTGCTCGATCTGATCTGCGGCAAGACCCGCGCCACCGGCGGCAGGATCACATTCAATAACAGGGAGCTGACACGTCTTGCGGAGCACCGGATCGTTCAAGCCGGCGTGGGGCGCAAGTTCCAGACACCCTCGGTCTATGAAAACCTGACGGTCTACCAGAACCTGGAACTCTCCTCGCCTGGCGCGCGCTCGGTGCTGTCGAGTCTGTTCTTTCGTCGCACGCCAGAGCTTCGGTCACGCATCGACGAGATTGCGCGAACCATCTATCTCAGCGATCAACTGACGATAAGCGCCGGACTTTTGAGCCACGGCCAGAAACAGTGGCTGGAGATCGGCATGCTGCTGATTCAGGACCCGCAACTGTTGATGCTCGACGAACCCGTGGCCGGCATGAGCGTGCCCGAACGCGAAGCCACCGCAGCCCTGCTCAACCGCATCAGAGAGAACCGTGCGGTAATCGTTATCGAACACGACATGGATTTCGTCAAGGAGATCGGGCGCAAGGTCACCGTACTCCATCAGGGTCGGATTATCGCTGAAGGGCCAGTAGAAAAGGTAGCCGCCGATGAGCGCGTCATAGAAGTCTATCTCGGCCACTAGCGGGCCGCTCAGCTGCAGGGGAAACCATTATGCTTCATACCCGCGACATTCGCGTGAGCTACGGCATGAGCGAGGTCATTCACGGTCTTTCGTTCGGTGTCGGCAACAATGAAACACTGGCCATCATGGGGCGCAACGGCATGGGCAAGACCACGCTGTTCAAGGCTCTCATCGGCATTTTGCCTGCCAGCGGCACCATTCAATTCGGCACCGAGGAGATCATAAGGCGTCAGCCTTTCGAACGCGTCAAACGCGGGCTGGCCTATGTCCCCCAGGGGCGGTTGGTATTCGGCACGCTCAGCGTCGAAGAGAACATCAGCGCCGGGCTTGAGGCCACCGGTCGGCGCAGCGTGCCAACGGACATCTATGATCTCTTTCCGGTGCTCCATGACATGCGTCGACGCAAGGCGGGCAATCTCTCCGGCGGTCAGCAGCAGCAGCTTGCCATCGCCCGCGCACTGGCCACCGACCCGAAAGTGCTGCTGCTCGACGAACCCACCGAGGGAATTCAGCCTTCAATCATCAAGGACTTGGCGAGAACACTTAATGAGATCAAGAGGATACGAAAGATCAGCATTGTCGTATCGGAGCAGGTTTTGAGCTTCGCCAGCGATATTGCCGACCGCATGATCGTGCTCGACAAGGGCCATATCGCTTTCGAAACCGCCGGTGACGAAATCGATGCCGCTCGTATCAGCCGACATCTCACCGTCTGATGGTTTGCAGCCGATCAGCGTTAAGTCCGACAGGCTGCCAGCTGCGTTATCCGACGTATTGCTGCACAGCACCCGGGGCTGAAGACTGAAGTTGATGCTCGATATTCCGGCTCGTCTACAAGACACCGCTACAAGGAGAAAAAAATGACTGATACGCTCATAAGGGTCGACCTTGACACGCCCGCCACCGCCAACGAAAAGGTGCACAACCGCTGGCACCCCGATATCCCCATGGCCTGCTGGGTACAGCCCGGTGCCGACTTCATTCTCGAAACCTACGACTGGACCGCCGGTGCTGTCGCCAACAACGACGACGCTACCGACGTTCGCGATGTGGATCTGAGCACGGTTCATTATCTTTCAGGACCCGTCGGCGTCAAAGGTGCCGAACCGGGTGACCTGCTGGTAGTGGACATTCTCGATATAGGCGCGCTGAAGGGTGCCGAATGGGGCTTCAACGGTTTCTTCTCAAGGCAGAATGGCGGCGGCTTTCTCACCGAGCACTTTCCTCATGCTCAGAAATCAATCTGGGACTTTCACGGCCTCTACACCAGTTCGCGCCACATACCGGGAGTCAATTTCGCCGGACTGATCCATCCGGGACTGATCGGCTGTCTCCCCAGCCGCGACCTGCTCGGCACCTGGAACAGTCGCGAGAAGGAACTGATCGCCACTGATCCCGACCGCGTACCGCCGCTGGCCAATCCACCGGTTGCCGAGACCGCCCACATGGGAGCACTGACCGGTGACGATCGCAACCGGGCTGCCGCCGAAGGGGCGCGTACAGTGCCGCCACGCGAACATGGCGGCAACTGCGATATCAAGGACCTGTCGCGGGGTTCGAAGGTCTACTTCCCGGTTTATGTCGACGGTGCCGGGCTGTCAGTGGGTGACCTGCACTTCAGCCAGGGTGACGGCGAAATCACTTTCTGCGGTGCGATCGAAATGGCCGGTGGCTGGGTACATATGAAAGTCGAGCTGATCAAGGGCGGGATGCAGAAATACGGCATCAAAAATCCGATCTTCAAACCCAGTCCGATCGTGCCGACCTACAACGACTATCTCATCTTTGAGGGAATATCAGTCGACGAGGCCGGCAAGCAACACTATCTCGACGTCAATGTCGCCTATCGCCAGGCCTGTCTGAACGCCATCGAGTACCTCAAAAAGTTCGGCTACTCCGGCGCTCAGGCCTACTCCCTGCTGGGCTGTGCCCCCGTGCAGGGGCATATCAGCGGCGTGGTCGATATCCCCAACTCCTGTGCGACGCTGTGGCTCCCCTGCGACATCTTCGACTTCGATATCCAGCCGAATGCCAGCGGACCACAGCAGATCATTTCGTCAGGTGTCGACGTACCGATCGCCTACGACAAGGAGTAGCCACATGCCCGTTTACGAATACGACTGTGAGAACTGCGGCCTCTTCAACAGGCGGCGACCGATGCTGGAGTGCGCCCTGCCTGCCACATGTCCGAGCTGCGGCGTCAGTGCGCCGCGGTTGATTTCGCCGCCGCGACTGGCGCTGGTATCAACAGCCACGCGAACGGCTCACGATACCAATGAGCGCAGCGCCGAGCGGCCACACACCTCGAACACCTGGCAAGGCACCCATCCTGCCGGTTGCAGCTGCTGTTCGGGCAACAGCGGGAAAACCACAGATGTGCAGCCGGCATACAAGAGCAGAACCGGTGCCCGCCCCTGGATGATCAGCCACTAGCAGCAGCCTTTCCATCGACATGGCGGCCATGGGCCGCCAATAGAAAGCTATATGCGACATGCGGAGATCTCCCGGCAGCGCCTATGACGTTTATCCGCCATAAGCTGACGGCGAGCAGCGGTTCGATATCACTGTCTTCCGCTTTCAATCGCCGGGACTCCTCCTTTTCTCCTCTTTCAGCGCTACCCGGCCGGCTGCTCACCTTCGCCGGACGCCCTGCTCTTCGGCCCCTTGCGATAGCGCGGCGTGTCGTTGGCCAGCGCATAAAAGCCCGGCTTGTCGTCGATAAAGATCTGCGAAGTGAGCACCATCGGCCCCTGATCGTCGAAGCTGCCGGCGGTGAAGGCGTAAAAATTCTCGCCCCGATGGTGGAAATAGAGGCTGCTGCCGCACTGCTGGCAAAAGCCGCGTTCGCCCTGCTCGGAGGAGTGATAGACGCCCACCGGAGAACCCTCCTCGAACTGCGCCTCGCCGTCGCAGAGCACCGCGAACAGCGGTCCACCGGTGGCACGGCGACACATGCTGCAGTGACAAAGGCTCACCTCTCCGCCGTGACGCGCCCTGAAACGTACGGCGCCGCACAGGCATCCGCCGGCGCGTTCGACTATGTCGGTCATCGGCTCTGCTCCACTAATGCAAATGTGTACAGGATTATAGCGGTCGTGTTCACCGCCTCCACTCTCCAAAGGTCCAGCCCTTGAGGGCACCGCCGAGAACAAGCACTCGGCGCCGGAGCACAGGAAGACACATTGCCCGGGCTGTGGCTGAAAGGTATCTGCGCTCACCCGATTTTCAGAAAACACTGAATCAAGTATTTCTCAAGTACGCCGATACAGTAATTACGCCCTTCTTCCATCGCCTTCAAGAATCTCGCCATGGCCTCTACTTCAAGTCGTATCGAGCTGTTGCTGGCGCCGGTCTATCAACGCGCCAGTCGTATGATGTCGTTTATGACGCTGCTGCTGATGGTTGCCAGTATCGCGCTTGCCCCCTTCCACGACCGCTGGATAGCAGCGCTGGCAATCGGTCTGCCGACTACCGCTACGGTGATTCTCGCCGCCACACGATGGCCCACAGCGCTGGTGACGCGGCTACTCTTTGCCACTGCGCTCATGATCTTCGCAGCGCTGCAGATTCATCTGCTCAACGGCTTGATCGAGGCGCATTTCGTAATTTTCATCCTGCTGTCGCTACTGCTGCTCTACCGCGACTGGCGTCCGGTGGTGACGGCCGCCGGCGTTATCGCCGTGCATCATCTGTTGATGGGCTTTCTGCAGAGCCGCGGCGCGCCGATCTACGTGATGCCCGCCGATCATCTGAACCATCTCATGGCCATGGTGCTGGTACATGCGGCCTACGTGGTCATGGAAGCCACGATGCTGGTGGCGATGACGAGGCTGATGCGCCGCGAGGCGATCGCTGCCAGCGAATTGAGCGCCATGAGCACCCATATCGGCCGTCAAGACGGTCATTTCGATCTCGGCGTCGAGGAGCAGTCCATGTTCAGCACCCTCGGCGAAAGCTTCCGGCACACGCTGCAGGCGGTACGCAATACACTGCATCAGGTGGTCGAAAGCGTCGCCGCGCTCTCCGGCACCGGGCGGGATATCACCACCGGCAATGAGCGGCTCGCCGAGCGAACTCGAGACCAGGGGCAGGCGCTGGCGCGCGCCTCCGCCACCCTCGATCAGCTCGGCCAGCGGGTACAGGACAACCTGACCAGCGCCGATGCCGCCAGTGAGCGAACCCGTCATGCCGGCGCGCTGGTCGAGCAGGGCTGCGAGCGGGTCGCCCAGCTCGGCGAGGCAACCCGGCAGATGCGCGAAAGCTCGGGTCATATCACCGAGATCACCGCACTGATCGACAGCATCGCCTTTCAGACCAATATCCTGGCGCTCAACGCCTCGGTCGAGGCCGCTCGCGCCGGAGAAAGTGGCCGCGGCTTCGCAGTGGTCGCCCAGGAGGTGGGCACGCTGGCGCAGAAAAGTGCCGAGGCCTCGCGCCAGATTGCCGAGACGATCGCCTCGACGCGCCAGCACATGGAGACCAGCAGCGCCCGCGCCGATGAGGTCACCGACACCATGGGCGAGATCGCCGAACAGACGCGGCGCATCAATGCTCTGATGGACGAGATTCGTCACGCCGGCAGCGAGCAGCGTGACAGCATCGGGCAGATCAGTCGTGATATCGCCGCCATCGGCGAAGGCACGCGCGAGAATGGAGCGCTGGCCGAAGAGCTGCGTGACGATGTGGGAGAACTGCAGGGTCAGGCGCAGCGACTGCATGAAGCGCTGGGGGTTTTTGTACTGGGCTCTCGCGGCTCACCTGCAGCAGCGCGCAACCTGTCGTTCGAAGGCTGAGTGTTGTGCGCGACACTGTGCCAGGCTCGAAGGGTTCGACCGGCCGCCGGAGGCGGGCATCGTCGTCCGAACGTCACTCACCACCATTACAGGGAACTGATCCATGACGCTGGAGCTGCTACTGCTGAGCTGGACGCTGGTACTCGCCGTGGTACAGATCATGCTGCCCGCCGCCTTTCGCAATCGCGAAACCGGGCTCGCGTACAATGCCGGCCCCCGCGATGACGACGGTCCGCCCATGGGCCGCATTACCGCCCGCCTGTTTCGCGCTCAGCGTAATCTGTTCGAAACCCTGCCGCTGTTCATCGGCGCGATCCTGATCGCCCATGTCGGCAACCAGTTGGGGGCATTGACCGCCTGGGGCGCCTGGCTCTATCTGCTGGGGCGTATCGCCTATCTGCCACTCTATGCGCTGGGTGTCCCCTGGCTGCGCTCGATGGTTTGGGGGGTATCGCTGCTGGGTCTGGGGCTAGTGATACTGGCGATCATTTTCTGAGTGACGCATCGGATCATTGACCGCCCGACACGACAACGCCGCCTGATAAAGGCGGCGTTTAAAAGATCGGGCGATATTTTACTGTCACCGCCGCCTGGCGGTGAACGCCACTTCAGGCAGAGAGAGCAGCTGGTGTCTGTCGTGCGGGGGCCGCGCGGTTGATCGCCTGAAATGCTTTTTCCAGATTGTGTGTATCGCACAGGAAAGCGTTACAGGAAGCGCAGTAGATGCCATGGCCCTCCATCCGCTGCACGGGCATATGAAACTGGTTATGGCCGCATTCATTACAGCGCAGATCAAGGGTGACGCGCATCATGCCCATTGCCTCCCGACGACCTGCTGATCGTTGATCGGCTGGCTTTCGCGGGCCAGCTGCAGGCTCAGCATCCTCGACATGTTGAGGGCGCGGATGGCGTAGCTGGCGCCCTGGCCGTCGCGCCAGTGGCCGACCGTGTTGAGAAACTCACCGCATTCGGTGCAGTTGATTTCGTCCCAGTCGTTATGAACGTCCAGCGGTGCATCCTGAGTATTACCACAGCGGGTGCAGTCGACCTGATGAGTCATGATACGTTCTCCTTCCCTGGTGTGAGCCGGCACTCCCTGCCGGCGTTGGGGCATCCTGCCCTGTCCTCGGTCTTCCTGACCGGATTCGCGGCGATCCTGCCGCATCGAGCCTGCATCCTGCCGGCTCCGGACAGCCTTCCCTGCTGTCCTTATGACCTTACAATGGCATAGTGGTTCCCGATGTACAAGCTTTGTACATTATATTTTGTTGACCCTTTAGTGACAGCGTGACGGAAGTTATACCGCCGCCCTTGAAAGCCTCCTTCAACCGGCTGTACTCCGGTCAGGGCCAGCCGCCTCGAGGTTGCCGGGCCCGAAGGAGTCCGGCAGCAGGGTGGCGATGTCATAGCGCGCCAGCGCCACCCCCTGATGATCGAGCACCACGATTTCGGTTGCCGCCGTGGCGAACTCACGAATGCGCTGGCGGCAGTCGCCGCAGGGTGTACACAGCGCTTCACCGGGTCCGATCACGTAAAGGGTGCGGATGCTGTGCTCGCCGCCGGCCACCATTGCCGCGATGGCGCCGGCTTCGGCGCACAGCCCCTTGTAGTGGGCGCTCTCGACGTTGCAGCCGGGGTAGCGGGCGCCGCTGTCGCTGATCAGCAGGGCGCCTACCGGGTGGTGGGAATAAGGCGCCCAGGCGCGATCGCGCACGGCGATAAGCTCAAGGCGCAGCGCTTCATCCAGCGTCGCCGCCGTTTGCGAGTCACTCATGACAGGCTCCCGAGAAGTGAGATGACAACGTCATTGTCGCAGCCGCGGCACGGCGAGAACAGCTGTCCATGAAAGGTCAATGTTGCCGTGTATAGTGAGGGAAAATGTCGAACCGGCAGGCGCTTCGTGCGACGCTATGCACAAACCCTACCCACACGGGAGAACAATCAGTGACGAGCCGCAAACACCACGCCGAGAGAGACGTCGACTGCTGGCTGACCGACATGGATGGCGTGCTGATTCATGAAAACCGCGCCATTCCGGGCGCCGCAGAGCTCATTCACCAGTGGCGCGAGCAGGGCAAACCCTTTCTGGTACTGACCAATAACTCGACCTATACGCCGCGGGATCTGAGTGCGCGGCTGGCGCGCAGCGGCATCGAGGTACCGGAGGATCAGCTGTGGACCTCGGCGTTGGCCACCGCCTCCTTTCTGGCCGATCAGTCGCCCGGCGGTTCGGCCTTCGTGATCGGCGAGGCGGGGCTGACCACCGCCATGCATGAGGCCGGCTTTATCATGACCGATGCCGACCCGGAGTACGTGGTGCTGGGCGAGACCCGCACCTACTCCTTCGAGGCGATCACCCGTGCGATTCGGCTGATCAACGGCGGCGCACGCTTTATCGCCACCAATCCCGACGTTACCAGCCCCAGCCCGGAAGGCGTGCTGCCGGCCACCGGCGCAGTAGCGGCGCTGATCACCAGCGCCACCAAGCGCGAGCCCTATGTGGTGGGCAAGCCCAATCCGATGATGTTTCGCTCGGCGCTCAACAAGCTGGGCGCGCACTCGCTGCGCACCGGCATGATCGGCGACCGCATGGATACCGATGTGGTCGCCGGCATCGAGGCGGGACTGCATACCGTTCTGGTGCTCACCGGTATCTCCGATCAGAAGGAGATCGAGCGCTACCCCTTCCGGCCCAAGGAGACGCTCAAGTCGGTGGCCGATCTACTGGACAGCAACCGCAGTTCGAAAGGCGCCTCCGGCAGCAGCGGCAAGAGCAGTGACGACAGTAAAAGCGGCGGTAAAACGTCGCAGGAAGACGACTGATCCGACGATCAAAGCCTCATGACAGGCGGCCCGGCGGTCTCGCCCCGTATCATCCGGGAGGGCGACAGGGTGACAGCCGGCCGCCGTCTGTTCGATGATCAGTCCATTGACTCTACAGGACAGGAGTAAGCATGGCGCCTTTCGCCCCTTCTTCCCCTACCGTTTACAACTTCGGCTCGATCAATATCGACCACGTTTACCGAGTGCCACACCTGGTCAAACCGGGCGAAACGCTCTCCAGTACCGACTACCGGGTGGTACTGGGCGGCAAGGGCGCCAACCAGAGCCTTGCGCTGGCGCGCGGCGGCGGTCGAGTCGTGCACTGGGGGCAGCTGGGCAAGAGCGATCGCTGGGCGCTCGATACGCTGAGCCAAGGGGGCGTCGATACCGATAGCGTCCGCCTCGTCGATGGCCCCAGCGGCCATACCGTGATTCAGGTGGATGACAAGGGTGAAAACGCCATCGTGCTGTTCGGCGGCGCCAATCAGGCCTTCACCGCCGAGCGTATCGACGGTCTGCTCGACGGCGCCGAATTCGGCGACTGGCTGCTTTTGCAAAACGAGTGCAATGCGGTGGACGAGATCATCGAACGCGCCCTGCAACACCGGCTGAAGATCGCTTTCAATCCGGCACCGATGACCCGGGCGGTCAAGGATCTGCCGCTGGATGAACTGTCGCTTCTGTTCGTCAATCGCGGCGAGGCGGCCGCGCTGGTGGGATGCGATGCAGAGAGCACCACCGAAGTGCTGACCCGGGCGCTGCACGAGCAGCTGCCGGAGACCGACATCGTGCTGACGCTGGGCAGCGAAGGCGCCTGGTTCATTACCGCCAACAGCGGCGAGACGCACTACCAGCCGGCGCGGCCGGTTCAGGCGGTTGATACCACCGGCGCCGGCGACACCTTCATCGGCTACTACATGGCGGCCCTGCAGGAAGGCCGGGATGTCTCCACCTGCCTGCTGCGCGCCACTGCCGCCGCGGCACTTGCGGTGCAAAAACACGGCGCTACCGAGTCGATTCCCGACCGCGACGAGGTCGAGACCTTCCTGTCGATCGCCGGCTAGCGTCGCCTGAAGACAACAGCCAGACCGTAAAAGGCCTCGCCGGGTTCTCCCGGCGGGGCCTGGGGTCTCGCGAAGACAGGGCCTGCGATCAGGCGCTGGCGGTCTCTTTTTGCTCGACCAGCTCACTCATGATGCTCTCGATGATATCGAGGCCTTCATTGAGCACTTCATCGCTGATGGTAACCGGCATCAAAAAGCGGATGGTATTGCCGTACAGGCCGCAGGAGAGCAGGATCAGACCACGCTCGCGAGCGGTTTTGCAGAGCTTGCCGGCCAGCGCCGCATCCGGTTTGCCCTGACCATCGACCAGATCGAAAGCCGCCATGGCGCCGAGGTTACGGCTACCACGCAGCGCATCGAAGGACGCCTCCCAGCGGGTGAACCGGCCGGCCAGCTTCTCGCCCACCGCGCGGCTCTTGTCGAGAATGTTCTCCTCCTCGAATACCTCCAGCACCGCCAGCACCGCGGCGCAGGAGACCGGGCTGCCGGTGTAGGTACCGCCCAGCGAGTTGCCGCCGGAGGCGTCCATCAGGTGGTCGGTGCCCACCACCGCCGAGATCGGCATGCCATCGCCCATGCTCTTGGCCATGGTCATGATGTCCGGCTCGACGCCACTGTGTTCGATGGCGAACATCTTGCCGGTACGGCCAAAGCCTGCCTGCACTTCATCGACGATCAGCAGAATGCCATGCTCGTCGCAGATTTCGCGCAGCTGACGCATGAACTCGGGCGAGGCGGTGTGAAAGCCGCCTTCACCCAGTACCGGTTCGATGACGATCGCCGCGGTATCCTGCGGATTGGCATCGGTCTTGAAGGTCATCTTCAAGCCCTCGATGGCGTCCTCGTCGCTGATGCCCAGCGACTTGACCGGATAGGGCGCGCGATAGACCTGACCCGGCATGGGACCGAAGTCGGTGCGATAAGGGGCGACCTTGCCGTTCATCGCCATGGTCATGAAGGTTCGGCCGTGATAGCCACCGGAGAAGCAGATCACGCTGGAACGGCCGGTAGCGGCGCGCGCCACCTTGACGGCGTTCTCCAGCGCCTCGGCACCGGAGTTGGCCAGCATCACCTTGCCATGGCCGCGCACCGGGGTAATCCGGCTGAGTTTCTCGGCGACCCGCACGTAGCCGTCGTAGGGCATCACCGTCTGACAGGTGTGCATGACGCGGTCAAGCTGCGCCTTGACCGCCTCGACCACCTTCGGATGGCGATGGCCGATATTGAGCACACCGATACCGCCAGCGAAGTCGATGAAGCGATTGCCGTCAGCGTCCCACACTTCGGCGTTCTCGGCGCGGTCGGCAAAGTGTCCATCCGGACTGGCCGCGCCGCTGGCGACATAGCGCTGCTTGAGTTCGTTGAGCTCGGCGTTGGTCATGGTGCATATCTCCTCGGGGATGATCGACGGCCGCGCTCCGCCGCTGTGACGCGCGGCCATTCAAGAGGGGCGGGCAGCAGCTGCCGCTCCTAAGGTCTCTCTGCCATCATGGCGCAAAGCGCCGGCAACGGCCAATGATCGGGCGCGATTTTTCCCCGCCGGCGGGCGTCACTCGGCGCCGCCGCGAGCATCGGTGGCGACCGGCGAGGCCGGCAGCCACACCGCCACCGCCAGTCCGCCGGCCGCGGCGCGCTCCAGCACCAGACTGCCGCCGTAGAGGCTCACCAGGTCCTCGACAATAGCCAATCCCAGCCCCGAGCCGGCTGCTGCGCTGTCGAGCCGCTCACCGCGCTTCAGCGCCGCCTCGCACTGCGCGGCGGTCATGCCCGGGCCGTCATCCTCGATGCGCAGCCGAACGCCGCCCCCTTCGCGGACCACCTGCAGCCTCACCCGGCTGTGCGCCCAGGCCAGCGCATTCTCCAAAAGGTTGCCGGTCAGCTCCTGCAGGTCCTGGGGGTCGATGCGGCCACCGGCGGTGGCATCAATGTGGCGCTCCAGCACGATAGCGCGACGCTCGGCCAGCCGTGCCAGCGCCGTCACCACCGGCTCGATGGCGGCACCCACGGCGACCCGGCCATGCAGCGTGCCGCCACCGGAGGCCGAGGCGCGCGCCAGATGATGACGCACGGCGTCGTCGATACGCGCCAGCTCCGTCTCCAGTGGCTGGCGACGTTCGGCGGGAAGCCGCTCGATGCGGGTTTTCAACACGCTCAGCGGCGTTTTCAGGGCGTGGGCAAGATTGCCGGCGGCGGCGCGACCGCGCTCGATCAACTGACGGTCGCGCTCCAGCACGCCGTTGATCGCCTGCGCCAACGCTGCCAGCTCGGTGGGCAAACGACGGCTGTCAAGGCGCGCCATTTCGCCGGCATGTACCGCCGCCAGGCTGGCCGAAAGCCGCCGCATGGGCGCCAGCCCCCAGCGCATCTGCAGCGCCAGGCCGATCAGCAGCAGCGCGCCAAAGGCGCTCAGCAACAGTGCCAGCAGCCGCTGGAAACGGTCGATATCCGCCTCCAGATCGGAAGTCACAATACCCAGCGAGACCTCCAGCGGCTGGCGCCGCGAACTCAGCTGAATCTCGCGGCTGATGATGCGCAGCCGTTGACCGCGCGGCCCCTCGGCGCTGTAGATACGCGCCGCATCCTCGCCGGGCCGCTCGGGCAGGCGGCGGTCCCACAGCGAGCGTGAAGTCAGCAGCGTATCGGCGCCCTCGACCTGCCAGTACCAGCCGGAGTAGGGGCGCTCGAAGCGCGGGTCCCCCAGCGAGCCGGTGACCTGTACGGCGCCACTCACCGGATTTTGCTCAACGCTGGCCAGCAGAGCGTTTTGCAGCGACTCGAGGCGATTGTCGAAGGCGGTGGTGGCGGAGAGGCGAAAGTTCCATGACAGGCCCAGCCCCGCCAGCGGCAGCAAAATCACCACCAGCAGCAGCGAGGCAAGCAGCAGCCGGCTACCCAGCGACAGCGGTCGGCGTCGCCACGCCAGCGTGAAACGGCGCGCCGTCACGACGACTCCTGCGCCACCAGCCGGTAGCCGCGCCCACGCAGGGTCTCGATCCGTTCACGACCGAACTTGCGCCGCAGGCGGCTGATCTGCACGTCGATCACGTTGGAGTCGGGCTCCTGATCGCCCTGGTAGACGTGTTCGGCCAGTTCCGTGCGGCTCACTACCCGCGGCGCGGCGTGCATTAGATAGGCCAGCAGGCGCGACTCCTGGGCGGTCATCGACACCGGCCGCCCGGCCAGGGTGACGGTGCCGGCGTGGGTATCAAGGCTCAGATCGCCGCTGCGGATCACCGGATGGGCGTGACCATGGCTGCGCCGCACCAGGGCGCGCAGGCGAAAGATCACCTCGGCGGTTTCGAAGGGTTTGACCACATAGTCATCGGCGCCGGCAGAGAAACCGGCCGCCTTGTCCGACCAGCGCGAGCGCGCCGTCAGCACCAGCACCGGCAGTTCGATGCCGGCCTCGCGCCACTGCGACAGCCAGCGCGCGCCGTCGCCATCGGGCAGGCCCAGATCGAGTACGGCGGCATCGAAGCGCTCGGTAGAGAGCATAAAATCGGCGTCGCTGCCGTTGGCGGCCAGCTCCACCAGCAGCCCCGCCTCGGTCAGCGACTCACACAGCGCCTGCGCCAGCGCCTGGTCATCCTCGATCAACAATACCTTCAACGCGGCTCTCCTGCAGCTGCGCGCGCCGACGACAGCGGCTGGCGCTGCATGGCGCGCAGGTTGACCCCCTCGGCGCTCAACAGGCGGCCGTCGCTGGCATCGAATTCGAATTCGGCAATCTGACCGTCGGGGCTGATCATCTCGACCTCATAGCGTGGCGGGCTGGCGTTTTCCAGTTCGGCTTCCAGAATGCGTCCCTCGAAGTGCTGCTCCAGCCAGTCGAAAATGGTCGCCAGACTCACCAGCTCCCCCTGTTCGACCCGGCGCCGCAGTTCGTCGCGGTCGTCATCGGCCGCCAGCGGTGCGGCGCCCAACGCCGCAGTCAGCAGCGCGCCGGCAAGTATCACAGCCATAATAGTGTGCAGGATTTTCATGTTCATAGTGTGGACCGAAGCGCATGAACCGCCAGTGAACGCCACCACCACGGCAAAAGGCTAAAGATGAACGAAATCTGAATGACAGGCTCACGCCAGGGCAAGGTGCGCTCACCTAGAGTAGGTGCCATCGGACGTGATCGCCTCGCTTCGAGGCGCTCCGACAAACGAAGCGTTATTTCATTCGACCGGGAGACTCCCATGCAAAAGACACCTATCGCCCTCGCTTTCGCCGCCGCTACCACGCTGGGCATGAGCGGCACCGCCATGGCCGATCGCAGCGACTATGAAGAGGCCATCGATCAGTCCACCTTCTCCAACATGATCGAGCAGGCCACTGCCGCCGGCATTACTTCCTTCCGCGACCTGCAGGTCGACGAGGAGCGCGGCAACCCCGAGTTTGAAGCCGACGGCTGGAACAGGGAAGGCTGGGAGCTGGAATTGACGCTGGACGGTCAGAGCGGAGACGTGATCCGCGAGTCGCGCAACCGCACCGTGGTCTCGCCCTGGGGCCTGAGCCCGCAGCAGCTCGACAGCCTGCTCGGCCGCGCCAACAGCGACGGCTTCGAGCGCTTTGACGACATCGAACTCGACCGTGACGGCACCATCGAGGTGAGCGGGTACGGCAGCAACCAGCGCGAGATGGAACACCGCTACAGCATCGACGAATTCAACGGCAACGCACAGTAACCGTTGCCTCCGCCACGCCCCGCCGGGTTATCGCCCGGCGGGGCTTTTTTGCGTTTGTACGTGCCCCCTGCACTGTGGCCTCGCGCGATGATACCCGGCAGCTATCGCTATACTGCGCTTTCCTACTCACGGCAACGCACCATTGATGCAGGAGCGCGCCATGAAGGTCATGATCCACGACTTCGAGACCGCCGGCGGGCCGGCGCGCCGCTGCGGCGTGGTGCAGCTGGCGCTGCTGGGCGGCGACCTGGGCACGCACGGCGTTTTCATCGAGCAGTGGCGCTCCAACCACCACTACCACCCCGGCGTGGCCATCGACCCCGCCACCACACGCGTGCACGGTCTGACGGACGCCGACGTGGCCGACTGCCCCGACTACCGCCGCGCTATACCGGCCGTCTATCGCGAAGCGGCACAGCGCGGCTTCGACGCGCTGACCATTGGCTTTGGCAACAGCGGCTTCGACAATGTGATCGCCGCGCGGCTGGGCTATCGGCCCCGCGATGTGCTCGATCTCGCCATCCCGGCAAGGCGGCTCAAAATGGGCGACGGCCTGGCAAGCGGCTCACTGGGCAGCACCTTTCAGGAACTGACCGGTAAAGCCCCCACCGGTGCCCACGATGCGCTTTTCGACGTGCAGATGACCGCGGCGCTGCTCCCCGGGCTGATGGCCCGCTTCGGCTTTCATGACGTGACAGCTTTTATCGACTGGGCCACCACCGGCCAGCCACTACCCGGTCTCAAGCTGCGCTTCGGCCCCTGGCGAGGCAGCCGGGTAGAGGCACTCGACGATGACAGCCTGCGCCAATTGGTACAGCGCAAAACGGGCGATATCGATCTGAAAGCCTCACTGACGGCGGAGTATGAATATCGCGGGCTGGCGCCGCTGCCGGCGCAGGGCCAGCTTTTTCAAGGTGGCCATGACTGAACGTGGCGGCGCGGGCGTTCACTGTCATCGTCCATCAGAATGATACTATAGTGTCACTGACGATCCGGGGCGGGGTGAACCCATGAAAGTTGAGCTTGTGACAAACCTCAAGCGCCAGGCGACAAAAATCCTGGCAGACCTGCATCACTCCAGGGAGCCGGTACTGATCACTGAGCATGGCCAGCCGTCTGCTTATCTTGTTGATGTGCAGGATTATGAGTTCATGCAGCGTCGGCTTGAGCTGCTTGAGGGGCTCTCACGAGGAGAGCGTGCCGTACTCGAGGAAAGAACGCACTGCCAGCGTGAGGCCAGGGAAAAAATGAGTAAATGGCTGAAGTAATCTGGACCGAGCCGGCCCTGCAACAATTGGACGCCATTGCCGAGTACATTGCGCTCGATAATCCAGCCGCTGCCACTCGACTGGTCCAGGCGGTTTTCGACAGGATCGAGCGCCTGGAGGATTTTCCCCACTCCGGACGGCTTCCGCCAGAACTGCCTGATTCGGTATACAGGGAGGTAGTGGTTCCACCCTGTCGCATTGTTTGTCGTGCGGATGAGGAGCGGGTTCTGGTTCTCTACGTCATGCGAGAGGAGCAGCAGCTTCGTGCCTACATGCTTTCAAACAGCTAACGGCTGCTGGCTGTCGCGGGGCTAACGCTCCCGGGCGAGGGCCTCGTCGAACGCCTCCCGATAGCGCCTTTGGGCCCGCCTCAGGCGCACAATGGTGATGGCGTTGGTAACGATCACCAGCGCCTCGGCGAGTGTGCCGCCTATTGAACCGGCCAACAGGTGGCTGAACATCCAGAAAAGCGCCGCCAGCCCCAGAAAGACGCGCATGCCGATACCGCGCAGCAGAAACATGCCCAGCGTGCCGGTAACCATGGCGACAAGCGCCGGTAAATCCGCCCAGCTCTGCCAGGTGAGGCCGGCAACCACCGCGCTGACCAGCAGCACCGCTGCCATCACCACGGGATTGCCGGGGTAGCGCCGCGCCAGCGCGATGCGCGCAATCACCACTACCGACAGCGCCGCCGCGGTCCAGCTGCCGAAAAAGGCAAACTGCAACGCAAACGCGACGTTGGCGAGAATCAAAAGCAGCAGCAGGCGCTCATCGCGCCTGCTGGCGAAACCGACAAGGCACAGGATCAGCGAAGCGAGGCCGAAGAACTGGCCGGCGAGGGTACTAAAGGTGTCGGGCATTAAATCGGATGTTTCCTTTGTCGAGAGGTCAGCGATGATGCCGACCTGGTACAACGCAAGGCAATGGGGCCACGGCCTGGTTTACAAGTCCCGGCGGGACCTGATCGACGATATTCGTGCCGGCCGTCCGGCAACTTCGAAGCTTTCTGACCCGGCATCTGACGGCGCTGGAAGCAGTGCCAAACGCCTGAGAACATACCGTCCACGCTGGTATTGTGATCACTTATTCGCTAAAAAGTGAGCAGTCTGTCACGGCACGATTCGCAGGCTGCCGTCGAAGAATCCATAATTCATGACACCAGCGGATCGACCATAAACCTGTTTCTTTATACAAGGGAAAATATGTCATGTGGGTACGTGCTCTGGTCTCAATGGTATTGATCACTTTCAGTCTCGACGCTGCGGCACGCGATCTGGATGCCATT
Source organism: Kushneria aurantia DSM 21353 (assembly GCF_000382245.1). Lineage (GTDB taxonomy): Bacteria > Pseudomonadota > Gammaproteobacteria > Pseudomonadales > Halomonadaceae > Kushneria > Kushneria aurantia. The sequence goes on from NZ_KB907862.1 coordinate 93,697, forward strand.
ATGGAAAGTGGCACCCTGCGTGTCGGCACGACCGGTGACTACAAGCCCTTCAGCCATGAAGATAATGGCCGGTATCAGGGGTTCGATATCACAATGGCCGAGAAGATGGCCCATGCCATGGGGCTTGAGCTCGAGTTCGTCAAAACAACCTGGCCGACCCTGATCAAGGACCTGCAGGACGACGACTACGATATCGGCATGAGCGGCATCAGTCGTACTCTCGCCCGTCAGCTTCAGGCACGCTATTCCACACCCTATCTGACCTATGGCAAAACGCCGTTAGTCAGGGCCGAGGAAGCGTCACGCTTTACGTCGTTACAAGATATCGACCAACCCAACGTGCGCATCGGGGTCAATCCGGGCGGTACCAATGAAGCTTTCGTCAAGGCCAACATTCATCAGGCCGAGGTCATCACCTTCAACAATAATCTCGACATTCCGCCAGCCGTGGCCAACCACCAGGTGGATGTCATGATTACGGATAGCCCCGAAGCTCTCTTTTACGCCCATGACAACGAACAGCTCGCGGCTCCCATGGCCGCCAACCCCTTGACCCAAAGCCAGCTGGCCTATTTGATGCAGGCCGATGCCGAGCGCCTTCAGGATACCGTCGATTTTTTCCTGCATCAGCTTTCACTGACAGGCGAGCTGGACGCCATGCGCACCAGATACGGGCTAACGCCTCCATAATCGTCGCGATCAAAAATAGCTGCCCGGGCGACACCTTTGGGACATCTCGGGGTTGAAATGCGTCGATGACAGGCTACCAAGGTGGCGCGCACCTGGTTGGTCAGGCTATGGTCGAGACGACATAAGCCATTTCTCCTGCTCATGTGAGAGATTGCTGCCTGTCAGTACTGCGCTCACCGAACGTCCTCGGTAACGCTCGGGCTCGTGAAGCAGCGCCGCCAACGCAAGCGCACCGGCCGGCTCCAGCAGTAACCCCATATCGCGTCTGGCAAGTGTCATCGCCGCCATTATCTCCTCTTCACTGACCGATACGATGTCATCAACCCAGTCGTCGATATCACTCAACGCTTCGGGGATAGGCTCGCGAACGGCAACACCATCCGCCATGGTATTCACCCGTGCCGTAGTGATCCTGCGGCCCTCACACCAGCTTATTCGTGTAGCATCGGCGCCGAGCGCGCAAACGCCTACTATTTCTACCCAGGGCATTGATGACTTGATCCAGCACCCTATGCCACCGATCAGAGCACCGTTGCCCAGGGGGATCAGTACGACCTCCGAGCAGGCTCCTTTCGCCGTCAACTCACAGGCGACAGTACCCGCGCCTTCGCTTATCTCGATCTGCCGACCATCCTCGACCATGGTCAGGCCCTGCGCCCTTGCATGCTTGATCGCGGCCGTTTTGGCCTCATCGAAATCCTCGCCTGCTACTCGGATATCAGCGCCAAATGACCGTATCGCCGCAACCTTGCGAGCATTGGCGTGCTTTGAGACGAAGACCTGTAGCGGCACACCCTGCTGATGACAGCTCCAGGCCATCGCCATTCCCCAGTTACCGGCACTGGCACAAACGATGCCCGCCGCTCCATGCCTGTCAGCATGCTGCGCCACAAGACATGAAGCTCCGCGCCCCTTGAAACTGCGTATCGGGTTAAGCGTTTCGAGCTTGCATGTCAGATCAATACCGTCCAGAGGCCCCATGGGCGGTGGTCGAAACTGTGGCGTTGCGAGAAATATTGGATCAATCCATTGGTGCGCCATGTCAATCCGCTCGGCATGCAAACGCGGTCCATGATGACAGGGAAAGGCATCCGTCGAGGCGCTGTCCCGCCATCGAATTTCTTCAGCGCGCGCTGTCATCAGAATGCCGTCAAGATGATCCACCTCATGCTGAACCAGTTCGGATAGATGCGCGGGTAGCCTTCGACATTCACGCAAAAAGCCCTTACCGTCATAAAAACGCAGACCAATGTGACAATGTCGTTTTACCCTGGCAGCTCGTCCGGGAAGACTGAAGCAGTTATCCCATACCCACCGCATCTCATCGCTGCGCCAGGTGATCACCGGATCGATCAGGGTCAGCGGTCTGCCGCCCAGCTGCATCACGATGATGCGCAAACCAATACCGACCTGAGGCGCCGCCAATGCCCGACCGCTGCCATGGTATCCGCGACATTCGGCCAGAGTGGCATGCATTGACTCGGCTACAGGCTGCTGCGCGCGCCAGCCATCGCCCACAGAGCGGGCCGGTTGACATAGTCTTGTATCGGTTTCGGCTATCAGTGGTAGAACATTCGTCATGGTGGGCCTCTACTCCACAGCGTGTTTGAGGCATTCTATGGAGAATCATGGCTTCAAAGGCCGCATTTTGGCTCATATGGCTGCGGGAAAACCTCGAATGTCGAAGCGCAATGCAGGCAAACCGCAAACACCGGTTGCAGACGAGCTGGACAGACGTATTCTGGCCCTTTATCAACACGATACCCGCCTGACAGGAGAATATATTGGTGCCCGCGTCGGGCTGTCAGCGGCTGCGGTGCAGAGGCGCCTGAAGCGCCTGCGAAAAAGCGGTGTGATCGAAGCGGAAGTGGCTCGCCTGAACGCCGAGGTACTGGGATTGCCGGTAACCTGTGTGGTGGGTGTCGATCTCGAGCAGGAACGTAGTCCCCAGATTGACGCCTTCAAGCAGCGTATGCGCCAGCATCCACAGGTTGAGCAGTGCTTTTACGTCACCGGCGAGTTCGAATTTGTGCTGGTAGTGACTACACCCAGCCTTGCTGACTATGAGTGCTTCACGCGCGAGATGCTGATGAATACCCCCTGTGTCAGAGCCTTTACCACTCTGGTGAGCATGGACCGGGTAAAGCGCGGACCTTCGCTGGCACTGGAGGCAATACCATGAAACCCAAAATCAGCATCATCACCCTCGGTGTCGACGACCTCGCACGCGCCACCCGTTTCTACCGCGATGGAATGGGCCTGCCGCAGCACGATTTCGACAGTAACGACATTACCTTTTTCAGCCTCGAAGGCAGCTGGCTGGCGCTCTACCCGCGCGAAAAACTGGCCGAGGATATCGGTATCGCCGATACCGCGACTGGCACATGGAGCGGGATGACGCTGGCACATAACGTCGCGTCGAAAGAGGACGTTGACGCAGTTTTAAAGCAAGCGGTGAGCGCCGGTGCCACCCTGGCCAAACCCGCGCAGGAAGTTTTCTGGGGTGGCTATTCGGGCTACTTTCGCGATACCGAAGGGTACTATTGGGAAGTGGCCTATAACCCCTTCGAGGATTTGAGCTGACCGCCACAGACACCGACTCCCGACAGCGCCAGGTGATGCCGGAATTCGCCGGCCGCACCCTGGCGGTCGATACCGCTGTCGCGCTGCGCTGTGCCGCACTTCATGTGCCCGACCCGGGCGCTGATCGGGATTGCTGCATCGCTGCAACGGCGCTTGTTCACGGTATGACAGTAGTAACGCGCAACCTTGCCGACTTTGCCGATAAGCAGGTTCCCCTGCTAAACCCCTGGGCAAATGAATAATATAAAAGCGCTATCGACCCGCCACCCTTCAGCTTCCTGCGGTAACATCGCGATAGCGCTTTTTCCACACAGCTGCCGGGCAACCTCTACAGCCGCTGCTGGCTGCGCAGGTTGCGCATCACCTGGGCGACGTAGCGCATCTGCTCCGGCGTCCCCAGAGACGTTCGGCACCACTCCTGCGCCGGTGGAAAGGGGCGTCCCACCATCACGAAGTGCTCTTTCATCAACTGCTGGTATTGCGCCAGCGGTACCGGCGTACGGTGGAACACGAAGTTGGCCTCACTGGGCAGATAATCCATGCCCAGCTCCTCCAGCGCCCGGGTCAGAATGGCCCGGCTTTCGTCATTGCTCTGCTTGCTGCGCGCCAGGAAAGCATCATCGCGCATGGAGTGGCTCGCCGCTTCGACGCCGGGCCAGGAGAGGGTCATCCAGTCGCTTTCGATAAAGCCGGCGACATGCTCGACAAGCGGTGGCGCAGCCACCAGGTAGCCCACCCGTAGGCCCGCCATGGCGTGAATCTTGGAGAAGGTCTTGAGCAGTATGACGTTGTCCACACCGCGAGCGATCAGGCCATCGACCGAGCGGAAAGCGGGGTCGTTGACGAATTCACCGTAGGCTTCATCGACCACAAAGATGGTGTCGTCGGGCCGGCTCTCGATCCACGCCTCGATCTCGTCGGCGGGCGTAATGGTGGCGGTAGGATTGTTGGGGTTGACCAGATAGACCACCGAGGCTCCATCGTGGTTGTCCACCAGGGCACGCATATCGGCCATCTCGAATGACCAGTCCTCCCGCGAGGAGGGGGCTCTGGCAATCGACATACCGTAGTTCGAGGCGTGATGCTCGCCGTCGCCGTAGGTCAGCTCCGGAATCACCAGCTGCGTATTCGAACCCCGGGCATGGGCGGCGATGGAGGCGCGAATGCCGGCCGAGGAGCCGGGCGTGAGCAGTAGCGACGCCGGCGCCACGCCGTGATGATCGGCCAGCTGCTGGCGAAATGGCGCCAGTCGCGAAAAGGGGTAGCGGTTGGCGCCGGAGATCGAGTCGATCGCCGCCAGCTGGGCGCGGGGCGACATGCCCAGCGCATTTTCGTTGTAGTTGATGCCGATGGGATGGGTTGCCGAAGGCGTTGCCATGCCGGCAGGCGCCGACGGTACGGCTTCACTCGCTCGGGTCGGTGTGCCGGGTAGCGCCAGCCCGCCCAGCCCGACACTCGCCAGGGCAGCGCCCGACATGCCAAGAAATTTGCGCCGGCTGGCGACCCGGCCTGAATCGGCTGGTGTCTCTTTCATTTTGGCCCCTTCTTTTTTGGCGTTGTTGTGAGATAGCCTGCGGTTACAGACTGAGCGAATCGGCGCGTCGCTTCAAGGCCCGCTATTTTTGGAAAGCCTCGACACTCAGCCTGAACAGTGGGGGCACTACCGACGGGTTAAGCCGCAATGATTCTTTTCCAGGGACGTAGCGCAGACCGCTCTCCACACGCCATGGCAGGCGCACAACGTCTTGCACAGACGCTTGCCGGGCGGCTCGACACCACTTTCACGAAAGTGGGAACACCCCGTACTCCGCTTGATGCCGACTGGCAGGCGCAGTTGGCAAGCGCCTTGCCGGAACTTCGCCAGCTCGCCGAGACGCTGACGCTGCGTCTGGTGGAGGGTCATAAACCTCTTGCCGTACTGCCGCGATGCGCTGCTGCGCTGGCCACACTACCGGTCATTGCACGCCATCATCCCGATGCCTGCCTGATCTGGCTCGATGCTCATGGTGATCTCAATACCCCCGCCAGCTCGGTCTCCGGCTATCTGGGCGGCATGGTGCTGACGGCCGCAGCCGAACTGTGGGACAGCGGTCTGGGTAGCGGCTGGCGCCTCGACCAGGTGGTGCTGGCCGATGGCCGCGAACTGGATCAAGCCGAACTTGCGTTGATCACGCAGTACGACATTCGGCACCTGACTTCTGAAAGCCTGACGCCAGAGGCGCTTTCGCAGGCCATCGGCAACCGTCCGGTCTATCTCCATCTCGACTGCGACCTGCTGGCTCCCGGTCTGATGCCCACCGAATACAGCGTTGCAGGGGGCCCCGATCTGGCACAGCTATACGCGCTCTGCAGTGCCATCGGCCATCACGAATTGATCGGCCTTGAGGTCGCCGAATTCGAGGAGCAGCCTGATTTTGCCATGGCGGAAGCCGCCGAAGCGCTCTGCGATGCACTTGCGCCGGTTTATGAGCGACTGTATCGCTGAGGATATGGGCACCCCGAAAGAGACGGCGCCGGACGCAGCATGGCGGCGTGATCAACGGGCCCGGTAGCCACCTGCGTCCAGTCGTTCACATCTTTCAGATCGTCGATATCTTGATCGCCGCGGCCATAGCGCTGTCTCTCTGCTGCTGGCTTTCCGCTCGCTGATCGCACAAATTGAATCGCGTCATCCATCGTTTTCGCGACGATTGGCCAGGCCCGACAGGCGTCAGATATCCAGATTCGCCACCAGCGCGTTCTGCTCGATGAAGTCGCGCCGCGGTTCGACCTCGTCGCCCATCAGGGTGTTGAACATCATGTCGGCGCCGATCGCGTCCTCGATCGAGACCCTGAGCATGCGGCGACTGTCCGGGTCCATGGTGGTCTCCCACAGCTGATCCGGATTCATCTCGCCCAGCCCCTTGTAGCGCTGGATGCTGAAGCCGCGGCTGGCCTCGGCCATCAGCCAGGTGAGCACGTCGTGGAAGCTTTCCACCGGCTTGGAGCGCTCGCCGCGGGCGATGTAGGCGCCCTCTTCGAGCAGGCCATCCAGTTCTTTCTGCAGCGCCGTCATGGCAGCGTAATCGGCCGACTGGAAAAAGCCCAGTCCCAGCGGGTAGTCGGTGGCGACGCCATGGGCGGTCAGGGTCGCCGCCGGCAGATAGAGGCCGCGCTCTTCGTGCTCGACCAGCCGGAAGGTGTAGCGCGGCCCGCCCTCGTAGGCGATGCGCTCGTCCATGTCGGCCTGCAGCGCCTCGATCCACCCCTGCATGGCTGCGCGGTCGGCAAGCATCGCCTCGCTGACCGGCGCGGCGTAGACCATGCGCCGCAGCACATCGGCCGGATAGACCCGCGCCAGCCGGTCGAGGCGGTCCATCACGTCGCGGTACTGATGCACCAGCTTTTCCAGCGGCGCATCGGCGATCGGCGGTGCGGTCTCGTTGACGTGCAACGCCGCGCCGTCCAGCGCGGTGGTGGTGAGATGCTGGATCAGCGCCGACTCGTCCTTGAGATACATCTCCTGCTTGCCACGCTTGATCTTGTAGAGCGGCGGCTGGGCGATAAAGACGTGGCCGCGCTCGATCAGTTCCGGCATCTGGCGGAAGAAGAAGGTCAAAAGCAGGGTACGGATATGCGAGCCGTCGACATCGGCGTCGGTCATGATGATGATCGAGTGATAGCGCAGCTTGTCGGCGTTGAACTCCTCGCGACCGATGCCGCAGCCCAGCGCGGTAATCAGGGTGCCCACCTCGGCGGAGGAGAGCATCTTGTCAAAGCGCGCCTTCTCGACGTTGAGAATCTTGCCCTTGAGCGGCAGGATCGCCTGGCTGCGGCGGTCACGGCCCTGCTTGGCACTGCCGCCGGCGGAGTCGCCCTCCACCAGGTAGAGCTCGGAGCGGGTGGGATCCTTCTCCTGGCAGTCGGCCAGCTTGCCGGGCAGCCCGGCAATATCCAGCGCCCCCTTGCGGCGCGTCATCTCGCGCGCCTTGCGCGCCGCCTCACGGGCGCGGGCGGCATCGAGCATCTTGTTGACGATCGCCTTCGCCTCATTGGGGTTCTCCAGCAGGTAGTCGGAGAGCTGGCGGCTCATCTCCTGCTCGACCGCGGTCTTGACCTCGGAGGAGACCAGCTTGTCCTTGGTCTGGGAAGAGAACTTGGGGTCCGGCACCTTGACCGAGATAATCGCGGTCAGCCCCTCGCGGGCGTCATCGCCGGAGGTGGTCACCTTCGCCTTTTTCTGCAGCTCCTCGCTTTCGATGTAGCTATTGAGGCTGCGGGTCAGGGCGGCGCGGAAGCCGGCCATGTGGGTGCCGCCGTCGCGCTGCGGAATGTTGTTGGTGTAGCAGAAGATGTTCTCGGTGAAGCTGTCGTTCCACTGCATCGCCACCTCGACCGCAATACCGTCGTCGCGCTCGACGTTGAAGTGAAATACCGGATTGACGGTGGTGCGGTTGGTGTTGAGATGATCGACGAAGGCGCGCAGGCCGCCCTCGTAGTGAAACAGCTCCTCGCGACCGTCGCGCTCGTCGATCAGCCGGATCGCCACCCCGGAGTTGAGAAATGAAAGCTCTCTGAGGCGCTTGGCAAGGATCTCGTAGTGAAACTCGATGTTGGCAAAGGTTTCGCTCGACGGTTTGAAGCTGATCTGGGTGCCGGAGCGTTCGGTGTCGCCCACCACGGCAAGCGGCGACTGCGGCACGCCGTGGTGATAGGTCTGCTCGTGAACCTGATGGTTGCGCCAGATGGTCAGCTTGAGCTCTTCGGAAAGCGCGTTGACCACCGACACGCCAACGCCGTGGAGACCGCCGGAGACCTTGTAGGAGTTGTCGTCGAACTTGCCGCCGGCGTGCAGCACGGTCATGATCACTTCCGCCGCCGACACCCCCTCGGCGTGAATGTCGGTGGGAATGCCGCGGCCGTCATCGGAGACGGTGATCGACTCATCGGCATGGATCGCCACGCGAATCTCGCTGCAGTGGCCGGCCAGCGCCTCGTCGATGGAGTTGTCGACGATCTCGAACACCATGTGGTGCAGCCCGGTGCCGTCGTCGGTATCGCCAATGTACATGCCCGGGCGCTTGCGTACTGCGTCCAGCCCCTTGAGAACCTTGATACTCGACGAGTCGTAAGCCTGTGGATCGCTCATTGATGCTCCCGGGTCATGGTGCCGCCGGCCTGTGTGCCAGACGACCCTGTGTGACGTGAAACCTCGTGACGCTGGTGCTCGGGTCCCAGTAGCCGTCGAGGGCTGCGGGGTCGATACCGGTCAGAAAGGTCTGACAATTCATCTGCTCCAGCAGCCGGCAGAAGGCGCGGCGGTGGCGATCGTCCAGCTCGGCGGCGAGATCGTCGATCAGATAGAGGCAGCGACGCTCGCTTTCGGCCTCCAGAAGCCGCCCCTGCGCCAGCTTGAGGGCGCTGACCACCAGCTTCTGCTGCCCCCTGGAAAGTACCTCGGCAGCGGGATGGCGCCCCACACGCAGACGCAGGTCGGCCCGCTGCGGGCCCTGCTGGGTAAACTTCATCTGCCGATCGGTCGCCAGGCCGTCGCTCAGCACCTCTTCCAGACGACGCTGACGATCCCAGCCGCGGTAATAGCGCAGCGACAGCTCGGGCAGATCGACCAGTTCACGCAGAGTGGGCTCGAAAACCTCGACGAAACGCGCCATCCAATCGCTGCGCATGGCGTCGAGCGCCTCGCTCCAGCGCGCCAGCTCGCGGCTCCAGAGCGCCAACGACTGCTCGTCGATTCTATCATGTCTGAGCAGGGCATTCCGATGTTTGAGCGATCGCCTGACGCGTCGCCAGATGTCGAAAAAGTCGGCCTCGACGTAGAACACGCCCCAGTCGAGAAACTCGCGCCGCGCGGCGGGTGCGCCCTCGATCAGGCGGAAGGCGTCAGGGTTGATCAGCTGCACCGGCAGCTGGCGCGCCAGTTCGGCGACCCGCTCCAGCCGCTCGCCGGCCATGCGCAGGCTCAGCGTCTCGCTGTCGCGGCGGCGCTCGACCCCCAGCGGCAGCGGCGGCGAGCCTGCCAGGCGACCGAACAGGGTCAGCGCCGCGGCGTCGTGGCCGATCGCCGACTTGAGCTGGCGGGTGCGAAAGGAGCGCCCCATGCCGAGGATGTGCAGCCCCTCCAGCAGGCTGGTCTTGCCGCTGCCGTTATCACCGAAGATCAGATTGACGTGAGCATCCGGCTGCCACTCGAGCGGCACCAGATTGCGAAGGCCCTGGAAGTGAAGACGGTCGAGCGGCATGAGGGGTCCAGCGAGGGAGGCACTGCCCGGCAGAAGGCCGGGCAGTGCAGAACGGTAGCGGCAAGAAAGGCAGCGCGCGAATCAGAGGCGCATCGGCATCACCACATACATCGCATCGCCGCCGCCCGGCGCTTCCAGCAGCGCACTGCTGTTGGGGTCGGAGAGGGTGAGCTGCACCTGGTCGGTATCCAGCACATTGAGCACGTCGATCAGATAGCCGACGTTGAAGCCGATCTCCAGCGTGCTGCCGGCGTAGTCGATGGCCACATTCTCCTCGGCTTCTTCCTGCTCGGGGTTGTTGGCCAGCACCCGCAGGTTGCCCTCTTCGAGGTTGAGGCGCACACCGCGATACTTCTCGTTGGAAAGAATAGCGGTGCGCGACAGCACCTGGCGCAGCTCGTTGCGCTCGGCCAGCACCTGCTTGTCGCCGCCTTTGGGGATAACCCGCTCGTAGTCGGGGAACTTGCCGTCCACCAGCCGCGAGGTGAAGGTGTAGGCGCCGGTGCGGGCGCGCAGGTGGCTGGCGCCGAGGCGCAGGGTGATCGGCTCGTCGCTGTCGTCGAGCAGCCTGGAGAGCTCGGTAACCCCCTTGCGCGGCAGAATCAGCCGCTGCGGCTCATCAAGGGCTACCTCGGTACTGCGCGAGGAGACTGCCAGCCGGTGGCCGTCGGTGGCCACGGTGCGCACCAGCTGGTCGCGCAGCTCGACCAGCATGCCGTTGAGATAGTAGCGCACGTCCTGCTGCGCCATGGCGAAGCCGGTGGCGTCGATCAGCTGCTTGAGGGTACGCCGCGGCAGGGTCAGTTCGGTCTCGCCCTGGCCCTCGTCGATGCTGGGAAACTCCGCCGCCGGCAGAGTGGCGAGGGTGAAGCGCGAGCGCCCGGCGCGCAGCAGCGCCCGCCCCTCTTCCAGCGCCAGGGTGATCTCCGACCCCTCGGGCAGCGACTTGCAGATATCCATCAGCTTGCGCGCCGGCACGGTCACGGCGCCACTCTCCTCGACCTGCGAGGGTTCGACGCGGCCGATCAGTTCGACCTCCAGGTCGGTGCCGGTCAGCGACAGCTCGCTACCCTCGAGGGCGAGCAGTACGTTGGAGAGCACCGGCAGGGTCTGACGGCGCTCTACCACCCCGGCCACCAGGGTCAGCGGACGCAGCAGGGCTTCACGCGAAATGGAAAATTTCATGGGGGCTCACTCTGTCTGGGCTCTCGATGGTTGGATTGCCTGGCAGTGGCACGACCGCAATAGCCTTTAGTATAAAGCAGTGACGTGCTAGCTGGTCAGAATCCGCAGCAGATTCTTGTAGTCTTCGCGAATGTCGGCGTTCTCTTCACGCAGCTCTCCCACCTTGCGACAGGCGTGCAGCACGGTGGTGTGATCGCGACCACCAAAAGCGTCGCCGATCTCCGGCAGGCTGTGGTTGGTCAGCTCCTTGGCCAGCGACATCGCCACCTGACGCGGCCGGGCGATCGAGCGCGAGCGGCGCTTGGAGTGCAGGTCGGCCACCTTGATCTTGTAGTATTCCGCCACCGTGCGCTGGATGTTGTCGACGCTGACCTGCTTGTCCTGCAGCGCCAGCAGGTCCTTGAGCGACTCGCGGATAAAGTCCTGAGTGATTGGCTGGCCCATGAAGTGGGAGTCGGCGATCACCTTCTTCAGCGCGCCTTCCAGCTCGCGGACGTTGGAGCGGATCTTCTGGGCGATGAAGAAGGCGGCGTCATGCGGCAGATCGGCCTTCGCCTGTTCGGCCTTTTTCATCAGGATCGCCACCCGGGTCTCCAGCTCGGGCGGTTCGATCGCCACCGTCAGCCCCCAGCCGAAACGCGACTTGAGGCGCTCTTCGACGCCGCTGATCTCCTTGGGATAGCGGTCCGAGGTCAGAATCATCTGCTGACCGCCCTCCAGCAGGGCGTTGAAGGTGTGGAAGAACTCCTCCTGGGAGCGCTCCTTGCCGGCGAAAAACTGGATGTCGTCGATCAGCAACGCATCGACGCTGCGATAAAAACGCTTGAAGTCATTGATGGCGTTGAGCTGCAGCGCCTTGACCATGTCGGCGACAAAGCGCTCGGAGTGCAGATAGACCACCCGGGCGTTCTCCCGCAGCCCCGCCAGGTGGTTGCCCACCGCGTGCATCAGGTGGGTCTTGCCCAACCCCACGCCGCCGTAGAGAAACAGCGGGTTATAGGCGCCGCCGGGGTTCTCCGCCACCTGCCGCGACGCGGCCCGCGCCAGCTGGTTGGACTTGCCCTCGACGAAGGTTTCGAAGGTAAAGCCGGGGTTGAGCCCGCTCTGGTGGCGGATACTGCCCTCGACCTGCACCTGGCGCTCGCCGCCCTCGGTACGGCGCGAACTCCCGGTCGCGCTGCCGCCGGAAGCGGCAGGAATCTCGCGCTCGTCCTGATACTCACCGCGCGGCGCGGTGGGCGACGGCGGCGGCATGGGCGCCTCTTTAACGGCCGCCATATCGGCCGCCGGCGGCGCGCTTTCGACGCCGGACGAAGCAGCCCCGTCGGCGCTTGCAGCGCGCGGATTGGATACCGTGCGCCGGCTGCCGATCCCCAGGCTGACGCGCGGGGCCCGCCCCTGGCCCAGCTCGCGCATCAGCTCGTTGATCCGTTTGAGGTATTTGTCGTTGACCCAGTCACGCACGAAGCGATTGGGCGCCAGCAGCGCAAGCTCGTGCTCGCTGTCGCCACCCTCGGCCTGCAGGGGGCGAATCCAGGTATTGAACTGCTGAGAACTCAACTCATCCTGCAGGTAGTCGAGACACTGCTGCCAAAGAGCGATGGACACACGCGACCTCGTTGATGGTGAGTCTTGAAGGAGGGTGCACCGAGCCTTCGCACCGCGCATCGTGAGCGTGGCGGGCAGGGCCCTCCTGCTGCCAATGGCCGCTCAGTGTAACGTCCGCATCAGGGGTTATCCACACCTTTTCCCTGACGCGCAACGCCTGTGGACAACCGGATCGGAAGCAATAAAACAAGCCTTTCAGCGACCTGCGTTATCTGCCGGCAGGATATAGACCGCCTGTGCACAGTTTTATGCACAGGGGCTTGCAGATCGGTCGGGATAAAAATTGCACGTCCCGGTTGAATTCTCTAGAATCCCGGCTCTTGACCTCCGTGCGCCTAACGCCAGGGCGCGGGTCGACCGATCAATTTTCTCGTAGCCAATTCAGGAAGTGCCATCATGAAACGTACTTTTCAGCCCAGCGTGCTCAAGCGCAAGCGCGTCCACGGTTTTCGCGCCCGCATGGCGACCCAAAACGGCCGCAAGGTTCTTGCACGTCGCCGTGCCAAGGGCCGCAAGCGTCTGAGCGCCTGAATGGCGTCTGGAAGCTGCGCCCCATGGCCTCACAGGGATTTCCCCGCGGTCTGCGCATTCTGACCGGCGGGGAATACCGTCACGTTTTCGACAACGCCAGCTTCAAGGTTCACGGCAAGGGGTTATTGGCCCTCGCCACGCCCAACGACCTGGGACATGTCCGCGTGGGGCTGGTTTTCAGCAAGAAGAATCTCAAGCGCGCCGTGGATCGTAACCGCCTCAAACGGCTGACCCGCGAGTCGATCCGGCTGCGCCAGCACTGGCTGCCGGCGGTGGATATTGTGGTGCTTTCTCGCCGCGGCGTGCACGAGCTGGAAGCACAAACCCTGGCCCGGCAGCTTCACGGCATGTGGCGGCGCCTTGAAAAGGATGTGCAGCGTCAGTCGAAACCTCAATAGCCGTACGAGGCGCGATCTCTTTTCCCGTGCCATCCGTGGTCTGCGCCGCGTCGACATTTTCCCCACCGGGCAATCCCAATGGATTTGAAACGTCTTCTCTTCGTCATTCCGCTGGCCGTGCTTGCCTACCTGCTGGTGATCCAGTGGAGCAACGATTATGGCCAGCAACCGGCGGGCGTCGATGCGCCCCCCACCGTGGCCCAGCAGGAAGGCAGCGGCGAAAGCAGCGGCAGCGGCGGGCTCAACGCCCCCGCCAGCGGCAGCACCACCCCACAGCCGGGCGGCAGCCAGCCGGGCAGCGACGAGGCACCCGCTGAAGGCGCGCCGGAGCGGCTGATCAGCGTTGATACCGATGCCCTTGATCTGCGTATCGACACCCGTGGTGGCGATATCGTCTACGCCGCCCTGCCGAAATATCAGCGCCAGCTCGGTGCCAGCGACCCCTATGTACTGCTCTCCGACAATCAGCAGCGCAGCTACATCGCCCGCTCCGGTCTGCAGCTCGAGGGGCATGAGGGACGCATCGACTTCAGCGCGGCGCAGAACAGCTATCAGCTCGGCGACGGCAACCAGCTACAGGTCGATCTGAGCGCGACCGTCAACGGCGTGGATATCATCAAGCGCTTTACCTTCAAGCGCGACAGTTACGTCGTCGACGTGCAGTATCTGCTTGATAACACCGGTCAGACGCCGGTCACCGCGCGTTTTATCGGCCAGTTGGCGCGTGACAACAGCGCCGACCCGACCCAGGGCGCCGGTATTGGCATGAAATCCTTCCTCGGTGCCGCTTTCTCCTCGCCGGAGGATCACTATCAGAAGGTGGGCTTTGACGATATCCAGAACGGCAGCTTCCCCAACCGTGATGTGAACGGCGGCTGGGTGGCGATGCTGCAGCACTATTTCGTCTCCGCCTGGGTGCCCGGCCAGCAGCAGCAGAACCTCTACTACGCCGACGTCGACCGCCGCGGCCGTAACGTGGCGGCTTTTGCCGGCCCCACCGAGAGTGTCGCACCGGGGCAGAGCGCCGACCTCGAGGCGCGCCTTTATATCGGTCCCAAGGAGCACGACCGGCTCGACGCAGTGGCGCCCTATCTGCAGCTGACGGTTGATTTCGGCTGGCTGTGGTTCCTCGCCAACCCGCTGTTCTGGCTGCTGACCCAGATCCATGCGCTGGTGGGCAACTGGGGCGTGGCGATCATCCTGCTCACCGTACTGGTCAAGGCAGTGCTCTTCCCGCTCTCCGCCACCGCCTACAAGTCGATGGCGAAGATGCGCAAGATGGGCCCCGAGATGCAGCGCATCAAGGAGCAGCACGGCGACGATCGCCAGAAGATGTCGCAGGAGATGATGAAGTTCTACCAGAAGGAGAAGATCAATCCGCTAGGGGGCTGTTTGCCGATCGTCGTTCAGATGCCGGTATTCATCGCCCTTTACTGGATGCTGATGGAGTCCATCGAGCTGCGCCATGCGCCCTTCTTTTTGTGGATTCATGACCTGTCGGCGCAGGACCCTTACTTCATCCTGCCCATCATCATGGGCCTGACGATGTTCTTGCAGCAGCAGCTCAACCCCACGCCGCCCGATCCCACTCAGGCGAAGATCATGAAGATGCTGCCGATCGTCTTCACCTTCTTCTTCCTGTGGTTCCCGGCGGGGCTGGTCATCTACTGGATTACCAACAACCTGCTGTCGATCGCCCAGCAGTACTACATTACGAGGAAGATCGAGAAAAACGACGAGATCAAGGCAACCTCGTCCTGACCTCGTCATAATCGCTCCTCCAGGCCCCTGCTCCGGCGGGGGCTTTTCATGTCGCCCCGCTCCTGCGTCTTCCGGAGGCTGCCCATGTCCGACAGCGCCGCCATCGCCATCGACCTCTCCGCGGTCGTGATCGCCATGGAGGTCGCCTCGCCCACCGTGCTGGTCATCCGCACGGCGGACGGCATGAGCGCGCTGCCGGCCGGCGCCTTCGACCCGGTCAGCCACGCCACCTTCGAGCAGGGGCTGCGCGACTGGGTCGCCAGCCAGACCGGTTTCGAACTCGGCTACAGCGAGCAGCTCTATACCTTCGGCGACCTGGCACGCTCGCACGAGCTATTCGAGACGCCGGCGGCGCGCCATATTTCGATCGGCTATCTGGGCCTGACCGCTGCCCGCCATACGCCGGCGGGCATGGCCGCCCAGTGGCGCAGCTGGTATGACTTCTTTCCCTGGGAGGACTACCGCCAGGGGCGCCCGGCGCTGATCGACATGGCACTGGCCCCGGCGCTGGAGCGCTGGGCCGCGGCCGCCGACAGCGCAGCGACGCGCGAGGCGCGCCACCAGCGGGCCCGGCTCGCCTTCGCCCTGAACGGCGCGCGCTGGGTCGACGCCCGGGTGCTGGAGCGCTACGAGCTGCTTTTCGAAGCCGGGCTGGTGCCCGAGGCGCAGCGCAACGCCGATAGCGCGGCGAACGAAGCACTGCCCGTCACCGGCCTCGAGATGATGGTCGATCATCGCCGCATTCTGGCCACTGCCATGGACCGCCTGCGCGGCAAGCTGCGCTACCGTCCGGTGGTATTCGAACTGCTGCCGGAGCGCTTCACCCTCTCACGGCTACAACAGACGGTGGAGGCGATCATCGGCCTGGCGGTGCACAAGCAGAACTTTCGCCGCGCGCTGGAGCGCACCGGGCTGGTGGTCGCCACCGGCGACGTGGACACCGCCACCGGCGGCCGCCCCGCCGAGCGCTTTCGCTTCTGCCGCGAGCAGTGGCGCCAGCAGATGGCGCCGGGCGTGCAGACACCGCTGTCGCACGGGGAGTACTGAGGCTGTCATCCGTGGACCGATGATCGGCCAGCGCGGAGAGGCAGGACACTACCGGATATCGGCAGTTACGGACTGTGCATCCTTTCACTCCATAGCCCAGCCACGTCAGGAGCGTTATCGAACACGCTATCGGGACTACCGAGATTACTGACCACGCGATCGCGGCCATCGCGCTTGCCCCGATAGAGCAACGCATCGGCGCGCATCAACGGCGCCGATATATCGCTGTCATCCTGCTCGATTGGGGTCACTCCCATGGTCGCGGTGACCTTTATGCGCTGCCCGCCGATCTCGCAGCCGCCAGCGGCAATCCTGCCCCGCAGCCGCTCCGCGATCAGCAGCGCGACGCGCTCGTCGGCATCAGGCAGCAGCAGGGCGAACTCCTCGCCGCCAATCCGGCTGGCAGCATCCATCTCGCGCAGGCACTCATCGAACAGATCGGCCATCCATATCAGCACCCGGTCGCCGACAGCGTGGCCATATGAGTCGTTGATCGCCTTGAAGTGATCAAGATCGAGCAGAATCAGCGATCCCGGTCGCCGATGGCGGCGCAGAGAGGCACGGTGATCGAAAAAGCGAGCACTCAGGCCGGCGCGATTGATCAGCCCGGTCAGCGGGTCAACAACGGCCGCTTCGGTCAACTGCCGATGGACCTGCTCGCGCGCCTTCTCATGAGCGTGGGTCATGGTGAAAATGCACAGCGAGCAGAGCACTACATTGAACACCGCAGTCAGCGAGTAGCCGATATCGGTCTGGCTGAATTTGTAGACGGAAATCGCCAGTGCCAGTGTCATGAACACCGCGGTGTAGCGCAGCCCTCGGTAGCGCCCCAGCAGTAGATAGCTGACCACCGGCATCAGCATGATCCAGAAGAAAACATTCTCCTCGACAGGCTTGCGCCAGAACACCAGCAGAATCACCGCGCCCAGCAGCATCGTCAGCGGCAGTGCCCAGCGTTCGGCCTCTTGATCGCTGCGGAATTTAATCAGCAGCAGTACGCCGCAGCACGCCATGCCGAATTCCGCCAGCGCGATCACCGGCCTGCCATCCAGGGCGTTGAACAGGGCCAGCAGGCCGAAGCAGGCGCCAAGCAGCGCCAGCACGATGCGCATGACCCTCAGGCGATGCGAGGCAGCATCATCGGCGCAGCCCTTTCGACGCAGTGCAGCGCTTGCTGACGTCTTGATATCAGACATACTGAGACCTTCTGTTCTGCCCGTGCCCAAAAGCCCCGGAGAAGCTGTGGGGTATGTCACGACAGAACGCTGGAGACAATGTGATCGTCGGTAATCCTGACAGTAATGGACTGACTCCTTTATTGGCTTTTCGATTGTAATTTTTTGTCAAATTCCGTTATACGGTCAAAATTGACTCTTCTTGCCCGGACCGGGAAGAAGGCACCATGGCATTTGGTAGCATGAATCGAGACCTGCCCTGTTTTCATGAGTGCAAGCCCCATGCCCCTACGCACCCTACTGCTGATCGACGATCATCCGCTCTTTCTTGGCGGTATCAGCCGCGTGCTGGCCGAGGGGCTTGAAAGGGTGGTGATTGTCGAGGCCGTCTCATTGACCGCGGCGCTTGCCCAGCGCCATCTCGACCCGGCGCTGGTGCTGCTGGATCAGCAGCTCGGCGGTGTCAGCGGTCTGGCCGGCGTCAGCGCGCTCAGGCGACGCTGGCCGGGCGCCAGCATCGTCATGCTCTCCGGTTTCGATATGACGAAAATTCGCGAGGAGGCACAGGCGCTGGGCGTGTGCGCCTTTATCTCCAAAAGCGACAAACCGCAGACACTCCTGCATCAGGTGAGCGCGCTCCTCGAGGGGGTAGCGGAGACCGCACCGACCTTGCCGGACGAGCCACCACAGCGGCAACTGACGCCGCGCCAGCTCGAAGTGCTCGAACTACTCTGCCAAGGGCTCTCCAACAAGGCGATCGCTGCACGCCTTTATCTATCCGAATACACCGTGCGCGGCCATGTGCAGGCGCTGCTGACGCTGCTCAACGCCTCCAGTCGCGCCGAGGCGGCCTTCGCCGCCCGGCGGCTGGGCTGGGTGACATGAATCTGCAGGAACGCTTCGAGCACGAGCGGCTGCGGCTTGTGCTCCAGGGTACGATCCGGCTGCTACCGGTAGCCATGATGGTGGCGACGCTGCTGGCCGTGGTTTTCTACGCTACCAGCGGCAGTACCCTGAAAGCAGTATCGGCGTTGGACGGAACGCCTATCGACATCTGCACCACGGAAGTCTCCCTGCCGGCGCTCGCACTCTGGTGCCTGATAACCCTGGGCGTGCTGTGCGGACTGGCATGTTATTCATATCTCACCCTGCGGAAAGGGTTCGTTGCCGGCGAAATCCCCGCCATCCAGCAGCGGATGATCGTCGGCCTTGTGCTGGAAGGTATCTGCTGGGGCGGGTTGCTGTGGCTGGGCGTCGATCACAACACGTCGCCCGCCGCCACGGCCCTGCTGCTGGCGATGCTGGCCGCCAACAGCTCCATCGCCATGGCACTGTTCTCGCCCATTCAGTCCATCTATCTGGCGATGATGCTGCCCATGATGCTGACCGCTATCCTCCGCTTCGTCGTCATGGACGTTTTCTACTATCAAATGCTGGCGGGCTTCTGCCTGCTGTTCGCCATTGGCCAGGCCGGTCAGGGACGGCTGATGGGCCGCGACATCAGTGACTCGATCCGCTTGCGCTTTGAAAATCTCGACCTGATCGCGCGGCTGGAGGAGGAGAAACGGGAAGCCAGCGCCGCCCGTGAAGAGGCCGAACGCGCCAACCACGACAAGTCGCGCTTTCTGGCTGCCGCCAGTCACGATCTGCGCCAACCCGTACAGGCGCTGCAGCTGCTGCTGGAGAGCCTCTCCTGGAGCCGCCTCGACGCTATCCAGCGACAGACGCTCAAGAGCGCGCAAGCGGCCAGCGGCGCCTCTGCGGACATGCTCAACACTCTGCTTGATTTTTCCCGCATCGAGGCTGGCGTGATTCACTCACAGCAACGCCCCTGCGCGCTTCAGGCGCTGTTTCACAAGCTGGAGATGGAGCTGGCGCCGCTGGCCGATGACAGGACGCTGATCTATCGCAGCCGGGACAGCGAAGCGGTGGTGCACTCCGACCCGGCGCTGCTTGAGTTGATTCTGCGCAACCTGATCGCCAACGCCATCCGCTACACCGACAGCGGCGGCGTGCTCGTCGCCGCTCGCCGGCGTGGCGGGCAGTGCTCCATCGAGGTGTACGACACCGGGATTGGCATTGCCACCGATCAGCAGCGCGAGATTTTTCGCGAGTTCCACCAGTTGGGCAACCCGGAGCGGGACCGCCGCAAGGGGCTGGGACTGGGGCTGGCCACCGCCGAACGGCTGGCCCATACGTTGGGGCATGCGCTGTCGCTGGCCTCCATACCGGGGCGCGGCAGCGTGTTCCGCCTGCGCGTGCCGCTGGCTGAGGAGGCGCTGCCGAGCCATCAGACCTCCTCCTCACCCGCGTCTACCGAGGCATCGCTGGCGGGTCAACGACTACTGGTAATCGACGATGATGAGACGATTCTCGGCGCCATGCAGCAGTTGCTGACCGCCTGGGGCTGCGAGTGTGTCACCGCCGACTCCCTCGAAGGCGCGCTGAATCTGGACTGGTCGCAACCACCGCAGGCGATTCTCTGCGACTACCGCCTGCGCGAGAACACCGGCGCCGAGACGATTCGCCATCTTCGCGCGCATTTCGGCACCGATCTGCCGTCGCTGCTGCTTACCGGCGATACGGCGCCGCAGCGGCTGCGCGAGGCGACCGCCAGCGGCATTCCGCTGCTGCATAAACCGGTCTCGGCCCTCGAGCTACGCCAAGCGCTGGTAAGCATCGGCGTATAGGGCCTGTGGTCGGAAAATCACTCCAGCAGCTGCTTGCCCAGGTGGTGCATAAAGTCCAGCCCCTGTTCGAGCTGCGTCTCGCTGATATATTCATCCGGCTTGTGCGCCTGCTCGATGCTGCCGGGGCCGCAGATGATCGCTTCCAGCCCGGCCTGCTGAAACTGACCGGCTTCGGTGGCATAGGCCACCGCCTCGGGCTGACGAGGGCCCAGCAGCTGCTCACACAGGGCTATCGCGGTAACGTTGCCACCGCCGTCGAGCCCCGGCACCGTCGGCGTCAACAGCGTTGTCTCGATCGCAAAATCCTTGTGGCGCGCCTGCAGCGTCTCTTCGAGCTGACGGCTGAAGCTTTCGAAGCGCTCGAAAACGGCGTTGAAACCCTCTTCCGGTAGATGGCGAATTTCCCACTCGAAGGTGCATTCGCGAGCCATGATGTTGATCGCGCTTCCCCCTTCGATACGACCAACATGCAGGCTTGAATGGGCCACATTGAACGCCGGGTTGCAGCACCTTTCAGCGACCAGATCTTCCATGATCGCTTCGATATGGCTGACCAGCCGAGCCGCCACATGGATCGCCGAAACGCCCGCGCCGATCTGACTGGAGTGCGCCTCGACGCCGCGGACCAGGGTTCTCAGCGAGGTGATGCCCTTCTGCCGAGTAACGGGCTGCATCAGGGTCGGTTCGCCCACGATCACCGCCGCGGGCCGCGGGCAGTGCGCAACCATCTGCTCGATCATGCGGGGCGCGCCCAGACAGCCCACCTCCTCGTCGTAGGAGAGTGCCAGCCAGATCGGCCGATTCAGCCTGGCCGTGCGCCACTCGGGCAGCATCGCCAGTGCGCAGGCGATAAACCCCTTCATGTCGCAGCTGCCACGGCCGTAGAGGCGACCCTCGCGGGCACTGAGGGTAAAGGGATCGCTGTGCCATGTTTGACCATCCACCGGCACCACATCGGTGTGTCCTGAAAGGACTACGCCGCCCTCGACATCCGGGCCGATACGGGCCAGCAGGTTGGCCTTGCTGCCGTCATCGCTTTTGATACGTTGACTCTCCACGCCATGGTCGGCCAGATAGCGCTCGATCCAGTCCAGCAATGCCAGGTTGGAGTGGCGCGATACGGTATCGAAACCGACCAGTTCAGTCAGAATGTGCTGCACAGTGGCTGTGTTCATGACCATTACGGCTCCTGACGGTGATCTTCGGATTGGGGGGCGGCCCGACGACGCGCCGCCTGCGTCGCGACTTCCTCCATATAATGCTGTGCGGCTTCCATATGCTCGAACATGAGCCGTTCGGCGCGCACCCCATCCCGCGCTCTGAAGGCGTCGATCAGCTCGAGGTGGTAGTCGCGGCCATGGTAGTTGAGATCGACGCCGGCCAGTGCCGGGTCGACGTTCTGGGCAGCGACTACCTTGAGCAACAGACCGTTGAGAAACTCGACCAGAAATCGCAGCAGCGGATTGGGGCAGGCACCGGCCAGCAGCACATGAAAGTTGAGTTCGTCCTCCCGCTCGGAGACGCCGCGGCCTTCGCTGCGATAGCTGCAGCATCGATGTGCCCTGTCGGCCAGAGCGTCCAGCGCCGCCTCATCGAGAAGCGGTGTCACCTGGCGCGCCAGTGCCGGCTCCAGCAGTTTGCGCAGCGCATAAATGTCCGACACGCTCAGATCGCGGCTGAAACAGAAATTCCAGAGCAGATCGGAAGCCGTATCGGCGCTCACCTCGGTCACACTGGCACCGCCGCCCGGTCCGCTGCGCACCCGTATCAGCCCCTGGGTTTCGAGTGACTTGAGCGCCTCTCGCAGTGTCCATTTACTGGTCACCAGACGATGGCTCAGGGTCGCTTCGCTCTCCAGCCGGGTGCCGGGGCCAAGCTCGCCATCCAGAATCCGGCGGCGCAGCTCAGCTGCGATCCGATCGGAACGCTTGTGGCTCATGCCGGCCCCCAACCGATCATCACCGCAAACGCCAGTATGACCCAGCTGAGCAGGAACACCCTGATCAGCAGCGGGAAGAAAAAACGCACCCAGCGGTCGTAGGGGACTCTGGCAATGGCCAGCATCGCCAGGGTGCCGCCTGACGTGGGTACGATCATGTTGGTCAATCCATCACCCACCTGAAAGGCCAGAATCGCGGTTTGTCGCGTCATGCCGATCAGGTCGGAAAGTGGAATCATGATCGGCATGGTGGCCATCGCCTGACCACTGCCGGAAGGAATGAACACATTGATGATCGCGTGCACCAGCGTCATCGCCCAGGTGGAAAACAGTACCGGCAGCCCCGCCAGCGGCGTGGCCAGAGCGTGCACGATGGTGTCACCGATGCTGCCCTGTTCGAGCATTACCTGCAGGGCGCGGGCCAGCCCCACCAGCAGCGCGCCGGTGGTCACCGTTGCCGCCCCCTCGAAGAAATAGCGATTGATTTTCGCCGGCGACAGCCTGGCCACGGCGCCGATCGCAATCGTCATGGCGATGAAAACGCCCGAAATCTCATTGATATACCAGCCGTGGGCAAAAACGCCATACAGCATGATCACAAGGCCGAGGGCAAACGTCGCGATAACCGCCAGATCAGTACGCGACAGACTATAGGCTTGCAGCGGCTTGTCGAGACCGGCTTCCTCGTCATCGCGGTCAAGCAGTGACGCCCCGCTGTCGCGACGCAGCCGCCTCATGTAACGGCTGGTATGGTGCGCCAGCAGCGCCAGCGCCGCGACGCACAGCACGCTTCTGAGCCCGGCGCCGGAAAACATCGGCAGCTGCGCGATCTGATCCGAGACGCCTACGGTATAGACATTGATCGGTGAGGTCGCAAAACCGATACCGACACCGCCGAGCGCAATTGCGGTTCCCACCAGACGATCGCCTCCCATGGCCAGCCCCAGCAGTACCGCCAGCGGAATCAGGGCGATATTGTTTTCATAGCCGACCGCCACACCCAGCAGACCGAACACGAAGGTCATGATCCAGATCAGCACCGCCGGGCGGTCACTGCCCAGCATGTGCTGAATCAGGGCGAATCGAGGGCTGCCTGGAAGCAGTTTGCGCCTGGGCCGACAACCGTCTCGACGGTCATGACGGTGCTGTTGCGCATGTGACGCGCGATACCGTCCATCGGACGACCCATTGCGCCGTATCTCTCGACTGATCGTCGCCGGAGACCGTTCAAGCAGAGCCGCTACCTTCCTGATGCTCAAGCCTTGTGCGAGGCTGACCTGGATAGTGGCACGTTCTTCGATGCAGAGTTCAGAATATGGCATAGGGCCAACACCTTACCGGTTTGATCAGGTGTTGCATTCAGAATTTGCGGCCAAGAAGTATTTCAAGCTTCCCATCGTCATCAAAATAATAAATATTTTCATGCTTGAAACCCCAGCGCCCATTAATATGGCGAATATGGGGCTCAAAGGTAAAAAAATTAACGTCTTCCAATCGGTGGTGATTATCTGCTTCAACAAAATGCCTGTCAGCCAACGCATTTTCGATGCTGTGGCCCAGGTTTTTCTGAAAATCGAGGTTCAAGTATTCGCTTTCCGTGATCAGGTTATTTCCAAACTGATACAGGGCGTCGAAGGTCGTACTCGGCTCAACAAAAGCCATCATTTCTGAATGTAGCATCGCCTGCAGCTTATACCCTTCAAGAAACTCGCTGCTTTCTGGTCTAAACGAACAACGTCCGCTCTCTATAAAGAAGGATCTTGCATAGTCTCCCCAGGCACCTCGCCATACGGGGCTCAAGTCGATGGTAACAAGATTATTATCTCCAACTTTCTCACTGCTGGGCTCATAGTCTCGCCCCGAAATTGAAAGGCAACTTCTGGAGCCCAGCAATACCAGTGCAGGGCAGTCATGGTACCACGTCTCCGTTACGCCATTTGCCTCCGATAGACAAATAGCTTTACTGACAATGGATCGCTCCGAGTCCCCGGGCAATATCTCATGACACAGCTGCTCAAGTACAGCTCGCGCGACAGACTGAGCCTGGCAATGTTTTTGAAATAGCGACATTTTTTCTGCGAGATACGGCAATTTATTCATACATTGAACTCCAGCTCGAATTCTGGCCAGGTGGCTATCACATCTTCATGGGGCCAGAAAGTCAAAGCGCATCTTATCAGTGTCGATATTTCAAGATATCTATCTCCAGCGTCAAGCTCATCCGTTGTCGCAGGTTTAGTTATGGAAGCTTTACCCACGCCCAACTTCGCTCGGCGCTCACCCGGACGCGGCATACCATGATCGATCGGCTTTATCAGTACGGTAGGCGTCCTGGTGGTCGCGGCGGGACAGCTGCTGTCATGAAGGCCTGTTTCTGCCGGCCCACCGGGAAGCTTAACCGGCCATTCGCGCCGCCAGCGCCTTCACATCCTCAATGGCATGAGCGCGTGAGTCCTCAAAGCGCTGATCGCCGAACTCCTGATACTCGATACCGACATGGCAAAGATTATCAGCCCCCAGATATTTCGCAACGCTGCGCAGATGCGGCAGTAGATGGTCGGCCCCCTCGTTGGGTTCGCCCGCGCCGAAGCCGAATTCGCCGCTGGCGGTCAGCAGCACCAGTTGTTTGCCATCCAGCATCGGCGCCAACGGCCGGTCGCCGCGAGCGAGGTCGAAGCTGAAGGTGCGATCAAGGCGTATCACCTGATCAAGCCATGCCTTCAGTGCCGCCGGCATTCCGTAGTTGTACATCGGCGTGGCGATTACCAGCACATCAGCTTGCTCCAGCTCATGGATCAGTCGTTCCGAATCCGCCAGCACAGCGGTGTCTTCGGCGCTGCGCTGCGGCATTGGGGTGAAGGCCGCCGCGATCCAGGCGGCGGTAATAATGGCGGGAGGGTGACGCCCCACGTCACGGGTAATGAGCGCCACGCCGGGCTCGAGTTCCTGCCAGCGCTCAATGAAGAGATCGCCCAGCATGCGGGTCAGGGAGCGCTCGAAGCGAGCGCTGGCATCAATGCGCAGAAGAGTGGTCACCAGTGACTCCTTGATATAAAGGATGAGTGTCACTGCACTATCTGCTGTCGCGACAGGCGATGACAAAAGTAAAGAAAGCGTGTAGAGGTGAGTTTCTCTCACCTCACAGGAGCTACCGCCATGCGCCTTCCCTCCCTGCCGGCACTGCGCGCTTTCGAGTCAGCCGCCCGGCTGGGCAGTTTCCGGGCGGCAGCCCAGACGCTGCACCTCTCTCCCACAGCGATCTCCCATCACATACGCGGCCTGGAAACGCAGCTCGGCATTGCACTTTTCATTCGTGAGAGCCGTCGCGTGCGGCTCACCGAGGCGGGTCGTTTGCTGGCCGAAAGCGCGACGGAGGCCTTCGGACAGCTGGAAGTGACTCTCGACACCCTGAGCAAATCCGCTCGGCGTCTGACCATCTCGACCACCCCCGCTTTCGCTACCCTATGGCTGGCGCCTCGGCTGGATGACTTTCAGCGCCGTCACCCCGAACTTGAGGTAACACTGCTCTCTTCGACGCAGCGCATTGATATGCGCCGCGATCGCCACGTCGATCTGGCTCTGCGTTACGCCCCCACCGAGACCTCCATAGTGGGTGGCAGGCAGCTGATGCAGGAGTCCATTGCCGCCTTTGCCAGCCCCGAATATGCGGCGCGACTCACTACCGCGTCAGAGGCCGAGCTGATCACCACCCGCTGGGAGTCCGAGCGGCTTGCGCCGGTCGACTGGACAATGTGGTTGGCAGAGGCAGGTGAGCCGCGCTCATCTTCAATATCAATGTACAGTTTTACGCATGAGCCGGAGGTGGTGCAGGCCGGACTCGCCGGACGCGGCCTGATTCTGGTCAGCGAGCTTCTGGTACGCTCGATGATCGCGCGCGGCTGGCTGGTGCCCTGGCGGCCCGAAATACGTTTACCGGGCTATGCCTATCACGCCCTGCCCGGCCCGCTCGCCGCCGACCGTCCCATTGTGGCGCGCTTCATCGAGTGGTTGGACACCGACATGCAGAGCGCCGGTCGATAGCTCTGGGCCCCGCCCTTTTTCTCAACTTGCTCAAAATCCGATCGCCCTTTAGCCTGTCCATAATGCTCAATTTGACAACATTACGGAGGGGCCGATGAATGCCGAGGCTTTCAGCCCTGACATCGAAGCGCTGCTGCCCGCCTACGACAGGGCGGTCGCCCGCGCCACCGATGACCTTTATGCCCGCGTCGAGGGTCAGGTCGGCGCCGAGGCCTGGCCCGATATCGCCCGCCGCGTTTACGCCATCAGAGCGCTGCAGCAGGAACAGGACGCGGTGATCCTGGCGCACAACTACATGCCGCCGGAGGTCTATGCGCTGGTCGGCGATATTCGCGGTGACTCGCTGGCGCTGGCGCGCGAGGCGGCCCGCAGCGAGGCGCGCACCATCGTCCAGGCAGGGGTGCACTTCATGGCGGAGACGTCGAAGATTCTGTGCCCCGATAAACGCGTGTTGATTCCCGATACGCGGGCCGGCTGCTCCCTGGCCAGCTCGATCAGCGGGGCTCAGGTGCGCGAGCTGAAGCGTCGCTACCCGGGCCTGCCGGTGGTCACCTACGTCAACACCAGCGCGGCGGTGAAGGCCGAGTGCGATATCTGCTGCACCTCCTCCAACGCCCTCGATGTAGTGGAGGCGATCGCCGCTCAGTGGGGCGTCGACCGGGTCATCATGCTGCCCGACGAACACCTGGCGCGGAACGTGGCGGCACGTACCGATATTGCGATTCTGGTCTGGCAGGGCAGCTGCGAGGTGCACGAGCAGTTCACCCCTGCCCAGGTGGGGGCGGTGCGCCGCCACCACCCGGGCGTGCGCGTGCTGGCTCACCCGGAGTGCCCCACCGGCGTGCTGGAGGCCGCCGACTTCTCCGGTTCCACCGCCGCGCTGGAGCGCTGGGTCGACGATCACCGCCCCGAGCAGGTGCTGCTGCTCACCGAGTGTTCGATGAGCGACAACCTGATCGCGCGCCACCCGGAGATCGCCTTCGTGCGCAGCTGCAACCTCTGCCCGCACATGCAGCGCATCAGCCTCGACGGTATTCTCGCCTCGCTCGCCTTCGGCCAGCATGACGTGCAGGTCGAGGAGCAGATTGCGATTCGCGCCCGGCGCGCCATCGAGGCGATGCTGGCTCTGCCCGCGCCGAGCACGCCGGCCGATTTCACCCGTGCCCCGCACGACGCTCGTGTCGAGATGGTGTCATGAGCGGCGCCCTCCTCGACGTGGCCCCGCTGCCCCATGTCATTCTCGACCCCATCGTCACGACCGCGCTGGCGGAGGATCTGGGGCGCGGTGGCGATATTACCGGCGAGGCGCTGATCGGCGCCAACCATCGCAGCCGGCTGCAGCTGCGCTCGCGCGCCGACGGGGTGCTGGCCGGCATGGACGCGCTTGCGCGGGTGCTTTATCACGTCGACCCCATGATTCGCCTCGATGCCGCCTGCCACGACGGCCGGCGCCTTGCGGCAGGCGACATCATTGCCACTCTGGAGGGTGCCACCCGCGCGCTGCTGATCGCCGAGCGCACCGCGCTCAACTTCCTCACCCGGCTCTCCGGTATCGCCACCCTCACCCGCCGGCTGGCGGATCAGCTCGAGGGCAGCCATGCGCGGCTGGCCTGCACGCGCAAGACCACCCCCGGCCTGCGCGCGCTGGAAAAACGCGCGGTACGCCTCGGCGGCGGCGTCAATCATCGCCTCGGACTGGACGACGCCATGCTGATCAAGGACAACCATATCGCCGCGCTGGGCGGCGTGCGCGAAGCCCTGGCGCTGGCTCGCGAACGGCTCGGCCATCTGCGCATGGTCGAGCTGGAGGTCGACAGCCTCGCGCAGCTCGAGGAGGCGCTAAAGACGCCGCCGCACTCGATTCTGCTCGACAACATGGGCCTCGACGACATGCGCCGCGCGGTCACCATGACCGCCGGGCGCTGCCTGCTCAACGCCTCCGGTGGGCTTGATCTCGAGAGGCTGCGCGCGGTGGCCGAAACCGGTGTCGATCTTGTCTCGGTGGGCGCGCTGACCCACTCGGCGCCGCAGCTCGATATCGGCCTCGACGCGGTACAGTAGGCAGGTACCGCTATCCGCGAGCCGGTGTTGGCGGCTATGCTGACCGCATTGTGGACCACCCTGCCCCGGAGTTTTCATGACCGCCGCCACCGCCCGCCGTCCCGGTACGCTTTCCGCCGCCTGGAGTCTCTGGACGCTACTGCTCGGCATGGGCCTTCTGATGATGGGCAACGGTCTGCAGACCTCGCTTCTGGGGGTGCGCGCTTCCGAGGCGGCGTTCGGTAACACCGTCACCGGCATGGTGATGTCGGCCTACTTCGTCGGCTTTCTGGCCGGCTCGCTGATCACGCCGCGCAAGCTGCGTGAAGTGGGCCATATTCGCGTCTTCGCGGCGCTCGCCTCGGTCACGTCGGTGGCGATTCTGATCCACGCCCTGTTTGTCGATCCGCTGATCTGGGCCGCCATGCGCTTCGTCACCGGCTTTACCTACGCCGGCCTCTATGTGGTCGCCGAAAGCTGGCTCAACGGCTACGCCTCCAACCGCCTGCGCGGCCGGCTGCTGGGCGTCTACATGGTGATCAGCTATATCGGCATGGGCGGCGGCCAGCTGCTGCTGGGCAGCGGCGACCCGAGCGGCGTGGGGCTTTTCCTGCTGGTGTCGATTCTGGTATCGCTGTCGCTGGTACCGATCCTGATCAGCTATACCCCGCAGCCCGAGCTGAGCCACCCGGAACCCATGAACCTGCGCCGGCTTTACCGGCTCTCGCCGCTGGGGACGCTGGGCTGCTTCATGACCGGCATCACCAACGGCGCAATATTCGGCATGGGCGCGGTTTTTGCCCGCAACAGCGGCCTGGATGTGGGCCAGGTGTCGCTGTTCATGGGCGCTTTCATTTTCGGCGGCGCGCTGGCCCAGTGGCCGCTGGGCAAGCTCTCCGACCGCGTCGATCGCCAGTGGGTGATCGTGGTGGTGGCACTGATGGCGATGCTGTTGGCACTGGGCGGCGTCATTACCGGCGGCTGGTCGCCGCTGGCGCTGACCGGCCTGGCCGTACTGCTGGGCGCCACCATGCTGACGCTCTACTCCATCTTCCTGGCCTGCGCCAACGACTTCCTCAGCGAACAGCAGATCGTGGCGGCCAGTGCCAGCCTGGTACTGGCGCTGGGCATCGGCGCCGTCCTCGGCCCCTTCAGCGCCGGGCTGGTGATGGAGTGGCTGGGCGCCGACGGCTTTCTGTGGAACCTGGCCGTCATGCACCTGCTGATGGCGGCCTTCGGCCTCTACTGCATTCGCTTTCATCCCATACACGCCACCGGGGAGCAGAGCAGCCACTATGTGATGGTGGCCTCGGACACCACGCCCCTGGGCACTGCCTGGACCGAGGAGGCCGCCCACGAGCCCGGCCAGCTTGAGCTGGCGTTTGATGAAGAGCACGGCGCGCCGCACAGCGACGATAGCGCAGCGTAAAACGGATCGCCGTCAATTAACGAGGAGCCCATGATGTCATCCCCGTTCAATCTGTTCGCTGATCTGCCCGATGCCTCTTGTGGGGAAGTCTTCACCGACCTGCTCGCCCGGCCGGGCTGTCGTATCGAACGTATTGTCTCCCACGGGCAGATCACGCCCGTCGATCAACCCTGGTGTCAGGCCCACGACGAGTGGGTGGTGGTGCTGAAAGGCGAGGCCGGCGTCGAGGTGTCGGGCGAGGTGAGTGAACTTCAGCCCGGCGATACTCTCTTTATTCCCGCCCATGCCGAACATCGCGTGACCTTCACCGCCACTGACCAACCCACGCTGTGGCTGGCAGTGCATATGGAGGGGCAGTAGCGCCGGCCGTGCCGGAACATCACACCGACGTCTCCGTCAATGCCTCCGCAGCCACTGTGTTAGACTGCCCCCAGCTCACTGATTCGGAGTCCGCCCATGACCCTGACCGAAGAGGATATCGCCTACCTCAAGGCCCACCTTGGCGAGTGGCTGGCCGAGCAGAGTCTGGGCAAGCCGCCGGCTGTCTACGAGATCGAACTACGCGAGCGCATGGTACGTGTCGAGGAGGAGCTCAGGCACCAGCGCGAACTGATGCGCGAGGGGTTTGCGCAGATGGACAGGCGCTTCGAAGAGCAGCGTCAGGATATGCTGGCCCGTTTCGAGCAGGTCGACAAACGCCTCGAAGAGCAGCGTCAGGATATGCTGGCCCGTTTCGAGCAGGTCGACAAGCGCTTCGAGCAGGTCGACAAACGCTTCGAGCAGGTCGAAAAGCGCTTCGAGCAGGTCGACAAACGCTTCGATGAGATGATGCGGCGCCACGACCGCCATTTTCTGTGGCTGATCGGTTTTATCACTACCGTCGGTGGACTGGTGATTGCGGCGGGGCAGCTTTTATAGGTCCTTCGCACTTCATGTGAACCTGGCCTGATCGAACAGGCCGCCTGCAGATGGCTTTACACCGTTCCTGGCAATTGATGTGCCAGCTCTCCTGAGGGTGGGAACATCTCATTCGCGCCCTTCGCTGTGCGCTTTTATCGATGACAGCATGCGCCGACGCAGCAGGCCGCTGACGGGGCGAATCAACCACCAGTAAGGCGTGAACTGCCGCCGCGAGGCGCGATCCGGGCAGAAAACCCGCGTCTCGGTCGTCAACCGACGGGCTCCGTTTTCCATCCCCGCCACCTGAAAGCCGAGCACCAGCCTGGCGATGCCCTCTGACGGCATCGCTCTCCATGCGCCAGACCATCACGGCGTCGAGAATGGTCGCCGCACCCGCCGTCACGCGGCAGCTGTGTCGTTCACTGAACTGATAGACCGGCAGATACTCATCGAGCAGTGACATTTTCTTCCTCAGGAAATGATGGCCGAAACCGTCCGCTTTTTGCCCCCTTCGCCCCCGTGAGACGCCCGGGAGGAGTATACGCTGAAGCCTCTCCTGCCACTCGAGATGTTCACCATGGCCGCTACCGCCCTGCTGCTGATCGACGTTCAGGCCTCTTTTCCAGCCCGCGACTACCGGGACGAGGCGCCCGCCGTCTGGCGCCGCTCACAGTCACGCTGAAGAGAGTCCCTCTTTCACACCCACATGACCAGAACCCGCCCCTTCAACTTTTCGTCACACGCCTGTGGTCTCATGCCTTGCGTTCCCACCACGCTCCACCGCAAGGAGACATCGCGTGAAACTTTCATGGCGCGTTCAGGCATTGATCGTAATGGCCGTCGTCGTTTACGCGACGGCCCGGACGGTGCGTACCATGGCCATGAGCCTGGGCGTTCGAGCACGCCACTCCTGACCCGCCCCGGGCGCCGGGCATGGCGGCCACTTCTCAGCCGCCGAACAACGTCTGATACAGCAGAAAAAGATTCAGCGCGATAATCGCCACGGCTATTACCCAGGCGACACCGGTCGTCACCCGATGATTGACCAGCGACCCCATAAGCTGGCGGTTCGAGCAGAAGATCACCAGCGGGATCAGGGCGAAGGGAATGCCGAATGACAGCACCACCTGGCTCATGATCAGCGCCGTGGTCGGGTCGACGCCCATGGCCAGAATCGCCAGTGCCGGCAGCATGGTGACAAGGCGCCGCAGAAACAGGGGAATGCTGCGGTTGATATAGCCCTGCATGATGATCTGACCACTCAGGGTGCCGACCGACGAGCTGGACAGCCCGCTGGCCAGCAGGCCAACGCCGAACAGCACCGCCGCGAAGGTGCCGGCCTGATCGCCCAGCCGGGCGAAGGCGCCCTCCAGCGTCGAGACCGTCTCGCCGGTGGCGTAAAAAAGGCCGGCGGCCATCACCAGCATGGCGCCGTTGATGACTCCGGCGATCGCCATGGCGATGAGAATATCCACCAGCTCATAGCGAAAGATGCGTCGCCGTTCGGCATCGTTACGGCCCACCACGCGGCGCTGGGTGAGAGCCGAGTGGAGATAGATCACATGCGGCATGACCGTCGCCCCCAGAATGCCGGCGGCCAGCAGCACGCTGTCGGCGCCCTCGAAGCGGGGTACGAAAAGGCCGTGTGCCAGAGCACCGCCGTCGGGTGCGGCAATGGCAACTTCATAGGCGAAGGCCACCACGACCACTCCGACCATCGCGGTAATGCCGGCCTCCAGCCAGCGAAAGCCGCGCCGCTGCAGTTCCAGAATCACGAACGACGCTACCCCGGTCATCAGCGCCGCCGGAAACAGCGCAATACCAAACAGCAGATGCAGCCCCAGGGCGCCGCCGATGAACTCCGCCAGGTCGGTGGCAATGGCGACGATCTCGGCCTGAATCCACAGCCCTGCCGTCACCGCCCGGGGGAAGCGCTGACGGCTGACCTCGGGAAGATTGTAGCCGGTGGCAATGCCCAGCCTGGCCGACATGGACTGGATGATCACCGCCATGAGATTCGACAGCGCAATCACCCACAGCAGCATATAGCCGTATGTCGAACCGGCCTGGATATTGGTGGCAAAGTTGCCGGGGTCGATATAGGCCACGGCGGCAATGAAGGCCGGACCAAGAAAGGGCAGCAGCCCCCTGAGCCCCCGCTTGTGCCCATCCAGCGCTGCGCGCGCCGAGTGGATGGTGGCACTCTCGCCGGGCAGCGGCGTGCTGCCCGTATCGCTATGGCGCAAGTGACTCATGCCCTCACCTTCTTTCGCGCCCACCGAACGCTCCCTGCCCGCATCATATCCCTGCCTTCCTGTGTCTACCGTCTCGTCGACCTGTTGACAGTGCTGTTTCGCCGGCCTGTCCGGGCCATTTGTTTCTCGAGTTATAAAACTTAACCTTGGATTAATTTATATAGCGCGCTCGGTTAAAGTCAATTGCTCGACAACAATCGTCTGGCAACCGTGGATATCGCTTGCAACCTGCCAGCAGCCTGTCGGGCTTGACCGATCGTCGCGAAAATGACGGATTTTGAGCCGGTTTGATCGCTCGGATGAGGCGAATAGCCCGCTATTTAACGAGTCCGAGCGCATGAAACAGGCCAAAAGCCCGGGGTTTGCAGCCGATCAGCGTTAAGTCCGACAGGCTGCTAGACTGACCATTATCGACTGGAACAAAAAATCATGTCCCGGAGGCAAGCCGTATGAGCATCGACCCTCAGGCAGGACAACTGCCCGACGAACACCGTCTCGCCAATCTGCCGCGGCTGGTGTCGCGCTACTACAGCGAGCGCCCCGATGCAGACATCCCTGCCCAGCAGGTCGCCTTCGGCACCTCCGGCCATCGCGGCTCATCTCTCAACAACAGTTTCAACGAGTGGCACATTCTCGCCACCACCCAGGCCATCTGCGACTACCGCGAAGGCCAGAGTATCGATGGCCCGCTGTTTATCGGCATGGATACCCACGCCCTCTCCGAGCCGGCCTTCGTCTCGGCGTTGGAGGTGCTGGCCGCCAACGGCGTGGAGACGCGCATTGATGCCGGTTGCGAGGAGACCGGCGGGGAACCGGGCTATACCCCCACACCGGCCCTTTCGAATGCCATCCTGATGTACAACCTGGGGCGCCACAGCGGCCTGGCCGACGGCATCATCATCACGCCGTCGCACAACCCGCCCACCGACGGCGGCTTCAAGTACAACCCCACCAACGGCGGTCCGGCGGATACCGGCGTGACCAAATGGATACAAAACCGCGCCAATGAACTGCTTGCCGACGGCCTGCGCGGCGTGCGTCGGGTGGATCACGCCGACGCGCTCGAAGCCGGGACGACCCAGCGTTTTGATTTTATCGAGCACTATATCGGTGGGCTCGACCGGGTGATCGACATGAAGGCGATCCGCGAGTCGGGGCTGACGTTCGCGGTCGACCCGCTGGGCGGTGCCGGGGTGCACTACTGGCCGCGTATCGCCGCCAGATATGAGCTGCCGCTGGAGGTGCTCTCCACCACCGTCGACCCCTCCTTCCGCTTCATGCGTCTCGACTGGGACGGCAAAATCCGCATGGACTGCTCCTCGCCGCACGCCATGGCGGGGCTGATCGAAAATCGCGAGCGCTTCGACGTCTGCTTCGCTTGCGATACCGACCACGACCGCCACGGCATCATTACCCGCTCTTCGGGGCTTTTGAATCCCAACCACTACCTGGCGGTGGCGATCGAGTATCTCTTCAGCCATCGCCCGCAGTGGGGCGCTCAAACCGGCATCGGCAAGACGCTGGTGTCGTCGTCGATGATCGATTACGTGGCCGAGGCGCTCGACCGCCGGCTGGTCGAGGTGCCCGTGGGCTTCAAGTGGTTCGTCGACGGTCTGATCGAGGGCAGTCTCGGCTTCGGCGGCGAGGAGTCGGCCGGCGCCTCCTTCCTGACCATCGACGGCCGCGCCTGGTCGACCGACAAGGACGGTATCATCGCCGGCCTGCTGGCGGCCGAGATCACTGCCGTGACCGGCCAGGATCCGGGCGAGCGCTATCGGGCGCTGACCGACCGACACGGCGCGCCGGTCTATGCCCGCATCGATGCGCCCGCCGACCGCGAGCAGAAGGCCAAGCTGGGCAGGCTGTCGCCTGAGCAGGTCACGGCCGACAGCCTCGCCGGCCACCCCATCACCCGCACGCTGACCGAAGCGCCCGGCAACGACGCACCGATCGGCGGCCTCAAGGTGGTCACCGAGGCGGGCTGGTTCGCCGCCCGCCCTTCGGGCACCGAGGATGTCTACAAGATCTATGCCGAAAGCTTCGAAGGCGAGGAGCACCTGGCGCGCATCCAGCAGGAAGCGAAAGCGCTGGTCGACAGCGTGCTGGGAGGCTGATCGGTATGAAAAGAACAGGGGCCGGTGACTGCCGGCCCCTTTTCGCGGCGCGCCGAGCCGCATAAAGTTACGCAGCCACTTTTCGGCCGATGCTTATCCCGGCCGCTGCATCTCGAAGCGCACGTCGTCGGTCACGGTGAAGTAGGTCGCGGGCCCACCGGCGCGCATGATCGGCTCTGCTGCCGCCGTCTGGTAGACACCGTCTTTCAGCATGGCGGTATCGATATGCACGCCCACCACCTCGCCGAGCACCAGCCAGCTGTCGAGCTTCTCACCGGCGGCGGACTTAAGCCGGATCAGCTGCGACAGCCGGCACTCGAAGGCAACCGGCGTCTCCTGCACCCGTGGCGTTTTGATTACCCGCGAAGCGGCAGGTGTCAGACCGGCGAGCTCGAACTCGTCGACCGACGCCGCGACCCCGGCGCTGGAGTGGTTCATCGCCTCACCCAGCCGGCGGGTAGCAAGATTCCAGCAGAACTCGCCGCTCGCCTCGATATTGGCCACGCTGTCCTTCCAGCCGGCGCTGGCAAACCCGATGATCGGCGGCGCGGCGCAGAAGGCGTTGAAGAAGCTGTAAGGGGCAAGATTGCGCACCCCCTGCTCGCTCTGCGACGAAACCCAGCCGATCGGGCGCGGGGCGATGATCGCCTTGAAGGGGTCGTGGGGCAGGCCGTGGCCGCGGCGCGGCTCGTAGAAGTGACAATCGCTCATTGGGGCTCCTTTCCCGAGGCGCGCGCCGCGAGCGCGCAGAAAAAATCGACATACTGGGTGTAGCCGTCGGGAAACATCACGTCCAGCGTCAGTTCGTCGTCGGGGTCGGTGATGCCCGCCACTCCCGGCCAGGGGTCGATGTCGGCGCCGTCGGCAAAGCGCGCCAGCAACGCGGCGTCGACACCCGGACGGCGCACCTCGCCGGCGCTGCTGTCGACGAAAAGCACCCGATTGTCGCGCTCGAAGGCGCGCCCCAGCTGCTGCACCAGGGTGAGAAAGCCGCGGTCGCTGCCGCCGCGATGCCACTCGCCCTCTTCCTGCAGTGAGGTGACCGTATCGCCGACGCCGATCAGGGTCGGCATGTCGGCCGGGTCGATATGCTGGCGCACCAGCGCCACCAGGCCGGCGAGATCGCGCGGCGCCTGGCGAGCGTTGAACGCCTCACCCAGCGGATAGCGCCCGCTGCGGGCATGGATATGACGATTGAGCAGCGCCAGCACGCCGGCCTCCTTGACCGCGCCGCTGAGCATCAGCTGAAAATCGGTGGTACCGGCCTGGTGCTCGTCGCCATCGCGCAGCCGCTCGTGGCCGGCCGCATCGCGCCCGGCATTGGGCGCGTAGTGCATGAAGAAGGCACCCTCGAGACCACGCGCCTCGGCGTCCTTGATCACGCCATCCATGAAGGCCGCCACGCGCCGCTGCAAAGTCCGCCAGTCAGCGGGACGGTCGGCCAGTCGCTGATAGCAGCCGTTGAGATTGAGCGTCGGCGAGGCAGGATTATCCAGCACCGCCGAGGCGATCAGCCGTTCACGCTCGTCAAACGGCAGTTCGAAGGGTGCAGCGGCAAGACAGCCGCGCAAAAACTCGGCGCCAAGCCTGGGCACCTCGCGTAGAAAATCCAGCTCCGCCTCGCTGACGCCGGGGTGCTCGACGCCCCCGTAGCGGTCCTGCCACTGCACCCCGCCAGCGGCCAGGCCGGGCAAATAGAGGCCGTAGCGGCGCGCCTCGTCGGCACTGCCCAGCGAGCGCTCGACGATGGCATTCACGCCGCGCGCACCGATATGTTCGCCGTTGGTCAGCACATGGAAGTGGTCGTTGAGCCGCCCCGCCGCCTCCAGATAGCGCCGCTCCAGCCGGCGCGTGAGGGGGTCGCGCACCAGCCCCATGCAGACGCCATCGAGATCCTGAATGATCAGCAGGTTGTCGATCGTCGCCAGTTCGTTGAGCAGGGCGCGATGATCGGTCGAAAAGAAACGGTTGTGCGTCATGAGATCGTGGCCGGCGCGGCTGTCCATATAGCGGGCGATGGCGTCAGTATAGCGCGGCATCCGAGCCGTGAATTCAACGCCTCTCGTTCGCTCCGGTTTGCCACCGTTGGGTAGCGGAACTAATCTTTCGGAAGCCGCCACGAGGCGCCGGCAGGCGCATCCAAAGGAATACCCCACTCAGCAATGGACGGCCGCAGGAGGCAACCATGTCAAGCCCGGAGCACAAGCAGAAAATCTGGAACCTGATCAAGGAGATCAGCGTCGGCATGCTGGTCACCCTGGATGATGGTGTACCGCGAGCACGCCCCATGCATCTGGTCCAGGAGGCCTACGACGGCACGCTCTGGTTCTATACCAAACGCAGCGCCGAGAAATCCTTCGAGGCCGAAGCGGATCGTGACGTCTGCATCACCTTTTCCGATCAGGAAGAGGGGGTCTATGTCTCCATGTCCGGCAGGGCTCGCCTGCGCAGCGACAGCGAGCTGATCGACAAATACTGGAACCCGTTCGTCGCGGCCTGGTTCGACGGTGGCCGGGAAGATCCCGATATCGCCCTCATGGAGATCGATATCGACTTCGGCGAGCACTGGCAGTCGAAGGAGAGCAAGGCGTTCCAGCTCTACGAGATCGCCAAATCGAACGTTAAAAAAGAGCACAAACCGGATATGGGCGAGAACGAAAAGTTCGGTCATTAACCCAGCCGAGACGCGATTCGCCTGAACAACGCCCCGGCCCGAATCCCCCCGATTCGGGCCGGCATGGCTTGCAGCACCCGCACCCGGCAGCGGACAATCCCGTCACGGCGGCGGCTGGCGCTGCCCCATGACTCCTCTCTCAGGCTCTGCCATGCTCGATCAGGACACCATCAGCGCGCTGGCCACGCCGCCGGGACGTGGCGGCGTCGGCATTATTCGCCTCTCCGGCAAGCGCAGCGGCGAGATCGCCCGCGCCATGCTCGGCTTCGCCCCCGAGCCACGGCGCGCCCACTACGCTCCCTTTCTCGGCGGCGACGGCGAGGTACTCGATGAGGGCATCGCGCTGTGGTTTCCCGCCCCCCACTCCTTCACCGGCGAGGACGTGCTGGAGCTGCAGGGCCACGGCGGCCCGGTGATCATGGACTGGCTGCTGGAGCGCACCGTGACGCTGGGCGCACGGCTGGCACGGCCCGGCGAGTTCTCCGAGCGCGCCTTTCTGAACGACAAGCTCGACCTCGCCCAGGCGGAGGCGATCGCCGATCTGATCGAGGCCAGCTCCCGCGCCGCTGCCGAAAACGCCCTGCACTCGCTACAGGGTGAGTTCTCCACCCGGGTGCAGACGCTGGTGCAACGGCTGATCGAACTGCGCGTCTATGTCGAGGCCGCGATCGACTTTCCCGAGGAGGAGATCGACTTTCTCGGCGACGGCCGGGTGGCGCAGAGGCTCTCGGCGGTGTGCGAAAGCCTGGCCGAGGTGCGTGCCAGCGCCGCCCAGGGGGCGCTGATGCGCGAGGGCATGAGCGTGGTGATCGCCGGGCGCCCCAACGCCGGCAAATCAAGCCTTCTGAACGCCCTGACCGAGCAGGAGACCGCTATCGTCACCGATATCGCCGGCACCACCCGCGACGTGCTGCGCGAGCACATCCACCTCGACGGCATGCCGCTGCACGTGATCGATACCGCCGGTTTGCGTGACACCCCCGACGCGGTGGAAAGAATCGGCGTGGCGCGCGCCTGGAGCGAGATCGAGCGTGCCGACCGGGTGCTGCTGATGGTCGACAGCCGCGAGAGCGACGCCGTTGACCCAATGGCGATCTGGCCCGAGTTCGTCGCCCGCCTGCCCGACCCCTCGAAGCTCACACTGGTGCGCAACAAGATCGACGAGAGCGGCGAAAGCGCCGAACCGGACTTCTCCGCCATGCCGCCGGTGATCCGCCTGTCGGCGACCACCGGCGCAGGTGTGGAAAGTCTGAAAGCGCATCTGAAGGAGGTGATGGGCTATCAGGCCACCAGCGAAGGGCGCTTCTCCGCCCGACGCCGCCACCTGGAGGCACTGGATCGCGCCGGACAGGCACTCACCCACGGCGTCGAACAGCTTGCCGGCGCGGGTGCCGGGGAACTTCTGGCGGAGGACCTGCGCGCCGCCCAGGACGCCCTTGGCGACATCACCGGTGAATTCAGCGCCGATGAACTACTGGGGGAGATTTTCGGCAGTTTCTGTATTGGTAAGTGAAACGGCCAAAAAGATCGAAAAGCATCCAACAAAATAAAAATAAGCCATTGTTTTTAACACAATTTATTCTATTTCCCAGCAGGCAGTACCGGTTTGATCAGGTGTTGCATTCAGAATTGGCGGCCAAGCTTTCCCGGCAAGAGTTGTCCTGCTTACCCCAACGCGGGAACTGGAAAGCGCAAGGCGGAATTTCTGGAGGCCGAGCTGGCCAGGGATATTGATCGGCGTAACTTCATCCCCAACCTTCTCGTAGGAGATGCCTATCCACAACTTGGTCAACGGGTCGATGTGCTTCCTTCGCAAGCGCTGTTCAAGCCCGGTCACCCGATTGGGGTTCGGTTTTCGACGTGCCATCAAACCTGACATCCTGCTGCCTGGAGGGCGCCAACTCTACAACGCTCCTATGCTAAATAGCGCCGCCCAATGCAGTATCGACCGATCCATCGTCGCTCCAGGTCAGAAAGTGGCGCTCGACAGCCAACAGCAAGGTGTTCTGAATCACGAGATGACACCATCCCCTACGGTCTGGCCGTTACGCTGGAAGCGAAGGAAGACATTCCGATCTATCAGCAGGTCCGGGCACGCATCAAACCGCAGGTGCGCATCGCACCCGGTATCTAAAAACATTACCCAGAAATGGAAAAAATTAACCTCCTTCATCGAAAGGTAAGCTCTCGCCATGCCCTCGACAGCCTCGCCCCATCCCTTCGCGAATCGCACTGCTCACCGTTACTATCTGCTGGATGTCTTCACCGATACGCCCTTCGCCGGTAATCCACTTGCGGTGTTCACTGAGGCCGAAACACTCGATGGCGCCACCATGGCGCGTATCGCCGGAGAGCTGAATCTCTCCGAAACGGTTTTTATTACCCGCCATGAATCCCCCGAGCGGGTACATCTGCGCATCTTCACGCCGGGGTGTGAACTGCCCTTTGCCGGCCACCCCACCATCGGCACCGCCTGCCTGCTGCGTGCGCTGGGCCGTCATGACGGCAGTTCGCCTTTGACCCTGGTGGAAGGTGTCGGCGATGTCCCCATCCACTTCGACAGCAATCTGGCCCGATTGATTACGGCGCAACCCTTGAACGTACGGCCGAGCACACTGACACCGCCGCAGGCCGCCGCGGTCCTCGGCCTCGACGAGGCCGCTATCGTCGGCGCACCGGTCATCGCCTCCTGCGGCGTGCCCTATCACCTGATCGAATTGACCGATCGTGATCAGTTGGCGCGGATCGAGCTTGATAGCGCCGTGCTCAAATCCTGCTGTCCCGACCCGGCAACCAGCTATCTGTACGCCTTCGTGGATGAGGGCGAGTACCACCTGCGCGCACGCATGTTCGCGCCCCTGACCGGCACTCCGGAGGACCCCGCCACCGGCAGTGCTGCCGCGCCGCTGATCGGTTATCTCGCGTCGCGACATAAAGACACGCCAGTGCTCGACTGGCAGATAACCCAGGGGGTCGAGATGGGCCGCCCAAGCCACATCCAGGGCCGGGTCGAGCGTCATGGCGGTGGTATCAGCGCCATTCACATCGCCGGCGGGGCGCTGGTGGCCGGCGAGGGTGCGCTCTATCTCTGAGAGGCAACGGCGTTTTTACGACCCCCTATCATACCCGGGCACCGGCGCAAAGGAGACACCAAAGCGATTCCAGGCGTTGATAGTTGCCACCGCCAGCGTGAGGTTCACCAGCTGTGGCTCGGAGAAATGCCGCCGCATCTCATCAAAAAGGGTTGTTTCGACGCCCTCTGACAGCAGCGTGTTGGCCTCCGTCCAGGCCAGCGCAGCACGCTCACGCGGAGTAAAGAAAGGAGTCTCCCGCCAGACGCATAACGCGTACAGGCGCTGCTCGGTTTCTCCCTGACGGCGAGCGTCACGGCTGTGTAGATCGACGCAGAAGGCGCAGCGGTTGAGTTGGGATGCGCGGATCCTGATCAGCTCCATGAGCGAGGGCTCGATACCCTGCTCGGTATCGCACTGCGCGACCAGATAGTCATCCAGCCTCCGGATCGCTTTTATGGCACCAGGGGCCGCGTTTCGATAATCCATACGCATGAGGGGCTCTCCTTCATTCATTGCGAGAGACCAGTGTGCAGATCGTTACCGCCGCGCTATTGTAGATTTTCGACATTTCGCGAGATTCGCCATGTCCCTGCCCGCCGAAGACATGCCCCACCTTGCCCACTTTGTCACGCTCCCGCCGAGCCCGGCATTGGCCGCTCATGTGCAGTGCTTCTGGTGGCTCAGAGGCTTTACAGATGTCGATGCCAGCGTGCAGTTGCTCCATCCGGACGGCGGCAGCGGCATTATCTTCAACTTTGCCGATCCGCTCGGCCTGAATGATCGTCTTTATGCTCATCGTATGCTGATCTGTGGCCCGCAGATGGCGACCACACGTTTGCGGCTGCCACACCGGGTCGATCTGCTGGGAGTGCGTCTGCAGCCCGGCAGGGGGGCACATTGTCTCGGCAGTCGGCTGGACAGGCTGTGTGGCTATCAGGGTCACGATAGCGCCGAGGCGCGCTGGCAGCGCCTGACGGATCGTCTTGCCGAGGCGGACAGGACAATACAGCAACGACTTATCGAGGCCGAGCTGCTGACGCTTGTGCAGCGTCCACTGCAAAAGGCAGCGCCGGTAAAACATCTACTCCATCTTATCGCCGAAAGCCGCGGTCAGCGCCGCATCCTGGAGCTGATGCAGGGGTGTTCCATCAGTCAGAGACAGCTTGAACGACTGTTTCTCCGCCAGGTCGGGCTGACTCCCAAACAGTACAGCCGCACTCAACGCGTAGCGCTCGTCCGCCACCGTCTGAAGGCGGGAACAGGCCTGCTGGCAACGGCACTGGCATGCGGCTATAGCGATCAGGCGCACTGTATTCACGACTTCAGCGCCGTCGTGGGAATGACCCCCGGACAGTATCGGCGCCGCGCTCTGTCTGGACGTCCTGATTCAACAATGATAGCTTCAACAATGAATCACCCATGAACCACCACGGAATTTCCATGTCGCCACTTGCCACGCACCACAGCTTCTATCGCGTCGCCGCTTTCGCGGCGGCAGTGGTGCGTGCGGCGACAATATCCCCTCCCTTCTCATCTGTTGCGCGCCGGGTCGCGTTCGTTGCACCGCCTCGTGTTGTGGCGGCCGTTGCAGCGATCGTCGCTGCCGGCGTCGGCGTTTATCCGCCGCGCCGGGTCGCGCTGGGCTGATCAGGCCCGATTTCCTCCCGCTCGCCGGGCCATGTGTCGACGCTGAAGGCGTCCGGCAGCGGGTCGTGACGTTTCGACAGATGAGAATATCCCATGACAACTTCCGTTTTGCGGGGCAGCTTCGCCCCCATGACGCTGTTCGTGCTGCTGTGGGGCAGCGCGCCGGTCATCACTCGCTGGGGGCTGGACCACGCCTCCCCGCTTGCCTTTCTTGTTCTGCGCTTCGCGCTGGCGCTACTCGCTCTGCTGGCGATCGGCGCACGCTATCGCCGCTGGCTGCCACCGCGCGGCAGCCGTCTGCGCACCACCGGCACCGGGCTTGTGCTGATCGGCGGCTATGCGGTGTGCTACTTCAGGGCGCTGGATAGCGGCATCACTCCCGGCCTGCTGGCCACCCTGCTGGGCATCCAGCCGCTTTTGACCCTGCTGCTCACCGAGCGGCGCTTTTCGCTCTGGCGGCTGGCCGGGCTTTCACTGTCGCTGACCGGACTGGCGCTGGTAGTGCTCGAAAGCCTGCTGGCGGCGCGGGTATCGACTATCGGCATGGCCTTCGCGCTGGGCGCACTGACCTGCATGACGCTGGGTGCGATCAGCCAGAAGCGGTTGCAGCTGCCGCCGCGCGAGGTACTGCCACTGCAGTATGCGGTCAGCCTGGTGCTTTTTCT
The DNA here is from genome assembly GCF_000382245.1 of Kushneria aurantia DSM 21353. Lineage (GTDB taxonomy): Bacteria > Pseudomonadota > Gammaproteobacteria > Pseudomonadales > Halomonadaceae > Kushneria > Kushneria aurantia. The sequence continues at coordinate 136,382 of NZ_KB907862.1, forward strand.
GGTACTGCTGCCACTGGAACCGATGCGGCTGGCGTGGCAGCCCGGACTGATCGTGCCGGTGCTGTGGATGGCGCTGGTGGTCTCGGTGCTGGCACAGCTGCTGCTCTACCGACTGATTCGTGACGGCAATCTGGTCAACGTCACCAGTCTGTTCTACCTGGTGCCGATCGTCACCGCCGTACTCGACTATCTGATCCTCGGCAATGTGCTGTCGCCGAGCGCCCTCCTCGGCATGGCTGCCATCCTGGGCGGCGTGGCAATGGTTTTTGGCAGCCATCGACGTCACTGATCGCAACCTCATATCGAACGGGCCCGCCATCGGGCCCGTTCGATTTTTATGTCACAAGAAGGCAAACTGACCACTCAATATAATTCGGGATGATTGCGTTTATCGCGACCGATCTGCTCGGGCGGCCGTGCTTTTGCGCGGGGAAACAAGCGACATACCGATATCATAGAATTCAAGAGCTCCGGCTCCCGGCCGAAACGACGTATAGGTCCGATTCCAATAACAATGACTTCAGAGCTCTGAGCCATGGACACTGCTTCAACGATCGACAGCCTGTGGGTATCGATAAGCGCCCTGCTGGTATTTCTGATGCAGGCCGGCTTTTTGTGTCTGGAAGCCGGCCTGACGCGCAGCAAAAACGCCATTAACGTGGCGATGAAAAACGTCAGCGATTTTGCCGTCTCGATTATGGCGTTCTGGCTGGCGGGCTTCGGCGTGATGTTCGGTATCGATCACGCCGGCTGGATCGGTCTCGATCTCTACGTGCCGGACTTCATGTCGGCCGACGGCGTTCAACTGGCCACGTTCTTTCTTTTTCAGTGCATGTTCTGCGCCACCGCCGCTACGATCGTATCGGGGGCAGTGGCCGAGCGCATGCCGTTTGGCGCTTATCTGGTGATCGCACTGCTGGTCAGCGTGCTGCTCTACCCGATGTTCGGCCACTGGGCCTGGGGCGGCTTCTGGAGCGGCGAGCCAGGCTGGCTGGAAGCGCTGGGCTTCGTCGATTTCGCCGGCTCGACGGTGGTCCACAGCCTGGGCGGCTGGGTAGCGCTGGCGGCGCTGCTGCATATCGGCCCGCGTCGCGGCCGCTTTATTGCGGGCGAGGCGCCGCGCCGCATTCCGGCCAGCAATATGCCGCTCTCCATGCTGGGCGTTCTGCTGCTCTTTTTCGGCTGGTTCGGCTTCAACGGCGGCAGCACGCTTGCCTTCGACGAGCGGGTCCCATTCATCCTGCTCAATACCCTGATGGCCGGCGTTGCCGGCACTCTGAGCGCCCTGCTGTGGGGCTGGCGACGTGACGGCCACGTCGACCCCTGTCTGGCGCTCAACGGCACTATCGCCGGGCTTGTGGCCGTCACCGCAGGCGCTCACGCCCTGGCATTGCCGGAAGCGGTACTGGTCGGTGCGCTGGGCGGGCTTTTGATGCTGGCGGCCGACAACGCGCTGCTCAAATATCGTATCGATGACGGCATCGGCGCCATTCCGGCCCATCTGGCGCCGGGGATCTGGGGGACGCTGGCCGTCGGCCTGCTGGGCGATCCACACCGGCTGGGTACCGGCCTCGGCCCCTGGGCGCAGACCGGCGTGCAACTGCTCGGCATCCTCGTCTGTGCCCTGTGGGGACTGGGCGTGGCGTGGCTGCTGTTTGGTGGCATGAAGGGCCTGATGGCGCTACGCGTCAGCGCCGACGACGAGGAGATGGGCCTCAATGTCACCGAGCACGGCGCCCGCAGCGAGCTTTTCGAACTGCTCGAGGCCATGCGCGATCACGAGCGACGCGGTGACATCGGCGCGCAGGTGGCCGCCGATCCCTTCACCGAGGTAGGCCAGATCGCCGCCGGTTATAACCGCGTCTGCCGGGCGCTGGAGCGCGCCGTGGCGCGTACCCGGGCGATAGTGCGGCATATGCGCGACGGTGTCGTCACCTGGCGCGCCGATGGCACCCTGACCTCTCTCAACCCGGGAGCGGAGGCGCTTTTCGGCGTCTGCGCCGATCAACTCATCGGTACGCCGGTCGAGCAGCTGTTGAAACGGCCAGCGCCAGCGACCGGGGAGCGCTGCGAACTGCGCCTGTACCACAGCGGCGAGGCGCGCTCACTGGAGATCCAGATCAGTGAGGGGGTGGCCGACTCGGAAGCGGCATTCTCGGGCATGGTGCGCGATATCACCGAGCGCAAGCGGCTCGAGGAGCAGCTCGGCCGCGAGCGCGAACTGGCCAACGTCACCCTGGCGTCGATCGGCGATGGCGTGATCACCACCGACGACAGCGGCCTGGTCACCTTTATCAACGCCGAGGCCGAGCGGCTGACCGGCTGGCGCCATGAAGAGGCCCGGGGCGTGCCGGTGGCACTTGTCTATACGTTGCTTGACGAAGACAGTGGCCGCCGCCTCGACAATCACGCCCGCCGAGTGCTGGCCAGCGGCCAGTCTCATATCAGCGAGCAGACACACCTGCTGGTTGCCCGCGATGGTCAGCGCTATCCGGTACAGGATAGCGTCTCGCCGATCCGGCCCGGCCACGGTTTTACGGTCGGCGTGGTCGTGGTCCTGCGCGACCACAGCGCCACTCACAATCTGACCCGGCAGCTCAACTATCAGGCCAGCCATGATGACCTGACCGGACTGGTCAATCGGCGCGAATTCGAAGATCGCCTCGCACAGGCCCTGCGCTGCGAATCCACCCCGGGCGCGCTCTGCTATCTGGATCTTGATCGCTTCAAGATCGTCAACGACACCTGCGGCCACCAGGCCGGCGACGAGCTGCTGCGTCAGATCTCCGATCTGCTGCGCGAGAGCATCCGTGACAGCGATGTCGTGGCCCGACTGGGGGGCGATGAGTTTGGCCTGCTGCTGCATGACTGCCAGCTCGACGATGCGCGCCGCGTCGCGGAGAAGATTCGCCGTCGCATCGAGACGTTTCGTTTCCACTGCAACGGTCAAAACTTTCAGGTAGGGGCCAGCATGGGGCTGACCGCTCTGAGCAGCGATGAGGGCCGGCACAGCCTGAGCACCCTGCTGGGCGCCGCCGATGCCGCCTGTTATATCGCCAAGGAGTCCGGTCGCAACCGAATATGTCTCGCCGATGAGCAGGCAACCGCCGCGCCCCTGCCCCACCAGACAGACGCCGCGCAACGCCTGCAGGCGGCGCTGGACGAGGATCGACTGCGTCTTCACGTTCAACCCGTGGTTGCCGTCGACGGCGCCCCCGACAGGGCCACCCATCACGAATTTCTGGTTCGCCTCAAGGAGGAGAAGCGGCTTGTCTATCCCGGCAGCTTCCTGCCTACCGCCGAACGCTACGGCCTGAGCGTCGAGATCGACCGCTGGGTGACCCGCAACGCCCTTGCCTGGCTCTCGGATCAGTACCGCGCCGGCCGACTCGAGTCAGGGCGGGTCTGGTCGATCAACCTGACCGCCGCCGCCATCGATGATGACCGCTTCCAGGATGAGCTGATCGAGCGTATCGACAGCGCTGCCCTGCCCGCCGGGGCGCTCTGCTTCGAGTTTAATGAAAGCGCCGTGAACGCCAGACTCAAGGCTGCCGGAGCCCTGTTTGCGCGCCTTCACCACAGCGGCTGTCTGATCGCCCTCGACAATTTCGACCCCAACTTCTCTGCGCTGCAGTGGATACGCTCGCTGCCGATCCACTATCTCAAGATCAACTGCGACGAGCTGATCGCCGTCGAAGCCGACACCATCTCCCGTGCCATGCTGAAAGCGATCAACACCCTGAAGGAGCTGATGGGCGTCACAATCGTCGTCAAGCGCATCGAACAGCATGATGTCCTGACGCAGTTTCAGAGTCTGCAGATCGACTTCCTCCAGGGGTTCATGATCGAGCCGCCACAACCGCTCGAGAATATGGGGTCGCTGCACCGCATGCCACGCTGAGCACCACGCCGGCCGCCCCTACCAGGGCATCACGCCCTCATCGTTGAAAACGCTCGCGCAGTGAAAGCCCGCTATCCATATCCAAAAACAGGCCGGCCTCACCCGTTCACTCGCCGATTGTCACTATATGTAACGCACCGCCGCTGCTCGAAGGCCGGTCCACAGTGACGGGGGTACGCCGTATCCCGCTTGAAAATCATGTAATATCAGGAGGTCACGTATTCACCGGAAGCCACTGACAGCAAGTGGCGCAGGCAGTCGACACACGTTGTTACTGTCACGGTGTCGGGGACGGCAGAAGGCAAAACTCCAATATGAACTCCAAAGGCCGTCGTCACGGCGACTTGTCCGCTTCTCTCCCACAGCGGCTGATCAACGGTTTTGCGCTGATGCTGCTGTGCCTGGCCGCGTCGATGTTTTTTGACCGGCTTTTTCCCACCCTGCCATGCGGCGATAGCCTGACGGTACCGGCACTGCTGTTGCCCTCCGACGCCCTGGCCTATGGCGCGGTAATGGCGCGCGGGGCGTGTTTGATTCCGTTTGCCACGCTGGCGACGCTGATTTATGACCTGTGGCTGGGCGCCTCGCCGTTCGCAACACTGCTGCACGGCCTGGCTTTTGTACTCACCCTGCTGTTCGTTTTGCATCTGTCACGACAGCTCGTGCTGCCGGTCAACAACCGACGAATGCGTCACCTGCTGCGCATTCCGCTGATTGCTGTCGTCTGCGCCACGCTAATGGCACCACTGGCTTCCCTGCAGTTCAGCAATCAATGGCCGAACTGGCCGCCAATCATCGCGTTCTGGCTGGGTGAAGCGACCTCGATACTGCTGTTTACCCCCATCGCCAGAACCCTCTTTCATCCCTGTCGACACAATGCCCGGCACGACCCGCCGTGGTCGCTGCGCGCCTCGCTGGGCTGGCTGGCGATCGCCGTCATGCTGCTCGCGATTCATGCACTGTGGCACACCAATCACGCCCTGACGCTGGGCTGGCTGTCGATGCTCTGCCTGCTGCCGCCGGTGCTGGTGGCCTATCTGCTGCCGCCGCGCTGGAGCCGCAGCGGCATGGCGGCCTTCCTTACCGGCTGGCTGGTCATCGCCTGTCACCAGTTGGCGCCAACGCCGGCTGCCGTCGATCAACTGCTGGCCCTGCAACTGAGCGTGCTGGTGGCGGCCCTGATCGGCTTTCTCTGCCACGAACTGGCGCGCAATCTCGAAAGTACCAGCAGACGCCTCGCCGCTACCGCACTCGAGGACAGCGTCACCGGGCTTTGCAACAGCGCCGGACTGAGCCGCTTTGCCAGCGACTGCGGCTATCGCGAAGCGGCCGTGATCGGCGTGCAGATCGACGATATCGACGACCTCGAGATGCTGATCGGCAACCATGAAGCGCAGCGCGTCGAATACCGTCTGGCACAGACCCTGCGCGGCTGCGAAAAACATCTCGGCGGCTGCGCCGCACGCCTGCGCCCGGGTCTGATGGTGGTGCTGGTACCCTGCCGGGGCGACACGGAAAAAGCTGGCGTCAACGCCACTGCCGAGGCGCTGGCGCAGCGCCTGGACGATTCCCGACCCCAACCGGCGATCGCCGCTGCGCGTCTCGGCATTCATGTGGTGCTGATCGAACGGCTGCCGCTGGAAGCGCTACCGCGACTTGCCGCGCTGCTGCTGCGTGCAGTGCGCCAGGCGCCGCAGCAGCGCGAGGCCCTCTACCGCTGCCGTGAATCCGTCACCACGCTGATCGAGCAGCAGCGTCTTGCGGCGCGCTGGAGCCATCGGCTGCGCAGCAGCCTGGCCGGCAACGAGTGTCAGGGGCAGCTTGTACTTTTTGCCCAGCCGGTGGTATCGCGCCACACGCCGCACAGCGCCCGCTGCGAAATTCTGCTGCGCTGGCAGAGCCCCGCCGGAGAGCTGACAGGACCCAACGACTTTCTGCCGGTAGCCGAAGCGTGCAGGCTGATGCCACAGATCGACGCCTGGGTGATCGAGCAGACGCTGGCGCAGCTCGCCTGTCACCCTCAGGGGCGACGCCTGGAGAGCGTGGCGATCAACCTGTCCGGCCAGACACTGGGCTGCGAATGGCTGAAAGAGCTGATCATCCGGACGCTCGAACGCTACCGCTGGCCGCCGCAGCGGCTCTGCCTCGAGATCACCGAGACGGTACCGGTACGCAACCAGCAGCGTGCCGGCGAAACCCTCGACGCGCTGCGCGCACTGGGGGTGAGAGTCGCCATCGACGACTTCGGCACCGGACGCGCCGCCTTCGACTACCTCAAGCGCTTTCCGCTCGACCTGCTCAAGATCGACGGCACCTTCGTGCGTCAGCTCGGCGAATCGGAACTCGACCGTGAGGTGGTGCGCACCACCTGTACCCTCGCCCGCCAGTTGCGTGCCCGCGTGGTGGCCGAATTCGTCGAGAGCGCGGAGCAGATGGCCCTGCTGACCGGTCTCGGCGTCGACTATTTTCAGGGCTTCGGGCTGGCCAGGCCGATGGCATTGACGGACTATCTTGATAGTCTCGATCGTCTGGCCGAGGGCTGGATGGCGCAGCACGACGCCCTGCACAAAAGCGCCGGTGAAGGCGGTTGGCCGCCCTTCTCCGCCGGCTGATTCGTGCACGTTGAATCCGCAATCCGCAAACGGAGATCTCATCGCCCACGGCGAATACAAGATTTTTGGCAGCAGGCTGACGGTGGCGCGAGTGGCTGGCGAAAGTGCCCTGACAGTGAAGTTCGCCTTCCCGCATCGAAAGCGCTATGTTAACAACATGGCGTTATCCTAAAGTCGTAGACCAAAGGTCGCGGCTGCTCTCTCTTTCATAACAATATCCGGGGAGGCCCCATGGGCGCACTGCTACGGCCCGTTCGCGCGCTGCTGGCAACGGTTGCACTGATGCTGCTGGGCAACGGTCTGCTCAACACCCTGCTGTCGCTGCGCGGCCTCGACGAAGGGTTCTCGACCGCCATTCTCGGTATGGTGCTGTCGGGCTACTTCATCGGCTTTATCGGCGGCACCTGGGTCAGTGGCCGGCTGATCCGCCGCATGGGGCATATCCGCACCTTCACCTTCTGCGCCTCGGTCTGCGCTTCGGCGGCGCTTCTGCACGTGCTGCTGGTCAACCCCTGGGTGTGGCTGGTGCTGCGCATCATCTACGGACTGGCCTTCATTACCGTGATGACGGTGATCGAGAGCTGGCTCAACAGCTCGGCGGCAGCGCACATTCGCGGCCGGGTATTCGCTCTTTACATGGCGGTCAACCTCGGCATGCTGGCGCTGGCCCAGCAGGTGCTGCGGCTCTCCACGCCGGAGGGCTTTTTGCTGTTCGCCCTCAGCGCCATCTTCATCTGCTGGGCAATGCTGCCGATGAGCATGACCCGCAAGCGCCAGCCGGAGTTACCGGAGCGTCCGCGCAGTAGCCTGGTGGCGCTTCTGGGCTTCGCGCCGCTGGCGGTGGCGGCGGCCTTCATGTCGGGGCTGGCGATGGGCGCCTTCTGGTCGCTGGCGCCGGTCTACGCCCGTCAGCTCGGCTGGGATACCGGCGATATCGCCCTGCTGATGAGCTTTTCGATCGTCGGTGGCGCCCTGCTGCAGGTGCCCATCGGCCGCTTTTCGGACAAGCGCGATCGCGCTCGGGTGATGACCTGGGTCGTCATCATCGCCGCCGCCGTCGCCGCGCTGATGCCCTTTACCTCGCTGGTGCCCGGCGCCTGGCAGCGCGAGGCGCTGCTGGCGCTCTTTTTCCTCTGGGGCGGCCTGTCGTTTTCAATCTATCCGCTGGCAGTGGCGCAGCTGATCGACCAGCTCAACCCTGACGAGATCGTCGCCGGCTCCGCCGACATGCTGGTCATGCAGGGCGCCGGCAGCGCCCTGGCGCCGCTGATTGCGGGCACCGCGATGAGTTTTCTGGGGCCCCAGGCGATGCCACTCTACGTCGCCCTGGTACTCGCCCTGCTGGGGGTTTTCGCCCTCTATCGGCGCCGCCGCGTGTCGACCCTGGTGGCCGGTGAAACGGCGCACTTCGAGCCGATGTCGCAGACCAGCCCGCAGGTATTCGATATGTTTCACGACAGCGCCCAGCCCGATCTTTTCGCTGACCCGGACTTCTATGACTACGAGGAACAAAATCGTATTCGCGAGCGGGTCAACGGCACGGGCTGATATGCTGTCAGCGACATTCCGGTTCGATACGCTTTGCCAGCCCGTGAGGCTGGCGAAGCGGCGGACGGCTACAAGGAGAACGGACCATGCTGCTTGCCACCGACCTTGACGGTACCTTTCTGGGCGGCGAGGCCGAAACGCGCCTGCGCCTCTACCAGGCGATCGCCGCTCACCCCGAGATTCAACTCGCCTACGTCAGCGGCCGAAGTCTGGAGGCGATCCTGCCGCTGCTCTCCGACCCGACCCTGCCGCAGCCCGATTTCATCATCGCCGACGTTGGCGCCAGTCTCTATTACGGCGACTCACTGACCCCCATTCAGCCGCTGCAAAACGAGATCGACGAGCGCTGGTCAGGTGAGTCGGTCGTGGCCGGCGCGCTGGAGGGCATTGAGGGGTTGGTGCGTCAGGACGAGCCGCAGATGCGCCGCTGCTCCTTCTACTGCGATACACAGATCGCCTCCCACCCCAGACTCGAAGAGGTTGCCGAACGCACCGGCTGCGACCTGGTCTACTCCAGCGAGCGCTATCTCGACCTGCTGCCGAAGGGGGTCAACAAGGGCTCCTCTCTGAAAAGGATGGTCGAGCTGCTGGAGATCGACCCTGACGAGGTGCTGGTCGCCGGCGACACCCTCAACGACCTGGCGATGCTCAGCGCCGGCTTCAAGGCAGTCTGCGTGGGCAACTCGGAGGCGGGCCTGCTGGAGGCGACGCGCCACCTGGCGCACACCCTGCAGGCCGAGGAACCGGGCTGCGGCGGCATCGTCGAGGCCTTTGCCCACTTCGGCTTTCTGGGCAGTGCCGGACTGACGGCGGAGCTGAAAAGCGACGCCACGGTGACCGGCAAGGCGGAGCTGGTGATGGTCTACCACCGTCTACCCTACGAGGAGTTTCGCGCCAACGGCCGCATTCAGCGCCGCCGGCCGACCTCGCCCAACGGCATTCTGCCCACCCTGCTGAGCTTTTTCGCCAACGCGCGCGGCTCCTGGGTCGCCTGGGCGGTACACGATGAAGAGAGCGACGAGCCCTTCGAGGTGCACACCAGCGTCGATGCCAAACAGTATCCGCTACTGACCGCAGCCCGCGTGGCGCTGTCGCAGGAGCAGGTCGACATCTTCTACAAGCGCTTCTCCAAGGAGGCCTTCTGGCCCACCCTGCACACCTTCTGGGAGCGGGCGGTGTTTCGCGAGGAGGACTGGTCGGTGTTCTGCGAGGTCAATCGCGCCTTCGCCGAACGCACCGCCGCCGAGGCCGCCGAGGGCGCGCTGGTGTGGATTCACGACTACAATCTATGGATGGTGCCGGCCTATCTGCGCGAGCTGCGGCCCGATCTGCGTATCGCCTTTTTCCACCACACCTACTTCCCCTCGGCGGACGTCTTCAACGTGCTGCCGTGGCGCCGCGACATTATCGGCAGCCTGCTGCAGTGCGACTATGTTGCCTTCCACATTCCGCGCCAGGTGGAGAACTTCGTCGATGTCGCCCGCGGCGTGGCGCCGCTGAAAACGGTCGACAGCCAGAGCTGCGCGCCGCGCTTTCTCACCTATGGCTGCGCGGTGGGGCTGGAGCGCATGACCTCGGCGGTCGACACCGGCACTCGCATCGTGCGTCTCGGCGCCCATCCGGTGGGGCTCGACATGGGTCGCGTCGAGCGCGCGCTGGCAAGCGATGTGTGCCGCGAGCGCATGCAGCAACTGCGCGAGGAGTGCGAAGGGGTGCGGGTCATGCTGTCGGTGGAGCGCCTTGACTACACCAAGGGCATCGTCGAGAAGCTGCGCGCCTTCGAACTGCTGCTGGATGACAATCCCGAGCTGCACGGCAAGGTCACCATGGTCAGCATCTGCGTGCCGGCGGCAAAGGAGATGACGATCTACAACGAGCTGCAGACGCAGATCGAGCAGATCATCGGCCACATCAACGGCCGCTTCGCCAGCATCGGCTGGACGCCGATTCAGTTCTACTTCCGTGGTTTCCCCTTCGAGGAAGTGGTCGCCTGGTACGCCATGGCCGACGTGGCGCTGATCACACCGCTGCGCGACGGCCTCAACCTGGTGGCCAAGGAGTATGTCGCCAGCCAGGCGATGACCCGCGGCTGCGGGGTGCTGGTACTCTCCGAGTTCGCCGGCGCCGCCGCCGAGCTCAAGGGGGCGGTGCTGACCAACCCCCACGACCAGCACGACCTGGCGCGCGCCTTCTACATGGCGCTCAACCTGCCGCGCACCGAAGCCGAGGCGCGCCTGCGCCAGTTGAACGATATCGTCAGCTACAACGACATCCGCCGCTGGGGCGACGAGTTCATCGCCGCCATTCGCGATGATGACGACGCCGGCGCCGCGGCATCCGCCGAAAAGCATTCGACGTCGGTTTAGCCCCGCCTCGCCGCCGCCCGCGGCGGCGGTTATCATGGGTGCCGCAACCGCGACAGCGCTCGTTACGAGCGCTGTCGCCTTTTTATCTCCTGTTATCGATCGCTGATCCCATGGCACTGCGCCAGCTGCTACTCGACTTCATCAAGCGACACCGTCGCCGCTATCTGCTCGCCATCGCCACGCTGCTGGGGGTGGGCCTTTTGAACATGGCACTGCCCTGGTGGGCGGGACGGATCATCGACGCCCTCGACCGCGGCGCTCTCGCCGCCGATCAGCTTTGGCAGCGCGCCATGATACTGGTGGCGGCAGCGCTGGCGATGTACGGGCTGCGCTATCTGTGGCGTATGCTGCTGTTCGGCGCCTCCTACCAGCTCGGCATCAACCTGCGTGATCGTTTCTATGCAAAGCTGACCCGCCTCGATCCGGGGTTTTTCCAGCGCCGGCGCAGCGGCGATCTGCTGGCGCGCTCGACCCAGGATATCGACGCAGTGGAGGTGGCCGCCGGCGAAGGCGTACTCTCCAGCATCGACGGCGCCCTGACGCTGGTGCTGGTACTGGCGATGATGGTGTTCGTCATTGATGCACCGCTGGCACTGATCGCGCTGGTGCCCTTCCCTTTCATGGCGTGGGGCTTCTATCAGGTCGCGCGGCGGGTACAGGGCCACTTCGGCGACTCGCTGACACGCTTTTCCGAACTCAACGACCGTACCCAGGAGGCGATCGCCGGGCTGCGGCTGCTGCGTCAGCACTCGCTGCTCGAAGCCGAGATCGCCGACTTCGACCGCCGCGCCGAGGCCCACGCCCGCGCCGGCTACAACGTGCAGCGCATGGAGGCGCGCTACGATCCGGTGGTCTTTCTGGCGCTGGGCAGCGCCATGCTGGCCACGGTGGCGGCGGGCAGCTGGCGCTATCTGGAAGGCGCCATCACGCTGGGCGAGCTGACCAGTTTCACCCTCTACCTGGTGCAGCTGATCTGGCCGATGTTCGCACTCGGCTGGTGCCTCAACATTCTGCAGCGCGGCGAGGCGGCGGCACGGCGGCTGATCGCGTTTTTCAACGAGCGCGAGACCATTGTCGACGCCGGCGAGCGCGACACGGCCGAGGCCATCGATCTGCAGCTGGATATCGCAGATTTCACCTACCCGCTGGCCACAGCAGCGGCGCTGCGCGATTTACATCTGCGGCTGCCGCCGGGGGAAAGCCTGGGCGTGGTGGGCGCCACCGGCAGCGGCAAGAGCACCCTGATACGGCTACTACTGCGCCAGTATCCGCTCGAGAAGGGGCAGATTCACCTCGGCGGCTATCCGCTCGATGACTACCGGCTGGCAGCGCTGCGCGGCATGTACGCCTACGTGCCCCAGGACCCTTTCCTGTTCGCCTCGAGTCTGGGTGAGAACGTCGCGCTGGGCAGGCCGCAGGCCAGCGCGGCGGCGATCGTCGACGCGCTCGAGGCCGCCGCCTTCGGCACCGACCTGGCACAGCTGCCCGACGGCCTTGCTACCCGTATCGGCGAGCGCGGCGTCACGCTTTCCGGCGGCCAGCGTCAGCGGGTCGCGCTGGCCCGTGCGCTGCTCTCCGAGGCGCCCATTATGCTGCTCGATGACACCCTGTCGGCGGTCGATCAGAGCACCGAGCGGCAACTGCTCGAGACCCTGACGCGCCAGCGTGGGCGTTCGCGCATGATCGTCAGCCACCGCCTGTCGGCCGTGCAGCAGTGCGACAATATTGTGGTACTCGACGAGGGGCGCGCCGTTGAGCAGGGGCGCCACGACGCGCTGCTGGCACGCGACGGCCACTACGCCCGGCTGTGGCGCCAGCAGAGCGGCGAGGAGCCAACGTGATCAATCGTCGCCTGATCGCCATGATGCTGCGACCGCTGGGCCGCGCGCCGGGACGGCTGGCGCTGGCCGCCGGCGTGCTGCTGGTGGCCACCGGCATGGATGTGCTCGGCCCCTGGCTGATCAAGCACTACATCGACGGCTATCTGGTGCCCGAGGATTGGCGCCTCGCGCCGCTGGCGCTGCTCGCCGGCCTCTATGTGGCCAGCCAGCTGATCGCGGCGCTGGGGCGCTATCTGCAGACCCTGTGGTTCGCCCGCATTGCGCTGGACGCGGTGCACGCTCTGCGCCAGCGGGTGTTTCGTCACGTCATGCGCCTGCCGCAGCACGTTATCGACGCCACCCCGACCGGCGAGATGGTGGCGCGGGTAACCAACGACACCGACGACCTGCGTGAACTCTACGTCGAGTTTCTCGCCACCGTGCTGCAGAACCTGGTGCTGCTGGTCGCCATTCTGCTGGCAATGGCGCTGATGGATCTGCAGCTGGCCGCGATCGCCGCCACTCTGATTCCGGTCGCCGCCGTTGTGATCTGGGGCTATCAGCGCGCCAGTGGTCCCGCCGCCATGGCAGTTCGGCGGCTGCGCGCCGACCAGAACGCGCGTATCAACGAGGCGATCGGCGGCATGGGCGTACTGCAGGCGTTCAACCAGACCGAGCGCTTTCGCGAGCGCTATCACCGCCTCAACGTCGCCCAGTATCACGCCCGGCTGCACACCATCCGTATTTCGGGGCTTTTGCTGCGCTCGGCGCTCGACCTGGTGGGGGTGATCATTCTCGCCGCGCTGCTGATCGCCTACGGCCTCGACAGCCTTCAGGGCGGCGCCGAAATCGGTGTACTCTACGCCTTCGTCACCTGGCTGGGACGCGTCTCGGAGCCGCTGATCGAGATTACCCAGCGCTTCAATATCTTTCAGCAGGCAGGCGTTGCCGGTAACCGCATCCTGACCCTGCTCGATCGCCCGCAGGCGACAAGCGGTGACGACCACCGGCCCATAGCACGCGCCGACTACCGCCTCGAACAGCTGGTTTTTCGCCATCAGGGCGCCGCCGCCAACACCCTCGACGACATCAGTCTCGATATCGCCGAAGGGCATTTTCTGGGCCTGGTGGGCCACACCGGCAGCGGCAAGTCGACCCTGCTGGACCTGCTCTGTGCGCTGCAGCCGGTCTCCGGCGGCGCACTGCTGTTCGACGGCCGGCGCATCGAGACGCTCGCCCCCGAGGTGCTCAACGCCGCTATCGCCAGTGTGCCGCAGGAGCCCTTCGTGCGCTCGACCACCCTGCGTGACAATCTGCTGATGGGGCTCGAGGCCAGCGAGGCGTCGATCGCCCGAGCGATCGACGAGGCCCAGCTACGAGCGCTGATCGACCGGCTGCCGGATGGGCTGGAAACGCCGCTGGGCGAGCGCGGCCTGACACTATCGACCGGCGAGCGTCAGCTGCTGGCGCTGGCCCGGGCGCTGCTGCGCCGGCCGCGCGTACTGCTGCTGGATGAGGCCACTGCCAGCGTCGACAGCCTCACCGAGGCGCGCCTCAACCGGGCGCTGTCGACCCTCAAGGGGCGGGTCACCATGGTGGTGGTGGCGCACCGCCTGTCGACCGTGATCGACGCCGACGCGATTCTTGTCATGCAGCAGGGCCGTATCGTCGAGCAGGGCTCGCACGAGGCGCTACTGAGCCGCCCCGACGGGGTCTATTATCATCTCTGGCATCAGCCTGAAGCGCCCTGAGCCGATCGTGACGACAGCGGTCTTGTCGAAGCGGGCAGTCAATGCTATTTACATACACAAGCGAATGTTTAATTTTTTTTGCCACAGCGCCGACCGCTGCCCTCCTGCCCCGGTAAAGGCCCTTGGCGTTGTCGATCGTGGAGTGCCTCATCGCCAGCACGATTTCCGTTTCCCGGCCGCTGCGGATCTGCCATGAGTGCGATCTGGTCAGCGTCATACCGCCGCTCGACTATTCACAGAGCGCCCGCTGCCCACGCTGCGATCATGAGTTGATGGCGCGCAAGCGCGCGCCGGCCCAGCACGCCCTGGCACTGGCGGTCGCCGCGACCGTGGCGCTGGTGACGGCGCTCGCCTTTCCGTTCATCTCCTTTTCGGCGCGCGGTATCGAGCGCGCCATCAGCCTGACGGACGCCATTGCCATTCTCTCCAGCGGCAGCTATACCCTGCTGGCAATTGTGCTATGGCTGGTGCTGGTGCTGATACCGCTGCTGTTTCTGGCCCAGATGATCTGGATTCACGCCGCCCTGCTGCTCGATCACCAGCCGCCAAAGGCGCGGCTGATGCTGCGTGCCCTGCGCCACTTCGAACACTGGATGATGGGCGATGTGTTTCTGATCGGGGTGCTGGTGAGTCTGGTCAAGATCATGTCGCTGGCCACCATCGGCTTCGGCGTCTCTTTCTGGGCCTTCTGCCTGTTCGTGGTACTGATGCTGTTGCTCACCCGCAGTATCGACAGCGACTGGCTGTGGGAGCGCATCGCCGCGGAACCGCCGCCGCCGGCGCATGTCGTGGCCGGCGACAGCGGCCGGGCACAAAAGGTCGCCGGCTGCCCGGTATGCGGTACCCTCAACGACTACCGCCACCACAGCCCCTGCCCCTGCCACTGCCGTCGCTGCGGCGAGAAGCTGCATCTGCGCCGGCGCTTCAGCCTGCAGCACACCATGGCGTTGGTGCTGCTCTCCATCCTGCTCTACATTCCGGCGATGGTGCTGCCGATCATGACGGTATCGAGTCTCGACGAGACCACCACCCAGACCATCATGGGCGGGATACTGCTGCTGCTCGATCACGGCGACTTCCCCATCGCCGCGATTATTTTCATCGCCAGCGTTGTGGTGCCCATCGCCAAGCTTCTGGCGCTCGGCTGGCTGTGTCTCAAGGTGCGCCGACCACAGCCCTGGCGTCCCGAAGTGCGTACCCGGCTCTATCGGATTACCGAATTCATCGGCCGCTGGTCGATGATCGATGTCTTCGTGGTGGCGCTGCTGGCCGCGCTGGTGCGCCTGGGCAGTCTCATGTCGGTCTCCGCCGAGCCCGGTATCATCGCCTTCGGCGCGGTCGTCGTGATCACCATGATCGCTGCGATGAGCTTTGACCCCAGGCTCATCTGGGACGCCGTCGACAGTAACCCGGGCACCGACTCGGGTGCCGATACGTCAACATCCAGTTCGCCTGCTGCTGCAGGGCAACCACAGGAAACGGGGCCATGAGCGAAACCGACGCGACCGCCCGCCGCAAGAAGCACCGTCACATCTCACCGGTCTGGCTGATTCCACTGATCGCCGCGCTGATCGGCGCCTGGATGCTTTTCCACAGCCTCTCTTCGCAGGGCCCGCAGATCACCCTGATCATGGATAACGCCGAGGGCATCAGTCCCGGCAACACCCTGATCAAGGCGCGTAACGTCGACGTCGGGCAGGTCACTTCGGTGTCCCTGTCGGAGGACACCAGCCATGCGGTCATCCATGCGCGCATGAACCAGGGTACCGAGCGTCTGCTCAATGCCGATACCAGCTTCTGGGTAGTCAAGCCGCGCATCGGTCGCGAAGGCATCAGCGGTCTGAACACCGTGCTTTCCGGCGCCTATATCCAGTTGCAGCCGGGCAGCGCCGAAGAGGAGCAGCGCACCTTCACGATGCTCGATCAGCCGCCGGTGGCCCCCCCCGACGCCCAGGGGTTGAGACTGCACCTGACCAGCGCCAACGCCGGGTCGCTCAGCGTCGGTGACCCGGTGCTGTTCCAGGGCTTTACCGTCGGCCGGGTGGAGCAGGTCGAGTTCGATACCGAAGACCGTGTGGTGCACTATCAACTTTTCATTCAGCAGGCCTATGAAGCGCTGGTGACCAGCAATACCCGCTTCTGGCTTGCCTCGGGAATCAACTTCGATCTCAACTCGGAGGGCTTCTCGCTGGGCCTCGCCTCGCTCGAGTCACTGGTCAGCGGCGGCGTCACCTTCGGCGTACCGGAGGATATTCCGCCCGGCGAGCCGGTCGGCGAAAACAGCGATCTGGCCTTTACCCTCTACAGCGACGAGGAGGACGCCCTGCAGGGTAGCTTCAGCTACTATCTGCGCTACGTGTTGATGGTCGAGGATACCGTGCGCGGGCTGTCCCGCGGCGCGCCGGTGGAGTATCGCGGCGTGCGCATCGGTACGGTGGATTCGGTGCCGTGGCGCATCGATCAGCTCAGGGAGAACCAGGTCGAGAGCTTCCGCATTCCGGTGCTGATCCGCATCGAGCCGCAGCGGCTGCAGGCAGAGGTCGACGAACAGTCGCTCGATCAGTGGCGCCATCGTTTCAACCGCATGTTCGAAAACGGCATGCGCGCCTCACTGGCTACCGGCAACCTTCTCACCGGCGCGCTGTTCGTCGATACCAACTTCGTCAAGAACCCTTCCGCCTGGACGCCAAGACAATACGATGACGTTGCGATATTCCCCAGCGAGCCGGGCGGTTTCGCACAGATCGAGCAGAAGGTGACGGGGCTGCTCGACAAGCTCAACCAGTTGCCGGTGAATGATTCGCTCAACAATCTCAATCAGACGCTGGCCAGCTCGCAGGCGCTGATCGATGAGCTCAACGCCACCGCAGAGAACCTCAACGAGGTGCTCGACGACGAAGCCACCCGAGCGCTGCCCGGCGAGGTGCGTGACACTCTGCGCCGCATCGAGAGCACGCTGTCGGGCTACTCCAGCGACGCGCCGGCCTACGGCGAACTGGTTTCCACGCTGGAGCAACTGGAACAGCTGATACGCTCGCTGCAGCCGGCTGCGCGCACCATCAGCGAACAACCCAACTCCCTGATCTTCAATCGCGATCAGATCGCCGATCCGGTACCGAGGGCCCGCCCATGAGCATCGACACAATCCGCCCGTCGCGATGGTTAAAGCCGCTGCTGGGTGTGGCGGCAGCGGCGCTGCTGGCCGGCTGTGCCGGCCAGGCGACTCAGTTTCACCGCTACACCCTGCCGGGTGCCGAGGTGGCCGCTTCACCGACCGACAGCGGTCTTCCCGCCTCGGCACCGCAGGTAGCGGTCTCGCCAATACGCATGGCGGACTATCTCAACGGTCAGGGGGTGATCTATCAGCTCAGCGATATCGAGATCAACGAGGCCCAGGGCCACCTGTGGGCCGACAGCATCGCCGCGCAGCTGACCAGAGCCCTGCGCCAGACGCTGGAAGACAATCTCGACCGGCGGCGGGTGATGATGGAAGGGACGACGCTCGAAGGCCTCGATATCGGCGTGCGTGTCGACCTCACCGCCTTTCAGGGACGCTACGATGGCGTGGCGGTGGTTGCCGGGCGCTATCAGTTGCGCGACCGCGACGGCGGCCTGATCAGCCAGCGCGCTTTCAACGTCGAACAGCCGCTCGGCGAGGATGGCTATGCGGCGCTGGTGCGCGCCCTGTCGGCGGGCTGGCAACAGGTCAGCGAGCAGATTGCAGCGGAGATTCGATCCGTCGATGCGGCGCAGTCGTGACCTTCGCAAAGCGCCTTGAACCTTCAGGAAGAGAGGATGATCTGGCCGATGGCCCCGCTTTCGCCTCTCGCCTCGTGCCCTATAGCCGCGAACTGGCATTCGAACAATTAGCGAAAGTCCCGGCCGAACTGCAACAGCGTGTACTCCTGTTCGATATATGGACCAACAACCATGATCGTTTCCTTACCGAAAAGGGCGGTAACGTTAATCTGCTGCTTGATCAGCATGACGAACTGGTCGTGATTGATCACAACCTGGCCTTCGACGACACGCCGGGCGACTTCGCCCGTCATGTCTTCAGTCATCAGCGTGAGAAGTTGAAAGACCTGGAAGTGCAGGCGCGATATCAGACGCTTATGGAAACCGCGCTCGAGGAGTGGGACGACATCATCGATCTGATACCCGAAGAGTGGCGTTTTGTTGATCCCGTCGAGCAGACGCTGCCGATTATCCCCGATCCTGATACGCTACTCTATTATCTGCAGAGACTACGAGAAGCGTCATTCTGGAGTGCGCCATGAGCACCCTTGTGTGTAACTACGCCGTGCTGCGCTTTCAGCCCTATCCCGAAACGGGAGAGTTTGCCAATCTGGGCATTGTCATGCTGTGCAGCGACGGCCGCTTTCTATATCGGGTCGAAACCCGCGCCAGCCAGCGCGTGACCCATTTTTTCGACAAGCTTCCCGCGCAATTTTTCAGAGCGGCACGGCGGGAATTTGTACTGGAGCTGGAGCGGCTGACGCAGTTGATGGAGAAAAGTCGCGGTGACGGTGAGGGTCAGCGTCGTCTCTTTCGCCATCTGATTGCACCGCGTGAAACCGTTTTTCGTTTCAGTGTACCGGGCACCGCCATGGTGGAGACACCACAAAAGGAGCTGGACACCCTTTTCATGCGCTATGTGCATCATGATTTCGATCGTCGCCCGAGTCATGAGGCATTGCTTACCGGCCGGGTGAGCGATTGGTTGAAGCGCTTCACGAACCGCACCTACAGCGAGAGTGTGCTGGGCGATGAACTGCATCAGGTCAGATTACCGCTGGTGTGGCAGGTGGAAGGCCGCCCCCGCCAGGCCATAAAGCCGATCAGCTTCAGACTGAAGGACTCAAGCGCCATTATCGACAAGGGCGACAGGTGGCTGATGCGCATGAAGCGTCTTGTTGAAAGTGATCAGGCCCCGCTGGATACGGTATTCGTCAGCCAACAGCCCGACGATAACCAGCCGGTGCTGAAGCGCGCCTACGACGAGGTGATCAACACCTTCGCAACGCTTGAAGACACGCGTGTAGTGCCCTATTCACTGGGCGCAACGGGCGTGCAAAAAGCAGTTGCCGAAATTCCTTCTGCTTCCCGCCAGGGCTCCGTTACTCACTAGTGTGGTGTCTCATGATCGAGTTCCAGCGCCGAGGGCAGGTTTCCAAAGGGCGCTAAGCATCCTCCCCGGACGCTGCGCTCGCCCTCTTTGGCGATACCCTTTTTTTCAACCTGCTCTCGGCACATGGCGGTCAGGGGGCGTTTTGCAACGCTCTCCAGACAGCGTGCGGCTACTCCGCCACCCACCAGCCGCTTTCATGTGTCGCCGCGCCGCCGTAGAGGCGCGCCAGCTCGGTCAGCGCCTCATCGAGGTGAAGGTCGAGCTGCCACGGTGGGTTGAGCAGCAAAAGTCCCGAGCCGTACAGGCCGCGCACGCTGCCGGGTGCAAAGCGGGTCAGTTCGCTGCGCCAGACGTTGCGAATACCCTGCTTGCGAATACCGTCGAGCAGCGGCTGGTGGCGATGGTCGGCCAGTAGCGGATACCAGATCAGTACCACCGCATGGCGTACCTTTTTCATCACCTGCGCCAGGCTTTTGGCCACCTGCGCGAACTCCCCCTTCACCTCCCAGCTGGGGTCGATCAGCGCCGCCAGCCGTGGCGTGGCGACCGGCAGTGCGTCGGCGAATCCTGCCAGCCCGTCGCCCTGGCGGCGTTGTACGCGCCCGCGGCCCAGTTCAGCCTCTTCCAGATGGCGATGTTCGCCGGGATGCAGCTCGAAAAGGCGCAGACTGTCGCCGCGCCGCAGGCAGCGGGCAAACCACCAGGGCGAACCGGGATAGTGATCGGGCTGTGCGCCGCCCGGAGAGCGCTGCACCTCATCAAGCACGCCACGAAAGCGCGCCAGCAACCCATTGTCGAGGCGGTCGGCCTGCCACAGCGGCAGCACGCCGTCGCGGTACTCTCCCAGCCGCGCCGTTTCCGGCTCATCGAGAGGGTAGCGGCCGCGTCCGGCGTGAGTGTCAAAGAGCGTCATGGCGGAGGATTTCTCCATCAGCCGCTCAAGCAGCGCAAACAGGGCGAGATGCTTGTGCACATCGGCGAAGTTGCCGGCATGCCAGACGTGTTGGTAGGAGAGCATGGCGATTTCCCTTTTATGGATACTCTCGAATCAGCCGCGCACCAGAATCTCGTCGTCACACAGCGCCAGCAGGTCATCGAGAAACAGAAGCCCCAGCGGCGTGGCGCGCAGCCGCTCGCTGTCGAGATCGAGTAGCTCGCGCCTCACCGCCGGTGCGGTCTGGCGGATCAGCCGGGCATCATCGAGGCCGGTGCGCGCCGACCAGTCGCCGCGCGGTACGCCCTGCACCAGCCGCAGGGCGTTCATCAGAAACTCGAGACCACGCTCGTCGCGGTCCACCTCACGGCTTCCGGCGGTGAAACCGCGCGGATCGCTCTTCTGTGCCGGCGTGTGGCGCGCCAGATAGCCCTGTGGCTGGCGCACCTTCCAGCGCCGCTCGATCACCAGCTCGCCCTGCTCGAGACGGCTGAGCTTGGCATGCGCCCCGGCACCGATACCCAGATAGTCGCCGAAACGCCAGTAGTTGAGATTGTGGCGCGAGGCGTGACCCGGGGGCGACCAGGCGGAGATCTCGTAGCGTGCGAAACCCGCTGCCGTCAGCCGCGTCTCACCCTGTTGCTGTATCGCCTCCAGCACGGTCTCATCGGGCAGCTCGGGAGGGCGCGAGTAGAAGGCGGTGTTGGGCTCCAGCGTCAGCTGATACCAGGAGAGATGGGTGGGTGACAGGGCCAGCGCCTGTTCGATGTCATCCCGCGCCGCCTGCACGCGCTGTCCCGGCAGGCCGTGCATGAGATCGATATTGAGCTCATCAAAACCGGCTTCCCGCGCGGTTGCCGCCGCACGACGGGCGTCGTCGCTGCCGTGAATACGCCCCAGACGCGCCAGTGCCGTATCGCTGAAGCTCTGAACCCCCAGCGACAGTCGGTTGATGCCCGCCTCACGAAAGCCGAAGAAACGCTCGCGCTCGAAGGTACCGGGGTTGGCCTCGAGGGTGATCTCGATATCCTCTGCCAGCGCCACCCTGTCGGCGATGGCATCCAGCAGGCGACAATAGCCGGCGGCGCTGATCAGACTGGGCGTGCCGCCGCCGATGAAGATACTCTCCAGCTTCCGGCCGGCCGCCGCATCGAGATCGGCCTCCAGATCGGCAATCAGGGCATCGATATAGGCCCGCTCGGGCAGCGACGATTGCAGCTCATGGGAGTTGAAATCGCAGTAGGGGCACTTGCGCACGCACCAGGGGGTATGGATATAAAGCGACAGCGGCGGCAGTTCAGCACTCATCCCTCGCCCAGGCGCTCGATCAGTTCGGTCAGCGCGCGACCGCGATGGCTGATGCGGTTTTTCAGCTCGGCGGAGAGTTCGGCGGCGCTGGCGCCCTGGTCGGGCACCCAGAACAGCGGGTCATAGCCGAAGCCCCCCTCGCCGCGCGGCAGCGACAGGATCTCGCCCGCCCAGCTGCTGTGAACGACGATGGGCACCGGATCTTCGGCGTGGCGCAGATAGACCAGCACGCAGTGATACTGGGCACCACGCTGTCCTTCGGGCACCTCGGCCAGCGCTTCCAGCAGCTTGCGGTTGTTGGCCTGATCGTCGCCGTGGGCGTCGGCGTAGCGCGCCGAATGAATGCCCGGCGCCCCACCCAGCGCGTCCACCGCCAGCCCCGAGTCGTCGGCCAGCGCCGGCAGGCCACTGCCGACACTGGCTGCCCGCGCCTTGAGCAGGGCGTTTTCGATAAAGGTCAAGCCGGTTTCCGGCGCGGCCGATATACCATGTTCGGACTGGGACGTTACCTGCCATGACAGCGGCCCGAGCAGTTCGCGGAACTCCCTCAATTTACCGGCATTATGGCTGGCCACGACCAGAGAGCGTGAAGCGGACATGAAAGAGACTTCCGTTGTGAAGTGAATGCCCCATTCTATGGCGTCATGGGGCGAGGCGGAACATCTGCACGCTTATCGATGAGCCGGACGACAGACTCTAGATTAGGGCGTCTGATATAAAAGTGTCATACCCTTGCCACTATTCAGACGTTTTCCGGATTAAAATGGGCCCGTACCATGCGCCGAGGGCGAGGCTTAAGGGGGCATTGTGGATAACGATATAGAACTCAGGGTGACGGTGCTGCTGGTCACCGAAACCAACCCGCAGAGCGAACTCTTCATGGAGTACGTGCGCGATCGCATCGGCTGCGATGTCGAAGCCCTGACGCCACGCGATGCGGTACCGGTCGAGGATGATATTCAGCGCGTGGTGCTGCTCGACGCCGATCACGTCAATGAAAAGGACATGTTCCACTGGGAAGAAAGTGTCGCCGGCGACAGGGCCAACCTGACGCTTGCCGCTTTCAACCTCGTCGACGAGGATCAGGCGGTCAATCTGGCCACTACCTTCCGGCTGCAGGGCGTTTTCTACCGGCGCGATTCACTGGCGCTGATCTGCAAGGGCATTACCAAACTGATCGACCAGGAACTGTGGATGTCGCGTAATCTGATGACGCGGCTGATTCGCTTCTACCGGCGCCAGCAGATCAACGCCTTCCGTCCGGCCAACGGGCTCACCCAGCGTGAACTGGAGATCCTGCGCCTGCTGGGCACCGGCGCATCCAACACCGAAATTGCCGGGCAGCTGTTCGTCAGCGAGCATACGGTCAAGTCACATCTTTATAACATCTTTCGCAAGCTCAAGGTGAGCAACCGTATTCAGGCCATGAACTGGGTGCGCCAGAATCTGGGCGGCACGCCACTGGCTCCTTCAGCGCGCGGTGCTTCCTCGCACGAATAGCACGACACCGGCTTCTTCCCGGCGCCACTCAGATGCCACGCCGATCAAGTCGCAGCCGCTCGCGAATCAGCGCGACCAGCGTCGTATTGGCATTTTCGGCGGTGGTATCGAGATGGATCAGCCACGGCAGCTCATCTTCGCCGAACGCCTCGCGCGCGCCGAGCTGCGTATCCAGCACCTCGATCGCCGCCTGTGGCGACTCCTCGCGGCGCAGACTGCGCCGTCGCACCCGGTCGCGCAGGGTCTCGTCATCGGCTTCGAAGCTGATCAGAAGCGCCGCCAGCCCGCGTTTTTCGGCCTCGTGCCGTAGCCGATCGCGCTGTGTACGCTTGAGCGCAGTGGCATCGATACAGACCGGATAGCCCGACGACAGCAGAATGCCGGTCAGCTCCCCGAGACGCTCGTAGGTGGCGCGATTGGTGGCGTCATCGTAGCGCCTGGCATCCGATTCGGTGCCGTGCGTCGCCCGCAGCCGCCGTCGCTCCAGGTTGGAGCGCAACCGCAGCGCGCCCAGCCTCCGCACGACCTGTTCGGTGAAACGGCTCTTGCCGCTGCCCGCAACACCCACACTGACCAGCAGCCAGGGAATGGTCATTTCACTGTAGCGCTCGGCCAGCGCCACATGGCGGCGGTAATCGGAAAGCATCGCGTCGCGGTCGGTGCTCTGCAGTCCGGGCTGCTGCAACCGCCGTAGTACCTGCTCGGCAGCCATCATGGCGCACAGGATCTTGTACCAGCTCAGCAGTGGCACCAGAGCGTAGTCGCCGCTGCACTCCAGGTAGCGATTGAGCGCATGATCGGCCAGCATCTGTTCGTCGCGTACCTCCAGATCCACCAGCAGCGCGGCGAGATCAAGGCAGGCGTCGCGGCAGCTCGGTACGCTTCCGGGTTCGATGCCGTTGAGCTGCAGTGTGCGCCCGTCATGCTGCACGGTATCGGTCCGTGGCATCTCGCTGCCGATCTCGCACACCCGCCCCTCGCGCCGGCGTTCGGCGAACTGCGCGTCCAGCCGCTGGCCGAGCTCTTCGCTGCGCTGCGACAGCTCATCAAGACGGCGAATGTCCTCACTCTGATCCAGCAGCAGGCGGATCCGATCCAGACTCTGACGTGCCGAATCGCGAACCGATCCTGGCGTACCGACGTCACTGTCAGGGGCACAGTGAGCGGCCCGGGCGTGACATACCACAAGCCGGTCGACCAGCTCATCCAGCGTGGTGGGGGGCAGTCTCTGGTTCAAGGACATCGCTCCGCGTCAAAAGGGGGCGGGCGCCGGCAACGCCCGACGGTCGGCTTATTCGAGTTCGGCGAAAACCTGTTCGGCGGCCTCGAGGGTGGCGGCAATCTCTTCATCGCTGTGAGCGCTCGACATGAAACCCGCCTCGAACGGTGAGGGTGCCATGTAAACGCCGTGGTCGAGCATGGCGGTAAAGAAGCGCCGAAAACGCTCGACGTTGCACTGTGTCACGGTCTCGAAGTCGCTGACGCTGGACTGCTCGGTGAAAAAGACGCCAAACATGCCGCCGGCGCGCTGCGTTATCAAGGGGACACCCGCTGCCGCGGCGCGCTGTTCGAGGCCGTCGCAGAGGGTCGCGACCCGTTCGGCGAGACGAGTATGAAAGTCGGGCTGGCGGATCTTTCTGAGCAGCGCGATACCGGCTGCCATGGCCAGCGGATTGCCGGCCAGCGTACCGGCCTGGTAGACCGGTCCCAGCGGCGACAGGTGCGCCATGATATCGCGCTTGCCACCGAAGGCGCCCACCGGCATACCGGCGCCGACGATCTTGCCCAGGCAGGTGAGGTCGGGAGTAACGTCGTAAAAGGCCTGAGCGCCGCCGAGCGCGACGCGAAAGCCGGTCATCACTTCGTCGAAGATCAGCACCGCGCCGCTCTGGTCACACACCTCGCGCAGGGTGTCGAGAAAGCCGGGCTCGGGAGGAATACAGTTCATGTTGCCGGCCACCGGCTCGACGATGATACAGGCGATCTCGTCGCCCATCTCCTCGAAGCAGCGGCGCACGCCATCGCTGTCGTTATGGGAGAGGGTAATGGTGTGTTCGGCCAGCGAGGCGGGCACGCCGGGCGAACTGGGCTCACCGTGGGTCAGGGCACCGGAACCGGCCTTGACCAGCAGTGAGTCGACGTGGCCGTGGTAGTTACCCTCGAACTTGACGATTTTATCCCGCCCGGTATAGCCCCGTGCCAGCCGCACCGCCGACATGGTCGCCTCGGTGCCGGAGTTGGTCATGCGCACCATGTCGATCGACGGCATGATCTCGCAGATCAGCTCCGCCATATCGGTCTCCACCGCGGTGGGGGTGCCAAACGACAGGCCATCCTCCAGCCGGTCGCGCACCGCACTCAGCACATCGGGATCGGCGTGACCGGTGATCATCGGTCCCCAGGAGCCGACGTAGTCGATATAGCGCTGCCCCTCGACGTCGAACAGATAGGGCCCGCGGGCACGGGAGATGAAAAGCGGTGCACGGCCCATCCCCTTGAAGGCCCGCACCGGCGAGTTGACGCCGCCGGGGATACGCTTTCCGGCGCGGGCAAAAAGCGTCTCGGAAGTCGGTATTTCCATTGTCACGCTCCTCGAACATGGCAGGCGGACAGCTCAACGTCCGCCCGCATCAAAACAGGATTACAACACTGTCCACAGCCGGTTGATCGCAGACGCCACCCACCGGGTGTGGATAACACTATGCCGACCAGCCGGCCCGACCATTGAGCGTTGTGACCGCGGCAGCCGGATCCCGTGAAGCAAAAATCGCCGCCACCAGCGCCACCAGATCGGCACCGGCCGCCACGGTGGCGCCAATATTGTCACTGTTCACGCCACCGATAGCGACGCGCGGCAGTTCAAGGCGCGCCGCCTGTTCGAGCACGGCGATATCCACCTCGGGAGCATCGGGCTTGGTCGTCGAGGGGTAGAAACGCCCGAAGGCGACATAGCTGGCCCCCTCACGTTTGGCCTGTTCGGCGATCTCCAGGCTGCCCTGGCAGCTGGCGCCGATGATCGCCTCCGGGCCCAGCGCCTTGCGCGCGCGGGCAATGGAACCGTCGCTCCGCCCCAAATGAACCCCGACGCCCAGGCGCCAGGCAAGCGCCGCATCGTCATTGATGATCAGCGGTGTCCGATACTGATCGCAGAGCGCCTTGAGCGCCCGCGCCTGACGTTCTCGTTTGCCCTCGTCGGCGGACTTGTCGCGGTACTGTAGAAGCGCAATGCCCGCCGACAGCGCTGCCTCGCAGGCGTCGATCAGGCGGGCGTCGTCGCCCAGCAGATGTTCGTCGGTGATGGCGTAAAGACCATGCTGCCATGCTGGCATTACCTCTCTCCTCGATCGGAATTCATGCCGGCACAGTGCCACAAACGGTCGGGCAGTGCCTGAGCGCTCCCCTGGTTCAGCGCCTGCGATAGTGCCTGCCAGCTGAACCGCTGCGCGGTGGCACAGGCGGCCGTCAGTTCATCGCCTTTTGCCAGCTGCACTGCAATAGCGGCGGCCAGCGTACAGCCGGAGCCGTGAAACTCCCCTGCCAGTCTGGGCCAGTGCCATTCGTGTATGGCACCACTACTGGTGAACAGGCGGTGGGTCACCTGCTCACCGGGGGCTTCACCGGGCGTATCGGTGCCGGTGACCAGAATCGCCTCGGCACCGGCATCGAGAAGCCGCTGCGCCTGCTGCAAAACGTCACCAACACCCTGCGATAGTCGTGCCAGCTCGGCAAGATTGGGTGTCAAAAGCGTAGCCTGCGGCAGCAGATGGCGCACGAACGCCTTCAGCAATGCATGATTCGAGAGTTCACGCCCGCCGCTTGCCTTCAGAACCGGATCGACAACGATCGGCAGTTCGGGGTGGGCGCGGCAGAGAGCGACGACTGCGGCAAGCGAGGCGTCGTCGGCGATCAGCCCCACCTTGATAGCAGCGATGGGGCAGTCGTCGATGACCACCTGCGCCGTCGCCTCGATCTCCTCGGCGGGCCTGGGCTCGACCGCTACCACGTCGCGGGTGGTCTGGCGCGTCAGCGCCGTGGGTACCGTCAGCGGCCAACCGCCCAGCGCGCGGATCGATTCAACGTCGGCGATCATGCCGGCGCCGCCGGTGGGGTCGTGGCCGGAAAGCACCAGCACGTTGGGCAGCTGCCTCACCAGGGCCTGACCACCGACAGTACCACGATGGCGATCAGCAGCAGCGCCGGTATCATGCCCAAAACGCGGAAATAGAGCCGGCCGCGGCGGTTGGTACCGGCGGCAAAGCGCTTGAGATTGGCAAGACAGACATGCTGATAGCCGATCAGCGCCACGACCAGTAGCAGCTTGAGGTAGAACCAGACGGCACCGAACAGAGTGTTGAAGCCGAGCACCGCCAGCCAGATGCCAAATACCAGGGTGGCGATCATGGCGGGGTTCATGATGGCGCGATAGAGCTTGCGCTCCATTACCTGAAAGCGGCTGGCGCCCTGCTCGTCCTGCTGGCGCAGGCTATGCACATGGTAGAGAAAAAGACGCGGCAGATAGAGCAGCCCGGCAAACCAGGCCACGAAGGCGATGATATGGAGGCTGAGCACCCAGCTGTACATGGCAACTCCTCGTCGACGGTCGGTACGGATCGGCAGCCACGCCGATCAGCAGTGTTCGCTTTCAGCGATAATAGTTTTCTATGGCGTCACGACTAATGATTCCCGATACCCGATGCATCATGGGCGCCGTAATATGGCGTACATAGAGTGCGTCGAGGCGGCGATCATCGAGTCGCTCGTAGGCTTCGGCAAGCGTGGCCTGCAAATCGATGGGAGCCAGCTCGAGGCGCTTGCCGGGAATCTCCAGCAGGTCGATAGTGCCGTCGTTTTTCCAGCCCGGCGACTCCTCGTCGTCATCCAGCGCCCGCGCCATGTCGGCTGCCAGCAGCGCCAGCGGCGCCTTGCCCGGTTCGGTATCGGCGCGGCTGCGATCGGTCTGGCGATGGATCAGCAGCCATTTGGGTCGTGAGGCCAGCAGCTGGCGAGCGCGCTCGATATCGATCTGCGCCGCGGTGACGGTCACACTGCGGTCCATGACCGCGCCTACGCCAACCCGTGCCAGCGCCTGCATCAAGGGTTCATGCAGCGGATGCAGGGTGCTCCCCTGACGGGTGGTAATGAAAAAGCCCTGGGTGCGCCAGGCCAGGCGCGCGGTCAGCGAGGCGCTGAGTACCGCCAGCATACCGTAGAGAATCAGATCGGGGCTGTGGGTCAGCTCCAGCAGCGCCATGATCGCCGCCAGCGGCGCCTGCAGCACCGCCCCCATCATTGCCGCCATACCCAGCATGACGTAGAGATTGGCATCGGACACCGTGGTAGGCAGAAGCTCGGTGGCACCGATACCGAAAAGCGCTCCGGCCGCCGCACCGATCACCAGCGTCGGGCCGACCACCCCGATCGGCACGCCGCAGGCCAGCGATATCGCAGTCAGCAGCAGCTTGCCCAGCGCCAGCGCCAGCAGCACATCCAGCGCCACATTGCCGGCAAGAATCTGCGTCACGCTATCGTAGCCAATGCCCTGCACCTGGGGGTAGAAACAGGCCACCACGCCGGTCAGCACCCCGGCCAGCAGCAGGCGAAAGGGCCAGCTCATTTTGTCCGAACGCTTGCCGAGCCCGGCCAGCCGGATGAAGCCACCGGCCATGATGCCGATGACCAGCGCCATCAGAATGATCCAGGGAATATCGATCAGCTGTGGCTCGACCACGCTGGGCACCATGAAAGCAGGAGCGGTGCCGAAGTAGATCTGAGTAATTACCGCACCGGTAGCGGCAGCCAGCATCACCGGCATGAAACCGGTCAGGGTGTACTCCATCATGACCACTTCCATGGCGAAGATCACCCCCGCCACCGGGGTGTTGAAAGAGGCTGAAATGCTTGCCGCCACACCGCAGCCGACCAGCACCCGCAGGCTGTTGTGCGGCAGTTTGAGCTGCTGACCGATCCAGCCCGAGGCGCCGGCACCAAGATGGATTGCCGGCCCCTCGCGGCCAGCGGAAAGACCACCCAGCAGAGAGACAACGCCGACCCACCACTGGTTGAGCCAGTTACTGCGCGCCATTACGCCCTGGTGATAGGTGAAGCGTTCAATGACGTGGACGATGCCCATCCGCCGCGCACTCTTTTTCTGCCAGCCAAGCCCCACACCAATGATCACCACGGC
This sequence comes from Kushneria aurantia DSM 21353, assembly GCF_000382245.1. Taxonomy (GTDB): domain Bacteria; phylum Pseudomonadota; class Gammaproteobacteria; order Pseudomonadales; family Halomonadaceae; genus Kushneria; species Kushneria aurantia. Next base: position 165,437 of record NZ_KB907862.1, read on the forward strand.
AATCACCGGCAGTGCCGCACGCATCGCCATCGGCAGCGCCTCGAAGGCTTCGCCGCTCCCTTCGGGCATGAACAGCAGGGCACCAAGGCTGATCAGCTCGCGAAAGGCAATCATGATGATGCCGGTCAATGCTCCTGACATCACTGCCAACAGGCAAAGCTGTGGCAGCGCATCGACGGTGGCCAGCTGGCGACGAAAATTTTCCAGATTCCACTGCGATATACGACGCGGTAGGCGTGGCAAACCCGATCTCCCTGACGCTGCCCTGTCCGGGCCATGGCCTTTACAAGCCTATCACTATTGGCGGTTTCAGGCGTCGCCGATATTGTCGGTCGCGCATGAATCAATTGCCGCGATTGACCCCTCGGCGCCTTGCTGACGATAATGAGGCATCATTCGGCCCTGTGCCGTTCGCTATCCAACAGGGAGGCCGCGATGAGCGGGACAGCACAATCCTTTGTCCCGACACCGCTCATCTTCACCGACGCCGCAGCAGCGCGAGTCAGAGCGCTGGTTATCGAGGAGGGCAACGCCGCTCTCAAGCTGCGCGTCTACGTGACGGGAGGCGGCTGTTCGGGCTTTCAGTACGGCTTCGATTTTGCCGACAACCTCAACGACGATGATACCGTGATCGAAAACGGCGATGTCGCCATGGTGATCGACCCGCTGAGCTATCAATACCTGGTCGGCTCCACGGTGGACTTCGAGGAGGGCCTGGCCGGCGCGCGTTTTCTGATCAAAAATCCCAATGCCACTACCACCTGCGGCTGCGGCGCCTCCTTTACCGTCTGAGTCGCCGCCTGTCAGCGCTTCAATACACGCCTGCCTTCGAGCAGGCGTTTTTGTGCCCTGCCCTCCCTGGCGGGCACCCCTGGGGCCGCCACTGCGTGGCGTCAAAAATCACTCCCGGTGATTTTTTGTGCCCTGCCATCCCTGGCAGGCACCCCTGGGGCCGCCACTGCGTGGCGTCAAAAATCACTCCCGGTGATTTTTTGTGCCCTGCCCTCCCTGGCGGGCACCCCCCTGGGGCCGCCTGCGGCGTCAAAAATCGCTCCCGGCGATTTTTTGTGCCCTGCCCTCCCTGGCGGGCACCCCTGGGGCCACCACTGCGTGGCGGGCACCCCCCAGGTCCGCCTGACGCTATTTTCGCCTTCCTGCTCCCGGTCTGAATGCCGCTTTCCCCCTGTGGACAAAAAAAATTTCAGGCCTCTCCTTTTCTGCCTACAACTCCTGTCACCGGCGGCTTTCAGCACGCTTCGGATACTTGCCGGCAGCACTGAACGCCTGCGGGCACAACTGCCGTACAGCCCGGTTGAAAAAACCGGGACAGCAACGCCTGTGGGTAAAAAGGGATCTTGTGCACAGCCTTCGCAGAGACTGTGCCCGCACCGCGCGCAGTTTCACAACCGTTGAGACAACATGGTGAGCAACTGATTTTTTTACAAAAAATCGGCTTTTCCACAGAATCGAGCGTCCCCAGTAATCACAACCACAACAGAACTTCTTATTTAAAAAGACTGTTTTTAAATATTGAAACCCGATGAGGTGTGGTGCCCAATGTGGAAAACCCTGACGCCTGTTCACAGTCGCGTTATACTGCGCACCATTCGCAAGGAAGGTTGCCCACAGCCGGTTCAAACCCCTGTGGGCAACCGATAACCGCTACCAACAGCGGGCTCACGGAATCGGATCCGACCAAAGGACCGACGCTTACCGCTGATCGCCTGCTGCTTTCCCGTTTTTCGAGGTTGACAACGTGATTTACCCCGACCGCTTTGATGTAATCGTCATCGGCGGTGGTCATGCGGGTACCGAAGCCGCACTGGCTGCCGCTCGTAGTGGGTGTCGTACCCTGCTGCTGACCCACAACATCGAAACCCTCGGCCAGATGTCCTGTAATCCCGCCATCGGCGGTATCGGCAAGAGCCATCTGGTCAAGGAGATCGATGCTCTCGGCGGCGCCATGGCACTGGCCACGGACCATGGCGGCATCCAGTTTCGTACCCTCAATTCGCGCAAGGGGCCGGCGGTGCGCGCCACCCGTGCTCAGGCCGATCGGGTACGCTACAAGGCGTCGATTCGCCACATGCTGGAGAATCAGCCCAACCTGTCGATCTTCTCCCAGGCCGCCGATGACCTGATCGTCGAAGGCGATACCGCACGTGGCGTGCTGACCCGTGGTGGCGTGCGTTTCATGGCCGACGCCGTGGTGTTGTGTACCGGTACTTTCCTCGGTGGCGTGATCCACATTGGTATGGAACATCACAGCGGCGGACGTTGCGGAGACCCGGCCGCCAACGCACTGGCCGAACGGCTGCGCGAACAGCCGTTGCGTGTCGCGCGGCTGAAAACCGGTACACCGCCGCGGCTCGACGCCAGAACGGTGGATTTCTCGAAACTCGGCGAGCAGCCCGGCGATACGCCGCGACCGGTCATGTCGTGGATGGGCCACCGTGATATGCACCCCGAGCAGGTGAGCTGCTTCATTGCCCACACCAACGAGCGCACTCACGACATCATTCGCGCCAACCTCGACCGCTCGCCGATGTACTCCGGAGTGATTGACAGCACCGGGCCGCGCTACTGCCCGTCGATCGAGGACAAGATCCACCGTTTCGCCGACAAGCAGAGCCACCAGGTCTTCATCGAACCGGAAGGTCTCGATACCCACGAGCTCTACCCCAACGGCATCTCCACGTCGCTGCCGTTTGATACCCAGCTTGAACTGGTGCGCTCCATCGAAGGGCTCGAAAATGCCCACATCACCCGCCCCGGCTACGCCATCGAATACGACTTCTTCGATCCGCGCGATCTGAAGCACTCGCTGGAAACGAAGGTTATCCACAATCTCTGGTTCGCCGGTCAGATCAACGGCACCACCGGCTACGAGGAGGCCGCTGCCCAGGGGCTGCTGGCCGGCCTCAACGCGGCTCGTCGGGTCAAAGGGCTGGAGGCCTGGTGGCCACGGCGTGACGAGGCCTACATCGGCGTGATGGTCGACGACCTGATTCGCATGGGCACTCAGGAGCCCTACCGCATGTTCACTTCCCGCGCCGAGTACCGTCTGCTGCTGCGTGAGGACAACGCCGATTTGCGCCTGACCGCACTGGGCCGCGACATGGGGCTGGTCGATGATGACCGCTGGCGCGCTTTCGAAATCCGCCGTGACGCTATCGAGGCCGAGCAGGCCCGCCTCGATCAAATCCGGGTTCAGCCCGGCAGCGCGGCGGCCGCCCGGCTTGCCGAACGCATCGGCCCGCTCTCGCGTGAGCAGCGCCTGTCTGATCTGCTGCGTCGCCCCGAACTCGGTTACGACGATATCGCGGCGCTTTGCGAGGGAGCGCCGCAGGATCCGCTGGTGCGTGAGCAGGTGCAGATTCAGGCCAAATACCGCGGCTATATCGACCGTCAGAGCGAGGAAATCGAAAAACTCAGGCGCCACGAGGCAACCCGGCTGCCGGCTGATATCGACTACAGCCGCATCGACGGGCTCTCCAACGAGATTCGCCAGAAACTCGAGACGGCGCGCCCCGAAACCCTGGCCGAGGCCGGCCGCATTCCCGGCGTCACGCCGGCGGCGGTCTCGATGCTGTTGATTCATCTCAAAAAGCGTGATCGCTCCGGCGTAGCGCGAGCGAGCGGTGAATGAGCAACGCGCTCGGTGAGCGCCTCGATACGGGGCTGGCGGCGCTGGGGCTCGAGGTCGAAAGTGCCGTCCGCGAACGTCTGCTGGCCTTTGTCGCGCTGTTGAACAAGTGGAACCGGGCCTATAACCTCACGGCAGTACGCGATCCGCAGACGATGGTGACGCGCCATCTGCTCGATGCCCTCGCCGTATTGCCCTTCATCGAGGGACCGCGGCTTCTGGATGTGGGCAGCGGTGCCGGCCTGCCCGGCATCGTGCTGGCGATCGCACGGCCCGATATCGCTGTCACCTCGGTGGACAGCGTGGGCAAGAAGATTCGCTTTCAGCGTCAGGTGCTGTTCGAGCTGGGTATCGATAACGTGACGGCATTGAACGAGCGCGTCGAGCAGCTCGGGGGCGCGCGTTTCGAGCAGATCATCAGCCGTGCTTTCGCCGCCCCCGACGCCTTCGTTGCCCTGACACGGCATCTGCTCACTCCCGGCGGCCACTGGCTGGCGATGGTGGGCCAGGCAGAGATTGACGCTCTGCCCGAGCAGGCGCTGATCACCAACACCCGGGCGCTGAGGGTGCCCGGCGAGCAGGGGCAGCGTCACCTGCTGACCATCGAGGCGCGCTGACAGGCTTTTCAGAGACAACACAACAGGACATCACTCTTGGCCCGCATCATCGCACTGACCAATCAGAAAGGGGGCGTCGGCAAGACCACTACTGCCGTCAACCTCGCCGCGGCGCTGGCCTCGCTCAAAAAGCGGGTGCTGCTGGTCGATCTTGATCCCCAGGGTCACGCCACCATGGGCAGCGGCATCGACAAGCACGGGCTTGCCAACGGCGGTACGCTGGATGTGCTGCTGGAAGAGCTGCCGGCCCGCGAGGCGCTCATCGATTGCGCCGAAGCCGGCTACCAGTTGCTGCCCGCCAACGGTGACCTTACCGCCGCCGAGGTCGCCCTGCTCGACCGCGATGCCCGCGAGCGCTGCCTCGAGCGTGCGCTTGCTCCGCTCGCCGGCGATTTCGACGTAGTGCTGATCGACTGCCCGCCGTCGCTCAACATGCTGACCGTCAATGCTTTGACCGCGGCGCACGGCGTGCTGATTCCGCTGCAGTGCGAGTTCTATGCCCTCGAGGGTCTTTCCATGCTGCTCGATACCGTCGAGCAGATTCGTGACGGCATCAATCCGGGGCTGTCGCTGGACGGCATCGTGCGCACCATGTTCGATAACCGCAACAGCCTGACCCGCGACGTCAGCAATCAGCTGTCGAACTACTTCGGTGACGATCTGCTGCGTACTACCATTCCGCGCAACGTGCGCCTTGCCGAAGCCCCCAGTCACGGTCAGCCGATCAATCGCTACGCACGATTGTCGCGCGGTGCTCATGCCTATCGCGTGCTGGCGCGTGAACTGGCGCGCCGGCTGTCGCTGTAGTATCGCCATGACCATCGTGTCGATCCGGACAATCCGCAGCGGACTTTGCGCAGGCCGCGGGCGGTGTCATCATGGCGCTGTCACGATGCCTTGCCGGTATCCCTCAGGCCCTCAAGCGAGGATCCCTTCATGACGCGTAAACGTGCCCTGGGCAGAGGACTGGATGCCCTGATCGGTGCCAATGCTCGCCAGCGTTCACAGGTACCCCTGGATGACGACGGCGAACAGGGTGCCGCGGTGCCGGCCGATGCCTCGCCGCTGATCGACAGCCGTGAACGTCTCGAACGCCTGCCGTTGGCCGAACTGACCCGCGGGCGCTACCAGCCGCGCCGCGAGATGCACGGCGAGCGGCTCGAGGAGCTGGCGGCCTCGATTCGCAATCGTGGCGTCATGCAACCTATCGTGGTCAGACCACTGCCCGAAGGCAGCGAAGCGCGCTATGAGATCATCGCCGGCGAGCGCCGCTGGCGGGCCGCCCAACTGGCCGAGCTGGACGTCATTCCGGCGGTAGTACGCGAACTCGACGACGAGTCGGCGCTGGCACTGGCGCTGATCGAGAACATCCAGCGCGAAAACCTCAATCCGATCGAGGAGACGCTGGCGCTCAGGCGGCTGATGGACGAATTTTCGCTCACCCAGCAGCAGGCCGCTGACGCCGTAGGGCGATCACGCGCCCAGGTGGCCAATCTGCTGCGCCTTTTGGCACTGGAAGAAGAGGTGCAGACGCTGCTTTCCCGGGGCGAGCTGGATGTCGGCCACGCCCGCGCGCTGCTCGCGCTCAAGGGCGCACGTCAGCGCGAGGCAGCGCGCGAGGTCGTGTCCAGAGGGCTGACAGTGCGTCAGACTGAAGCACTGGTCAAACGCCTTGCCGAGCAGAAAAAAAAGGAGCCCGCACCCGTCGAAAGCGGCTCGAAGGATGTCGATCGGCTGGAGAATCAGCTCGCCGAGCTGCTTGGTGCGCGCGTCAACATCAGCCACAATAAAAGCGGCAAGGGCAGCCTGACCATTCGCTATACCAGCCTCGACGAGCTCGACGGCATCCTCTCCCACATCGGTTGACCTCCCCGGCATTGCGGCCCGTAAACGGGATCAAGCGCTTAAACGCGACTTAACCCGGTGTTGTCAACGGTGCCGGTTTGACACAGGATCGACCCGCTTTTGGCGCAGATAGGCTTTTACAGCGGTGATTTCCCGACCGGCAGCGTTGAAGCCGCCGGGGGGCTTCCTTATAATCCGCCTGCCCGTTCGAACGTGGCGCGTCAAAGCTTGTGAAGGCGTAAAAAGCTCATGCAACGACCGCACAGAGTGGCTCCGGCGCGACCGAAGCGTCCCGGGGTGCATCGCCTGCTGCTGGCTCAGGTCGGCGTCATCCTGACTGTCGTAGCATTGAGCCTGATCGTCGGAAAAGGTAGTGTCACCCTTTCCGCACTGCTGGGCGGCCTGGTGGCGTTGATACCCAACGCCTGGTTTGCGTGGCGAGCTTTCATGTATCGGGGAGCACGTTTCAGGGCTCGCATGATCGGCAGTCTGTATCGCGCTCAGGTGGGCAAATATATGCTGGTGATGCTGCTGTTTGCTGTTGTCTTCAGCATTGTACCGCCGCAGGCGCCTGTATGGTTTTTCGCGACTTTCGCCCTGGTGCAGGGCGTTTACGGGGCAGGCCCCTGGCTGATCGGCCGAGCCGGTTCCCACTAAAACAGGATTCAAGGCAACGTTATGGCAGGCGAGACGACCAGTTCGACCTACTACATCACGCACCACCTGCAGAACCTGACCTTCGGCCTGCATCCCGAACACGGCTGGTCCTTTGCCCACAGCCTCGAAGAGGCTCGGCAGATGGGCTTCTGGGCCATCCATGTCGATACCATGGGCTGGTCGATCGCCACCGGGCTGCTGTTTCTGTGGCTGTTTCGCCATCTGGGTAAAACCGCCACCACCGGTGTGCCGTCCGGTATTCAGAATGCGCTCGAGATGGTGTTCGAGTTCTGCGAAGGCATTGTGCGCACCAGTTTTCATGGCCAGAGCCGCTTGATCGGGCCGCTGGCACTGACGCTGTTCTGCTGGATATTTTTCATGAACGCCCTCAAGTGGCTGCCGATCGATCTGTTCCCGCAGATCTTTGCCAGATTTGGCGTCGACTACATGCGTATCGTGCCGACCAGCGACCCCAACGTCACCCTCGGGCTGGGCTTTGCGGTCTTTGGTCTGATCATTTTCTACAGCATCCGCAACAAGGGCCTTGGTGGTTTCGCCAAAGAGATGGCGTTCACGCCTTTTAACCACTGGTCGCTGGTTCCCTTCAACCTGCTGCTGGAACTGGTAGTGCTGTGCGTCAAGCCGATCAGCCTTGGACTGCGTCTGTTCGGCAACATCTTCGCCGGCGAGGTGATTTTCATCATGATCGCCCTGCTACCTTTCTGGATCATGTGGGTACTGGATGTTCCCTGGCTGATCTTTCACATCCTGATCATCGTGCTGCAGGCCTTCATTTTTGCCGTGCTGAGCGTGGTCTACCTGAATGCCGCCTTCGAAGAGCACTAACGCCAATAACAACGCAAGTTTCAATCACCCTTGATCCCTGATCGCTAACCCTGAAACAGGAGCCACTCCATGGAACTCGTTTACATTGCTGCCGCCCTCATGATCAGTGGGGCCGCTATCGCCACCGGTATCGGTTTCGGTCTGCTGGGCGGCAAGCTGCTCGACTCCACCGCGCGCCAGCCGGAGCTGAGCGACCAACTGCAGACCAAGACCTTCATCATGGCCGGTCTGCTTGATGCCGTGCCGATGATCGGCGTGGGTATCGCGATGTACCTGATCTTCGTCGTCGCCGGCGGTTAAATCCTTCACACCGGGCCCGGGTCGCTCGGTGTGACCGCTTCCGGCCACCACGAAACCGCAGGAGGTATATCCGCGTGACTATCAATATGACGCTCATCGGCCAGATGATCGCCTTCGCGATCTTTCTCTGGTTCTGTATGAAGTATGTCTGGCCGCCGATCACGAAGGCGCTCGAAGAGCGTCAGCAACGCATTCGTGACGGCCTCGAGGAGGCCGACAGGGCGCGCGCCGAGCTTAGCCAGGCCAATGAACAGGCCGAAGAGACCCTGCGTGAGAGTCGCGAAGAGGCCGCTCGCATTCTTGAAAAGGCCCGCACACGCGCCAATCAGATGATCGAGGATGCGCGTGATGACGCTCGTGTCGAGGGCGAGCGCATGATTGCCAACGCGCGCAGCGAAATCGACAGCGAAGTACAGCGGGCGAAGGAGGAGCTGCGTGCCCAGGTGGCGACGCTGGCCGTACAGGGTGCCGAGCGCATTCTCGAGTCCTCCATCGACGAGAAGAAACATCGCGAGATGGTCGACCGGCTCGCTGCAGAACTCTGAGAGGACGCCTTATGTCGGACAATGTGACCCAGGCACGTCCCTACGCCAGAGCCGCCTTCGAGCTGGCCCGCGAGAACGACAGCCTCGATGCATGGTCGGCGATGCTGGCCGAGGCGGCGCGGTTGACCGCCGACGAGCGGGTACACCGGCTTATTCACGACCCGCGCCGTGCGGCGCGCGACAAGGGTAATACCCTGGTCGAACTGCTGGGTGAGCTGGTGCCCGAACGCGGCGCCAACTTCCTGATGGTGCTGGCGCGTCAGCAGCGCCTCGATGCCCTCGCCGCCATGAGCGAGCTGTTCGAGGCTGAACGCGAAGCTCATGAGCAGCGCATCAGCGTGGAGATCATCTCGGCCTATCCGCTTGATCAGGCGCAACAGGACAAGCTCGCACAGGCGCTCGAAAAGCGCCTGAACCGCGAAATCACGATCACCACTTCGGTGGACGAGACGCTGCTGGGCGGCGTCGTCATTCGTGCCGGTGATACCGTCATCGACGGTTCGGCACGAGGGCGTCTGAATCGTCTCGCCAGCCTTCTGAACCACTGAAGTCGAGGGACACGGCATGCAGCAACTCAATCCTTCCGAAATCAGCGACATCATCAAGGGTCGGATCGAGAATCTCGATCTCGACGCCCAGGCGCGCAACGAAGGCACCATCGTGGGTGTCGCCGACGGCATCGTGCGCATCCACGGGCTGGCCGACGCCATGTTCGGCGAGATGATTGAATTCCCCCACGATATCTTCGGCATGGTGCTCAACCTCGAGCGCGACAGCGCCGGTGTCGTGGTGCTGGGCGACTATCAGAAGCTCGAAGAGGGCATGACCGGCAAGTGCACCGGCCGTATCCTCGAAGTGCCGGTAGGTCGCGAACTGGTCGGCCGCGTGGTCGATGCGCTGGGTAACGCCATCGACGGCAAGGGCGAAATCGAGGCCAGCGAAAGCGACGCGGTGGAGAAGGTCGCCCCCGGCGTTATCGCTCGTCAGGGCGTCGATCAGCCGGTACAGACCGGTCTCAAGTCGATCGATGCCATGGTGCCGATCGGCCGCGGCCAGCGTGAGCTGATTATCGGTGACCGTCAGATCGGCAAGTCGGCGATCGCCATCGATGCCATCATCAACCAGAAAGGCAAGGGCATCACCTGCGTCTATGTGGCGATCGGCCAGAAGCAGTCGACCATCGCCAACGTGGTACGCAAGCTTGAAGAGCACGGCGCCATGGCGCACACCATCGTGGTTGCCGCCGGTGCTGCCGATCCGGCCGCCATGCAGTTCATCGCACCCTACGCCGGCTGCACCATGGGCGAGTACTTCCGCGACCGCGGCGAGGATGCCCTGATCGTCTACGATGATCTCTCCAAGCAGGCCGTTGCCTATCGTCAGATCTCGCTGCTGCTGCGTCGTCCGCCGGGTCGTGAAGCCTATCCGGGCGACGTCTTCTATCTCCACTCGCGTCTGCTGGAGCGCGCTTCGCGGGTCAATGCCGAGTATGTCGAGAAACTCACCAATGGTGAGGTGAGCGGCAAAACCGGTTCGCTGACCGCGCTGCCGATCATCGAGACCCAGGGCGGCGACGTATCGGCGTTCGTCCCCACCAACGTGATCTCGATCACCGATGGCCAGATCTTCCTCGAGACCGATCTGTTCCACTCCGGCGTGCGCCCGGCAATCAATGCCGGCCTGTCGGTATCCCGCGTGGGCGGTTCGGCACAGACCAAAATCATCAAGAAGCTGGGCGGTGGCGTGCGTCTGGCGCTGGCGCAGTACCGCGAACTGGCGGCCTTCTCGCAGTTCGCTTCCGATCTTGACGAGGCAACCCGCAAGCAGCTGGAGCACGGTCAGCGTGTTACCGAGCTGATGAAGCAGAACCAGTACTCGCCGATGTCGATCGCGCAGATGGCGGTAACGCTCTATGCCGCCAACGAGGGCTTCCTCGAGGACGTGCCGGTCGACAGGGTGCTCGACTTCGAGCGTGCGCTGCAGGATTTCATGCAGAGCGAGCACGCCGAGCTGATGGAGAAGATCAACAGCACCGGTGGCTATGACGACGAGATTCAGCAGGGCCTGAAAAGCGCTCTCGAATCGTTCAAGTCAACGCAGAGCTACTGAGGCCCCGCCGCCGGGCTGTGATCGATCACTGCAGCCCGGCGCTCTGCGCTGATTGACAAGGAGAATTTCGCGATGGCAGCCGGAAAAGAGATCAAATCCCAGATCGGGAGTATCAAGAATACTCAGAAGATCACCAGCGCCATGGAGATGGTGGCGGCCTCCAAGATGCGCCGCGCTCAGGATCGCATGGCGGCCAGCCAGCCCTATGCCGGCCGTATCCGCCGGGTAGTCAGCCACGTCAGCCGTGCCAATCCGGAGTATCGTCACGACTATCAGATCGAGCGCGAGGTCAAGCGCATCGGTTATATCGTGGTGACCTCCGATCGCGGCCTGTGCGGCGGTCTCAACAGCAACCTGTTGCGGCGTGTACTGCGCGAGGTGCGCGAATGGCGTGACCAGGGTGTCGAGGTCTCCTTCTGCGCGCTGGGAACCAAGGGCAGCGTGTTCTTTCGCAAGTATGGCGGCGATCTCAAGGCAGCCGTGCGCAGCCTGGGCGATGCGCCGGAAGCGTCGCAGCTGATCGGCAGTATCAACGTCATGCTGGCGGCTTTCGACGAAGGCGAGCTCGACCGAATCGATCTGGTCTACAACGAGTTCGTCAACACCATGACGCAGAAGCCGGTCGTGCATCAGCTGCTGCCGCTGCCGAAGTCGCTCGACGAAGAGGACGAGGCAGAAGATGCCGAGCAGGACGACGTCTCCAGCGGTGGCTGGGACTATATCTACGAGCCGGACGTTAAAACCCTGCTCGACAAGCTGCTGGTGCGCTACGTCGAAGCCCAGGTCTATCAGGCCGTGGTGGAAAACATCGCCAGCGAGCAGGCCGCCCGCATGATCGCGATGAAAAACGCCTCCGATAACGCCGGCGACATCATCGACGACCTCCAGCTGCAGTACAACAAGGCGCGTCAGGCCGCCATCACCCAGGAAATCTCCGAGATCGTGGGTGGTGCCGCCGCGGTGTAGGGTCGGCCCGTCGGAAAGTTTTTTACAGATTCAAGAGGAATCAGGATGAGCGGACGTATCGTACAGATCATCGGGGCGGTGATTGACGTCGAGTTTGATCGCAGCGACGTGCCTCACGTCTTCGAAGCCATTGAGGTCGAGGAGAGCGGTACCATCCTCGAGGTGCAGCAGCAGCTCGGCGACGGGGTGGTGCGCGCTATCGCCATGGGCTCCACCGAAGGCCTCAAGCGTGGTATGACGGTCGCCAACACCGGCGCGCCGATTTCGGTACCGGTAGGCCAGAAGACCCTGGGCCGCATCATGAACGTGCTCGGCGAGCCGATCGACGAGTGCGGCGAAATCGGCGAAGAGAAACGCAGCCCGATTCACCGCAGTGCGCCCAGTTTCGCCGAGCAGGCGGCTTCCAACGAGCTTTTGGAGACGGGGATCAAGGTCATTGACCTGATCTGCCCCTTCGCCAAGGGCGGCAAGGTTGGCCTGTTCGGCGGTGCCGGTGTGGGCAAGACCGTCAACATGATGGAGCTGATCCGTAATATCGCCACCGAGCACTCCGGCTATTCGGTATTTACCGGCGTCGGCGAACGTACCCGTGAAGGTAACGACTTCTACTACGAGATGCAGGAGTCCAACGTTCTCGACAAGGTGTCGCTGGTCTACGGTCAGATGAACGAGCCGCCCGGCAACCGTCTGCGCGTGGCCCTCACCGGCCTGACCATCGCCGAGGATTTCCGCGACGAAGGCCGCGACGTGCTGCTGTTCGTCGACAACATTTACCGCTATACGCTGGCGGGGACCGAGGTGTCGGCACTGCTTGGGCGTATGCCGTCGGCAGTAGGCTATCAGCCGACCCTGGCCGAGGAGATGGGTCTTCTGCAGGAGCGCATCACCTCGACCCGTACCGGTTCGATCACCTCGGTGCAGGCGGTCTACGTGCCGGCCGACGACCTGACCGACCCGTCGCCGGCGACCACCTTCGCCCACCTCGACGCCACCGTGGTACTGGCGCGTTCGATCGCCGAGCTGGGTATCTATCCCGCCATCGATCCGCTCGATTCCACCTCGCGTCAGCTCGACCCCCAGGTGGTCGGCGACGAGCACTACAAGGTGGCGCGCGGCGTGCAGAACGTGCTGCAGCGCTACAAGGAGCTCAAGGACATCATCGCCATTCTCGGCATGGATGAGCTTTCCGACGAGGACAAGCAGACCGTGGCACGGGCGCGCAAAATTCAGCGCTTTTTGTCGCAGCCGTTCTTCGTCGCCGAGGTGTTCACCGGCGCGCCCGGCAAGTACGTCTCTCTCAAGGAGACCATTCGCGCTTTCCAGGGCATCCTCAACGGCGATTACGACCATATGCCCGAGCAGGCATTCTACATGGTCGGCACCATCGACGAGGCGGTCGAGAAAGCCGACAACATGTAAGGAGGAGCGCTCATGGCGACCATGCAGTGCAGTATCGTCAGTGCGGAGCGCAATATCTTCGCCGGCGAGGTCGAAAGAGTGGTAGCGGTCAGCGTTATGGGGGAGCTGGGTATCCTCCGCGGTCACGAGCCGTCGCTTCTGGAGCTCAAGCCGGGACCGGTGCGCGTTATCCGTGAAGGAGGCGAAGAAGAGATCTTCTACGTTTCCGGCGGTTTTCTCGAGGTCCAGCCTCATGAGGTGAGCGTGCTGGCCGACAGCGCCGAGCGTGCTCGCGATCTCGACGCCGGCGAGGCAGAAAAGGCCCGTGACGAGGCGCGCAGTGCGCTTGCCGGACGCAGCGGCGAGCTTGACCATCAGCACGCGCTGGCCGAGATCGAGGCGGCCACTGCGCGGCTGCGTACCCTGTCACAGCTGCGCAACCGCAAGGGCCAGAAGTAGCGCTTCGCTGGCTGTAAAGTGCGAAACGTCGATCAGGCGGCCTGCGGGCCGCTTTTTTGTCCAGCATTCCCGTTGTGTGTCCCCCTGCCCTCCCTGGCGGGCACCCCCTGGGGCCGCCACTGCGTGGCGTCAAAAATCACTCCCGGTGATTTTTTGTGCCCTGCCCTCCCTGGCGGGCACCCCCTGGGGCCGCCACTGCGTGGCGTCAAAAATCGTTCCTGACGATTTTTTGTGCCCTGCCCTCCCTGGCGAGCACCCCCTGGGGCCGCCACTGCGTGGCGTCAAAAATCACTCCCGGTGATTTTTTGTGCCCTGCCCTCCCTGGCGGGCACCCTTCGGGCCGCCTGCGGCGTCAAAAATCGCTCCCGGCGATTTTTTGCTTTCCGCCGTACTTTTTCTCGTTTCATGGTGCCGCTCCGGGCGCCAATTTGTCACAGCAACTCACGGCACCAAATCGTCCATGATAGTAGAGAACGATATTTTTGTTGCCGCAACGATAGGCCGACTTCCACGACGGTCAATCGCCCAATCGCCTGGAAAGCGGCACAGGTTATAAAACGGGGGGACATATGCAGGTTAAATTCTTCGGTAGTCAACCTTACGACCAGCGCTCTTTCGAGGCGCATCGGGAGGATTTCTCCTCCGAGCTCGATATCTCTTTCGAGTTTTTGAATGCCGAGCTCGACAAGCATACCGTCGCCCTTGCCGAGGGCGCCGACGCCATCTGCGTCTTCGTCAACGCTCAGCTCGATCGCGAGGTGCTGGAGCGGCTCGTAGAACTTGGCGTGCGCGCTGTACTGCTGCGCTGCGCCGGCTTCAACAACCTCGATCTGGAAGCCGCCGACGAGCTGGGGCTGTTCGTCGCCCGGGTACCGGCCTATTCTCCCGAGGCGGTCGCCGAGCATACTCTGGCACTGACGATGACGCTCAACCGTCATACTCACCGCGCCTTCAACCGCGTACGCGAAGGCAACTTCGCCCTCGACGGCCTGCTGGGCATGACCCTGCACGGCAAGACGGTGGGCATCGTCGGCACCGGCCGCATCGGGCTGGCGACCGCCGCCATCTTTCATGGCCTTGGTTGTCGGGTGCTGGGTTTTGATCCAGTGCCGGCAGCGGCCTTCGAGCAGTACGGCACGGCGGTGGAGCTCGACACCCTGCTGGCCGAATCCGATATCGTCAGCCTGCACTGCCCGTTGTTTCAGAGTACCCATCACCTCATCAATGCCGATTCACTTCAGAAAATGAAATCCGGCGCGATGCTGATCAACACCTCCAGAGGCGGGCTGATTGATACCCCGGCAGTCATCGAGGCACTCAAGTCGCACCAGCTGGGTGCGCTGGCGATCGATGTCTACGAGCAGGAGGCGCCGCTGTTTTTCGCCGACCGCTCGGCGGATTTCATCGACGATGATCTCTTCGTGCGGCTGATGACCTTCCCCAACGTGCTGATTACCGGCCACCAGGGGTTCTTTACCCGCGAGGCGCTCAGCGAGATTGCCGATACCACCCTGAAAAATCTGGCGGATTTTGCAGCCGGACGTGACTGTCCGCATCGCCTGTCATCGATCAACTAACGCCGGGAGAGACTGTTATGTGGCAGCAGGTCTATAACCCGCTTGGTAGCGTCACGCTGTCGGCACTGGTGGCGGCTATACCGGTGGCTACCTTTTTGCTGGCGCTGACGCTGTTTCGACTCAAGGGCACCAATGCTGCTCTGATTGCACTGGGCGTGGCGGTGGTAACCGCCGCGGCGGTCTTCGGCATGCCGCCGACAGCGATCGCCGGCGCTGCCCTGTACGGCATTCTCAACGGCCTGTGGCCGATCGGCTGGATCGTGCTGATGGCGGTGTGGCTCTACAGGATCGCGGTCAAGAGCGGCAAGTTCGAGGTCATTCGCGGCAGCATCGCCTCGGTCTCCCGGGATCAGCGCATTCAGGTGCTGCTGATCGCCTTCTGCTTCGGTGCCTTTCTGGAGGGTGCGGCAGGCTTTGGTATTCCCATCGCCATCTGCAGTGCGCTACTGGTCGAGCTGGGTTTCAAGCCGCTGCGCGCCGCCATGTTGTGTCTGGTCGCCAACGCCGCTTCGGGGGCCTACGGCGCGATCGGTATTCCCATCATCGTGGGGGCTCAGCAGGGCGGTGTGACCCTCGACGCCATGGCGGTGATGCTGATTCTGATCGTGCAGCTGTCGACCCTGTTCGTGCCGGCGCTGCTGGTGGCGATTCTCGACGGTTTCAGAGGCCTGCGCGAAACCTGGCCGGTGGTGCTGATGGTGGGCGCCCTGTTCAGTATCAGCCAGTCGCTGGTGCTCTATGCCCTCGGCCCCTGGCTGGTGGATATCATTCCGCCGGTGCTGGCCATGGCGGCGCTGGCCGGCTTCATGCGGCTGTGGTCACCGCGGCATATCTATCGCGAGTCGGACGCCGCCGAGGTGGCCGACCGTCAATGGGGCATCGCCGAGGTGATTCGTGCCTGGTCGCCCTTCTACATCCTGACCGCAATGATTCTGCTCTGGAGTCTGCCGCCGTTTCGCGCCCTGTTCGCCGCCGGCGGGCCGCTGGCCTGGACGACCCTCGCGCTGCCGACCCCCGGGCTGCACCAGCAGGTGATGGCGCTGCCGCCGATCGTTGGCGAGGCCACTCCGCTTGCCGCAGTGTGGAATCTCAACCTGGTCAGCGCTGCCGGTTCGGCGATCGCGCTCAGCGCTCTGCTGACCACGGCCTTTACCCCGTCGATCGGCTGGCGTCAGAGCGGCGAACAGCTGGTGCAGACCTGGCGCGAGCTGTGGAAGCCGATCGTCATGATCTGCCTGGTGATGGCGGTGGCCTATATTACCAACTTCGCCGGTGCTTCCTCCGCAATGGGGCTGGCGCTGGCTCAGTCGGGCCAGCTGTTTCCGCTTTTCTCGCCGGTGATCGGCTGGCTGGGCGTCTTCATCACCGGCTCGGTGGTCAATAACAACGTGCTGTTCGCCAACCTGCAGGCGGTCACCGCGCAGCAGATCGGCACCACCCCGGCACTGCTGGTGGCGGCCAACACCGCCGGCGGGGTGATGGCCAAGCTGATCTCGCCGCAGTCGATTGCTATCGCCGCCGCCGCGGTGGGGCTGGTGGGCAATGAGGCCGATATCACCCGTACCACGCTGCGCTTCAGCCTCGCGCTGCTGCTCTACACCTGCGTCTGGACGCTGCTCCTGTCGCTTTTGCTGTAGCGTTTGTTTCTGTAGTGGCTGAGCTATCCATTACACTGGCCATGATCGTGGGCGTGCCGTCGAGCACGCCCTTGAATTTCAGGTCGTATCCCGGAGAAGAGCCGCCGCCATGCCCATCGACATCGTCATCCTCGCTGCCGGACAGGGCAGCCGCATGCGTTCACGCAGGCCCAAGGTGCTTCACCCGCTGGCCGGCCGGCCGATGGTGCGCCACGTTATCGACGCCGCGCTGCAGGCCTTTGAAGCGCCGCGACTCCATGTGGTGGTGGGGCATGGTGCCGATCAGGTGAAAGCGGCACTCGACGGTCTGCCGATCAACTTTGTTGATCAGCACGAGCAGCGCGGCACCGGTCACGCGGTGGCACAGACGCTGGAGCAGCTGGGCGACGGCCCGGTACTGGTGCTCTATGGTGACGTGCCGCTGATCCAGCCGCAGACGCTGGAGGCGCTTGTCGAGCGGGTCGGCGAGCGGCAGATGGCGCTGTTGACCGTGCAGCTGGCGCATCCGCACGGCTACGGGCGTATCCTGCGTGACGACCGCGGCCGGGCGATAGCGATCGTCGAGCAGAAGGACGCCAGCCCCGAGCAGCAGGCGATCGGCGAGTGCAACACCGGCCTGCTGGCGGCCAGCGGCGCGCAGTTCAAACGCTGGCTGCCGGCGCTCTCCAGCGACAACGCTCAGGGGGAGTACTACCTCACCGACGTGATCGCCATGGCCGCCGCCGAGGGCGTCGAGGTGGCGACCACCGAGCCGGCGTCGGCAAGCGAGGTGCAGGGGGTCAACGACCGGACGCAGCTGGCGGCGCTGGAGCGTCTCTATCAGAGCCGCGAGGCGGAGCGGCTGATGCGCGAGGGGGTGAGTCTGGCCGATCCGAAGCGCATCGACGTGCGCGGCGATGTCACTGTCGGCCAGGACGTCTTCATCGACATCAACGTGATTTTCGAGGGCCGCGTGGTGCTGGAAGATGAGGTGGTGATCGGCCCCAACTGTGTGATCCGCGACAGCGTGTTGCGACGCGGTGCGGTGGTGAAGGCAAACAGCCATCTGGAAGGCGTCGAGCTGGGCGAGGAGAGCGACTGTGGCCCGTTCGCGCGGCTGCGGCCCGGTACCCGGCTGGCGGCCGGCGCGCATGTGGGCAACTTCGTCGAAACCAAGAACGCGACGCTTGGCGAAGGGGTGAAAGCCGGCCATCTCAGCTATCTCGGCGACAGCGTGATCGGTCGCGGCAGCAACATCGGCGCCGGTACCATCACCTGCAACTACGACGGCGCCAACAAGCACCAGACGCACATCGGCGATAACGTCTTCGTTGGCTCCAACAGCGCCCTGGTGGCGCCGGTGACCATTGGTGACGGCGCCACCATCGCCGCCGGTTCCACCATTACCCGCGAGGTGAAGGACGACGAACTCGCCATCGGCCGCAGCCGTCAGGTGGCCAAACAGGGCTGGCAGCGGCCGGTCAAAAAGCCGAAGAAGTGATGAGACGATGGCGGGTATCAGGACCAGGCCGAACAACAGAGAGGGAAGGGGTGCAGCAGGGCCTGTGTCGATGGCCCGCCCTGAAGGATTCGAACCTTCGACCTTTGCCTCCGGAGGGCAACGCTCTATCCAGCTGAGCTAAGGGCGGACTGAAGAGGAGTCTTCCAGCGCAAGACTGCGCGCTATCCTAACGCTGCGTATCATGGGTGTCCAGAAGCGACGGCGACGCTCTTGCAGCGCTCGCCCCATGACGGCCGCCGCGCCGCCTGTCATGCTGACGGTCGCACCCGAGCGTGCATTCTGCCTACAACCACGGAGCCCGGAATGGATAGAGGCGATGATTGTGCCGATCAACCTGCGATCGAAACCGTTGTGCGAGCGCATCGAGCGCTTCGGGATCGAACGCCGCTGGTGCAGTGTCTGACCAACAATGTCACTGTCAACCTGGTTGCCAATGCCCTGCTGGCCGCCGGTGCCTCGCCCGCCATGGTGGATAACCCCGAAGAGGCGGGCGACTTCCCCGCCGTGGCCGACGCGGTGCTGATCAATCTCGGTACGTTGGCCGCCGATACGGTGAAGGCGATGCGCCTCGCCGCCGCCGGTGCACGACGCGAGGGCCGCCCCTGGGTGCTCGATCCCATCGGCGCCGGCGCCATGATGTGGCGCCACCGGCTGGCGCTGGAGCTGCTCGAACAGCGCCCGACGGTGATTCGCGGTAACGCCTCCGAGATTATCGGTCTCTCCGGTCGCGAGGGCGGTGGTCGCGGCGTCGACAGCGGCCGCTCGCCGCAGGACTCGCTCGAGGCCGCCTGCGAACTGCTCGACAGCGCCGCGGCCATCTCCGCCTCGGGGCCGACCGACAGCCTGGTGGGTCATGAGGCGCAAAGCGGGGCGACCATGCAGATCGATGTCGGCGGTGGCAGCGCCTGGCAGCCGCGGGTTTCCGGTACCGGCTGTGCGCTGGGGGCGATCGTTGCCGCCTACTGCGCGGTGGTCGATGAACCGCTGTACGCCGCCACGGCAGCGCACGTTCACGTCGCAGTAGCCGCCGAGCTGGCCGAACAGCGCGTCGACGGTCCGGGCAGCTTTGCGACGGCCTGGCTTGATGCACTCGACCGGGTTGATGAAACGACGCTGCGTCAACGCGGCCTGATCGCCATGCGGCGGCTGGCGTCCTGAGCGCGGTGGCAACGGATCACCGGGAAACGTGGCGGGTGGCGATCATCGGCGCCGGCATCGCCGGGCTGGCGGCCGCCATCCGGCTGCGGCTGGCGGGCCACGAGGTTGGCGTGTTCGAGGCCGCCGAGGCGCCCGGCGGCAAGCTGAGTGAACTGCGGCTGGGCGCCTGGCGCTTTGGCCTCGGCCCCTCGCTGCTCACCATGCCGCACTATATCGACGAGCTTTTCGAACTGGCCGGCGAAAACCCCACCGACCATTTTCGCTACCGCCGCCTCGATGTGGTGTGCCGCTACGCCTGGGAGGACGGCACCCGCCTCGACGCCTATGCCGACCCCCTCGCCTTCGCCAACGAGACCGAGCGTGTTCTGGGCGTGCCCGCCGAACGGGTTTTGGCCTTTCTGGCTCGCGGCGAGGAGAAGTACCGCCTGACCGGGCGCACCTTCCTGGAGAAACCGCTGCACGCGCCGAGTACCTGGCTCAACGCCGAGGTGGGGCGAGCGCTCACGCGCCTGCACCGTCTCGAACTGACCCGCACCCTGCACGAGGTGCATCAGCGCGCCATTGGTGAACCCCACCTGGTGCAGCTGTTCGACCGTTTTGCCACTTACAACGGCTCCAACCCATGGCGCGCGCCGGGGCTTCTCTCCATGATTTCCCACTTCGAGCACGGCGCTGGCGCCTTCGTACCGGAAGGGGGTATGCCGGCGATCGCCACCACACTGCACGCGCTTGCCGAGCGGTTGGGCGTTCACTTCGCTTTCAATACCCCGGTGGCCGAGATCGTTACCCAAAACGGTGGGCGTCGGCCGCGGGCCAGCGGCGTTCGCCTTGAAAGCGGGGAGGTTCAGGGCTTCGATCGGGTCGTCAGCAACATGGATCTTTTTTTCACCCATGAGCGGCTGCTGCCTCGGGCACCGCGTCCCGAGCGTACGCTCGGCCAGGAGAAATCGACCTCGGCGCTGATCTTCTATTGGGGTGTGGATAAGTCATTTCCCGAACTGGATGTGCATAACATCTTTTTCAGCGACGACTATCGTCGTGAGTTCGAGGCGCTGGAGGCGGGCAGTATCGATGATGACCCGACGGTCTATGTCAGCATTTCGTCGCGCTACGACACCGGCGCCGCGCCACCCGGCGGCGAAAACTGGTTTGTGATGATCAACGCCCCCTTCAGCGCTGGCCAGGACTGGGACTTGCTGCGCGCGCGGCTGCGCGAGAAAGTGATCGCGAAACTCGAGCGCATGCTGGGGGAGACGCGCGCTGCACCGGTGGCGCTGCGCGAGGCGATCGTCGAGGAGGCGGTTTTCGACCCCACCACCATCGAAGCCCGCACCCTGTCGCATCTCGGCGCGCTCTACGGCACCAGCTCCAACAGCCGCAGCGCCGCCTTCATGCGCCACCCCAACCATAGCCGTCACGTTGACGGCCTCTATTTCTGCGGCGGCAGCGTTCACCCCGGTGGCGGTCTGCCGCTGTGTCTGCTGTCGGCGAAAATAATGGTCGGCGAGATGGCGCGTCGCGAGCCATGACGACACACCGCCCGTGCAGCGCCGCCGGCACAAGGGAGCCCGTATGTCCACACGCCCGAGCACGATGATAACCCACCCGCTGCGCGCGGGGCCGGTGATCGTGCTGCTGAGCCTGATCTACGCCTTCGGCGCGCTGGGCATTGCGCTGCCGGTGCATAGCCACTTCATTCTGCTGACGCCGCTGACGCTGGTCGCGTCGCTGCTGCTGACGCTCGCCTTTCATCCCGGCAGTCGCACGCGGCTGTGGGGCTACATCGCGCTGTGCTACATGGTGGGTTTTGCCGCCGAGGCGGTGGGCACCGAAACCGGATTGATCTTTGGCGACTACACCTATGGCCATGTGCTGGGACCGCGGCTGTGGCACACGCCGCTGGTGATCGGAGTGAACTGGGCACTGCTGCTCTACTGCCTCAACGTGGTGGTGCAGCGCCTGCTGCCGGGGGCTTCATGGCCGCTGCGCGGTCTGGCCGGCGCAGTGCTGATGGTGGCGCTGGATGTGCTGATCGAGCCGGTGGCGATTCACCACGAGATGTGGACCTGGGCCGAGGTCAGCGTGCCGCTGAGCAACTATCTCGGCTGGTTTGTGGTCGCACTGCCGCTGTCGCTGCTGTTTCACTATCTTTTCACAGCGCTGCGCAACCCGGTGGCGATCGCCGTGGCGCTGCTGCTGACCGGCTTTTTCGCGGTGCTGAATCTGGTGTGAACTCACAGCGTATTCCGATAACCGCCCTAATCCCCGCCGAGTTCGCTTTCCCCTCGCCGCCAGTACCCCGCCACCGTCAGTGCCAGCAGCCCGCCGATCAGCCCCCAGAAGGCGGCGCCGATGCCCATCAGGGTCACCCCCGAAGCCGTTACCAGAAAGGTGATCAGCGCTGCCTCGCGCTGTGACGGCGCCTGTAGTGCCAGATGCAGGCTGTTGCCGATGGTCGGCAGCAGGGCAAGGCCCGCCAGCGCGGCCACCAGCGCCTGTGGCAGTGCCTCGAACAGCGCGCCGATGGAGCCGCCAAAGAGCCCTGCCAGCAGGTAGACGCCGCCGGCGCAGACCGCCGCCGGATAGCGCCGCTTCGGGTCGGGGTGCACGTCCGGTCCCATGCAGATCGCCGCGGTGATGGCCGCCAGGCAGACGGTATAGGCGCCGAAGGGTGCCAGCAGCAGCGTTGCCAGGCCGGTCCAGATCATCAGCGGCGACACGGGAGCGTCGTAGCCGGCGGCGCGCAGGGTCGCCACGCCCGGTGCGTTCTGCGACGCCATGGTGACCACGAACAGCGGCACGCCCACGCTGATCAGACTGGACAGCGAAAACGTCGGCCAGATGGCGCTCGGCAGCGTCGGCGACCACTGGGTATGGGACATATCCACCTGCCCGCTGACCGTCGCCACGCCAAGTCCCACGACCAGTACCAGCAGAATGGCGTAGCGCGGCAGCCAGCGCCGGGCGAACAGACAGGTCAGTATCATCGACAGTACCAGTACCCCATCCTGCTGCAGGGAGGCGAACGCCTCCAGCCCGAAGCGCAGCAGCACGCCCGCCAGCATGGCAGCCGCGATCGACTGGGGAATGACCTGCATGAGCCAGGCAAACCAGCCGGTGAGGCCGCAGATCAGAATCAACAGGGCGCAGAACATGAAAACGCCAATGGCGTCGCTCAGCGGTACGCCGGGCAGACTGACCGCCAGCAACGCCGCGCCGGGGGTCGACCAGGCGGTCAGGATCGGCTGGCGGTAGCGCAGTGACAGGCCGATCGAGGTGACGCCCATCGCCAGCCCCAGTGCCGCCAGCCAGCCGCCGATCTGTTCGGGTGTGGCACCGGCCGCCTCGGCGGCCTGAAAGATGATGACGGCGGAGCTGGCGTAGCCCACCAGCACCGCCACAAAACCAGCACTGAGATGGGAGACGCCGAACGGCGCGCGCGCCGTTTTGGAGGGTGGCGTATCGGATGGGGACATGGAGGAGATCCCTGTTGCACTCTTTTGTACGTTATAACGCACAAAAGGTGGTGCGGCAATGTGCGCGATAACGCACGAGACGATCTCTCCCTGTCGGGTCATAATGATGGCTTTGGCACGGGAGCGGGCATATGGACGCGAAACTCGCCGCGATCGGTCGGCATCTCAAACGTCTGCGCGGTGAACGCGGCTGGAGCCTGGATCGTACGGCGCAGGCCTGTGGGGTCAGCAAGGCGATGCTGGGGCAGATCGAGCGCAGCGAGTCGACGCCGACGGTGGCAACGCTGTGGAAAATCGCCAGCGGCCTGCAGGTACCGCTGTCGTACTTTCTGCTGCCCTCGGGGGTCGAGACGCATCACGCTGCGCCCGGGGTTTACCGGGACACCGCCGGCATGCGGGTGGAGCCGCTGTTTGCCTTCGACCCCGCGCTGGGCTTCGAGATGTACGCCGTCGAACTCGAACCGGGTGCGGTGAGTGAGTCGGCCCCCCACGCCGCCGGGGTCATCGAGCATGTGGTGGTAATCGAGGGCAGCATGGAGCTCGTCGTCGATGGCACCCGGCATCCTCTGCACAGTGGCGATGCGCTGCGCTTTCCCGCCGATCAGCCACATGCCTATCGCAACCCGGCCTCCGGCGTGGCGCGCTTTCACGATCTGATCCACTATCCGGCGAATCACGCCTCGGTGGTCACGCCGGCAGAGTGAGTCCGGCGCTTTTCCTGTCACGAGTCCGCGGGACTAGCCCAGCAGCGAGCGCAGTCCGGCGATCGCCTCGCGGCCGCGCTCGTGTTTCTTCTCCGGGTCCTCCTTGTCGGCGCGGCCGAACCACTCCAGATCCTCCTCCGGCAGTTCATCAAGAAAGCGGCTCGGCGTGCAGTTCATCAGCTCGCCGTACTGCTTGCGCTGGTGCGTCAGAGTCAGGGTCAGGGTCTGACGTGCGCGGGTGATGCCCACGTAGGCGAGCCGGCGCTCCTCCTCGATGGTGTCGAGTTCGATGGCGTTGCGGTGGGGCAACAGCTCTTCTTCCATGCCCATCACGTAGACGTGGGGAAACTCCAGCCCCTTGGAGGCGTGCAGGGTCAGTAGCTGCACCCGGTCGGTGTCGTCCTCCTGCGCCTGCTGGTCGAGAATGTCGCGCAGCACCAGCCGCGAGATGGCGGCCTCGACGTCGTCGGTCTCCTCCGAGACCTCATCGCCCTCCTCGCTGTTGCGTCCGAGCGACTTCTCCAGCTGATCGATCAGGGTCCAGACGTTGCCCATGCGCTTTTCGGCGATCACCGGCGCGCTGGCGTTCTGATAGAGCCACTGCTCGTAGTCCATCTCGGTGAACATTGCCCGGATGGCGGCGATGGCGTCACCCTGATCCATGCGTCGACGCACCCCCTCGATGAAGTGGTTGAAGCGCCCCAGCCGCTCCACCGCGCGCTCGGTGAGAATATGGGCAAGTCCCATCTCGCTGCAGGCGGCAAACAGGCTGACGCGGCGCTCCTGAGCGTAGTTGGCGAGCTTTTCAAGTGTGCCCGGGCCGATCTCGCGGCGCGGCACGTTGACGATGCGCAGGAAGGCGTTGTCGTCGGCCGGATTGATCAAAAGCCGCAGGTAGGCCATGGCGTCCTTGATCTCGTTGCGGGAGAAAAAGGAGGTGCCGCCGGAAAGTTTGTAGGGAATCTGATGGTGCTGCAGCTTGAGCTCCAGCAGCCGCGCCTGGAAGTTGCCCCGGTAGAGCACCGCAAAGTCGCGCCAGGAAGCGCTCTCCTTGATACGCCGGGTGAGAATCTCGGTGGCGACCCGCTCGGTTTCGGCCTCCTCGTTGCGGTTGACGATAATGCGGATCGCCTCGCCGCGCCCCCGGTCCGACCACAGCGTCTTTTCATAGACGTGAGGATTGTTGCTGATCAGGGTATTGGCGGCGCGCAGGATCACCGAGGTGGAGCGGTAGTTCTGCTCCAGTTTGATGACGTTGAGCGAGGGAAAATCCTCCCCCAACTGCACCAGATTCTCCGGCCGCGCGCCGCGCCAGGCATAGATCGACTGGTCGTCGTCGCCTACCACGGTGAAGGTCGCGCGCTCCGCCATCAGCATGCGCACCAGCTGATACTGGCTGGAGTTGGTGTCCTGATACTCGTCCACCAGCATGTAGTGAATACGCCCGCGCCAGCGCTGGAGCACCTCGGGGTGACGCTCGAACATCGTCGCCGGCAGCATGATCAGGTCGTCGAAGTCGACCGCGTTGTAGGCCTTCAAATGGCGCACGTAGTGCTCGTAAATGCGCGCGCTGTAGGCGTCATCCTCGCTTTCGGCGTGAGAGAGCGCCGCGCCGGGCAGCACCAGATCGTTTTTCCAGCTGGAAATACGGCTCTGTACGCGCTGAATCTGGTCGGCGTCGATCTGCGCATCCTTTTGCATTAGATCGCGCAGCAGTGCCCGGGCGTCCTCCGGGTCGAACAGCGAAAAACCGGGTCGCAGACCGAGGGTGTTCAGCTCCGAACGGATGATGTTGAGCCCCAGGGTGTGAAAGGTCGACACGGTCAGGCCATGTCCGCTGCGTCCGGGCAGCATTGCCTGAACGCGCTCTTTCATCTCGCGCGCCGCCTTGTTGGTGAAGGTGACCGCCGCGATACGCCGTGCGCTCATGCCGCACTCATGGACCAGATACGCGATCTTGGTAGTAATCACGCTGGTCTTGCCGGAGCCGGCGCCGGCCAGCACCAGGCAGGGGCCGTCGATATACTTCACCGCCTCGCGCTGGCGAGGGTTGAGGTCGTTGAGCCGTTGACGAATCTCGGACATGAGGAAACCTGAAAGAAAGCGAAGGACGCCAGGGCGTCATGATACATGCTCGCTGCGAGCGTGCGCAGACCAACTGATCGAGCGCTTTGGCGGTTACAGAGCGTCACTTCCAGACCCGGGAGTTTGGTGCTTGAATAAAGGCGTCATCATCACTTCTCGGGTTTACTGCAGCACCATGAAAAACATCCCTTTTACGACCGTTATCGGCGCCACTCTGTTGAGTATCGGCATGCTCTTTACCCCCGCCGCCTGGTCGGCCTGCCAGCCGCAGGCGATGAACTACGACTATCCCGCGCAGCGTCTCGATGAAGCGCTGCAGCAGTTCGCCCATACCAGCGGCTGCTTTGTGGAGGTGGATACGCAGCAGCTCGGCGACAAGCAGGCGCAGGCGCTGTCGGGCCATTACACGCCCTCCGCGGCACTGATCCGGCTGGTACGCGGCTCGGGGCTGGAGGTACACGTCGACGGTGAGCAATACGCCGTCAATCACAACGACCGTGAGGCGATTACGCAGCAGATCGAGGCGCTGCGCGGCCGTATCGACAGCGCGCGGCAAAACGGTCGTATCGATGAGCAGAAAGCGAGCGACATGAGCACCCAGCTCGATGCAGTGGCGCAGCAGGTGCCGCAATTGATCGAGCAGCAGGGCTTTCTCAGCGCCGCCGAGAACGCCAGCTATCAGCGCCTTTTTGCATGGATGAGCGGCGTGCTGGCGCCCTGATCGTCGGCAGGCTATTCGAGCGTATCGGCGCCGCCGAAGTCCAGCTGCCGCCAGGCCTCATAGACCAGCACCGCGCAGGCGTTGGAGAGGTTCAGGCTGCGGCTGTCGGTCAGCATGGGGAGTCGCAGGCGCTGCGCCGGCGGTAGTGAATCCAGCAGTGCCTGCGGCAGGCCGCGGGTTTCGGGACCGAACAGCAGGGCGTCGCCGCGGCGCCATGCGACCCGGTCGTAGCGCTGCCGGCCACGGGTCGAAACCGCCAGCAGCCGCTGCGGCGCCGCCTCTTCGATGAAATGCTCGAAGTTGCGATAGCGGCTGAGACGCGCCCATTCGTGGTAATCGAGGCCGGCGCGGCGCAGCCGCTTGTCGTCGAGGGTGAAACCCAACGGCTCGATCAGGTGCAGGCGAAAGCCGGTGTTGGCGCACAGCCGGATGATATTGCCGGTGTTGGGGGCGATCTCCGGCTGGTAGAGCACAATGTCGAGCATGACGGTTTTCCGCAGTACGAATAAAACGGGCCCGGCGTGACCGGGCCCGTTCGACGATGCGCAGTGGCAGGCTCAGAAGCCGAACGACACGCCCAGCTCCGGCCCGCTGAACAGGGTCCTGTCGTCGTGGTTATCGAAATCGACACGGTAGTAGCGATAGCCCACGAAGCCCTGCAGACCGGGGATGAACTGCGCCCGGGCGCGAGCGCCAAGCTCGCGGCTACTGTCGATATCGCCATGGGTCAGCCCGCTCGGGGTGTAAAAACCGTAGCCGCCAACGCTGACCAGCGGGATCGGTGTATCGACATAGGCCGAGCCGCCCAGCCCCAGCCCGCCGCCGTCACCGTAGTCGCTATCGAGGTACTGATAGCGCCCGCCCAGCGATAGATCGACCCCCGGCAGCCAGGGAGAGAACATCAGCTGCCCTGACCAGGCCTTGGCGTTGCGGCCGCTGTCGTCGCTGTTGAAGTAGCCGATGCCGGTGCTCCAGCCGGGCATCAGCGACTGGCTGAGCTGCACGCTCTGAGCGTTATCGGCAACACTGCCGGAGAGGCTGATGGCCGCGGCATTGAGACTGGTCAGCGCCAGCGCGCCGCCCAGCAGGGTAATGGCTGATTTTTTCATGAGGTAGTTCCTCGCTGAACGTTCCATGAAACGGCGGCTTCCGGCCGCCGCCAACGGCTTGCGTTACGTTTGCCTTCACTGACCGCAGCGCCCTGATTGAGCGCGCGATGATAATCGCCCGGGTATTCAGGCGCCGTAGCGCGCGCGATAGTCGCGGATCGCCTCGGCGTGGGGCGCCAGCTCGGCGCCGGCGTGCGCTTCGAGGTACTCGAGCACGTGCGCCATCGTCACGATCGGCACGACCGGGATGCCGTAGCGTCTTTTTACATCCTCGATAGCGCTGATGTCACTCTGACCGCGCTCCTGGCGATCGAGCGCCACCACGACGCCGGCGGCCTCGGCCCCGGCGGCCTCGATCAGTGCCATCGACTCACCGATGGCGGTGCCGGCGGTAATGACGTCGTCGACAATCAGCACCCGACCCTTCAATGGCGCGCCCACCAGGTTGCCGCCTTCGCCGTGATCCTTGGCCTCCTTGCGATTGAAGGCCCAGGGCAGGCTCCGGTCATGATGGTCGGCCAGCGCCATGGCGCTGGCGCAGGCCAGCGGAATGCCCTTGTAGGCCGGGCCGAACAGCATATCGAACGCCGGCTCGGCGCGGGCGATGGCCGAGGCGTAGCTGCGTCCCAGCATCGACAGCGCTGCCCCGCTTCGGAAGTGGCCGGCGTTGAAAAACCAGGGACTGATACGCCCCGACTTGAGGGTAAACTCGCCGAACAGAAGGGCCTGTTCGCGGATGGCGAACTCAATGAATTCACGCTGATCGTCAAACATATCGCTACCCTTTGAGTGGTATCGGCCGTCGGCGCAGGTGCCGGGGGTGACAGGCGGGAAAATCATCGGGAACTTGCAGGCAGTACCATTCACCCCAATAACAACCTGAAAGCGCATCAAGGCGTGCCTCGATCGACAGCAGGAAAAGCCGCTGCGACACAGTTCGAACAGCGTTCGATATGGCGCCGAAAGGCATGCAGCGTTTCCCCAAAACTGTCAGGCTCGGGTATCATACACGCGCGAAAAACAAGGGACCATGTATGAAAATCGCCAGTATCAACGTCAATGGTATGCGCCGCGCCGTGGAGCTGGGCTTTCTCGACTGGCTTGCGGCGCAGGACGCCGACATCGTCTGTGTGCAGAATCTGCAGACCAAGAGTTTCGAGCTGGACGACTCGATTCTTTACCCCGAGGGCTATGAGGGCTATTTCCTCGATGCCGAGCAGGATGGCCTTGCCGGCGTGGGGATCTACTGCCGCAAAATTCCCAAGGCGATCATGTACGGTCTGGGCTTCGAGCAGTGTGATAACGAAGGGCGCTTTTTGCAGGCCGACTACGAGCGCTTCAGCGTGGCTTCCTTTCTGATGCCGGAAGACCCGCACGCTCGCCACCGCTTTATCCAGCACTACAGCGACTATCTGAGCAAGCTGCGCCGCAAGCGTCGTCAGTACATCATCGCCGGCAGCTGGTATATCGCCCACAAGACCATCGACCTCGACCACTGGTCGGAGCACCAGAGCACGCCGGGCTTTCGCCCCGAGGAGCGCGCCTTCATGGATCAGGTGTTCGGGCCGATGGACTTCGTCGACACCTTCCGCGAAGTGGAGCGCAACGCCGGCCACCATACCTGGTGGCAGCGTCTCGACAGTGAAGTGCCGCGCAAGCGCCAGGACGGCTGGCGGCTCGACTACCAGATTACCGGGCCGGATATCGCCCGCACCGTACAGCACGCCTGGATCGACCGTGAAGCTGACTTCAGCGAATTCGCGCCGCTGATCATCGAGTACGACCAGACGCTGTAACACACCGACCGGGCGCGGGTTGGTCCCTTCGCCGCGCCCCGCAGACGTCTCGCTACCGCTGGGTAGCGACGCCTTTCCTTCCTGCTCTCAGCTCGCTATGCCCAGCGCCTCGCGCTGGCGCGCGAACAGATGCGCGCAGCCGTTCTCGGCCATCTCCATCATGGCGTTGAGTTCGGCGCGGCTGAACGCCTGCTTCTCGGCAGTACCCTGCACCTCGATGATGCCGCCATCCTCGCTCATCACCACGTTCATGTCGGTGTCGGCGCGGGAGTCCTCGGCGTAGTCCAGATCGGTGACCGCCTGGCCCTGAAAGATGCCCACCGACACCGCGCTGACCAGACCCCTGAGCGGATCGGTAGTGATCTTCTTGTCGCGCTGCAGGTAACGCATCGCATCGACAAGCGCCACGCAGCCGCCGGTAATCGCTGCGGTGCGGGTGCCGCCGTCGGCCTGCAGCACGTCGCAGTCGATGGTGATGGTGAACTCGCCGAGCTTCTTCAGATCCACTGCCGCGCGCAGGCTGCGGCCGATCAGCCGCTGAATCTCGATGGTGCGGCCGCCCTGCTTGCCGCGCGCCGCCTCGCGGCCGCCGCGGGTGTGGGTCGCGCGCGGCAGCATGCCGTACTCGGCGGTGATCCAGCCCTGGCCCTTGCCGCGCAGCCAGCGCGGCACGCCCGCCTCGACGCTGGCCGTGCACAGCACCTGGGTATCGCCGCAGGCGACCAGCACCGAGCCCTCGGCGTGGCGGGTAAAGCCGCGGGTCAGGGTAATCTCACGGGTCGCCTCGTTGGCACGTCCACTGGGTCGCATTGGCCTGCTCCGCTATCAAAATGACAATCGTGAATGAAAAATCGAAAGGCGCGCATCTTACACGCATCGACGCCCTTTCACCGAATCGTTCGGGGCTGGCGCGTCATTGGGGATAGAATGGGCACACATTCACGCGCGCCGGATCGATCCCATGACACGCAGCATGACCGCCTTCACTCGCCAGAGCCTCGACACCGATCAGGCCAGCCTTGCGCTGGAGCTGCGCTCGGTCAATCAGCGCTATCTGGATGTGCACTTTCGCCTGCCGGAGAGTCTGCGCGATCTGGAAACGCCTTTTCGTGAACGCCTGCGCGAGCGCCTGGCGCGTGGCAAGGTGGAGTGCACGCTGCGCCTTGAAAGCAGTGCGGCGAGCGACACGGTGGCGATCAATGGCGAGCGCGTCGAGCAGTTGATGGCGGCGCTGACGCAGCTCAGGAGCCACGCCCCCGAGGCGGCGATGCCCGATCTGATGGCGCTTTTGGGCTACCCTGGCGTGACCGACGACCGCGGCCCGGATACCGATGCCCTGCGTCGGGCAGCGCTGGAACTGCTGACCGCGGCGCTGGATGATCTCGACGCCGGCCGTGAGCGGGAAGGCGAGCGCCTGGCCGCCCTGATTCGCGAACGCCTTGCGGGCATTCGTGGCCAGGTGGCCGAGGTGCGTGCCCACCTGCCGGACGTGCTGGCGCGCCAGCGTCGCCAGATCCTCGAACGGCTCGAGACGGTCAGGGCCGAACTCGACCCGCAGCGGCTGGAGGCCGAGATGGCGCTGCTGGCGCAGAAGGCGGACGTGGCCGAGGAGCTCGACCGGCTGGAAACCCATGTGGTTGAAGTCGAGCGTCAGCTGCAACAAAAGGGCGCGGTGGGGCGGCGGCTCGACTTCCTGATGCAGGAGCTCAACCGCGAGGCCAACACGCTCTCCTCCAAGGCGGTGGTGACCGAGACGACACGCTGCGCGGTGGAGCTGAAGGTGCTGATCGAACAGATGCGGGAGCAGATTCAGAATGTGGAGTGATGCCTGGAAACAAAAATCCAGCTTCTGGACTCATCTTTGCGTGCAAAAAGGGGCAAAAGTGTAGTGGTCAAGTGATTTAGCCACTACAACACGCCTCCCAGGCCCTGCCTGAAAAGTCATGTTTGCTACGCTGTCCCTGTTCATCGAACAGGAGACCTGTCATGGCAGGCCGTTACGAGCTTTCCGACCAGTGCTGGTAGATGGTCAAGGATATCGTTTCTCCGCCACAGACATGGACTGCCCGCGTCGAGATGATCGACACATGCTCAATGCCATTCTTTGAATTCTCTGCTCGGACCGCCCAGCGGCGCGATCTTTCGGAGCGTTGTGGTCCATGAATAACCGTCTATCAGCGCTTTAAGCAGTGGCGAGACGAGGGCACCTTCAACCAGTTCGTTTTATTGTTCCCCCTGACGGGGTATCTATACTGGCTGCTGCGCTAAGACAATACCGTTTCATAGTCCAGCGCGAGCAGGGAGCCGGACTCGGGCGCCGCTGCCAACTGAGTCGGCGTCAGTCCGAGGCGGGCGGTGGTAACGACCAGTGTCTTGCCGTCACCGAGAAACGCGCAGTGGGTGGGTCTCGGTACTGGCAGGCGGATTAAACGCTCGAGTGTGCCGTCAGGGGCGATCCGGGCGATCGCTGCGCCGTCGAACAGCGGACTGAGCAGATGGCCATCGGTATCCAATGTGAGACCGTCGGGCTTGCCTACCGCCGGATCCATACGAAATAAGGTTCGGCGATGGCTGATGTTGCCGGACAAAACCTCAAAGTCGTAGGCGTGGATCTCGCCCTTGTGCGAGTCGGTGAAGTAGAACGTTTCACCATCCGCGCTCCAGGCAAGGCCGTTGGGCAGGTCGAAGCCGCTATCGGCGATGCGCCACGTGCCGTCGGGATCGAAGCGGCAAAGCAGACCGACACCTTTTTTTCCCTGGGTATTCATCAGCCCGGTCCAGAGTCGCCCTTGCTGGTCGTACTTTCCATCATTGAAGCGAAAAGCTGGGGCCGCAAGAGGAGCAGTGGCGATGGCCTCGATCTTTCCGTCGGCGATGCAGCGGGCGAGCATACCGCCCTGGCTCAGCGTAATCTGACCCGTAGGGCTTTCTGCCAGCAGGCCGATAGGCGCCGAAGTAGCACTGCTGGTGCTACGTCCGCTCGTGGGGTCGTAGCGGTGTAGACGCTGCCCCAGGATATCGATCCACAGCAGTTCGCCGCGGTGCGCGGACCAGACCGGGCTCTCACCGATGATGGCGTCCGCCGCGACGGCGACGTTAACGGTAGGGGTGATGACGTTCATGACCGTTTCCCTCTCATCGTTTGCATGTCTCCTGTCACCTGCCGCGCCTCTCGCGTCGCCAGCGCAATGTCGCCCCAACGCTCGGCCACTTCCTCGAAGGTGTTCGCGCTGACGGCGTTGAGATCGCGCGGATAGTCGACGCCGCTCGCCTCCTCGGCGCGCGAGGCATGGAACTGACCGTTCGCGGCGCGCAAAATCCAACCGCCTTCTCGGCAGAGAGACGAGGCCAGAAAAGCTACCCCTGGCGCGACATCAGTGGGCTTTAGCTCCGTTGGCTCATTGTTAATGCCCCACATACGCGTTTTGGCGACTGGGGAAACGGCGTTGACGACGATGCCATGCGCTGCGCCCTCGGCGGCGAGAACATTGACGAGGCCGACGGCGGCCATCTTGGCGGCGGTGTAGGCGGCGAGCCCTTGATGAACGTATTCCGGGAACAGTGCCCGGCATGACGTGGTGAGAACGATGCGCCCGTAGCCGGCCTGGCGCAGGCTCGACCACGCGGCCTGGGCAATCCACAGCGGCGCCTTCGCCATGACTGCCATGGCGCGGTCGAACGCGGCATCTTCGATCTGTTCAATCGATGCGTAAGCCACCCAGCCCGCGTTGTGAATGAAGGCATCCAGGTGACCGTTCACGTCGAGGCACGCTTGCACCAGCGCATGGCACTGCTCGTGGGTCTCAATGGGGGCATGAAAGGCATGAGCGTCAATGCCCTCTTCGGCGAGCTGACCTGCCGCGGCGCTGGCAACCGCAGGATCATTGCCCTCACCGTCGGTGTTGGCCCCCACGTCATGCAGCAGTACGGTCGCGCCTAGCTGGCCTATCGTTCGGGCGTAGGCTAACCCCAGCCCGCGTCCCGCACCGGTAATGAGTACGGTCTGTCCCTCGAAATATTGCTGATCGGTCATGACATCCTCCTTTGGATCGGAATAATGAAAGACCTATCATGATATTCCCAATATCTTTTGAAGCCGGTTTTGATATGGATGAAGTATCAAGGCAAGTTGCGCAGGGTCGGGGCATGATCGATCTGCGCAAGATGGAGCAGTTTGTAGCGGTCGCAGAAGCACTGCATTTTCATCGCGCTGCCGAGCGTCTGGGGATGTCGCAGCCGCCGTTGACGGTGGCAATGCGCCGGCTTGAAGCGGATCTCGGCGTCGCACTTCTGGCACGGGAAGGCAAGCGCATGCTCGGCCTGACAACGGCCGGCGAGGCCTTCCTGCGCGAAGCCCGAGAGACACTGCGACAAGCAGACACCGCCATCCGGACAGCACGCGAGACGGCGGCTGGCCGGTCGGGGCGCGTGCGACTGGGCTACGTCGGCAGTGCGCTCTATGGTCGACTCCCGGATAGGATTCGATCCTATCGCGCCATATATCCGAACGTAGATCTGGAGCTTCGCGAGGCCACTACTGCAGCGCAGCTGACAGGATTACAGGAAGGCTCGCTCGATGTGGGTGTCGTTATCCCACCGCTGACCGAGACCGAAGGGGTGACACTCCAGTCCTTCGACCATGACCGGCTGTGCATTGCTCTTGCGAAAGAGCACCCGCTGGCGGAGCAGGAGACGCTCGTCGTTGCCGATCTCGCTGACGAGGCATTCATCCTCTGGCCGATGCTCGAGGGTCGTGGTTTCCATCTGCAGGTCATTCGCCTCTGCACGAATGCGGGCTTTGTCCCCCGAGTGGTTCAGGAGGCACACGGTATGCATGCTGTGCTATCGCTGGTCGCCGTGGGTGCCGGAGTGGCGATCGTGCCAGAGAGTATGCAGACCTTCAGAAAGGATCGGATTCGCTACCGCTCCATCGTCGAGCCGACGGCGGCGTTTTCACTCTGTCTGGCGACACTTGCCCCTTCTCCCTCTGCTTCAGAGTTTGTGAAGATAGCGATGTCAACCGATCCATAAGCAAATGAGTGTTGGAGCTGCTTGCAGCATCGCTCAATTCGCTAACTGCCTTTATCTGCACGCTCCAGATACCCCAAAATATCGAGTCGACTTTCTTCGAGCAGGGCGATTCGGTCCTCTATCACTGAAACTTCCCGGCGCAGGGTATCGAGCAGATCGGGGCAGGGATGGAAGTCCGGTCGCTCACCAGTCACGCACGGCAGGAATCGGCGAATGACGTCCAGCTTCAGACCTGCCTCACCAAGCCGGCGGATATGCCGGACGGTTTCCTCTTCCTCGACGCCATAGTCTCGGTAGCCTGATGCCAGGCGCGATGGTTTCAAAAGTTTTTGCTGCTCGTAGTAACGCAGCATCCGAACGCTAACTCCCGTCCTTTTGGATAATTCACCGATCTGCACGACATCTCCTTGACCCTGACAGCGGTGTCAGACTTTAGCATCTCTGCCCACTCAATCCAGCATGGAGAGGGCCATCAAATGCCTTATGTCGATTTCAAGAACACCAGAGTGTCTTACAGGGTAGATGGTGACGGAGAGCCGCTGATTCTTGTGCATGGCACCGGCGGAGACGCGGAGTCGAACTGGAGTGCGCTGGTCGAGCCGCTGAGTGATGAATGGAAGTTGATTCGTCCCGATTACGCAGGTTCCGGTAAGACGATGGACGACGGCCGTCCGCTTACAGCTGACGATCTGGTTGAACAGATATTGGCCGTTGCGGATGTGGCAGGGGCGTCGAGCTTTCATCTGCTCGGCTTTTCATTGGGTGCGGCGTTGGCTGCCAGAATCGCCGGTGATCATCCTGAGAGAGTCCGTTCGCTGATCCTCGTGAATGGTTTTGCCTCGTCGGATGAGACACGGCTACAGCTCCAGTTTACGCTCTGGCGCGATCTCATCCGCACCGATCGCCCGGCCATGGCGCGTTTGATCATGCTGACAGGGTTCAGCCCCAGCGCACTTGCATCGTTCAGCGCTGAGTCGTTGCAACAGATAATCGACACCACGGTGGCAGACACCAACTGGGAAGGCATGGCACGCCAGGTCGATCTGGACTTGTCGATCAACGTTACCGAAAGCGTGGCGCGTATCATCGCGCCAACGCTGGTCATTGGATGCTCGCATG
Source organism: Kushneria aurantia DSM 21353 (assembly GCF_000382245.1). Lineage (GTDB taxonomy): Bacteria > Pseudomonadota > Gammaproteobacteria > Pseudomonadales > Halomonadaceae > Kushneria > Kushneria aurantia. The sequence continues at coordinate 200,739 of NZ_KB907862.1, forward strand.
ACCATATGGTGCCGCCTGGTCACGCCAGAAACCTGGCAGACACCATCGTTGGTGCACGCTATATGGAGCTGCCATCTGGTCATCTGGTACCAATGGAACAGCCTCGGGCCCTTACCGAGCAGGTGAGCGCCTTTCTGCGTGAACAGCGGAAATCATTACAATGATCGGGCGTCTCATACTGCTCGCGCTCGGCGCATTTGTCGCCCAGTCCAGCGAGTATCTGCCGATCAGCGTCATGTCTGCGGCCCGAGACGATCTTGGTGTTTCCGAGAGTGCTATTGGCAGCCTGGTCACGGGCTATGCATGGATCGCGGCGTTGTCAGCAGTACCGCTGACGATGTTGACGGTTCAATGGGATCGTAGAACGTTGTTCCTGATCCTGCTTGCCACGATTGCCGTGGCAGGTGGGCTTGGGGCACTGGCGCCAAACTATGGGCTGCTCGCAGCCTCTCGAGTCCTTATGGCTCTGGCACACGGCGTTTTTTGGACGATCCTGGCGGTTTTCGCTGTGCGTCTTTCGCCCGATGTGCCTAAAACACGTGTACTGGCTATCGTCTTTGCCGGCATCTCTCTGGCAGGTATAGCGGGGATTCCATTGTCAACGACCGTCGCTCAGGCGATCGGATGGCGCTGGGCCTTCGCCGGACTTGCGCTGCTGGCGGGGATCCTGTGTCTGATGGGTATGGTTGTGCTGCCGAAAGTGCCTCCCGGATCCGCCGATGCGCCTCCCGCGCCTTCCTTTCGCAATCGTCGCTTGTGTCGGGTCGTGGTGGCGACCGCGATCATCGTGTCAAGACATTTCTGCGCATATACCTATATTGTACCTCTGCTGGAGCAGACGACCGGCATCCGTGTCGCGATCATGCCCGGGCTTCTGTTGGTATTTGGCGTGGCGGGGGCATTCGCCCTGAGCCTCTCGGGCTGGCTTGGTCTTTCGGCTATTTCGCTTGCACTGATAGCAACAACCGGCCTTGCGGTAGGACAGATACTTTTTGGATTTGGCGATGGCTTCGTACCCATCGCCCTGGCCTTGTCGATATGGGGTGGGGCGAGTGCAGTGCTGGTGGCAGGGCTGCAGGGCACGGCAATCGACAGCGCTCCAGGCCAAGCGGACATGGCATCGGCGCTTTACGTTTCGGCGTTTAACGTGGGGATCGGTAGCGGAGCGGTAATTGGTGGCCTGCTGACAATCGTTGCCCCCATGGCAATATTGCCCTGGACTGGTGCGGCGCTTGCTAGCGCTGGGCTTTGGCTTTTGCTCAACAATCGAGAGCATCGCACCTAAAGGAGGATAGAGGCATAGGCGAATTCAGTCTGGAAACTTCGTCAACGAAAATGGCCCCAAGGGGCCATTCAGGAGCACCCCACCAAGGATTTACCCGTCGCTGCTATCACTCCCATCCTGCACCCATCGGAGGCACTACCGTTGCCACCCCTGAATATCGCCGATGTCGCCGTAATGACGCATGATTAACATCGATAATATAAGGTAAAAATAAGTTTTTACTTGCGACTAGAAGGCTTGCTTGTCAGCTAAGTAATAGTGCTTATTAGATACCTTCAATGAATGATGACGGACCGATATATTCAAACCCGTAACAATACCAATTGGATAGTAAAGTGGGTAGTCTTTGGAAAAGACTTGGAATCTATATCTACAAGCTACTGATATAAAAGTAAATACATCAAAAAATCAACATTAAGATTCAGGATGTGGAGTGAAAGAGCCGGCAGCGGTTGACTTCATGCGTGTTGGGGTTCAGAGTCTCCAGCAAATGGACAGGGAGTGCCCGGTCGGCGTCTAAACCTCGGTGAGTGTCATCGAGGTTTTTCGCTGTTTATAGGCGAAAAGCCTCTCCTATCGGCTCCACTGGTTCGACAGCAGTTCAGCCTGCCTGAGAATCAACTCTATGACTTCCGGTGATTTATCCGGCGGGTACTTGTAGCGCTGCAGCGTCCGGCGCACCAGAATCCGCAGCCTGGCGCGCACGCTTTCCCGTACCTGCCAATCCACAGTGGTCGAGCTGCGAAGCTTATTGGTTACTTCTACTGCCAACGCCCTTAGCCTGTCGTCACCCAGCTCGCGTACCGCGCTTTCGTTGGTGATCAAGGCGTCGTAAAAAGCGATCTCGTCAGGGTTCAGGCCCAACGCCTCGTCGCGCTCCATATCGGCCTTGAACTGCCTGGCCATCTCAATCAGCTCTTCGATCACCTGCGCCGTTTCGATACCGCGATTGTTGTACTTGCGCAGCGTCTCCTGCAAACGATCCGAGTACTTTTTCTCCTGCACGGCGTTGGTGCGCGTTCTGGCCTTGATGTCGTCCTTGAGCAGTTTTTCCAAAAGCTCGACGGCCAGATTGCGATGCGGCATCTGGCGCACATCTTCGAGAAACTCATCGGAGAGCAGCCCGATATTGGGCTTTTCGAGCCCGCAAAGCGCAAACACATCCGTCACATCGTCGGCCTTCACGGCGTTATCGAGAATCTGCTTGAGCGCCGAGTTCTTCTGCGCCTCGCTCAGCGAGCGGTTCGTACTGGTATGTTTGACCAGCGCCGTCTTGATGGCCGAGAGAAACGCGATTTCCTTGTGCAGCGCTCTGGCTTCATCCAGCGTGCTGCACAGCGAATACGCCTTGGTGAGTTGCAGCATGGTATCAAGAAAGCGCTTTTTGCCATCGTCGAGGCTCAGGAGGTAGTTGGCTGCCGCCGGTAGCAGTTTGTGCGGTGCTTCTTCGAAGCCGCTGTAGTCGAAGCCTTCACGGTTGGCGCCCCTGGCAAACATGCCGTGAATAATATCGAGCTTCTCTTCCAGCACCGCGAAGGCTTCTTCGGCGCTGTAGGTGGGCTGCCCCCTGCCGCGCGAGTCGGTGTAGACCTTGAGGGCATTTTTCAGCTCGTTGGCGATGCCGATGTAGTCGACCACCAGCCCACCGGGCTTGTCCTTGAACACCCGGTTCACGCGGGCAATGGCCTGCATCAGATTGTGGCCCTTCATGGGCTTGTCGACGTACATGGTATGGCAGCATGGTGCGTCAAAACCGGTCAGCCACATATCGCGCACGATCACCAGCTTGAGCGGGTCGGCCGGGTTCTTGAAGCGCTTCTCCAGCCGCTTTTTGGTGGCTTTGTTGTAGATATGGGGTGTCAGCAGCGCACTGTCGGCGGCCGAGCCGGTCATGATGACCTTGATCGCGCCCTTTTCCGGGTCGTCGTCGTGCCAGTCCGGGCGGAGCTTGACGATTTCGCTATAGAGCCGGGCGCAGATGCTGCGGCTCATGGCGACGATCATCGCCTTGCCCTCGATGGCCTGATTGCGCATCTCGAAGTGATCGACGAGGTCCGCGGCGATACGCTGTAGCCGTGGCTCGGCGCCCATCAGTTTTTCGAGGCGGCTCCACTCGCCCTTGGTGCGCTCCCGGGCGCCGGTATCTTCTTCATCCTTGATGAGATCGTCGACCTGCTCTGAGAGCTGGTTGATTTCCTCACGGTTGATGTCGAGCCGCGCCAGGCGGGATTCGTAGAAGATCGGCACGGTGGCGCCATCGTCGACGGCGTCCTGAATGTCGTAGATCGAGACGTAATCGCCGAAGACGGCGCGGGTGTCCTTGTCCTCACTGGCAATCGGCGTACCGGTAAAGCCAATGAAAGAGGCGTTGGGCAGGGCATCGCGCATGTGTTTGGCGAAGCCAAAGGTGTACTGGCCGTCCTGCTTAAGCGTGGCTTTCAGGCCGTACTGGCTGCGGTGCGCCTCGTCCGAGATGACCACAATATTGTGGCGGCCGTTGAGAATCGGGTGGCCGCGCTCGTCGTCCAGCAGGGCAAACTTCTGTACCGTGGTGAAAATAATGCCGCCGGACTCGCGCTCGGCGAGCTTCTGGCGCAGGCTCTCGCGGTCTTCGGCCTGGATAGGGTCCTGCTTGAGCAGATCGCGAGCGCTACTGAAAGTGCCGAACAACTGGCCGTCAAGGTCGTTGCGGTCGGTCACCACGATCAGCGTCGGGTTGTGCATCGCCGGTTGCTGCAACAGCTTGCCCGCGTAGCAGACCATCGAGATGCTCTTGCCCGAGCCCTGGGTGTGCCATACCACCCCGGCCTTCTTGCTGCCGGGTTCAACTTCATCACCGTAGGTCGCGCGCTTTTCACCAACGCCCGCTGCAGGCTCTTCGGCGGCAATGACGGTTGCCTTGACTGCCTCACGTACCGCGTGGAACTGGTGATACCCGGCGATCTTCTTGATGACCCGCTCGGCGTCGATCTCGAACAGCACGAAATAGCGCAGATAGTCGAGAAACAGCGCCCGGTCGAAAAAACCCCTGACCAGCGTCTCCAATTGCCATTCGAGCAGCGGCTTGTCGTCTTCATTCTTGATGGTGCGCCACGGCATGAAGCGCTCCTGATCCGCCGTCAGCGAACCCACCCGCGCGGTGTAGCCATCGCTGATCACCAGCGCTTCGTTAGTGACGAACAGATCGGGGATTTCCGTCTTGTAGGTCTGTAGCTGGTTGAAGGCGCCGGTGATATCGGCGGTTTCGCTGCCAGGGCTTTTCAGCTCGATCACCGCCAACGGCAGGCCGTTGATAAAGGCAATCACATCGGGACGACGCAGTTGCTTGCCACCAGCGATAGTAAATTGATTGATGGCACGAAAGCGGTTGGCATCGATTTGGGCAAAATCGATCAGGAAAGCATGGTCGTGCACCTCATGCTCGTCCTGCTTGTAGATGACCGGCACGCCCTCCAACAACAGTTGGTGGAAGGCCCGGTTGCTCACAACCGGATCGAGGCTACCTGGCTTCGCCACCAGGCTCATCACCTGCTCCACAGCAGTCTCTGGCAGTTGAGGGTTCAAGCGTCGCACGGCCGACTCCAGGTCACCCAGCAATATGACCTGACGATAGTCCGGCCGCTCCGGGACATCTCCATCTGGAGCGATATCCGGGCCGCGGCAGGATTCCCAACCATTTTCGGCAAACCACGCCAAGCAGAGCTCTTCCAGTTGGCTCTCATTGATCATGGCCTGGCGCCTCCGTGATATAGGCCTGATGAGGGTGATTTGGCTTGGTTGGATATCTCAGCTTGAGCCGTCGCGCTCTGACCATGGGCTTTATGTAACGCAAACGCAGGTATTGCTCCGAACGGTTAAGCAGTTGCACCAGCTCATCCAACTTCAAAGCGCGCTGGGCACACAGCGCCAGGATAACGTTTTCCACTTCTGACTTGGAGGGTTTTGACTTATCTGCCACCGGTGCAGCAATGTCTCGTAGAGCCTCCAAAGGTACAGAATTGGCTCCCAAAGGTTCAGAGCTCGCCCCCAAAGGTTCAGAGCTCGCCCCCAAAGGTTCAGAGTTAATTAACGAATTTCCGGTATTCAGCTCCAAAGCACTAGAACCTGGATCGTCGTCCTGCGCGCTCTCCAACTCTGTGAAGATATCTTCCATATGCGCATCAGGTCGGAAATACACAGTCCCACGCCCAGCCCCATTCCTTAGGATCAGTTTTTTCTCCACTAATCCTGACAGGAGCTGGCTCAAATCCCGGGGATGGATGTCCAAAATGGTCATCATACGCCCGTGATCCACCGTTTTTTCGATAGAGGCCGTTACCAGGACAAGGCGCTCCTGATCTGAAAGACCGGCAAATACCTTTTCACCCAGGGAGTCGCGAAGCTTGGCCAGCACAGACTCCGGCACCAGGCTAAGCATATGCAGTTCCAGCAGTGTCTGGTCGGAAGGCGTATGCACTTCACGAAGCACGGGCTTACGCCAGTGCTGGCTTGACCAACCCTGAAAGATCTTGGGGAGCCCCGAACCTGCGTTCTCGCCCAGGCCGATATAGCGAAACATGCTCTGCACCAGCCGATTGCGGCAGTCGCTGTATCCTCCGGCCATAGCCTGATCTACCGGCACGCGCATTAGGCCGGGGTTGCGAAATCCGAACATGTCGGGTCGTTTGACTACTAGAATCGAAGCCCGCCCGGTGTAGTCTGCATGCACGAGGGTATTGACCAAAGCCTCACGTAACGCCTTATGCACCAAGGTATCATCCTGGCGCTGATCACCCTCGAGAGCGAAAGGCACCTTGAGATCGGCAGTCAGCTTGCGAATCACTCGACGATAGAAGTCGAATACGTTGCCCGACCAGCTACCATCCAGAGTCAGCCGATCGACCCAGCGCAGCTCCGCTTTGGGCTCAGGCCGCTCCTGATAGTCGAGCATATAGTTAGGACAGGCCTCGATAATGGCAACCTGCTGTCCGAACATCAGCAACCCGGCACGGGTAAGTCCCGAGCGTTCGGTTTCCCGATCCTTGCGCCAGCCACCGATTTGATACAGAAATGTCTGTGCATCCAATTGATTCCAGGGATGATCCGGCTGCCGATTGGCATACAGTTGGCGATACTGATTGAAGCTGTCGAAATCCAGATCGTCCAGGCCGAAGCCCCTCAGGATCTCGTTGTCGCGGCTATCTTCGACCTGCTCGGCCAGCATGCGACGTACCTGCTCCTCACTCAGTTGATGATCGGTACTATTAAAGCGACGGTAGCTGCCGGTAAGGGGATTACCACTTAGATATACCGGACGCTGCTTGCGAGTAGCCGCAGGGACATGGACATGCACCACAGCCTTGCCTTCAATCTCAAGGATGCGTACCCAACGTTCGCGCAGCAGGTTAACGCTAACCTTCTGAGAGTTATTAAGTCCGGTCCAGAGTTCGTCGATAACTTTCTGGGTATTGGCAACGCCGGCAAGCTCAAAATGCCCGCTGGCACGTTCCTTGACACCAAGAAAAATATCGCCGCCTTGAGTATTGGCAAAAGCACTGTAGGTCGGCCAGAACTCCCTGGGCAACGCACCCTTGCCGTCACGGCCCTGAGCCAGCTTGCACTCGACGTCCACGCTTTCACGCAGCGCGGCGATATCTTCCAGGGAATCGATTTCAAGCATTAAAGGCCTCGGCAGTCCATGTCACACTCTGCCGAATCTGGCAGTTGCTGGTTTATCTTTACGATGCCCCCACCGAGATCAGCTCGCAACAGCATTTGCCGGTAGTCCTCTCGCTCCGGCGATGCGCCGTCGTGGGCGATATCCGGCCCGTGGGCGGTTTCCCAGCTGTTTTCGGTGAACCACTCAAGGCAGAGCTGCTCCAGTTGATTTTCGGTCATGCCCCGCTCCTTGCCACCCGCTGAACTGCCAACGTCCGTTGACACGTTTTGTGTCATCGCTATACTTCACCGTAATACGCCCGGCGCCTCTTCACAGTTCACTGTGTACGCGCCGGTTCTCGTTTTGCCTTCCTGAATCGCTCACCTCCAGAGCGCCCACGCCTGCCAGTCGTCGATCACACCAACATCTCGAAGCGTGACCGCACCAGACGCCGTCTGCGGGAAATCCGCCATCAGCTTACGGAAGCGCTGATGCCATCGTGAGTTCGGGCAAATGATCCGCATCAGCTTCTGCATCAAGCAGAAATAGAAAAAGGGCCGCGCATTGTTCAACGTCTGCCAATAGGCGTCGTCGGCAAGCGGGGCCGAACGCTCCAGTACGTTGATGTTCCAGAGGCGGCTGTGATGCGCCGAAACGTTACGGATGAAATTCAAACTCCGCAGCCACTCCGCCAATGCTCGGCCACTCGTCGCGCCGTATTTGGCGGCGATCCGATCCTGATCCGGTTGTTTCATGCCGGCGTAGAGCTTGGACATCATGCCGAAATCCCACACCTCGACCGCGACCCAGATCGGCAACCGGCCATACTTGCTGAGATAATGCGCGACGAAGGGTTCACGGCGGGCGCGGTGTAAGTGCTGATGATATTTTTCCAGCCACAATTGATGTTGCGTCTTGTCCTTGGCCTTGCCTTTTTTCAGCAGTTGCTTACTGAAATGGCCATGCAGACACTGTGGATTTTCGTGGGCATGAATGTCCTGCTCACCCAGTAGGTGCGCAATATCCACCCGCAGCGCCATTTCGATGCGCTCGAGGGCATCGAGTGCCAGCAGGCGCAGCTTCTTGTCGAACACATAGAGATCGACCACTTCGCGAAAATGGCTATCGGCCACGAAGGCGTTAAGACGGCGCTTCACCAGCCGGCCGTCGTCATCCTGTGAGATTTCCAACTGCCGGAACGGATACCAATACCCGCTGAGCCGGTAGTAGCCGATCCGTGCCAGATAGCTCAACGCCGCCTCCCGGTCATCGACCTGCAGGCCACGCTCTACCAAAATCGCGAGCTGCTCTTCAAACGATTTCCATGGCTTGGCCGCTGGGGTCACGCCGTGACCTCTGATTGTGTTTCTTCGGCTTCCGAGGTCGTCAGCTCGCCGGAGAGGAGTCTAGGGAGGAGAGTGTCTCGCATCGCAGCAAGCGAAGCTAGCTCTTCACTATTTAACTTGATTTGCTCATCAAGAGCTTTGGCAGCCTTTTGAAAAGAAAACAGCACCTCATGAGGTGGTACAAGCTGCGAGACATCCTTAAGATTTTTTTGATTTATAGAACCAAATACCGTTCCTTCAGAATCATACGGCGAAAGCTCATGACCAAGCTGAATGACAGAATAGTAAGTGAAAGATGAGCAGCCGGATTTATGTCTAATCGCTGCCAAGCCACGTCCAATACAGCAGTCAATTAAAGCGATGTTGGCATCACCTACAGGGGCGCGCACACTCAGAAGTGTATCGCCCTGCCTTGCCATTCGCTTAGGTTGAGTACAGTAAACTCGATTAGTCGGAAATCTATCTCCGAAATCTCTACGCCCTTGGAAGAATGGTATACCTTCTCCGGTTTCATTATAGGTATTTCCGGGTGGAGATTGGCCCATAGTCACATCAAACTCTCTGCCGACCGTTGATACCTCCCACCCCTCCGGAATCTCTCCCAGCTCACTCGGCTGCATTGCCGAGGGAAACAGCGCGGCGGTATCATACAATTCCTGGTAGCGCTCGGGCTCTTCCTCACGCAGCGCGTCGAGCTCCGCCGCCGTCTTGCCGGATATCGCCTGCATCGCAGCGCGGTTCATAATCGTTTCCAGATCGCCAACCGCGGGCGGCTCGTCCAGCTCGGCGGCGTAGTAGACTGGGGATGCGGGTTCATTGTCTGGGTGGAGCGCCCACCACCGCTCGCGCGCGGCGATCCTGGCCTTGACCGGCTCGAAATCGACAAACCAGCTTTTGAAGAGGGCCTGGGCCATCTGTTCGAGGGTTTGGTTGATTTGGTGGTTAATTTGAATTTTGTCGTCGAGATTTCCGAGTATTTCGACGATGCGATTTTGTTCTGAAAGCGGTGGCAAATTTAGCTCAAACTTAGAGCAATCTGGAACCCGTATATGACTGACTACTGATCCAGTACCGTCATGCACCCGAAACTGATTTTGAAGATCCGCCGACAAGAAGGAATAAAGTAAGAATCTAGGGTGGAGAACGTCCTTATCGACACGGTACTGCATAATCCTTTGTCCTAAAAATACAGTATCGCTGAAGTCAACCAAGCCCACCTCTCCCATAGGGGCTTCTCTGGTGAGCAAAATATCATCTGGTTCGACGGTGGCCCTTCTCGTCCACTTTTGGTAAGTATCCTTTTCAACGTAGCGGCAATTCGTAAGGTCTATTCGACCGTTACGAATATTAGGCGTCCGAATCATTTTATACGGAGTTGCGTAGCTTACCTGCGGAGCGGTCTTATTGACACAGTCAATTATTAGCTCACATACATCTCTGATTTGAACTCGATTCCACTTAGCCCGAATTTCTCACGGGGTATAAAAGAAAGCGGCTGAAAGTGCTATGATTTCAAGAACCTAACCAATCCATCAAACACCCACAGCCGCTTCCAAAATGGTACCTGAAAAACTGACCTTCTCGCCACTCTCACGCCGCCAAATTGAAGCCGATTTCTCCGGGGGACACATCACCTCGGATGCGGGGTTGCTCCTGCTACGGAAAGTCGACAAGCAACATCGCCTGACGCACCGTCTCGCGTCGGCGCTTCATGATCCCCGGACACCGGAACAGGTTCGTCACAAGCTCGACACCCTGGTTCGTCAGCGGGTGTTCGGTGTCGCCGCTGGCTATGAAGATTTCAACGACCATGACGCCCTGCGCTATGATCAAGCTCTTCAGACGGCGCTGGGTGAAGAGGAAACGCTGGCGGGCAAGTCGACGTTGTGCCGGATAGAGCAGAACGCGGATCGGCAAGCGATGGTGAAGGCCCATGAGTTACTTTGGCATCACTTCATTGAACAGCATGACGAACCACCGAAAGAGATCGTGCTGGACTTTGATGGCACGGACATCCCGGTTCATGGTGAGCAACCCGGCAAGTTCTTTAACCGCTATTACGATCACCACTGCTACTTCCCGCTGTATGTCTTCTGTGGGCGCCACTTGTTGGTGAGCTATCTGCGCACCAGTGACCGCAGCGACAGCCGACATAGCTGGGCCATCCTTGCCTTGCTGGTAAGGTTTATCCGCCAGTACTGGCCCGATACACAGATCGTGTTACGGGGCGATAGCCACTTTTGTCGCCCCCGGATGCTGAACTGGTGTGATCGGCATCACGTCGACTACATCGTGGGTATCGGCAAGAACAGCCGGCTGCTCAAGGAAGTGGACGTCCCCATGATGCTGGTGCGCAAGACCCAGTGGCAGGTGGGCGGAAAAGTAGCGGGGACGTTCCGCTTCCAGTATCAAGCCCACTCCTGGAAATACCCTCGCTGGGTGGTGGCCCGTCTGGAAGAAGGCGAACGGGGTTCCAACCCCCGGTTTATCATCAGTTCCCGTTACGACGACGGCTTCAAGCTTTACTACGAGCAGTACTGTGCTCGAGGCGACATGGAAAACCGGATCAAGGATCAACAACTGAGCCTGTTCGCTGATCGCACTTCCAGTACGCACTGGTGGGCCAATCAGTGGCGGCTGATCTTGTCGGGGTTCGCCTATACGCTGTTCGAGCGGTTACGGACTTACCTGAAGAGCACGTCCTTCGCGCGTATGAGCCCGAGTAACCTGAGGCTCAAACTCATCAAAGTGGGCGCGGTCATCATCCGTAATACGCGTCGCGTCCGAGTGCTGATGAGTGACAGCTATCCCTATAAAACGGCGTTATCCGATCTCGTCAGACGGTTGGTACCGAGCTGAATGCACGGGCGCCCCCGGCCCGATGCAATGGGGGAAAGGGGGCAGTGTGCCTGAACGACGGGAAGTGGTTAAAAAGCAGGCAGCGTAAGTGGAGCCAAGAGGTGTTTAGCTGTGTTACAGCCTGAGCGCGGTACTGGCTGAGGTGCTATGAGAAATTCGGGTTAGAGCTCATACCCCAGCCCCCCAAGATTCCGCTTGATCTCCGCTTCCAGCCGGTCACTTTCCTCGAATTGCTCTTTCAACTGCGCTGTCAGCCGCGCCATCTTATCGGCGAAGGGTTCGCCGTCTTCTTCCTGCGCGGCGGCGCCCACGTAGCGCCCTGGCGTCAACACGAAATCGTGTTTTTCGATGGCGGCGAGATCGGCGGAGGCGCAGAAGCCCGGTACGTCTTCAAACGCGTCGGTGCGCTGCCAGGTATGGAAAATGTCGGTGACTCTGGCGATATCTTCACGGGTGAAGTCGCGCAGTACGCGGTCGCGCATATAGCCCTGCTGGCGGGCGTCGATAAACAGCACCTCCCCCTTGCGACGACGCTTCTCGACACCGTTGGGTGAAAGACCACCGGTTTTGTCGCGGGTCAGAAACCAGATGCAGGCGGGAATCTGGGTGTTGGTAAAGAGCTGGCCCGGCAGGGCGACGATGCACTCGACCAGATCTTTCTCGACGAGGCGGCGGCGAATCTCACCCTCGCCGCCGCTGTTGGAACTCATCGAGCCGTTGGCGAGCAGCAGCGCCATGCTGCCCACGGGGGCAAGGTGGTGCAGCATGTGCTGCAGCCAGGCGAAGTTGGCATTGCCTTTTGGCGGGGTGCCGTACTGCCAGCGTACATCCTCGGCCAGCGACTCGTGCCACCAGTCCTTGACGTTGAACGGCGGATTGGCCATCACGAAGTCGGCGCGCAGGTCCGGGTGCTGGTCATCGAGAAAGCTGTCGGCGTTTTTCCTGCCGAAGTTGAAGTCGATGCCGCGAATGGCCATGTTCATAGCGGCCAGCCGCCAGGTGGTGGGGTTGGACTCCTGACCGTAAATGGACACGTGCTTCTTCTGCTCGGCGGGGTCGTAGTGGTGTTCTCGGGCGTGCTCTTCGATGAACTTGTCCGACGACACAAAGAACCCCCCGGAGCCCATCGCCGGGTCATACACCCGGCCCTTGTAGGGCTCCAGCATCTCGACGATCAGCGAGACGATGCTTTTTGGCGTGTAGTACTGCCCACCCTGCTTGCCTTCAGCAAGGGCAAACTGACCGAGGAAGTACTCGTAGACGTGGCCGAGAATGTCCTTGCTGCGCAGGTTAATCGGCTTGCCATTGAGCGTCGGCTGGGTAAAAGAGGTATCCGAGAAGGAGTTGATCAACCCGATCAGCTTGTCGTTATCGACCTGAAAGCGGCTGATGCCTTCCAGCACGCCCTTGAGCTTGTCGTTGCTCTTTTCGATGGCCTCCAGGGCGTTGTCGATCAGCCAGCTCACCGAGCGCAGGCGCACGTCTTCGCCCTTGCTGTTCTGCCAGAGCACCGAGCCAATGGGTAGTGCGGCGCTCTCTTTCAGCGTGCTCCAGCGCGCCTCTTTCGGCACCCAGAACACGTTGGCCTCGCGGTAGTAATCGAGGATTTCCAGCTCATCATTGAGCGCCTGCTCGTACTCGGCGTCGCTGTCGTAATCCTCGCGCGGCAGGTAGTAGATGTTGTCGTCGGCGTCATCCTTGAACAGCGCGAGCAGCTCGCGCTGGCGTTCCTCGAAAGCATCGGAGACATACTTCAGAAAGATCAGCCCCAGCACCACGTGCTTGTAGTTGGCGGCATCCAGGTTGTTGCGCAGCTTGTCCGCGGCTTTCCAGAGCTTGTCCTCGAGCGCCGTCAGAAATTTGTGCTCAGTATCGTCCACATCTACCTCACAAAATGTACAGTCCCGAAACATTCAAGGAGCTGTTTCCGATATTATCAGTGAAGATTTTCTCGATCAGTTCGTGTCGCGACTCAACAATTCGATATAGCCACGATACGCAAACACTCGATTGCGCCTGTTGCCGGTCAATTCCTGCACCATACCCAGCTGCGTCTCCAATCCTTCCAGCACCCTGCCGATGGTAGCGGGCGTCAGCCCTGTCTCACGTTGAAGCGTGGCGACGTTCGCGATCGGATGACTGAAAAGGGCCTGCAGCACCTGGTTTGCCGAGCCCGAAAGACGGCCAAGCTCGCTCAGGCGCGCCCTGTCCTGCGCCAGTAGCGCATTCAACGACTGCGCCGTGGCAACGGCATGGCGGGCGGTATCGGCGATGGCGTCGACGAAAAAGAGCAACCAGCTTTCCCAATCGCCGGTCAGCCTCACCTGCTGCAGCTGTTCGTAGTAGGCCTGGCGGTGGCGCTTGAAAAACACCGAAAGGTAAAGCAGCGGCTCGGCAAGAATACCGGCTTGCACCAGAATCAGCGGAATCAGCAGACGCCCGAGGCGGCCGTTGCCATCCATGAAGGGGTGAATGGTTTCAAACTGAACATGCGCCAGCGCGGCCTTGATAACCGCAGAAGTGGCGACGGGTTCATCATTGAGAAAACGCTCGAAGGCGCTCCAGCAGTCGGCAAGCTGGTTGGCCGGTGGCGGTACGAAAGCCGCCTCGTCGGTGCGATGGCCGCCAATCCAGACCTGATTCTGGCGAAACTCGCCCGGTCGGCGGTGCGTGCCACGGCCATTGGTCATCAGTTCCTGATGCAGTTCCAATACCAGGCGAAAGGTGATCGGGTGACCTTCGCGAATGCGCTGCACCCCCAGGTTGAGCGCGCGCACGTAGCAGGAGACCTCCTGTACGTCGTCCATCGGCACGCCGGGAATGCCGTCCATCTCGTAGACCATGAGATCGCTTAGCGAGGATTGGGTGCCCTCGATCTGCGAGGACATCACGGCTTCCTTGCGCACATAGCTGTAGAGGAAAAGCTGCGTATCCGGCAGCAGTGTCGAGATACCGTCCAGTCGCCCCAGCGCGACGAGCGCCTGCGAAAGACGCTCCTGCAGCTTGTTGTCCAGCAAAAGCGGCGGATCGGGCGGTAGCGGTGCCGGCACGAAGGCGCGGCAGCTTACGCCACCGGCGATGCCGGGAAGGTAATGGCCTGTCACCCCACGCTGCATGGGCATACCCGCAAATTGAAATAGTGCCCAAGACTATTTCATTTTTCGCCATTTTTTAAAATAGCGGCAGCGGCTATTTTAACTTCTCTCGAAATCGATCCGAGCCGCCGGCCATGGCGATGGGGGATAACGCCGTTATGTACGGCAGGGAGGGAACACAGCAGAAGGCGGCTCAGTCGCTGTGGTTTGCCACCAGCCAGTGGCGCAGCACACCACGCCGTCCTCGAACACCTCGCTGGCGATCAGTTCGAACGGGGCCAGTGCCGCCATGCCCTGCGGACCCTGATAGTCGCAGATGGCGGGAATGCTGGTGGCGCCGTCGATCACCGGGCAGAGCAGGATACTGACCTCATCGATCAGCCCCGCCGCAATAGAGGCGCCGTTGAGAACACCACCGCCAGCTCGCGCTCGCCCCGCTCGCCCTGAAAGGGGGGCGGCGAGGCGGCGCCGTCGGGGCGGGTCTCGGCGGTATCCTGACGCGCTCTGGCCGTTGTCCCCGAGCCTTACTTCCTGCCCTGGTACTCGTCGTCGGTGACCTTCTCCATCCAGCTGACCGGTGAGCCGTCGATCGACTCCTGGATGGCGATGTGGGTCATGGCGACTTCGGGCGAGGCGCCGTGCCAGTGCACTTCGTCGGCGGGAAACCAGACCACGTCACCGGGGCGGATCTCTTCGATGGGCCCGCCCTTGCGCTGTACGAGACCCAGCCCGGCTGTCACGATAAGCGTCTGGCCGGCCGGGTGAGTGTGCCAGGCCGTGCGTGCGCCCGGCTCGAAGGTGACGGCGGCGCCGCTGGTGCGCCCCGGCGCTTCGGCGGCGAAAAGCGGGTCGAGCCGCACGGTGCCGGTAAAGTACTCTTCGGGCGGCTGAGCGGAAGGCTTGGAGCCTGCGCGACTGATATCCATTGGGTGCTCTCCTGATCCAGGTTTTCAGGTTGACTTCAACAAGAGCATAGCAGTCCGAGACCCGCTGCTATGCGTGTAATATCTTTTAGCACCCATGCAAAGAGTTCATAAATGCTAAGAGAGAACATGACCGGCCTTGTCGCCTTTGCCAGTGTTGCCCGCGCCGGCACCTTTACCCGAGCGGCGGCGCAGCTGGGCGTGTCGCAGTCGGCGCTCAGCCACAGCGTGCGCGATCTCGAGGAGCGGCTGGGCATTCGGGTGCTGGCACGCACCACGCGCAAACTGGCGCCAACGGCAGAGGGCCAGCAGCTGCTGGACAGGGTAGGCCCTCTTCTGCAGGAGATCGAACACGAGCTGTGGTCGCTGATGGAGCAGCGCGACAAGCCAGCCGGCAAATTCCGCATTACCGCCACCGACTACGCCGCCGATACGCTGCTGTGGCCCAGGTTGCGCCATGTTTTGCAGCAGTATCCGGAAATAAAGGTGGAGATCGTCAGCGACTATGAGCTGACCGATATTGTCGGCGACCAATTCGACGCCGGCGTGCGGCTCGGCGAGCAGGTCAGCGAGGGCATGATTGCGGTGCGCATTGGCCCCGATTTCGCCATGCGCGCGGTCGCCTCGCCGGACTACTTCAACGCCAACGGCCGGCCGCAAAATCCGCAGGAGCTGACCGGGCACAACTGTATCAATCTGCGCCTGCCTACCCACGGCGGCATCTATGCGTGGGAGTTCGAAAAGGACGGGCGCGAGATCAACGTCAAGGTCAACGGTCAGCTGACCTTTAACACCATCACGCCGATACTGAAGGCGGCCATCGACGGCTACGGTATCGGCTATGTACCGGAAGGGCTGGCGCAGGAGGCGATAGAGGCGGGGCAGCTGGAGGCGGTTCTGGAGGACTGGTCGCCCCCTTTCCCCGGCTATTTTCTCTATTATCCTCACCGGCGGCAGTCATCACCGGCCTTCTCGATTCTGGTAAAAGCGTTAAGTATGACGCAAGATTAAATGGCCTGATGCATGACCCTGTTTTTGATTTTTATGGCGCCTTGTACGATGTTGAAAAAATAAAATCTCTGGCCATTTTCTGATTTAAAACTTAATATTGGGAGGGCTTGCAGACCTCTCTTTCTCTTTCCCGAGCGTAAAATCTCGATCATGAAAACACCTCATAAGTGTTTTCATATCTCCTGCATGGCATCTGCCATGATGTTGTGAAATTGTGTTTCGGCAATGCCGTAATATCGTTTAACGAGCAATTCGTCGCTTCTGTATTGAGGCGCTATAGCCGTCGATAGTGCAGTTTCCTGCGCCGAATGTCGTCAACGGCAACATCACTCAAGGGAGAAATGTCATGAAAAAGGGAACGTTGATCGCCGCGCTGAGCAGCGTACTGCTGATCGGTACCGCGCAGGCACAGGAATCCGGCCAGCAGACGCAGATCACCCCTGCCGCCGAGCGCGATTCGCAGGTGGGTGGTGACGATATCTTTACCGGCCACGCTCTGATCAATCCGCTGTTCGGCAGCAAGCAAGCCACTCGCGCCACTGCCGGCGAAGTGGTCTTTTCTCCCGGTGCGCGTTCCAACTGGCACACTCATCCCGCCGGTCAGACGCTGGTGGTCACTTCGGGTACCGGCTGGGTGCAGGAAGAAGGTGGCGAGAAGCGTGAAATGAACGCCGGCGATGTCATCTGGGTACCGCCCGGCGTCAAGCACTGGCATGGCGCTACGGCGACCCATTCGGTCACCCATCTGGCCATCCAGGAAGAGGTTGACGGTAGCGCCGTGGAGTGGCTGGAAGCGGTCAGCGACGAGCAGTATAACGGCCAGTAATGGCCCGCTCGGTAATCGCCATGGCGGTTACCGAGGCGATCAGCCATCGCCGTTCATCATCCTGTTGTCGTCCATAAGTCGTCTATAAAAGGATCGATTACCATGCGCTCCGGATATCTATTTGCCCTGCTGCCCATCGCTGCGCTCGTTTCGGCATGCAGCAGCACCCCCAGCGACTCCTCTTCGCAACGCTATACGCCCAGCCCTTCGCAGGCCGAAATGCGTCAGACGTCGCCGGCCTTTGCCCACTATACCCAGGATGTCGTCCTTGATGATCTCTGGAACCGGCCGGGGCTGAATCAGCGTGACCGCAGTATTGTCACCCTCTCCGCGCTGATCGCGCAGAACCAGACCATCGAGCTGCCGTTTCACTTCCGCCGCGCGCTGGATAACGGCGTCACGCCGCTGGAACTCTCCGAGCTGATTACCCATCTGGCTTTCTACAGCGGCTGGGCCAACGCCACTTCGGCGACGGCGATTCTCAACGAGGTGTTCGACGAGCGCGGCATCAGCAATGCCGACACGCCGGCGATGCCCGAACAGCGCCTGCCGCTGGACGAGGAGGCCGAGCAGCAGCGCCAGAACATCGTGCAGGAGACTTACGGTGGCGTCTCGCCGGGCGTTTTGCACTACACCACCGACGTGCTCTTCCTCGATCTGTGGCTGCGTCCCGGGCTGGTACCGCGCGACCGTAGCCTGGTGACCGTCAGTGCGCTGGTCGCCACCGGCCAGGCGGAGCAGGTGACCTTCCACCTCAATCGGGCGATGGATAACGGCCTGAGCAAGGCGCAGGCGTCGGAAGTGCTGACCCAGCTGGCCTTCTATGCCGGCTGGCCGCGGGTCTTCTCCGCCATGCCGGTGTTCAAGTCGGTGTTTGAGGAGCGCGGCGTGCTGAATCAACCGGCAAACGACGCCTCGTGATGAGCGCTTTTGCCTGACCCTCCCAACGCGGCGCCCCTTGAAGGCGCCGCGTTGTGGTTGGGGCAGCGTCCGCAGCTTTTTGATCCCTCGCGCGCGAGGGATTCATGAACTGAGCTCCGGAGTGCTATCGCCCGGTCGCTGTTATCAATGGCCGTGCCCTGATCTAGCCTGATGGGCATGGATGACAGAGGTGAAGATCAGGGAGATGAGCCAATGAGTGACTATTTCGCAGACAGGGTGGCACTGGTCACCGGCGCTGCCATGGGCATGGGGTTTGCGACCGCCAGGGCTTTTGCACAGGAAGGCGCCAGGGTGGTGCTCTCCGATATCGATCGCGATGAGCTCGAAAAGAGCGTGCAGCGCCTGCGCGACGAGGGTTTCGAAGTGACCGGGATTGGCTGCGACGTCACCCGCGAGGAGCAGGTCGCCAGCCTCGTCGCGCAGACCGTGGCCACCTATGGACGGCTGGATGCCGCCTTCAACAATGCCGGCGTGCAGAGCGATGCCGCCGAGACCGCCGACGCCACCAGCGAGGAGTTCCATCGCGTCAATGCGATCAATCTGTTCGGCGTCTGGTGCTGCATGAAGTACGAACTGGCGCAGATGCGCGAGCAGGGTAGCGGCGCCATCGTTAATTGCTCGTCGCTGGGTGGCCTGGTGGGACTGCCGGGGCGCTCGATCTATCACGGCACCAAGCACGGCGTGGTCGGCATGACCAAAAGTACCGCGCTGGAGTACGCCTCGCGCGGTATTCGGGTCAACGCCGTCTGCCCCGGCACCATCGATACCCCCATGGTGTCGAGAATGGTGGAAAGCGGCGATCTGCCACTGGACGAGATCCTCAAGGAGCAGCCGATCGGCCGTCTCGGTCGGCCCGAGGAGATCGCCAGCGCCGTGGTATGGCTGTGCGGGCCGGG
The DNA here is from genome assembly GCF_000382245.1 of Kushneria aurantia DSM 21353. Taxonomy (GTDB): domain Bacteria; phylum Pseudomonadota; class Gammaproteobacteria; order Pseudomonadales; family Halomonadaceae; genus Kushneria; species Kushneria aurantia. The sequence continues at coordinate 219,560 of NZ_KB907862.1, forward strand.
CTCGACCTTCGTGATCGGTCATTCCCTGCCGGTCGATGGTGGCTTTACCGCCCACTGACAAAAGCCGAGGCCGCGACGCCCGCCGCGGTCCATTGCGTGATGCCGGGAGGTCGCACGATATGATCAGTGTACGTCATCTGCTGTATGGGGCCTGCCTGCTGGCCGCTCTGCCGAGCGTCACGGTGCAGGCCGCAGCGCCATCCGATGAAAGAGGAGCCAACGCCATGGAGATCGTCTTTACCGTCGACGACCAGTCCATAACCGCGTCCATCGACGATACCGCGGCCGGACGGGCTTTTGTCGACATGCTGCCGCTGGAGCTCGAGCTTACCGACTACGGCAACGGCACCGAGAAGGTCGCCGATCTGCCCGGCAGTCTCCCCGGCGACGACGCGCCGGCCGGCTATCAGCCCGGCGTGGGGGATATCACCCTGTTTGCGCCCTGGGGTAATCTGGCCATCTTCCGCAAGGATTTCGGCTATGCCCGCGGGCTGGTCAAGCTGGGCCGATTCACCGCATCGTTCGATGCCATCGACCGTGATGGCCCGGTGCCGGTGCGTATCAGCAGGGCCTCGCCATAACGCCTCTTTCGCCATCACGATGACCACAATGCCGGTGGACTCAGCATGACCGACCGCAACGCTCACCCACAGCAGACCGCCGAAGCGCCGCGCGGCTGGCGCCTGATGGCCGTGCTGGGGCTGCTGATGGGGTTTGCCTCCATCTCGACCGATCTCTATCTGCCCGCCATGCCGGCCATGAGTCGTGCGCTGGGGGCGGATAACGGCATGATCGAGCTGACCGTCAGCGGTTATTTGGTCGGCTTCAGCCTTGCGCAACTGCTGTGGGGGCCGATCAGCGACCGCTTCGGCCGTCGCATGCCGGTCGCCGTCGGTCTGGTGCTGTTCATCGTCGGCTCGGCCGGCTGCGCGCTGGCCGACAGCACGCCGACACTGATCATTTGGCGGCTGCTGCAGGCCATCGGCGCCTGCGCCAGCGTAGCGCTGTCGCGGGCCATGGTGCGCGACCTGCATGACGGCGCGCGCGCTGCACAGATGATGTCGACGCTGATGACCGTGATGGCCATCGCCCCGCTGCTGGGGCCGCTGGTGGGCGGACAGATCGCCGCCATTGCCGGCTGGCGCGCCATCTTCTGGGTGCTGGTGGCGATCGGCGTACTGGCCCTGCTGGCGCTGATGACGCTGCCCGAAACCCTGCCCCGGGCGCGGCGCAGCGACGACGCCCTGCGCCGTGCGCTGCGCCACTACATGATGCTGGTGAGCCAGCCCCGCCTGCTCGGCTACGTGGGCGTGGGGGCCTTTTTCTACGCCGGCATGTTCGCCTATGTGGCCGGCACGCCGCTGGCCTATATCGACTACTACGGCGTCCCCTCACAGCTCTACGGCCTGCTGTTCGGCGCCGGCGTGGTGGGTATCATGGCGACCAATATGCTCAACGCCCGGCTGGTCGGGCGCTTCGGTGTCGACCGCCTGCTGCTGGGCGGGGCGTTGAGCACCATGCTGTGGGCACTGATGGCCGCCATCAACGCCTACACCGACTGGTTCGGTCTGTGGGGCATTGCCCTGCCGCTGTTTCTGTTCGTGGCGATGGCCGGTTTCATCATCGCCAACGCCATCTCCGGCGCCCTGCAGGACTTTCCCGATCACGCCGGCGCGGTGTCGGCGCTGGTCGGTGCCACCCAGTATGGCGGCGGCGTACTGGGTTCGGCGCTGGTGGGGCTATGGTCGGACGGCACGCCTGCCGCGCTCGGGCTGGTGGTCGCGCTGGGCGCCGCCGGCTGCCTGCTCAGCGCGGTTGCCGTGGTGCGTTCGCGCCGGCCGGGCTGAGCGCCGCGGCCGGATCGATCGTGTTTACTCTGTGACGCCGTGCTCCTGACGGATGACGATACGATCCCGCCCCGCTTCCTTGGCGGCGTAGAGCATCTCGTCGGCGCGGGCCATCAGCGTCTGCCACTGCTGATGAGTGTCGGCGCAGACCACGCCGAAACTGACCGAGAAGTGTACCCACTCGCCGTTCCTGGTCCTGACGGCGGCGGAGCGGATTGCCGACTGCAGGCGGCGCACCGCCTCCATCACTGCCGCCCGGCTCTCGGCCTGCAGCAGCAGAGCGAACTCCTCGCCGCCGAGGCGGGCAACCGGATCGTTGGCGCGTACGCCGGTCTGCAGAATATGCGCAAGCTTCACCAGCACATCGTCGCCCACCGGATGCCCGTGGGTATCGTTGATCGCCTTGAAGTGGTCGATATCGAGCATGATCAGGTAGATCACGCCCTCGCCCCGGGCGCTCATCAGTTGTTCGCCGGCACGCTCGAAGGCGCTGCGGTTGAGCAGCCCGGTGAGGCCGTCGGTGTCGGCCTGGCGCTTCAGATCACGCATGATGCGCGTGCGTTCGTCCAGCCGGGCTTCCAGCAGATCGATAGCGGCGAACAGCGGATCGAGCGTGGCATCATGCGACACACGTCCGCGTCTGCGCTGGCGGCCGTCGGCGAGGCGGATCACATCCTCACTGGCGCGCAAAAGCGGCAGCTGCAGGCGGCGATAGACACGCACCAGGGTCAGGGCAGTCAGCGCAATCGCCGCCCCGGCCAGCAGCGTCAACAGCAAAAAGCGAACCAGCGCCTGACGCTCGAGGTGCCGATAGCGCTGGCGCAGTTGGTCAATAAAGCGCTCACGCCACTCCCCAAGAGGTTGCATGGCGGCCACATAGCGATCGCTGAAGGTGGTGGCATCAAGGGTTGGCCGGCCTGCCCGGCTGTCGCGGATAACCTCATCGACCAGCGCCAGTCCGCGAACCATGTAGCGCTCCCGGGCCTGCTCGCGCAGCGCCTCGAGCTCGCCCCCGAACGCTATCCCGGCGGAGGTTTCCAGACCCAGCAGATACCAGTTGGCCTGTAGATAGCCGATCAGGCGGTTGATCTCGTCCAGCGTACTGTCAGGCAGCGGCACCTGCATGGTCAGCGGCGCGATGACCGCCGAGCCGAGCTGACCGGCGTGGTCGCGCAGCGTGCTCAGCGAGATCGCAAAACCGACCCGGCCATCCAGCTCGGGGGCCCGGTCGATGATCCGCGAACCGCTTTGCTGTATCCGCATCTTGAGGTGCGTGCTGACGCCGATCATGGCGTCGATCGCCTGCTGCAGCGCGGCGAAGCTGCGCTGTGCCGGCGGCGTGGCGATCACCGCATCGACGCGCTGGCGTGCCTGCGCGAGTGCTTCTTCGATGGCGGCGGCATCGAACGACGGCGGCAGTGCGGCCAGTGCCTCGTCGGTCGCGTTGCGGGCCGCGGCAAGTACCTCCTGCGCCGCTGGCTGCTGGTCGCTGCCGGAGGCCATCGCCACATTGGCCGGGCCACGCTCGGCGCTCAGCATCTGGGCGCTTTTCAGTACCTGATGCAGCTCCTCGATCAGTACCCGGTTGCGCCCGGCGCGTTCGTACTCGGTATAGAAATGCCAGCACAACCCAATGGCCAGCATCATCGACAGCATCAGGCCGGTTGCCGCACCGCTCAGAAGTCGCAATGCCGGTCCCGGGTGGCGCAGTCTTTTCAGTGCCGCTTTGCTCATGATGCATGCTCTTTGCCGTATTGCCGTTGCCGATCACGACAGTGACGATCGACAAACCGATGCCTGAAATCGTCAGGAGCGTTGCAGCGCTGCACGACTCGAAAGTGGTCCCTGCCGGCATTATGCTGATTCAGGCTGCCATATACTGCCTGCTATCCGAACCAGGCCTGTTTGAAACCTCCAGGAGAGATCATGAATATAGCCGAAGACGCTGCGCGCCAGTTGATCGACATCGTACGCCGCGCCGCGCGCGAGGAAATATTGCCGCGCTTTCGTATGCTCGATCCGCAGGCGATCGAGGCCAAGAGCGCTCCTGACGATCTGGTCACCATTGCCGATAAAAACGCTGAAGCGCTGATGACCCGCGAGGTGGCAAAGTGCTTTCCGAACGCGACCGTCATCGGCGAGGAGGCGGTCGCCGAGAACGCCTCACTGCTCGATCGCATTCAGGATGCCGAGATGGCGGTGATCATCGACCCGGTCGACGGCACCTGGAACTTTGCCCGCAATCTCAATCAATTCGGCGTGATTATGGCCGTGGTCAGCGGCGGCGAGACGGTTTTCGGCCTGCTCTATGACCCGCTGATGGATGACTGGGTTACCGCCAGCCGCGGTGAAGGCGCCTGGTATGGCCGTGCCGACGGCACTCGGCGCCGGCTGCAGGTGTCGGATACCACCCGTGTCGCGAAGATGGTCGGCTCCACCTCGCTGCGTCTCTTTCCGCAGGATACCCAGTACGAGCTGGCCGGACTGCTTCCCGATTTCGGCCGCATGATGTTCTTTGGCTGCGCCTGCCACGAGTACCGCACCATGGCATTCGGCTTTGTCGACTTCATGCTGACCGCCAAACTGATGCCCTGGGATCACGCCGCGGGCGTGCTGATCCATCAGGAAGCGGGGGGCTATGCCGCGCTGCTGGATGGTTCACCCTATCGGCCGACTTTGCAACAGGGGCGCATGATTGCGGCAAATAGTCGCGAAAGCTGGGAAGTTCTGCGGGAAAAACTCGATTTTCTGGCGCCCTGAGCGCATGCTCGAAATCCGATAACGGACGCACTGGGCGATAAGGTATACGCAATGTTACAAATGAATGGGTAATCACTCTCGTCATATCGCCCTTTGTTCGATAAGGTCTTAAGAATACTAAAAGATTGGTTGCCTGTAGTCGCTCCCGGTGGCGACCGATGACGGATAACCCAACAGCCTATAATGGCAACGAGCCTATGACCTCCGACGCTGGCAAGACTCAGCAGCATGATGCCAATCCTCTCGAGCTGGAAGAGCAGCTCTGCTTTGCCCTGTATACCTCTCAGCTGGCGATGAGCAAGCTCTACCGGCGTTTGCTGGGCGATCTGGATCTGACCTACTCCCAGTACCTTGTCATGCTGGTGCTGTGGGAGGAGGACCGGCGTACCGTTTCAGGCATCGGCGAGCGGCTGGCGCTCGACTCCGCCACCCTGACACCGCTGCTCAAGCGCCTCGAGGCCGCGGGACTGGTAACGCGCCGCCGTTCCCGGCAGGACGAGCGTCAGGTCGAAGTGGCGCTGACCGATGAAGGCAGGGTAATGAGCGACCGCGCTCGCAATGTCGCCTTTGCGGCGCGCAGGGCGACCGGCCTGAGCCGCGAGGAGTTTTGTCAGTTGCGTGATAGCCTGCGGTCTCTCAAGCATCACCTGAACGAGAACGTCTGAGCCCGGCTAATCCGCCGGCTCTGGAGGGACTGGTTGGCGTACAGGGCCTTCACCTCGCCCCAGTGCGCGCTGCATCACCACCACGTCCACCCAGCGACCGAATTTGAAACCCACCGCCTGCAGTATGCCGCAGCGCCTGAATCCGAGGCGCTCGTGCAGCGCGATCGAGCCGGCGTTGTCGCTGTCGCCGACCAGCGCGATCATCTGCTGCCAGGGGCCCGCCGCGCAGCGCTCGAGCAGTGCCGCCAGCAGCGCGCTGCCCACGCCGCGCCCGCCGGCATCCTGGCGTACATAGACTGAATCCTCGAGGCAGAAACGCCAGCCGGAGCGGCTATGATAGTAACCGGCGTAGGCGTAGCCCACCACCGCATCGTCGAACGTTGCCACCAGCCACGGTAGCCCGCTCCCGGTCACCCTGCGCCAGCGGGCGGTCATCTCCGCCACGTCCGGCGGCGTCTCCTCGAAGGAGCCCAGCCCGCGCTCGACGTGGTGGGCATAGATCGCCTGCACCGCCGCCATATCCTCTTGCGCGGCGGCGCGAATCAGTGGCTTGTCGTGATTGGCGGTCATGGTGAAGATCCCCTCGGCCAAAAGCCCTATCCTACAATGAAGAGCACGCAGGCGGCGGTCATCGATCCCATGACGACGTTGAAGATGCGCCACGCCCGGGGCGTCTCCAGAAAGCGGGCGATCACCGTGCCGAAGCCGGCCCACATCGAGATGCAGGGAAAGGCGACCAGTTCGATCAGAAAGGCCAGCATCAGGGCGTTGAGCAACGGTGACCCCTCGCTGGGCAGAAAGCCCGCCATCAGCGCCAGCCCCATGACCCACACCTTGGGGTTGACGAACTGAAACAGCGCCGCCTGCCATAGCGTCAGCGGCTTTGCGTCACCCTGGTGCTCAAGCTGCGGCGGCGGCGCGCTGGCGATTTTCCACGCGAGATAGAGCAGATAGAGGGCGCCTGCCACTTTCAGAATGTTCTGCACGGCAGGATAGCGCTCGAACAGCACTCCCAGCCCCAGCGCCAGGGCGGTAAACAGCACCAGCCCGCCGAGCAGAATGCCGAAGATGTGGGGCAGGGTGCGGCGATAGCCGTAGCGCGCGCCCGAAGCAGTCAGCATAACGTTGTTGGGGCCGGGCGTGCCGGTTGCGGAGATGGCGAAAAGGATGACGGACAGCAGCCAGCCGGAAGAGAGCATCGGACCTCCTTTGTATGGGTTACAATTATTGCTTTGGGAAACAATTTATAGATACAATGCAAGAATAAAGGCACTGAAGAGGGCGTCAATCGCTTTATTGATACCATGACAATCTGGACACCCCGACTCGCCGACAAGGGGCCACGCTACCGGGCGCTGGCCGAGGCGATCGAAGCGGCCATCGCCGACGGCGAGCTGGCGGCAGGCACCAGACTGCCGCCACAGCGCCGGCTGGCCGATGCGCTGTCGGTCACGGTGGGCACCGTGACGCGCGCCTACGCGCTGGTCGAACAGAAGGGGCTGGTCGAGGCGCGGGTGGGCAGTGGCACCTATGTGCGCGAGGCTGCCAGCGAGGCGTCGCCCTTTGTGCCCTCGGCCGGCTCGTCGCTGGAAGAGGATACAATCGATCTCGCCCTGTCGCTGCCGCCCCCCTCGCCGCGCCGTCAGGCGGCACTGGCGAGCGCACTGGGCGCTATCGCCGGTGACGGCGCCGCGCTGGACCGTGCCGTTAATTACCCACTGGGTGGCGCGCCGGCGCCGCATCGCAATATTTACGCGCGCTGGCTGGCACGGCTGGGGTTGCCCGTCGAGGCCGACGAGCTGTTGATCGATCAGGGCGGGATGAACGGTATCTCGCTGGCGCTGGGCGCGCTGCTGTCGCCCGGCGAGCGACTGGCCGCCGAGGCGCTGAGCTATCCGGGGCTGATCAGTGCCGCCCGCGAGCGCGATCTGCGTACCGTGGCGCTTCCCTTTGACGATGACGGCATCGATGTCGAAACGCTGGCGGCGCGCTTTGACCGCCAGCCGTTTCGCGCCCTCTACCTGATGCCCGATCACCACAACCCCACCACCGCGCGGCTGTGTGAGTCGCGTCGCGAGGCGCTGGTCGCGCTGGCTCGGCAGCGCGACTTCTGGTTGATCGAGGATGGCGTCATGCTGCTGCCGCAGGAGGAGCGCGGCACGCCGCTCTACCGGCTGGCGCCGGAGCGCACCCTGTTTCTCTTCTCGGTGGCGAAGATTCTCGGCGGTGGGCTGCGCGCCGGGGTGATGCGCGCGCCGCCGGCGCTGCACGAACGGCTGGCGGCGGTGCAGCGCCACCAGGTATGGGCGCCGCCGGCGCTCACCGCCCTGGCGGTCGATCACTGGCTGGCCAGCGGTGCCGCGGACGAACTGCTCGACTGGCAGTTCGAGGAGCTGGCGGCGCGCGAGTCGATCGTGCGGGAGCAACTGGGCGATTTCGATATCCGCCTGCGCCGTGGCGGCTTCTACGTCTGGCTGACACTGCCCGGCGAAATGCGCGCGGCGCCGCTGATCGAGCACCTGGCGCGCCGCGGCGTACGGGTCACACCGGGCGAGGCGTTCTGCGTCGGCAGCACCGCCGCGCCCCAGGCGATCCGCCTGTGTTTCAGCGCTGCCGGCTCGCGCGAGCAGTTGGCCCACGCGCTGGAGATCGTGCGCGAGGCGCTGTCGCGCCCGGCGCCGGCGCTGTGGCAGACGCTTTGAAGGCACGCTCGCCTGTTGGCGCAGCGCCGCCTATGCTGAAAAGTGGAGCGGTGAGGGGTGATTCAACGCACCGCCCACTGCGAGGAGACCATGGACTACGAACTCTACTACTGGCCGGGCTTTCCCGGGCGCGGTGAATTTATCCGTCTGGCGCTGGAGGCCGGCGACGCCGACTATATCGATATCGGCAACGCCTCTCCGGAAGGCGCCGAGGCGGTCGTTGCCCTGCTGCAGGGCGGGCAGGACGGCCATCCCCACTTTGCCCCGCCGCTTCTGAAGGCGGGCGGGCTGACCCTCTCCCACGTTGCCAACATCCTCTTCTGGCTCGGCCCGCGCCTCAATCTGGTGCCCGACGATGATGAAAGCCGCCAGTGGGCCAACGGCCTGCAGCTCACCGTGACCGACTTCACCGCCGAAGTACACGACCTGCACCACCCCCTCGGCCCGAGCCTCTATTACGAAGAGCAGAAGGCGGAGGCCAGACGCCGCGCCGACGCCTTTATCGACGCCCGGCTGCCGAGGTTTCTGCACTACTTCGAGCAGGCGCTGACGCACAATGCGAAAAATGGCGACTACCTGGTGGGCAGGCGGCTCTCCTATGTCGATCTGTCGCTGTTTCACATGGTGCAGGGGCTGCGCTATGCACTGCCCAATGCCATGGCCGCCAGCGAGGCGAGCGTTCCTCGCGTGATCGCGCTGCACGACAGCGTACGCGAACTGCCGCTGATCGATGAGTACCTGACCTCCGAACGGCGCCTGCCGTTCGGTGAAACGGGCATTTTCAGACACTATCCGGCGCTGGACATGGCCTGATCGCGCGCCGGTATCGCGCAAGAGAGGCGTTTGCGCTGTATTGACCCACGCCAGGTAACGAATGATAATCGTTTTCTTTCGAGAGCGGTTCGGGTGGGCTTTGACATGCGATGCAAGGGTTATCTGCTGCTGTGGGTGTTATGCGCCACGGCTCTGTTCCCGCCCTTGCCTGCGGCGGCGGCGACTTTCCCCCTCGAGGTGACCGATCTCGCCGGCCGTGAGGTCACCTTCGACAGGCCGCCGCAGCGTATTTTCCTCGACAATCCGCGCCATCTGTTCGCGCTGGCGGCGCTGCTCGACGATCCGGTGGCACGACTGAGCGGCTGGCGCGACACGCTCGACGGCTTCGATCACGAGGCACAGGCGCGTTTTGATGCCGCCTTCCCCGCTCTCGCTTCCCTGCCCACGCCGGGCAGCGCGTCGGCGCCGCTCGACCCGGAAGCGCTGGTGGCACTCGACCCCGACCTGGTGCTGTTCGATCTGGCTCGCCGCGGCGAGCTGGAACAGTCGTCGCTGACAGCGCTGCTGGCGGCGCTGGACATCCCCGTACTCTATATCGACTTCCGCGAGCACCCGCTGCGCGATACGCCCCCTTCGCTGCGGCTGCTGGGGCGGGTACTGGATGCCGAGCCGCGCGCCGCGCGTCTTGTCGCGGCGATCGCCCAGCGCCGGCAGCGTGTCGAACACTGCGCCGCCCGCGCCCCCGAGCGACCGCGGGTGCTGATCGATATTGCACCCGGTCTCAAGGTTGCCTGCTGTCGCAGCAATTTCGACTCGGGGCTGGCCGACCTGGTGAAGGCGGCCGGCGGTGACAATATCGCGGCCGGGCTGAGTCCCGGGCGGGAGAATCTGCTCAATCCCGAATATATCCTGTCGCATCCGCCCGACGTGATCGTGGCGACCGCCGCCCAGTGGCCGCGCGGCGGCTCGATTCGCGCCGGCTTTGGCGTCGACTCCGCCGTGACGCTGGCCGACATGGCCGCCGTGGTGGCGCGCCGACCGGGATGGGCGGATCTCGAGGCGGTACAGCAGGGACGTTTTCACGCCCTCTGGCACGGCCACCACCAGGGGCCTTTCGCCATTGTCGCACTGGAAGCGCTGGCCGGTTGGTTACACCCGCGCCAGTGTGGTGCGCTCGACCCCGAGCGCACCCTCACCACCCTCTACCGGCAGTTCATGCCGATCGCCGCCGACGGCACCTTCGAGGCCACCCTGCCGGCGGTAGAAGCGCCGCCGTAGGCGCGGCCCCGGCCCCTGCAGCGCTCGGTACGTCGTACCGTGCTTTTCCTTCCCGGCCATCGCGCCGCGCCAACAACAAGAGGATTGTTCCATGCGTATTCGCATTGCCTCCGTCGCCCTGCTGCCGAACCTGCTGTTGGCGCCCATGGCGCTTGCCGATGCCGGCACGAGCGAGCTCGAGACAATGACCGTCGTCGCCGATCGGCCGCAGGAGAGCCGCTATCTGCCGGCGCCCACCCGCATCGCCACCGGCCAGCAGATCGACTTTCTCGACAGCGCCCGCAGTGTCGAGCAACTGAGCCGCCAGCAGATCGACGATAGTGGCGCCAACAGCCTCACCGAGGCACTGCAGTGGCTGCCCGGCATCACCCTGAGCAATACCATGGGGGGCACCGAGGCGGGGTTCATCAAGCGCGGTTTCGGCAGCAACAGCGATGGCTCGATTCTGCGCGACGGCATTCGTCAGCCGCGCAATACCTTCCCGCTTTTCACCGCCGAGCGCATCGAGGTGCTCAAGGGGCCGAGCTCCTTTCGCTACGGTATTCAGGAGCCGGGCGGCGTGGTCAATATCGTCAGCAAAAAGCCCCGCTATCAGCCGCAGCGCCTGATCAGCGGCGAAGGCAGCTCGTTCGGCGGTGGCCGCACCAGTATCGATGTCACCGGGCCGCTGGGCGACAGCGGCACGGCCTATCGTGTCATCGTTGGCCGCCAGAATGAGGACTACTGGCGCAACTTCGGCGAGAACCGGCAGACCGTGATTGCCCCCTCGCTGGCCTGGCAGGACGAGGATACCCGGCTGTGGCTGGCCTACGAATATCGCGACTACGACCTGACGCTGGATCGCGGTACCGCCTTCGTCGACGGCGACCCCCTCGATCTTCCGCGCAAGCGGCGTCTGGATGAAGACTGGTCGCGGGTGACCGGCCATGACCAGGCGGTTACGGCGAGCTGGGAGCAGGACCTCGACGCCGACTGGAGCAGCCGTCTTGTCTACGGCTGGAACCGTCGCCAGTACGATGACGGCCAGCCTCGCGTATTGAGCGTCGACGAGGACGGGCTGTTGACCCGCCGCGCCGACGCCAACCTCGGCTTCGACCGCCGCGTGATCTACACCGCCGGCGAACTGCTGGGCGACGTCGAACTGGCCGGCCTGCGCCATGAGCTGACACTGGGCGCCGACCACGAGCGGCGCCGCGACTATCTGGCCGATCGCTATCGCGGCGAGACCGACCGGCAGTCGATCGACAACCTGGATTACGGCCGCCTGGAACCGCCCCGGGGCGCCGATCACTACCTCGACTCGCGCAGCCATCGTCTCGACGAGCTGCACAACAGCGCTCTCTATTTCGATGACCGCATTCACTTCGGCGAGCGCTGGATACTGGGGCTGGGCGGGCGCTATCAGTACAGCGAGCAGTACGGCATCGAGGGTGTTCAGCCCGTGATCCAGGCCGATATCGACGACACCTACTTTCTGCCTCATGCCAACCTGCTCTATCGGCTCGACGCCATGACCTCGGTGTACGCCAGCTACAGCGAATCCTTCGTGCCCAACGAGCCGGACAGTGACAGCGGCCAGCGCTTTGACCCCGAAGAGGGGCGCGGTTGGGAGGTTGGCCTCAAGCGGCGTCTGCTCGACGACCGGCTGGCGGCCTCGCTGGTCTACTTCGATATCGACAAGGACAACATCGTGGTCAGCGACAACGGCGTCGCGCGGGCCATCGGCAGCAGCGGCTCGCGGGGGGTAGAGCTGTCGCTGGAGGGCGAGCTGAGCGACCGGCTGTCGCTGTTGGCCAACTACGCCTGGACCGACGCCGAGGTCAAAAGCGACGGCGACAGTGGCCTCGTCGGTAATGAGCTGCCCAACGTTGCCCGCCACACCGCGGCGCTGCTGCTGGCCCGCGAACTGGCCGTCGACCCGGCCAGCGGGCTGTGGCGGGTGGGTGGCGGGGTGCGCTACGTGGGTGAACGCGAAGGCGATGCCGATAACAGCTTCACGCTTGATGACTACAGCGTGGTGGATGCCTTTGCGCGCTGGACGCCGCCCGGCTGGGACGAACGCAGCGGCTTTGAGCTGCGCGTTGACAATCTGTTCGACATCACCTGGTATACCGCCAGCGGTGGCGATACCAGGGTCATGATCGGCGAGCCGCTGGCGGTCAGGCTGAGCGCCAGCCTGAGTTTCTGAGACGAGCGCGCCATTTTCCGCTGGCGGCGGTGCCGCTGCACGGCGAAGAGACGGTCTGAAGCGGGGGACGGCGATACCCGCCGTCCCGTGCAACCATGGTGCACGTTGTCATCGGCACTGTGCCATAATGGCCCGCTTCGCAGCCATCCGGACCGTTTTTTATGTCGACGGGCACGCTCTATATCGTCTCCGCCCCCTCCGGCGCCGGCAAGACCAGCCTGGTGCGCGAGCTGATTCAGCGCACGCCGGGGCTGGGTGTGTCGGTATCGCACACCACGCGCAGCATGCGCCCGGGCGAGACCGACGGGCTCAACTATCACTTCGTCGCGCTGAGCGCATTCGAGCGCATGGTCGAGGTCGGTGAGTTCTTCGAGCACGCCTGGGTGTTTGATCGCTACTACGGCACCTCGCGCGTGGAGATCGAAAAGCGCATGGCGCTGGGCGAGGACGTGATTCTCGAGATCGACTGGCAGGGCGCCCGCCAGGTGCGGGCGCAGCGCCCGGATGCGGTGTCGATCTTCATCCTGCCACCCTCGCGCACGGCCCTTCACGAGCGTCTTGCCGGCCGCGGCCAGGACGATACCGAGACCATCGCGCGGCGCATGCGCGATGCGGTCAGCGAGATGTCGCACTTCGAGGAGTACGACTACCTGGTGGTCAACGACGATTTCAATGCCGCCGTGGGCCAGCTGGAGGCGCTGATCGGCGCCGAACGTCTGCGAACGAAACGCGTACAGGCGGAGAATCCGGGGCTTATCGAGGGGCTCTTGTCAGCACAGCCGCCCCTCCGGTAGACTCGATTCCCCCTTCCGGAACGCTGCGGTCGGCCGCCCCGGCGGCTGGCCGCAGCGTCATTCGGGGAAGCGGCGGGTCGAGCGAAAGGTCGTCGCCCACCGTAAAACCCCTCAGCATCAAACCATTCAGGAGCCGTTTCATGGCACGAGTAACGGTTGAAGATTGCCTCGACCACGTCGATAACCGCTTCCAGCTGGTCATGGTGGCGACCCATCGCGCACGCCAGCTTGCGCGCGGTTCGCGCAACGCCGAGCTGGCATGGGAAAACGACAAGCCCACTGTCATGGCGCTGCGTGAAATCGCTGCCCAGAAGGTCGACCGCAGCGTGCTCGACGAACCGATCGAAGCGATGGTACCGCAGCGCCCGCGCTACGAACCCGACACCGAGGCCTGAGCCGACTGTCTACCGTACCCTGACCCGCCATGTTCACGATCGACGATCTTTCCGACCGTCTCGACGGCTATCTGACTGCTGACGAGATCGCCCGGGTCAGGCGCGCCTTCTACTACGCCGAGCAGGCCCACGACGGCCAGAGCCGCCGCTCCGGCGAGCCCTACGTGACCCATCCGCTGGCGGTCGCCAACATCCTCGCCAACATGCACATGGACTATCAAAGCCTGATGGCCGCGATGCTGCATGACGTGATCGAGGATACCGGCATCACCAAGGAGGCGCTGTCGCGCCAGTTCGGCGAGGAGGTCGCCGAGCTGGTCGACGGTGTCTCCAAGCTGACCCAGATCACCTTCGAGGACAAGGCGGTCGCCCAGGCGGAGAACTTCCAGAAGATGGTACTGGCGATGTCGCGCGATATCCGCGTGATCATCGTCAAGCTCGCCGACCGCCTGCACAACATGCGTACCCTGGGGGCGCTGCGTCCCGACAAAAAGCGCCGCATTGCCCGCGAGACGCTGGAGATCTACTCGCGCATCGCCGGTCGGCTGGGGATCAACACCATCCGCATGGAGCTGGAGGACCTCTCCTTCCAGGCGATCTACCCGATGCGCGCCGAGCGCATTCAGCGCGCGGTGGTCAGGGCGCGCGGCAACCGCCGCTCGATGGTGCGTCACGTGCAGAGCACGCTGCAGAGCACGCTCGACAATGACGAGCTGCCCGGCACGGTGATGGGGCGTCAGAAACACCTGCTGTCGATCTATCGCAAGATGCGCGATCAGCGCAAGCCGTTCAACGAGCTGATGGATGTGTTCGGCTTTCGCATCGTCACCGACCGGGTCGACACCTGCTACCGCATTCTCGGCGCGGTGCACAACCTCTATAAACCGGTGCCGGGGCGCTTCAAGGACTACATCGCCATCCCCAAGGCGAACGGTTATCAGAGCCTGCACACGACGCTTTTCGGCCCCAACGGCCTGCCCATCGAGGTGCAGATTCGCACCCGCGAGATGGAGGCGATGGCCAACAACGGTATCGCCGCCCACTGGCTCTACAAGGCGGGCCAGACCGACCGGCCGATCGCCATGGGCAGCCACGCCCGCGCCCGCGAGTGGGTGCGCGGGCTGCTGGAGATGCAGCGCCACGCCGGCAACTCGCTGGAGTTCATCGAGCACGTCAAGAACGATCTGTTCCCCGATGACGCCTATGTGTTCACCCCCAAGGGCGACATCATGGAGCTGCCGCGCGGCGCCACCGCGATCGACTTCGCCTACGCGGTGCACACCGATATCGGCAACAGCTGCATCGCCTGTCGCATCGACCGCCACCTGGCGCCGCTGTCGTCACGGCTGGAGAGCGGTCAGACGGTAGAGATCATCACCGCCCCGGGGGCTCACCCCAATCTGGCCTGGCTCTCCTTCACGGTGACCTCCAGGGCGCGCTCGGCGGTGCGCCACGCGCTCAAGCATCAGCAGCGCAACGACTCCATCGCGCTGGGCCGCCGACTCCTCGATCAGGCGCTGGCGGACTCCGAATACGCGCTGGACAGGCTGTCGAAAAAGCAGACCAGAGCGCTGCTGGCGGCCTTCGAGGTCGACAGCCTGGATGACCTGCTGGAGGAGATCGGCCTGGGCAACCGGGTCGCCTGGAGCGTGGCGCGGCGGCTTACTGACGCTTCCACGGCGCCGACCGAGCACCGCGATGAGCCGTTGGCGCACAGCGACAGCCAGGGGGCGATTGCCATCAGCGGCGGTCACAACATGGTGATCAGTTTCGCCCGCTGCTGCTATCCGCTGCCGGGCGATGTCATCGTCGGCAAGCTCAGCGCCGGGCGCGGTATCGTGGTACACCGCATCGAGTGCGGCAACCTCGACGACTGTCGGGATGACCCGGAAAAGAGCTTTCCGCTACAGTGGTCGGCTTGCGTCGAGGATGATTTTCCGGCGGGGCTGCGGCTCGAGGTTGAAACCCGTCGCGGTCTGGTGGCGGAGCTGGCGAGTCTGGTCAACGACGCCGAGGCCAATATCGAGCGCATCAATATCGAGGAGCGCGATGCCAGGCTGTCGATCGTCAATCTGACCCTGTCGGTCAGAAATCGCGTCCATCTGGCCCGTATCATCAAGCGCATACGCAACATAGCCGACGTAGGTCGCGTGTCGCGCGTGTGTAGCTGAGCGGTACCGCCCGTACCCCGAATCGATAACCCTACGGAGCATACAAGAGGTTTCCATGAGCAATCGCGCTGCCATTCATACCGACCGCGCCCCGGCGGCGATCGGCCCCTACTCCCAGGCGATCAAGACGGGCAACACGGTCTATCTCTCCGGCCAGATTCCCCTCGACCCGCAGACCATGGAGCTGGTCGGCGGCGACGTCGAGCTGCAGGCGCGCCAGGTCTTTGAAAACCTCAAGGCGGTATGCGAGGCGGCCTCCGGCTCGCTGGCCGACATCGCCAAGCTCAACATCTACCTGACCGATCTGGAGACTTTCTCGCGGGTCAATCAGGTGATGGAGGAGTACTTCCAGCCGCCTTACCCGGCGCGCGCCGCGGTCGGCGTCAAGCAGCTGCCGCGTGGCAGCCAGGTAGAGGCGGAAGGCATCATGGTGGTGGGCGACTGACGGCGTCCGGCGATGCACGCTGCCGATTAGAGCGCGCCGGTTGAACCGGCGTTCGCCTTTCAGCCTTTCAGGCTTGTTCGGCGGTTTTGATCCCCGCCTCGCGCATGACCTGGGCATAGCCCTCGCGAAAGGTGGGATATTCGAACCGATAGCCCGCCTCGACCAGCCGCGTACTGTCGCAGCGCTTGCTGGCGCGGCGGCGCAGCGGGGACTGAATCGGCGTATCGGGCTTCACCCCCAGTTTTTGCGCCAGCCACAGCATGACGTCGTGCAGCGGCGTCGGCTCGCTGTCGCTGCCCAGATAGACCGCTGCCAGCGTTTCGCCCGCCAGCGCCTTCTCGATCAGAAAATCGAGCACGCCGGCGCAGTCGTCACGGTGGATGCGGTTGGAGTACATGGGCGGCGTTTCGGGCGCGATGCGACCCTCCTGCACCTGGCCAATCAGCCGCTCGCGGCCGGGGCCGTAGATACCCGAAAAGCGTACCGTGGTACCCTTGAGCGAACTGGTCGCCAGTCGCTGCTCGGCCTCGACCAAAAGCCGCCCGGAGAAACTCGCCGGGGAAAGCTCGCTCTCCTCGTCGACCCGTTCACCCTCCTGCTGACCGTAGACCGAGGTGGAGGAGACGAAAAAGAAGTGCGCCGGCGGCGTGCGGCGATTTTCAAAATGCGTCAGTACCTGCGACAGGCCGTCGACATAGGCGGCCTGATAGGCGCTCTCCTCGAAGCGGTCGGCGCTGATGGCGTAGACTACAATGTCGGCGTCGGGCAGGGTATCGAGGGCGTGTTCGTCGTTGACATCCATCGACAGCGCTTCGATGCCGGTGTCGGCCAGCGCCTGCACACTGCGGCGCACGCCGACCACGCGATAGCCGCGGGCCAGCTGGCGCTGCCCCAGGGCGGTACCGACATCACCACATCCCAGGATGAGGACTGTTTTATTCAAGCGTCAGGCTCCTTGCATGATGGGGCCGACGAGGAAACACTTGGTAGCGGCCCGCGCGAATGGCTCGCCCGGTGCCGGCAGCAGGTGCTTCGCTGTGTCGACTTCCCGTGTTGAACCGTCGCGCGGGGCGACAATTCCCTGTTCCACGTCCACGTGCTGGATCGGTCTGCAACATGACTCTAACAGAACTTCGCTATATCGTGACCCTCGCCCATGAGCGTCACTTCGGACGCGCCGCCGAGCGCTGCTTTGTCTCTCAGCCGACGCTGTCGGTGGCCGTCAAGAAACTGGAAGAAGAGCTGGGCGTAGCCCTTTTCGAGCGCAGCAAGTCCACCGTTCAGGTCACCCCGCTGGGGGACAAGATCGTCGCCCAGGCCAGCCGCGTGCTGGAGCAGGCAGGCGCCATTCGCGAGATGGCCAACGAGGGCAAGGATCAGCTCTCCAGCCCGCTGCGGGTGGGAGCGATCCAGACACTGGGGCCCTATCTTTTCCCCCACCTGATTCCCGAGCTGGCGCGCGAGGCGCCGCAGATGCCGCTCTACATCGAGGAGAATCTGACCGATCAGCTGCGCCGCAAGCTGCGCTCCGGCGAGCTGGATGTGATTCTCGTTGCGCTGCCCTTCAACGAGCCCGATGTGTTGACCAAGGCGCTCTATGAAGAGCCCTTCGAGGTGCTGCTGCCGGCCGATCACCCCTGGCTTGCCTATGACGAAATCGACCCCAATGCGGTCGATGACGAAAAGATGCTGATGCTGGGCGAAGGCCACTGCTTCCGCGACCAGGTGCTGGAGGCTTGCCCCACCATCAAGGAGCACATGCAGCAGCCCGGCAGCCCCATGGTCGCCGAGGGCGGTTCATTGGAGACCATCCGCCACATGGTGGCCTCGAAGCTGGGGATCAGCGTGGTGCCGCAGTCGGCGGTGGGCACCGGCTACTACGTCAGCGGGCTGCTGGAGACGCGCCCCTTCCGCGCGCCGTCGCCCAGCCGTAACATCGCGCTGGCATGGCGCGCCAGCTTTCCCCGGCCACGAGCGATCGACGCCCTGACCCGGGCCATTTACGCCTGCCGCCGGGCCAGCCAGCCCGAGGCCGAAGCCGGTTAGGCGGCAGGGCGCCCATGTCGATCACGCCTCTCGACAGCCTCGCCGGCGTCGGCCCCGCCATGGCGGAGCGGCTGGCGCGCCTGCAGCTGGCCGGTGTCGAGGATCTGCTCTTTCACCTGCCGCTGCGCTATCAGGACCGCACTCGCGTGACCCCCATCGCTACCCTGAAGCCGGGGCGCGAGGCGGTGATCGAGGGCGAAGTGACCGCCGCCGATATTGTTCAGGGGCGTCGGCGCAGCCTGCTGGTGCGCCTGCGTGACGGCTCCGGCATCGCCTCGCTGCGTTTTTTCCACTTCTCGCCGGCGCAGAAGGGGCAGTTCAGCCGCGGCACCCGGCTCAGGCTGTTCGGCGAGGCACGCACCGGCAGCACCGGGCTTGAGTTCTACCACCCCGAGTACCGGCTTTTACGCGATGACGCCGCGGCCGAGGTGGAGGAGACGCTGACACCGATCTATCCGACCACCGAAGGGCTTGCCCAGCCGCGCCTGCGCGCGCTGATCGTGCAGGCTTTCGAGCGTCTCGACAGCGGTGACATCAGCGTCGAGGAGCGGCTGCCCGACGGCCTGCGCAGCCGCTTTCGCCTGCCGGCGCTGCGCGAATGTCTCGACTACCTGCACTTTCCGCCGCCGGATGCACCGCTGGAGACCCTGGCCGAGGGAGCCCATCCGGCACAGCGGCGGCTGGCGCTGGAGGAGCTGCTGGCCCACCAGCTGAGCCTGCATCGGGTGCGGCTCGATATTCAGCGCGACGCCGCGCCCGAGCTCAACGCCAGCAACGGCCTCGCCAGCCGCTTTTTGACTCGTCTGCCGTTCTCGCTGACCGGTGCCCAGCGCCGCGTGCTGACCGAGATCGGCGGTGATCTGGCGCGCGCTACGCCGATGCTGCGGCTGGTACAGGGCGATGTCGGCTCGGGCAAGACGGTGGTGGCCGCCATGGCGATGCTGGCGGCGGTCGCCGGGGGCTATCAGGCGGCGCTGATGGCGCCTACCGAACTGCTCGCCGAGCAGCACTACCGAAGCCTCAAGGGCTGGTTCGAACCGCTCGGCATCGACGTAGCCTGGCTCTCCGGCAAGCTCAAGGGCAAGGCGCGCCTCGATGCCAAAGCGCGCCTCAGCGAGGGACGCGCGCAGGTGGCGGTGGGCACCCACGCCCTGTTTCAGGAGGACGTGCACTTCCACCGCCTGGCGCTGGCAGTCATCGACGAGCAGCATCGCTTCGGCGTGCATCAGCGCCTCGCCCTGCGTCAGAAGGGCGAGACCGGCACTACCACGCCGCATCAGCTGATCATGACCGCCACCCCCATCCCGCGCACCCTGGCGATGAGCGCCTACGCCGATCTCGATGTGTCGATGATCGACGAGCTGCCGCCGGGGCGCACGCCGGTGAAGACCGTGGCGGTCGCCGATGAACGCCGCAGCGAGGTCACCGAGCGCATCCGCAACGCCTGCCTCGAGGGGCGCCAGGCCTACTGGGTCTGTACCCTGATCGAGGAGTCCGAGGCGCTCACCTGCCAGGCCGCCGAGGTGACCCGCGACACCCTCACCGAGGCGCTGCCGGAGTTCGCCGTGGGGCTGGTGCACGGGCGCATGAAGTCCGCCGAAAAGGCTGAGGTGATGGCCGCCTTTCGCGACGGCGAGCTGGACCTGCTGGTCGCCACCACGGTGATCGAGGTGGGCGTCGATGTGCCCAACGCCAGCCTGATGATTATCGAAAACCCCGAGCGCCTCGGGCTGGCCCAACTGCATCAGCTCAGAGGCCGGGTGGGGCGCGGCTCGGTAGAGAGCTTCTGCGTGCTGCTCTACCATCCGCCGCTCTCCGACAGTTCGCGGGAGCGGCTGGGGGTGCTGCGCGAATCCAGTGACGGCTTTCGCATCGCCGAGCGCGATCTCGAACTGCGCGGCCCCGGCGAGGTGCTTGGCACCCGCCAGACCGGCCTGGTGGGGATGAAAATCGCCGATCTGAGCCGCGACCGCGACCTCCTCGAGCGCGTGCGTGAGCTGTCACGGGCGCTGCTTGAAGAAGCCCCGGAGGCTGCCGAGCCGCTGGTTCAGCGCTGGCTGGGCGACGCCGCGGGTCGCTATGGGCAGGTTTAGGGTGCTGCGCTTACTGCTCGGCTTCAGCCGCGCCCTGCTCCGGTGATCATCCTCTGGGGAGCGCTGGCGCCGCGGCTGGCGCGATACAAGCCGCAATGGCGGCGCGGTCATATCAACCCGCGCACCCGGACGCTGCCCGAGATGGTATCGGGCAAGGCCTGGTCGCAGGCGATCCGTGAAGGGGTACCGGGATGGAAAGGGCGGCGCCCTGACAGCGACGTAGGCCTTGGGCTCAGCTGTCGGCAGGTACGCGGGCGTGGCCCCGCTCTCCCTTCAACTGGTCGATCTTCAGCATGCGAGCAATCACCTTGTCGAGCTCGGACTGATCGAAAATCTTCTTCCAGTCCGGTCGCAGGATGGTTTCGCGTCCATATTCGATAGCCACCATGCAGGCATCGGAGAAAGGATTGGTACTGCGGAAGGCCACTGCCAGAGCAATCTGTATATGGCCATATAGCATCGCCTCGGCTGCCTCGCGCGCGACACCGGTACGCTCGACCGTCTCTTCCAGCGCCTCCTTCATGAAGGTGCCCAGCATGCAGGTGACTGTCTCGACGAGAGTTGGCTCTAAATAGGCCAGCTGGGTGACGGTCATCCAGTAGACGTTATCTACCGGGGCGTACATGCAACGAATAACGTCCGTCAGCGGCTTGCGCTGAGCGTCATCGCCGGCCTGCAGTGCCGCGGCGACCGACTGAGTGGCAGCACTGCCACCAAAGGAGTCGGCCCACTCGTCATTGCTGCGCCGCTGCAGAAAAATGGAGGGGTGGCAGGGGTGGGCGACCGCATAGTGTAGATCGTCGCGCTGCTGCAAGAGCCCTGCGTAGGCAGCGGCTGGGTCGAGAGTCAAAAGCGTAGCACCGGCTGTCATGCTGGGCACTAGGGCTTCGGAGACGTTTCCCAGAACGGTATCCGGAACGGCCAGGATCACCAGCTCGCAGTGTTCGATAACCTCCTCGATGGCGCTGACCTCGCGACCTTCGGCGTGAATTCGCTGCTGTGCCTCTGGGGCATTTTCGCAGTAGTAGACGTGATAATCACTGCGCTGCAAATTGGCGGAAATGCGCATCCCCATCTTGCCGCCGGCGCCTACTAGCGCGATGTTGCGGTAACTTCTATCCATGTCGATTCCTCAAAAGGTTGATGCCGTGGCGCGTCCAGCGCGTTTCGGTGTCATGGGTGGTCACACTATCGTGCTGCCAGGGTAGCCAGTGTTCGATAATGCAGTTGATGCGGCGTGCCGCTGGCTGGAGGCGTGCCATCATGTCGTCAAACGGCAAGAGTCCCTCGCCCAGCGGTGCGCCTATCAGTTGAAAGCCGACCCAGGCCGGGGATCGGGTAAAGGCGAAATCCTTGATATGCAGATTGACCACTCGCTCGGCGCTGCGCTCGATCACCTGTTGTGGAATCTCCAGTGCGGCCACGCAGTTGGCCGGATCGAGGCATATGCCGAGATGGGGACTGTCGACGGTCTCGATCACGTTCATCAGTCTGTTGAGCGGTATCTGCTCATAGGTCTCGAGTGCCAGCACCACCCCCTGGTTCTCCAGTTGCGGCAGCAGCGCTTCGATGCGGCGGATCGCATCGGCGTCATCGGGGTGGTCTTCGCCGCTATGGCACATACTTCTCAGCATGCTGACGCCCAGCCTTTCGGCGATCTGCAGATAGCGCTCGATATGCGCGAGATTCAGGCCGCGCGTACCTAGTTCGAGCGTGATGCCAAGCGCCTTGGCATGGCGTGAAAGCTCAGTCAGGCGGGCGTCGTCAAACGTTTCGACAGCGGCATAGTCGCAGATCTGCAAGACCGCTCCACCCAGTTCGGCAGTCTCCTCAAGCATATCCTCCAGCGTCATGGGCGTTTGCATGCGTGTAGAACCACGCCAGAAAAAGGCGTAAGTACTCAAACCGATAGCCATGTGCTCTCCACTGTCATGGTGCCGAATATCGCAACTCCGGAGGCGTTTTCCGACAACCGGGGCGAGATATCCCTGCTTTTCCAGATTGATCATCATGTCATCATACCAATAAAGCAATACAACCTCTGTATGAGGACCGCCTGAGCACTTTCGTGCACGTCGATATGCAGGACGCAGCAATGTATGCCGCCAAAAGCGCAAGGGGGAGGACGAAGTATCCGTTCGTGGCACAATGGTGGGATTGCCAATAGCGGGACAACAGTATGGATGCGACACCCAACGAACCCATTCGGCGCCGCAAACTGTCTGACGAGGTGCTGGATCGTCTACTTGATCAACTGCGCAGTGGCGCCCTGCAACCGGGCGACCAATTGCCGCCGGAGCGCGAGTTGATGGCGCAGTTCGGTGTGGGCCGGCCTGCCGTACGGGAGGCTATGCAGAGTCTGGCGTCGATGGGGCTGATTACCATCTCGCATGGAGAGCGGGCCCGCGTGAGTTCGCTCACCGTTAGTGCCATGATTGACCGTTTTGACGCCACGGCCCGTTTACTGCTCTCTGCCTCGACGGAAAATATCGACCACTTGGTACAGGCGCGACTTTTCTTCGAAACCGGCATGGTGCGCATGGCCGCGGCTAGGTCGACGCCGGAAGATATCGCCCATCTTGAGAATTTGATCAATGACATGGAGCGCCAGCAGACCGGGGCCGACTTCATCGCAAGCGACATGGCATTTCATTACGCCATTGCTGACATGACCGGCAATCCCATCTTCGCCGCCGCCGCGAGGGGTATGCTGCACTGGCTCAAGGACTATCATGTGGCGATTGTCAGCTTTCAGGGCGCGGAAGATGTCACCCTTCGCGAGCATCGCGAAATCACCCGCTATCTGTCATTGCACGACGTAGAGGGCGCTGCACGGGCCATGGGCAACCATCTGACCCGGGCCAGCGAGCTCTACCGACTTCGTCCGGCTCAGCGCTGACCGCCGGTACGCGCCCGCCCGTTTTTTTGCTCGCCTGAGAGGATCGTTCCATGGCTGCCGCCATTGCCGGACGGTCCCGATCGATAGGGTGTTCGAGACAGACTCTCTCGATTTCTGTGTACGACCAGTGGCTATAAGACCCATGGGTAATATCGCGAAGGGTCATCATCACCTCATCATACCTCTTCGTGCTCGGTGCTTTGAAAAATGCGCACGAAATAAAGCGAACCCCGCTTTTATTCCTGTCTCTGGAGGAACCCATGAAAAAGATCGCTCTATTGATCACAGTGCTGACTGGCGCCACCCTGGCCGGCAACGTCCTCGCACAGCGCAATATGAATCTTGCCTTCACGCCGCCGTTGGACTCCCACTACGGTGACGCGGGGCGTGCCTTCGCCGACAGGATCGAATCGCTATCAGACGGGGAGATCCGGATCTCTATCAAGCCCTCCGGAGCGTTGGGGGGCGAGCGTGATGTGGTAGAGGGTATGCAGATCGGTACCGTGGAGCTTTCGATCTCTTCCACCGGACCGATCGGTAACTTTGTGCCGGAAGTCTATGCGCTGGATTTTCCGTTTCTGTTCAAAAGCTATGAAAGCGCCCACAAGGTGCTTGATGGCAACATCGGCCAGGATATTCTGGAGGCTTTCCAGCCGGCCGGTCTGATCGGCCTGGCTTGGGCGGAAAACGGATTTCGTCACGTCACCAACTCGGTGCGGCCGATTGAAGATCCCGAGGATTTCCAAGGGCTGAAGCTGCGCACCATGGAAAACGAAGTGCACATCGCCGCGTTCAGAGCGTTGGGCGCCTCCCCTACGCCAATGAGTTGGACAGAGGTGCTGACTTCACTGCAGCAGGGCACGATCGATGGACAGGAAAATCCCATACCGATTATCACCGCCAACAACATGTGGGAGATCCAGCAATACGCCACGCTCACCGGGCATGCCTACTCGCCGGCAGCGGTGGTGATGTCCGAGATTCACTGGAACCGGCTCAATGAAGAAGAGCAGGCGTGGTTCCGTGAAGCCGCCCGGGCCGCCGCTGAGGCCTCCCGGCAGACCGTTGCCAATAACGAACAGGCGGGTATCGAAGAGATGAAGGCCAACGGTATGTCGGTGGTGGAAGAGGTCGATAAGCAGGCCTTCGAAGCGGCGGTTCAGCCTGTGTACGATCAGTACGCCGAGCGCTATGCCCCTGAACTAATCGAGCGCATTCGCGCCGCTCAGCAGTAAACATGCCGATCAATGCCATGGGCCCCGGCGCTTGGCGAGGCCTCGGTCAGCGGAGAGTTCGCATCATGTCTTTTCTTGAGCGCGTAGGGGAAGCCGCCGTACGGCTGGCCCACAATCTAGCGGCGGCACTGCTGGCAATAGCAACGGCGCTGGTGTTTTTTCAGGTGGTGACGCGTTTTGTGTTGGGTGATGCTGCCGTCTGGTCGGAGGTCACGGCGCGCGGCATTATTATCTGGTCCACCTTTCTGGTCGCAGGGGCCGGCTTTCGACAGGGAGCGATGATCCCCATCGATTTTCTGCGTGAAAAGTTGCCGGCGCAGGGGCAGATAATGGTCCTGCGGCTGGTCACCCTGCTGATTTTGATTTTTCTGTTGGTGCTGGTCTGGCAGGGCTGGGCCATGACGGAAAGGGTCGCCTCCCAGCGTATCGCCATGCTGGGGTTCTCCATGAGCTACTTCTACGCGGCGCTGCCGGCAGGAGCGCTGACGGCGATCCCCGGCGTCCTGCTGCGTCAGTTGCAGGCGGAGCGTGAAGACGCCCGAGGAAATTCTGAATGAACGTGCTGCTGTCGCTTTCTCTGCTTGTCCTGTTCGCCATCTCCGTACCGGTTGCGGTATCGATCGCGCTGGCTGCAGTCCTGTCGATCACCTTCGCCTCACCGCTGCCCCTGATGGTGGTGCCACAGAAGATGTTCACCGGGCTGGACAGCTTCCCGCTGATGGCCGTGCCTTTTTTCATCTTGGCGGGCGTTATCATGACCCATGGCGGCATTTCACATCGTCTGGTCGAGTTTGCGCGTGCCTTGGCCGGGGGGATACAGGGGGGGTTGGCCTGCTCCTGTGTACTGACCTGTATGGTATTTGCCGCGATATCCGGCTCCTCGGTGGCCACAACCTTTGCGGTCGGTAGCATTTTGATTCCTGCCATGGCGCGATACGGTTATCCGAACACATTAGCCGCATCGATTCAGGCCTCGGCAGCTGGACTGGGGGTCATCATTCCGCCATCGGTACCGCTTATTCTGTACGCCGTATCTACCGAAACCTCGATCACCCAGCTTTTCATGGCCGGATTGGGGCCGGGTCTGCTGGTTGTGTTAAGCCTGCTGCTCATGGTGCAGGTCTGGTGTCGCCTCAAGGGGCATGGTCTTCGCGATGGCGAAGGTCGCAGGCCACTCTGGCAGAGCACTCGCGACGCATTCTGGGCGCTTCTGATGCCGATCATTATCATCGGCGGCATATATGGTGGGATTTTTACACCGACCGAGGCCGCTGCCGTATCGGTCGTCTATGCGCTGACTCTTGGCCTTTTTGTCTACCGTCGGATCCGTCTCCGGGACCTGCCCGAACTCTTTCGCGAAGCGGCGGTGGCTTCCGGTGTAGTCATGCTGATCATTTCGGCTGCCTCTCTTTTCAGCTTTCTGATCAGCCTTTCCGATCTGCCTGCCGCTATCGGCAACTGGGCCGAGATATATCTGGGTTCGGCACTAACCTTTCTGCTGGGTGTAAATATTCTGCTGCTTTTCGTCGGAATGTTTGTCGAGACCGCCGCCGCCATTCT
Source organism: Kushneria aurantia DSM 21353 (assembly GCF_000382245.1). Lineage (GTDB taxonomy): Bacteria > Pseudomonadota > Gammaproteobacteria > Pseudomonadales > Halomonadaceae > Kushneria > Kushneria aurantia. The sequence continues at coordinate 245,412 of NZ_KB907862.1, forward strand.
AGTGCTGGCACCCATATTGACACCGGTGGCTGTCGGATTCGGTATTAACCCTGTGCATTTCGGTGTCATCATGGTGGTTAATCTTGCACTGGGCATGTTCACCCCGCCGCTGGGGGTCAACATGTTTGCCGCCGCCTCAGTAGCCGGCATTCCGGTTCAGCGTCTCTTCTTGCCTCTTATGTTGCCTATCGCTTGCATGTTGACAGCGTTGTTGCTGATCACCTATGTTCCCATGCTGTCGCTGGGGCTGAATCAGCTTCTCGGCACCTGACTCTCACGCGGTTCCATGCCTCTTGCCGAGCTTGCATTCGCCCGGACAGCGCGGGTTCGGGGCAAGACGGCGGGGCGTTACGGGCAGATGTAGTACTCTGCGTTATCCGATTTTCTCTATACTGAAAGCTTGCGAACCTCTTCGATCTTCGGCTGCCCTCACCTGACGCAATGACCACCTACCTGCGCGATGCCATGGTGCAGCGTCTCGGCGAGACGCGCAGCCACGAAAACCCGGGCCCCTTTCCCCGTGACGGTCTGGTCAGGAACATCCACGGCGATTTCACACCGATGATGTGCGGTGGCATCAGTGCGCTCCTCTTGCAGATGCTGCATCCACTGGCGCTGGCGGGCATATGGGACCACTCCGGTTTTCGCCGCGATATGATCGGCCGCCTGCGCCGCACCAGTGATTTTATCGCCACCACCAGCTTTGGCACCTTCGAGCAGGCCGAGCAGGCGATCGATCGGGTGCGTCGGGTGCATGCGCAGGTGCGCGGTCACGCCGCCGATGGTCGCCCCTATGCCGCCGCCGACCCCGATCTGCTGGTGTGGGTTCACGTCGCCGAGATGAGCCGCTTCATGGCGGGCCAGCTGCGCTACCGCAACTCCGGCCTGAGCCGCGCCGAACAGGACCGCTACTTCTTCGAGACCGCCTGCATTGCCGAGGCACTCGGTGCACGCAACGTGCCCGACAGCCGCGCGGCGGTGGATGACTACCTGCACCACATGCGCGGCGAGCTGGTGTGTGACGAGCGCACGCGTGACGTGGTGCGGGTGCTGCTCGAGGCGCCGCCGCGCAATCTGCTGCTGCGCCCTGCCGGGGCGCTCTACATGCGCGCCGGTATCGATCTGTTGCCCGATTGGGCGGCGCAGATGCTCGATTTGCGCATGTCGAACCTTCAGCGCCAGGCGGTGCGTGCCGGTATCAAGGGCGCCATGCCGCTGGTCAGCCGTGCAGTGCGCAGCGGCGCCTATCGTCGTGCACTGGAGCGGCTGCAGGCCAAACGCTGACGCCGTATGCCACCGCCCGCGTCATGATGTTGCCAGTTCCTCCCTGAGCCACTGCGCCAGCTGCTCGCCGCCGCGCTCGGCGCTCTCCCGGGGCATCTGCAAGCAGAGCCTTGCGCCGGTATCGACAAATCCCCAGGGAGCGATCAGCCGACCGCTGGCCAGTTCGCCGGCGATCACCAGTCGCGGTGCGATCGCCATGCCCAGTCCGGCCAGCGCCGCTTCCAGCAGGTAGTAGAGGTGCTCGAAACTCTGACCCTCACGGCGTGCCCGGGCCAGCTGCTCGTCGTCGAGCCCCATCGCCGCGGCCCACTGCGGCCAGGCCTGGGGGCGCGAGGTGGTATCCAGCAGGGTAGCGTCGAACAGCGCTGCGGGCGGGCGACCTTCCAGCGGCGCGGTGATCGTGGGGGTGGCGACGGCTCCGATGGTCTCCTCGGCCAGCTCGATTACCCGCATGCCGGCCGGCCAGGGCGGCGAAATAAAGGCGAGCGAAGCGCTGACGTCGTCGCGTCCGGGGTCGAGCCCGCCCTCGCTGGCGAAAACGTTGAGGCGCAGCTCGGGTAGCGCCCGCTGCAGCCGGTCGAGGCGCGGGATCAGCCAGCGCGCCAGCAGGCTGCCGGGGCAGGCGAGGGTGAAGGGCGCGCCCTCGATCTCGGCGGCCAGCCCGTGGCAGCTCTCGCTCAGCGCGGTGAAGGCGTCGCCCACTCCGGCGTGCAGCCGGCGGCCGTGACGAGTGAGCACCAGGCCGCGCCCGGCGCGGTCAAAAAGCGTGGTGGCGAAGTGTGCCTCCAGCGCACGAATCTGGCGGCTCACCGCGCCATGGGTGACGCTCAGTTCCTCGGCGGCGGCAGTGACGCTGCCCAGCCGTGCGGTAGCCTCGAAGGCGCGCAGGGCGTTAAGAGGCGGCAGTGAACGGGGCGTGCTCATGTGAGTTTTCCTCAATCTTTTGCGCGATTTTATCGATTTTTTTGCGCCCCGGGGAGTGCCAGGATGGCGGCATCATTCGGAACCTGTTGTACAGGAGAGTCCCCATGTCCTCGACACTTGCCGAGCAGTTCACCAAAGGGCGTTTCACCGCCGGTCCCGACGCCGACGGTTTCTACGGCGATTTTGGCGGCCGCTTCGTCGCCGAAACCCTGATGCCGCTGATTCTCGAACTCGAGCAGGCGTGGGAGTGGTCGCGCACCGATGAGAACTTCCGCCGCGAGCTGGCCGAGTATCAGCGCGACTTCATCGGCCGTGCCACGCCGCTCTACTACGCCGAGCGGCTCACCGAAGCGTTCGGCGGTGCGAAGATCTACTTCAAGCGCGAGGATTTGAACCACACCGGCGCGCACAAGATCAACAACTGCATCGGCCAGATTCTGCTGGCGCGCAAGATGGGCAAGAAGCGCATCATCGCCGAGACCGGCGCCGGCATGCACGGCGTGGCCACCGCCACCGTGGCGGCGCGCTTCGGCATGGATTGCGTGATCTACATGGGCGCCACCGATATCGAGCGCCAGCAGCCCAACGTTTTTCGCATGAAGCTGTTGGGCGCCGAGGTGATTCCGGTCGAGTCCGGTACCGGCACCCTCAAGGACGCCATGAACGAGGCGCTGCGCGACTGGGTGACCAACGTCGACTCCACTTTCTACCTGATCGGCACGGTGGCCGGCCCGCACCCCTATCCGGCGCTGGTGCGCGACTTCCAGTCGGTGATCGGCCGCGAAACCCGCGCCCAGATGCTGGAGCGCGAAGGGCGCCTGCCGGACACCCTGATGGCCTGTATCGGCGGCGGCTCCAACGCCATGGGGCTCTTTCATCCCATGCTGGACGACGAATCGGTACAGATGATCGGCGTCGAGGCCGCCGGGCACGGCATCGAAACCGGCGAGCATGCCGCCAGCCTCAACGGCGGCCAGCCGGGAGTGCTGCACGGCAACCGCACCTTCCTGCTGCAGAGCGATGACGGCCAGATCATCGATGCTCATTCGGTGTCGGCGGGGCTCGACTACCCCGGTATCGGTCCCGAGCACGCCTGGCTACACGTCCAGAAGCGGGTCAATTACGTCGCCGTCACCGACCGCGAGGCGATCGAGGCGTTCAAGCTGTGCTGCGAGCTGGAGGGCATTATCCCGGCGCTGGAGTCGGCCCACTCGCTGGCGCACCTTGCGAAAATCGCCGGCGACCTGCCGCACGATCATATCGTGGTGCTTAACATGAGCGGGCGCGGTGACAAGGACATGGCCAGCGTTGCCAACTGGCTCGAGGAGCACGGTGATACCGACAAGCTGCCCGATACCACCGTGGCGGCGGCCGAGCCGGGCAGCGTGGATGACATGCAGCCGCCGCACGACGTCGCAAAAAAGACCGGGGAGAGCGAATAATGGCGACACGTATCAGCCGCCGCTTCGAAGCGCTCAAAGAGGAAAACCGCGCGGCGCTGGTGACCTTCACCATCGCCGGCGATCCGAACTATGAGGCCTCGCTGGCCACCCTCAGGGGGTTGCCCGAGGCGGGGGCCGACATCATCGAGCTGGGCATGCCCTTCACCGACCCGATGGCCGACGGCCCTGCTATCCAGAAGGCCGGCCAGCGCGCCCTGCGCGCCGGTCAGAACCAGCGCAAAACGCTGCAGATGGTGCGCGAGTTTCGCCAGCACGATCAGGACACGCCGATCGTACTGATGGGCTACTACAACCCCATCTACCGCTACGGCGTCGAGGCCTTTTTAAAGGACGCCTCGGAGGCCGGTATCGACGGCCTGATCGTGGTCGACCTGCCCCCCGAGCACGACCGCGAGCTGTGTTCGCCGGCGATGGCCGCGGGGCTCGACTTTGTTCGCCTGGCGACGCCCACCACCGATGAGCGACGCCTGCCGCGGGTGCTGGAGAACAGCTCCGGCTTTATCTACTACGTCTCGGTGGCCGGCGTGACCGGTGGCCGGGCGCCCACTCCGGATGAGGTCGAACACGCCATCGGCCGCATTCGCGAGAAAAGCCGGTTGCCGGTGGCGGTGGGCTTTGGTATTCGCAGTGCCGACCAGGCCGCCGCCATTGGCCGCTTCGCCGATGCGGTGGTGGTGGGCTCGGCGCTGGTCGACTGTATCGACAAAGCCGACAGCAGTGACGCCGGTACCCGCGCGGTTCATGAGCTGACCCGCGAACTGGCCGGCGGCGTGCGTAGCGCGCGAGGCTGAGCGCCACCGGACACCCGTGACACCGGGCGCCGGCGGCATCAAAAGCGGCGTACCCAACAGCACCGGCTGCCCCCTGGGGCAGCCGGTGATTTTTACAAGCAACGAAAAGGTGCCGAGCGTTCTCAAGAGAGGTCGGCGGCTGCCCGCCCGCTGGGCGGACAGAGATAGTCTGTCTTATTTCGAGACAGCGTCCTTCAGGCCCTTGCCGGCCTTGAAGGCCACGTTGCGGCTGGCCGGGATGTCGATCTCCTTGCCGGTCTGCGGGTTCTTGCCGGTGCGAGCGGCGCGCTCGCGAACGGTGAAGGTTCCGAAACCGATCAGGGTGACATCCTCACCGCGGGAAACACTGCGGGTAATCTCGTCGAGGACGACGTTGAGAACCTGACCTGCCTTGTCCTTGGAAAGATCCGCCTGCTCGGCAATGGCCGCGGCGAGTTCTGGTTTGCGCATAACGCCTCCTGATTGGGCTGATGACGTTTGTCGGGCCGCCCCTTGTTATAGCAACTTCTGTTATAGCAACTTTGCATACTGCCTTGCGAAAGGCCGAGGTTATTCCTCCACAGGGCTGCCGGGAAGCCCCATTGGCCCCGTGTCGATGGAGTGAACACTGTTCGACCGGTGCAGACTAGCAACGCCGGGGCCCCCAACGCCAGCCAAAACTGCATAATGGCGCTTCTCACCGCACGATTGCCATGGCACGACAAAGCCAATAGGCTCGTCGGGCACACTGATTCGCGCCCCACGTCCAGACCGTATGATGCCCATGGATGCCGTCACGCTTCCCCCTCGCTGGTACCCGGTCGCCCTCTATCGCGGGGCGCTGCCGGCGTCGCTGATACGTTCGCGGGACTCCCTTACCGCCCGCCTCGAAAGCGTGGCCGGTGCCACCATAAGGGTACGTATCCACGCCCAGGGCGTGGCGCGCGGCCGCCCTGACGAACTGGCAGCGCTGGGGCTGGCCGCCGGCCGGCTGGTGTGGCGCCGTGAGGTGACGCTCGAGGCCGAGGGCCGGACGCTGGTAGCGGCCCGTTCGGTGGCGGCGCTCGATGACCGCTCGCCGTGGCTTGCGGGTATCGGTAACCGGGCGCTGGGCCATCAACTCTTCTCGCACCGCCTGCGCGGGGCGGGCAAGTCGCGGGTGACGCGCTCGGCGATCGAGGCCACCCACGCCCGCCCCGGCTTTGCGGGCCTGCCCGCGCTGCCCGCACGTCGTTCGCTGTTCACCCTGCCGGGCGCTCGGCAGTTACTGGTGCAGGAGTATTTTTCGAGTGCGCTGACAGACAGCGCCGAGGCCCCGCCTTCGGTTAGACTGGGGGCCTGTGACCGACAGGAGCCATGATGACGTCCTCGCCTCTCGCCCGACTGCCCGATTTTCTGCGTCTTGCCCGGCTGGACCGGCCGATCGGCACCTGGCTTCTGATGTGGCCCACCCTGGCAGCGCTGTGGCTGGCTGCCGACGGCCTGCCCGAACGGCGCAATCTGCTCATCTTCGTCGCCGGTGTCTACGTCATGCGCGCTGCCGGCTGCGTGATCAACGACTACGCCGACCGCCACTTCGACGCCCACGTGCAGCGCACCCACGACCGCCCGCTGGCCACTGGCCGGATCAGCGAGCGCGAGGCACTGACGCTGTTCGCGGCGCTGCTGGTGATCGCCTTCGTGCTGGTCTGCTTCACCAACCTGTTCACCATCGTCCTGTCGCTGGGCGGCGCGGCGCTGGCGATCTGCTACCCCTTCATGAAGCGCTATACCCACTTCCCGCAGGTGGTGCTGGGCGCGGCCTTCGGCTGGAGCATTCCGATGGCCTTCGGCGCCGAGCAGCAGGCGGTGCCGGCGGTGGCCTGGTGGCTGTTTTTCGCCAATATCGCCTGGACGCTGGTGTATGACACCTGGTATGCGATGGTCGACCGCGACGACGATGTGAAGATCGGCATTCGCTCCACGGCGGTGCTGTTCGGTCGCTTCGATCTGCTCCTCCAGGCCGCGCTGCAGGTCATGACCCTGCTGCTGCTGGCGGTGGTGGGTCAGAGCGCCGGCCTCGGTGGTTTTTACTGGGTGGCGCTGGGGGCGATTGCGGTCATATTCGCCTGGCAGCAGTATCTGTGCCGCCAGCGTTCCCGCGAGGGCTGCTTTCGCGCCTTTCTCAACAATCACTGGGTGGGCATTGTGCTGTTCGCCGGGGTGGCGCTGGCCAGCTGGCCGCAGTGACACGCCGGGGCGGCCGCGAAGGCCATGCGGCGGCGCTGTTCATGAAAATGTAATATCGTAGGGGTTGAATGGTAGCGCCTTCGGGGTGGCCGCCGTGCGGGCGCCGGCAGGCGCGCAGGATAACAGCCGCCGCATTTCCTACCGGCAGGGAACCGTCATAGATGTCCAGAACCATCCTGATAGTCGACGATGAGGCGCCGATTCGCGAGATGATTGCGATGGCGCTGGAGATGGCCGATTTTCGCATTCTGGAAGCCGAGGACGCCCAGTCCGCCCATGCCAGAGTGGTCGACGAGCGTCCCGATCTGATCCTGCTCGACTGGATGCTGCCCGGCGTCAGCGGTATCGACCTGGCGCGGCGGCTCAAGCGGGAGTCAACGACGCGCGATATTCCCATCATCCTGCTCACCGCGCGTACCGAGGAGGACAACAAGGTGCAGGGGCTGGAGAGCGGCGCCGATGACTACATCACCAAGCCCTTCTCGCCGCGCGAGCTGATTGCGCGCCTCAAGGCGGTACTGCGCCGCACCACGCCGGTTGGCGTCGAGGAGCAGGTGGAGGTCAACGGCCTGCAGCTCGACCCGGTCAGCCATCGCGTCAGTATCGACGGTAAACCGCTGGAGATCGGTCCCACCGAGTACCGCCTGCTGCAGTTTTTCATGACCCATCAGGAGCGCGCCTACACCCGCACTCAGCTGCTCGATCAGGTGTGGGGGGGCAATGTCTACGTCGAGGAGCGCACCGTCGACGTGCATATCCGCCGGCTGCGCAAGGTACTGGGCGAGCCACACCAGCATCTGGTGCAGACGGTGCGCGGCACCGGCTATCGCTTTTCGGCCCGCCAGTAGTTCGTATCGCCATCGGGTGAGTGCCTCGGCAGGCGTTATAGTGGAAGGTTACAAAAGGTCGGTACTGCCGGCTGCCATTCGTTGAACGGGATACCGGTTGCCATGAACTACTGGCTCAACGAGCTCTGGCGTCTCGCCTATCTGATCGTCTGCTTCGGCATCCTCGGCTTTCTGCTCGGCTATCCCGGCTGGGGGCTGGCGCTGGGGCTGGCGATCCATCTGACAATGACGCTGCGCCACCTGAAGCGTCTCTACCGCTGGTTGGAAGCGCCGGTGGATCAGCGTCCGCCGGATGGCGAGGGCGTGTGGGGCGATCTGTTCGATCGCCTGTGGCGCTATCAGAAGGGCCAGCAGCAGCTGCAAAACCGCCTGCGCTCGGTGCTCAGACGGGTGCAGGAGTCCGCCGAGTCGATGAGCGAAGGGGTGGTCATGCTCGATTCGCGGGGCTGCCTCGACTGGTGGAACAGTGCCGCCGAGCGGCTGATCGGCCTCGACAAGCGTCACGACCACGGCCACCACCTGACCAACTATATGCGCGACCCCGATTTCGTGCGCTATTTTCGCCGCAGCGACTACAGCGAGCCGATCACCCTCAAGTCGCCGGTCAGTGACGCCCGCTCGCTGGCCTGCCAGATCACCCGTTTCGGCGACGACGAGCGGCTGCTGGTCATCCGCGATATCACCCGCCTGCAGCGCCTCGAGCAGACCCGCCGCGACTTCGTTGCCAACGTCTCCCACGAGCTGCGTACGCCGCTGACGGTGCTTACCGGCTATCTGGAAACCTGGCAGGACAGCGCTGCCGACATGCTGCCGCCGGCCATGCAGCGCGGGCTCGACCGCATGCATGAACAGACCGATCGCATGCAGCATCTGGTGGAGGATTTGCTCACCCTGTCGCGGCTGGAAACCAGCGACCGCCAGCGCGACGAGCACTCCATCGACATGGCGGCGCTGTGCGAGTCGCTGCGCAGCGACGGCGCCGCGCTGGCGGCGGGCAGCCACGGGATCAGCTGCGAGATCGCTGAGCAGCGGCGGCTGTTCGGCGACCAGCAGGAGATCCACAGCGCGCTCTCCAACCTGGTCTACAACGCCGTGCGCTACACCCCGGAGGGCTGCCATATCACCATCCGCTACTGCCGCTGGGGCGAGGCGGGCGCGGCCGTCGAGGTGATCGACGACGGCGAGGGGATCGCCCCCGAGCATATCCCGCGGCTGACCGAGCGCTTCTATCGGGTCGACAAGAGCCGCTCGGTGGCCAGCGGCGGCACCGGGCTGGGTCTGGCGATCGTCAAACACGTGTTGCTGCGCCACGACGCCTGGCTGGAGATCGACAGCGATCCCGGCGAGGGCGCCTGCTTTCGCTGTATCTTTCCCGCCGCGCGCATGGCGGCGCCGGTGGTGGTCAGCGCCGCTGACAGCCGGGCCGGCTAACGCAGCGCCCTCACCGCCGCCTCGCCCTGATAACGCTCCAGCAGCGCCATCAGAATCGCCTGGCTTTCGATATCCATCCTGGCGTTGGTGTCGGTGGGGCGAAAGTGCAGCTGGAAGGCGCGCACCACGCGGCGGGTCTCTTCATCCATGACACCGCTCACCGCCAATGGATAGCCCCAGGCCGCAAGGGCGCGTTGAAACTGCGCCACGCTCAGCGGCGCCTGCGACAGTTGCCGCTGCCAGCGGGCCACCGTCTCGCGCTCGGGCCAGGCACCCACGCCGGCCTGATAGAGGCGCTGCCAGGGGAAGAAGGGGCCGGGGTCGACCTTGCGCCCCGGCGCAATGTCGCTGTGGCCCAGCACGTTTTGCGGCTCGATGTCGTAGCGCTCGACCAGATCCCGCGTCAGTTCAATGACCAGCTCGATCTGAGCACGCGAATAGGGCGTCCACACCTGGCCTTCGGGGGAGTCGTGATAGCCCGGATTGACGATCTCGATGCCGACCGAGGTGTCGTTGAGGTTACTGCGATCGGCCCACTGGCTGACCCCGGCGTGCCAGGCGCGTCGGTCTTCATCCACCAGCTGCAGCACCACCGGCCGGTCGCGGTAGCGACCCGGGTTGTCGGTCACCAGATAGTGAGCGCTGACATTGCTTTCGGTAAGGGTGCGCAGCGCGGCGCGCTCATCGCCGCCGGTGTAGTGCAGCACGATAAAGCGCACGCGCTGGTTCTGGCCGCGGGCGCCGAGCGAGCGGTCGACCAGGTAGCCCGGGCGCGCTTCGAGTGCGCCGCCCGCGGCCGGCGAGTAGTGCCGCGGGGCGATGTTGCTGTCGGTCAGCGGCACATTGCTGAACAGCAGATCGATGGCATCGGTATCGACCTGCGGCGTCGGTTGCGGGGGCGGTGCCGCGGCACAGCCGGCCAGCAGCAGCGCGCCGGCAGCAAGGAAATAAAGGCGTTGGGGCATCCTGGCGTCCGAAGGGGGCGTTGAAGGAGATCAGTGTCGGTGTGGCGCGGGCAGCGCCCGGTAGTCGCGGCGCCAGACGATGACGCCGGCCGCTACCGCTGCCGGCATCACCAGCAGATTGACCACCGGAATCCAGATCAGTGCCGATACCACGCCGCCGAAGGTGAGCGTTGACCACCAGCGCAGGGTCAGTCGCCGACGCATCTCCGCAAAGCTGACGCCGTTGTTGTCCATCGGGTAGTCGAGATACTGGATCGACATGCTCCAGATCGAAAACAGCGCCCAGCCCGGCGGCGCCAGAATATTGAGCCCCGGCACGAAGCCGATCAGCACCAGCAGCAGCACCCGCGGCAGCATCCAGGCGATCTTCTGCAATTCGCGCCTCAGGCTGTCGATGCCCTGACGCCACAGCGAGCGCTCATCGATACTTTCGCTCTGGCCGCTCAGGCGCTGCTCGACCTTTTCGGCCAGAAAGCCGTAGAAGGGCGCGGCGATCAAAGTGGCCAGACGGGTGAAGGTGAAGGCCAGCACCAGCAGCAGCGAGACGATCACCAGCGGCCAGATCAGCCACTCCAGCCAGCCGAGCCAGCCCGGTATGGCGGCCATCCAGTAGTCGACCCAGCCGGAGAAGCGCTCGATCACCAGCGCAAAGAGCGCCGCATAGATCACCAGATTGACCAGCAGCGGTACGAACACATAGCGCCGCAGGCCGGGTTCGAGCACCATTGACACGCCGCGGCTCAGCGCGGAGACGGCATACACCATCCTGTCACCATCGGGAGAGGATAAAGGCGGGAGCGTAGCACAGCCGCCCGCCGTTGCGGCGGGCGGCGGGAATCGTCAGAGGTTGTCTTCGGCGTCGCGCTGGAGGCTGGACTTGCCGACGTGGCGCACGTCGGCGCCCTCGACCAGATAGATGACCGATTCGGCGATGTTGCTGGCGTGGTCGCCGACGCGCTCCAGCGAACGCAGAATCCACATCACGTTGAGCACCGGGCTGATGGCGCGCGGGTCCTCCATCATGAAGGTGACCAGCGAGCGCATGGCGCTTCTGTAGTGCTGATCCACCTCGTCGTCCTCGGTGAGCACCTGGCGGGCGGTGTCGGCGTCCATACGGGCGAAGGCGGTCAGCGCGTTGCGCGACATCAGCCGCACGCGGGCGCTGATGTTGCGAATCTCCGCCACGCCGCGGGAGCTCTGGCCGTTTTCGATCAGATGCAGCACGTTACGCGCGATCTTGTTGCTCTCGTCGCCCATACGCTCCAGGTCGGAGGTGGTGCGGGTCACCGCCAGTACCAGGCGCAGATCGGAGGCGGTGGGCTGACGGCGAGCCAGCACATGGGTGCAGGCCTCGTCGAGTTCGAGCTGGAAGTCGTTGACGGCGTGATCGTTGGCGCGCACCTGCTCGGCAGCGGTGGCGTCGTTTTCGATCAGCGCTTCGACCACTTCGCTGAGATGGCGCTCGACCAGCCCGCCCATGGCCAGCAGCCGGGTTCGCAGTGACTCCAGCTCCTCGTTGAACTGGCGCGAGATGTGCTGGGTGTGACGATCGTTGGTGATATCCATAAAGCTCCGACCGCGGTAATAGGTCGTATCGAAGGGGTTAAGGTCTTATAGACAGACCATAATGATGGTTAATATAGCGGCAGGTGATGAATTTTTGGTGACATCCGGGCATGTTCAGTTTCAGCCCAGCGGCACCAGTTTGGCAAAGCCCAGCACCAGCCACTTGTCGCCTTCCTCCTCGAAACTGACCTGCACGCGGGCGCGCTGGCCCTCGCCCTCGGCGTTGATCACTACCCCTTCGCCGAACACCGGATGGCTGACCCGCTGGCCCAGCGACAGCCCCGGCATGTCGTCGTCACCGGCTACGCTCTCCTGTTGCAGGCTGCTCGATGCCGATACCGGGCGGCTTACCTGGCCACGCAGACGCACCTCCTCGACGAACTGCTCGGGCAGCTCGCGCAGAAAGCGCGACGGCCGCTGAAAGGTCTCGCGGCCGTGCAGGCGGCGCGTCTCGGCGTGGGTCAGGTAGAGCTTCTCCATCGCTCTTGTGAGGCCCACATAGCAGAGCCTTCGCTCCTCCTCGAGGCGCCCCGGCTCCTCCAGCGACATTTTGTGCGGAAACAGCCCCTCCTCCATGCCGGCGATAAAGACCAGCGGAAACTCCAGCCCCTTGGCCGAGTGCAGGGTCATCATCTGCACCGCGTCGTCGAACTCATCGGCCTCGTGCTCGCCGGAGTTGAGCGCCGCCTCGGCGAGAAAGGTGCCCAGCGAGTCGTCGTCGCCGTCGTTGATGGGGTCGAAGGGGTCGTTCTGGGTCCAGGACTTCGCGGCGCTGACCAGCTCCTCGAGGTTTTCGACCCGCGCCTGGCCCTTCTCGCCCTTCTCGGCGCGGTGGTGCTCGATCAGCCCGGTGGTGGCGATGACGTGATCGATCATTTCGTGCAGCGCCATGCCGGCGGTGTCGTTGTCGAGGCGGTCGATCATGTCGCTGAAGGTGGCCACGCTGGCCGCCGCGCGTCCCTTCAAAAGCCCCTTCGAGGGCGCGTCATTGAGCGTTTGCCACAGCGAGATGCCCTCGTCGCGGGCGTGGGCGCGCAGCGCTTCGACGCTGCGCGTGCCGATGCCGCGGGCCGGCACGTTGATCACCCGCTCCAGTGAGGCGTCGTCGTCGCGCGACACCAGCAGGCGCAGGTAGGCCAGCGCGTTCTTGATCTCGAGGCGCTCGTAGAAGCGCTGACCGCCGTAGATGCGGTAGGGCACCCCCTGGCGTATCAGCGCCTCTTCAAGCACTCGTGACTGGGCGTTGGAGCGGTAGAGAATGGCGATATCGCGGCGCCGCCGGTTCTCGTCGCGCACCCGGGTGGCGATGGTATCGACGATAAAGCGTGCCTCGTCGAGGTCGTTGAAGCCGCCGTAAAGGGACAGCCGTTCACCCGCGTCGACATCGGTCCACAGCTCCTTGCCCATGCGCCCGGCATTGTGGCGAATCAGGGCGTTGGCGGACTCCAGAATGGCGCTGGTGGAGCGGTAGTTGCGCTCCAGTCGTACCACTCTGGTATCGGCGAACTCGTCGCGAAAGCGCGACAGGTTCTCTACCTTTGCGCCGCGCCAGCCGTAGATTGACTGGTCGTCGTCGCCTACCGCGGTCAGGCAGGCGCGATCGCCCGCCAGCAGCCTGAGCCAGGCGTACTGCAGGGTGTTGGTGTCCTGGAATTCGTCCACCAGCAGGTGGCGAAAGCGCTCGCGGTAGTGCGCCAGCAGACGCGGGTTGTCGCGCAACAGCTCCAGCGCGCGCAGCAGCAGTTCGCCGAAATCGACCAGGCCGCCGCGCTCACAGGCGAGCTGATAGCGTTCGTAGAGATCGACCATCTGCTGCATATAGGCATCGCCGTGGGCGTCGACATCTCCCGGGCGCAGCCCCTCTTCCTTGCAGCCGCCGATGAAGTACTGCACCTGTTTGGGCGGAAAGCGCTCTTCATCGATGCTGTTGTCGCGCAGCAGGCGCTTGACCAGCCGCAGCTGGTCGTCGCTGTCGATGATCTGGAAGTGCTCGGCGAGCTTCGCGTCCTGCCAGTGAGTGCGCAGCAGCCGATGGGCGATGGAGTGAAAGGTGCCCACCCACATGCCGCGTGGCGAGACGTCGAGCAGTGTCTCCAGCCTTGCACGCATCTCGCGCGCCGCCTTGTTGGTAAAGGTAACGGCGAGGATCGACCACGGCGAGAGGCCCTCGACCTCCATCAGCCAGGCGATCCGGTGCACCAGCACGCGGGTCTTGCCCGAGCCGGCGCCGGCCAGCACCAGCAGGTTGCCCTGGGGGGCGCCGACCGCATCGCGCTGATCGGCATTGAGCGAATCGAGGAGCGCAGAGGCGTCCATAAGAGTGTTCTCCGCAGGCCGCGGGGAGGGAATAAAGAGGCGTTATTCTAACACAGCCGCCGCAAGGGCGCGGCTCAGCTGTCGTCGTCGCGGTGCGCGCCGCCGAAAGGGTCGGGCAGCCTGGTGCGCAGCGGGTCGAGGCTGCGTTTGACCGCCACCAGATGCTCGGCAAGCTGCGGTCCGCGAGTCTTGGCCACGCCCACGGCGAGGATATCGATCACCACCAGGTGGGCGATGCGCGAACTCATCGGCCGGTAGACCTCGCTGTCCTCGAACACATCGATGAAAAGACCGAGAGAGCATTTCTGCGCCAGCGGCGAGTCCGCCGGGCACAGGCCGATCACGGTGGCGCCGTGTTCGCGCGCGATATCGACGCTGGAAAGCAGCGAGCTGGTGCGCCCGGTCTGCGAGATTGCCACCACGACGTCGTGTTCGCTCAGCGTGACCGCCGACATGTGCTGCATGTGCGGGTCGGAGTAGGCGGCGGTGGAAATACGCAGGCGAAAGAACTTGTGCTGGGCGTCGAAGGCCACCGCGCCGGAGGCGCCGTAGCCGTAGAACTCGACCCGGCTGGCGTCGGCCAGGGCGTTGATGGCGCGGGTCATGGAGGCAGCATCGACGCGGTCGCGCACGCCCAGCAGTGTTCCCACGGTGGAGTCGAAAATGCCGCGCGAGAACTCCGCCACGCTGTCGGCTTCGTTCATCGAGAATTCGGAGAACTGCTCGCCGGTGGCCAGCGTCTGCGCCAGCTTGAGCTTGAAGTCCTGATAGCCGCTGCAGTCGATAGCGCGACAGAAGCGGATAACCGTTGGCTCGCTGACGCCCACCCGCGCAGCCAGCGCGGCCAGCGGCAGATGAATCACCTCATCGGCGTGGCGCAATATGAAACGGGCGACCTTCTGCTCGGAGCGGCGAAAGGCGGGCAGCCGGCTGCGAAGATCGTCGAAAAGGGTGACGCTCAAGGCTCATCCTCAGTCAAGGGTTGACGCATGCCAATGAATGCGATACGTCATTAAATTGTCAACGGCTCTATCATACGCTGACGACGCGCTTCGATCGACGCCGAACGCCGCGATCGGGGCGAAACGGCATCGAAAGAACGCCAGAGAGCGCAGAATAATGAACTGCTTCTCCTGATCACACGCCATGTGAAGAGAACCTTCGCCATGCAGAAAACGACAGGTGACTCCATGCCTCTGACCTCGCTCCGCAACGAAATCCACAACATTGCCATGCATCTCAGGGTCCAGGAAGACGAAGAGCGCCGCCGGCGCGCCTGCGAACGCGCCCTGCGCGCCCGCCGCGGCATCGAGGATCATTTCGAATCGAAACGCCTTGCTCGCCAGCTCGAGGACGAACTCGAAAGCTTCGGCTGATGAGCGGGCCGGGGCCGGGCAGTATAAAAGTTATCGGCAGCCTCCGGGCTGCCGATAGTCGTGTGTTATCCTCAGGAGTATCTTTACGATTGCCAAAAGACTATGAGTCAGGTGTCATGTAACGCTTGATGATCATCATGAGAAGCGGCCATGAGTGAACTGCTCGCTCCCACCAACGATTACGTCTTCAAGCGGCTGTTTGTTGCTGCGCCGACACTGTTGGTCAATCTGATCAACGATCTGCGCCCCGATCTGCCCGCTATTACCTCGGTCGATATCCTCAATCCGGAGATTGCGTCAGAGGATCTCAGCGGTAAGCGCATCATTCTGGATGTACTGGCTCGTGATGGCGACGGCGACTGCTATAATGTCGAAATTCAGGTGCGCCGTTATGACGCCTGGCACAAGCGCGGGCTGTTCTATCTGGCACGCGTGCTGAGCAGTCAGATCGATGCCGGGGCGGACTATCAGCAGCTGAACGCCTCGGTGGGCTTGCACCTGCTGGATTTTGATCTGTTTACCGCGATTCCGGCCGAGTGCGAACAGGCCATCTGGCGCTTTGAAATGCGCGATGAGCATCAGCCTCATGTCTCGCTGGGCAACAGCTTGCAGATGAACGTTATCGAGCTGGGCAAGGCGGATCGACTCGGTTTGCCGTCCGGCCCGCTGGCGGCGTGGATTACCTTCTTCAGGCATTGGCAGGAGGATACTACCATGAGCGATATTACTCATGAGCCCGTTCGGGAGGCGATGAGTCGCCTTCGGGAGTTGAGTGCCGATCAGACTGCGCGCCTTCAGGCCCTGATACGGGAGCGGGCCCTGCACGACCAGATTTCGTATTTCAATGAGGCCGAACGGCAGGGGCAAGCTAAAGGACACGCGATAGGACTTGAGAAAGGTCGGCAGGAAGGTCGGCAGGAAGGTCGGCAGGAAGGTCGGCAGGAAGGTCGGCAGGAAGGTCGGCAGGAAGGTCGGCAGGAAGGTCGGCAGGAAGGTGAACAGTATCGTGCCCTTGAAACTGCTCGCAATCTGCTCCGTGATACCGACCTCGGCGATGGCGCGATCGCCAGTGCCACCGGCCTTGAAATGACTCAGGTGCGTGAATTGCGAGAAAATTTCAACGGCTGAATGACTGCGCAGCAGGCGGCCCCGGGCCATGACGCCCCTACTGCGCCGGGCTCAGTACCAGCTCCACGCGGCGGTTCTGTGCCCTCCCCGCTTCGCTTTCGTTGCCTGCCAGCGGCCGGGTGGCGCCATAGCCGATCGCCCGCAGCCGCTCGCTCGAGACGCCGTTGCGGGCCAGGTAACGCAGCACCGCGCTGGCGCGCGCCGAGGAGAGTTCCCAGTTGGAGGGGAAGCGCTCGGTATCGATGCTGCGGCTGTCGGTGTGACCCTCCACCGAGATCTCGCCGTCGAAATCGCGCAGTACCGGCAGCAGCCGGTCGAGCAGCGCGCTGCCCGAATAGGTGATCGCCACGTCGGCGCTGGGGAACAGTAGCCGGTCCTCGATACGCAAAATGGTGCGCTCGCGTTCGCGGCTGATCTGCACGCCCTCGATATCCGCCAGCCGGCTGTCGATGGCGTTAAGCGCCTCGACGGTAGCCAGCGCGGCGTCGACGTTGACCTCGGGGGCGCGCGCGGCGGCGAGTGCCGCCTCGGCATTGACCCGCGTCACGTTGGCGATCGCCAGGGCGATTTCGGCATTCACCTGCGGCGCCTGTGATACCGCCCGGGCGGCGGCCAGGTTGACACCTTCGACGCTGTCGGCCAGCGCTCGCGCCGCCTCGACGTTGACCCGCGGCGGCAGCGCGCTGCCGGCGACCCTCTGCCGGCTTTCGGCGCCGCTCTCCTGCCTGTCCCCGCGCTCGGCGAGCAGATGCGGCAGCAGCGCCGGCATATCGATCGGCGGCAGGAGGCGTTCGGCAACGGAGTCGGGAGTACGAATCTGTTCGAGCACCAGCGGCGAGATCATCACCGTGGTCGCGTCTTCGCTCGGCGCCGCTGCCTCGCTGCCGCTGCGCAGTGCCAGCAGCAGCACGAACAGCACCAGCAGCAGGGTCAGCAGGTCGAGATAGCCCAGCATCCAGCCGTCGCTCTCTTCCCGCGGCGGCGGCTCGGCAAGCAGGTCGCGCGCCGCCTGACGCGAGCGGCTGGCGGCGCCGGGCACCAGTGCATCAGCCACGACGCGGCCTCCTGCGCACATCCTCCTCGCGCGGTGCGGTGGTCTCCTCCTCGCCCAGCTCGTCGCGGCCCTCGCTGATAAAGGACGCCAGCGTCTGCTCGATAAAGGAGGGCAGACGACGCCGCGAAATCATCGAGACGCCTTCCAGCACCATGTTCATGGCGATCAGTCGCTGTTCGGTGCGTCGTTCCAGTTTCACCGCGATCGGCCTGAACAGCAGATTGGCGAGCAGGATGCCGTAGAAGGTGGAGAGCAGCGCTACCGCCATGCGCGGGCCGATCACCGCCAGGTCGCCGTTCTGGATCACCTCCAGCATGTTGACCAGACCCACCAGGGTGCCCAGCATGCCGAACGCCGGCGCGTAGGCCGCCATGGTGCGAAAGATCTGCGCCTCGGCGTGCTCGCGGGCACGCAGCCGGGTGATGCGCCAGCGCAGCAGATCAAGAATCTCCTCCTCGCGGACGTTATCGATCACCAGCCGGATGCCGCTGCGCAGAAAGGGGTTGCGGGTCGTCTCCAGCGCTCGCTCGACCGCACGCGGGTCGCCGTGCAGCCACTCTTTCGCCAGCGCCACCAGCTCGGCGATATCCTCGCGAATGAAGTCCCGCTCGCGGCGAAAGACGCTGCCGGCGAGAGCGAAGACGTGACGCATCTCGCGCATCGGATAGCTGATCAGGGTGGCCGCCAGTGTGCCGGTGATAACGATCAGCAGTCCCGGCAGGTTGAGAAAGCTCAGCGGCGTGTTGGCGGTGAACAGCACCACCGCCAGCAGCAGGACGACACTGGCCACAATACCGATCAGGGTGGAAGCGTTGCCGGGCAGTTGTTTGGCGGAGGGGGTAGCGTCGTTGTTGCTGCCGCTCATCTGCAGCTCCATCTCGAAAGAGGCGATCAGGCAGGCGCGTCGGCCAGGGGCCGTGTGCGCTGTCCATAGAGTCGATAGTCGAAGGATTGTGCCAGAGCGGCGTCCCCGCCGTGTCGTGTGAATAACGCCTTTTTTGGCGTCAATTCATCGTCTGATCGGAGCAGAGTATCGAGCGCGAGGAGTTATCCACATTATCTATTGACAATGGCGCCTTTTGTGACCTCTTCACGGCCCCACCCATTCTGCCCGACCTGCCCCGAAAGGCCCCGCCATGGGGCGTTTTGCAGCGACTGATGCCGCTCATTGCCCTTTCGTGAAGCCATTTCAAAGGGCTTTTCCACAGTCTGGCCGAGTTTTGTCCCCGTTTTTATTCACAGGTCTGTCAAGACCGCATGGCCCGGAATTGATCGCCGTTAATGAAAAAACGGATGCCGACGGGGCCGGCATCCGTCTGCTCGAAGGGCGCGCCATCATCCCAGCACGCCGAATATGAATACGATCGCCACCGCCGGCGGGGCGATGTAGCGCGCCGCGAAGCGCCACAGCTTCCAGCTGCCGCCCGACAGGTTGAGCTGGGCGCGTACCTCGTCGCGACCCATCACCCAACCGACGAAGATGATGGTGGCCAGACCGGTCAGCGGCAGCATGATGTTGGCGGTCAGATAGTCCAGCGTATTGAAGATATCCCGCCCGAAAATGGTGACACCGGACCAGGCGTTGAAGGACAAAAGCGCCGCAATGCCCAAAAGCCATGCCGATATACCGGCGGCCAGCGCTGCCTGCAGGCGGCTCAGCGGCGTTTTCTCTTCCAGCCACTCGACGATCGGTTCCAGCAGTGACATCGCCGAGGTCCAGGCGGCAAATACCAGCAGGACGAAGAACAGCACCGAGAAGAAGAGCCCGCCTGCCATGTTGCCAAAGGCCAGCGGCAACGACTGGAAGATCAGCCCCGGGCCGGCGGCAGGGTCGAGGCCGTTGGCCAGCACCACCGGGAAGATCGCCATACCGGCGGCCAGCGCGATGACGGTATCCAGCACCGCGACCGTCACGGCGGTGCGGCCCAGATGCACGTCGTCACCGAGATAGGAGCCGTAGGCCATCATCACGCCCATGCCAAGGCTGAGCGTGAAAAAGGCATGCCCCATGGCGGCCAGTACGACCTCGCCGGTGATGCGTGAAAAATCGGGCTGGAACAGCCAGGCAAGGCCTTCACCGAAACTGCCGGTGGTGGCGGCGTAACCCACCATGATCAGCAGCAGCCCGGCCAGCGCCGGCATCAGGAATTTGGCGGCGCGCTCCAGCCCGCTGGTAACGCCAGCGGCTACTACCGCGATCACCAGCACCATGAAGAGGCTGTGCCATGCCAGCAGTACGCCGGGGCTGGCAAGCAGGTCGTTGAACAGGGTGCTGACCTGGTCGCTGTTCATGCCGCTGAAGGTGCCGCTTGCGGCGTAGCGGATGTAGCTCAGCGCCCAGCCGCCGATCACGCTGTAGAACGACAGAATCAGCCAGGCGCCGGCAATACCGGCGACGCCGATCGCCATCCAGCCGCGCGAGCGTTTCAGTCGGCCGGCGATCTGATCCATGGTCGAGATGGGGTTTTTCTGTCCGATCCGCCCCAGCAGCCACTCGCTCATCAGAATCGGCAGGCCGATCAGGGCGATGCAGACCAGATAGACCAGCACGAAGGCGCCGCCGCCGCTCTCGCCGGTCATATAGGGAAATTTCCAGATATTGCCGAGACCAACCGCCGAGCCGACGGCGGCGAGGATGAAAATAAGACGCGAGGACCACTGCGCGTGGGAATGGCGCTTGTTGCTCATGAAACGTCCCTGGGTTGCCGACAGGAGGCGGACGCCGTCCGTCGTAGTGGGCATATTGGTGTCGTTGTGGAGAAGCAGGGCATCAGGGCTGTCGGCCGCGCCTGCGCTTGAACCGCTTCATTGTACAGTCCTGCCGGCGCGTGCAAAGGGCACCAGGGCGTGATGACGGTTCAGAAAAGCGACGCCTGCTGCTCGCCGGCAAAGGGCGTCAGCGGCGGCAGCGCGATGCGCTCGCCAAGGCGTTTGTAGAAGGCCCGCGCCAGCAGCGGCGCCTGGCGGTTATCCGGGGTATGCACAAACAGCACAGGGGTTTTCCCCTGCTCTATCCACAGCGCCAGCCGTTCGATCCAGGGGGTGAAGCGCTGCTGGTTGATGGCGTCGTCGAAGTGGCCGATAAAGCGCACCAGCGGTTGCTTGCCGGTACTGATGACGTGCAGCGGTCGGCGCGGCTTTTCGCGCTGCGCCTGTTGAAGGCGCGCGTCATCGCCGGCGGGAGTGGCAAACAGCGCCCGGGTGTCGAGCATCACGCGATCGACGTGGCGACTTATCAACAGGGCGTTGAGATCGCGCTCGGCGCTCCCCTTGTGGAAAAATTCACTGTCGCGCACCTCCACCGCGCAGGGTAGCTGCT
Source organism: Kushneria aurantia DSM 21353 (assembly GCF_000382245.1). Taxonomy (GTDB): domain Bacteria; phylum Pseudomonadota; class Gammaproteobacteria; order Pseudomonadales; family Halomonadaceae; genus Kushneria; species Kushneria aurantia. The sequence continues at coordinate 266,085 of NZ_KB907862.1, forward strand.
GCGGCCAGCGCTTCAGCAGCTGCGCCAGATGCGGCAGCTCGTCGGCACCGAAATCCCGCGGCAGCTGGATCATGGTGGGGCCGAGACGATCATGCAGCGGTGCCAGGCGCTGGAGAAAATCATCAAGACGTGCCTCGACGCCGGCCAGCCGCGCTTCGTGGGTCAGCGCCGCCGGCAGCTTGAAGCAGAAGCGAAAGTGCGCCGGGGCCTGCGCCGCCCAGCCGGCTACCACCTTTTCACGCGGCGCGCCGCTATAGAAGGTGGTGTTGCCCTCGACGCAGGAGAACACCGCAGCGTATTCGGGCAGGGCTTCGCTGCTTGCCGCGTAGGGGCTGTAAAGCGAGCCGCGCCAGTCGGGGTTGGCCCACATGGCCAACCCCAGACGTAGACCGCCGTTTGCCGGCGCCTCGCTCATCAGCGCACGCGCACGGCGTCGAAGCGCCTTTTGGGGGCGACGATATCGTCCTGGGCGCTGATCAGCGCCAGCTCGCGGGTGCCGGCCCGCTGTGTGTGTTCGAAAAGCGCGTGCAGCGCCTCGGCGGTACGCTCCAGTGCCCGTGCCGGCCCCTCGCCTTCGACCCCCTGATGGTCGCGCAGCAGGCAGGCGAGAAAGACCGCCGCAGTGAAGTCGCCGGCGCCGTTGGGCGGTATGGGAAAATCGATGCGCGGCGTGGCGATGCGCCAGCTGCCCGCGGCGGTGTCGAGCAGCATGTCGATATGATCAGGGGCGCTGTCGTCGATCTCCAGCGAGGTGACCAGCACCACGCGCGGCCCGCGTTCGCGCAGCCGCGCCGCGGCTGCCAGCGCCTGATCGAGGGTAGCGATCTCGCCGTCGCCCAGAAAGGCGAGCTCGAACTGGTTGGGGGTGACGATATCCGCCGCCGGCACGGCGCAGTCGCGCATCCACTCGGGGATGCCCTCGCGCACGAAGAAGCCGCGCCCCACGTCGCCCATCACCGGGTCGCAGCACCACAGTGCGCCGGGGTTGGCACTGCGCACCCGCGAAACGCTCTCCAGCACCGCGCGGCCGATCGCTTCATCGCCCATGTAACCGGACAGCACCGCCTGGATATCGCGCAGACCGGTGAGGGACTCGACGCCATCAAGCACGTCGCGCAGATGTTCGGGCGAGAACACCTCGCCGGTAAAGGCGCCGTAGCCGGTGTGGTTGGAGAACTGCACGGTGTTGATGGCGGTGACTTCACAGCCAAGGCGCTGCAGCGGCAGCACGGCGGCGCGGTTGCCAACGTAACCGAAGGCGACGTGGCTCTGGATGGAGATGATATGGGTCATGGAAGGCTCTAAAGGCAGCGCGATAGCAGACATTGATAGCGCCAAGGATAGCACTGCCGTCGCCGCCTTTGCCCGCACACAAAACGGGGGCGGCCCGCAGGCCGCCCCCTGATCTCGACGACATCGCCGTCGATCACTGCTGCACTCAGTTCCCGGAGGCGTCTTCCGGCAGCGCGTAGGCGACGATCTGGTCGCCGACCTGATCCTTGAGGATGGTATTGCCGCCGGCGATGAAGACCACGTATTCGCGCCCCTGGTATTCATAGACCGCCGGGTTGGCGACCACCGGAGCCTCGGTCTGCGACTCCCACAACTCGTCGCCGCTGTCCATCGAGTAGGCGCGCACTTTGGCGTCCATCGACGCGCCGATGAAGGCCAGCTTGCCCGCGGTAACCGCCGGGCCGCCGATAGTGGGGGAACCCCAGCGCTCCGGCATGAAGAAGCCGTACTGCTGTGAGGCACCCACCGGGCGGCGCCACTTGACGTCACCGGTGGTCATATCGAGTGCCACCAGCTCGCCGAAGGGCGGCTCCCAGCAGGGCATACCCAGCCAGTTGCGCGCCACCGTCAGGCGCATGCCGTAGGGTGCGCCGGTCTGCGGCGAGTAGCCCACCTCGTTGCCCGAACCGCTGGCGACCTGCTCATAGACGTCACGCGGGAAGAGTTTGACGGTCTGCACGATGTGCGAGGTGTTGACCACCGCTGTCTGGGTAATCGGGTCGAAGGCGACACCGCCCCACTGTATGCCGCCGGCGCTGTCGGGGTAGGCCAGCGTGCCTTCGCCATTGGTGGTGGGCGGCGTGTACATGCCCTCATAGCTGAGGTTGTCCCACATCCGCGAGCACTGGCCGAGGCCCACGGCGTCGGCCAGACCCCAGATTCCCGGCTTTTTCGACTGATCCAGCAGCGGCGCCGGTTTGGTCGGGAAGGGCTGGGTCGGGGCATAGACTTCACCCTCGACGCTGCCGTCGCCCTGCGGTACCCGACGCTCCTCGATCGGCCACACATCCTCGCCGGTGCGGCGATCGACCACGAACAGAAAGCCCATTTTGGTGGCCTGTATCAGCGCCGGGATCTCCTCGCCGTCGACAGTGATATCCATCAGCGTCGGCGCGGCGTTGATGTCGTAGTCCCAGATATCGTGATGCACCCACTGGCGCGACCACACCACTTCGCCGGTCTCGACGTCGAGCGCGGTGGTCGAAGTGGCCAGCGGAATCTCCTCGGTGCGGTTGCCGCCCCAGAAGTTGGGCGACGGCGACGACACCGGCAGATAAACCAGCCCCAGCTCGCGGTCGGCGGACATGTGGGTCCAGACGTTGGCGGTGCCGCTTTGCTGGCGTACGTCGTCCGGCAGCGCCTGGAAGGTCCATTCGCGCTCGCCGGTGCGGGCGTTGATCGAGAATACCGTGCCGGGAGGCGCCTCCTCGAAAGCCCAGTCCTTGCCGGCCCAGCCCAGCACCAGGTGGTCGCCGACCACGGTGGGCGGCTGCAGAAGCGACAGTGGCCACTTGTTGTTGGTGTCGTTCCACTGATTGACGTTGAGCACGCCGCCGTCGGCAAAGTCCTGACAGAGCTCGCCGGTATCGGCATCGAGGGCAAACAGCTGGGCATCCATGGTGCCCAGATAGACCCGCTTCTGGCAGGCTTCTCCTTCGACCGGGTTCTCCGCCTCCCAGTAGGCCACGCCGCGGCTCTTGAGCACCGGCTGGGTCAGCGCCTGCAGCTCGGAGTGGGTATTGAAGCTCCATTTCTGTTCGCCGGTGGCGGGGTCGAGCGCCAGTACCCGATAGAAGGGCGTGCCGATATAGAGAGTATCGTTGGCAAACACCGGGGTGGCCGACCAGACGGTGGCGGGAATATCCCCCGAGCCGTCGGAGACATCGCCGGTGTGCACCTCCCACGCCTTTTCCAGCTGGCCCACGTTGTCAGTGTTGATCTGATCGAGCGGGCTATATTTCTGGGCGTTGAGCTGGCCGTGGAAGCTGTCCCAGGTGGCCGTGTCGGGCACCAGTGGAATGGGCGAGCGGCTGCCATTCTGTGGTGCGCTACCGGCGGCCTGCTGTTGGTTGCTGTCGCTGGCCTGCTGCTGGGTGGCACTGCCGCCTGCAGCGTTATTCTCGCCCTGCGGCGCGGCCAGCAGCGTTACGGGCGAGACGGCCAGCGCCAGCGCGGTCAGCGTGCCCAGGCGTCGCATGCCGGATCGAAGAGAGCGCATCAGCGGGCTCCTTGTGCATAGGTCGGAGAAGCGGGGCGCACCATGTCGATGATCAGCCCGACAAGGCCGAGCACCATGGCGGCCACCAGCCACCATTCATGAAGCAGCAGTGCGGCAAAGGCGGTACCGGCCAGTACGATCAGTATCAGCGCGCGCAGTAGATTGCGCCCCGCGCGCGCTTTCACCGCCATCAGGGCCAGCGCCATGATGGCGAGCAACGCACAGGTGAGAATCACGATCAGCGCCCCGAGGGTGCCGGTAACGCCGGTTAGTGGGGCAAGATAGGCGTAGAGTGCAAGCGCCACTCCCGCCAGCGAGGCGACGAGCAGCACCAGCGCACCTGCCCTGGCGGGACTTGAGGATGGCATGGGCATTTTTCCCTGAATGAGGTTGTTAGTGCAGGTCGTGCGTTTATGCCGGGTATGCCGCAGGGCAACCGATATGCAGAGCGCAAGGCCTGGTTGTTTCTGGCGCGGGAGGAAGTGTAGTAAAACGACTTTGATTCAGGCCAGACTTAATGTGGCCCGGAAGCAAAAACGGCAGTGCGCCGCGTGCTGGCGGCGGGCTCAGGCAACCCTTGGGCGAATACCCTCGAAACCGCCGTGGCGTCTCGCCTCTTCGAGGTCAAAGGCGTTCTGTAGCCTTAGCCAATAGCCCGAGCTGGTGCCGAAGTAGATCGATAGCCGCAGGTCGGTATCCGCCGTGATCGCACGCTGACCCCGAGTGATCTCGCCGATGCGGGTGGCGGGGACATCAATGGCCGTCGCGAGGGCGTTTTTGGTCAGTCCCAGCGGCTCGATGAAATCCTCCAGCAGGATTTCGCCGGGATGAACGTTGGGGAGTTGCTCTTCGTTCACGATTTACCTCCCTCTTCAGTGATAGTCGCTGATTTCGACATCGTGCGCATCGCCGTCCTCGAAACGGAAACAGAGCCGCCATTGATCATTGATGCGAATGCTGTGCTGCCCGGTACGATCGCCCTGCAGCGCTTCCAGACGATTACCCGGCGGTATGCATAGATCCTCGAGTCGGACGGCGGCTTCCAGCTGGCGCAGCTTCTTCAGAGCAGTGCGCTGCATGCTTCGTGGCAGTTTGCGGGAGACGCGGCCCGAGAAGATAATTTCAGCCTGCCTGTCTCTGAAACCCTTGATCAAGCCCTGCTCCTTTCCGTTAGCCTGATATTAACGCGACGCAGCATATAACGCAAAGCGTTATATCAGGGGCGCTGCCAATGCTTCCCGCCTGCCGCCGATGCCGTCCAGTGCGCCGCGAACTGCCGGCTGGCGGATTACTCCACGGTGACGCTCTTGGCCAGGTTGCGCGGCTGGTCCACATCGGTGCCCTTGAGCACTGCCACGTGATAGGCGAGCAGCTGCAGCGGCAGGGTGTAGAGGATGGGGGCGATAAACTCATCCACCGCCGGCAGGCGCAGCAGGTGAATGCCTTCTCCCTCCTCCAGCGCGATGTTTTCGTCGGCGAAGACGAACAGCTCGCCGCCGCGGGCGCGCACCTCCTGCAGGTTGGACTTGAGCTTGCCGATCAGCTCGTCGTTGGGTGCCACCGCCACGACCGGCATGTCGGCGTCGACCAGCGCCAGCGGGCCGTGTTTGAGCTCGCCGGCCGGGTAGGCCTCGGCATGGATGTAGGAGATCTCCTTGAGCTTGAGCGCCCCCTCCAGCGCAATGGGAAACATGGTGCCGCGGCCCACAAAGAGGGCGTGATGCTTGTCGGCAAAGGCCGCCGAAAGGCCTTCGATAGCGCTATCCAGTGCCAGACCGCGGGAGATCAGCTGCGGTAAACCACGCAGTGCGCTTACCAGCCGCGCCTGCACTTCATCATCGCCGTGCTGCACCTGGCGCAGCGCCAGGGTCAGCAGCAGCAGCGATACCAACTGAGTGGTAAAGGCCTTGGTGGAGGCCACACCGATCTCCGGACCCGCCTGGGTCATGAGCGTCAGGTCGGACTCGCGCACCAGCGAGCTGCCGGGCACGTTACAGATGGCCAGGCTGGCCAGATAGCCGCCCTTTTGCGCCGTGTGGCGCAGCGCCGCCAGGGTATCGGCCGTCTCGCCGGACTGGGAAAGAGTGACAAAGAGGGTGCCCTGCGGCACGACCACCTCGCGGTAGCGATACTCCGAGGCGACCTCCACCTGGGTGGGAATCCCGGCCAGTTTCTCCAGCCAGTAGCGCGCCACCATGCCGGCGTGATAGCTGGTGCCGCAGGCGATGATCTGGATATTGTGCACCCGTGACAGCAGTTCATCGGCGTCGGCACCCAGAATGCGCGGGAAGACGTGGCGTTCGCCAAGGCGACCTTCAAGCGTATGGGTGATCACCTGCGACTGATCAAAGATCTCCTTGAGCATGAAATGGCGGTACTCACCGCGCGAAACGGCGTTGTCGCCGTGCTCGAAGATAGTGCTGTCGCGCTTTACCGGCTGCTGTTCGGCGTCGAACACCTCGACGCTGCCATGGCGACCCAGGCGCACCAGGTCCCCTTCCTGTAGATAGATGAAGCGGTCGGTCACCTGCAAAAGCGCCAGCGGGTCCGAGGCGAGAAACGCCTCCTCGATGCCAACGCCGACCACCAGTGGGCTGCCGCGGCGGGTGCCGACGATCTGATCGGGAAAGTCGGCATGGGTTACCGCCAGCGCGTAGGCGCCCTCGAGCAGCGTCACGACATGGCGAAAGGCGCTCAGCAGATCATTCCTGCGGGCCGCTTCGCGCGCCATCAGGTGGGCGACCACTTCGGTATCGGTTTCGGAGTGAAAGACGTAGCCGTCACGCTCCAGCTCGGCCTTCAGTGGCTCGTAGTTCTCGATGATGCCGTTATGTACGACGGCCAGCTTGTCACCGGACTGATGGGGGTGGGCATTTTTTTCGCTCGGCCGGCCGTGGGTCGCCCAGCGGGTATGGGCGATGCCAAGGCTGCCACTCAGCGATGAAGCCTGCAGTTTCTCCTCCAGCGCTGCTACCTTGCCCACCGCCCGCTGGCGGCCGAGCCGGCCGTCGGCGGCGATTACCGCCATGCCGGCGCTGTCGTAGCCGCGATATTCAAGCCGTCTGAGTCCCTCGAGCAGAATGTTCTGCACCTGGCGGTCGGTGACCGCGCCAACAATGCCGCACATGCTGATAACTCCCCGATAAAAATATGCAATGAAGATTAATAGTGAAGTGAGCGGGACGGCTCAGGTATCGCTCCCGGCGATCACCAGGTCGATATCCAGCGCCTCCAGGCGCTCCTGCATGGCGCTCGTCAGCCCGGCGTCGGTGATCAGCACGTCGATCTGCGTCCAGTCCAGTTCCAGATTGGGAATGCGGCGCTCGAACTTGTCCGACTCGATCATCACCACGACCTCGCGGGCGACCTCGGCCATCACCTGCGAAAGTCCGGTCAGCTCGTTGAAGGTGGTGGTGCCGCGTGTCGGGTCGATGCCGTCGGCGCCGATGAACAGCTGGTCAAAGTCGTAGGCGCGCAGCACCGTCTCCGCTACCCGGCCCTGAAAGGCGGCCGAATGCGGATCCCAGGTGCCGCCGGTCATCAAAAGCGTCGGCGGTGGCTCCAGCGCGCGCAGTGCCCCGGCCACGCCGAGTGAATTGGTCATCACCACCAGCCCGCTACAGCGGCCCAGCTCGGGAATCAGCGCGCCGGTGGTGGTGCCGCTGTCGATAATCAGCCTGGCGTGATCGCGAATGCGGCGGCTGGCGGCGCGGGCGATCGCCTTCTTGGCCGGTGAGATGCGCTGCGGCCGCTCGCCGTCACGCTCGACCAGGATAGCGCCGCCGTAGCGGCGTATCAGCCTGCCGGCCGCTTCCAGCGCCGCCAGATCCTTGCGCACAGTGACGCTGGAGGTGTCGAACTGCTCGGCCAGCGCCTCGACGGTGACCTCGCCGCGTTCGGCAAGCAGTTCGAGAATGGCGTCGCGTCGCTGTGGTGTCTGGCGTCGCTGCATAAGAGGCACCGAAGTCGCAGGGGAAAGCTTGTTTCGGAAGATATCATCTTTTTATTCGAAAGTTAAATAGTTTCGAAGAGGAGGTTTGGTGGGGTCGACGTGTCGGGATTCCTGCATTCTGCCGTCCTCCTGCGGGCCACCCCTGGCGTCGGGCATGAGAGATCATTCGGCAAGTATCGCCAGCAGCCTTTCGGACTTGACGCTGGTCTGTTGCAAACCCCGGGCTTTTGGTCAGCTTCACCCCCGGATTCGTCAAATAGCGGGCCTATTCGCTTCATCCGATTAATCAACCTGACGCACAATCCATCGTTTTCGCGATGATCGATCAAGCCCGACAAGCTGCTGGTTGGAGCATCTGGCGATTTCAAGTAGAATTTCATGGCTCGACGCCGAAGTTCGAGCGATACGAGGCAATAAATAACTTTAAAGCGATATATAATATAGCGGAGCATAGACATGCAATTTTCTGATTTGGCAGGGTTCAACAAGTTTATTTCCCCCTCTCTCATCAAAATCGCCTATTGGATCGGGATCATTCTGATCGTCCTCATGGGGCTGAGTTCTCTTTTTTTCAGCTCTCCCTACTCTCCCCTCTCCGGCTTTTTTGGTTTTCTCATCAAGCTGATCGGCATCCTGCTGAGTCTGGTCTTCTGGCGTATTACCTGCGAAGCCGCCATTTTGCTGTTCGGCATGCATGAGCGTCTTGGCGAGATTCGAGATCGTCTTTCGAATTCATGATTCGGGAAGTAATGTCATTTTCAAAAGCACGGCTTCCATCGGCCATCGGGTGTTAAAATCTGTCGCTATCAACCAGTAGCGATGAGGAGCCGATTGACGTGTCGTGCCGATCGTCTGTGTGAGTGGCGACCCAAGCAATCGGCTATCGGAGCATCCTGAGCGCACCTTGGACATCGGCCCTGAATAAAAGCCCGACAACATGTCGAGCTCCGTTGCACGAAATTTGCCGGGCCGAGACGAAGCGCTCTGCTAAGGCGTGCGCACGCTGGACAGGCGTGCGCGGCGCAGACTGACGTTGTCGCCCACCAAATGTTTTTGCAGCTCCTCGAGGCTGACGCTTTTGGTCTCGGGCATCAAAAATATCGCAAAGACCAACTGCAGCAGCATCATGACTGCAAAGAAGGCGAATACCGGCCCGCCGCTGAACGTGCCCAGCACCCAGGGCATCACCAGAGTGATCAGGGCCGCGAAAACCCAGTGGGTCGAGGCGCCGAAGGATTGTCCTCGGGCGCGCACGCTATTGGGGAAAATCTCTGCGATGAATACCCAGATGATGGCGCCCTGGCTGATCGCGTGCGAGGCGATGAACAGTGCCAGCAGCAGCGGCACCTCGGCGCCACCCAGCGCGCCGGCAAAGAAGGCTCGTGAGATCAGCACCAGCGACAGTAAGTAGCCCGCCGAGCCAATAAACAGCAGGGTACGGCGTCCGAAGCGGTCGATCAGTGACATGCCGAGCATGGTAAAGAGCAGATTGACCATACCGATACCGACAGTGGACAACAGCGCAGCCTGGCTGCCCAGCTGAGCGGCTTCGAGCACGCGAGGGGCGTAGTAGATGATGAAGTTGATACCCGAGAGCTGGTTGAAGAAAGCGATCAGAAAGGCCAGCAGAATCGGCAGACGATAGCGGCGTGAGAAAAAGCGCGATTGTGTTGAGGCTTCCTCTTCTTCCGCCCGACGGATGGTGGCGATCTCGGCGTCGATATCTACCCCGGGGTTGATCAGTCGCAGTGTGCGGCCGGCCTCTTCGACGTCGTTTCTTTTCAGGATCAGCCAGCGCGGGCTGCGCGGAATACGCAGAATCATCAGGGTGTAGATCAGCGCCGGAACGGCTTCTATACCCAGCATCCAACGCCAGGCATTGTCGCTGATCAGGCTGCCGATAATGTAATTGGAGACGAACGCCATCAAAATACCGAAGACGATGTTGAACTGGTACATGGCAACCAGAAAGCCGCGACGCTGAGGTGGTGCGATCTCGGAGATATAGGTGGGTGCCGCTACGGAGGAGATGCCAACGCCAATGCCGCCGATCAGGCGAAAGAAGGCGAAGGTCCATGGGTCGGAGACGACCGCCGACCCTATGGCAGAGACCAGGTAGAGCATACCGATAATCATCAGGGTGGCGCGGCGCCCCAGCCTGTCGGTTGGCCAGTTGCCGAAAATGGCGCCGAGCACGGTGCCCCAGAGCGCCATCGACATGATCAACAGGCCATGCTGCAGGTCGCTCAGCCCCCAGAGCGCTTGAATGGGCTTGTCGGCGCCGGAAATGACCGCGGTGTCGAAACCGAACAGAAAGCCTGCCAGCGCCACGGTAATCGACCATTGAAAGAGACGTGACATTGCAACACCCCCCGTTTGCATATTGCCGTTGTAGGTGAATCCTGTGGTAACTGAATCGATTCACCAGACGGCATTACAGCAGGTTTCGACGGTTTTGGGGCTTAGACATTGGTACGGATGAAGCGGGCGACATCCGATCCGCTTTTGGTGCCAGAGCGGCGTATGGGATGTCGACCCGGCCGTGCGTTCATTCCGCCTCGAAGGCTATCCGGCTGCCGGTACTACCGCCAGAAGGGTTTGCGCGCCTCCTCGAGCGCCTCTTCGCGGCTGACGCCGATATCCCATAGCTGTGCATCGCTCAGCCGCGCCAGCTGACGACGGCTGTGCCAGCGCTGCCAGCGGCTCGGCGATGGCGACGATGGCGTCTGTTCGGTGGCGGCGCGGTTGCGCGGGTGTTGATCGCTCTGGCGTGCCAGCTGAAGGCGATTCAGGAATCCCTGGACAGCGAGGTTCATGGCGGCCTCCGGTATGATGATGTGTGACATCATCATGCGACGTGGCAGGCGGGTATCGGCAGCGCCAGGTGCTGACTTTTTTTGCCATACAGGGCGGTATTAACGAACTCTGTATGGTCATTTCTGTTTTTATCTGTACCGATCCATACAGTCATAAAGGCGATAGAGTGGAACCGGACCCGAAAACGGAGGCAGGCCGCCATGTCGACCCACCGCTACGAACGTCTGGCCGATCATCTGCGCGAGCGCATCAGGGCGGGCTACTACAGCGCCGGTGAGCGCCTGCCTTCGGTGCGCGCGCTGGCCGAGGCGCACGGCGTCAGCCTCTCCACCGCGCAGCACGCCTATCATCAGCTGGAGGATGCCCGGCTGATCCGTTCCCGGCCGCGCTCGGGCTATTTCGTCTGCGCGCTTCGTGAGCGCCCCGCCTTTCCGCCGCCGTCGAAGATGGCCCAGCGACCGGTGGCGGTTTCCCAGTGGGAGCAGGTGCGCGAGGGCACCTGTGTGCTGCCCGATACCCATATGCACAACCTCGGGCGCGGCATGCCGGATATCGACACCCCTACTATCAAGCCGCTGCTGCGCGCGCTTTCGCGCGCCGGCCGACGTCACGATCTGATCGGCCTCAATTACGACACCCTGCACGGCCGGCCGGAGCTGCGCGAGCAGATCGCGCGGCTGTCGGTGGCCCATGGCTGCCGGCTGCATCCGGACGAGATCGTTATCACTACCGGCTGCCACGAGGCGATTTCGGTGGCGATGCGCGCAGTATGCGAACCGGGCGATATCATCGCAGTGGACTCGCCGAGCTTCTATGGGGCGCTGCAGTCGATCAACGCCTATGGCATGAAGGCGCTGGAGATTCCCACTTGTGCCCGCGACGGCATCAGTCTCGAAGCCCTCGAACTGGCGCTGGAGCAGTGGCCGGTGCGTGCCATTCAGATTACCCCCACCTGCAACAATCCGCTGGGCTATACCTTTTCGGAAAAGCGCAAGCGTGCCCTGCTGGCACTGGCGCGGCGCTTCGACGTGGCGATCATCGAGGACGATGTGTATGGCGATCTCAGTTGGGCATTTCCACGTCCGCCCACCATCCGCTCGCTCGATGACGAAGGGCGGGTGCTGCTGTGCAGCTCGTTCTCCAAGACGCTGGCGCCGGGGTTGCGCATCGGCTGGATCGCCCCCGGGCGCTACCGCGAGCGAGCGCTGCACATGAAGTATGTGGGTACCGGTTCGACGGCCACCCATGCCCAGCTGGCGATCGCCGAGTTCATTCGCGAGGGCTACTTCGACCCGCATATGCGCCGCATGCGACAGCAGTATCGCCACAATCTTCATGCCGCGCTGGATGTGATCGACGCCCATTTTCCCACCTCGGTGCGGGTCAGCCAGCCGGAAGGCGGCTATATGCTATGGATCGAATGCGGCGCCGCGCTGGACAGCCTGGCGCTTAACGAGCGGCTGATGGCCGAGGACATCCGTATTGCCCCCGGCGTGATGTTCTCCGCCACCGGCAAGTATCGCCACTGCCTGCGGCTCAACTACGCGGTAATGAATGACGCCATTCGCTATGCGCTGAAACGAGTGGGCGAGCTGATCGGCGAGATGGAGAAGGCAGAAGCACGGGAGGCAATGACGGCCGGATAGTGTGGCGCCGAGCCCCGCCGGGACAGGTGCCCGGCGAGGACGGTGCCTCGGTGAGGGACGACTACTTGCGCGAAGCGGGGCGCAGATCGTAGTCGAAATACTGGTGCATCAGCCTGACAAAGGTGCCGTCGGCATAAACGCTGTCGAGCGCCTTGTTGAAGGTTTCGGCCAGCGCCTTGTCGCGGGGGCGCACGGCGATCGCATTACCGCGGCCGAAAATCGATTCCGGGCTGTCGATGCGCGGGCCGACCTGCACCAATTGACTGTCCGGCTTGCCGATGCCGAGCGTTTCCAGCGCGACCGGATAGTTGAGAAAGGCCAGATCGAGGCGCTGCGTCTGCAGATCCAGCGCCACCTCGTCAGCGGTCGCGTAGCGGTGGATGTCCAGCGTATCGCCGTAGCGCTGGGTCACATAGGCGTCCTGGGTGGTGCCGCGCTGCACGCCGGCGCTCAGGCCCTTCAGCGACTGCGGATCGTCGAGGTTGATGTCGCTGCCGCGGCGAGCGACCCACACCTTGGGCGACATGGCGTAGGGCTCGGTGAACAGCACCTGGCGCTCGCGCTCCGGCGTAATGCGCATCGATGACATGATGGCGTCGTATTTGCGTGACAGCAGGCCGGGAATAATGCCATCCCAGCCCTGTACGACCCATTCGCAATCGAGGTCGGCGCGTTTGCAGAGTTCGTGGCCCAAATCGATCTCGAAACCTTCCAGTTTGCCGGCGGCGTTGCGGTATTCGAAGGGCGGGTAGGGCACGTCGACGGCGATACGCACCTGTTGCGGCGTCTGATTATCGGCATACGCGCCGAGTGGGATAGCGAAGGTCGCCGCAGCCAGCAGCAAAAGTGCGCCGCAGCGGCGCATGAAAGGCATTATCACGAGAAGTCCTCGATTTGTGAGCATTGTTATCGGCGCTATAAACGGAAACGCATTATATGCGGCCGACCTTCAGTCTGACGCAGGATGCTAGACCTCAAACCCGCCTTATGGGGCCGGGATAGGCGGCCACGCGGTCATCGCTGGTCAGCAGTAAAATACCTTCGTATTCCGCCTGCGCTACCAGAATCCGGTCAAAAGGATCGCGGTGAAGCGGCGGCAAATGGCTGATGGCGAGCGTATGGCTGCTGATGATCGGCAGCTCTTCATAGCCGTTTTCCACCAGCCCCCGCCGGAACAGATGTGGATCGACCCGGAAGGTGGGCTTGCCCAGGCCGCTTTTTATGGTGACCTCCCAGATGCTCGCCGCGCTGAAGAAAAGCCGATTTTCCGGCGCCTCGAGCAGCGCCCTGGCCTCCCTGGCGAGGCGCTCCGGGAAGCCGGCTGCCCATAACAACAGATGCGTATCCAGCAGCAGATTCATTCAACCCTCGAACGTGTCGGCAATATCCGTTTCGTCGAGGCGATCGAAATCCTCCGGCACCTGTATCTGTCCCTTGAGAAATCCCAGCCGCTGGACCCGGGCGGGTTCTGGCGTGTCGATGGCTGTCACACGTGCCAATGGCTTGCCGGCCCTGGCAATAATAAAGGGCTCGCCCTTCGCCGCCCTGTCCACCAACTGGGACAGGCGCGTTTTGGCATCGTGCATGTTGATAATATCCATGCTATCTCCAATATCAACCTGGTCCGGTTAGCTTAGTCCATACTCGGGCGCCAGAAAACCCATCCATCTGTTTCAGCGCTCCCCGGACTGTGCCAGCTGCTCGCGGCGTGCCTCGCCCTGGCGGGTCAGCATCCAGCCGGGGTACTCACTCGGCAGGGCGCTGACCGCCTCCAGCGTTGCCAGTTCCTCCGGCGTCAGGCGTATCTCGGTGGCACCGAGGTTGTCGTCGAGCTGTTCGAGACGTTTGGCACCGACGATCACGCTGGTCACTGCCGGCTGGTGCAAAAGCCAGCCAAGGGCAATACGCGCCACCGAGACGCCACGCTGTTCGGCCATCGGCGCCATCGCCTCGACGCAGTCGAAGACGCGCTCGCGATTGACCGGCGGGAAGTCGAAGCTGGCGCGGCGGTTAGCGGCGTCCGTTTCGCCATCGCGGTGGTACTTGCCGCTCAAAAAGCCGCCGGCCAGCGGGCTCCATACCATCAGGCCGAGGTTCTCGCTGGCCATCATCGGCACCAGTTCACGTTCCAGATCGCGCCCGGCGAGGGTGTAGTAGGCCTGCAGCGACTCGAAGCGGTGCCAGCCGTGCTGACGGGCGATGCCCAGCGCCTTGACGATCTGCCAGGCGGCCCAGTTGGAGACGCCGACGTAGCGCACATGGCCGTGCTCGACGAGCGTATGCAGGGCACGTACCGTCTCCTCGATCGGGGTGGCGGGGTCGAAGCCGTGGATCTGATAAAGATCGATATGTTCGAGCTGCAGCCGCTTCAGACTCGCCTTGACCCCCTCCATGATGTGATAGCGCGAGGCGCCGCGGTTGTTGACCCCCGGCCCGCCGTGGGGATTGTCGCCGCCGGTGGTGCCGAACACCTTGGTCGCGACCACCACGTCATCGCGCGCGACGCCCAGGTTTTTCAGCGCCTGACCGGTCATGACCTCGGACTCCCCCTGCGAATAGACATCGGCAGTGTCGATGAAGTTGACGCCCGCCTCCAGCGCGCGGCCGACCAGCCGATCGGCATCCGCCTGGTGTAGATCGCCGATCTTCTGCCACATCTCGCCCCGACCGCCGAAGGTCATGGTGCCCAGGCAGAGTTCGGAGACGAACAGGCCGGTATTGCCGAGTTTGCGATAATTCATGATCAGAACTCCTGTATGAGTGACACACTGCGCAGACAGTCTGGATGCCATTCGCCCAGCGGTGTGGCGCGATCGCCCGCCATTCTTGCCTGTTCCTGCATCGGCGCTGGTCGCCATCGGCGTCGGGTCGTAATCTGGCACCACGTTGTGACAGGAGGTGGGATACCGCCATGACCACCCTTATGCGGGATACATCAGGCGACGCCCCTGCCCTGGCGGCGCAGCGCGACGCCCTGCCACCCATGCAGCGCGAGCTGCCGGTTCTGCTCGATCGTCTGACCGCCGGGCGTGACGGCAAGCATCGCAGCGCTATCGCCGGGCTGACCCTCAACCGGCTGAGTGCCCCCCGGCCGCCGCGCCACGTGATCCAGGCGCCGGTCTTCAGCGTCATCGCTCAGGGCAGCAAGCGGCTGTCGCTGGGCGAGGCGCTGTACGGCTACGACCCGCTGCACTATATGGTGTCGCCGGTGGATCTGCCGGTAATGGCGCAGGTCGACGACGCCAGCCGCTCGCGGCCCTATCTGGGGCTGCGCCTCGATCTGGATCTCGACATGCTGGACGGCCTGGTCAGCGCCATGCCGCCTGCCGTCGGGGGAGGCGCAGAGACGCCGCGCGGTCTGCACGTCGCTGCGCTGAACGCGCCGCTGCTGGACGCCGTGCTGCGGCTGCTGCGACTGCTCGAGCAGCCGGCGGATATCGCCGTACTGGCGCCGCTCTACAAACGCGAGATTCTCTACCGCCTGATCAGCGGTGAGCAGGGAGCGGCGCTGGCCGCCATGGTCGTACGTGACAGCCACGCCGCCCGGGTGCGCGCGGCGGTGGCGCTGCTGCGCGAGCGCTGCGACCGCGGCATCAGCATGGCCGAACTGGCGCGCAGCGTGAACATGAGCGTCTCCTCGCTGCATCACCATTTTCGTGCGGTGACTTCGATGAGCCCGCTGCAGTTTCACAAGCGCGTGCGGCTGGAAGAGGCGCGGCGTCTGTTGCTGGGCGGCGGTCTGGAGATGGCGATTATCGCGCGCCGGGTGGGCTATGAAAGCCCGTCACAGTTCAGCCGCGAATACCGCCGCCTGTTCGGCTTTTCGCCGCGCGAGGATCAGCGCCGCTGGCGCGCCATGGCGCGCGGGGAGAAGCAGATCGGCGGCGTCGGCTGACGGCAAGGCTGGCGTTGTTGACGTGCTGGATGCCGGACAGTACAGGAGAAAGCAGCGACGTGGCATCAAAATGCCATCAGGTTACGGCCAGTGCGCGGCGCCTCCTGCATTTACCTGGTGCGGCGAACGGCATCCAGAGCGAGATAAGTAAGAAAGCCGCCACTGGCAACAAGGACCAGGCCCATTACGATTTCCATGTCTATATCTCCGCAATCTCTCTGATCTTGACGCCGATCTGGCGGTGCAGAGCAAAGCATCCGATGGCAATGGAAAGCAGCGCTGCAAACCCGCCCAACAACAAAAACCATGAGGCAGAATGGAAGCTTGTCAGTAACCATCCGACAAGGCTGATGGCGGTAACAATCAGGATTCCCAACCACAGCTTGAGATAGGCAAGCTCTTCTTTCAGTCCATCCAGCTTCGGCATTGTTGATCTTTTGGCATCCAGGTATCCGCAGTATAACACGACAGATCGGTGTCGTCGGTTGACAGGGCGCAGGTAGCTCAGTAGTCCACCACCAGATCGGTTTTGGGCCGGCTGCAGCAGGAGAGAATGTAGCCGTCCTCGATATCCTCGTCGTCGATACCGCCGTTGTGCTCCATCTCGACCTCGCCGGACTTGAGCGCCACCCGGCAGGTACCGCAGATGCCCATGCCGCAGCCGCGGGGGATATGCAGGCCGAGCTTGGAGGCCGCCGCCTGCACGGTTTCGCCGGGCTGGATGCGCACGCTCTTGCCGGAGCCGGCGAACTCGACGCTGAGCAGCTCGTTGTAGGCCACTTCCTCGTTTTCGGCCTCGGCCTGCTCGGCCAGTTCGATGACGTCTTCCTTGACCTCGGCCGGCGTAGCGCCGAACAGTTCCTCATGGTAGTGATCCATATTGAAGCCGTTCTTGCGCAGGATCTTCTTGACCGCCTCCATGTAGGGTGCCGGGCCACAGCAGAAGATTTCGCGCTCCAGGTAGTCCGGCGAGATCAGCTCCAGCATCGGCTCGGTCAGAAAGCCGCGATAGCCCGCCCAGGTCTCGCCCAGATCCGCCTTGCTTTCGCAGATGATGTGCAGATTGAAGTCCGGGATGCGCGAGAACATGTGGATCAGTTCGCGGTGATAGATCACATCCGAAGGGGCGCGGGCGCTGTGCACGAAGTCGATATCGATGCTGGCGTTGGTGTCGAAAAACCAGCGCGTCATCGACATCAGCGGCGTGATGCCGACGCCGCCGGAGAGAAACAGCACCTTGTCGGCCGGGAAGTCGATGGCGTTGAAATTGCCCACCGGGCCGTGCACCACCAGCTCGACACCCTCTTTCATGTTGTCGTGCAGCCAGCCGGATACCAGGCCGCCGGGCAGGTGCTTGACCGTGATCGAGAAGCTGTAGGGAATGGAAGGCGAGCTGGAGATGGTGTAGGAGCGCATCACCTGCTGGCCGTTGATCTCCAGCTCGAGGGTGACGAACTGCCCCGGCTTGAAAAAGTACATCACCGGCTGTTCGGACATGAAACAGAAGGTGCGGACATCCTTCGTTTCCTGGATCACCTTGACGCAGCGCACCTGGTGGCGGCCGTTGGTCCAGGTCTGGGTATTGACCGGATTCAAATAGTTGGTGCTGCTCATTGTCGTCTCTGCCCGCCGGCGCCTGTGAAAGCCTTTATCACCTTCCGTGTCCCGCTCGTGCTGTCACGCTGTGTGCACGGCTCAGTGACCTCCCGAAGCCTGCATTCTGGGTCGACGTCCTGCCTGCGGCTTGTCTGTTAGCGACGCGTGCATGTCTCTTTTCCCCCGCCGCAATACGACCAAAGGCCCACCTGGTCGTCAGCGCGTCATCCGGCGTCGCGAATGAATAACCGCCCATTGCCCGGCTGTCACAAAATCATGACCGTGGGTAGTGCTATTCGTGCGTATCCTGTGTGCCCGCGCCCGCATTACGGACAGGGCAGAATTTGAATCCGAAAGCCGCATATATAGCGGGCGTTTTGTATAACAGGAGTTTGCCATGGACCTGATTGCTTCTGCCGGAGCCGATGACGTCACTCGCGGCGTGCGCGACAGCGCTGCAGCCATGTTGTATTCACGCGATCGTAACTTTTCGCTGCCGCAGCCGTTTTATAACGATACTCGGCTGTTCGCGCTCGATATGCAGGAGATTTTCCAGAAGGAGTGGCTTTTCGCCGGTATGACCTGCGAAATTCCCAAAAAGGGTAACTACCTGACTCTGGAGATCGGCGATAACCCGGTGATCATCGTGCGCGGCACCAACGGCCAGGTGCACGCCTTCCATAACGTCTGTCGCCATCGCGGCTCGCGGCTGTGTATGCAGGAGCGTGGCAAGGTCGCCAAGCTGGTCTGTCCCTACCATCAGTGGACCTACGAGCTCGACGGTCGGCTGCTGTTCGCCGGCAGCGACATGGGCGAGAACTTCGATCTGTCGGAGTACGGTCTCAAGCCGGTCCAGGTGCGCACCGCCGGCGGCTATATCTTCATCTGCCTGAGCGACAATCCGCCGGCAGTCGATGATTTCCTCGAGACCCTGGAGCGCTATCTCGAGCCCAGCGGCCTGGCGGATAACGCCAAAGTGGCGGTGGAGTCGAGCATCGTCGAGGATGCCAACTGGAAGCTGGTGATCGAGAACAACCGTGAGTGCTACCACTGCAGCGGTGCCCACCCGGAGCTGCTGGGCTCACTGATGGAGTTCGACGACACCGAGGATCCGCGAGCTACTCAGGAGTACAAGGACCTGGTGGCGCGCAAGCAGGCCGAGTGGAGTGCCTGTGACGTGCCTTTTGAGGTGGCGCGCTTTGGCAGCCGCAACCGCCTGACCCGCACGCCGCTCTCCGGCGAAGCGGTGTCGATGACGATGGATGGCAAGCCCGGCAGCAAAAAGCTGATGGGTCGCATGACCAGCACTGACATGGGCTCGCTGCGTATTCTGCACCTGCCCAACTCCTGGAACCATATCATGGGCGATCACGCCGTGGTGTTCCGGGTACTGCCGCTGGGTCCACAGAAGACCATGGTGACCACCAAGTGGCTGGTGCACAAGGACGCCGTCGAAGGGGTCGATTACGATCCCGAAGAGCTGCGCAAGGTGTGGGATGCCACCAACGATCAGGATCGGCGGCTTGCCGAGGAGAACCAGCGCGGCATCAACTCGATCGCCTATCAGCCGGGACCCTACTCGGAGACTTTCGAGTTCGGTGTGATCGATTTCGTTAACTGGTACGCCGAGCGCATGCTCGACAACATGGGGCGCTCGCCGCGCCTGCAGCTGGTGCGCGGCGGCTGAGTCGCGCGCGTGCCGCGATGCTGAAACGCCACAGGGCCCGCTTTTGCGGGCCCTGTGGCGTTTGGGGCTGTATTCAGTAATCTCGGCGTGTTTTGCACCAATGACATGAATTAAGGTGCCAAAATGCACCATTTAAGTGCCATTGGGAGGTGGGCCCGAGTTTACTCGGGGATAGGTTTTTTGAGTTCTTTCTTAAAGCAATGAAATAAAGCATTTTTTTAATAATGGCATGCTTTTTGCTGACTCATTGATAGAGCTGTTCGGCAATTTACTTTACTTTTCATGTGATGAAGGTTGTATTGGTTGGCCGCAATGTGAAGCTGAGAAGTTTTCCCAACATGCCGCATCGCCCCAGACCACATGAAGTCTTCGCATAACACAGGCGGTGGGCACGTCAATCTTCAAAGAGGCTTATATGCAGTTGATCAATCGGTGGGTGAGTCTTGCGTTGCTGTATCTGGCGGGAGCTGCTCTGTTGGCGATGGTGTTTCTCGTCGTCGGCAACATCATCATGCGCCAGGTTAGCTCCTCTTTCGGCGGTACCACCGAAGTAGTCGGTTGGCTGACGGCCGTGGTCGTGGCGCTGTCTCTGGCGTATTCCCAGCGTGTAAAGGCTCACGTTGAGCTGGACTTGCTAGTTGCTCACCTGCCCTTGCGACTGCAGGCCGTGATGTCGCTGTTGGTGGCATTGGGGAGTTGTCTGTTTTTTACCATGGTGGCGTGGAAGCTTTGGGAGTACGGCCTCAATGCCATGCAGCGGGGGACGTTGTCGCAAACCTTGCGCGTGGCGATTTATCCGTTCGTTTATTTGGTGGCATTGGGCTTCTCGGCTTTTTGCCTGGTACTACTGGGCGATTTTTTCGACAGTCTTGGAAAGGTGGTGGCGCAATGAGCATGACCATGGTGGCACTGGTGGGAATACTCTGCCTGTTCCTGCTCATTCTCGTGAAAGTTCCCATCAGCTTCGCAATGTTCATGGTGGGGTTTTTCGGCATGCTCTACATGACCAGCCCCATCGCCGCTTACAACGTAATCAGCTCCGGTATTTGGGAACAATTGTCGGGCTATTCGCTCAGCGTCATCCCGCTTTTCATCTTCATGGGCGAGCTTTTGTTCCGTTCCGGCATTACCGAGAAGATCTTTGCGTCGGCCTACGCCTGGATCGGTCATTTGCGCGGTTCGATGGCCACCACCACCATTTTGAGCAGTGCTGGCTTTGCGGCGGTCAGCGGCTCGAACACTGCCACGGCCGCGACCGTGGGCACCATCGCGCTGCCCGAGATGAAGAAGTTTGGTTACAACCGGGCGCTGAGCGCGGGTAGCGTCGCCGCTGGCGGGACCCTTGGGGTAATCATCCCGCCAAGCTCGGTATTGATCGTCATTGCCTTGCAGGCAGAGCTCGCCATTCGCGATCTGTTTCTGGCCAGTATCATGCCCGGTCTCATTTTGGTGGTGTTGTTTATCGTCACCATCGCCCTGCTTTGCCACTTAAAACCGCACATGGGGCCTGCGGGAAGGCGTTCCACGTGGTCGGTGCGTTGGCGCTCGTTGAAGGGGGTCATCGAGGTGGCGGCGCTCTTCATGCTGGTATTGGGTGGGCTGTTTTCGGGTTGGTTCACCTCGACGGAGGCGGCCGCCGTCGGCTGCGTTGGCGCCATGCTAATCACCTTGCTCCAGGGCAAGCTCTCGGTTGCGGTACTCCAGGCGGCAATCGCCAATGCCTTGAAGTCGTCGGCGATGATTCTGATGCTGATTGCCGGGGCCGTGATCTTTGGGCGTTTTCTCACCATCACTCGGTTGCCGTTCATGGTGGGTGAGTGGGCGGCGGCACTGCCACTGCCGGCGATCCTGGTCATGGCATGTATTTTGTTGATTTACATCATCGGCGGTGCCTTGATGGATGCCATGGGCTTTCTGATCATTTCGATCCCTATATTTTTTCCGGTGGCCATGGCACTCGGTTACGACCCGGTATGGTTTGGCGTGGTGGTCTGCATCGTGACCAGCATGGGTGCGATTACCCCGCCCGTGGGCGTCAACGCCTTCATTGTCAAGAGTCTGGATGACGAGCTTCGTATGGGCGAAACCTTCCGAGGCGTAGGGTACTTTTTGCCGCCCTATATCCTGTGTATCGGGTTGCTTTTGGTGGTGCCGCAACTGGTGTTATTCATTCTCTAGCAAAGTGGCTGCGGCCCACGGTTGGTGGGCGGCGCGCGCAGAGCGATCAACCGGTGATGACGGGCCATAGTAGTCGTATCTGCCGACCTTAAACTTGAATTTTCATGTGATTAATATATCTAGGCAATTGACATGAGCATCCTCATCTCTTCATTGATGCTGGGCAAAGGTGGAAAACGCGTCGTCGTCAAAGACTCGATCGACATTGCAGGCTCGCCCACCCAGGCAGGCTCGGCGGCCCTCGCCGAGGCGGCGCCCGCGACGGCGCATGCCGATATCGTCGCGCGAACGCTTCAGGCGGGCTATCGCATCGTCGGCAAGGCCAACCTGCACGAATTGGCGTTTGGCATGACCGGGGTGAATGGCTGGGCGGGTACGCCTGAAAACCCGCGTTACCCGGCGCTGATTCCTGGTGGTTCGTCGAGCGGCTCGGCGGCGGCAGTGGCTTCGGGGTTGGCCGAGATCGGTATCGGCACCGACACCGGCGGTTCGATTCGCGTGCCGGCTGCCTGCTGTGGTGTGTATGGCTTCAAGCCCACTTTCGGCCGATTGAGTCGCGAGGGCGTCATGCCGGCTGTGAGCAGCCTCGACTGCGTCGGCCCGTTCGCCGCTGATCTTGCCGAGTTGATCGGTTTCATGAAGGCGGTCGATAAGGGCTTTGCGCAGGCGTCACTCGGCCCGGTCACCTCCTTGGGCATGGCCGAGGTGGCGGCCGAGCCGGCCATCGTCGAGGGCATCGATCGACAGGTGGAAAAGGCGGGGGTACCCCGTTCGAGCGTGTCCCTCGGGATGCTCGACGAGGCGTTTCAAGCGGCCATGACGATCATCAAACGTGAAACTTATTTGGCCTACGAAGGGTTATTGGCGAGCGGCAAACTCGGCAGTGATGTGGACAAGCGCTTGCGTGCGGCAGCCGTCACGACCGATGCGGATGTCGCCGAGGCCGAAAAGGTGCGTCGTGCCTTTACCGCCAAGGTGGATGCCTTGCTGGACCGGCACGACTATCTCGTGCTGCCCACTCTGCCGCACTTTCCCATGACGCTTCGCGAGGCACTGGCCGGTCAGCAGGATCTCGACCTGTCGCGCTTTGCACGCCCTTTCAACCTTTCCGGTCATCCTGCGTTATCGCTGCCCTTGGCGTCGCATCGCGGCTTGCCGGTGGCGATGCAATTGATAGGACGCCATGGCGATGATGCCGGCGTTTGCCGGGCCGGGTGGCAGTTGCTGCACCCAGCCAGCCACCGGGATGACACCGCCAATAGGAGATAATCATGCCGCATTACGTGGATAAAGAGCAGTGGGGTGGTGAGGCGCGCTTCGATGCCCTGCTCGAGACGATTCGGTCACGGCGAAAGGAGATCGAACAACAACGCCATATACCGTCAGACATCATCGATGCCTTCAAGGAGATCGGCGTGTATCGGGCCATGGTACCCAAGCGCTTTGGCGGCGATGAAAAGTCCCCCGCCGAATTTTTGCGCATGGTCGAGGCGGTTTCCGCCGCGGATGGCTCGGCGGGGTGGGTGGCGAGTTTCGGCATGAGCCCTGCCTACTTGGCGGCGCTGCCGGAAAAGACGCTCGAAAAGGTATGGCAAGAGAGCCCGGATGTGGTCTTTGCTGGTGGTATTTTCCCCCCCCAGCCTGCTGTGTGCACGGCGAATGGCTTCAAGGTGAGCGGGCGCTGGAAGTTTGCAAGTGGTTGCATGGGCGCATCGCTTTTTGGGGTAGGCATCATGCCCGAGGAAGAGGGAGCGCTACCGCGTATGGCGGTTCTGCCTCGTGAGCAGGTCGAGATCGATCCTACGTGGAACATGATCGGCATGGTGGGCACTGGTAGTCACGATCTTCTTGTCGACGATGTTGAGGTTCCCGAAGAGTGGACCTTCGTCCGCGGAGGCAAGCCGAATCTCGATGAAATTTTCTTTCGTTACCCATCGCTCTCTTTTGCCGCCCAGGTGTTGTCAGTCACAACGCTTGGTATGGCTCGTGAGGCGCTGGATGTGGTGCGCGCCTCTGTCAAGGGGCGCAAATCGATTACTGGCGCACCCAACCTGGGCGAGCGCGAGTATGCCCAGATCGCTCTGGCCAAAGCCGAAGCGCGGGTTCAGTCCGCAAGGCTTTTCTTTTACGAAAGCATCGATGATGTCTGGAAATGCATCGAATCGGGCCAGGAGCCAAGCCGCGAGGAAGTCAATTTGTTGCGCTTGTCGACCACCCATCTTACCCATGAATGTGCCGGGGCCATTCACGAGATCTACCGCATCAGCGGCATGAACGGCGCCGACAACGATCATCCCTTGTCGCGTATTTTGCGCGATTCGCAGCTTTGTACCCAGCACGCCTTCATGGGCGAGATTACCTGGAAAAACGCCGGAGCGATCTTCTTCGGCCATGACCCGTTGCCGGGCTACTTATGACCGGTATCACGTATTCATAACGAATCATCACCCTGGTTAAAGGAGCGTCACTATGCATCGCGTACTGTTTTGCATTGGTATCAATCAAAACTTCATGAATGCGCCGTTCGAGGAAGGCAAGCAGGTATGGCAGGCGTTCAGCCAGATGATGCAAGGCATCGACGGTCTGCCGGGCGTCAATATTCTGGGCATCATGGATGACGATCGTATCATGGTCGGTCCGTCGATGACCGCCCCCTGGACTGCCTACATCATGGCCGACGTGCCCGACTACGACACTGTAGTCGAAGCCTGCAACTTCTTTCGCACCACTCCTGTGGGTGATGGCACCTTCAAGCTGTGGAAATACGCTCGGGTCGAGGCGCGTATTGGCCGCGAGCTGGTGGTCCCTGAATAATTGAAGCCACCGAAATACCATGTGTTGATCGAATAAAACGCTTTGAAATGCCCTCGAAAAAGGCCTTGGCCAAGCGATCAGGATAACCGCATGAACCAGTTAATAGACGCCAAAGACATTACCCTGGACACCGAAAAATTGGTTGAAAGCGATCAGATCGCCTCGTCCATGTACACCGACGAGGCCCTGTTCGATATAGAGCAGGACCGGATTTTCCGCCAAACCTGGGTGTGGGTCGCTCATGAAAGCGAAGTGCCCGACAAGGGATCCTTCAAACTCTCCCACGTGGGTCGTGAGCCGGTTATCGTCTCGCGCGACCGTAAGCGTAATCTTCACGTCATGCTGAACCGCTGCCGCCACCGCGGGGCTACGGTATGCGAAATCCACAAGGGCAAAACCTCTTCGTTCCAATGTCCCTACCATGGCTGGGGATATGGGCTGGATGGCAGCCTTCGCGCCATTCCACATCCCGAGCAGTACGGGGAGTCGTTTGACAAGGCGGAGTATGGCCTTTTCGCCCTACGTACCGAAAGCTATAACGGTATGATTTTCGCTACCTTCAACGACGATATCGAACCCCTCGAGGAATTTCTGGGAGCTGCCAAAAAGTGGATTGATCTGTTCATGAAGCAGGGCGGTGGCTTTCCAGTGAAGACCATGGGCGAGCATCAATTCTCGGTGCCCATGAACTGGAAAGTACAGCTCGAAAACACCACTGATGCTTACCACTTTCCGGTGGTTCACAAGTCGTTTTTAAAATCTCTCGATGGTGAAGCCGAGGAAACGTTCACCTTCCTCGAAGGCGAGGGTTTCGTGGAAGACCTGGGCAACGGCCACTCGGTCATGGTCATGATTCCCGAACTGGTGGATCTGGAAGATGACCTGGAGCGCAAGATTCCCGAACGCTTTGAGGCCCTGGCCGAGGAGCTTCGTAGTGAAGGCTACCTCGATGACCAGGTGCGTCGCATCGTTCGCGCCGTGGGGGGCTCGGGCTTCAACCTGAACCTTTTCCCTAACGTGGCCTGCTCCATGGCGTTTTTCCGGGTATTGACGCCGATGGCCGTCAATCGGACTGACATTCGCCATATCGCCATCGGCATGGACGGTGGCCCGGCGGTCGCCAATCGTATGCGCTTGCGCCTGCACGAGCACTTCCAGGGGCCCATGGGCTTTGGTTCTCCTGACGATGCCGAAGTATGGGAGCGTATTCAGCGCGGCGTGGATGGCGGTAAGGAATTACCCATTCTAGTCAATCGCGGTATCGATAAAGAGATTCGGGGTGAAGACGGCCCACGGGGACACGTCTCGGACGAAACGGGTATGCGTGCCGCTTATTCGATGTGGAAACGGATGATGCAGGAGTAATTCATGAGCAACAGCGAACACAACGAACTACTGTCGCGCGTTACCCGGTTCATCTGGGGCGAAGCAGCTTTGCTGGATGCCAGAGAGTACGATGCCTGGCTCGATCTTTGGCAGACCGAAGGGATGTATATCATTCCTATCGAAGAAGCCGAGAACTATGCCGAAGTACTCAACCTCTGCTACGACAATGACAAGATGCGTCGTGACCGTATCAAGCGCTTCCAGGAGGGCTTTTCGATTTCGTCGGCCCCGCCCGCGATCACCGTTCGTACGGTATCGCGTTTCAAGATTGATGCGCTGGAAGGTGACACTGTCGTAGTCTCCTGCGCCCAGCACCTGGTCGAAGACAAGTTCGGTCGCCAGCGCCTTTGGGCCGCTAACCTGCGCTATACCCTCACTGCCACTGATGCGAGCTTCACGCTAAAAGAGAAGGTGGTTCGTCTGCTCAATTCGGATGGAGTGCTGAATTCGTTCAGCTATTTATTCTAATGGCCGCACCACTTCCTGACAGGATACAGACCGCCGTGATTACTGGCGGCGCCCGTGGGCTTGGCGTTCATATCGTGCGAGCTCTGCACCAGGCCGGGTTTCGTGTGGTGATCACCGACATCGACCCGACCCCTGCAGAAGCGCTGGTCTCCGAGCTCGACCTGGCCGGTGAAACTGCCGTGACGGCCACGCTCGACGTGGATAAGCCCGCCGATTTTCAGACCGTACTGGATAAAGTCATCGACCGTTTCGGTAGCTGCGAGGTACTGGTGAACAACGCCGCGCGTACCGCTGCCCAGGGCGTCTTCGACATCGACCCCGCCGACTTCAATGCCGTGATGGCCACCAATGCCGGAGGCATCTTTACCGGTTGCCAGGTATTTGGGCGCCACTTTCGCGAACGCGGCTATGGCCGGCTGATCAACCTGGCATCGCTTGCCGGACAAAACGGAGGCACGGCCACCGGCGCGCACTACGCCGCCTCCAAGGGGGCCATCTTGACCTTGACCAAGATCTTTGCCCGCGATCTGGCAGGCGACGGCGTGACCTGCAACGCCATCGCGCCAGGACCGCTGGATACCCCCATGGTGCGCGAGGTTCTAGGCGATAACCTGGATAAGGCGCTTGCCAAAATCCCGGTGGGAAAACTGGGCGCTCCCGACGTGGTGGCGCAGATGGTGGCGTTCCTGGCCGGCCCAAAAGCGGGGTTCGTGACTGGCGCTTGCTGGGATGCCAACGGTGGCATTTACATGCGCTAAGCACAGGAGATGACCATGACAGACGACACCTTGACGCTTCGCGTCGACCGCCGGGACGTGCACACCAACGAGATCGCCGTGATCGACCTGGTGGCTGCCGACGGGAGCGACTTGCCGCCTTTCGAAGCAGGGGCACATATCGATGTTCACCTCGGCGAGGGGCTCATCCGTCAATACTCGCTGAGTAATGCGCCCAGCGAGCGCCACCGTTACCGCCTCGGCGTTCTACTGGATCCTGGGTCTCGAGGGGGGTCTCGCGCGGTGCATGCCGACCTGCACGAAGGCGTCGAGGTATCGGCCAGTGAGCCGCGCAATTTATTTCCCCTCGATGACTCGGCCGCGCACACCCTGCTGGCCGGAGGCGGTATCGGCATTACGCCGATGATTGCCATGGCTTATGCGCTCAAGGCCGCCGGGCGCTCTTTCGAGCTGCACTATTGTTGCAGAAGCCGTGATAAAGCGGCCTTCATCGAGGAGCTCGAGGCCGAGTTTGGCGAAGCCCTGTCGCTACATGTCGACGATGGCGGCGCGGACCAGCGCCTCGACATCGAGACGGTCCTGGCGTCCAGGCCTACGAACACTCATCTATACGTGTGCGGGCCCACCGGCTTCATGGAGTGGGTGATGGGCGCCGCCAGGACGGCCGAATGGCCCAAAGACCAACTGCACTCGGAGTACTTTAGCGCTGAAGTGGATACCAGCGGTGCGGCGTTCGAGGTGGAGGCGTCGATCAGCGGTGTCACCGTCCAGGTGGAGGAGGGAGTGTCGATCGCCAATGCTCTGAAAGCGGCCGGGGTAAAGGTGGATGTCTCCTGCGAAGAGGGTGTCTGCGGCACCTGTATTTGCGAGGTGTTGGAAGGTGTTCCCGACCACCGCGATCAGTTTTTGAGCGACGAAGAGAAAGCAGACAACGATCAAATCGCCTTGTGCTGTTCGCGTGCCAAAAGCGCGCGGCTGGTCATCGAAATTTGAGATACCCGGGGGGCCTTGCCATGCACGCCTTCATTAACCAATTGTGTCGATGGGTACTCAACCTGTGTGGCCTGTTCCTGTTGCTGATCGCCTTCGTGATCGGTGCAGGGGTGCTGATGCACTTGCTGGGCTTGTCGCAACTGGTCAAATTTGACAATCCTTATTGGCTTCTGGGTCGTGGCATTACCTTCAACTCCTTGATGGGGTTGCAGATTTTGTTGTTCACCTTGGCCATGATGCTGGCCATCGCCCCTGTGATGTGGCTAGACCGCCACGTTCGTGTGGACGTGTTCCACGTGCGTTTTTCGCCACGGGTACGAACCGCGATCGAGCTGGTCGGGCATCTGGCCCTTGGGTTGCCCTTTTTCGTGTTGCTTTCACAGCCAGCCTATCGCTTTGCCGAGCGCGCCTACGTGACCGGCGAGCGCTCGACCGACGGAGGGCTCAATGACCTTTACGTGATCAAGGCGGCACTGCCCGTCGGGGTGGCATTGTTCGTCGTCGTGCTGGTGCTGCTGGTCGCGATCCATCTTTGGCGCCTGGTCGTCGGGAGGTCGCGCCATGCTTGAGTACTGGATGCCGCTTTGCATGGTAGCACTGCTGTTCACGGGGATACTGGTCGGTTATCCAGTCGCGTTAGTGCTGGGCGGAACTTCGGCGATCTTCCTGTTGATATCCGACCTGCCCATGGCCTTTGCCAATTTGATGCTGACCCGGGTTTACGCCAATGGTCTGAACAACTGGCTATATATCGCCATTCCCATGTTCATCATGATGGGGTTGTTGCTGGAACGCACTGGGCTCGCTCGGGATGCTTTCGGAGTAAGTGAGCGATTACTTCGGAAGTTGCCCGGTCACCTGGCGCTAACGGTTCTGTTCATTGGCGGCTTGATGGCGGCCACCACCGGTGTGGTGGGGGCCTCGGTGGTGCTGCTGGCGGTACTCGCCTTGCCGCGTATGCTCGATGCCGGCTACTCACCGGCTGCGACATCGGGGTTGATCTCGGCCTCCGGCACCCTGGCGATATTGATGCCGCCCTCGGTCATGCTGATCATCTTGTCGAGTTTGGTGTCGGTGCCGGTTGGCCATTTGTTTCGCGCGGCGCTGGTACCCAGTGCGTTGCTGCTGCTGTTTTACATGTTCTACTCCTTGGGCCTTGCCTTGTGGGCAAAGCGCACGACGGCCTCGGCGTCGCCAGGTATCGCGGCCCCCGCCACCGAACAACGCCGCCTGTGGCGTGATGCTCTAGCGCTCTTTCCCTTCTTGGTACTGATTCCCATCGTGCTTGGCACCATCGTGTATGGGGTGGCTACCCCGACCGAAGCCAGTGGGGTTGGGGTACTGGCGGTGCTTGTGTTCGCCGGATTGATGGGCAAGACCGATGCTACCTCGGTCATGGAAGCGGCTCGCGAGACGGTGGTGTCTACCGCCATGATCATGATGCTGGTGATCGCGGCCACCTGCTTTTCACTCATCTTCAAAGGTGGTGGCGGTGATGGCTTGATACGTGCAAGCCTGGAGCTTCTGGGCGGCGGCAGCTGGAGCGTGCTGTTGCTGATTCTACTGCTGGTCTTCTTGCTGGGGTTCTTCCTGGACTGGCTCGAGATCTCGCTGATCCTGATGCCCATCTTCGTGCCCATCGTCACCGGCCTCGATCTGGCCAACGGACTCAGCGGCGCATCGCTACTGGTGTGGTTTGCCATTTTGTTCGCCATCAATTTGCAAACCTCCTTTCTCACCCCGCCCTTTGGTGTGTCGCTTTTCTACTTGAAAGGGGCCGTGGGCGAGCGGGTGGCCACCCTCGACATTTACCGGGGCGTGCTGCCCTTCATCGCCATTCAGCTCTTGGTACTTCTAATGATCCTGCTCTTTCCGGAGCTTTTGATGCTGTAAGGCGTTCCGTGTCAATCACCACCTTCTAAAGGAGTTGAGAGTATGACGTTTTCTTTCAAAAAGACCCTCTTTGGCGCTGGCGCGACGCTACTGGCCTCGAGCGCCATGGCGCAAACCCTGACGCTGCAATCGGCGTTTCCTTTCAGCCTGGAGGTGATCGACGACTCGATCCACCGCTTCGCTGACGATGTCGCCACGGTGACCAATGGTGAGCTCACTTTCACCCCCTATGATGCGGGGGCTTTTTCGCCGCCTTTCGAGATTCTGGAAAACGTGGGTAATGGTAGCCTGGACGCCGGTTGGTCGGCGGCCAGCTACTGGGCCGGTCAAATTCCCGCCGCAGCGCTTTTCCAGAGTATTCCCTTTGGCCCCGATGTGCCCAAGTATCTCGCTTGGCTGTATGGCGGCGGCGGGCTTGAGCTATGGCAGGGGCTTTACGAGCCCTACAACGTCGTGCCGATTCCCTGCGGCAGCATGGTCTCGGAGGCGGGCGGCTGGTTCACTGAGGAGGTGACCAGCGTCGACGACCTGCAAGGGCTGAGCATGCGCATCAGCGGCCTGGGTGGCGAGGTGATGCGCGAGTTGGGTGTCTCACCGGTGTCGATTCCTGCTGGCGAGACCTTCCTTGGATTGGATACCGGCCGGATTGGCGCGGCAGAGCTTAGCTTTCCCACCATCGATACCAGCGCTGGCTTCTATGAAGTGGCCAAGCACTACTACTTCCCCGGCTGGCATCAACCCGGCAGCCTCAACGAGCTTTTGATCAATGCCGATGTTTGGGCGGGGCTTGACGAGAGCCAGCAACTGGCTGTGCGTAACGCTTGTAGCGACTTGAGCATTCACATGTATGCCCATGACATGCAGGCGCAATCTGCGGCGCTCGATACGTTTCGCGAGGCCGGGGTGAGCGTGGAGCGCTTCCCTGACGAGGTGCTCACGGCCCTCAAGAATGCCACCGCCGACGTCCTGGACAATGCCGCGCAAGCCGATGCGGACGTTGCCGAGGTGCTTCAGTCGTACCGGGACTTTAGCGGGCGTTATGACGAGTACCGCGAGCTCACTACGTTTTAAGCAAGGATCCGGGGCGCTCGATGGGTGCCCACGGCCATTATCAAACCAGCCAGCGCGAGGATCGCGATGCCTACCGTTCACGTTTACATGATGTCGGGCAGGACACAGCAACAAAAAGAGGCGCTGATCAGCGAGGTCACCGATGCCGTAGTGTCGTCGTTGAGCGCACCCAAAGAGAACGTCCGGGTCATCATCAGTGAAGTACCCAAAAGCGAGTATGGAATTGGCGGTGTCACGGGGGAGAAGTTGGGACGCTAGCCAACCGATTAGTGAGGTGAACCATGAGTATCGATACGCGAGATTTCAGAAATGCCCTGGGAAAATTTGCCACCGGCGTTACCGTCATCACCACCCGGGATGCCCAGGGAGAGCAGTATGGTGTCACGGTCAGTAGCTTCAATGCCGTTTCCATGGATCCGCCGCTGATCCTTTGGAGCATCGATAAAAGCGCCTATAGCAAGGATGCTTACTGCGAGGCGGAGTATTTCATTGTCAACGTGCTCGGCAGCGACCAGGTGCCGATTTCCAACCGTTTTGCTCAGCGTGGCGAGAACAAATTCAAGGACATCGATACCCGGGAAGGGTTGGGGGGAAGCGCACGCATTCAGGGGGCCGTGGCTCACTTCGAGTGCAGAACCTGGCAGGTTTATGAGGGCGGCGATCACTTCATCATCGTTGGCGAGGTGTTGGAATACGGCTACCGGAATGGCCAGGGGGCGCTGGTTTTCCATGGCGGGCGCTATGCCCTGCCTGAAGCCCACCCGATGACCCTGCCTCAGGATGACAGCCACACCGGCGAGGGCGTACTTGGGCAACACTTCGTTTACCTCTTGCGCCAGTCGCTGGTGGCCTACCGCCAAGGGTTCTACCCACGGCTTTTCCACCTTGGAGTCGACGACAAGGAGTGGCGGCTTATGACGTTGTTGCTCGATCGCGGCACGCAGCCGCGCGACAAGGTCGTGCAGGTGGTGGCCCAGCCCCTGAAAGACTTCGAGGACACCCTGGGCGGACTTTGCCAACGTGGTCTCGTCGTCGAGAAGGACAGCGAGCCCATGCTTGACCTGACGCCCCAGGGCGCCGAGCTCGCCAACAAGCTGCTCGCCATGGCGCGAGATTACGAGCAGAAAGTGTTCGAAAAGATCAGCGATGACGAAGTACGCCATATGAAATCGGGGCTTTTGCATGTGATCGAGGAGCTCGGCGCGGATTGAGCGCCCACCTCAGGTATCGATCACCTCACGACGGAAGAAGGAGACCCGCGCATGAGTGAGGTAACGGCAAGCGACTTTCAAGCGCTTTTGGCGCGTGTGGATAAACTCGAAGCTGAAGCAGAGATTCGGCGACTTCAGACGCGCTACATGTTCCTTTGCGATACGCCCCTGCCCGAATATGGCGTCAAGGACGATGCCGAGCGCATCGACCATATCATGGCGCTCTACAGCAACGACGCCATCTGGGAGGGGGTGGGTGAATACTACGATGGCCAGTTTGGTCGGCTTGAAGGGGCCGATGCCATACGCCGCCATTTCGAAAAGTTTTGGGGGGATAAGAAAGACCCCGAGCTGTTACTCAATGTTCATTACCTGACGGCTGAGCAGATCCATGTGGAGGGTGACACGGCCACCGGTCAATGGGTCCACTGCCAGCCCTGGATTTTCTCGGACGGTAGCTCGCTTTTGCGTTCGTCGCGATTGAACAATACCTTCGCCAAACAGCTCGACGGCCGCTGGCTGATCACCCGGACACGCACGGAAAACGTCTTCGTTGCCCCCTTGAAAGAGGGCTGGGCCACGGAATTTTCTACGGCCTCGGTTTTGATGAAGCCTTGAGGTAGTTGCTCATGTCGTCACCTATCGCAGCGTTACGCATTGCCATTATAGGGGCGGGTGCCATTGGCACCGCCCTGGCGGCTCTTCTGGCCGAGGCCGGTTGTCAGGTCAGCGTGCTTGCCCGGGGTGAAACGCTTTTCGCCATTAAAACGCGGGGCATACGGCTTAGCGACATGCAGGGTGAGCATGCTGCCAGGGTCAAGGTATCCGATAACTGTGCCGAGCTTGGCGTACATGACATCGTGCTGCTTTGTACCAAGTCTCAGGCGTTACCCTCGCTATTGCCGCAACTCAGGCCGCTGTTCGATGCCCATACCTGCCTGGTCCCCATGGTCAACGGCACACCCTGGTGGCTATTCATGGGGCAGCTGTCCGAGGCCTGGCCTGATCATATCGATGCCGTCGATCCCGGCGGCAAGCTGGTTACTTGCCTACCCGCCGAGACGATCGTCGGCTGCGTGGTATACATCTCCGCGCAGGTGCTCTCACCAGGCTCGGCACGTTCGAAGACTCCGCATCAGCTGATCCTCGGAGAGATCACTGCGTTGCCTGCCAAACGCGTGCAACGCTTGATGGCACTGATTGAATGGTTGGGCGTCGCCGGCATTGAGACGCGCCATACGCCGCGCATCCGTGATGCGGTGTGGAGCAAAATCGCCGCCAATTTGACCTCCAACCCACTGTCGGTGATCACCAATGCCAGTCTCGACACCCTTTATGGGAGTCCCTTGCTCGAAAAAGTGGTGGAGGGGCTGTTCGAAGAGACGCGCCTGATCGCCAACGCTTATGGCAGCCAACTAGAGCTGGATTTGGCCGAGCTTCGCAAATTGGGGGCGGGCATGGCCGGGGTCAAGACCTCCATGCTGCAGGATTTCCAGCAGGCCAAGGAGCTGGAGCTTGCCGCCATCGTCGAAGGGGTGATCGAACTCGCCCAACGCAAGGAAATTGCCGTTCCCACCATCAGCACCATCTATTCACTCACCCACTACCTCGAGAACGCCGCGTATTGCGCCAACGAGCCTACATCCTGACAGGAGATTGTCCCAATGAACATACAACCCATTGCCATGCCCGATACCATCGAAAAGCCCGTCCACTGCAGCGATACGGAGTGGGAGCAGCGGGTGAAACTGGCCTACTGCTACCACCTGGTCGATTTTTTCGGTTGGACCGAAACCATTTTCAACCATATCTCTGCACGGGTACCCGGTAGCGATGGCCACTACCTGGTCAACCCTTTCGGGCTCAACTATACCGAGGTAACGCCGCTTAACTTGCTCAAGGTCGACCTGGAAGGCCACAAGGTCCAGGAGTCACACTATGAGGCCAACCCGGCGGGCTTTGCGTTGCATAGTGCCGTGCATGGAGCTCGCGACGATATCCATTGTATGTTGCATACTCATACAGTCCCGGTTTCCGCCGTAGTGCAAAAAAAACGTGGCTTCAGTCACCACGATTTCTATGGTGCACAGCTCTACGGTCGTGTGGCTTACCACGAATTCGAAGGTATCACGCTGTTTGCCGACGAGAAGTCACGCATGCTCGACAACATGGGCGATAAGCACATTTTAGTATTGCGTAACCACGGCATTGCGGTAGGTGAGTCCAGCATCGAAAAAGCAATTTTCTTGCTTTGGACCGTACAACGTGCCGCCGAAAACCAGTGTGCAGCAGGCGCCCTGGGAGGCGAGGACGTGGAGATTGAAACAAGCATTAGCCAAAAATGCGCAAGCCTGACGGAAAAACTCATTCGTGAAAGCGGCTTTGCGAACGAATTTTTTACTGCTATGGTGCGCAAAATGAAAGATGAGCGTTCCCTGCCTTTCTAGGCAAGTTATGAAAACTATCATTATTGGCGCCGGTGCCATGGGTTGCTTGTTTGCCGCTCGGCTCTCGCTAAGCGGTAATCAGGTGAATTTGATCGATATCGATCCAGAAGTACTGTTGGCGATTCGGTCCCATGGTATCAGGCTGAACATGGAGAACAGCGAAAAGGAGCAGGTCTATGTTCCTGTGCATTCAGCCGATCAGCTGAGTGAGCACTTCGACCTTGTTCTGGTATTGACCAAAGGCGGAGCCACCGAAGGTGCTATCAAGGCCGCCCGTCATCTGATTGCCGCTGATACGCGAGTATTGACCCTGCAAAATGGTCTGGGCAATGCCGATGTTTTGGCCAAGTTTATCGATCCTGCCACAATACTGCACGGGGTTACTACTCTTGCGGCTGATCTCGAGGCTCCAGGGGTTATACAGTGTAAAGGCCAGGGCGATCTTCATTGGTGGTCCTATGACGGCCAGTATGATCCCTTTATGGCAAAGCTTCATGACACTTTCCTCGTGGCGGGATTGTCCAGCGTGCTAAACCCCGATGTCGCGGAATATATCTGGGAGAAAGCCGCTTTTAATGCCGCTCTCAATGGCCTTTGTACGTTACTCGACAAGAAAGTTGGAGAGGTGGGTAATCAGGAACGTGGCCAGCGCCTGATCGAAAATATAGTTGTCGAATGTGGCAAAGTGGCCAGACATTCGGGCGCCATGTTCGATCAAAAAAAAGTGCTCAAAAATATCGAGCATGCTATTCGTTACCAAGCGCAGCATATCCCTTCCATGTTACAAGATCGCAGGGCAGGCCATGCATCGGAAGTTATCCTACTGCATGAATCCATAGTGCGCCTTTCCAAGCAGCATGATCTGCGAACACCAGTTCTCGAAACTCTTTGCGACCTGCTTATATTGGGTGAACCCGACAGCTATCGCGTCGAATAAAGAGTAGTGCTGGCTCAAGTGTAGATAAATCTTTGGTGACAGGTCTCCTGCAGAATGATGAACAGCAGGCCGGCATTGCCATATGGCCATGTGTTGTAAACGTAGATACCAAAGATCGAGGTGTCCTGTTTTCGCGTGGAAATTAGTGTCTCAGCCTGGTTTTTCTTATATCTGAACTTTGGTGCGGTGTGTATGTCCGGGCTTAGCTTAAAGCTCAAGACCTTGATTTTTGAATAATCATGATAATCGTCCAGTAAAAACCCACCGATTACGGTGGGTATATATAATACCGAATAATGAGCCAATAAAGCATGCTTTAGAAGGTATAACGCACCATGCCTTGTAAACGAGTAATATCGTTGCTTTCACCAGAAGGTTGTTCTGCGCGATGATGACCAACCTCTATTCCATAGGAAATTGGCTCTATGGGCGACCATATGTAGTTGAGAAAAACACTGTCATAACGATCATAGCCATAGATATTGGGCGGAGCTGGATTCAATTCTGCCGTATCGTCCATGTCAGCCTGGACCATGGCATAGGAGAGGTTGAATGCACCAGTACCGGCCGGAATACTGATGCCAGTGGTAGCAGAGGTGGCTTTGATTGTTTCGACTTTGCCATCAGCTTTGACATAACCTGCGCCGCCCGGATTGAAGAATAGATAACCTCCGATGCCATCCCCGTGTGCCACCGCACCTCTTAACTTTATCCCGGTACCAAAGCGATATGAAGCACTTGCATTTATCCCCCAGCCAAAAGCGTAGTCGTCTTCATTGCTGACTTCATAACCTACTTCACGTCCAAGACCCCCGAATTCATAGGTAAAAGCATCCACGCTTTGTGTATAGCGTAGTGTAAAGTTGGGAACGCGACTCTGATTAACCCCAGAGGTACCGCTCAGAATACCTTCGCCTACGCTAAAGCCATCCGGATCCTCCAGCGCTGCCGAGAAGCCATTCAAAGTGTAACGAATCTGGGCCAGTCGACCGGGGTTAGGTCTACCTACTGGGCCAGTAAAATCTATAGTTTTTGTCAACCCCACAAAGCCGGAAAAGTTTGTCCATGTCTGGCCGGCAAGTATACCGTTCCACTCTCCGTAAGCATGGCGCAGACGGAATCCTGGCCCTCCATTTTCGTGAAAATCACCCTCGATAACGACTCTTATTGGTCCGTTTTTTGTTGGTGTCGCTGATAGCAATCCTATACGACTGGTATAAGCACCCATATCGAAATCGCCGTCTGACCCTTCCACATCTCTTGGGCGAATATCAAAAAAGGGTGTGAAACCACTGGCAGCATACATGTCCGGGCCATCAGTATAAGCTGCGTCAAGCTGGGCAAAGCCGTAAATGCTGACTTCGCTATCTCCCACATCCAACTCCAGAGCTTGAGCGGCGGTTGAAAGCCCTAGACATGCCAAAGGCAGCATTATTTTCGATGCGTATCCTGATGACCTGCTTGTTGTTTTTACATTAATAGTCATTTGATTGTCCTATTGTTTTTGTGAATGTAGGCGCGGTGACAGGTCAGTTTTTGTACTGCCCGATAAGCTGACGCATGCGTTGATAGAGCTCCTGAGCCGGTAGTCCCTGGTCGGCGACCTGCTCTACATGCTGTTCATTGAGAGGGGCCAAATGTTCCGACCAGCGTTTCTGTTCTTCATCGGAGAGCGTGACGGTGTGCAGCTCGTAGTTTTTCTTCGCCCACTCAAGGGATTCCTGAACGTGTTTGTCCAGATAGTTCCCCGCGTACCGAGACGCTTCGGCGCCGAGCTCATCAATTACTTGCTGCACGTCGTCAGGAAGCGACTCCCATCGATCTCGTCGCATTACAGCCAGCATCACCACATTAGACAGGGGATAATCGACGACATAGTGGAGGTAGCGCGCATATTGCAAATCCATGAGTGTTTCGCGAGAAGATGCAACGCCTTGAACGATT
Organism: Kushneria aurantia DSM 21353; assembly: GCF_000382245.1. Taxonomy (GTDB): domain Bacteria; phylum Pseudomonadota; class Gammaproteobacteria; order Pseudomonadales; family Halomonadaceae; genus Kushneria; species Kushneria aurantia. Next base: position 303,268 of record NZ_KB907862.1, read on the forward strand.
CCGGCCTGAAGTGCTTCGCCCGTCTCCGCTTGTGACATTCCGACTGGTACAGCGCCCAGAGCGCGTACGGTGTCAGATTCTCCTGGAACGCGAATTTCCATACCGGCCAGTTCTTCGAGCGTATCGACCTCCGTTTGAGTTTGCAGATAGCCGGGCTCGGAGGTGAACACAGTAATTACCTTGAAGTCTTCAAGGTTGAACTGCTTCAGCGGGAATTCCTGCACTAACTGGTAGGCCACTTGGCTTGCCACCTCCGCATTGACATTGAGGCCGCTGATATCGCCGATCAAGTTGAGCAGGGGAAAGCGTGCCGGTTCGTAAGAGGTTGTGGTCAGGCCAATATCGGCGACGCCATTGAGGACACCGTCCAGCATGTTGCCTGCAGTCAGCAAGGTGCCACCGGGAAAGGTATTGACCGTGACCTGGCCGTCGGTGCGCTCTTCGAGCTGCTCTGCCCAAAACTGCATTTGCATGCCGGGAAAGGTTTGCTCGGGGGCGAAGAAGGCATAGTTGAGCGCAATGTCGTCGGCGAGTGCCGAACTACTCATCATGGCGGCGGCTAAAAAACCACCCGCACACCGTAAATGGGTGCGAACGATGTGCAGTAGGCATAACGGCCGGTGCGATTGACCTGTCATGTGTTGATCCCTCTCGTTGTTGCTGAATGTTCTTGGGTGTTGCGGATTATCGATGTGGCTTCCGCGTTTTTGGCTCTAAAACGTTCAATATCACATGAAAATTACAATAAACAGCAATGGCTTTCTATCCCTTGGGCAAATTCGGGGCCATGCTTGTAAATTGTTATTTTTAATCAACGCTCTAATGAGTGATCAGGTCGTTCGGCGAGATGGAAGTGACAATGTTTGCATAACGATTCAGCACTACTTTAGCACCATGAAGGCGCATGCCGGGCTATTTTTTCCCTGTTGTGGTGCATGGTAGTTCTTGCTGGCTTCGGGCACAGACATCAGTTGTCGTCATGAATAAAACTGCTGCGTTTTTTGAATTGTCGTTGCGCTTTTGGTATGGCGGTAGCCTACGACATAGCCGTAATGTTACACCCTTCATAGGCAATCATCGAAGGGGGAATGTCATGAAAATCAGTGTGATCGGTGGTGGTCACGGCTGTTATGCCGCGGCTATCGAAATGGTGGAAAAAGGATTCGATGTCACTCTCTGGCGGCGCGACAAGAGCGCATTGGATGCTTTGCGCCAGTCCGGGTACCTGGGTGTAAAGGATATCCAGGGCGAGCGCCGTATCGCAGTGGGTCAAGGTGAAGACCAGTTGTCGCTGACCAGCGATCTGGCTGAGGCGGTCGAACATGCCACGCTTTTGATCGTGCCGCTACCCGCTACCACCCACGAATCGTTAGCAGAACAGTTGGGGCCGCTGTTTCATGACGATCAGGTGGTGTTTTTGTCTCCCGGTACCTTCGGCTGTTATCTCTTCCACCGTGGTATGTGTCAGGCAGGTAATCAAAGCCGGGTAGCTTTTTGCGAAACAGGCACATTGCCTTATCTTGCACGCAAACACGGTTCTGACAATGTGGTCATCAGTGTGTACGCCACGCGCCTGCCCACCGGCGTGCTTCCTAACGAACTATCGAACCATGCGTTTTCAGTATTGCGCAAGGCCTACCCAAGTGTTGAGCCCATCGAGGATAGCCTGAGTGGAGCCCTGATGAATGCCGGCCCCATAATTCATCCGCCATTAATTATGATGAATGCTGGGCCATTGGAGTATTTCGATGTCTGGGACATTCACAATGAGGGGACGCAGCCGTCGATACGCCGAGTTACCACGGCGCTGGATAAAGAGCGTATTGCTTTGCGCAAGGTTCTTGGTTATGGCCCTGCTCATTTTCCACTTTCCAACCATTATACTACGGAGGGAGAGGAGTGGATGTATGGCAGGGGCGCGCACAGCAAGCTGACTGATAGCGGCGACTGGCGTGAAAAGATTGCGCTGGATAGCCATCGCTACATGCTCGAAGATACCCGGCTTGGGCTATCGCTTATCGTATCGGTAGGGCGCTGGCTGGGTCAGCCGACACCGGTAGCCGAGGGGCTTTTGAATATTGCTTCGGCCATTACCGGCAGGGATCTCTATGCTGAGGGCCGCACGTTCGAGCGGCTGGGGCTCGATGGGTTATCGCGAGAAAGCATGAGCGACTTGCTGGCACATGGGATCCAGGGGGGAGCGCGATCAGGGGATGAACATGGAACATAAAACAATTGTCGTGCTCGGCGCAGGACGCATGGGCGAAGGTATCGCTTTGTCTTTCCTTCTGGCCGGGCATGCGGTCGTACTGATCGACCTCAAGGAGCGCGGTTCCCGAGCGCGCCAGCACTATTACGAGCAGGTTCGCCACCGCCTGGAGTACGAGCTTGTTTATCTGAGCGATAAAGGTCTCTTGGCTCGAGAAGACATCGCGTCGATTACCACACATTTGCAGATTCACAGTCAAGGGAAGACGGCTTCGCCTATCGAAGCGGCTCTTGTCTTCGAAGCCCTGCCCGAGGTTAGTGATATCAAACGAATGGGGCTTGAATGGATAAGTCTTCATGTGAGTAATGAGGTCGTTATAGCCTCGACCACCTCGACTTTCTTGATCAACGAGTTGGCCGGCATGGTAGCCAACCCGGCCCGCTTTATGAACGCCCACTGGCTCAATCCAGCCCACTTGATGCCACTGATCGAGGTCAGCGGGGGCAAGGCGACCGAAAAACGCTATCTCAATGTTCTTATAGACGTGCTAAAAGGTATCGGTAAAGTGCCGGTTGTGTGTCACGCTTCACCGGGCTATATCGTACCGCGGTTGCAGGTGCTGCTGATGAATGAGGCGGCGCGAATGGTTGAGGAAGGTGTTGCCAGTACTGAGGATATAGATATGGCAATACGTTTAGGTCTGGGTCTTCGCTATTCGGTGCTTGGGGCGCTGGAGTTTGTCGACTGGGGGGGTGGCGATACCCTCTATTATGCATCCGGCTACCTCTGTGGCGCCCTTGATGAAAGGTTCAAAACACCGCCAATAATTATCCGGAACATGCAAAAAAGGCTTCGTGGCTTTCAGGACGGTGCAGGATTTTTCGACTATACCGACGTTGACTTGGAGGTATATCGTCGACAGCGCGCCGACGCTTTTCTCAAGCGGCTGGCCTTGATGAATCTTATGCCGGTGGTAAAGAGGCAAAGCAATGCCTGATCATACGAAAGAAAACGATGCGAGATGATTTGATGTCTCCCTAAAGGTCGATACCTGTATGGTGCCGGTTGCCGTTCAGGGTTTGCACTGGAGTGACACCATAAATCACCTTGTACTGGTTGGCAAAGCGCCCCGGACTGCTGATGCCGTGCTGAAGTACGATATCGGTCACACGCTGCCCTTTCGGAGCTTCCAAAAGAGCTTGGTGGATTTGCTTTATGCGTTGCCGGGTTATATATGCTCCGGGGGAAAGGCCTAAAAACTGTCTGAAGCCGTATTGCAGGGTACGTATCGAGACACCCGCCTGATGGGATAAAGCCTCGAGCGTGATGGGCTTGGTGATATGTTGCTCGATATAGGCCTTGGCGTTTTTGACGTAATGGGGCAGTGGCGAGGCGGTATCGCTCATATGCTGGCTATAGGTGTGGTTGAAAAGTCCCAAAACACTATCACAGAAGTAATCTTCCACTCGCTTGATCTGCGCCTCATCATTGGCTGGCTGAAGACGGTTCAGCGGAAAATGGCAGAGATAATGGATCGTGCTGAGCAGGAAAGCTGACCCCGGCGAATGGGCCGGTGCGTAATGATCGAAGAGCAGAGGCCCTCTGAGGGGTTGCGCTAGATGCTGGCTGAGCCGCTGCTCCAACAGTTGGCGGGGAACGCGTACGATGATGTTGTGGCAGTTGGGTGAAGTGTGAATTAGTGACGTCTGGCAAGGGGATGTGATGGTGGCGCTTCCCTGCACCATACGCACTTGACGGTCCTTGTAGAAGATTTCCCCTTGCCCCTCCAGATTAATACGGAACAGGTAGACGTTTGGTGTCGCTTCCGGGGCGATTTCGACGTGGGCGCCATAGCACAGCTCGATGATCGCTAACTCTTTGAAATGTAAAACACTAAAGCGCGATGAAAGCCTGGTTCCATTGTGAAGGTGCATGCGATGCGGGCACAGGTAGTGCGTAACGCGCTCGACAATGGCCTCTTTTGAGTCGGTGTGAAGCACGCCGTGCCGTTGCAGCATAAATGACATGGTAGCCATGGTTTACCTCAAAGAGCCGACCTTCTGCCTGCTTTTTTGGGTGAGAATGACGTTTGCGCAAGTGATGCCCGCTTACACGTCATTCGATATCTGCTAGGATTGTCCATTATTTTTCTTTGGGTAGCCGTTTTCTATGGTCGAAAAGGAAGGACTTTCCTCTTCGTTTTTTCCGCTGGCCGATGAATTCCGCTCGCGTGATTTTCCCTTTTATTGGGTTGCAAGGCTCAACGCGAAGTACAGTGCCGATATCGATGCGTTGCTCAAGCCGCATGGACTGAGCTCGTCCAAATGGCGCATTTTGATGATATTACATGAGCAAGGGCGCTCGAGCATGTCGGATATTTCGATCCATGCTGTGGCAAAGCTATCTACCACGACCAAGATCGTCTACCGTATGCAGCAATTGGGCCTTTTGAAAACCGAACAAAGTCCTCAGGATGGGCGTGTCACAGAGGTTGAACTCACTGAGGATGGTGAGGAAAAGCTTATCATCGCGCGAGAGGTGACCGGGCGCCTGGTCGAGAAAGCCTTTAACGACTTTAGCGCTCAGGATATTGTCTACATTAACCAGTGCCTTAGCAAAATTTTCCGCAATCTGAATACCATTAGATAGGCTGAATGGCACGCGGCGGCTGAGTCGCGCGCGTGTTGCGATGCTGAAACGCCACAGGGCCCGCAAAAGCGGGCCCTGTGGCGTTTGGGGTCGGTTCCGCTAACGCAGCACACCCTCTTCGCGCAGCAGCGCCATGATCGCCTCGGCACCCTGGTCGGGCGTCGCATCCTCCAGTACCTTGCCGCCGCCACCGCCGCTTTTGGCCGCCGCGGCCTTGAAGCGGTCGCGCGCCGAGCCGGACTTGACCACCTTGAGGCGCGCCGGGCGCTTGCGCGCCGGGGCCACCTGCCACACCGCCTGCAGCTCATCGGCGCGGCTCTCTTTTGCGACCGCCTCGAAGCCACCACGTCGTGCCGGGCCGAAGGCGCTCTGGCGTGCCGGCGCGGCGCTCTGGTCGACGGTGGCGACAAAGGGCAGCCGCACCCGCAGACGCCGCCGGCGACCGCGCGGCAGCGCCTGCAGCAGGGTGGCGGTATCGCGTTCGATCTTTTCGATGGCCGCCAGGCCGCCCACCACCGGCCAGCCCAGTGCCTCGGCCAGCAGCCAGGGCAGCATGCCCGAGCCTTCGCCGGTTTCGGCGTGTGCGCCGGTAAGCACCAGCCGCGGCGACTGCGTGCGCAGCGCCTCGACCAGCGCCGGCACCACGTCGGCATCGGCGTTCTGTTCGATCAACTCGAGGCTGTCAAACCCCATGCCGAGATAGCCGCGCAGGGCGCTGTCGCTGTCGTCGTCGTGACGGCCGGCGTGCAGCAGGCGGGTGTCGGCCTGCTCGAGGCCCAGTGCCAGCTCCACTGCACGGGCGTCCTGGTCGGCGCGGCGGGGGCGGCCGGTCACCGGGTGGCGGCCCACCGAGACCAGTACGGCCACCCGCGGGCCGCTTCGTAAGGGGGCATGCTCAGGCGACATGGCGTGTCTCCTGCTCGGCACGCCAGGCGGCGACCCGCTCGGCGAGGGTGGCAAGAATGGCCTCGGCGTCGCCGATCACGGCCAGATCGGCGCGCTTGACCATATCGCAGTTGGGGTCGAGGTTGATGGCGATCACCTTGTCGCAGCGCTCGATGCCCTGCAGGTGCTGCACCGCACCGGAGATACCTACCGCGATATAGACACGTGCGCTGACCCAGGTGCCGGTGGCGCCGACCTGACGGTTGCGCGGCATGAAGCCGTTGTCGACCGCCACCCGCGAGGCGCCCTCGGCGGCCCCCAGGGTGCGGGCGGCATCGTGGTAGCCATCCCAGTCGCGGATGCCGTTGCCGGCGGAGAGCACGAATTCCGCCTCGGCCAGGGCCACCTCGGCGGGGTCGATGGCGATCTCGCCCAGGTCCTCGATGCGCGCCAGCCCTTCCGGCAGGCTGTGCGCTGCCTCCAGCGGTCGGGCGGCGTGCAGGGTATCGCTGACCGGTTCGGCGCACTCGGCCAGTGCCAGCACCATGCGTGGCAGCGGCCGAACGATATCGCTGCTGCCCGCCGCGCCGCGCGCCGTGCAGCGCCAGCCGCTGTCACTGTCGGCGGCAGTCTCCAGCTGCCAGACGCCGGTGGCCGGGCGCTCGCCCAGCCGCGCTGCCAGCCGCCGGCCCAGCTCGCCGCCGCCCAGCGTCGAGTCGGGCAGCAGCCAGTGGCGCGGCGTCAGCTCCTGCTCGACGCTGCCCAGCGCCGCCAGCCGCGCTTCCGGCGCATAGCCGCTGAAGCGCTCGCCGGAAAGCGACAGCAGGCGGTCGACGCCGGCGCCGCCGAAATCGCTCTCGCGATGCTCGCCAAAGGTGATGGCGACCACGGCGCCGGGCGCCGTGGGGTCGGCGTCCGCCAGCCGCCGGGCGAGGCCCAGCAGATCGCGGTCGTGAGAGGAGAGGCGCCCGCCGGGCAGGTCGGGCACCACGGCGATCACGAAGGCCGGGTCGTCGATCTCGATACGCTGGCGGTTGTCCGCCGCCGCCGCGCGGGCGCCGGGTGTAGCGCCCGCGCCGTGCTGGGCGCCGCTGCGATCGATACGGCGGATGCCGTTGGGGCCGATAAAGCCCACTGCGCGCGGGTCGCGGCGGGTGACGCCGTTGGGGCCCAGCCACTCGGCGGGCGAGGCCGCCCCCGTCGCTGCCAGGGCGGCGTGTTCGGGGTGCAGACGGTTGCGCAGAATCCACTCGCGACGCGGGTCGCGGCGTACGGCGCTGGAAAGATCCAGGTCACTCATGAGGTCACCTCCTCGGTATGGCGCCTGCTGCTCTGGCTGTCGGATGTCGCCGCGCTGCCATTGGCCGGCGCTGCGTCGGTGGCCAGCGCATCGGCAACCAGTTCGGCAAGGTCGCGCACCTCGGCGCCGGCATCCACCACGCCTTCCAGCATGGCGGTGCACTGCGGACAGCCCACGGCGACCAGATCGGCGCCGGTGCGCTCGACATCCTGCATGCGCATATCGGGAATGCGCTGCTTGCCGGGCACGTCGGTAATCGGCGCGCCGCCGCCGCCACCGCAGCAGCGCGAGCGGTAGCCGGAGCGCGCCATTTCGGTCAGTTCGACCCCCAGCGCTTTCAGCACGCGCCGCGGCGCTTCGTATTCACCGTTGTAGCGACCCAGGTAGCAGGGGTCGTGATAGGTCACGCTACCGCGCTGGCGGCTGTCCAGCTGCAGCCGCCCGCTCTCGATCAGGCGATCGATAAAGCCGCTGTGATGGTAGACCGCGTAGTGGCCGCCGTAGGCGTCGTACTCGTTTTTCAGCACGTGGAAGCTGTGCGGGTCGCAGGTGACAATGTGGTCGAAGCGGTAGCGCGCGAGCGTTGCGATGTTGCGCTCGGCCAGCGAGCGGAAAGTTGCCTCGTCGCCGAGCCGGCGCGCCACGTCGCCGCTGTCGCGCTCCTCGTTACCCAGCACGGCGAAATCGACGCCGCCGGCCCGCAGTACCTTCACCAGCGCGCGCAGGGTGCGCTGGTTGCGCATGTCGAAAACGCCGTCGCCCAGCCACAGCAGTACCTCCGCCCGGCCGCGATCACTCATCAGCGGCAGCTCCAGGTCGGCCGCCCAGTACAGACGCGAGTCGGGGTCATAGCCGCCGGGGTTGTCGGTGGCGATCAGGTTGTCGAGCACCACTGCGCCCTTGTCCGGCGTGCTACCGCGCTCCAGGGTCAGAAAGCGGCGCATGTCGACGATGGCGTCGACGTGCTCGATCATCATCGGGCACTCCTCGACGCAGGCGCGGCAGGTGGTACACGACCACAGCGTATCGGCATCGACCAGCGCCTTCTCCTGTACGCCGACGATCGGCCCGTGGGCGCTGCCGGAATGTTCGCCGACCGGCTTGCCGGGGTAGGGCGAGCCGGCGTAGCGGGCATCCGAACCGCCCGCCATGCCGACCACCATGTCCTGAATCAGCTTCTTGGGGTTGAGCGGCTGGCCGGCGGCGAAGGCCGGGCAGGCGGCTTCGCAGCGCCCGCACTGCACGCAGGCGTCGAAGCCCAGCAGCTGGTTCCAGGTGAAATCAGCGGGCTGGCCGACGCCCAGCGGCGTGTTGCTGTCGTTCAGGTCCAGCGCCTTCAGGCCGGTGGAGCGGTGCTCGCCGCCGCGCCCTGCGGAGAAACGTTCGGGGCGGCGGTGAAAGGCGAGATGCAGGGCGCCGGCGAAGGCGTGCTTCATCGGCCCGCCCCAGGTCATGCCGAAAAACATCTCCCCCAGCCCCCACACCACCACGGCGCAGAGCACCAGCGCCAGCACGATGCTGCCGAGGTTGGCGGGCAGCACGCCGGTGGCCGGCAGGGAGACGATCAGAAAGCCCAGCGAGAAGGCCATCAGGCTTTTCGGCAGGCGCATCCAGGGGCCCTTCGACAGCCTGGGCGGTGGGTTGATGCGCCGCCGGGCGACCAGCAGGCTGCCGAGGAACATCACCGCCGAGGCGGCGACCAGCGCCCAGGCGAGCACCGGGTTGTCGAAGCCGAACAGGTGCACGACGATGGCCAGCAGCGCCGCCAGCACGAAGCTGCCGGCGGTGGCGACGTGGGTGTGGGCAATGTACTTGTCGCGCTCCACGACGTGGTGCAGGTCCACCAGGTAGCGCCGCGGCATCGCCATCAGGCCCTTCAAAATGGGCACCGGCGCGGCGCGCCCCTGGCGCCACAGCTGCACCCGGCGCACGGCGCCGATCGCCATCAACACCAGCGCGGCCAGCAGCAGAACAGGTAGAATCGTTTCGAGCATGACTTTCTCTCTCCGCTTGAGAGGGTGTTTACAAAATGCCTGCGCTCGGCAATACGGCGTTAAAATCGGCCTCAAAATGCTCATTTACCCCGTGTAAACTCCGCTTTTTCGACCGATTTTGCCTTGTCTTGCCTTCGCTCGCCGAATTTGTAAACACCCTCTGAGAAAGCGTTCAGAATTCCGGGGCCGGCTCGAGGATGGAGCGCTGCAAGGGCGCTGTGAACCCTTCCCTGGGCGCTACTTTCGCCTTCCCTGGCGAAAGACCCTTGCGGCTGCTCGCCCCCGACCCTTGTCCCGTGTTGTTGCCATCCGCCATGGGGCGGTCTAGAAATCCTTGCAAAGCCTCAGCGCGTCATAGATCGCCGCATGGGTGTTGCGCGGCGCGGTGCAGTCGCCCAGCCGGAACAGCAGGAAGCCGTCGCCCTGCTCGGCGAGCGCGGGCTGTGGTTTGATGGCGTAGAGCGCCTCGACATCCACCTGGCCGTGGTTGCGGGATTTCGGTTTGAGGGCGTAGTAGAGCGACTCGTCGGGACGCACGCCGTTCTCGACCACCACCTGGTCGACCACGCGCTCCTCCAGCGCGCCGGTGTACTCGTTCTCCAGCACGGCCACCAGCGAGCCGCCTTCGCGATAGACCTTCTTGAGCCCCATGTCGGAGGTCATGATCACCTCCTTTTCATACAGGCTGCGGTAGTAGGTGGGGAAGGTGGTGCCGCCTACCGCCGAGCCGGGCTTGATGTCGTCGGTGACGATCTCGACCTTCGCCCCTTTTTCGGCGAGGTAGTCTGCCGCCGAGACGCCGGCGAATTCGCAGATGGGGTCGAAGATCAGCACGTTCTTGCCCGGTTCGACCGCGCCGCCGAGGATATCCCAGCTGCTGACCACCAGGCTCTCCTCGCGGCTTTCGTTAAAGCCCCACTCGGGCACCTGGGTCAAAAAGGGCTGGCCGCCGGTAGCCAGCACCACGATGTCCGGGCGCAGGTCGGCGATGGTGGGCTCGTCGGCACGGGTGCCCAGCCGCAGGTCGACGCCGAGGTGGTCGAGTTCCATCTGATACCAGCGGGTAATGCCGGCAATCTGGTCGCGCTGCGGCGCCTGCGCCGCCAGCGTAATCTGACCGCCCAGCGCTTCGCTGGCTTCGAACAGGGTGACATCATGGCCGCGCTCGGCGCTGACGCGCGCCGCTTCCATGCCGCCGGGGCCGCCGCCGACCACCACCACGCGGCGTTTGGGGCCGTCGCTGGCGGTGATGTCATGGGGCAGACCCATATATTCGCGCGACGTCGCAGCGTTCTGGATGCAGAGCACATCAAGACCCTGGTACTGGCGGTCGATGCAGTAGTTGGCGCCCACACACTGGCGGATACGGTCGCTCTCGCCCATCTGGATCTTGGCGATCAGATGCGGGTCGGCGATGTGGGCACGGGTCATGCCCACCATGTCGATATGGCCCGCCTCCAGGATGCGCTGCGCCTGGGTGGGGTCCTTGATGTTCTGGGCGTGAATCACCGGCACGCTGACCACCTGCTTGACCCCCGCCGCCAGGTGCAGGAAGGGCTCCGGCGGATAGGACATGTTGGGGATCACGTTGGCCAGGGTGTCGTGGGTGTCGCAGCCTGAACCGACCACGCCGAAGAAGTCGAGCATGCCGGTGGCGTCATACCAGGCGGCGATCTGCTTCATGTCGTCGTGGGAGAGGCCGTCGGGGTGAAATTCGTCGCCGCAGATGCGCAGACCGACGGTGAAGTCGTCGCCCACTTCGGCGCGAACCGCCTTGAGCACCTCATGGCCGAAGCGCATGCGGTTCTCGAAGCTGCCGCCCCACTCATCGGTGCGCTTGTTGACCCGCGGGCTCCAGAACTGGTCGATCAGATGCTGATGCACGGCGGAGAGTTCGACGCCGTCGAGGCCGCCCTCTTTCGCTCGCCGTGCCGCCTGGGCGAAGTCGCCGACGATGCGCCAGATCTCTTCTTCCTCGATGGTCTTGCAGGTCGAGCGGTGCACCGGCTCGCGGATACCCGAGGGCGACAGCAGGGTGGGCCAGTCGAAGCCGTCGAAGCGCGAACGCCGCCCCATGTGGGTGATCTGGATCATGATCTTGCCGCCGTGCTTGTGGACCGCGTCGGCAAGGTTCTGAAAGTGCGGAATAATGCGGTCGGTGGAGAGGTTGACCGAGCTCCACCATGCCTGGGGGCTGTCGATCGATACGATCGACGAGCCGCCGCAGATGCACAGGCCGCAGCCGCCGCGCGCCTTCTCCTCGTAGTACTTGACGTAGCGGTCGGTGGTCATGCCGCCGTCGGTGGCGTACACCTCGGCGTGTGCGGTGCTCACCACGCGATTACGAATCGTCTGCTTGCCGATCTGGATCGGCCGCATCATTGCGTCGAATGCCATGACAACCCCCTCAGCCCGCGGGCCTGACGATAAAGAGACCGTGATCGTGCCCCGCCTCGGCGCCGCTTTGGGTCTGCTCGGCGACGGTGCGCAGCGAGCTGCCGCGGGCGGCCAGAATCTGGTCCATGGCGCCGGCAAACCAGCCGGTGAACATGTACTCGATTTTGCGCTCCACCTTGCCCATCTGATAGACGAAGCAGGAGTGCTCCAGCCGTACCCGGGCGGTGCCCGCCTCGAGGTCGAACGCTTCGGTAATGAAGTGGCCCCAGCCGCGCTGAGAGAGGCGCTTCATGTAGTGCTCGAATACCGCCACGCCTGCCAGGCCGTGCAGTTCGGCCTCCTTCTCGCACCAGTGCCATGCGCTCTTGTAGCCGGCCCTGTAGAGGATCTCGGCGTAGGCGTCGGCGCCCAGCGCCTCCTCCACGGCGAGGTGGTTGTTGATGAAGAAGTGACGCGGCACGTAGAGCATCGGCAGCGCGTCGGTGGTCCAGACGCCGGTTTCGGCGTCGACCTCGATGGGGATTTCGGGCGCCATGGTGGTCACGGTGATCGCTCTCCAGACAGCGTTGTTATATTCAAAAGTCAGGTTTCAGGCCGCGCTACGCCGGTGCTTTTCACACCATGGCGCTGACGGCCGCAGGGCCGGAGAGGCGTGTGTCAGGCGCGCTCCCCCTTCCCGCGGATTTATTCGCCCCAGACGTCGGCCAGGGTGCGCAGCCAGTTCTCGCCCATGATCTTGCGCACCTGCTGCTCGGAGAGACCGCGTTTCAGCAGTGCCTCGGTCAGGTTGGGGAACTCGCCGACGGTGCGGATGCCCTGCGGATTGATCACCTCGCCGAAGTTGGTCAGCCGGCGGGCGTAGCCCTTGTCGTGGGTCAGCCACTCGAAGAAATCCGGGCCATGTCCCTGGGTGAAATCGGTGCCGATGCCGATGGCGTCTTCACCGACGATATTCATGATGTACTCGATCGCCTCAACGTAGTCGTCGATGGTCGAGTTGGGGCCGTTCTTGAGGAAGGGCGCGAACATGGTGACGCCGACGAAGCCGCCGTGGTCGGCGATGAACTTGAGCGCCTCGTCGGATTTGTTGCGCGGATGCTCCTTGAGCCCGGAGGGCAGGCAGTGGGAGTAGCAGACCGGTTTTTTCGACTCCAGGATCACCTCTTCGGAGGTTTTCGCGCCGACGTGGGAAAGATCGCACATGACGCCCACGCGGTTCATCTCGGCGACGATCTCGCGGCCGAAGTCGGAAAGCCCGCCGTCGCGCTCGTAGCAGCCGGTACCGACCAGATTCTGGGTGTTGTAGCACAGCTGCACGATGCCCACGCCGAGCTGCTTGAAGACCTCGACGTAGCCGATCTGGTCCTCGAAGGCGTGGGCGTTCTGAAAGCCGTAGAGGATGCCGGTTTTACCCTCCTCTTTGGCCTTTCTGATATCGGCGGTGGTGCGCACCGGACGTACCAGGTCACTGCACTCGGCCATCAGCTTGTTGAAGGCCACGATGTTGTCGACCGTGCTCTGGAAATCTTCCCACACCGAGACGGTGCAGTTGGCTGCAGTGAGACCGCCGCGACGCATATCCTCGAGCAGTTCGCGATCCCATTTGCCAATGATCAGGCCATCGATGACGATGGCGTCGCTGTGCAGCTCGCTGGGGGACATGGTGGTGCTCCGGTTGTAATGTGAACTCATCAGTTGCGAGCATATCCCCGCTGCGCTGGCGGGCGGCGTTTGGATGCGACGGGTAAAATTCCAAAAACGTCACGCGCGTCGCGAACGCGACACCACAGGCCGGCCCTCTCGGCTGTTCGTTGACGGCGTGTCGTGCTGAAGGGGCGCGACGTAAAAGGGGCGTCGCTCGGGCGACGCCCCTGCATGGTCGGCGCTGATGCGCCGGCAGTCAGTTCAGCCGGGACAGGCTGGCAAAGGTGGGCTCGCCCTGGGCGCTGGCCAGTGCCAGCAGGGCGCCCGAAACCGGGTCGTCGCTCAGCGGCGCGCCGGCAAAACCGCTGCCCGGAGGCCTTTCGATGTTCTGCCCACTGCCGCTGCTGCGTCCCGAGCGTTCGTCGCGGGGCGGCACGCCGAAGTACTCGCGGTAGCATTTGGAGAAGTGCGGGGTGGAGACGAAACCGCACACCGCGGCCACCTCGATGATCGACAGCGAGGTCTGCTTGAGCAGCTGACGGGCGCGCACCAGCCGCAGCTTGAGGTAGTAGCGCGACGGCGTGCAGTGCAGATATTTCTGAAACAGCCGCTCCAGCTGGCGCCGCGACACGCTGACGTAGCGCGCCAGCTCGTCCAGCTCGATCGGCTCCTCGAGGTTGGACTCCATCAGCGACACGATCTCCAGCAGCTTGGGCTGGGTGGTACCCAGTACGTGCTTGAGCGGCACGCGCTGGTTGTCCTGTTCGGTGCGCATGCGTTCGTAGATGAACATTTCGGAGATGCCCGCCGCCAGTTCGCGCCCGTGATCGCGGCCGATCAGATTGAGCATCATGTCCAGCGGCGCGGTGCCACCGGAGGCGGTGAAGCGGTCACGGTCGATCGAGTAAAGCCGCGAGTTGAGCGCCACGTCGGGGAAGGACTCCTTCATCGACGGCATGCACTCCCAGTGCACGCTGCACTCGTAGTGGTTGAGCAGGCCGGCCCGTGCCAGCGCCCAGCTGCCGGTACAGATGGCGCCCAGCCGTCTGAGCTGACGCGACTGTCCCTGTAGCCAATTCACGTGCTCGGGCGTGACGCTGCTGCGCGGCGCTACGCCGCCGCAGACGATCACCCAGTCGAGCGCCGGGGCGCTTTTCAGGCTGGCATCGGGCGTCACCTGTAGTCCGTCGCTGGCGCGGATCGGTGCGCCGCTGGCGGAGAGCGTGTACCAGCGATAAAGCTCGCGGCCGGCCAGCTGATTGGCCATGCGCAGCGGCTCGATGGCCGACGACAGCGAGATCAGCGTGAAGTTGTCGAGCAGCAAAAAACCGAGCGTCTGCGGTACCGCCGGCCGGTCATTGGCGGCGGTCGCGTTCGTTTTGCGATCCGTATCCATCCTGTCATCTCCTTCATCTTTTTGCTCTTGTTGGAATTTGGGTTTTGCCGGTACGGAGTGCCGCGATATCACAAACCTGATCGCCGGCTTTTATCGTCCATCAGGGGGAAGATAAAAAGCACCGACCTGCATGTCGCATATTGACATGAAGGCAGTGGGCGCTGCCCAGAGGTTTCAGAATTGCGACGTGGCGATGTCGCATATGGAATATAACGGGTCGTAGCCATGCTACGAAACGTCTATATCATTTGATCTCAGGCGCTCTATTTTGGTGAAAATGACCCTTTTTGGTGCGCGTTAGCGACGTTCAAAGGATCTGCCTGCCTGCCGTAGTCATGTCGATGCTGTAGAGTTCGCCCCCGGTTTTTATAGCGTCCGAGCCAGCGCTTCAGCGTCGATCCCGCTGATCGAATGCTGGCTGGTCAGTGTCATCGCGACTCGCATCTCCTTTTCGAACAGTTCGAGCAGGTGGGTGACGCCCTGCTCTCCCGCCGCCGCCAGCGCAAACAGCCAGGCGCGGCCCAGCAGCACGGCATCGGCGCCGAGGGCGAGCATGCGCACCACGTCGAGACCGTTGCGCACCCCGGAGTCGGCGAGAATCTTCAGCTCGCCGCTGACGGCGTCCGCAATCGGTGGCAACGCACGGGCGCTGGAGAGCACGCCGTCGAGCTGTCGGCCACCGTGATTGGACACCACGATGCCGTCGGCACCGAAACGCACTGCGTCGCGGGCGTCGTCGGGGTCGAGAATGCCCTTGATGACCATGCTCCCCTCCCAGAACTCGCGAATCCACTCCAGATCCTTCCACGAGATCGCCGGGTCGAAATTCTGGCCCAGCCAGCCAATGTAGTCCTCGAGGCCGGTGACCTGCCCCCGATATTCGGAGATATTGCCCAGATCATGCGGGCGGCCATGCAGACCGACATCCCAGCTCCACTGCGGATGCAACGCTGCCTGAAGCATGCGGCGCTGAGCGGCAAACGGCCCGCTCATGCCGGAATGCGCATCACGATAGCGCGCGCCGGGCGTGGGCATATCCACCGTAAAGACCAGCGTGCGCACGCCCGCCGCCCAGGCCTTTTCCAGCGCGTGCTGCATGAAGCCGCGGTCCTTGAGCACATAGAGCTGAAACCACATGGGCCGGTCGATGGCGCGGGCCACCTCGCGGATGGGGCACACCGACACGGTAGAGAGGGTAAAGGGAATGCCTTTGGCCGCTGCGGCCCGTGCCGCCTGTACCTCGCCGCGCCGGGCGTACATGCCGGCCAGCCCCACCGGTGCCAGCGCCACCGGCATCGACAGCTTTTCGCCGAACAGCTCGGTTTCCAGCGATAGCTGCGACATGTCCTTCAGGACGCGCTGACGCAGGGCAATATCGGCCAGATCATCGACGTTGCGCCTCAGGGTACGCTCGGCGTAGGAGCCGCCGTCGGCGTAATGAAACAGAAAGGGCGGCAGCCGGCGTCGGGCGGCGCGGCGGTAATCGGTGGGGGCGGAGATGATCATGTTGTGTCGCTCCCGCCAGGGCACCACTCTGCGGCGCTGCTCCTCTGGCTGTGGTCAAAAAGGGAAAACCTGCCCTCGTGACGAGAGCAGGCACTGTCCAGTGCCGCAGCGTGGGTGAGTCCGTAACCACGCCTGCGACACATCGCGCTGGCTCAGGTCTCTACATATACCACATGCGTGCGGGTGTAGATGGCCGCTATCCCGGCTGGCGCACCATCAGCGTACAGACCAGCCCGTGATGGTCGATCTCGCCCATGTTACGCCAGCCGTGGCGGCGGTAGAGCGCCTGCTGATCGGGCGTGAAGAGATAGAGCGCGGTGTCGCCGCGTGCCTCGGAGGCTGCCACGATTGCTTCGATCAGGCGGTGCGCGATACCCCGGCGGCGATAGCTGGGGTGTACGAACACCGAGGCGAGCCAGGGGCCGAGGTCGGGGCGTGCATCGCCGTCCTGCGCCACCAGGCTGGCCATGCCCAGGAGACGTTCGCCGCTGTGGGCCACCCGGGTCAGCGGCAGTACGCTTTCATCCTCGGCGGCGTGCATGAAGATCTGCACCGAGTCTGCCAGTCCCCAGGGGCTGTACACGCCCCACTGGCCGTAGTTCCAGGCGGCGCATGCCTCGATGAACTGCGGGTATTGTGACAGCGGTGAAATATCATAGGCAGGGCTCACGCGGCCTCCGAGCGATCGAATTTCGTCTATCACACCCGGATTGCATGCTGCTGGCAAGCCGGGGCTTACGCTTCGGGACGATTCTCGTTGAGCGGCAGGTGAATCTCGATCATGGTGCCGCCGTGCTCGGCATCGCGCACGGCGATACGGCCATGGTGGGCATGGACGATCGCCTGCACGATAGTCAGTCCCAGTCCGCTGCCTTGATAGGTGTCGTCGTGTCCCTGATGGAAGGGGTCGAAGATTCGCGCGCGCTCCTCGTGAGGAATGCCGCAGCCGTCATCGCGCGTGCGAATAAAGACCTCGCCCTCTTCAACGCCGAGTGCCAGGTTCACCCGGCTGTCGGTGGGCGAGGCGTTGAGGGCGTTCTCCAGTGGATTGGCGAGCATGGCCGACAGCAGAGAGGGCTCGCCGATCAGAAGCAGTGGCCGTGACGGCAGGGCCAGCTCGAGGGCAATGCCGCGCTCCACGGCGCGCTCGCGATACGTCTCGATCACCTCGCGAGCGATCTCATCCAGTGCCACCGTCTGCTTGTCGATGCCGTTGCCGGCGCGGTCAAGACGCGCCAGCAGCAGCATGCGGCGAATCAACTCGGTCATATGATCGAGGCCCTGACGGATGCGTCCGAAAGCGCGCCGGCGGGCTTCATCGTCGCGGCCGTGCTGTGCCGGCCGCAGCTGAGCCAAACAGCCGGCCAGCGGCGTGCGTAGCTCATGGGCGGCGCTGGCAGTAAAGGCGCGCTGACGGGCGTAGACATCGCGCACTTCATCCAGCCGTTGGTCGAGTTGATGTACCAGGCTGCGCAGCTCGCGCGGCACTCGGCGCTCGGGTAGCGCCAGCGGACGCGGGTCGGTGGGGTCGATGCTCGCCACCTGGCGTTCCAGCCGACGCAAGGGGCCCAGCCCCAGCCATACCGATGCCAGCGATGCCAGTGCCAGTGCGGGCAACAGCCACAGAAGTGGCGAGTCGAAGTCGCGATGCAGCGCCTCGACGCTGGCCTGCTGCTGCTCGAGGCCGAGGGCTACGCGCACGGTCAGGCCGCTGCTTTCATCGATAGCAGTGTAGAGGCGCCAGCGGCGTCCGTCGATCGCCTGGTTGCTGAAGCCGGGGGTTGCCGGGGTTTCAGCGGTGGGGAAATCTGCCGAGCGCAGCACGACCCGCGAGCGACTGCGCAGCTCGAAGGCGGGCAGGGCGTCACTCGGTGCGCCGGCGCCGGCCAGGGCGCCATCCGGCAACGCCTCGGCGCCGCGCTGCCGCTGAATCTTCAGGACCAGGGTGGCGGTGGCGAGCAGACGGTTATCGACCTCCTGACGCGCGCGCTCATCGATACGGCCCTGGTTGTTGGCCCAGGTGGCAATCCAGATCGCCCCCAGCAGGACGAGCAGCCAAACCAAAAGGCGGGAATGAAGGCTGGTAACGCGCACGCTCATGTCGCCAGCCTATAACCTAGGCCGCGTACGGTCTGGATACGCTCGGCACCAAGCTTGCCGCGCAGCTTGTGGATCAGTACCTGCAGGCTGTTGCTCTCCGGGCCGCCCTCCCAGCCGTAGAGGCGCGCTTCCAGCTGTTCACGCCCCAACGATCGGCCGGGGCGCTCCAGTAGCGCCTCCAGCACGGCGAACTCATAGGCCGACAGGTTGAGCGTGCGGTCGGCCAGCCAGGCGATGCGGTCGCCACGATCAAGGCGGATATCACCACAGCTCAGGGTGTTGTCGGCATGGCCGTGGGCACGGCGGTGCAGTACCCGCAGGCGTGCCTCCAGCACTTCGCTGTCGATCGGTTTGACGACGTAGTCGTCGGCGCCCATGTTGAGCGCACGGATACAGTCGGCATTGCCTTCGCGGGCGGTCAGTATAAGTACCGGCGTGCGCCGGCCGCTGCGGCGCCAGTGCATCAGCACCTCCAGCCCGGTGCGGCCCGGCAGGGTCAGGTCGAGCACTACAACATCGAAGCTGTCGGCCTCCAGTGCGTGCATGGCGCTGTTACCGTCGGTCAGCCAGTCCAGGGTGTAGCCTGACAGTCTGAGCCCTTCGCAAAGGCCTTCGCCCAGTATCTCGTCGTCTTCCACGATCAGAATGCGCACGCGGCCTCCGTGGCGTTTGTCGCTGTCTGCTTTCTCCAGGGTAGTTCAGATGCGCCGTGCCATCACCGCCAGGGCTACCCCCTTGGTAAGCGAGACAGTGGCCACAACAGGCGTTGGCGCTAATGCCTGATTAATCATCGCTGTACAGGGTAGTGATTGTCGGCTCGCAGCAAAGTACTCGGCGGGCCGCATCGCTGATGTGACAAGGTTCACGGAAAAGGAGAGCATGGCATGCGCAAGGAAATTATACTGGGTCTCGCCCTCGCACTGGGCAGCACCGCCGCTGTTGCCTCGTCGTTCGATACCCTGGATAGCAATGGTGACGGCAGCGTCAGCAAGGATGAATTCTACGGCTCGATCGGCGACTGGGGCACCTACAGTGACTGGGATACCACTGGTGATGGCCTGATCGACGAGGATGAGTTCGATACCGCCGTGGCCGACTGGGACAGCGACTGGACCTACGACTACGATACCTGGGACGTTAACGGCGACGGCTATCTCGATTCCGGGGAGTTCTACGACGGCATCTATACCACCTGGGATGCCAACGAAGACGGGCACTGGCAAAACGGCGAGTGGGACGACGCCGGCGAAGCCGGTGTATGGGACACCTGATTCCCGCCAACGACCGTTCGAGGCGGCCGGGCATTTTGCCCGGCCGCTTTTTGTTTGCCCGGCGAAGCCGGCAAACCCGGACACCTGAAAGAAGGTGTCGTCACCCTGACTGAGGGGAAGACAATCCGACTGGCAAGGGCGTCACTGGCCAACGGTGGGGTCT
>NZ_KB907863.1:0-97424 GCF_000382245.1 Kushneria aurantia DSM 21353
TACCGTTGTTGCTGGTGTAGTCTGATGCAAAAATGTTCTCGCAATCGGACCAGTCGATTCTCTGACTCATTTGCACCAACTCGTGGCGCATGTTGATGACGTCATCAAGGTAGATGTTGAGCAGGTCACGCTGTGGATTCTGGCGCTGATCGCGGGGAGTCATGTCGATTTCTCACGATTTTGGCGAGGATAGACCAGATTTTACGCCGAAAAGGGAGCATCATCCAGGCGCATAATCATGATTTCACGGTGATTTTTGGTTTTTCAGGACCGACTATATCGAGGCGCGCTCCTGCGAGCGTTTCGCCTGTCTGCTACCGCATCTGGACGCCGAAATGGCGAAATTTTACCGCTCGCTGGTGAAATCGGAGGGGCGCCACTTCGAGGACTATCTGGCACTGGCGGCACAGTACGCCGGCGAGCCGATTGATGAGCGAGTGGCGTTTTTCGGTGAGGTCGAGCGCTCACTGATCGAAGCGCCCGATTCGCAGTTTCGTTTTCACAGCGGCGTACCGCAGCGCGACTGAGCGCGCGGGGGTCAGTAGGGCAGTTCGCGCAGGCTGAAGCTTTCAAGCGTCAGGGTGATGCCCTCCTGGCGCACCTCCCAGCCGATATCCTCGTTCCAGCGCCAGTCGCCTACCACGAAGCGCTTGGCCACCTCGTCGTCATGCAGGCGAAAATCGTGCACGTCGGGGCGGTGGGTATGGCCATGAAGCAGGGTGCGGACGTGGCACTTGAGCATAATGTCATCAACCGCTTCGGGAGTGACGTCCATGATGTCGTCACTTTTGCTGCTGTTGGCGGTGCCGGAGCCCTCGCGCATGCGGTCGGCGAGCTGGCGGCGCTGCTCGAGCGGCAGTGCCAGTGTCTGCTGCTGCCATTGGGGATCGCGGGTCATGGCGCGAAACGCCATGTACTCCTCGTCCTGAGTGCAGAGGCTGTCACCATGCATCAGCAAAAGCGGCGCGTCGTCGCCGAGGCTGATCAGGGCGGGATCGTCGAGCAGTACCGCGCCGGTCAGCTCGGCGAAGCGCCCGCCCAGCAGGAAGTCGCGATTGCCGTGCATCACGTAGAGGTGACCGCCGGCACGAGTATAGGCGCGCAGCGCATCGATCACCTGCTGCTCGAACTCACCGATGGCGTCGTCACCGATCCAGCTTTCGAACAGGTCGCCCAGGATATAGAGCGTATCGGCACCGCTTGCACGCCACGTCATATAGTCGAGAAAGGCCTGCGTCAGCTCCGGGGCATCCGCCTGCAGATGCAGGTCGGCAATAAAGAGTGTGGTCATGAACTCTCCTGCTGAGGCGGCGCCTTGCCTGCGGGCGCCGCTGTTTTTTTGTCGTTTTCAGTCTGCCGTGCGCCGCGCGCTGTACAGCACGACATCCTCGGACGGCACGTCGGCATGCCCGCCGCGGCGGGTGGTGGCGACCGCTTTGATACGGTCGACCACGTCCATGCCCTCGACCACTCGGCCGAACACGCAGTAGCCCCAGCCCTGTGGCGTGGGGGCACTGTGATCGAGGAAGGTGTTGTCCGCCACGTTGATGAAAAACTGCGCCGTCGCCGAGTGCGGGTCGGCGGTGCGCGCCATGGCGAGATGGCCGCGGGCATTTTTGAGGCCGTTATTGGCTTCGTTTTTGACCGGCGCGTTGGTTGGCTTTTGTACGAAGTCGCTGTCGAAGCCGCCGCCCTGCACCATGAAACCGTCGATCACGCGGTGGAAGAGGGTATCGTTGTAGTGGCCGGCGTCGACATAGCGTTCGAAGTTGGCTGCGGTCTCGGGGGCCTGATCATGAAAAAGCTCGATGGTGATGTCACCGGCGCTGGTAGAAAGAGTAATCATCAAGGTTTCCTGAGCAGAAAAAATGGTCCGACGCGCAGCAGCGTTACGGCGCGTGGCCCCGGTGGTGCATGGCATGGCCCCCCTGGGGCAGGGTATAATAGCGGCTTTGCCCGGACAGGCGAAACCTTCTGAAGTCCTTGCTGCGCCTGCCGTCTTCTCTTTCAATGAGCCAGCAAAAGCGCTTTTCAACGAGGCCCGATTCCCCCCCATGAGCACAGACAGCACCAGTGCCCCGAATTTTATTCGCAATCAGATCAGTGAAGAGCTCGAGCAGGGTCGCCTGAACCAGCTGGTGACGCGGTTCCCGCCCGAGCCCAACGGCTTTCTGCATATCGGCCATGCCAAGTCGATCTGTCTCAACTTCGGGCTTGCCGAGCAGTTCGGCGGCCGCTGCCATCTGCGCTTTGACGACACCAACCCGGCGAAGGAAGAGCAGGTCTATATCGACGCTATCCGCGACGATATCGAGTGGCTCGGCTTTCACTGGAGCGGCGATGTGCGCTACGCCTCTGACTACTTCGAGCAGCTCTACGAGTGGGCCTGCCATCTGATCCGTGAGGGGCTTGCCTATGTCGATGATCTGGATGCCGAGCAGATGCGTGAATATCGCGGCACCCTGACCGAGCCGGGTCGCCCCAGTCCGTGGCGCGAGCGCAGCGTGGCGGAGAATCTGGCGCTGTTCGAGGCGATGCGCAACGGCGATTTCGAGGAGGGCGAGAAGGTGCTGCGGGCGAAAATCGACATGGCGTCGCCCAATATCAATCTGCGCGATCCGACGCTCTACCGCATTCGCCATGCCGCACACCATCAAAGCGGCGAGCGCTGGAAGATCTATCCCGCCTACGACTTCACCCACGGCCAGTCGGATGCCATCGAGGGTATTACCCACTCGCTGTGCACGCTGGAGTTCGAGGATCACCGGCCGCTGTATAACTGGTTTCTGGAGAATCTGCCGGTACCGTCGCAGCCGCGCCAGATCGAGTTTGCCCGGCTGAATCTTAATTATACCGTTACCTCGAAGCGCAAGCTCAAGCTGCTGGTGGATAACGATATTGTCGACGGTTGGGACGATCCGCGCATGCCGACCATCTCGGGCATGCGTCGGCGCGGCTATACGCCGGCGTCGGTGCGCAAATTCTGCGATATGGTGGGTGTGGCGCGCGCCGCCGGGGTGGTTGATATTCAGATGCTCTATCACGCCATCCGCTCCGATCTGGAAGAAAACGCACCGCGCGCCATGTGCGTGATGAAGCCGCTGAAGGTGGTGCTGAGCAATCTCGAGGAAGCATTCGAGCAGCGCTTCGAGGTGGCTGGTCATCCCGCCCGCGAGGACATGGGCACGCGCTCGCTGCCGCTGACCCGCGAGATCTGGATCGATCGCGACGACTTCATGGAGGAGCCGCCGAAGAAGTTTTTCCGACTCGCCCCCGGTCAGGAGGTGCGCCTGCGCAACGCCTACGTGATTCGCTGCGACGAGGTGATTCACGACGACAGCGGCGAGGTCAGCGAGCTGCGCTGCAGCGTCGATCTGGAGACGCTGGGGCGCAACCCCGAAGGGCGCAAGGTCAAGGGCGTGATCCACTGGGTCAGTGTGGCCCATGGGGTGCCGGTCGAGGTGCGCAACTATGACAACCTCTTTACCGTCGAGGCGCCCGACCGCGATCGCGACGGTGACTTCCTCGATCATCTCAACCCCGAGTCGCTGGAGACCGTGCAGGCGATCGGCGAGCCGGCGCTGGCTGAAATCGAGCCGGAGAGCCGTTTCCAGTTCGAGCGGGTCGGCTACTTCTGCGCCGATCGCTACGACAGCGCGCCGGGGCGGCCGGTGTTCAATCGAACCGTCAGTCTCAAGGATGGCTGGGCGAAGGCGCAGAAAAAGGCGTGATGAGTGTGACAAAAGGATGCGGGGAAAACCCTATGCAGATCTACAACACCCTGACGCGGCGCAAGGAGACCTTTACGCCTCTCGATGACAACCGGGTGAGCATGTATGTCTGTGGCATGACGGTCTACGACTACTGCCATCTGGGCCATGCGCGCATGCTGGTAGCCTTCGATGTCATTGCCCGCTGGCTGCGTCAGCGCGGCTACGCGCTCACCTATGTGCGCAACATTACCGATGTCGACGACAAGATTATCGCCCGTGCCGCTGAAAACGACGAGCCGATCGCAGCCCTGACCGAGCGTATGATCGAGGCGATGCACGAGGATGAGCGCCGTCTCGGGATGCAGCGCCCCGACCTCGAGCCGCGCGCCACCGGTCACGTCGACGACATCATTGCCATGATCGAAACGTTGATCGACAGGGGGTACGCCTACCGGGCCGACAACGGCGATGTCTATTACCGGGTGCGGCGTTTTGCTGCCTATGGTGCGCTCAACAATCGCGACCTCGACGAGATGCGCGCCGGTGCCCGGGTCGAGGTGGAGGCGCACAAGGAGGATCCGCTCGACTTCGTGTTGTGGAAGCACGCAAAGAATGGCGAGCAGAGCTGGCCCTCTCCCTGGGGCGAGGGGCGGCCGGGCTGGCACATCGAGTGCTCGGCGATGTCGACCTGCTGTTTGGGCAACACCTTCGATATTCACGGTGGCGGTCCCGATCTCGCCTTTCCGCA
Organism: Kushneria aurantia DSM 21353; assembly: GCF_000382245.1. Classification (GTDB taxonomy): domain Bacteria; phylum Pseudomonadota; class Gammaproteobacteria; order Pseudomonadales; family Halomonadaceae; genus Kushneria; species Kushneria aurantia. The sequence goes on from NZ_KB907863.1 coordinate 4,462, forward strand.
CCACGAAAACGAGATCGCCCAGAGCGAAGCGGCCACCGGGCAGCGCTATGTCAACACCTGGATGCACGCTGGGGCGCTGCGGGTCGGCAGCGACAAGATGTCCAAGTCGCTGGGCAACTTCTTTACCGTGCGCGATGTGCTCGAACACCATCATCCCGAGGTGGTGCGCTATCTTTTCGTGGCCAGCCACTACCGCAGTGCGATCAACTACGCGCCGGAGACGCTCACCGATGCGCGTCGTTCGCTGGAACGCTTCTACAACGCGCTGGAGAGCGTGACGCCGCAGCAGGGCGAGGTCGACAGCGGCTACGCCGAGCGTTTCGCCGCCGCCATGGATGATGACTTCAATACCCCCGAGGCGCTGGCGGTGCTGTTCGAGCTGGTGCGCGAGATCAACCGTCGTCAGGGCGAGGATCCGACCGCCGCGGCGGTGCTGGCTTTCGAGCTGCAGCGGCTGGGGAGCGTGCTGGGGCTGCTGCAGTACGCGCCGCGGGATTTTCTGCAGGGGGGCAGCGATATCGACGAGGCAGAGATCGAGCGACAGATCGAGGCGCGCAATGCCGCCCGGCGTGAGAAAAACTTTGCCGAGGCGGATCGCATCCGTGACGCCCTTGCCGCGCGCGGTATTATTCTCAAGGACAGTCGCGACGGCACCAGTTGGGTGGTCGAATAACCCGCCTGGACTATTGCATCGACGTCACTGAAAACCTTGATGCCCGCGGCGGGGCTGGGGCGGACTTTCAGTTGCCGTCGTGCAGCTCGGCGGCGCGCAGGGTGTTCTGCAACAGCGAGGCGACGGTCATGGGTCCCACGCCGCCGGGTACCGGGGTGATCCAACTGGCGCGCCGACGAGCGCCCTCGAAGTCGACGTCGCCGACCAGGCGGCCATCGTCCTGACGATTGATGCCGACATCGATGACAATTGCTCCGGGCCGGATCCATTCGCTTTTGACCAGTCCGGGCTGTCCTACCGCCACGATCAGCAGTTCGGCGCTCTCGACGTGCAGCCCGAGGTCATGAGTGAAACGGTGGCAGACGGTGGGCGTGGCGCCGGCCAGCAGCAGTTCCAGCGCCATCGGCCGGCCGACAATATTGGAAGCGCCCACCATGGTGGCGGTCAGGCCGCGCACTTCGAGCCCGCTCTCCTGCAAAAGCGTCATGACGCCCATCGGGGTGCAGGGGCGCAGCGTCGGTCGGCGCTGGGCGAGGCGGCCGACGTTGCAGGGGTGAAAGCCGTCGACGTCCTTGTCGGGACGAATGCGTTCCAGCAGTGGGCCGGCGTCCAGCCCCTCGGGTAGCGGCAGTTGCAGCAGAATGCCGTCGACGCTGTCATCGCCGTTGAGGCGGTCGATAAGGGCTTCCAGCTCGCGCTGCGTGGTGTTTTCCGGCAGCGCATGATGAAAGGAGGCGATGCCTGCCTGATCACAGGCGCGGCGTTTGTTGCGCACGTAAACCTGCGAAGCGCTGTTATGACCGACCAGGATCACGGCAAGGCCGGGAGGGCGTTTGTCGCGGTGCTGTCGTGTTTCGACCTCTGCCGCCACACGCTCGCGGACCCTCTGGGCGATGGCCCGGCCATCGATCAACTCTGCGCTCATCTCTTTCCTGTCCTGTTCCGTGAAGCCCGCGCCATGGCGAGGGCAGGGAAGGCGGCAATTGTCGCATCCCCCGTCGTACAGTCAATGCAGGGAGCTGCGATGGTGGCGCTTGACGATTCGAGGGGATCGGGTAAAATGCGCCTCGCACTGATAGCGGCTCGCCGAAATCCGGTGTAACGGGGTATAGCGCAGTCTGGTAGCGCGCCTGCTTTGGGAGCAGGATGTCGGGGGTTCAAATCCCTCTACCCCGACCAGTGCCCTGATTTTTAAACATTTTTTGAATGTCGGCGGTTGACGCCAGTGGCTGCGGCCAATAGAATGCGCTCATAGCTCAACCGGATAGAGCAACGGCCTTCTAAGCCGTAGGTTGCAGGTTCGAGTCCTGCTGGGCGTGCCACTCCCTGTAAGCCTTGACATCATGGGCATGACTGCAAAAGGTGCTGGTTGATAACGGGAAGTGGTGGCAGCAGTAAAAAATGGTGGGTGTAGCTCAGTGGTAGAGCCCCGGATTGTGGCTCCGGTGGTCGTGGGTTCGATCCCCATCATCCACCCCATTTTTAAAGCGGCAGGGCTTCTCGGGCCTGTCGCTGCAAGGGCAGCCAGGGGCTGCCCTTTTTGCGTTTATGGCGTCTCTCTCTTTTTCCCGCCGCATTCCAATGGCGAATCGCTCATTGATTTTGACACTCGGGTTTCAGTTGCCCTTGAAAATCGTCATGAGCGGCGCCAACTAAAGGACAAGCTTGCCAGTACCGGGCGAGGTTTCTAGAATCTTCGCCCCTGAGTTTTTCATTTCGAACACGCCACGCGAGAGGGCAGAGGATCATTCATGCAAGTTTCAGTCGAGACGACTTCACCGATCGAGCGGCGCGTCACCGTGCAGGTTCCGGCCCAGGAAGTGGACAGCAGCGTCGATGAGCGACTTCGGGATACCGCTCGCCGCGTACGCTTGAATGGTTTTCGCTCCGGCCACGTGCCCATGACGGTGGTACGGCAACGCTTTGGTCGCGACGTCCGCAACGAGGTTGTCGACGAGGTGATGCGCCAGCACTACGTGCGCGCGATCTCCGAACAGGCGCTCAATCCGGCCGGTTATCCCGCTATCGAGGCGACCGTCAACGAAGCGGGACGCGACCTGGAGTTCGTCGCGACGCTGGAGGTCTATCCCAGCATCGACCTGACGCTGCCGGAGGGCGTTGAAGTAGAGCGTCCTCAAGCCGAGATCACCGATGCCGATGTTGATGAAATGATCGAAACGCTGCGCAAGCAGAATGCCCAGTGGCAGGATGTAGAGCATGCCGCAGCCGATGGTGATCAGATCACTTTCGACTTTCAGGGCTACCTCGGTGAAGAGCCTTTCGAAGGCGGCAGCGCCGAAGGTCATCAACTGGTGCTGGGTTCGGGCAATTTCATTCCCGGTTTCGAGGATCAGATGGTCGGTGTTGCGCCCGGCGAGCAGCGCGAGGTTCGCGTGACTTTTCCGGAAGACTACCAGGCAGAACACCTCGCCGGGCAGGAAGCGCTGTTCAGGACCACCACGCACAGCGTGCAGTCGCAGCAGCTGCCGGAAATCGACCACGAGTTCATGACCCGCTTCGGCGTCGAAGACGGCGACATGGCGCGTTTTCGTGAAGAAGTGCGCAACAACATGGAGCGTGAGCTGAAAAACGCCGTCGACAACCGCGTCCGGCAGCAGCTGATCGACGCCCTCAAGGCAGGCAATGAAGTGCTGGTGCCGAGTGCGCTGCTCTCTCAGGAAGTTGAGGGCCTCAAGCGCCAGGCGGCACAGCAGTTCGGTCTCGGTGAGGACTTCGATGTCTCCCAGCTGCCCGATGAGCTGTTCGCCGACCAGGCACGTGGCCGCGTCGAGGTGGGACTGCTGCTCGCCGAGGTGGTCAGCCACTTCGAGCTGGATGCCGACGATGACGAGATTCGCGCCTTCATCGAGGAGCAGGCCGGCCAGTACGAGAATCCCGAGCAGGTGGTCGAGCACTACATGGGCAACGAACAGATGAAAAATCAGGTCAAGTCTGCCGTTCTGGAACGCAAGGCGGTCGATGCGCTGCTGGAAAAGGCCAGCGTGGTCGAGGCGCCGATGAGCTATCAGGAAGCGCTGCAGGCGGCTCAGCAACAGGGCGAGGCCGAGCAGGAAGAGACCGGCCAGGCTTGATGCCCGGGACAGCGAGTGTATTGCCCCTTACCGTGGGAGCCTCTGTGGCTCCCTCATTGGCCCATACGAATTGCAGGGTAGCCCTATGACGAGCGATTTCGATATTACCAACGCCGGTGGGCTGGTCCCCATGGTGGTGGAGCAGAACGCACGCGGCGAACGGGCCTATGACATCTATTCGCGCCTTCTCAAGGAGCGCGTTGTCTTTCTTGTCGGCCCGGTCGAGGATTACACCGCCAATCTGATCGTGGCGCAGCTGCTGTTTCTCGAGTCGGAAAACCCCGACAAGGACATTCATCTTTACATCAACTCGCCCGGTGGCTCGGTAACTGCAGGCATGTCGATCTACGACACCATGCAGTTCATCAGACCCAATGTTTCGACCGTCTGCATCGGGCAGGCGGCCAGCATGGGGGCACTGCTGCTCGCCGGTGGTGCCAGCGGCCAGCGCTTCTGCCTGCCGCACTCGCGTATGATGATTCACCAGCCGCTGGGCGGCTATCAGGGGCAGGCGAGCGATATCGAGATTCATACTCGTGAAATTCTCACTATCCGCAAGCGGCTCAACGAGATTCTGGCGCATCACACCGGGCAGGACGTTGAAAAGGTGGCACGCGATACCGATCGCGACAACTTCATGAATGCCGATGAAGCGGCCGAGTATGGCCTGATCGACTCGGTACTGGCACAGCGCCCGGTATCCTGATAGCGTAAAATTCTGTATTTGATCTGGTGGCGGCATTAGTGCCGCTGCCTTCAAGAGGTACGCGAATGGCTGACGGCAAAGGCAAGGATGAAGGCGGCAAGCTGCTCTATTGCTCGTTTTGCGGCAAGAATCAGAACGAGGTACGCAAGCTGATTGCAGGCCCCTCCGTTTACATCTGCGATGAGTGCGTTGATCTTTGCAACGACATCATTCGCGAAGAGGTCGTGGAATCCGAGGCCTCCGATGACGAAGAGCGTCTGCCCGCCCCGCGAGAAATCCGTAACACTCTGGATGACTACGTCATCGGTCAGGATCGCGCCAAGATGGTGCTGTCCGTGGCGGTTTATAACCACTACAAGCGCTTGCGCGTCGGCCAGCAGCAAAAGGGTGACGAACAGGTCGAGCTGGGCAAGAGCAACATTCTACTGATCGGTCCCACCGGTAGTGGCAAGACCCTGTTGGCCGAAACCATGGCGCGCCTTCTCAACGTGCCCTTCACGATTGCCGACGCCACTACCCTGACCGAAGCCGGTTACGTGGGTGAAGACGTCGAGAACATCATCCAGAAGCTGCTGCAGAAGTGCGACTACGACGTCGAGAAGGCGCAGCGCGGTATTGTCTATATCGACGAGATCGACAAGATTTCGCGCAAGTCGGACAACCCCTCCATCACCCGCGACGTTTCCGGTGAAGGGGTGCAGCAGGCGCTGCTGAAGCTGATCGAGGGTACCACGGCTTCGGTACCGCCGCAGGGCGGACGCAAGCATCCGCAACAGGAGTTCCTGCAGGTCGATACCGGCAATATCCTGTTCATCGTCGGCGGCGCTTTTGCCGGTCTCGACAAGGTGATCAGCGACCGCGCCGAGCGTGGCGGGATCGGTTTCAATGCGGTGGTGAAGAGCAAGGATACCGACAAGGGCGTGGGCGATGTGCTGGCCGGCGTCGAGCCCGAGGATCTGGTCAAGTATGGTCTCATTCCCGAGTTCGTCGGTCGTCTGCCGGTGATTGCCACGCTCAACGAGCTGGATGAGGATGCCCTGATCCAGATTCTGACCGAGCCGAAAAACTCGCTGATTCGTCAGTATGTGCGCCTGTTTGATATGGAGGGCGTCGAACTCGATTTCCGCGAGGACGCTCTGCGCGCGGTGGCCAACAAGGCGATGGTTCGCCGCACCGGGGCTCGCGGGCTGCGCTCGATTCTCGAATCGGTGCTGCTCGACACAATGTACGAAATCCCCTCCACTGAAAACGTGGTCAAGGTCGTCATTGACGAGAATGTGATCAGCGGTGACAGCAAACCGCTGCTGATCTATGCCAACCAGCAGGAGAGCAAGCTGGTGGTCGGCGACGAGCGATAATACGCCGCCATGGTACACAACGGGGGGCCCGGGCGGCCCCCCGTTCGTGTCGGCGTATTGAATTGGCAGTCTGACTGCATTTCCCGCCCGTGCCTCCTCAATTTTTGGGCATGAACTTCGCTCGAGGCGACCCACACATTAGATTCGAGGATGTCTGCGATGGAGTCCAGTCCCGCACAGACGTTGAATATACCCCTGTTACCGCTGCGCGATGTGGTGGTCTATCCGCAGATGGTCATACCGCTGTTTGTGGGCCGCGAAAAATCGATTCGCGCCCTCGAAGCGGCGATGGAGTCGGACAAGCAGGTGCTGCTGGTCGCCCAGCGTGACGCCGGCCAGGATAACCCCGAAATTGCCGATCTGTTCGACATTGGTACCGTGGCCAGCATCATGCAGCTGCTGCGACTGCCCGACGGTACGGTCAAGGTGCTGATCGAGGGCAGCTCTCGGGCCGATATCGACCACATCGAAGAGCATGCCGATGACGACGAAGGCTTTCCTGTCGCCAATGTGACGCTGCGCGAGAGCCAGCCGCTCACCGATCGCGAACAGGAGTCGCTGGTGCGCGTGCTGCTCGATCAGTTCGAGCAGTACGTCAAGCTGTCACGCAAGGTGCCCAACGAGGTGCTCAGCTCGCTGCAGGGCATCGAGGATGCCAGCCGGCTGGTGGATACCATCAGCGCTCACCTGTCGCTCGATATCGGTGACAAGCAGTCCCTTCTCGAGATGGATCGAGTGCGCGACCGTGTCGAGCACCTGATGGCACTGATCGAGTCGGAGATCGATCTGCTGCAGGTAGAAAAGCGCATTCGCTCGCGTGTCAAGGAGCAGATGGAGAAATCCCAGCGCGAGTACTATCTCAACGAGCAGATGAAGGCCATCCAGAAGGAGATGGGTGAGCTCGAGAATACGCCCAATGAGGTCGAGCAGTACGAGCAGAAGATCGGCGAAGCCGGTATGCCGGCGGAAGCCGAAGAGAAGGCGCATCAGGAGCTCAACAAGCTGAAAACGATGGCCGGCGCTTCGGCGGAGGCTACCGTGGTGCGCTCCTGGCTCGACTGGATGCTGGCGATCCCGTGGAAGAAACGCACCCGCGTGCGTCACGACATCAGCTATGCCGACCGCGTCCTGGAAGAGGATCACTACGGCCTTGAAGAGGTCAAGGAGCGTATCCTCGAGTATCTCTCGGTACAGAAACGGGTACGCAAGCTCAAGGGGCCGGTGCTCTGTCTGGTGGGGCCACCCGGGGTCGGCAAGACCTCGCTGGGGCAGTCGATCGCTCGCGCCACCAACCGCAAGTACACCCGCCTGGCGCTGGGAGGCGTGCGCGACGAGTCGGAAATCCGCGGTCATCGCCGTACCTATATCGGCTCGATGCCGGGCAAGCTTCTCCAGCGTATGAGCAAGGTGGGCGTGCGCAATCCGCTTTTCCTGCTCGACGAGATCGACAAGGTCGGCATGGACCATCGCGGCGACCCTTCCTCGGCACTGCTTGAAGTGCTCGATCCAGAGCAGAACGACAAATTCAGCGATCACTATCTTGAGCTGGATTACGATCTTTCGGACGTGATGTTCATCTGTACTGCCAACTCGATGAACATTCCCGGGCCGCTGCTGGATCGCATGGAGATCATTCGCATACCGGGCTATACCGAAGACGAAAAGCTGGGCATCGCGCGACGCTATCTGGTACCCAAGCAGCTCAGGGCCAACGGCCTCAAAAAGGATGAACTTGGCTACAGCGACGAGGCGTTGCTGGAATTGATTCGCTACTACACCCGCGAAGCCGGGGTGCGTGAGCTCGAGCGTCAAATCGCCAAGGTGGCGCGCAAGGTGTTGCGTGAGCGTATCGAGAATGAGCAGGCGCAGGGGGCTACCTCTACCCAGCAGCTGGATGCCGACGACATAGAACGTTATGCTGGTGTCAGACGTTACAGCTACGGTATCGCCGATCATAGTCATCAGATCGGTCGCGTCACCGGTCTTGCCTGGACATCCGTGGGCGGCGAGATTCTTAATATCGAATCGGTCGTGACCCCCGGCAAGGGGCGGATCAACAAGACCGGTTCGCTGGGCGATGTGATGAAGGAGTCGGTGAGCGCGGCGCATACCGTGGTGCGCTCCCGTGCCGAGGCGCTTGCTATCGATCCGGAGCGCTTCGAGAAGGAGGACCTTCATATCCACGTTCCCGAGGGAGCCACTCCCAAGGATGGCCCCAGCGCAGGCATTGCCATGGTGACTGCCATGGTCTCGGCCTGGACCGGTCGCCCCGTCAGAGCAGATGTTGCCATGACCGGCGAGGTCAATCTGCGTGGTGAGGTGATGCCGATCGGTGGTTTGAAGGAGAAACTGCTGGCGGCAAGACGTGGGGGAATAAGGATCGCGCTGATTCCGGAAGAAAATCGCCGCGATCTCAAGGAGGTACCTGATACTATCAAGGACGCGCTTGATATTCGTCCTGTGCGCTGGATCGATGACGTTCTCGATATTGCGCTGGTCAGTAATGACGAGACCGGTTTTGACGATAACCGCATGGATGAAAAACCGGCCAAGCAGACATCAGTCAATACGCACTGAGTGTTTTTTTGCTGATTGTTGTGCGGCAAAGCCCGCCACTGTGCGCTTTGCTGCCGACATTGCTTGACGGTATTTTCACCCATTGATATAAATTAGCTCTCGTTGTGGTTGCGTATGGTGTTTGGTTGCCGCGCTGAAAAACTGGTTACAATCAAGGGGTGAAGAGTGAACAAATCCGAACTGATTGAGGCGATTGCCGCTTCCGCCGATATTCCCAAGGCTTCGGCGAGTCGTGCGCTTGATGCCATGATCGACTCCGTGACTGACAGTCTCCGCAAGGGTGACACGGTTTCACTGGTCGGTTTTGGCACCTTTAGTGTCAAGGAGCGGGCGGCACGTACCGGTCGTAATCCGCAGACTGGCAAAAGCATCGAGATCAGTGCTGCCAGAGTTCCCGGCTTCAAGGCGGGCAAGGCACTCAAGGACGCCGTCAACTGATACGTCCTGCCAAATCCGAAGAGCGGCGTCCGACGGCGCCACAAACCTCTTCGTCGACATGGGCGCACCTTTCAATGGTGCGCCTTTTTATTGTCTGCCGGGGCGATAGACACTTTTCGCACCCCGGTTGTATGCCCATCGAAACGAGACCTCTTCAGCCACGCCGCGGTGGGTGGCATGTCGATTCAGCTCATATGTCGTTATAATCCGCCGCAACGATTTTTTACCAACCGGGAGTGGGGACCTGCCGCATGCTGCAACAGATCAGGGATCGGGCACAGGGCTGGGGTGCCAAAATCATTGTGGCGCTGATCGCACTGACCTTCACATTTTTTGGCGCAGAGTCCCTCGTAAGCTACTTCGGTAGCGGGGCCAGCGGTAACAACGCCGCGACGGTCAACGGTGAGAGCATCAGTCGTCAGACGCTGCAGACCGAGGTGTCGCGGGCCATTCGCTCCGGCAGGGTGCCGCCCGACCAGCAGGAGCAGGCGCAGCAGGCGATTCTCGACTCATTGATCACCCGCGAAGTGGTGGATCAGTACGCTCGCGAAGGAGGGATGGCGTTCACCGATCGCCAGCTCGATCAGATGCTGGTCAACCGGCAGGAGTTTCAGGACAGCCAGGGCCGTTTCTCTGCCGAGATTTTTCGCAATCGCCTCAATAGCGCTGGTTTCACGCCGGATGCTTTCCGCCAGCAGCTGCAGGAGGACATGCTCGCCCAGCAGCTACAAAACGGCCTGATTGCTGCCACCTTCGTGCTGCCCTCAGAGGCTAAGCAGCTGGCCGCGTTGCGCTTTCAGCAGCGCAGCTTTCGCTACACTCGCCTGACCGATGCCGATTTGCAGCAGCCTATCGAACTTGATGAACAGCAGCTGCGCGACTGGTACCAGTCGCACCAGCAGCAGTTCCAGCGTCCCGAACAGGTGCAGCTGGCGTGGATCGAGCTGAATCGTAACCAGCTACCGCAAAGCGATCAGTCGATCGACGAAGCGCAGCTTCAACAGCTTTATGACCAGCGTCGTGCCAATGCGCCGCGCCAGGTCTCCGACATCATTGTCAGATACGGCGATCAGCGTAGTCGTGAAGAGGCTCAGGCGCGGGTCGAGGAGATTCGTTCCAGACTTGCCAACGGCGCCGATTTCGCCGAACTGGCGCGCGAATATTCCGATGACCCCTCTACCGCCAGTCGTGGTGGCAGCCTTGGCACGGTCAATGAGGGCATCTTCGGTAACGCCTTCGATCAGGCTGTCAACAGCACGGCGCCGGGCGATGTTGCCACGGTGGAAGATGATGGTTATTTCCATGTGCTGCGCGTTGACGGTATCGATATCCCCCCTTTCGATCAGATGCGTGACGAGCTCGCTGCCGAAGTGCGTCAGCAGCGCAGCGGCGAGCGCTTCCAGCAGCTGGCGCAGCAGCTCAGCGATCAGAGCTTTTCCGCCGATGACCTGCAGAGCGTGGCCGATAACCTGGGCCTTGAGCTGCACCGCAGTGGCTGGGTGGATCGCAATGCCGATGACACGGATCAAAAGATTCTCACCGAGCCCGGCGTGATGGAGGCGGCCTTCAGTAATGAGGTGCTCAATGACGGTTACAACAGCGAGCCGATCGAGCTGGGTGACGATCGCCGCGTCGTGCTCCGCGTGCTGGATCATCGTGAAGCGACCACGCTGGCGTTTGATGAGGTTCGTGATCAGGTGCGTCAGGCGGCGCTCGAGAGCCGCCGTCAGCAGCTTCTCGCCCAGCGTGCCGATGATATTGTCAGCCAGCTGCGCCAGGGTGACACGCCCGCCGGCGTCGAGTGGAGCGAGGCGCAGAATATCACTCGCGATGGCGGCGGTGATCTGCCCGCGGCACTGGTCAGTGCGGCCTTTACTATCGCCCATCCGCAGGGCGAAGGCACCAGTTTCGGCCATCAGGTCGTCAACGGCGATCAGGTCGTCTTTGCCATCGACAGCGTCAGCGCCGACCCGAGCGATCAGCAACTGGCCAATCTGACCGAGCAGCTATGGAACCTGCGCTCGCGCGAGAACGTCAGCGATGTAACCGGAGCGCTGCGCAACGAGGCCGATATTTCAAGGCAATAAGGAAAACGCTGAATAAATCGCCGAACGAGATGAAGGGCAAGGCGGCCGGAACGCAGACTCGAAGCAACGCGTAGAGAACGCCCGTAGGGCGGCCCGTCAGGGCAAGTTGCCGAAGGCAACGCGTCACGCGAGACATAACAAAGGGTCAGGCGCTGTCGCGTTCGAGCCACTCGATATTGCGCAGCGCCTCGTCGCGATGGCTGCCGCAGAGTTCCAGGTCGAAACCGAAGCGCCGGCACACCGCCGGGCGGCGCGGGTCGCCGAACAGACGACAGAGGTTATCGTCATCGAGCTGCACGCAGCGCACGCCGGCGGGCTTGCCGTGCGGCATGTCGGGAATCGGCGAACTGATCGAGGGGGCAATGCAGCAGGCGCCGCAGCCGGGGCGGCAGCCATCGACTGCGGCCGTGCTGGTAGCAATCAGGGTAGTCGCCATGTTCAGGCGCTGCGCGCCGCTGCCACGGCGCCCTTGTCGATCCCTTCAAAGGCCTGCACCTGCACGTGACCGCCCACCAGGGCGGCGCTCTCACTGGCAATCCAGTCGGCAATGCACTCCACCGTAGTGGTGCTCGGCAGTATCTCGACCCGCTCGCCTGGCAGCTCGATCACGAAGTGGCCCTGAGGGGCGTCGTAGGCGATACGGCAGCGTTCGCTGTGCTGACGCACAATATCTTCGCGATCGGCGAGATAGATATCGTCCAGTCGCTGTGCCCAGCGCTGTTCCAGTACCGGGCTGCGCTTGCCGTTGTGGTGGATTGCCAGCCGCGAGCGGTGGCCATGGGCGATACGCTGGCAGTTGCCACGATGGCGGCGCAGGCCGTGGCTGTAGGTATAGCCGGCTCCTTCGATGACCTCTTCGCGCAGTGTCACTCTGATCTGCGCTACCCGCGGCGGCGGACGTCTGGACAGCTCATGAGAAAGATAGGTCTCCAGCCGCTCGATGCTGATGTTCGCCCAGGGCAGCAGCGAATAGGCCTGACGCGGTGCGCGCATCTCCAGCGACCAGGGGGAGCGGGTACGCAGTCGTAGCCCCTCGCGGCACTCTTCGATCTCGACACCGGGCGCCTTGGTGGGGACCAGCAGGGTGTGATCGAGGCTGTCGTCAATGCGCGACTTGATCCACGGCTTGACCTCGCCGAAATCGAACAGCATACCATCCTCGCCCAGCTCACCCTCGAGCTCGACGTCGATGTGATAGCTGGCCCCCACCAGTCCGCGGCGCGGGCACCATAGCGAGACATCCAGCGCGGTGAGTTCCTTGACGAACAGCATCATCAGTCGATACCTGCGATCTTGTGGGTCTGCAGCGACAGCCGCCACTGCGGATGCGCCATGCAGTAGGCTACCGTTTCGGCCATGGTGTTGCCTTCGCCGCCGCGCGGCGCCAGGTCCATGGGTTGCAGAAAAAAGTGTTGAAAGTCGAGGTCGCGAAACTGCGCCGGATCGGCCTCTATCTGCGGATAGACCAGTTTCAGCTCGTGCCCCGAACGCTGCTTGAGTTGTGCGCGCCCCTTGGGGCTGACGCAAAGCCAGTCGATCCCCGCGGGCGCGACGATGGTGCCGTTGGTTTCGACCGCGATCTCGAAGCGCCGGGCATGAAGCGCTTCGATCAGCTCCACATTCAGCTGCAGCAATGGCTCGCCGCCGGTAAATACCACCAGCGGCGTGGCACTGCCACCCTGGGCCGGCCACAGGGCGTCGATATGGGCGGCAAGCGACTCGGCGCCGCGAAAGCGGCCGCCGTTCCGGCCGTCGGTGCCGACGAAATCGGTATCGCAGAAGCGGCAGATGCTGCGCTCACGGTCCTGCTCACGGCCGGACCACAGATTGCAGCCGCTGAAGCGGCAGAACACCGCCGCACGTCCGGCCTGACCGCCTTCGCCCTGCAGGGTGTAGAAGGCTTCCTTGACGCTGTACACGGCTACACCCCGGACGCACGGTAGGGCAGCGGGTCGGTGATGCCCTGCTCGGCGAATGCCTTGAGACGCTCGCGGCAGCTGCCGCACTCGCCGCAGGCCAGCGCCTCGCCCAGATAGCAGGTCCAGCTGTTGGCGTAGTCGAGCCCCATCGCCAGCCCTTCGGCAAGAATCGTGGCCTTGCTCTCGTGCAGATAAGGGGCACGAATCTCCACCGGGGTGTAGTTGGCGATCGCCGCCACCGCATTCATGCGCGCGACGAACTCGGGTCGGCAGTCGGGGTAAATGGCGTGATCGCCACCGTGGGCGCCGTAGTAGCAGAGTCCGCACGCCAGGTTGACCGCATGACCTATCGCCAGCGACAGCAGAATCATGTTGCGGTTGGGCACCACGGTCGCTTTCATGTTCTCTTCGGCGTAATCGGCGCGTGGCATCTGCTGGCTGGCATCGGTCAGCGCCGAGGCGCCGATCAGGCCGTGAATGGCGCGGATATCGACCAACTGATGGGCAACGCCCAGTTCGCGGCAGACGCGTTCGGCCACCTCCAGCTCGCGGCTGTGGCGCTGGCCGTAGTGGAACGAGAGGGCGTGCACGTCGTAACCCTCGCGCAGGGCGCGGTGTAAAACGGTGTAGGAGTCCATGCCGCCGGAATAGATCACGACGGCGCGTTGAGACTGTTGGGTGGTCATGACGGAGAATTTCTTTGCCGATGGAAATCGACGCCCGGGATCCGGTCCGGACGATTGGGAAGGCGGTATTTTAACCCGGCAAGCGATATTTGTCAGCCGGCTCACTTTTTATACCGTTATCTTGCTATACGCTATAGCAACAACGCCTTCCGTAATGCGAATCGTCAAGGTAGAAACTGCGGCAACCCCATCGTGGAGGGCGCTGATCAAGGGTGGAAATTCTGCCGCAACGTGTCACCGTGATAGCCACTTGCCAGCAGCCAGTGTAGTCGGGTAAAGGCCGCTTCCGGCGTCATGTCGCTGCCGTCGATCACACCGGTAGCCGCCAGTGCCCGGCCGGTGGCGTAGTTGGCGAGGTGAGTAGCGCCAAGAGGGCACTGACTGATGACCACGATCGCCGTACCGGCCTCGATAGCCTCACGCAGCGCCTGCGCCAGCGCGGCGTCTTCCGGTAGATTACCGCTGCCCCATGCTTCCAGCACGGCGCCGTCGGCGCCTTGTAGCAGCGCCCTGGCCTGCCACGCCTCGATGCCGGGCCACAGTGTCAGCCGTACCACCTTCGTGCCGGCCGGAGAGCAGGGGAGGCTGGCTGCCCCGAGCGGGGCGCGGTGAGGCTGACGGCATCGGCCGCCGTCCTTGAGCTGCCATTGAGTGCGCCATACACCAAGGGGTTCGGCATTGGGCGTGGCAAAGGCGAGGTTATCGGCGGTATGCCACTTGCGTGCAAAACGAGCGTCGAGCAGCTCACCGCCAAAAGCCACCAGAACGCCTTGCAGCTGCGGCAGTGCGGCGGCCATCAGGGCCTGCTCGAGGTTGTCCGGGCCGTCGCTGCCGGGCGCTTCGAGCGGCCGTTGGGCCCCGGTCATAACCACCGGGCAGGGCAGTGCCGACAGTTGCCATGCGAGACTGGCGCCACACCAGGCCAGGGTGTCGGTGCCATGAATCACCACTACGCCGTCGAGGTTTGCATCCTGCTCGAGATGGTGTCGGATATCGCCAGCGATGCGATACCACTGCGCCGGGCGCGCGCTGCTGGAGTCGATGGGATCGTCGTACTCGACGAAACGCCGTGCCGGCAGCACCTGCCGGCGCGCTTCGGGCAGCTGGTTCAGGGCGTGCTCGGCACGAGCGGCGAAGTCACCGGCGGGCGCCAGCCCTGCAAAGCCGGGTCGCATACCGATGGTGCCGCCGGTTGCGATGATCAACACCCGGCGGTGGTCAGGGTCACTCGTCACTGTCTCGATTACCTGCTGGCCCGGAGTCGGACGCGACGGTTTACAGATCGTGCCCGAGTACCACAGAACGGATCGCCGAGAAGCTGTGCGCCTCGGGCGGATGATCCAGATCGATGCCCAGGGCGTGACTTACTTCACGGGCCGAAATGACCCCCCGAATGCGCAGCTCGCCGTCTTCGTTATGGTCGGTCACCAGCACGTGCCGATCGCCGGAAGTGCGCAGGGTCAGTACCAGATCGCCGACCGTGGCGCGCTCCAGGCGGGCATAATCGACGGCGTGCACGTCATCGCGAGTCAGCTTGAGCATATCGACGGTGACGTCTTCGCGGTCGATATGGCGATCCTGCATGGCACGGGTAATGGCGTTACCGCCAAAGAGAATGCGCGCGCTGACCACGCCGGTGAATTTCCCCTGACCGTTGATGACCAGCAGCATATGGATGCGATTCTGGCGCATGGTCTGCAGGGCGACGTCGGCGCTTTCGTTGGCGTTGACAGTCCAGGCACGGATTTCGAGAAAGTCGGTCAGCAGTTCGAGCGCCGGGCTTTCCATGCTCAGCGAGGAGGCCGTGGTATGCAGCCCCGGTCTCGCGATATGAGTGGCGCTGTCGATCTCCTTGAGCGGGAGCTGGGTCCAGGGGGAGGGCTGAGTATCCATGACGTAGAAGTCTCCTGATATAACGAATCGGTCGCTGTCGTGCCTGTCTCGCGGTCCGTCGCGATGGCGTTTCAGAGATGAGGCTTGAGATCGCCGCGAACCATATCCACAAAAGTGATGAAGCGGGTGTCGCCATCGTCATCGTGGCGATCCACCCGGCAACCGAGCTGCATAGTGCTCTGCACCAGTAGCTCGTCGAAAATTTCCAGCGTTACCGGCACCGCAGGGCGGCTTCCCGGTGCAATGGCGCCGTGTTCGAGAGTGAAGGTCTCCAACATGGTAGCGCGCACTTTTGTCGTACCGCCTTCGCCCAGTACACGCCGAACGAACAGCCAGCCTTCGCAGGCCAGGCTGTTCTCTTCGTCGACGCGGCGGTTGAACAGTGTACGGTAACAGGCACCTTCGCTGGCAGCACGTTCAGCCATGCTTTTGTAAGAGGCTGTCATACGGCTTGCCATGGCGCCGGACTTGGCCAGCTTCTGCACCGCCGCGCGATGCTCGCCATCCAGCTTCTCCTGTCGCGAGAAGCGCTGCCAGTGGCGATACTCCTGCAAGATTGAGGTCACATCCATCCCTGTCTATCCGCTCGCTTGATGTATCGGGTGCCTATCTTCGCCGATACGCCGGGCAAATCGCCAGCCCATCTGCAGGCGATCATGGCGCAGACACCGATTATCAGAGTGAATAAAGCCTGTGCTGCTGTGTCTGTATAAATCACGTCCAGAAAATTTTGCATTTCGGAGCGCTTTCGCTATTGACCGCTGTCAGGGAATCGTGGATTCTGTACACATGCTGTACAGGAGAGGTCGAAGGAGCGATATCTCCTGTTCGGCACCATGGAGGGAATCGCCTCACGAACAAGGAGTGTTCACATGCCGGAACTGACCTGTCACCGCTGCGGTAGCGATAGTCTTGACGTTGTAGAAGTTCCCATGGACTGGGATGAAGTCTGCTGCAGGGATTGCGGCGAATTCATCACTACCTGGGGAGCTGCTTCGCAGGACAATCAGCACTCACCACTGGTGCACGCCTGTTTTCAGACGCAGCAGCTGGCACGCAGCATGGGTATATCGCTGGCAAGCTGAATACTTGTCGGTGCAGTAAAAAAAGGGTGTTGCTATCAGGGACGATAGCCCTTGTCAGGATGACAATGCGCCCGGGCAGAAAAACGGCGAGCCAAAAGCTCGCCGTTTTTGTGTGCCCGGGCAGCCTGCCGGAATTGTGCCCGGGCGCCACGCCCTGGCTACACTGAATGCCACTGACGAAAGCGTTAACAGGGGCGGATTGAAAAGATGAGCAAGCGAACATGGATGGGTGCCGCGACGCTGCTGTTACTGGCGGGCTGCGGGCCCTCGCACTACGTTATCGACAACGAGGCATCCTCGAGCGGTGAGGTGCATACCGTTCAGGGCAGCGATGGGGTCATGATGGGCGCCGTCGCCTTTAACCGGCCTGCCACCGACGTGAACGATGCGCAGCGCCAGCGCTGTCTGCAGTCCACGCTCGAGCCGCAGCCGGTGCAGGTCGAGCGTGGTGAACTGATGACGCCGGTACAAAAGAGCGATCTATCCTTTAACACCACGGTCACTGATGATCGCAGCGAGCGCAGCGCGCTAACCGGGGCCACTAGCTGGCAGGGGCGCGATATCGCCTACCGTCTGGAATTGCAGACGCTGGCCGAGGGCAATTACTACTACTTCGATCAGCTCGGCGAGCGTGGCGTGGCCGCCGAGGGTCAGGCGCCGCGTTTCGAGCCGATCGGTGCCTGGAGCGAAGCGGCACCCATGCAGGTACATCAGGGCCTGGAGGCATTGACCGAGCGGCTGCAGAGCTGCCTTGCCGGTGCTGCAGCGGGTAGCGCCGCGGCATCGAGTGCCGGTAGCTGATCGCTGAGCATTGATGTTAAAAGCGGGGTGTCGTCAGCGACGCCCCGCTTTTTTATGTGCCTGGTCTGTCTCGGTTCTTCCGGTGCGGACGCAATGCAGCGACGGCCTCAGGGCGACAGCAGTTGCTCCATAAAGCGCGGCCCCAGTTGCGGCGCCATCCACAGCATGAACGCCACGCCATAGGCACCGCCCCACAGGTGGGCGCTGTGGTTGACGCCGTCACCGCCGCGGCGTCCGGCGTAGATCGACCAGGCGGTGTAGAGCAGTGCGAAGACAATCGCCGGCACCGGTACGACGAACACATAGAGCGTTGACCAGGGGGCGGCCAGAATGAAGGCAAACAGCACCGCCGAGACCGCCCCCGAAGCGCCAAGGCTGCGGTAACGGTTGTCACTGCGGTGAGCGAGGTAGCTGGGCAGGATCGCCACCACAATGCCGCCCAGGTAGAAGGCGACAAAGCCGATTGCGCCGATCATCGACACAAAAAAGGACTCGATGGCGCGGCCGAAGAAGAATAGCGTAACCATGTTGAACAGCAGGTGCCGGCCGTCGGCGTGCACGAAGCCGTGGGTCACGAAGCGGTAGAGCTGTCCGCGTCCGATCGCCGGTGGCCAGAACAGCAGCGCCTCCAGCAGGCGACGGTTACTGAAAGCGGGAATCGAGACCGCACAGGTCACGACGATCAGCAAAATGGTCAGGGTCATTCCTTTCTCTCCAGCAGTACGACAGCAGGGCGCCGCCCCCTTACAAGGATAAACCGCAACGCGGATCAGGTGCGGATCGATTTTGCCGCTTTACCCCGTGCGCTGCTTGTTTATGCTGAAAGATAGCCTCCCGGTCGAGGTGGGCAGGCATCACAACACACCGTAACCACAATAACGCTATTGGCGGGAGGTGGACGCATGAGTTGCTGGTACTACGACACCGGTGGTCGACGCTACCGCTTCGAGAGCCTGCGTGAGCTGATGGCCTGCGCCACACCGGCGCGCTCCGGCGATGAGCTGGCGGAAATCGCTGCGGCCAGCGGCGAGGAGCGCGCCGCGGCGCAGCTGGCACTTGCCGAGGTGCCGCTGGCGCGTTTTCTCGAGGAGCCGCTGATCCCCTACGAAGAGGACGAAGTCACCCGACTGATTATCGACCGCCACGACGCCGCGGCGTTCCGGCCGGTGGCGGGGATGACGGTGGGCGAGTTTCGCAACTATCTGCTCTGCCATGACGTGGGCAGTGAGCAACTGAGCCGACTTGCCCCCGGTCTGACGCCTGAAATGGTGGCGGCGGTCAGCAAAATCATGCGGCTGCAGGATCTGGTGCTGGTGGGCCACAAGTGTCGCGTCGTCACCGCCTTTCGTAACACCATCGGACTCCCCGGGCGTCTCTCCACCCGGCTGCAGCCCAACCACCCCACCGACAGTGCCACCGGCATTGCCGCCAGCATTCTCGACGGCCTGCTCTACGCCAGCGGCGATGCCGTGATCGGCATCAACCCCGCCACCGACAACACCGGCACGGTGGTGACCCTTCTCAAGATGCTCGACGATATCATCAGCCGCTACGCCATTCCCGCCCAGAGCTGCGTGCTGACCCATGTCACTACCGCCATCGAGGCGATCGAGCGCGGCGCACCCACCGATCTGGTATTCCAGTCGATCGCCGGCACCGAGTCGGCCAACCGCGGTTTCGGCATCGATCTCGCCGTGCTGCGCGAAGGCCATGACGCCGCACAGTCGCTGGGGCGCGGCACGGTGGGGCAGAACGTCATGTACTTCGAGACCGGTCAGGGCAGCGCGCTCTCCGCCAACGGCCACCACGGCGTCGATCAGCAGACGCTGGAGGCGCGCGCCTACGCCGTGGCGCGGGAGTTCGAGCCGCTGCTGGTCAACACCGTGGTGGGTTTTATCGGCCCGGAGTACCTCTTCGACGGCAAACAGATCATCCGCGCCGGTCTGGAAGACCACTTCTGCGGCAAGCTGCTGGGCGTGCCGATGGGTGTGGATGTCTGCTACACCAACCACGCCGAGGCCGACCAGGACGATATGGACGTGCTGCTCACCCTGCTGGGCGCCGCCGGCTGCAACTATGTAATGGGTATTCCCGGCTCCGACGACATCATGCTCAACTACCAGACCACCTCTTTCCACGATGCGCTCTACGTGCGCGAGGTATTGGGTCTGAAGGCGGCGCCGCAGTTCGAGGCCTGGCTTGCGCAGATGGGCATTACCGACCACCACGGCCGCATCGCCATCGAAGGTGAGCTGCCGCCGGCCTTTGCCCATGCGCTGGCAAGGAGCGCCTCATGACTGACAGCGAACGCACAAGCGGCGTGCCCGGCGTGATCGATAACCCCTGGCGAACGCTTTCGCGCCACACCGATGCCCGCATTGGTTTGGGCCGGGCGGGCGGCAGTCTGCCTACCGCGCCCCATCTCGAATTTCAGCTGGCCCACGCCAGAGCGCGTGATGCGGTGCATCTGCCGCTGGACAGCGAAACCATGATGGCGACGCTCAATGAGCGCTTCAGTCAGGTGGTGCGGCTGCAGAGTCGGGCGCAGGATCGCGGCGAATACCTGCGCCGCCCCGATCTGGGCCGGCTACTGAGCGACGACAGCCGCGAGCAGCTGGCGGCAATGCAGGTCGAACAGTGCGATCTGTCGATCAGCGTGGTCGACGGCCTGTCGGCGCGGGCGATTCATGAGCATGCCGCCACGCTGCTCGATCGACTGCTCCCGCCGATCCGCGAGCGCGGCTGGCATATCGGCCCGCTGGCGCTGGTCGAGCAGGGCCGGGTAGCGATCGGCGACCCCATCGGCGAGGCGTTGGGCGCGCGCATGGGAGTGGTACTGATCGGCGAGCGGCCGGGGCTCAGCTCGCCGGACAGCCTCGGTGTCTACTTCACCTGGCAACCGCGCAGCGGCCGTCGCGACAGCGAGCGCAACTGTGTCTCCAATATCCGTCCGCGCGGCCAGTCCTTCGAGGCGGCGACGACGCTGATTCTCTACCTGCTCGACGAGGCCAGCCGGCGCGAACTCTCCGGTGTCGAATTGAAGGACGACTCCGAAGTGGCGTCGCAGCTGGGTGACGGGCGGGGCAATTTTCTGCTGCCGGATAGCGCTGACTGAACAGGAGAGACCGGGATGTTTGCCCTGGAAGTGGCCGACGATCTGCGCCTCGAGCTGCTGGATCGCCCCCATGCCGACGAACTTTTTGCGCTGGTGGACAACAATCGCCGGCACCTTGCGGCCTAGCTGCCCTGGGTGGAAAAAACGCTGGCCACGCCGTGAGGCAACATCATCGCTGGTCACCATCATGACGTTGATGTCGGCACGTTCAAGCTGTAATCCGGCCAGCGCTGCCAGTCGATCGCCGCCTCGACGTGATCCGCCAGCCGCTCGATCTCGGCCAGCCGATGCGCTTCGTAGTCAAAAGGCGCCGCTGTCTCCAGTCCGGCCCACTGGAGCAGGGCGGCCAGCGCTTCGCTGTGGTCGAACAGGCCGTGCAGGTAGCTGCCCAGGATCTGGTCGTCGCACGAGCGGGCGCCGTCACGGCGGCCGTCGTCGAGCTGAAAGACGCTGGCGCCCAGCCCCGCACCGCGGCTCTCGCCGACGTGAATCTCGTAGCCGCTCACCGCCGCCCGCCGCTCGCCGAGCAGACAGTGGCCGGTCACGCGATGAAGCTGTTTGTCGGCCTTCAGAGTGGTGGCAAGGTCCAGCCAGCCCAGTCCCGGACTCTCGCCGACTTCCCCCTCGACACCCTGCGGGTCGCAAATGCGCCTTCCCAGCATCTGATAGCCGCCGCAAACGCCCATCACTCGGCCGCCGTAGCGCAGGTGGCGGGCCAGTGCCGGCGCCCAGCCGGTGGCACGCAGCCAGTCGAGGTCAGCACGCACGCTTTTGCTGCCGGGCAGAATGATCAGGTCGGTGCGCTCCAGTTCGGCGGGCGCGCGCACGAAGCGCAGATTGACCGCCGGGTGCAGGCGCAGCGGGTCGAAGTCGGTGTGGTTGCTGATGTGCGGCAGCCGCACCACGGCAACTTCGAGGGCGTCTACCTTGCCGAGGCTGTCACCGGCCATCGACAGGCTGTCCTCGGCCTCCAGATGCAGCTCGGCAAGCCAGGGGATCACGCCCAGCACCGGCTTGCCGGTGCGCGCCTCCAGCCACTCGAGCCCGGGCCTGAGCAGTTCGATATCGCCGCGGAAGCGGTTGATGACCAGCCCCACGACCCGTGCTCGCTCGCTTTCGCTGATAACGTCGAGGGTGCCGACCAGCTGGGCGAAGACGCCGCCGCGGTCGATATCGGCGATCAGCACCACCGGGCAGTCGATCGCTTCGGCAAAGCCCATATTGGCCAGGTCGTGGCGGCGCAGGTTGATCTCGGCGGCGCTGCCGGCACCCTCGACGATCACCCGCTCAAAGGTTGCCGCCAGTCGGTCGTGGGCGGCAATCACCGCTTCCAGAAGTTTCGGCTTGTGGGCGTAGTATTCCGCCGCCTGCATGCGACCGATGACGCGACCGGCGACGATCACTTGCGAACCCTGATCGCTCTCCGGCTTGAGCAGCACCGGGTTGAAGTCGACCTGCGCCTCGACCCCGGCGGCCAGCGCCTGCACGGCCTGGGCGCGGCCGATCTCGCCGCCGTCGACGGTCACCGCGCTGTTGAGCGCCATGTTCTGCGGTTTGAAGGGCGCGACCCGCAGTCCGCGGCGCGCCATGAGGCGGCACAGGGCCGTCACCAGGGCACTCTTGCCGGCGTCCGAAGTGGTGCCTTGAACCATCAGCGTACGGCTTGCGGCGAAAGATGGCCGGCGGACGGTCATGGTCGAGTTCGTCGCCACAGTAAAAAAGAGATCGGGCGTGAAAAAAGCGGTTGCGGCGTCATGGATATTGCCGGCGAGCGTGCAAAAGGCGCAGCACCGTGACCACTGTGGCGTCGATGCTATAGATCAGGATGTAGTTGGGGTGAACGACGTACTCTCGGGTGCCGACCACGCGACCCTGTGGAAAAGCATGGGGCGCTTGCGAAAGGCGCCCGACACCCGAGGCAATCGCTGCGCGCAGTGTCTCTGCTGCACGCGGGTTGGATTGTTCGATCCAGCTTTGAATGTCCACAAGGTCAAGCTGCGCCTCATCGGACCACTCAATCCGCACGTCGGCGCCGCCGCTCTGCGATCAGGCGCTCTACACGTCCCATGGCTTCGTCGTGGGGCAACCTCGGCTTGTCGCTCTCCAGCGCCGCCTGCACTCTGGCGCGGAACCAGCGGTCGTGGCTGTCAGCCTGCTCCCGGGTTGCAAACTCCGAGTCGGTAGAAGGCGAATGGTTGCTCATGAGAGATCTCCTTGAAGGCCTTCAAGTCTAGTTGGTGTTGCCGCGCCCGTACAGCTCAGGCGAAGGCTGTCAGCCCGGTGCCGCCATCTCCCGGCGCTCATCCATCTCCAGCAGCAGCGACTGCAAACGCCTTTCATATTCACCGGGCGCTTGCCACATCCCGCGCTCGATCGCTTCCATCAGCCGTTCGCCCATCTCCTGAAGCGCCCGGGGGTTATGGTCGTCGAGAAAGCGGCGGTTGTCGTCGTTAAACAGCAGCGCGTCGCTGATCTGCTGATACTGGTAGTCGGCCACCTGGCCGGTGGTGGCGTCCCAGCTGTAGAGGTAGTCGACGCTGGCGGCCATCTCGAAGGCGCCCTTGTAGCCGTGACGCTGCATGGCCGCGATCCATTTTGGATTGGTGACCCGCGCGCGCATTACCCGATTGATCTCCTCTTTCAGCGAGCGTACGGCGGGGCTGGCCGGGTTGGCGTTGTCGCCAAAGTAGAGCGCCGGGGAGGCGCCACCGGCGCGGGCAGCGGTACTCATGCCGCCCAGAAAATGGCTGTAGTCGCCGGAGTCGAGCAGGTCGTGCTCGCGGTTGTCCTGGTTTTGCAGTACCGCCTGCAGCGTGCCGAGCCGGCCGCGCAGGGCGTCGGTGGCGGGCTCGCCCTCGACGCCCTTGCCCCAGGCGTAGCTGCCATGGTTGATCCAGACCTCGGCGAGATCGCTTTCGTCCTCCCAGCGGCCGCCGTCGAGTAACGCCTTGAGGCCGGTACCATAGGCGCCGGGGCGCGGGCCGAAGATACGAAAGCCGGCCTGGCGGGCGGCGCTGTCGGCATCCAGGCCGTCGCGCACAAGGGCCTCGCGGCGCGCTGTCACGTTGGCGGCAATGGTGTTGGCGTCGCCCGGTTCGTCGAACTCGGCGACCGCGCGCACGGCGCAGTCGAACAAATCGATCAGGCCGGGGAAGGCGTCGCGGAAAAAGCCCGAGATGCGCAGGGTGACATCGACCCGCGGACGACCCAGCTGGAAGGCGGGGATCACTTCGAAGTCGGCCAGCCGCTGGGTGCCCGCCGTGCGGATCGGGCGCACTCCCATCAGGGCGAAGGCCTGGGCGATGTCGTCGCCACCGGTGCGCATGGTGGCGGTACCCCACACCGACAGGCCGATGCTGCGCGGATAGTCGCCGTGCTCCTGCAGGTGACGCATGACCAGCGCCTCGGCCGCCTTCTGCCCCAGTGTCCAGGCGGTGGCGGTGGGCATGGCGCGGCTGTCGAGGGTGTAGAAGTTGCGCCCGGTGGGCAGCGTATCGAGTCGGCCGCGGCTGGGGGCGCCGCTGGCGCCGGGAGGCACAAAGCCACCATTGAGCCCTTCGATCAGCATGGCCAGTTCGTTGTCGACGCTTTCGTGCAGCAGCGGCAGCAGGCTGTCGCGCATAAAGGCGAGCAGTGGCGCGGTTCGTTCAAGAGTACATGGCAAAAAACCGGTCGTTACGGAACCGGAAGCAGGTTGACGCAAGGGTCTTTCGCCAGGGATGGCGAAAGTAGCGCCCATGGAGGGGTTTATAGCGCCCTTGCACAAATCTGCTGCCGGTGCCGCCGGAATTCCGGCACGCTCTCCCGGTGGCGAGAACGGCGCAGGCAGGCTATCGAATCCGTCTTGCCGGGGTCCGCTTACTGTTCGGTAGGGACCTGCATTGATGACATGCGTCTCGACCAGCCGGCAGGCGAGCTGTTCCAGCCGCTCGCGGGTGTGGGCACGGGTGCGCCAGGCGCGATCGTCGAGTGCCGCCAGCGCTTGCGGCCGGGGGCCGGGCCAGGGCGCGGCGTCGCTGGCCAGCGGATCGAAATCGCGGTCCTCGGCAAAGAGGTCGAAATCCGCCGCCAGCGCGTGGATCAGCCCCTGTGCCTCGGGGCTATCGCCGCGCGGCAGGCGCACCAGCGAGATCAGGGTATCGCGCAGCGACTCGCCCTGCGGTAGCTGGCCCAGCACGTGCAGGCCGTCGCGAATCTGCGCCTCCTTGATGTCGCAGAGGTAGTTGTCCAGCGCCTGCAGAAGCTGCTGATCGTCGTCGATAATCGCCTGTGCGGACGAATCGCTGCGCTGTCCGGTGCTCGAGTGCTCGCCGCGTGAGCGCGCCGATGGCGTCTGGCGCAGCTCCTCCAGTACATGGGAGTTTTTGACCCGCTCGAGAATTGCCTCGATCAGCCACTGTGCGCGGCGTTCGTCGAGCCCTTCGGCCTGGTAGTACTCGTCGGTAAGGCGCTCCAGCTCGGCCAGATCGCCGTGGATGCCGGCACGGCTCATGGGCGGCATCAGGTGATCGACAATCACCGCCTGGGCACGGCGCTTGGCCTGGGCACCTTCGCCGGGATCGTTGACGATAAAGGGGTAGAGGTGCGGCATCGGCCCCAGCGCGATGTCCGGCCAGCACTCGCCGGAAAGCGCCGTTCCCTTGCCCGGCAGCCATTCGAGATTGCCGTGCTTGCCGACGTGGACAAAGGCATCGACGCGGTAGACGTGACGCAGCCAGAAGTAGAAGGCCAGATAGCCATGAGTGGGCGGCAGGTCGGGATCGTGGTAGGCCGCCGCCTGGTCGATGCCAAAGCCGCGCGCCGGCTGTACGCCGATAAAAGTATCGCCAAGGCGCATGCCGGCGATCATCAGCCGCCCATGGCGCTGCATGGGGTCCTGCTCGGGCTCCCCCCAGCGCGCGATGACCGCCTGACGGGACGCCGCCGGCAGGCGCGCAAAAAGCTGCCGATAGGTGGCCAGCGACAGGCTCTGCGCCGCCCCGCGACGGCGGCTGTCGGCGTCGTTGGTGACCGTCTCGGTGAGCCACTCGACCAGCGCCGTGGGGTCGTCGGGCAGCACGTCGCCGACCGGGTAGCCCTCGGTGCGCAGCCGGTGAAGAATGGCCAGCGTCGAGGCGGGGGTATCCAGCCCTACGCCGTTGCCGATGCGCGCGTCGCTGGCCGGGTAGTTGGCCAGCACCAGCGCCACCCGCTTGTCGGCGTTGGCACCGGTGGCCAGCGCCGCCCAGCGCCGCGCCAGTTCGATGACAAAGCGGCTGCGCTCGCGGTGCAATTGATAGACCACCACCTGATGCTGGCAGCGAGTGGCGTAGCGCTGCGCCGATTTGAACGCCACCGGCCGGGTGATGATGCGCCCATCGATCTCCGGCAGGGCGATATGCATGGCAATATCCCGCGGACGCAGCCCTTTGGGGTGGTCCTGCCAGGCCGCCTGGCTGGTGCCGGCCATGATCAGTTGCAGGATGGGAATGCGCCGCGTCCAGGGATGCCGATAGCGCGACAGTGTCGAGGAGGGCGCGCCGCTGGCGCCGCCCGCCAGCGCGAAACCGGTGGTGTTGAGCATCACGCTGGCGTCGCTGCGTTCGATCAGGGCATCGAGAGTATCGAGGCAGAGCGGCTCCTTGAGCGAGGCGACCATTACCGGTAGCGGGTTGAAACCGCCGCTTTCGATCTCCTCGATCAGGGCGTCGAAAACGGCGGTGTTGCCCTGCTGCAGATGGCTGCGGTAGAACACCAGCGCCGCCACCGGCCGCTCGGGCTGCCAGCGCGCGCGCCAGTCGTCGATAGTGGCCGGGCTGTGGCCGCCCGGCAGGTAGAGGCCGACGCGCGGCAGCACGCGCGGTTCGCGCCACGGCTGCGGGCGGTCGAGAAAGCGCTCGCCCAGCCAGCCGAGCAGCGAGCGGGCGTTCTCCAGCCCCCCTTCGCGCAGATAGCGCCAGACGCGGCGGGCATCTTCGTAGGCTACCGTGCCGGCGTTGAGCAGCGCCTCATCTTCCATATCCTCGCCCGGCACCACGATCAGGGTGCGTCCCGGTCGCGCGGCCCAGGCCTGCAGTTGCTCGAGGCCGTAGGGCCAGTAGGTGGCGCCGCCCAGCAGCGACAGCAGCACGACCTTCGGCCCCTGTGGCGCCTCGTCGCTGCGGGCGTCCAGCACCCGGTCGCGATACAGATCGAACGCCGCCGGCTTGAGCAGGTTCATCCAGTTGGCCAGCCGCACCGAGGGGCGCGACGCATCGTCTTCGCTTTCGATAACGGACGCGAACAGGCTCAGCACGCTATCGGCGGCGGATAGCATCACCAGCTCGGCCGACGTCTGTGCCAGGTCGATGATGCCGGCATCGTCGGTGAAACCGCCGGGCTGGGCTGTCAGAAGATGCATAAGGGCTCCTGGATGGGAAGTGCATAACCGAGAGCGGGTCTCCGCAAGGGCGCTATGACCCCTTCCCCGGGCGCTACTTTCGACGTTCTGTCGAAAGACCCTTGCTTCAACCTGCGCTCGGTTGACGCAGCAGGTCGTCTCCTGCGCGCATCACTCAACCGGCGCAGCAGCCGTTTCTGCCTCGCCCAGCGCACGTTCGAGCTGCGCCCGATCCAGTTCGCGGCCGATCACCACCAGCCGCGTCTGGCGCGTTTCATCGCCGCGCCAGGGGCGGTCGAAGTGCTGGTCGAGGCGGTTGCCGACGGCGTGCAGCACCTGGCGCATGGGCTTGCCGACATCGACGAAACCCTTGACCCGGTAGATGGTCTGGCGGGCCAGCTCGCCCTCCAGCGCCGCCGCCAGCCGCTTACCGTCGACGCTGCCCAGGGTGACCACGCAGGAATCGAAGTCGTCGTGGGCGTGGTGATGCTCGCGCCCCTCGGCGTGGTGGTCGTCGTGGTGGGTGTGAACGTCCTCGACCCGCGCTTCCGAGGCCAGCGCCATGCCCATCACCGCCGCCACGTCGACCTCGCCGTGAGTCGCCCACAGGGTCTGCACTCGTTCGGGCAGTTCAGCGCGCAGCCGCTGCTCGACGCCCTGGCGGCTCGGCGCCTCCAGGGCGTCGCCCTTGCTGATCACCACCAGGTCGGCGGAGGCGAGCTGGTCGTCGAGCAGCTCCTGCAGGGTAGGGTCGTGGTCGAGGCTGTCGTCGGCGCGGCGCTGCGCCTCGATGCGCTCGTGGTCGTGGGCGACCCGGCCGGCGGCCAGCGCCGGGCCGTCGACCACCGTAATCACGCTGTCGACGGTGCAGAACTGTTTGATGTCGGGCCAGTTGAAGGCCTGCACCAGCGGTTTGGGCAGCGCCAGGCCGGAGGTCTCGATGAGGATGTGATCGATCTCGTCGCGGCGTTCGACCAGTTTCTGCATCACCGGCAGGAACGCTTCCTCGACGGTGCAGCAGATGCAGCCGTTGGCCAGTTCGAAGACGCCCTGTTCGCGCTCTACGGCGGCCTCTTCCTCGCAGCCCTCCAGCTGGCAGCCGCGCACCAGCTCGGCGTCGACGTCCAGCTCGCCGAACTCGTTGACGATCACCGCGATGCGTCGCCCGCCGGCGTTACGCAGCAGATGCGACAGCAGGGTGGTCTTGCCGCTGCCGAGAAAGCCGGTGACCACTGTGGCAGGCACCTTGTGTAGTGTGGGGCGGGTCATGAAAACCTCCTGAAAATTGAGCCGGTCGGACTATCCGGCGGTGGCAATGGCGACCGTTGCCCAGCGGTTGTGACGGCGTGGCAGCAGCAGTCGCGCACTGCCGCCCTGTTGTTCCAGGCTGGCCAGCGCCGCCGCTTCGGCGACCCCGGGCGTGCCGTGAACGCGCCGCGCGGCCTCGCTTTTGTGGCTCAGCCGATGTTCGTAAAGTGCCAGCTGTGCCGCCGGCAGCGTTTGCAGCGGCCAGCCGTGACGCTCGGCGAGTGCCACAATGGCCGGGGTATCGGCCTTGTCGACCAGGCTGGCCAGCAGGCTGACGTCATCAACGCTCAGCCCGGCGCCCTCCAGCGCCGCGCTGACCAGTGTCGCCAGCACCTCGGGCGGGCAGTGGCGTCGACAGCCCACACCAACGGCGATACCCACCGCCTCGATTGTTGGCGTCATGCGCCGCTCGTCGCATTTTGACGCTCTTTGGGGGGCTCGACACCCGGCGGCGCACCAAACAGCGCCGCCACCGCCTGCGGCTGCGAGGGAAAAAAGAGATGCAGATAGCTGGCGGTGAGCTGACCGCGGCGGAAGATCGCCTCGCCCGGCGCCGGATGGCTGGCGCGCACGCCGTGGGCAATGGGGTCGAGAGTGTCGTGGCTGCGCGAGTGGTGGTGGGCGTGGCCACGTATCTCGCCCTCCGGCAGCGGCGCGCTCTGCATCCCCTGGCAGCCTCTTTTGCTGCGCATCTCGCCGTGACCCGGTAGCACCTCCGCCATGCGGTGGCGCACGCCCTGCTGGTCGGTAAGCGTCTGCTGTAGATACAGCATGCCGCCGCATTCGGCCACAATCGCGCTGCCGTCGGCGTCAAGCGCGGCGATCGAGGCTGCCATGCTGCGGTTGGCGGCCAGCCGCGCGGCGTACAGCTCGGGATAGCCTCCCGGCAGCCAGAGGGCGTCGAGTCCGGCCGGCAGGTGTTTATCGCGCAGCGGCGAGAAGTAGCGCAGCTCGGCGCCCATCGCTTCCAGCAGTTGCAGGTTGGCGGCATAGAGGAAGCTGAAGGCGGCGTCGCGGGCCACGCCGATGCGTCGCCCGACGAGCAGCGGCGGCGGGGGAGCGATCTCGGCGGCGGTGAAGGGCACGCTGGGCGGCAGTTCGGCCAGCGGGGTGTCGGCCAGCAGTTCGGCGGCGGCATCGAGACGGGCATCCAGCTCGCGATTATGGGGGTCGTCGCCCTCACCGGGCTGTATCAGCCCCAGATGGCGCGACGGCAGCGCCAGTTCGTCGCGGCGTGGCAGGCTGGCGAGCAGCGGCGCATCGGCGGGCAGGCTGTCGGCAATCAGCTGACGGTGGCGCTCGCTGCCCAGGGCATTGGCCACCAGGCCATGGAAGTGCATTTCGGGGCGAAAGCGGGCCAGCCCGAGGCCCACTGCGGCGGCGGTCTGCGCCATGCCGCGGGCGTTGAGCACACAGGCCACCGGCAGGCCGAAGGCGATTGCCAGATCGGCGCTGGAGGGGGTGCCATCAAAAAGCCCCATGGCCCCTTCGACGAGAATCAGGTCGGCCTCCCGGGCGGCGCGGTGGAGCTGCTGGCGACAGAAAGCCTCGCCCGCCATCCACAGATCGAGCGGCGCGACCGGGCTGCCGGCGGCGTGGGCCAGAATCTGCGGGTCGAGGTAGTCCGGCCCGGTCTTGAATACCGCCACTCGCCGCCCCTGGCGCCGGTGGTAGCGCGCCAGAGCAGCGGTCACGGTGGTCTTGCCCTGGCCGGAGGCCATGGCGGAGATCAGCAGCGCAGGACATTGAATACTGTTGGAATTCATCAATACTCGATACCCGGCTGCGCCTTGACGCCAAGACGAAAGGCGTGACGCTCATCCTGTACCACGCTGATGGTGTCGGCGATATCGGCCAGTTCACGCGCCAGGGTGCGCCCGGTCAGCATCACGTTCTGATGGCGGGGGCGATGGCTTAACGCGGTGGCGATACGCTCGGCGCTCAGGTGGCCGTACTTGATCATGTAGGAGAGTTCATCGAACAGCAGAAAGTGGTAGCGCGCGTCATTCAGATAGCCTTCGGCCAGCGCCCAGGCGGCCTCGGCAGCCTCGCGCTCCTTGTGCACGTCGCGCACCTCCCAGCTGAAGCCATGGCCCATGACGTGGAAATCGACCTGCGGCTGGTCGCGAAAGAAGCGGTATTCGCCGGTCTCGCGCTGCCCCTTGACGAACTGGATAACGGCGCAGCGCTGGCCGTGACCCAGGGCGCGCGCCATGGTACCGAACGCCGAGCTGCTCTTGCCCTTGCCGTTGCCCTTGAGCGCTATCAGCACGCCACGCTCTTCGCTGGCGCTGCGAATGCGCTCATCCACCACGCGCTTTTTGTTGGCCATGCGCCGCTGGTAGCGCGCGTCGCTGCTGTCGCTCTGATCGTTCATGGCGCATGGCCCTCCCGGGTCGAAGTCGCGGCGTCCGGCGCGGGCGCCGCCTCGAAATGGTGAAGCCGACCGCCCAGCGCGGCGGCCAGTTCGGCGGCGCGGCCGCGACGGCCCTGGCGCTGTAGCAGTTCGCAGTCGATAACGTGCACCTCGGCGGCCAGTGGAGCGATCGCGAAGTCGTCGCGGCTACAGGCATCGGTCACGATCCAGAGTCGAATGGCGCGCTCGGGATGGTGACGCCTGAGCCGAGTGATGCGTCGACGGGCGTCGAGCAGCGCCCGCCGCAGCGGCGTGCCGCCGCCGGCACCAAGCCGCTCGGCGAGGCCGTCGAGGCGGCGCGGGGCGCGCTGCGGAGCGACAAGTTCGCGCACCGTTGCGCCGCCAAAGCCGTTGATCATCAACTGATGGCGGGCGAGGTAGGCGCGTCGGCTGATCTGCTCGACTGCGCCCAGCGCCCGCTCCAGCCGTCTGGCGCCCTGTGCGCCGCTCTCCAGCGCCGAGCCGGAGGTATCGAGCAGGATAAACTCGAGCAGCTCGGGGCGCCGTGGCTCGCGCCGGTGGCGCAGCTGATCGGGCCGGCGTGGCAGGCCTGCGGCGAGGCTGGTGGGCCAGTCGATGTGGTGGCTGTCGGTACTGCGGTGGCCGCGCGGCGTACGTCGGTGACCGGGCGCGCTGACAGGCGCTGCATCGAGCCGCAGCCGGGGCGCGGCCGCGGGCGTCAGCGCTGGCGCCCGGGGTGTCTCCAGAGCGCCCCAGTCACCGGCGGCGGTGTCATGTTCATCCTGTTCGTCAGGACCGGGTTGGCCAGCAGTGGGGTCGTCGGCCGTGCTGCCGGCACTATCGCCGCCGTTGAGATCGGGGCGCCGTGACGGTGTTGCGGGCCGCTGGCGGCCGCTATAGCCGCTCGTGCTATCCTGCCCCTCGCGCTGCTGCGCCCCGTTCTCGCCGCGCTGGCCTGTATCGTCTTCCGGCTTGCTCGCGGCGTTGCCGCCGGTCGGCTCATCGGCTGTCCTGGTGTCGCGGCCGGCCAGCCAGTGCGGCGCGCGGTGGGCCATCACCAGCGCTTCGAGGGGCTCGATATCCTCGTCGGTCACCGTCTCGCGCCCCTGCCAGGCGGCGTGGGCCAGTGCCCCGCGGCGCCAGGCGAGATCGGCGCGAACGCCTTCGACCTGTGCCTCGACACAGCGTCCGGCGATCTCGCGCGCGGCCCGGTCGGAGAGCTGCACCTGCGCCAGCCGAGCGCGGGCTGCTTCGAGGCGCTGCGACAGCGCCTGCTGAGCGGGTTGCCATTGGGCGCTGAAAGCCCATGGGTCGCGGTCGAAGGCGAGGCGGCGTGCGACGATCGTCATGCGTTCGTCGACGTCCGGGGCGGGGTGGTCGAGCACGGCAAGACCGAAACGGTCGGTCAGCTGGGCGCGCAGTTCGCCCTCGTCCGGGTTCATGGTGCCCACCAGCAGGAAGTCGGCCGCGTGGTGGTGGCTGACGCCGTCGCGCTCGACGCGGTTGACACCGCTGGCGGCAACATCGAGCAGCAGGTCGACCAGCGCATCGGGCAGCAGATTGACCTCATCGATGTAGAGCACACCGCCGTGGGCTTGTGCCAGCAGGCCGGGCTGAAAGGCGACCTCGCGCTCGCCGAGGGCGCGCTGCAGGTCAAGGGTACCGGTCAGGCGCGCCTCGTCGGCGCCCAGCGGCAGGGTCACGAAGTGCGTATTGGCGGCATCCGGCAGCAGCGCCGCCAGCCCGCGCGCCAGCGTCGATTTGGCGGCGCCGCGCGGGCCGCTGGCAAGCACGCCGCCCAACCGCGGGTCGAGGGCGCACAGCACCAGCGCCAGTTTGAGCGGCGCCTGGCCGACCACCGCGGAGAAGGGAAATTCGGGGGCGTCGTTCATGCGCCACTCCCGGGCCGCAACGAATAACCGACGCCGGCCCTGGCCCCTCGGGAGGCGAACTGCCGAAGTGAAATCTGTAACATGCTGACTCCTGCGTATCGACCCGTACGCATGGTTGAAAAGGATAATATCGCCGGGCCGGTCTCCGGGCTGACGAGCAGGAGGGGGCGCCTCCACGCGCGAAGTGCCTTCCCGGTAACCTCACCGGTGGCGTCGGCTTCGCGCTGTCTCGATCACCGTTGCGGGGACAGCAGTGAAATCGCATCACTTTCCCGATTATCCCGGCCTGCGACGAGCTGTCGAAGGCGCGGGCACCCGAGCGACCTCAATCCTGAGCGGCGCGAGGGTGGGCGTCAAGCCATGGTCGTTGCTGTCGTTCGAGCGGCCTGGTAATGTCCGCGCACCCGCTCTCCATCGAGTCGAGCCGATGACATTCGATATTACCCCGCTGAGCCGCGACGCTGACGTCGACATCCGCCGCCGCATCGACGCCAGACTCAAGCCGCCCGGCGCGCTGGGCGAGCTGGAAACGCTCGCCCTGCAGCTGGTGCGACTGTTGGGCGACAGTCAGCCGCAACTGACATCACCCACGCTGTTGCTGTTCGCCGGCGACCACGGGGTGGTCACCGAGGGGGTGTCGGTCGCCGGTGCCGAGGTGACGGCTCTGATGGTGTCGCGTTTCGGAGCCGGCGACGCCTCGGTCAATGTGTTCTGCCGCCAGGCGCAGATGGCACTGCGGGTCATCGACTGCGGCATCGTGACCCCGCCGGCAGCGCAGGCATGGCTCACCGATGCGCGTCTGGGCGCCGGTACCGCGCCGCTACACCGCGAGGCCGCGATGTCCCTCGCGCAACTGGATGAGGGGCTGGCCAACGGCCGCCGGCTGGCGCACGAACAGCATCACCGCGGCAGTAATCTGATCGCGCTGGGGGAGATGGGGATCGGCAATACCACCAGCGCCAGCGCCCTGATGGCGGCGCTGACCCGGCTGCCGGTATCGGCCTGCGTCGGTGATGGCAGTGGCATCGACGCCGACACCTACAGGCGCAAGCGCGATATCGTGACGCAGGCACTGGCCCGCCACGCCGCGGTGCTGGACAGCCCGCGTGACTCACTGGCAGCGCTGGGCGGCTTCGAGATCGTCACCATGGTGGGCGCCATTCTGGGTGCCGCGGAGTGCGGCATGGCGGTACTGGTGGATGGCTTTATTACCACCGTGGCGGCGTGCTACGCCTGCCGCCTCTACCCGGCGACGCGGGACTACCTGATCTTCGCCCACTGCGGCAGCGAGCGTGGCCATCGGGCGTTGCTCGATGAACTCGAGGCGCGGCCGCTGCTGTCGCTGCAGTTGCGCATGGGCGAGGGCGCCGGTGCGGCGCTGGCGCTGCCGCTGCTGCGCTCGGCGCTGGCCTTTTACAATGAGATGGCCTCGTTTGCGGATGTGGGGCTCGATCTCTCTTCCTGATTTATACCGTTATCTTCAGATGACTTGAAAAGAGTACTATGCAGACACAGTGGCAGTGGTTCTGCCTTGCCATCACCTTTCTGACCCGAATTCCCCTACCTGTCAGGGGAGAGGTCGACAATGAGGCGCTGGCGCGCTGTCAGCGCTGGTTTGCCCTGGCAGGCGCGCTGATCGGCGTGCTGGCGGCAAGTATCTACCTGCTGGCCGCGCTGCTCTGGCCGCTGCCGGTGGCAGCGCTGATCACCCTGGTGGCGCTGCTGCTGCTGACCGGCGGACTGCACGAGGATGGCCTTGCCGACTGCGCCGACGGCATCGGTGGCGCCCGCGATGTGGGGGCGCGGCTGGCGATCATGAAAGACAGTCGGGTGGGCAGCTATGGCGTGCTGGCGCTGGTGGTCAGTTTCGTTGGACGCCTGCTGCTGCTGGGCGCGCTGTCGCCGGCACTGGCGGCGGTCGCACTGATCGCGGCACACTGCCTGAGCCGGGCACTGGCAGCGCTTTTGATGGGGGCGCTGCCCTATCTGCGCCGTGACGAGAGCAGTCGGGTAAGGGCGATGACCGGGGCGCAGCGGCCCAGCGACCGACGCTGGCTGATCGGCGTGGCGCTGGCGGTCGCGCTGGCCGCACTGGGGCCGTCGACCGCTCTGGTGGTGCTGGCGGTTACCGGCCTGGTGGGTGGGCTCGCGTGGCTTTTTTTCCGTCGTCAGCTGGGCGGCGTTACCGGTGACGCCCTGGGGGCGGCCCAGCAGGTGAGCGAGTTGGCCGTTTATCTGACGCTGACGGCGCTTTTTCCCTACCGAGATTTTTAACAGGCGATGAAAGAACTGATTCTGGGTGGCGCTCGCAGTGGCAAGAGCGCCTTCGCCGAGCGGCTGGCGCAGCGCAGCGGCCTTGCGGTGACCTACATCGCCACCGCCGAGGTGGGCGAAGACAGCGAGATGCGCGCGCGCATCGCAGCACATCGGCGGCGACGACCGGCGCACTGGGCGCTGGAGGAGACGCCGCGGCAATTGGGGGAAACCCTCAAGCGCTGCGCGGCGCCGGGGCGCCTCGTGCTGATTGACTGTCTGACGCTATGGCTGACCAATCTGCTGCTGGCCGAGGAGGGGCGCATGGCCAATGAACTCGAACGCTTCGAGCAGGCGCTGGCGGCGGCACCCGGCCCGGTGCTGCTGGTCAGCAACGAGGTGGGGCAGGGCGTGGTGCCGATAGACGCCCTGTCACGGCGTTTCGTCGATGAAACCGGGCAGCTGCATCAGCGCCTGGCGCAGCAGTGCGAGCGGGTCTGGTGGGTGGTCGCGGGCCTGCCCCAGCGGCTCAAGGGGCCGACCGATGAGTGACTTCATCACCCTGACCATCGACTGCCTGCGCCACGGCCGCTGTGAAGGACCCGAGCAGACTCTGCGCGGTCGTGCCGACGTGGCGCTGACAGCGGCTGGTCGCGATGCCATGCTGGCGGCGGGGCGGCGGCTGACCCCTGCCGGGTGCATTATCACCTCGCCGCTCGCGCGCTGTCGCGCGGTGGCCGACGCTCTCGCTGCAGAGTGGGGCACGCCGCTGGAGTGTCTGGCCGATATCGCCGAGATGGATTTCGGCGACTGGGACGGTGTTCCCACCGACACCCTGCTGGAACACGACCGCGAAAGGCTGGAAGCCTTCTGGCACGACCCGGCACAGCAGCCCCCACCGCAGGGTGAGCACTACGGTGCCTTTCTGGCACGTATCGAACGCGGCTGGCAGTCCATTATCGCACTGGCCATGGCGCACCGCGTCGAGCATCTACTGGTATGCAGCCATGCCGGTGTGATCAAGAGCTGGGTAGCGCTGCGGCTGGGTATGGCAACGTCACGGGCACGGCATTTGTACAAACTGCAGCTGCCCTACGCCGGAGTGGTGCGCTTTCAGGTGAGTATCAACCAGCGCAGTGGTGAACGCTTCGAGCAGCTCTGTAGGGTTTGCTGAATCTCGATGTTATACCGTTATCTATTATGTTGGTAACAACACTAACAGCACTGTTTCTCGATCGGTTGTGGGGAGAACCCCGGCGCTTTCACCCGCTGGTATGGCTGGGGCGGTGGGCCGACCGGGTCGAGGCCGTGTTATACGCCGAGCAGGCCGGAAAACATCAGGCCATTGCGCGTGGCGCTTTCGCCTGGCTGGGCGTCACGCTGCCACCCGTGGCGCTGGCGTTCATGCTCGATAACCGGCTTTCCGGGCTGTGGCATACGCTGTTTGCCGCTCTGATGGTTTATCTGGCGATCGGCTGGCGCAGCCTGAAAGAGCATGCCGAGCGGGTTATGGCGCCGCTGGTGCAGCAGGACATCGCCGAGGCGCGGCGCCAGCTGTCGATGATGGTGAGTCGTGATGTCGATACTCTTGAAGAGCCGCAAATCGCGCTGGCGACCTGCGAGTCGGTGCTGGAAAACGGCAGCGACGCCATTTTCGCCGCGCTTTTCTGGTTTGCAGTGGCCGGCGTACCCGGCGTGGTGCTGTACCGCACGGCCAATACGCTGGATGCCATGTGGGGCTATCGCAACGCTCGCTATCGCTATTTCGGTCGCGTAGCGGCACGCCTCGATGACCTGCTCAACTGGCTGCCGGCGCGACTGACGGCGTTGAGCTATGCGCTGGCCGGCTGGCATCGCAAGGCGTCGCGCAGCCGGCTGCGTCAGGCGCTGCGCTGCTGGAGAGAGCAGGGCGGCGGCTGGAAAAGTCCCAATGCCGGGCCGGTGATGGCCGCCGGCGCCGGCGCCCTCGGCGTGCGGCTGGGTGGGCCGAGCCGCTATCACGGCACACTGCAGCCACGCCCGGTGCTGGGCGCCGGGGCAACGCCTGACGCCAACGCCATCCGCCGCGCCTGCCGGCTGCTTGATCGCGCGCTGCTGATCTGGGTAGTCTGGCTGGCACTCATCACGCTACTGCTGTCATGACCCGAGATTACGCCCTGCCGTCGGAGCGACCTGTGCACGGTGGTGACCTGGCCACTGCCAGCGCGCGTTTCGGCATTGCACGTCAGCGCTGGCTGGATCTCTCCACCGGTATCAATCCCTGGCCGTATCCGATCACGCCCATTACCGCCGCAGACTGCCGCGCCCTGCCGGACGACGGCACCGCGCTTGTCGAGGCGGCACGCGATTACTATCTGCCGGCTGCTCACGAAAGGCTCGGTATACTGCCTGTACCTGGCAGTCAGTGGGCAATCGAGCGGCTGCCCGGGCTTTTTGAGCGCGGCGGCGTGGCGCTGCCGCATATCGGCTATCGCGAGCACGCCTGGCGCTGGCAGCAGGCCGGCCATCGGCCCTGGTTCTACAACCCCGATGACCTCCTCGATGGAGGCTTTAACATCGCACAGGCTGACGATCTGCGCGCCATGGTGGTGGTCAACCCCAACAATCCGGGCGGCCAGCATCACACACCACGGGCGCTGACCGCGCTGGCGCAGGCTCTCAGGCCGCGCGGGGCGCTGCTGATTGTCGATGAAGCCTTTGCCGATAGTGCGCCCGCTATCAGTCTGCTGCCGACGCTGCCGGACAACGTGCTGGTGCTGCGTTCGCTGGGCAAGTTTTTCGGTCTTGCCGGGCTGCGGCTGGGCTTCGCCATCGGTCAAGGCGGGGCGGATACGCCGCTTGAGCGGCTGACGGGGCAGTCCGGCCCCTGGATGATCAGCGCGCCGGCGCAGCGAGGGGGAGGCGAGGCGCTACGCGATCGCGACTGGCAGGCGACGATGCGTCAGCGTCTCGACGCGGCCTCGCAACACCAGGGCGACTGGCTGACCGAGCGGCTGGGCCAGGAGGTACAGTACCGGCGCCGCAGCGCGCTCTTCAACGCCTTCGATATGCTGCCGCAGCGGGCGCTTGACTGGCATCGGCGGCTGGCCGAGCAGGGGGTGCTGACGCGGCTGTGGCCGGTCGATACGTCGCTGTCGCTGCTGCGCATCGGGCTGCATGATGGCGCGGACGCCAGCTGGCGCCGGCTGGATGAGGCGTTTCGCTATGCAGCGGATGCCGCCATCGAGGATATTCCATGAACCGTCACGCCTACACTGACCGCGAACGTGAGGCGATCTATCGCGCCATTCGCGAACGCCGCGACATGCGCCACTTCCTGCCCGATCCGGTCGACGAGGCGGTGCTGTCACGCCTGCTGGAAGCCGCCCGGCAGGCCCCCAGCGTCGGCTATATGCAGCCCTGGCGCTTCGTCAGGGTGCGCGACGCCACCCTGCGCGAGCAGATTGCCGCTCTGGTGGACGCGGAGCGTCGGGCCACCGCCGAGGCGCTCGATGAGCGCCGCGATGACTTTCTGCGCCTCAAGGTGGAGGGGATTCGTGACTGTCCCGAGCTGTGGGTAGTGGCCTTGTGCGGCGAGCGCGAACGCTATGTTTTCGGCCGCCGCACCATGGCAGAGATGGATCTCGCCTCGGCCAGCTGCGCCATCCAGAACCTGTGGCTGGCCGCGCGCGCCGAAGGTATCGGCGTCGGCTGGGTGTCGCTGTTCGAGCCGGACGCGCTGGCACGCCTGATTGAGGCGCCACCGGGCGCCGTCCCCATCGCACTGCTCTGTATCGGCCACGTCGAGGCATTTTACGCCGCGCCCATGCTGGAGCAGGTGGGATGGGACAGCCGTCGCCATCCCGATGAGCTGATCAGCATTGACCGCTGGCCGGGGGCATAACTGACACTCCAGGCGATATCGACGGCAACTTTCTACCACTTCTGCTGGTCTACACTCTGTACGCCTCGGGTTATTATATTGAAAGGCGTTCTTCCGTGACCATTTCCGAGAGGTCCCTTATGTTGATCGTACGCAAGGGTATCGCCGTACTGGCGATTGCGGGCACCGCGCTGGCGCTTTCCGGCTGTGCCGGTTCAGCGCCGCGTGAACAGTCGCCGTCCGCCGATACAAACACGAATATCACTGCGAGCAGCAGCGCTCCCGAACAGCACTACGCGGGCTATCGCAACACCGATGCCGGCTACACCTTCATGTATCCCGAGAACTGGCAGGGCTATATCGTTCAGGACGATACGCTGGAGTGGCGACACGGGCGCCTTGATGCCGAAAACGTGATGGTGTTCTTCTACAAGGATTTCGAGCGCAACAGCGAGCCGGTACCGCTGCTGGCCCTGGCGGTCTACTCGAAAGCGGACTGGGCCGAGCTGCAGAACCGTAGCCTCGACCGTCACGGCGAAGACGTCGGTCATGCGGTCGGCGTGAAGGGAGACCGGGTGCTGGTGGCCTACATCAACAATCACAATCCTTACGATCCGCGCTCACCGATGGGGCAAGAGTTCGCCAGCCGCGTGCCCACCCCCGAGCAGGTAGCCGGCGCCATCAGTTGGTAACGCCTCTGCCGGGCGATTTTGTATCGCCCGGCCTTTTTCCCCCATGGATCCGATTTCGCTGGTTGTGCTCTCTTTTCTGATGCCGCCGCTGGCCGTGTATCTGGCGGTGGGCATCACTGATCCTTTCTGGCTCAATCTGCTGCTGACGCTGATGGGATTCGTACCCGGTGTGATTCACGCCCTGATCGTGGTGACATGACGCCAGCGTTCGCCTTCCGATAACCCGGAGCCCTACAATGCCAAGGCAATTCGAGCGCAACACCCGCGGCCATGATTATGTCGTCGGCGATCTGCACGGCCATTTCGAGCTTCTGGAGCAAGCGCTTGATGATGTGAACTTCAGGCCCGACAGAGACCGCCTGTTCAGCGTCGGCGATTTGATCGACCGCGGCCCACAGTCGATGCGCTGCCTGGAACTGGTACATGAGCCCTGGTTTAACGCCGTTTGCGGTAATCACGAGTCGATGGCGCAGCGGGCGCTGCTTGAAGACCAGTGGGGGCTGTGGCTGCTGAACGGCGGCGACTGGTCACAGCAATTCGAAACCGACGAGCTGCGCCAACGACTCAGTGACGCCATACAGAAGATGCCACTGGCAATGGAGATCGACACGGTTCACGGCCCGGTCGGTATCGTTCATGCCGAACCGCCGGCCGACTGGGCCAATATCGGTGAAGCGCCACATGAGCTGCTGCTGTGGTCGCGCCAGCGCGTCGAATCCCGCACCGTTACACCGATCGCCAATATCACGGCGGTCGTGGTAGGCCACACCCCGGTCACCGCGCCGCTGATGCTCGGTAACGTGCGCAACATCGACCTTGGTTCCTTCTTCAGCGGCCGTATCTGCATGGAGCGCCTTGATGACATTGCTGCCATGGTATGAGTACGCCACGCCGTGAATAGAGCGCTGGGCTTTCCTTTTGCAGAACAGTGCTGTAGGATACGCCTCGTTCTCGCCGATGTAGTGAGGGCGCGTCGGGACGTAGCGCAGTTTGGTAGCGCGCCACAATGGGGTTGTGGAGGTCGCTGGTTCGAATCCAGTCGTCCCGACCAAAAGATATTTTAAATCAGCCGCTTATGGTTAAACACCATGGCGGCTTTTTTGTGGAGATAAAATAGAGATAAAAAAGAGAGAAAATTCACTCTCCCAGCAGTGCGTTCAAATCAAGCGTTGCCCCCTTTGCTTCATGCCACCGAGTGCCGTGGCCATCCAAATAGTGCCTCGTCATCTCTACGTCTGCATGCCCCATCAGCACCTGAATATCCGCCTCCGGCACGCCGGCATCCTCGAGCAGATGGGAGCCCAGCGACCGCACTTCGTGAAAAGTGGGTCGCTCCTCTGGCTTGAGCCGCTTTATCTCCGGCAACTGATCCCGCAGCCTTGCAAACTCCCGCGAGATCATGTTGCCCGATACCATGGCCCAGTGATCCCGTGATCGACGTATCTGAGCTGTCACGCGATATGGAACACGATGCACGACATAGGGGGATAGGGGAGACACCTCTCTGCTACGGGCAATAACGTCTTCGATAGCAGGCGTCATTTGGATGGCGACATTGGCTGTCGCAGATCGACCGGCCGTTTTCTGGCGAACGTACCTGAGCCTGCCATCTACGATGTGGTCATAACGCATAGCCGTGACCTCGGCACGACCCATGCAGCAGATCAGCGCCAGTTCCAGCGCTATGCGAAACCAGGGTTCTGCCAATTCATGAATAGCGCGGTATTGGCCGCGCGTCAGGCGCTGCCTATTCTTCTTGTAGCTGACATCTGATTTTGCTGTCGGGGTAACCGGATTGGCGTCGACCCATCCTTTGGTGCGTGCAAACTCGAAAATCTGCGACAAAACGGAGCGGTGCTGCACATAGGCGTTTGCCAAAAAACTTTCGTCCAGGTAGGACGCGCACCAGCGAGTATCAATTTGCGAAAGCTCGGTATCGCCTCGATCTTTTATAAGCCGGTTGATGACGTAGTGTTTGTTGAGACGACTGCTCTCTTTCAGCTTCGGATTCTGCTCGACGCGCTCCTTGAAAAAGGATTCGGCGGCAGCCGACAGGGTGATGCCGGCACGCCCTTCGACCCTGGCGACCAGATCGTCACCCTTCATCAACCGAGCATTAAGAATCCGCGCCGCGGCTTGCGCTTTCACTTTGTCGCTTCCCATGCCGTGGCGCTTACCGGTCACCGGATTGCGATAGGAAAAGCTGACGCCATTGAAATACAGGTTAGGCTCCAGCCCTTTATGTCGCTTTGAACGCGGCCGTGATGCCATGTCATGCTCCTTTCTTCATGCTGGCCAGCACCTGGTCGGCAAGATCGTTTCCTGTCTGATTCTGTTCTGCGTCGATGTCGACGTACCAGCTGGCGCCGATTTTCTTTGCCGGCAGATCGCCGTTGCGACATAGCTTGCGCAGCAGACTGTCAGATGGCCCCTGACCTTCAAAACGTCGAGCCTTCCACTCGTCCAGCCGAATCAATTTACCCATGGTCTTCTCCTTTTGGTCGGCCTGACAGGGCCGGTCGCCAAGCGTAAAAAAGCCGCTTGGAGCGGCGTGTTAATTTTTTCGAGCCTTTGGTAGAGGCGCATTATCGGGATATATCGCGCCAACCGAACCGTCTTGGCGAGCGGCTGCTTTAATACCATCATTCATCAACGCTCCTGAGTACTGTCAGCAGTTTCAGTCCATCATCGACGGGCAGGGTGCCTGCCGCGCAGGCCTTTGCCCGCTCAATCGCGCGGCGCAGGCGGTGGATGTCACTTTCAGCGCGTTCCAGCTGATCGCCCAGCGCTGCCTTCTCGTCTTCCAGTTCGTCGTTGCGCTGCATCACCGCATCGCAGATAGCGCACTCGGCGGTGCATTGCGCAGCCTGTGTTATTGCCATGAACACTCCTGTCAGGCAGCTTCAGGGGTAGGCCCGTGAATAGGTAGATCAGGCGCTGGCGAAGATATCGCGCTGGCGCTGTTGTTCGGCGGTACGGGGAGAAACCCAGAGACATTCGGTGCGGCTGACACTACCCATTCGGCTGGATCCCGAAGTTGGTAGCGAAAACTGTGTCCAGCCGCTCAGGCGATTGTTGTAGAGCACCGAGTCATAGCCGCTCATCACGACCATGCCGCCAAGTCGACGCACCGCCTCAAGCAATTCTTCGTGATCTTCAACAGTCATCTCGTGCCGGTAGTAGCGCGAGCTGCCTTGAGAGCGCGTTTCAGGCAGGTAGGGCGGATCGATATAGTGCAGCGTTTCTTTGCTGTCGTGCTGCAGCATCACATCGATCGCGGGTCGATTTTCAATCACCACGCGGCGAAAGCGCTCAGCAAATTCCGGTATCGCGTCAGCAACGCGAGCCCAGGCGTGTGCCACGCCCAGATAGACGCCATCCGGGCGCGTAAACGTTCGCATTCCTGAATTGCCACGAGTGGCCCCGGCAGAGCCGAAGCTGGCCCAGGCGCGGAGCAGGGTGCGCCTTGCTTGCTCGACAGGGGCTTCAGTTTGTTCCTGCGACAGATTGAGCTCTGAGCGGGCGAAGGGCGTGAAACGGCAAAGTTCTACCAGGCGCTCAGCCAGGGCGCGATCGCGCAGCACACGAAATACGTTGACGATCTCTCCATCGAGATCGTTGTAAACCTCTGCTGACGAAGGTGGCTTCTGCAACAGAACACCTGCAGCGCCGCCATAAGGCTCGACATATACCCGGTGCTTTGGAAAGTGCTGAATAACCCACTTTGCAATTCGCCACTTACCGCCGTGGTAGCGCATGATGGGGTGATTCACGCGGCCTCCCGTTGCTCGCCGTTGGCTGCGAAAACCGCTCGAGCAAAACCCGGCGGGGTGGCACTGCGGATGTTGCCGCGTTCGTCACCCGGTGCGCATTTATGGATTCGATCGTCCGGTATCTCATCGCCGACGAATGG
Source organism: Kushneria aurantia DSM 21353 (assembly GCF_000382245.1). Taxonomy (GTDB): domain Bacteria; phylum Pseudomonadota; class Gammaproteobacteria; order Pseudomonadales; family Halomonadaceae; genus Kushneria; species Kushneria aurantia. The sequence goes on from NZ_KB907863.1 coordinate 47,547, forward strand.
ATATTCAGGGGGCATGACGAATCCATTACCCGACCACAGGCAGGTTTTTTTGACGTAGTTATCGCCCGGATGCCACCCGATGTGCGGCCGCTCGTTGCCGGCTGCGGCCTGGATGTCGGCAGGCGTGGCCTCTCTCCAATCTGCCGGTGGCTCGGCGCCGTGAAAGGCGGTGTACTGGTCCCGGTCGAACAGGTCGAGCACCGTTCCCGGGGTGCCGGTCAGTTTGCCGAAGTCGGCGATAGCCGCCGGGTCGGAGTCGATACCGCCAATGCAGCGGAATCGGGCTTCCATGGTACCGACTCGGGCATGCCCGCGGTTGAAGCCAGCGGCACCGCCGCCGAGGCCGCAAAAAAGGTGGAAGTGACGGATATCGCGGGATTCAATCATGGTAGCTCCAAAAAGCGGCTGTGCATGCGTGGCCGGTGAGGGTAAGTTGAAGGTTCATTTGCTGAGAGTTATGAGTGACAGAGATGAACAACGAGACTTACACCAATGAGTACGAAGGTCGCGAATACACCGTTTTCGTACAGGAAATCAGGCATCCCAGCGGGGAAGCGTCGGCTTGGAAAGTCAGCTGCCGTGTCCAGAACAGGAATGGAGAATGGCTGCCGGAACGTGAAGAGAGGGAAAAAGGCGCTTCAAGCAAACAGGAAGCCATTCGAATCGGGGAAACGCTTGCCAAAGTGCTGATTGACTCCCAGCGCTAAGCTGAAATGTGTAGCTGACGCCCGACCGAGGCCGGACGCTGGCGGCCGCGTTAAGTTGCTGGCGCAGGCTGTGCCGTCATCGTCGTTGTCGATATAGTTGGAATGGCCTTGCGAACGCCCACGCTGCTGCAAAGAGTGGGGCGAGACAGGCCGCCCCGGTAACTGCCCATATCACCCAGCCAGCAATTGGTTCTCGGTGTCCATGGGTCACTCCAGATCGGGCGGCGCGGGTGGGCTTCTCGTCTCGCTGCGGCTCGCCTCATGCCGAATGCTCCAGCGGTGGCGTCTTGTCCATATGCCGGAACATCTCTGCCAGGCGCTCCTCGCTGGCTTCCTGGAAGCGATGGAAGGCCGCCGTCTTGCAGCCCTCCATGAGCGTCGGCAGCATCTTGTTGAACAGGGCGTCGTCGAGCTGGAACCACTCGCCCTGGTCGGTGAGGACCGGGATGCGCACCAGGCGCATCCCGGAGCGCTTCTCGGTGACGTTGATCTCGTGCCCCTGGGGCGCCTTCTCAAGCCAGGCGAAGGCCTGGATGGTGCGTCCCGCCATCTCGCCCTCGACCACCTCGGCCGATAGCTCGCCAAAGGCCTTCACCTCGGCGGAGTCCTCGGTGTCGCCATCCAACACTTTGATCAGGCGGATGTTGTTCTCGTCGTCGCCGATGATTCGGCTTGTCTTGTTCAGCTTCATTGTCGTGCCCTCCCGGCTCTTGCCAGCACCTCCGGGTGCTGCTGGGAAATGAGCGGGCCCCTTAGGGCCCGGCGGTGGGTTAGGGGCTGAAGGTGCCCAGCAGGCACTCGCAGCTTTCCAGCTCGCCCTTGATCTTCTTGGCAAACGTTAAGGGTGGTGAGCGCCCCTTGACGCGGTGGCATACGGCGCACGCCTCCCCCTGCCGCAAAGCGCGGTCAACTCGTCCGGCTGCGAGTCATGCCGGGTAGAGCAAGGAGCTCGGGGAATCGTGCGCTGCGCCGGTTATGGCCCACCGGGCAGCTGGGGCTGATGCGTCAGGAGAGGGTTAGCTGCTTTCTGACTGCTGGCGCAGCTGCTGCACGCGACCTTCATAGGCGTGGCGGGCGACACTCTTGTCTTTCTCCGGCAGATGGCGTGCCATGTCGGCAGCTTCATCCAGCTGCTCTTTGTTCTGGGCTTTCTGAATCTGCTCGCAGACATAGGCACAGGTGATCTTGCCGCCCGGGCCGGGGGTGCCGGAATTTTGAGACTGGCCATCGTTTACGGTTTTGGGCTCGTCTGCTTCGTTGGCATAGGTCTGCCCACGTTTCTGGCGTCGCTGGCGCAGCTTGTCCTTGCCGCGAGCGGTGCCACCGGCAGTCCCGCCGCCGACCGTTTTTTCGCCGGATCGCGCCGCGGTGCTGCTCATTTCATCGGGCGTGTAGACGCCGAGGATGACATCGGGGCAGTAAAGGCGAGACCAGCGTTTGATTGCCAAATAGGCCAGTTGCTGCTTGGGGTCGCTTGCCCACAACGTGGAGTTGCGCACCTGTGCCTGCGTCAGCAGTAGATCAAGCACTCGCGGCTCTTCTTCTCCCTTGAGCGTCGCCCATACTTGAATGCCGCATCCTTTCTCGTCTTTAAAGGACCATGCAGGCGCCTGATATTCCTTCCCCTGGTTATTCTTCCGCACTTCGAATTTGCCAATGACGTTTTCCCAGGGGCCATACCACTCATACTCAAGCCGGTTTTCAGTCGGCGCCATGCTGGTAATGACGGCATTGACCAACTGGGCCTCGTAACCCAGCGTGCCGTTGACGAGGTGGGTCTTCTGCGCGACTGCGAACGGATTCATGCGCCACTGGGCAGCCTGCATCACGACCGCCATGCAGTCGCCGGGATTGCCCTGCAGATGCTGAGGCACGGTGGCCTTTCCCCTGGCCATCAGATTCGCCAGCCGCTCCATGTGGTTCATGGCGTCGGTATTGAAAAGCAGGTCCTGAATTCCTTGCCCGGGGGCGCTTCCCGCAGGCGCTTCGGGCAGATGAGTTTCAGGCTCCTGCAGGCCGTTGACGGCCTGCTGCTGGGCTGTCGTTGTCTCGCTCATGCCGCTTCATCCTTTTCGCTGGCCTGCTGCTGTGTTTCGCGCGCCTGGTCAATCAGTTGCTGATCGGCCTTGTTGATTTTGCCGATGCGAACGTCAATAAACTCGGTCGGCGCCACTTCGCTGATATAGCCCTTGCGCTGCTGAACCTTGCGGCTGTAGCGCATGCCATCTCCGAAAAGACCCAACGAAGACGGCCCCATGCGCTCAAGAACGTGCGCCCGCGCCTTGCGTTTGGTGACTTCCAGCTCCTTGATTTCTTCGCGGCAATCGGATTCGACCCTGATCCAGTGCTCGATCCCTGAAAGATCAGCGACGGTACCGTCAGTGCCGGGATAGCGACGCTTGAGGATGTCGATAGCGTTCTTGTGCTCAATATCTATTTCGGGAAGCTCTCCGCGCTTGATCAGCCCCCACAGGTCGGCTTCCGCCTCGATGATCATGCTGATGTACTCGTCATCGCGCAGAATCGGGTAGAAGCGTGTTTCCCAGCCGCCAATGGTCACCACCAGGAACGCCCATTCGTAGCCAGTCACGGCCAGCTGGTGCTGTACCTGGGCTTCATAGTCCTCCGGGATTTCGCCGGTAGAGCACAGGCCGCCGGTTTTTTTCACGTCATCCGGGCGGCCCCAGCCACTGGCAAACTCGACGTTTTTCAGTTCGACCACGCCGGGGCCGGTAACGGTCTCTCCGAAAACCATTTCCAGCCATGCCGACTGTTCCTCGGTCACACCTACCACCCGGCGATCAATGTTGGCCATCATCCATGGCAGGTCTTCATGCGTTGCCATGTAGTTGTGGTTCTGGACATTCAGCCCGGTCTCTGCGGAAAATCGAAGCGCCGTCACCGGCTCCATGACATGGCCCATTTCCATTTTCATACGGCGTCGGTAGCTGGCTTCTTCGTCTTCTTCCCCAATACCCAGCTTGCGCTCGGCAATCTCGTACGCCGTGCGATGCTCACTGATACCGATGGCCGCTGCGGCCTCGCTGGCGCCGATGCCGTAGCCGCGTAGCTCAAGCCAGACATCGCGGTCCATGCCAAGCGTCGAGACCCGCCCCTTTTTGCGCAGCTGTTCCAGTGCGTCCTGAACGGTGATCGTCATGTGATAAACTCCTGTCGGGTTGCGTTTCGTTGTGGTTTCGTTGCCCCGCCCGCTCTGCCAGGCGGGCGTCATTTCAATGCATCGATATAGGCATCGATGTGTTCCTCATCCCGCGCGCCGCGCAGTTCATCTTCGTGCTGCTCGAGGATGGCGATGTCGTCGTTCTCGGTACGCTTTCCGTCCAGCCATGCTGCGGGGCGGCCCCGGCGGTCATAAATGCTGTATTCAATCTCGGGACCGCTCGGCGGCTCGAAAAATGTGCCGGCGTGGTACGGCTCGTAGTGCGTCACTTCGACGATGCAGGGGATGCCCGCGATGCGCGTGTTCATGACGCCCTCCAGATCGGAATGCGAGCCTCTTTCAACCCGTCGCGCCGACGGCGGTACTCCTTGAGTCGTTCGGCATTGGCGTGGTCGAGAAAGCAGTGCCGGCCGGCGAAAGCGGCGTCGCGGGCTTCAAGCGCCAGCCCCGTAGAGTGGGCAGTGCCCAGCCTTGCGCGGGCTATGTCAGCGCTGGTGTACGTCCTTGCGTCAGCCATCGGGAATCCTCCGTTTCACTGCGACCACTTCGGTGGTGGCCGGTAATTTCGCCGCGGCGCGCTTTGCCGCTTTTCTTGTCAGATACGGTGAGCCGGGCAGATCGCAGCGCGGCACGACATGCGGCTCATGTTTTTCACGGACGATGTAGCGAGCGCTCATCCCATACCTCCCTTTGCTCTCTGGCCAGCCGGCGATCATCCAGTAGCTGGTCGATCTGCAGGCGGCGGCGGAATCGCGCGAGCCTTGATTCGGGCGCGCGCTCGGACAGGCCCAGCCGTTGCCGGGCTACTTTTGCGGTATTGGTCATGGCTGGACCTCAAGAAGAAAAAAGCCCGGCAAGGGTGTGGCCGGGCAAGCAGGGGACCGATCCGATGAGGATCGGTGTGGCGCCTCGATGAAGCGCCACGCCGATCGTCACAGCCTGGAAAAAGGGCGGCCGGGAGGCGGCCGCCAAGGGGGCGGAGATGCAGAGGCATCGATGAGCGCTCCCGCCGGCGGGGCGGTGCGGCGAGAACGCTCGTTGATGCGGGCTATTGAAAGGGGGGATTAGGCCTAACCGGGATTGCTTGGTAACATCGGTTCGTCATTGAAATGAAAGCCCGGCTAATTCCGGGCTCTAGCATAGACTGTTTTTCGTTTAGACCAAGGAAAGTTTTGCGCTCTCCGGGCGAGCCGTTTTACGAAGTAATACGCCCTGTATGAGAGTGTCTACTTCATCCTCAGGAAGGTTGTTTTCCTTAGCCAAGTCTGAAAGCGTTTTCCTTTGAGTCATCAAGAGATTAAGCATTTTCTCTAAAATGACTGAACGTTCTTTTTCAATCTCTTCTGGCTCATTTCTTCGATACCCTCTGACGCTGATTTCCTGACATATTGCACGATATCGCCAGTCAGTGAGAATACCTAAGTCAAAGCATTTGCGAGCCAAAGCCGCAACTGATACCCTCCAGCGCTTTTTTGCGTCAATCAACTGGTCCAGGTTTCTTACTATTGGCAAATGATCTTTAACGTCCTCAGGAGGCATTAGAAAATTGGACGCAAATTGATCTGCTTCCTTTTCCTGCCGCCTTATGTTGTCAGGATGGTTTTCTTTGGCGTCAGGATTAGATGCCTCACCATCGCTACCAATATGCATATGCATAATCAAATGCCCTAGCTCATGAGCCAGGTTAAATCGACTGCGCTCAGCAGATTTAGAGTTGTTCAGCATGATATAAGGCTGACTCCCTCGATAGAAGGAATATGCATCGACCATCGAATTGTCTCTGTCAAGTGAGAAAATTCTCATTCCTTTCATCTCCAGAAGCTTTAAGAGATTGGGTATGGGTCGATTGCCTATACCCCAGTAGCTGCGCAAAGCATGTGCTGCTACAGCAGGATCTTCGAATCTCTCATCCGCCAATTTAAAAGTCGGGAGGCTGAAATTCTTGTTCATCCAGTCGTTTAGTGCCAGGGCGAGCGTACCCGCCTGGATTGCACGGTTTCGATCACGAGCAGTTAAAGAAGAAAGATTTCTAAAGCTAACATTCTCTTGCACTAACTGGTCAGATGGCTCATCAAGGAAAAAAGACTTTGGATATTCCAATGCTGCTGCCAAGCTGCCAATGGCTGCATCATCAGGTATATGTTTTCCTTTGATAACCCTCGTCAAGTGCTCTGGTGTAAGTCCAGCTTTGACGGCAAGTTCTTTTTTAGTCAGTCCCCTCCGCTCTCTCGCAATTTCTAAGCTTATGGTGGAGAACATTTCACTTACCCTGTGCGTAGATCCAAATCGAGATCACCCAACTCTGAGTCGAACGAATTGTCAATGGGCGGCGTGCTGTATCTGTCTGTCTTGTATGTAATTGGATCGCTAGTGGTTTTGATGGCTAATCTTGCTTCAAAACCCGAAAAATAATTGTTTTTCAAGATGGGTAGCGATAACTCAATTTCCATGTTGTCGCTAGCATGATCCTTGTCAAATGAACAGCAAAGAAACCACACCTGCGGTGCAGGGGGGAATATTGGAAAGGTATAATTCACGGGCGTCGTGATGAGTTGCGTTGTCTCAGATCCAAATCCCGTATTATTTTTCGGTAGGCGGTTGCGATCAGCTGCGCAATCCACATTCCTATAAAAGATGATGATATTTGCGTCTGAGTTATATGCGTAGCGTAAGTGTCCACTTCTTATCGGCTTCCATTCTCCATGCCTTGAAAGAAGCCTGTTCAACTCCTCGGTTCCTTTGGAGTGAGCTTGCCTCATCTTGTCTCCAGGCGGAGCATTGTTGCCTACTTGGCCCGCTGCGTTTGAGGCAGCGATCGCGACATTTTCAAGGTCTTCAGCCACGAAGGTAGACATAAAGTGTTCAGCGATAATCTTGTTGATATGCTCGACATTGCTTACATATCTAGCCTGGGCTTGATCGGTGAGCCCTGCGATTACCACCGGCGAGTGCTCAATCTCTGACACCTTCGAATTCGACACGACGACCCCCTCATCAATTTTTCACGGCTACATTGTAGGTCGGAAAAATTGATGAGACAACTCCCATCCCTAAACAGCCTCAGCGAAGCCGCTTGGGGATGCGCCCTGGTTCCAGGGCGATCCGTTGTGACACGACCCGGCATCGCTCTCTGCCGTGGGGAGCCATCCCCGCTACGCCATGGCCCTCGATTGCCTGGCGCCCGCTTGGTCGATCGTGCCCCCGCGCCTGCTGTTGCACTTCGAGCCTCTGCTGGAGGCGGCGCGAGCCCCATGGGTCCCATGGGGTGGAGATCCTGAGTTGTTAAAGAGCGTGGCCGTCCGGCCGGTGATGCTTCCTTGGCCTGGCAGGGCCAATTGTGTTGTTGCCGTGGTTAAATATCACGTTTCGTGAATCAATAGTCAACACATAAAGTGATATTTTTTGCGGCATCTGTGTTATGTACTTGACCTGATGGGAAAAGATTTTTCGTGAGGTACAAAAAAGCCCGCCTCCGAGAAGAGTGCGGGCCGGGCAGGATAGGCTTTTCTATCAGTGGCCTTTGGAATCAGGCCAGTATTATCAATAACCTGCGGCTATTTTAATCTCTTGAGGATGAAATAGAGAACAACTGCAATGATGGGCCAAGAGATCATTTGGCCCTCTCTGTCCAGGCCCATGGCGCCCGCAACGGGCACAGAGATAGCAACCACCACGCAAGCATAAATTGCGAACCAGAAGGCATTCACAGCGAGGCTTACCGCGCCCCCAATAATCGCCTCGGTTAGTTTTGGGGCCTTGCGAAGGCAGAAGCCCAAAATGAGAAAGCCGATGAGCCCTAGTATGAACAGGATGACGAGGACGCTCCCCGGCCCTCCCATGCTGATTCCATCGTACCGCATTCAGATACCTACCTTTGTCGCAATTCCATCTGGGCCATGACGACGCCTGTCACGCGGCAGTTCCCGTTGATAGAGATGTAGGGATCCTTCCAGGCCGGGTTGCGTGCCTTGAGCATGCATCCCACGCCTGGCTCCTCCAGGTACTGCTTGAATGTCGCCTCGCCGGTTTCAGTCATAACGGCGATCACGTCGTCGCCGGACTCTGGCACCACCTCGGGGTCGATGAAGATGATCCGGCCTGGCGGGTACTTGTCGAGCATGCTTTCCCCGACCACCTTCAGGGCGAAGGTGTGGGGTCCGCAATTTGGCGGGCGCGGATACCAGTTGGTGCTTTCAGGATCGAGATCCACGAAGCAGACTTCGGTGAAGCCGCCCGCCTGCACCCACGAAATTTCTGGAATCTGGGTGACCATGGCGGGGCCAGGCTGCAACTCCTCGCCATAAGACGCCAGCGCGTGGGGCGCATGTCCAGTACCCATCTGGCCCTGCCCAGTCCAAACCCAAGCCACATTGAGATCTAGAGCCCTAGCGATCTTTTCCAGGTCAGTGCGCTTGGCTTCGCGCAGTCCGCGCTCGTAATTGGAAATCCGACCCTGAGATTCCCATCCGCACATCCTGGCAAGCTCGGGCTGAGTAACCCCTCTGAGAAGTCTCGCTTTCTTGATCCGCTGGCCAACTGTCTCGCTCATCTTCCTGACTCTTAAGTGATTGACCATAGAGTAACCACGCATCGTGGTAAGTCATTCGACGAATCGTGTTTCTATAAACCACATAACGTGATATGCTTGCCTCGTAAACCACGGGGATTACCCATGAACCTCAAAGTGCTACGTAAGCGGGCCGCGATGACTCAGCGAGAGCTGGGCGAAGCAACCAACCTCGGCCAGACCGCTATCGCCAACTACGAAACGGGTTATCGCACCCCGGATCTCGACAAGGTAAGAGCGATCGTTTCTGCCCTGCGTCGGCGCGGAGTGGAGGTGACCCTTGATGACGTAGTCGGCGAGCCCACAGCGGCCGCCTAACCCCCGTACGCCGTCCGTGAGGCCCGCGTGCCACCGCAACCGACAGAAGGACCCCGTCAATGCATTCACGCTTCATCGAAGACCGGCGCTGCAAGGCCGACGGCGAGCACCTCGACAACCCGGTGAAGACCCGTCTCACCGATGAGGAGTTCGACCGCCTCGAACGCCATGCCGAGAAACGCCACGGCGGCGTGCTGTCGCACACGCTCCGCGAATACCTGCTGATGTCCATGGATATGGTGGAGCGGCGCGAGCAGGCGCTTATCGAGGCGCTGGATTCGGGCCAGAACCGGGATGAGCTACAGCGCGAGATCACGCAGGCGCTGATGGCTCAGATCGTTGACCAGCGCATGACCGAGCGGCTCGCCGCCAGGGTAGCGCAACAGCAAACGGCCTGAGAGGGCCGGGGAGTCGCCCATGACGCTCGCAGACATTCGCGGGGCACTGGACATGATGAGCCCGGAAGGGCGCAGAGCGCTCGAGCGCGAGGCCCTGGATCTTGGCGTCAGCGCGGAGCACCACTTCATCGATAGCTTTCTGAGCCAGACCGGGAGGCTCCAGCAGCAGCTGTATTCGTTGCGATCGGTGCCGACCAGGGCCCGGCTGAGGGCGGTGAAGTAGAGGAAGGACGGGGCGCTGATACAGCGCCTTGTGCCGACGACACAAGGCCCTGTCAGGCCAAATTCAGATGGGCAAACATGAAAAAGCCCCGGCGGGCTGTGGGGGCCATGTGCCGGGGCTTCGAGAGGACTTCAGTATGACAAACATTGCCGAGCTTGACCAGTACCGTGAGCGCCGAGACGGCGCCCAATCGTCGGGCCCTGACGGTCCGTCAAGGAGCCCGCAAGTGGAAGACGGCTACACGCGGATCGCCAACGAGCTATTCGAACTGGTCATGGCAGCCCCGTTCACGCTGCGCGAGATGCGTGTCGTGCTGGCCGTGATCCGTTTCACCTACGGCTGGAACCGCAAACAGGCGCGCGTCACCGGCGGCATTCTGGCCGAGCTGACGGGTATGCCGGCAACTAATGCCAGTCGCACTCTTTCAACTCTGGTGAGCAAAAAGGTCATCGTTCGTCATGGCGGAAGTCGCTCTCCAGTATCCCTGAACAAACACTCTGACGAGTGGAAAATTGGACGTTTAGAACGGTCATTTCCAGAGCCCAAAAATGCCGAGTGTGACCAATTTGTAGGGGGTGATTCAAAACGGTCACAGTCAGACCGTTTTGGTCACACTGAATGTGACCAAAATAGTCACGCTTCTAAAGACATGAAAGACAAACCCCCTCTCCCTTCGGTCGAGGGGGAAGGGCGTAAGCCTGAGAAACCTGCCAGGAAATCTAGCCCCAAGTCCAAATCAACCGAGCTCGATCTGAGCCAGCTGCCCGCCGAGGTATCGGCGGAGGCGGTCCAGGGATTCATTGACCATCGGCAAGCGCTCAAGAAACCGCTGACCCAGCGCGCTCTCGATCTGAACGTCAAGCAGGCCCTCCAGGCTGCTGCACAGATCCCGGGGCTGACGCCTGACATGGCGCTGGACGAGACCGTACTCGCTGGCTGGCAGGGCGTAAAAGCCGATTGGCTGGCACGGCGCCTGAGCCACCAGCAGCGACAGGGCGGCGGCATGAACTATGCCGAAAGGCTCCATGCGAAAAACCAGCAGGCGATCCGGGAAGCCGTCGAACGACGCAACACCGCCCCATCCCCGTCTGACGATCTGCTCAATACCGAAGGGGGACATTGGTGATGATCGACAGCGACTTTGAAGCCTTTGCCACGGCCTGGGGGCAGGTGCAGGAGATCTACAACCGCAGCGTGACGCCGGGAACCATCGAGTTGGTGTTTCGTGCACTCAAACACCTGGAACTGGATGAAATCCACCGGGCGCTGACCCTGCACATCCAGAGCCCCGACACCGGCCAGTTCCCGCCCAGGCCGGGCGACGTGATCAAGTTCGCCCGCGGCGACAGCCAGAGCCGCACGCTTCAGGCCTGGGCAAAGGTCGAGCGGGCTATCCGCAGCGTCGGCCACTACCGGGATGTGGCCTTCGACGACCCGCTGATCCATGCCGCCATTGAGCGCATGGGCGGTTGGACCGCCGTCGCCACCGCCGAAACCGAAAAGGATCTGGTCTGGCTGCGCCAGCGCTTCGAGGCCCAGTACCGGACCTATGCCATTCATCCGCCGGAGACCTGGCCGCGATTCCTGCCCGGGGCGGCGACCCAGCAGAACGCCCTGATCGGCAACCACACCCGCGGCCAGCTGCCCGGGCGCGACATGACGCTGATCGGGGATAGCGCCCGGGCCGCTCGCGTGATCGAGGGCGGCCGCGACATCAAATCCAACGGCACCGACGTGAAGCGCCTGAGCAATGACGCGCTGTCGGGCCTGATCGCCAACATGTCCAGCAATCGAGGTGCGGCATGACTCGGAAACCCGATCTTCAGTTGCTCACGCTTCGTTGCCTCGAACGCCACGATGATCCGGTGAACACTCACCAGATCGCGGCGGAGGTAATCATGCGCGGCGGTTGGCATCCGGAGACGCGCGACATCATCGCCGCCATCGAGTCTCTGCGCGAGAGGGGCTACCTGATCGCGGATGAAGAAGGCGTCGAGCGCCGTTACTGGCTCGAGCCCACCACCGGTGGGACTGCCGCATGAGCAGGGCGAAGCGGTCGAGCAAGCGCCAGCCCGTCTACCTGCGGGCCATGCAGATGATCGACCCACGCACCGGGGCGGTGGTCTCCGCGCTGGTGCCGGCAAGCGGGACCGACCAGCAGGTCATCCGAGAGCGCGGCGTCACGATCGGCAATGTGCTGCGTGCCGATCTCACCCAGCCACGCAACCAGCAGTTCCACCGGCTCGCGCACGCGATCGGTGGGCTCTGCGCCGAGCACATCGACGCCTTCGAAGGCCTGGGCCAGCACGACGCGCTCAAGAAGCTGCAGCGGGAGTCCGGTGTCGAGTGCGATATCAGCACCATCGATATCCCGGGCGGCGGGGCACTTGAGTACCGGCAGCCGCGGTCGATGGCGTTCGACTCAATGGACCAGGGCCAATTCTTCCAACTCGTCTCGGCGCTGTGCGGCTACATCGCTCGGGCCTATTGGCCAAGCTGTACCGCGGAGGAAGTCGAAGCAATGGCGGACGCGATGGTGCGGGAGGCGACATGACCTTCATTCCAAAGAAACCAGAACTGTCGACATTGACCGAGGCCGTGGTACAGGACCTGGTGGCTAAGCGCTGCCGCGATCTCAAGCACGACGTCACCGTGCCGAATTGCGGTGTGTTGGGCTGGGAGTCCGACGTAGTCAGCCTGACGCGGACGCGGCTCGCCCACGATTTCGAGATCAAGGTCTCTCGCGCCGACTGGCTGGCCGAGTGCCGGAAGATCCGCGCCGGACATGAGGTCGATGGGCCATACGCGAATCCCAAGGCCGCTCGCGCGTGGTACTGCCGCAACGCGGGAGGCATCGCCAAGCAGATACGCCAGCACCTGCGAACGACTACGAAGACCGGCAACTGTGCGCATTACACCGAGTTCGACGGTCGCATCGTGGCGCATGCGGGGCCCGCGTATTTCTGGATGGTGACGCCGCCGGGAGTGATCGCCGATGGAGAACTGCCCGAGTATGCCGGCCATATCGTGGTCTGGGAGCGAGGCGCCAGCCGATGTCTGCAAGAGGTCCGTCCGGCGCCCCGGCTGCACACGGTCAAGATGGGCGATGCCAACGTGCTCACAATGGCCCGGGGTGTAACGCTCCGCTACTGGCAGCAGCGCCAGGGGGTGGCCTGATGCTCGCCCAGCGCCAGGCCGTCCACCGCGACCGCAAGTGGCTCAAGGCCGTCCACGAGCTCGACCAGTGCGTTCTATGCGGCAGCTGGGGCATCCAGGCCGCGCACCGCAACCAGGGCAAAGGCATGGGCAGGAAGGCCGATGACTGCCTCACAGCGGCTATCTGTCCAGACTGTCACCACGAGATCGACAACGGCCCGGGCATGACGCGGGAGCAGCGGCGCGCCCGGCTCGACCAGGCCATCGTGCTCACCGTCCAGCAGTTGGCCAGGCGCGGCCTGATTGGGGTGAAGTGATGGAGCCGATCGTGCTCTTTGTGCCGTATATCGCCAGCAGCACCAACACTCGGCAGCACTGGACGGCCAGGAAGCGCGATGTCGACGCCGGCGTGCTGCCGGATGATCGCGGTGAGTATGTGCGGCGCGTCATCCTGGAGCCGCCGGAGGTAGATCGGCGTGCGGAGTCCGGGACGTGGATTGAGATTCGGGGGGCTCAGACGAAAGCAGCCTAGAGGCAGGACCCTGTCATGTGTGATGGTGAAGTTGCGCAATCAAGCGCTACAAAACCATATGCAGGGAGATAGCAATGGCTCGACGACGAGTAACCGCTACCGGCAAGGATTCCGACGGAGATATCACCAAGCTGTGCAACTCCGGTGAATCATGGTCCCCGCGAAGTAAGGCTCACGCCATCAACGATATCAACGGTGGTCAGGCCTACTACACGCGAGACAGTCAAGGGCGTGAGGCAGAGGTGCGAGTGGTAAACCAGGGTGGCAAGCAGTACTTGCGCACTACCCAAGACAAGAGCGACGATAACAACCTCGACAACCTACCGGACTGCTGAACGGTACGACGGCACGGTACACGGTACGCCGTGCCGTTTTCGTGCCGTCAACAACGCCTCCTCGGTAGCTTTTTCCAGTTGTTGCCTTTCCTACTGGTCGGTGGGAGGTGGCCATCATTGGATGAGATGATCACTTGCATGGCGCCAACGACCTCACCGCCACGTGGGCCTACTTCGAGGTATTCACCTGGGCCTGCCGGTTTCTCGCCGGGTTCCTGCAGCTTAGCCATGGTCGACTCCTGGTTTTCGAACAACCCTTTAAATGGCGCAAAAGGCTCGAGCGCCGAGGCTGGAAAACGGCCACCGATTCGGTGCGCCAGATTATGAATGGATCAAGTACCACGCAGCGTGGCGAGGGCGCATCTACTCAGGCCGGTACCGGTTGATCGATTGCCCTGAGAGCGATAGGTGGAATGAGGGCTCCCATCGATATTTGGTGCAGCGGCGGCCTGGTGTCGAGGAAGTGGTGTGGCGTCGGTGTAGCTGAGTTTCGATGGGTCATCGATCGGGGCTCCCATGTCACCGTAAGATGCGAATCTGATCACAGTGGAGGGACGCTGATATGAGTACTGAGCGAGATAACGATGGGCTCGACGAAAACCTAGACGATCAACTCATAGCTTGGGGAAAGGCCGCGGCAGGGCTGATCCCGGTAGTTGGCGGCTTCGTTGGGGAGATGATTGGTATTGTCATCCCGGCTCAGCGCTCTGACCGGATAGTTGCATATTTGCGAGGCTTGAAGGAAAGGCTCGACCACATGGATGAAGAGTTTCAAAGATCCATTCGCAACAACGCCGAGAAAATCGATCTCATCGAGGAGGGTGGATACCAGGCTGCTAGAGCTACTACGGCAGAGCGTATAAACCTTATCGTTGAAGCGGTAGCAAGGGGGCTGACGGCTGAGGAATCTGAAGTGGTCCGCCGGAAGCGTCTATTGGTTCTGTTCGGGCAATTAGATGAGGACGAGGCAGCCATCCTAAACGCCTACGGTCAGTCGTATGGGCGTGGCAGAGACCCTGAGGACCCGTTCGCTGGTATAAATCGGCCGCGACCTCCCAGGATTGGCGGTTCTCAAGAAGATGTTGACGCAAACTCGCTCTACGAGATCGGCATTGCTCACTTAACGAGGCTGGGCCTCTTGAAGAAAAACTTCGGTTCGCTCAAGAAGGGGCAAACACCGACGTTTGATCCGCAGAAGGGGGACTTCGAGCATCGGGTGGAAGTCTCGACATTGGGGCGCCTCCTTCTAAAGGAGATTGGCCGCCCCACACCTTTCGATCAACAGACCGATTAGCTCTCGTTAATCACTCAAAGGTCAACCCCGTAACATAGTCACCCACCACGCCGTGAGGCGTTGATAGCTTGCTTTGTGGGCAGCTTGTCAGTGGACTGCCGAACGGCTCGGCCGTTCATCACTCTCCCGCCATCCTGGTACAATGGGCGCATTGATAGCCCACCGTGAGATGCGCTCCTTCACAGCATCGAGTCCTCCTGACGCAACACCGGGAAGCAACATCGCAACAAGCGACGCAACAGACGCAACCGAGGGCCGGTAGAGATGCGATATTCAAGCGCCAGACAGATGATCTTTGATGCCTATCGCTGCGCCGGGAACAGCGTCATGGCCGGCGCCGTTGAGCGTGCACGCTGGGGAGTCGATGTTCAGACAACAAGGCGCAACAGCAACGACTGGCACATCGTCCACGGCCTTGAGGCAGGCGCGGTGATCAGCGCCGTCGAGTCCTTGCCGGCTCACCTGCAGGCGATGGCGCGTTACTGCTGGGGCCCGTTCACGCGCGACGAACTGGCAGTCGATCATGAGGTGTTGCACGCCGCGCTGGTCGATCGCTTGCAGCGGACCAGGCTGCCGGGGCAGGGCGGCGCAGATTTTCCGTCGGTAGCAGCAGCGGGGGCGATGCAGGCGCTGTGCCGGGCGGCGATCCATCACCACTCGCAGGTGACGTGGCCCTACCGGCGCCCCGGTCTCAAAGGACCGAGGGCGATCGCGCGTTGGCTTGATGATGAGCGAGGCGAGGAGATTGACGTGCGCCGATGGAGTGCGGCCGGCCGCCTGAGCTGGTCTGATGTGTGGGATCGAATCCTGCTACTGCTGGATGATTGGGAACTGCAGGCGCTGGCGCCGGTGGCAGGACTGATGCCGCAGGCGGCTTGAGAGCCTGAAAGGGCGCGGCTCACAGGGAGGCAGGTGCGTGAGTTACAGATCCCTCAGCGCTTCCGGATGCTTCTCGGCCACCCGCAGCAGCCGCAGCGCCGGACCGGTTGGCGTGCGCCGCCCTTGCTCCCACTCTTGCAGGGTGCGCAGGCTGACGCCCATCAACTCGGCAAACTCGGCTTGTGACAGCGCCATGCGGCGGCGTGCAGTCCGAGCCTCGGAAACCTCGACCCGTGTCACCCGAGCCGCCTCGCCGCGCTTCATCTGGCGCACGGATTCGAGCAGATCACGCCCGAACTGCTCCATTTCCTTATCCACCATGACTCACCTCTTCTTTCAATTGATTGAGAAGCGCGACCGGCAGGTTGTCGAACTTCGCCTTGGTGTAGACGATCAACAACCAGATCGTTCCGTCATCCAGGGTGTTGTCGTAAATCACCCGCGCGCCACCCCGCTTCCCCATGCCCTGACGGCTCCAGCGCACCTTGCGCAATCCGTGGGTACCGGGAATCACATCTCCGGCCAATGGGTTATCGGCCAGCCAACTGATGAAAGCCAGGCGCTCGTCGTCTTGCCAGACCTGGGCCGCGTAGCGCTGGAACATGTCGGTTTCGATGATCGTGTACATGCATCCGATAATACGTCATTGACGTATTATCCACAACCCATCCAGCAGGCTTGCCAACGTCTGCCGAGGTGAAGCGCTTGCAAGGTGTGCCCGGGCAGGCCATCATATCCCCACTATCGATCACTGCGCCCTGACTTAAGAGCCGGGGCGTTGTCGTTTCCGGCCCTGCCATTCCCTGGCGGGGCCTTTCTATTTCCACTCCCACGCCGCGAGGCGCCGGAGAATTCATGCCGCATCTCAAGTTTTTTGACGCCGGGCGGGTTATTGCCTATGGCGGTGGGACGGGCGTATCGGCGACCAGCGTTACCGCCAGAGCTGCACCACATCCTGCGATAACCCCATCACCGGGCGAAATTGTATCCCTTCTCAATGCGCCGCTGATGCAATTTGGCGGCGTGCAGATCGTCATTGCTGATGTCATCAGCGTTGGCGGCATCGTGCTGGTCGCAGCGCGCCTGACGTTTGATGTCTGGTCCTATCTGGATAAGCGCAGGCGCGACAAGCGCAGGGAGGGGCGCCATGAGGGTCGGTAGAAAAACGATTGCCAGCGTTGTCGGCGGTGGCACCCTGGCGATCGCCGCTGCCATCGTATCCCCCTGGGAGGGCACCAGGCTCGAGTCCTACCAGGATTCTGTCGGCGTCTGGACGGTCTGCACCGGGCACACCGCAACCGCAGCACCCGGGCAGACGCGCACGCCGGAAGCGTGCCGCGACCTGCTGGAATCCGATCTCGGCGCCGCCCTGGCAGCGGTCAATCGCCACGTCGAGTATCCGATCAGCAACATGACCCGCGCTGCCCTGGTGTCGTTTGCATACAACGTCGGCGAGGGCGCGTTCGAACGCTCCACGCTGCTCGAAAAGCTCAACGCCGGTGACGTGCGAGGTGCCTGTAACGAGCTGCCCAAATGGGTCTATGCCGGTGGCCAGCGTCTGCGCGGGCTGGCAAAGCGCCGCGCGAATGAGCGACAGGTGTGTCTCGATGGCATCGAGCGGCCATCTGTGGTGTACAGCGACGGATGGACGGCAAGGCTGCAGCTCGAGGTGTCCCCATGATCGGTGCTATCGGGTCGTTGTTCGGTCGTGCTGCCGGGCGCATCGGCGTCAAAGGCGTGATTATCGTTTTGATCGTGATTGGCGTGGCGGGGATGTCGGCCGCGCTGCGCGTGCAGACGCTCAAGGTCGATAACGTCGAGCAGGCGCGCGACGCCGCTGTCAATGCGCTGGCTCAGGCCGAGGGCACCATCCAGTGGCAACGCAGTCAGTTTGCCGCAACCATTCAGGCGCTGGAGCAGCGCGACGCCGCCCTGCAACAGGTAGCAGAGCGCATCAGGATGCAGCGAGAGCAGTTGGATCAACTGGAGACAAGCGATGCGCAGACCAGCGATTGGCTCGATCAGCCTGTGCCTGCTGGTGTGGCTGGCTGGGTGCGCGACCTCTCCCAGCCCGATTCCAACACCGGCGTGGCCGACAGTGCCAGCGTACCTGACAACACCACTGCCGGCGCCGACACGAACGGCGAGCAGCAACCGTGACCTTCTCGACCTGCTTGCCGACTACGAGTCGCTGCGCCGACGTGCCAATGCCGATCGGCTGGCCGTCGAGCGGATCATCAGGCATGAGCCTTCCTCGCCGTGAGGCGACACGCCGCGCTGTGAAGCGCTGCGACACCACCGGCTCGCCGTGAGGCGCCCGGTTTTTGAGTTTCCGCCGCGCCGGTTTTCCGGCGCCGCAGCAATGGAGACGCCGCTCGTGAGAGCCGCGTGAATGACCATGGCGAGATCCCGATACGACTGGGAGGCCATCGAGCGGGATTACCGCACCGGCCAGTACACCCTGCAACAACTCTCCGACATCCATGGCCCGAGCCGCTCTCGCATCAGCCGTCACGCCTCAGAGGGCGGTTGGCAGAAAGACCTGACCCAGGCAGTTGCGCAGCGCACCCGCGAGAAGTTGTCGCGCCAGCAGCACGAAGAGGTGCGCGAGGGGGTGCGGGCGCCAACCGACGAAGAACTGATCGAGTCGGCCTCTGATAACAACGTGCTGGTGCAGGCGTGCCATCGGCAGCGCCTCAAACAGTATCGCGAGATGGCCAACCGCTACGCGAAGCTACTGCAGAGCCAGATGGCGCGCGACACGATCACGGTGCAGACCAAAAGCGGCGACCCGGCAGAAGTCGACACGCCGCTGAAGTACCTGGGCGAATGCATGACCTATGGCACCCGCGCCCTGGAGAGCGTGATCAAACTGGAGCGCCAGGCCTACGGCATGGACGAGGAGAATGCCGACCATCCCCCGGAGCGCGAGCTGACCGACGACGAGCTGGACGCTCAGATCGCCCGCTACGCCGCTCAGGTGGATGGTGAGCAGTGATCATCGCAACGCCAAACTGGCGCTGCTGCGCGCGCTTCAGGAGAGAGACAGGAGGCGCCGCTACAACCTGATCGATCAGCTGTTCCCGGATAACGGACTGCTGCGCCGCGAGCTGTACCCGCGCCACATGGAGTTCTTCCGCGCCGGCGCCTTCCATCGTGAACGGCTTTTTCTGGCCGCCAACCGCGTTGGCAAAACCATTGCCGGCGGCGGAGAGTGTACGTGGCACCTGACCGGTGACTATCCGCACTGGTGGCCGGGGCGGCGCTTTACGCGGGCGACCTGGGGCATGGCAGCCGGCGACACCAGCCAGACCACCCGCGACATTATCCAGCACAAGCTGTGCGGCGGGCTGTGGGGCACCGATGAATGGGGCACGGGACTGATACCGCGGCACCGGCTGGGCAAGCCGACGCCATCGCGCGGCATCGCCAATCTCTATGAGGAAATTCCGGTACGGCACATCAGCGGCGACTGGTCGCGGCTCAAGCTGCGCAGCTACGACCAGGGCCGGCGCATCTTTCAGGGCACCGAGCTGGATTTTTTCTGGCCCGACGAGGAAGTGCCGCAGGATGTCTACGAAGAGGGGCTGATCCGCACCATGACCACCGGCGGTATGATCATGATGACCTTCACCCCGCTTCAGGGTCTGACGCCGCTGGTGGTGTCATTTTTGGAGTCACGGCACGAACAGGAGCCGGTATGAGCCGCTATACCGTGCAGGCAGGATGGGACGATGTCCCGCACCTGAGCGAGCAGGACAAGTCGGAGCTGCGCGCCTCGCTGTCGCCGCATCAGGCCGACGCCCGCTCTAAAGGCATCCCCAGCCTGGGCGCCGGCGCGATCTTTCCCGTACCGGAAGAGGATATTGTCTGTGACCCCTTTCAGATTCCCGCCTGGTGGCCACGGCTCTATGGACTGGACGTGGGCTGGAACAAGACCGCTGCCATCTGGAGCGCGCTGGATCGCGACACCGACACGCTCTACCTCAACAGCGAGCACTATCGCGGCCAGGCGGAAGCGGCGGTGCATGCCAAGGCGATCCGCATGCGCGGCGAGTGGATACCCGGCGTCATCGACCATGCCGCCCGCGGCCGCAGCCAGACCGACGGCAAGACGCTGTTTTCGCTCTACAAGGGCGAGGGGCTGCACCTGCACAACGCCGAGAAGGCCGTCGAAGCAGGTTTGATGGCAATGCTGGAGCGGCTTTCTACCGGGCGCCTGCAGGTGTTTTCGACGCTCCAGCACTGGCTGGCCGAATATCGGCTCTACCGCCGCGACGAGAAGGGGCGAGTGGTGAAGGAAAACGATCACCTGATGGATGCCAGCCGCTATCTGGTCATGGGGCTGCACCACGCCACGACGCGACCGATCGAGCGCGCCCCCGGCGCCGCAATGCCGGGTGACCTGACGACAGGATACTGACATGGCAGAACCCGCGACTGTCGAGATGACAGACGACACCGAGGCGCAGGAGGGCGAGCGCCAGAAGAGGGAAGCGCTGCTCGACGCGCTGGGCGGCAAGCTGCAGCGTCTCGCCCAGGAGCAGGTGAGCGCGCGCCAGTCGATCGAGCAGCGCTGGCTGGAGGACCTGCGCCAGTATCACGGTGAGTACACCCCGGATGAAAAGGAGCGCATGCGACGCAACGGCAGCTCGCAGGTCTACGTCAATATCACTCGCAACAAGACCCGCGCCGGGCAGTCGCGTCTGGCCGACATGCTGCTGCCCAACGATGACCGCAACTGGGCCATCAAGCCCACACCCGAGCCGCAGATGTCGGTCATGGGCGGCGAGGCCGATCAGCAGCAGCTGCACGAACAGGCAGAAGAGGCGGCGCGCGGCATGCAGCGTCGTATCGAGGATGACCTGACCGAGGCGCGCTATAACGCCATCATGCGCGACGTGATCGGCGACATTGCGCGACTGGGCGTAGGTATCGCCAAGGGACCGATTGTCGTCAATCGCCAGCGCCGCGCATGGCGACAGAATGAGCAGACCGGTTACCGCGTACTGGAGATGATGGATGAGCTGCGCGCCGGGCTGTCACGCCTTGACCCCTGGGATTTTTTCCCGGACATGAGCGCGGCGTCGATGGGAGAGGCCGAGTTCGTATTCGAGCGCAAGATGCTCAACCGCAAGCAACTGCGCGAACTGGCCGGCCTGCCCGGCGTGATCGAAAGCCAGCTGCGCGCCGTGCTGGAGCAGGATGCGGAGGGCCACCGCATCAGCCAGGACTACCGGCAGGACCTGCGTGCGATTACCGGCGTCGATACCCTTGCCGCCAGGGGCCGCTGGGAACTGTGGGAGTACTGGGGGCCGCTCGACAAGGATGAGCTGCGTAGCGCCGGCGTTGATGATATCGATGATGACCCGCTGATCGAATACAACGGCTGCGTGCTGTTCGTGGGTGAGCACGTCATCAAGGCCAGCCTCAACCCGCTGGACAGCGGCGAGTTGCCCTATAGCGTCAGTAACTGGGAGGAGGACGACGCCAGCATCTTCGGCTTCGGCATCCCTTACCTGATGCGCGACCCGCAGCGGATCGCGGCCAGCACCTGGCGCATGATCATGGACAACGCCGGCCTGACCAGCGGCCCGCAGATCGTCGTCAATCGCAACATGGTCAAGCCGGTTGACGGCGACTGGCGCATCACCCCGCGCAAGTTGTGGGAGTATAGCGGCGACGGGCGTATCGATCAGGCTTTCCACGCCTTCAACGTGCAGGCCAATCAGTCCGGGCTCTACAGCATATTCGAAGCGGCCCAGCAACTCGCCGATACCCAGACCAATCTGCCCATACTGCTGCAGGGCGAGGGCGCCAGTGGCGGCCCCGGCGCGAAGACCGCAACCGGCATGCAGATGTTGATGAACAACTCCAACATCGTGCTGCGCAGCGCGGTCAAGAATTTCGATGATGGCATCACCGAGCCGCTGATTCGCCGCTTCTACGACTGGCACATGGCCTACGGCGATGACGAGGCGATCAAGGGCGACTTTGCCATCGTGGCACGCGGTTCCAGCGTGCTGATTGAGCGTCAGGAGCAGCAGGAAAAGCTGCTCATGCTGGCGCAGATCGCCGCCAACAACCCCGAGTTTGCCCGCTCAACAGAGTGGCAGGGACTCTATCGCGAGATCGTCCGCTCGATGTCGGTGCCGGCCGAGAACGTGCTCAAGGATGAACAGACCGTCGAGCAGGAGGCGCAGCAGCAGGGGCAGGAGATGCCGCCCGAGCTACAGATGCAGATGGCCGAACAGCAGCTCAAGGAGCAGAAATTCCAGTTCGAGCAGCAGAAAGCCCAATGGGATGCCCAGCTCAAACAGCAGGAGATGCAGTTTGAGCATCGCCATCAGGCGGCAAAGCTGGCGCAGGAGCGTGAGATCAAACTATCCGAGCTGGCGCTCAAGCAGGAGATGACGCTGGCACAGTTGAAAGCAAAACTGGACATCGACAGCGCCCGCATCCAGAACGACCGCGAGACCGCCGCCGCCAACCTGATGGATAGCCAGAACCGTCGCCAGGCAAAAGAACAGAACATGGATATGGGGTATGACAGCTATGGCTGATATCGACCGCCACAGCGCTACCTGGCGAGCATTGGAGCAGCACCTGCGACAGCGCCGCCAGTCCACAGTCGAGGCGCTGATCAGCGGCAGCCCGCATGACGAGCGCCGCCGCGGCGAGATCAGGATGATCGATGAACTGCTGGCGCTGGCCGCGCCGGCAGAACAGGACGCGCCGCCACCCGTCACCTACGACTGACCACCCGGCCCGCAGGGGCCATCATCACAGCCGATCGGGAGATCCGCTTTATGGCAGAGCAGAGCGCCAATTCACCGACCCCTGAGGCGCAGGCGTCGGAAAACAACCAGCACCAGCCCGGACAGGAAGAGGACTTTGATGCCGCCTTTGCCGAATACGCCAGCGGCACAAGCGCTGATCATGACACACCGGAACCGCAGGCCGGCGGCAATGGAAACGACAGCGAGGAAGAGCCCCCGGAGCCGTCATCGGATGACGAGCATCCGGCGCCTTCCGAGCGCGAACGCCAACTGATGTCGCAACTGGAGCGCCTGCAGCAATCGGAGGCCAGCCAGCGCGGCCGAGTGGGGGCGTTGCAGCGCCAGATCAACGCGTTTCGTCGTCAGCAGGCCGGCCAGCCGCCCCGGGAGGCGCCGCAAAACGGCCAGCCATCTGCCGGATCATCGACCAAAAGCGAGCCCCGCAAGGAGAACCAGCAGGAACGCGATACCAAACAGGCGGCCGCCGAGGCCGTCGGCAGCGAGGACTGGGAGTCGCTCAAACAGGACTTTCCCGACATCGCCCGCGCGCTCGAGTCCCGGCTCGATCAGGACCGGCAACAGCGAGCGCACCTTGAGCAGCAGATTGCAGAGATGCAGTCGACTGTGCAGCCCATGCAGGAGCAGGCCCATCAGCAGTATCTCGACGGTCAGATGCGCGCCCTCGAGGCCCGCCACACTGACTGGCAGGAGGTCGTGAATGCGCCAGCGTTTCAGCAATGGCTGAACCAGCAGCCTGACCGCGTGCAGGCCATGATGGAGAGCGAGGACGCCGCCGAAGCGGCCGCGTTACTCGATTTCTACAAGGGCTCGCAGCAGCAGGCCGGCAGCAACGATCGTGCCGCCGCACAGCAGGCGGAACGCGATCGTCGCCAGCAGCGACTGGCGCAGTCTCAGGCACCGCAGCGACGCGGCACCGGACAGCGCCATGCCGCCCCGGAGGATTTCGAGGCGGCATTCAAACACTACGCCAGCCAGCCATCACGCCAATCCTGATGAGGTACTGACTCATGCCACGCACCACCTACGGCGATATTTCCCAGCGCACCGCTGCCTGGGCCGCCGCTAAAATGCTGTCCCACGCGGAGCCCATTCTGGTGCTCTCGAAGTTCGGACAGTCAAAACCTCTGCCGAAGAACAAGGCCGATACGGTGAAATTTCGCCGGCCGGTCCCGTTCCCGGCGCAGACCACACCGCTCGCCGAGGGCGTGACACCCACCGCGCGCCAGATGGCGTATGAAGACGTGACCGTCACCATCAAACAGTGGGGCGATGTGGTCGAGATCACCGACGTGGTCGATGACCTGGCCGAAGACCCGGTGCTCTCCGATGCCTCGCAGCTGTGCGGTGAACAGGCCTCCGAAACCATCGAGCTGCAGACCTGGGGCGCCCTGCGTGCCGGCACTAACGTAAACGAATGCGCTGCCTAAGAGGTAACTCTCAGGCCGACACCGAAACTGATTAACGGGGAACCCTAAAGCTGGCATAATGGCCTGTGTGACCTGCCTTCAAGGAGAAAGCAAGTGGCGCAGAAGCTGGCAATGGCAACCCGAGGCAAGCAAGACCAGACAGCTATCCAGATCAGCTACCTAGCCGGCATTCTTGATGCGGATGGAAGCATCTCCATATCGAAGATGAAGGCCGGAGCGCAGCGCACAACGGCGCCGCGCTATGTGCTGACCATCAACGTGGTCAACACCAGCAGGGAGTTGATGGAATGGCTGGTTGAGGCCTTCAGCGGACGCTACAAAGTCCGACGCAAGGCGCAGGGCAATCATCGAGCCACTTACGACTGGTGGTTCAATAACGGCAAAGCCCTGCCCCTACTCAAGACGGTTGAGCCCTACTTGCTCATCAAGAAAGAGCGCGTTCTGCTGGCAATCGAATTTCTCGAGGGATGGGTTACGATCCATGGTGGTAGGGGATCGAAAACCCCTGTCGAGGAAGTCGAGCGCCGGGAAGCGTTCTATCAGAAGATGAAGCAGTTGAACCGGACTGGCCTGTGCAGCCGCAACGACTAAGTGTTTCGGCTCCTGCTGGCTTAGCAGGATGATGCGATAGTCTGAACTCACGGGAAACCGTGAGAGGGGTGGTTGAAGTGCCGCCCCCGCCACCAAGGATTGGTGGTCATCCAAGTAACAGATTTGGTTCTACGCCACCGGCGCGAGCCGCTCGGCAGTGGCAGACAGGATCACTCTGGGCAGGCAGCGGGCGATTACGCGCTCTCTCAAGTCCAACCGGGCGAAAAAGGTCACGTCGATGGTGTCGGCATCGCCCAACTACGCCACCGAGCCTGTCGATGCCGCTTTTATCGCTTTCGCACACACCGATTGCGAGGCGGATATTCGCGACATGCCCGGCTTCACACCCACCGAGAAGTACGGCTCGATGAAGGCGCTGCCGCACGAGATCGGCAAGGTGGAGGATGTGCGTTATATCCTCTCACCGGTGCTGACCAAGTGGGAAGATGCTGGCGCCGCCGGTGCAGACGGTGCCCCCATCACCAATGTGGTCTCCACCGGCGGCACCAATGCTGACGTCTACCCGGTGGTGTACGTGGGCAAGGAGTTCTACGGCCTGATCCCGCTCAAGGGCGCGAACGCCATCACGCCGATGGTGCTCAACCCCAACAACCCGCGCGGCGGCGATCCGCTGGGACAGCGCGGCAGTGTCGGCTGGAAGTCCTACTTCGTGGCCAAAATCCTCAACGAGGGGTGGGGGGCGCGACTGGAGTGCGCAGTCAGCAATCTCGGCTGATCGCAGTCCGCCACCTTTTACCCACCATCTGAAGCCTGCCAACCGGCGGGCTTTTTGCGACTACGACATGCCGTGAGGTATCGCAATGAGTGACATCAATACCGCTGCAATGGATCGCGAGGCGCTGGAAAAAACCGCCGACGATCTGGGCGTCTCGTTTCAGAAAAACACCGGTGACGATACGCTGCGCAAGCGCATCGACGACACCCTGGGCAATGCAACCCCGAGTAATCGCGATGGCCCGTCACCGCCCGAGGCCCCGCGCGAGAAGCGCTACAAGGTGATCGTGCAGGCCAGCGACAGCGACCAGCAGCCGGTGCAGGTGTTCGTCAACGGCCGTGCCTACGTCATGAAGCGCGGCGAAGAGTGCGAGGTACCGGCATCGGTGGTCGAGGTGCTCAACCATGCCGTCCAGCATGTTTACGACCCGACCACCATGCAGGAGCGTCGTGTGCTGGCCTATCCGTTCAGCGCCCGCGAGGCCTGAGCCATGACCTATCTGGAGCTGTGCCAGCGGCTGCGCCAGGAAGTCGGCGCCGCCGGCACCGGGCCGGCCAACGTCAACGGCCAGAGCGGCGAGTATGCCCGCCTGATCGGCTGGGTGGATCAGGCGTGGCGTGAAATACAGGCCGCGCGCACCGAGTGGCGCTTCGCCTGGGCGGAAGGTGCAGTCGAGCTTACCCCCGAGTTTCGTGACTATTCGGTGCCCGACGACATGGCGCGCTGGCTGCCGGAGACGCTGCGCATCGGTACGGATTCTGTCCATGCGCTCGAGTACGCCGAAAGCCGCGAGCGTTTTCGAACCCCGGGCGGTTCGGCGCCGTGGCTGGCCACGCTGCTGCCGGACGGCCGCATCCGCCTCGACAGCTTCCCGCGCGAGGTATCGTTGCTGACGTTCGAATATTACCGCACGCCGCAGGTGCTGACCGCCAACAGCGACGCGCCGCGCCTGCCGGAGCGCTTCCACCTGCTGATCGTCTACCGCGCCATGATCCAGTACGGGCTCTACGAGAACGCGCCGGAGGTGGTACAGCAGGGCGCTCGTAATAGCCAGCAGATGATGATGGATATGGAGAGCAGCGAGCTGCCGCCGCTCGCTCTGGCTGGAGCGCTGGCATGAGTCGCTCCGCCTACATCCGCCTGGGCGGCGGCATTGATCTGGTCACGCCGCCGGAGCGGCTGCCGCCCGGCGCTGCCCTCTATGCCGTCAACTACGAGTGCCCGGTAACCGGCGGCTACCGCCGCATTGACGGTTACACCCGCCAGGGGCCGGCGGTGCCCGGCGAGGGGCCGCTGCTGGGGGTGGTGACCTTCAATGACCGCATCATGGCGGTGCGCAAGGATACCGGCGCTGACGCCGCCACCCTCTACCGCCTGAACGACACCGGCAACGGCTGGGATACCGTCAACAGCAAGGGCGCGATGCACAACGGTCGCCACGAGTTCGTCGAGGGCAACGTCTACGCTACCGAGTCCGGCCGTGCGCTCTACGGCGTTGGCGGCGGCGATCCGTTCGAGTTGAAAACCGATGGCAGCTTCAAGGCGCTGACAACGGCGCAGTCCGGTGCTCGCTTCATTGCGCTCCATCACAACGCTCTGGTGCTCGGCTTTGACGCCGGCAGCCTGCAACTGTCAACGCCGGGCAAGCCCGAAGAGTGGGACGCCGCCACCGGCAGCGCGGTAGAGATCGGCGTGGGGCAGACCCTGACCGGGCTGCTCTCCGGCACCGGCGGCACCCTGCACGTCATGTGCCGCGACAGCATACAGACGCTGTACGGCACCAGCCGCGAAGACTTTCAGCTGCGCACCACGGTACCCAACGCCGGGGCGCGCGCCTACAGTATCCAGTCGCTGATGCAGCCCTATTTCGTCGGTGAGCGCGGTATCGCCAGCCTGGAGGCGACCAACGATTACGGCGACTTCCGCCCCATGCAGCCGGGCGCCAAAATCGAGCCAATCTTCACCCGCGACAACTACGCCACCCGCGTGGTGGCCAGTGCGGTCAGCAAGCGCCGCGCCCAATATCGGGTGTGGTTCGATGACGGCACCGGCATTTACATGAGCCCGGCCGGTATCACCACAGTGCGCTACCCCGACCAGATAGCGGTCGCGCATGCCGGCGAGCTGGCCAGCGGTGAAGAGCAGGTTTTGATGGGCGACGATCAGGGCCGTGTCCATCGCCTGGATAACGACGCCACCAGTTTCAATGGCGAGCCGATACCCGCTTTTCTGACCCTGGCCTACGCCGACCTCAAGCAGCCCAGCGTGCGCAAGCGCTTCCGCCGCGCTTTCTGGGACATTCGCGCCGGCAGTGACGCCCGCATCGCCATTCAGCCCGATTACGACTACGGCCGCACAGAGACGGCCAAACCGCAGCGCGATTTTATCGAATTTCTGCTCGGCGGCGGGCTGTGGGATGTCGCGCGCTGGGATCAATTCCGCTGGTCGGTGCCTACCCTGGCCCAGGAGCCAATGGATATATCCGGCACCGGCACCAGCATCAACTTCGCACTCTACTCGGGCAGCATCAGCGCCGCCCATGAGCTGCTCGGCTATGACCTGATGTTCGACTTACGGAGGCAGCGCCGTGGCTAACCCCTACTTCGATAACCGCGACGAGAGCCAGCGTTTTCAGCCCGGCACGATCGCCGAGGCGGAAGCTGTCGATGAGAAATTCGACCGCGTGGCCACCGGTTTCGAGGCGGTGCGTATCGACACCGATCGCGCCCTGAAACTCCCTGCCGAGCCGGGCGTCAGCCGCGAGATTACCGCGACCGCCCTGCAGCGGCGCAGCCGGGTGGTGGGCTTCGATTCGGAAGGCGGACTTGCCCTGATCAGCGGCTTCGCCTGGCGCGGCGACTGGGCGGCCAATACCGAGTACTTCGTCAATGACGTGGTGGTTAGGCCCACTTCGAAAAACTGGTATGTGTGCCGTGAGCGGCATGTCTCGGGCGCCATCTTTGGCATCACGTACTGGTCACTGGCGCTGGATTACGACAGCGTGCGGTCCAAACTGGAGAGCGGCCTTCAACCGTTGGTGACCACCGCCACCAACGCCGCTCAGACAGCAACCACCAGGGCGGCACAGACCGCGCAGGACAGAAGCGCGACGGGTGCCGACCGAACGGCGGTGGAACAGGATCGACAAACGGCCGCCAAAGCGGCTCAGACAGCAACCACCAGGGCCGCGCAGACCGCGCAGGACAGAAACGCCACCAGCGCTGACCGAAACGCCACTGCACAGGATCGACAGGCGGCGGCCAGTTCGGAATCGGCCGCATCCGCTAGTGCGTCGACGGCCTCACAGTCTGCCGCCGCCGCGGAGAACGCAAGGCAGAAGTCGCGCCAGTGGGCGGATGCCTCGACCGGCACCGAAATCGAACCAGGCAGGTATTCGGCCCGACACTGGGCAGACGCCGCACGAGACACGACGATCAACGGCGTCAGCATTACCGAACTGAAACCCGGGGCGCTTACCACTCTCGGAGATTACCCCTCAGTCGATAATGACGGCTCTCCGGCGGTACGCAACGCTCCCGATGATATACGCGGTGAATTGCTGGCCAGTAATCCCGCTGCGCTGCTGCGATATGATCTCCAGGTAAATACAACGTATCAGGGAAATGGCACGTCGACTGTCGATATTGACGTATCAGAAGGACCGCAGGTCGTCGTGGTGGGAAATAGCGTACTGCGTACTGTGCGTCTCAATAAACCGCCATTAGGGCGTTCGATTCTTGTCATTGTTTATGCGGAAGGTGCAGGTGGGCTGTCGTTTTCGCAGCTGCCCAGTCCCACATACTGGAGTGGCGGTGAATTGCCAGAGACCGGTCAGCAGTGGACACAGTATTTGCTGTGGTGGAGTGGGGCGACATGGCGCGGCAATGTGGGAATGAAGCAATGATTGAATTGATGATGAAAAGCAAAATCGCTAGCTCATATATATTTATTACAGATTATAACAAAGGATTAGCGGCCATAAACTTGAATGATGGATCTATGGCATGGGAGGGGAAGGCAGAAAAAGGAACTTACCCACTTAAAATAGACCCTGATAAAAAAACGTTGCATACATTCCCCACTAAAAGCAATTCATATCAGGAATACGATTTCCGAGGAAATCTTATCAGAAGCATTGATATAAGCTCTTTTTCAAGGAATAGGGTTGGATATAAGTCAAAAATAATTATAACACAAAATTATGTCATGGTTTCTACTGGGAATCCTGAAAACGTGGTAAGAATTGACCGTTACCGTGGTGGTGTATCAAGAGCCCCTTCGCGACGACACTTTGGAAGTAATAATTATTATGGCCTGGCAGAAAGTGAAGGCGATGGTTATTTTTCAGCATATTACTCAGGAGGAAGAAGAGTAGTAATTTATGAGACTTATACGTCTGGTGCTAGTTCTGCAATTGGTTATGTAGATCGAATCAACAGAGTAGATGATATTTGTACTCTGGGGGAAATTATCTATGTTGTAGGGCCGTCGGGAGATGGCACTTACTCCAGAATAACGTGCCTAAGCCTTTCAGGTAGTTTTAAAAAGAGTTACAACTTGCCGTACCTGATTTACAAAATAATACCCAGCTCAAAACTCGGTGGGGTTATCTGTATAGGTAGGGGCAGCGTATATGTTGCAACAGGAAGTCAGTCAGGTGTAGCGGTAAAAAACTTACTCCCCAACTCTAACGCAGCTGTATTTACGTGGGGAGCGTATAATACAAAAAACGATCAGTTATTAATTAATAACAGGAAAGTTGGAGAAAGAGATAAGTTTAAAGTTTACAATATATATAATCGCAATATAGAGCATAGCTCAGACATATCAGTAGGGTTTGATACAAATATTAAGTTTTTTGAGGTGATCGAATGATTATTAACACAGAAACACAGCAAATAGAGTCCGTATACAAAATACGACAGATTACTGGCGTCACACTACCCGCTGAGCCCAGCGCGGACACATTGTATCGGCTGGAGCCACCGCGCGCCTATGTCAAAATGACCAATCCGCCAGAGGGCGATGTCGTCGAGCCAGCGGGGCTCGAACTGGTCGATGGCGAATGGCGTCAAGCCTGGAGCGTGCGCGACTATACCAACGCCGAGCGCGCCGAGCAGCTGGAGCGCGCCAAGACCGAGGCGCTGTCACGGCTCAATGCCGACTACGAAGACGCGGCCCGGCCGCTGCTGCGCGAATACCCGGAAATCGAACGGCTCAGTTGGGGGCAGCAAAAGCGCGAGGCCGAGGCGTATCAAGCGTGGCTCGACGCTGGTGGCGCGGGCGATGCGCCGCCCATCCCTTCGCTTTCCGCGATCCTCGATGGTCGCAATGGCATCGCCGGCACCGAAACCCTGGAGCAGCTCGTCGCCGCCGTGCTGGCCCGCGCCGAGTCGTTCACCGCCTGGCAAATATTCACGGGCATCCGGCAACGCGGCGAGTGGGCAATCAACGACGCCCAGACACCCAACGCTGCCCATGCGGTGACCTGGGAGAGCCTGGCAGCTGCGTAATCTCCTACCCGATCCCGGCAAACTCTGAGGTTTCCCCATGGCGTTCAACACGCAGCAGTACCTGAAAAACAAAGCCGCTCAGATGAACAGGTCGGCGGAGAAGGGGCGCACTGACTGGGGCGTTTCTGACGTCGAAAGCGCTTTCGACAAGGCCAATCTGACCGCCGAGCAGCACTATAACCAGTTTGGCCGCAAGGAGGGGGTAACCGATACCATGCCGTCAACTTCCCCTGCTGCCAAATCTTCCGGTAGCAACTCCAACGGCTTCGGCTTCGATACGCGCACCTATCTGCAAAACAAACGGGATCAGCTCAATCGTAGCGCCAAAGACGGCCGCACCGACTGGACAACGGATGATGTACGCCATGCCTTTGACGACGCCAACCTGACGGCTCAGGAACACTACCAGCGTTATGGCGTAAACGAGGGCGTATCACCGCTGGACCGCAACGCCTCGACGTCCAGCGCTCAGCCCACTAACACTGGGTTCAATGACGGCATCTATATACAGCGCAAGGTGCAGCAGCTGAATCGCACCGCTGAAGGTGGCCGCACCGATTGGACGGTCGAGGATGTCGAAAGGGCGCTGGCCGACTCCAATTTGACACCACAACAGCACTATCAGCGCTATGGCGTGCTGGAGGGAATTTCTCCTTCCGTCACGCCGGAAAATCGCGTTACTCACGAACAGACGTCGGCCGGTCAGCTCGAGGATATACTGAAAAGCGACTCGGCCCTGATGAAACAGGCGCGCACGCAGGGGGAGCAGCGCGCCAATTCTCGCGGACTGCTCAATTCAAGCCTCGCCGGGCAAGCCTCTCAAGCCGCCATGATCAGCGCTGCCGCGCCCTTTGCCCGGCAGGACGCGCAGACGCATTTTCAGAACAGCCAGGCCAACGCTGATCGTCAGCAGCAGGAGTTCATGTCGCGCCTTGGCTATCAACAGCAGCGCGGCCTCAACGATCAGCAGTACCAGAATCAGCGTGGCCTCAACGAGCAGAATTTCCAGCAGACGCTGGGCAGGATGCGCGAGCAGTTCCAGTTCGACTCCGACCTGGCGCAGCAGGAAGCCGAAAGCGCGCTGCGCAACCTGTTTGCCACCAGCACGGCCAACGCCTGGGGGGTGTTTTCCAATAACGCCACCGACCTGATCGGTCAGGCCTCCAACGCCATCAATCAGATCCAGATGAACCCTGACATCACCGCCGAGAACAAGAAGGAGATGATCGATCAGGTGTTGAAGATGCGTGACACCGACCTGGCGTTTCAGCGCAGCCTTTACGAGCAGCTCGGCAGTTACCTGCAGGGCACCGGCGTCTTCCCCTCCATCGCATAAGGAGCAGCCATCATGTGGGATTTCGGAGCAGCAGCAAGCAGTGCCGCCGATGCGGCGGGCAGCCTGTTCAACAACCTGGGCGACTACAGTGTCAAGGCGTTTGACTGGCTGGAGTCCAATCCGCAGGCGGCCAATGTGCTGGGCGGCGTGATGGCCGGCGTAGGCAACTACTACGCGCAGAAGGATCAGCAGAATTACGAACGGAGGCTCTACCGAGAAAAGCGCCGCGACCAGATGATCAACCCCGGTGCGATTGAAGGGTACGGCTCGCACATCGGTGAGCAGAAGAAAGGACTGCTCTCCAACGGCATCATCAGCGGGGGTGGCGCATGAGTTGGGCAGACTCGGCGGCGGATGGCGCCACTGGCGGCTCGGGTGGATACGGTGGCGGTCGTGACCGTGGTGGTGGCGGTCGCAGCAGTCGTGACCGCAGTGGATACGATAGTGGGTTTGGCGCCGAGATCGATACCGGCGGCCTTGAGGCACCTGAAAGCAGCGCAAGGGGGGCGGCATCAGGCGGCAGCAAGACATCCGCACGGGACGACAGGCCCTCTGCATACTCCGGAATGTTCGGTCGTGAACTCGATCCGCATGGCAGCGTCAGCGTTACGTCCGGAACGATTTCCGGCGATATGGCCTCCCTCGCCGAAGAAGCGGAACGCAGCTTCATGGACAGGGTCAGGACACGTCGTGAGGGGCTGACAGTAGATCCGGGCCTGGAGGACGCGCGCGCGCGCGAGGTTGCCGAGCGCCTTGATACCATCAGTGAACATACCGGCATGGGCCTCAACGATGTCGAAGATGGCGCGCTGAATGACATGATGAACGGCAGTCGCAGCCAGATGGACAGCGCGACGCACGATCTGACCCAGCGGGCATCCCGCCCCCACGGCCTGCTCAGCACCGTGCAGGACATCGGCTTTGGGCTGCTGGGACCGGTGGGCATTATTGGCGATATGGCGCTTGATTCATTCACCAGCGGGCAACGCGCTGCCGAGACACTGAGCGCGCTCAACGACCGCTTTGGCACCAGTTTCGACGATGGCTTTTCCAGTAATCTCGGGCGCCACGCGACTGCCAGCATCACTGGCGGTATCATGAGCGCCGGGCTGGGCCGTATCGGAGCGCAGGCCGGGCTTGGGCTGGCCGGTATGCCGGGCGCTTACAGTGGCGCCATGGCAGGCAGCCAAATGGGCAGTAAAGTGGGGGATTTGGCGCTGGATACGCTGGCACCCGGCCCACAGGCGAACGCCGAGCAGACGGTTGCCAGCGTAACGCCCGGCCCTCCCACGAATGGCGGCAGCCGCAATGGCCGTGCGCCCCGAGGTCTGCTGGAGCGCGGCGTCAACCGCCAGGCGGCTACCGCCAACCATGGCCCGGCCGATTTCGATGGCTATGCCAGCTATGCCGAATCCTTCTTCACCTGAGCGCTCGCCGGGAGGCGACACCATGGCAGGACTTCTTCAGGGCGGCCGGCAGGCGCCGCCGGCACAGACAGCACCCGCTTCTCCCAATACCCCGACACCGCAACAGCCGCCGCAGCGACAGCTACGGGGCCAGTCGCCACGCTCCGCCGCACCGCAGGGCGGCGACCCGCGCACCGATACCCGTCCACAGGACGGTCAGCAGCAGTACGACGTGCTGGCCAGCTCGATGCTCTCCTGGCTCTATGAAGACGGCCTGCCGCAGGTCGAGCAGTCATTGAGCAGCGGCGGCGACATCATGGCGCGCATGGCGCGTGTCATCAGCACCATCATGATTACCCACTATCATGCCCTGCAAACCGAAGGGCGCACCGTACCGCCCGGCGTCATGTTCCAGGCCGGTATGGAGCTTTCCAAAGCGGTTGGCGAACTGGCGATCGAAATGGGCAGACTGCCGCGGGAGCAGGCCGGCGAAGCGGTGGAGGCGGCCTTCATGGCGGCGATAGGCCGTTTCGGGCAGATGGCCAGCGACAGCGCCATGACCGACGAGCAGCGCCAGCGCTACGCCGAGATGATCCGCACCGTGCGCCAACTCAAGCAGCGCGCCGGCGCCATGGTTCAGGGCGCGCCGACTTCAGAGCAGCCGCCTGAACAGAGCATGGCGCCGCAGCAGGGAGGGATGTGATATGGCGGGACTACTGGCATCGGCGCTGGGCGGCGCCGGCAAGGCGATACAGGCCAACGCCCAGGCGGAGATCAAACGCCGCAAGGAGGCGGCACTGATGGAGCTGCGCCACCGCAATGACATGACGCGCCAGGATGATCAGCAGTCATTTCAAACCGACGAGCGCGTTGCCGGCCAGCAGTACCAGAAGAATCGCGACGAGCGCCTGCAGGACTACGAGCAGGACAATATCGGACTGCGCCACAACAACGCCATGACGCAGGAGCGATACGCCCAGGGGCAGCAAAACGATCGCACCCTGGCCACGATTGATGCGCAGAATCGACATGATGCCGACGACTGGCAGCTGATGTCTACCGAGAATGGCCGCTACGTGCAATACAGCCCTTCGCGCAATGAAACACGCGACGCCAATCTTCCCGCTGGCGTGGGTGCGGCCGGCGGCGACCTCACCGACCGGCAGAAGTACAGGCTGGACAATATTACCGGTCAAATGGAATCCATCCGCTCTCGCGCCAGCGATCAGATGCGCGAGCCTACCGCTGAAGAGAAGATGCAGCTGGGCAGTCTGGAGGCGCAGTACAACGCCATTCTGGGGGGCGGGCAAGGGGGCATGACGGTATTCGAGCAGTTGATGGCCGGCGAGTTAAGTACCGATCAGCAAACCGCCGGCGTGGAAGGCGCGCAGCAGGACGCGGAACAGCAGGACAGCGTGCGCGGTATTCTGCGTCGCCAGCAGGCGGCACGTCAGCGCCAGAGCGAAATCGATGCATCGCAGCAGAAGGCAGAGCAGGCCCGCGATCGCGCCGACGACGTGCTGGGTCAGCTTGAGCGCCTGGAGCGCGACCAGCGCGGCCGGACCCCCGGCGTACTGGGCGCGTTGGTCAACCCGCCTCGGCGTAGCGACCTGATGGACGAGGCGCAGCAGGCGGCACGGGAGCTACTGACGCTGGATCGTGACCCCAACCTTTCCGCCGATCAGAAGCGCTGGATCGCCGAAAGTCTTGTCCGCCTGCAGCAGGCCGGCGTCGCGATAGACCTCCAGCAGTAAACCCGCCGCGTGCGGGCATTCATGCCTTGTCGGGAGACAATGCCAGATGGCCCTGATTGACGATATTCGCCAGCGCAACCCGTCGCTGGCCAGCCGCAGTGACGACGAAATCAAATCGATGATTCGCCAGTCGCCGGAGTTCAGCCAGTTCAGCGATGCCGAGTTCGACGCCTTCGTGACCGACGGACCACAGCCCGAGCAGTCCGGAACGCCCGGATTTACCGGCGGCCTGGCGGCAGGTGTTGACCAGTTGCAGGCCATGGGCGGCGGCCTCGTGATGGCGGCCGGCGATGCGCTGGAATCCGAAGGGATGCTGGATGCCGGCCGCGAGATTTACCAGCGCAATATGGACGAGGCTGCCGAGAACAGCCTTGGTTATGGATTTACCGACATTCGCAGCCCGACAGATGCCTGGAACTGGGCGCGCTTCACCGCCGGCAATCAACTGCCAATGCTGGCCGCATCACTGGCCAGCGGTGGTGCCGGCGGCCTGATCGCCGGCACCGGGGGCCGCCTGCTGGCCGGACAGGCCGCCAGGCAGGCGGCTGCCCGCATCGGTCAAGCGGTAGGGGCTGGTGTCGGTTCGGTTGGCATGGAAACCGGCGCCTTGATGGGCGAAACCGAAGATCTCGATGTATCCCTGGCCCATGGTGCCCTCGCCGGCTCACTGGACGCCATAACACCAGTACGCCTGCTGCGCGCTGCCGGGCGCGGCGAGCTGGCTGACCGGGCGGCGAGCGAGATCAGCGACGGTGTGCTTGGCGATCTTCGCCGCCAGGCGCAGCGTAGCACCAGACAAGCGGCGCGGCGCGGCGCGATGATCAACATGCTCACCGAGGCCAGTACCGAAGGGCTGCAAGGGCTGATCGGACAGCACGCCAACCACTGGGTTGACAGCAACGGTGAGTCGCTACTGGCAAACCTCGATGAAGTGGACGTCAAGGCCATCGTCGACGAAGCCGCTGCCGGTGGTCTGATGGGGGGGCTTGCCGGTGCGCCGGCAGGGCTGGGTGAGCGTGCCCGGGCCCAGCGTGCGGTCAACAGTCTACCCACCGATCAGCAGGCCGGGGGCGGGGCGGCGGGCCCCCAGCCGACCCCGCAGGGCCCGGACGCCAACCCCGACCCGCTGGTGTACGAGAACGCCAACGTCTCGCGTAACGACTGGGAGCGCGCCTGGCAGCAGCAGGCTCAGCGCTTCGACAACCAGCAGCGCGCCGCACAGCAATTCAAGGAACAGGCGATTTCTTCGGCCCAGCAGCAGGCAGCGGCGGCCGGTGGCGACCCACTGCACCAGGCGACGGCCGGGCTCTATGCCGAACAGGAAGCCGAAGCAGCCGCGGGGCAGGCGCGAACCGCCGACAACAACCGCGCCGCGGCGGATCTCGGCAACCGCATCCAACTGGCGATGAACACCGCCGACGACCTGGCGCCGCTCGCCCGCGACAGCGATCAGGCCAGGACCCGGCTGCGCAACATGAATGCTGTCCTTCAGCGCGCCGAGGCTGCCTATGCCGACGGCAATACCGAGCTGGCCAACCGCCTGACCGGCCGCGCCGAGATGATCGGCAACAACCTGACCCGCTCGCTCAGTCGACAGGGCAGCCGGGAGCGCCCGGCGACGGGCTTCTACGAAGAAGCCGCGCCGTTCGGTGGGTTGCTGGGGCAGGAGCGCACCAACCGACTCAAGGCCCCCGACCCCAGCATCATCAACATGGGCGGGGCTACCGCCGACACCACCCAATACGCGCCGCAGGCGCGCCGCGTTCGCCGCGATCAGCGCATGGCCGATCAGCAGCAGGGCGCCCAGCGGATGCGCGAGCAGGCCGCCGGTTCCGCACAGATTACCGATCAAGGCGTGGTCTACGGCCAGGGCCCGACCACCGGCAACGCCAACACCGGCATGGATCAGTCGGCAAGCGATCCGCGTTTCGCTCCGCAGCGGCTTCAGGTTGGGGCGAAGGTGCGTCACGCCGGCCGCACGCGCACCGTGGCCAATGTCGAACAACACCCCACGGCCCAGCGCGATTTGGTGTCGTTCGAGGACGCGCCGAACGATTACGTGTTCGCCGACGAGGTGAGCACAGTCGATGCCTCGCCTGTCGCCCAGGCGGAACCGGCATTGCAGTACCGCAGCAATGGCCAGCCGTTCCCGACCGAGCGCAGCGCCATGGCGAGCGGCGTATTCCAGGCCGCCCGGCGCCGCGGTGAGCAGGTCGAAGCCGTGCCGGTGGATGGTGGCTTCGCGGTGCGAGCACGTCCTGCACAGTCAGTCGTTGACGATCAGGTTTACGCACTGCGACAGGACCCCGACCCCGAGTCGCGGGCCATGAAGGCCATGCGCCTTGTCATCGATACTCACCAGGATGTGCCAGGCGCTGTCACGCGCGAGGACCTGGGTGACATCGATTTCGTGTGGGGCGAGGAAGGCGGCCCTGTGAAGCGCTCAGGAAGGCGCAAGGGGGCATATGGAGTGGCCCATATCCTCGAAGCGCGTCAACGCAAGGATGGTCTTAACCCGAGCGAGGCGGAGGCGTTGGCCGCCAATATTGCAGCCACCGTTCAAAATGGTGAGCTGGTCACTCGCACTCGCGTTGGCGATTCGGAAAAGGCGCGAGTCACGGATGGCCGGCATACGGCGATGCTGATCAAGGAGAAGGGGAATGCATGGCTGCTGACAGGCTGGGAAGAGGCTTCCGGTGAATCCGGGAAGGGACATGACAACCACGGACCTACGCACGACGAACCTACACCTACCCGTTTCGCCGTGGGTGCGGAAGCTGCAAAAAGTATAGATCAAGAGGTCGAG
The DNA here is from genome assembly GCF_000382245.1 of Kushneria aurantia DSM 21353. Lineage (GTDB taxonomy): Bacteria > Pseudomonadota > Gammaproteobacteria > Pseudomonadales > Halomonadaceae > Kushneria > Kushneria aurantia. The sequence goes on from NZ_KB907863.1 coordinate 85,506, forward strand.
TCTCGGCAATCAGGGGCTTCTGATGGGCAAAGCGAGATATACGACTCGGCAGAGCCTACGCATTCCGGGGCGACACGTGCACGCCCCGACATGGGCGCAGAAGCCACACCTCGAAGTATGGCCAGGCCCACGAATGACGGGCAAGCTCCAGAGGGAGCTGAGTCCACGGCCTGGCAGCGTGCCGAGGCCAGGGGTCTCGACATGAGCCAGGATGGCCGGATGCGTCGCGCCCGCGAGATGGGCTACATTGCCTCTATCGATGAAGCCATCACAGCGGAGATGAACGATGACGGAAAAATCGCTCGCCGACCGAATACGCGAGGCGCCGACGCTGGAAGAGGCGATTCGAGAAGTGATGGAAGACCCCCAGCTGTCTTCTACCACGGCACAGCCGACGACATCGCAGCCTTTCAGGCCGGACACCCCAACCGAAACGACTCGGGATGGCTCGGACACGGGATCTACGTCACCAACGACCCAGGGCTAGCGGGAAGTTACGCCAATACCAAGGCGGGCATGGCGGACCCCAATGTCATGCCCTTGGTGATCAAGCCGAAATCACTGCTCAGGGTCAATCTGGAATTCAAGCGCAGGCTGCAGAACGCTCCCCCTGAAGCGACCCTGGCGATGACCGAGCGGCTACGTGCTGAAGGTTTCGACGGCGCCATTCTCGGTTTCCCAAACCGCGATCAGACCTCCGAGATTGTGCTGTTTAATCCTGAGGACATTCGCTCCACCCAGGCGGCTTTCGATCCAGAAGGCGAAGGCAGCGACGATCTTCTTTTTTCTTCAGGCCAAAGCCGGCCAGAGAATGAGGCGCCCAGCGCCGACACGATCCGCCAGGCACTGACTGGCCTCGAGGGCCAGCTGGGTGATGTCACGGTGGTGGACAGCGCCGACCAGTTGCCGCTGGGTGCCCAGATGCAGATGCTGCGCGACGGCGTGGATGCCGGCAGCGTCCGCGGTCTGTATAGCGGCGATCGCCTTTATCTCGTGGCCAGCAACAATGAATCGATCGAGCGCGCCGTCAAGACCGCCGTGCATGAAGCCGTCGGCCACAAGGGCCTGCGTGGCGTGCTGGGTGACGAGCTGGTCCCGGTGATGCGTCAGCTCTACAAGTCGTTGCCGCTGTCGAAGCAGGGGCGTGAGGCGCTCAAGGAGGTGCTGGCGAGCTACACCCACCTCGACCGAGACAACCCGGACGACCAGGTGACCATCGCCGAGGAGATGGTGGCCCACCTGCTGGAGAAAGGCTACCGGCCCAAGGCCTGGCAGCGCGCCGTGGCGAAGATTCGCGAGCTGGCCCGCCGGCTGTTCCCGGGTATGAGCTGGTCCTATACCGACGTGCTGGCGCTGGGCGAGAAGTCGCGGGACTATCTACGCAAGCAGCAGGCTGAACGCAACGCCGAGCAGGCCGAGCCAACCCTTACCCGCTACAGCCAGCGTCAGGGGAAGAACAAGCTGTTCACCCCCATCCAACAGGAGGCCGAGGCCTACCGGAAGGCGCTGGACAAAGCCGTGACCAGCCTCAAGTCACGGGTGGGGCCGGTCACCATGGGGCGCACGCCGCCTGTGCTGGCACAACTTGGGGCTCCTGATCTCCCTATCACGATCATGCGAGATGTGGTGCGCAAGGCGACCAATGGCGTGAAGCACGACGTCGAGATGGAGACGGTTGCGCAGCTGCCCGAGCTTCTGCACGACCCCGTGGCGGTATTTCGCTCTCGTACTGAGCACAATGCGCTGGTGTCCTTGGTAGATGCAACGGATCGGAATGGCGAGCCGGTGGTGGTGGCACTCCATCTGCGCCGGCGCGAGGGGCGCCTTGAGGTAAATCGCATCGCCAGCGCATACGGTATGCGCGAGGGCAAAGTGGGGAGTTTCGTTCGCGATGGGCTTCTGGCGTATCTGAACGAAAACAAAAACCCCGATCTGGTACGACTCATACGGGTCCAATTCCCGGGGAGTGGTTCACCAAATCAGGGCCACATCCCCAGCGTACTCACCCCCGAAGATATTGGCAACCCCGACATCCGCTACAGCCTTGGCGCCCAGCCCCGCAGTACCGCCGACGCCTTCGATGACCTGACCGACGCGCAGACCAGCGCGCTCAACAAGATCGCGCCGCGCACGCCTGTCAGGAGCGCAGTGACTGAAGCTGCCAGTGCCTTCCTGAACGGAAGTGCCATTGCATACTTCAAAGAAAAGCTTGATGGCGTGGGCTTGCAAATTCGCCAGGGGCTGGTCGATCGCTACGCCGCGCTTAAGGATATGGACATGGCGCTCAACGGCGAGGACAGCGTGGACGGCTCCACCGCGTCCTCGAGCTGGGTGCTGGCCCGCATGTCATCGGCGGCGAGCGGGGCGCTGACGGCGATGCTCAACTATGGCCGCATCTATCTCGACCCCGACCAAAAGGTGATCGACGTCCGCGACGACGATAGCCTGGGGCTGGGCAGTGTGCTGGCCCGACTGGGCGATGCCGCCGAGATCGAGCGCTTTATGGGCTGGATCGCCGGCAACCGTTCGGCACGACTGGCCGCCGAAGGCCGCGAGAACCTGTTCGATGCCGGCGAGATCGAGGGCCTGCGCACGCTCAATCGCGGCACCATGAAGGACGGCCGCGACCGCGGCCAGCTCTACGACGAGGTGTTCGCCGAGTTCCAGCAGTACCGCGACGACGTGCTGGCCATCGCCGAGCAGAGCGGCATCATCAGCGCCGAGAACCGGGCGATGTGGCGCGACGAGTTCTACGTGCCGTTCTACCGCATCGCCGAGGAAGACAAAAGGCCGAGCGGCCCGCGCGCAACGGCCGGACTCAGCCGCGCCGAGGCCTACAAGAAACTCAAGGGCGGCAGCGGCAACCTGAACGACCTGCTCGGCAACACCATGATGAACTTCCACCATCTGTTGCAAACCTCGATGAAGAATCAGGCCGCGGCGCAGGCGATGGATAACGCCGAGGCCCTGGGCGTCGCTACCGAGAAGCCCGAGGCCGAGGTGCGTGGCAATCCGGACGCGACGTTCGTGCTGCGCAACGGCCAGAAGGTCTGGTACCAGATTGACGATCCGCTGGTCTACAAGGCCGTGTCGTCGCTGGCACAGCCGGGGATAAACACCACTACCATGAAGGCGATGCGCAGCTTCAAGCGCGTCTTCACCAACCTGACCACCACCACCCCGCAGTTTGTGGTGGCCAACCTGCTGCGCGACTCGATGCAGGCGGCCGCCACATCGCCACTTTCGAAGAACATCCCGGCCAATCTGTTTCGCGGCGCCAGGACCTACGCCGACAAGCGCACCCGGGCGCGGATGATGGCCAGCGGCGGCTCGTTCTCGTTCGGGCACATCTACGGCGAAAATGCCGACGAGCTGAAAGTGCAGTTGACCCATACCATGCGCCGCGCCCAACTGGTGCGCGATCCCAGCCAGGTGCCGGCGGCCGCCAGGATGCTGTGGCGACGCTGGAATGACGCCACGGACTTCACCGAGAACATGAGCCGGGCGGAGATCTACCGCCAGAACGAGGCCCGCGGCAAGCTCTACGCCGCCTTCCAGGCCCGCGATCTGATGGATTTTTCCAGCCACGGCGCCTGGCCGGTGGTGCGCTTCCTGATCGACGTCGTGCCGTTCATGAACGCCCGTCTGCAGGGCCTCGACAAGATCGGTCGGTCCGGTGTTGCACCAGCCCTACGCGTGGCGATGGGCAGGGGCAGCGCCACCGACAAGCAAGCCGCGGCGCGATTCTGGTCGGTGACGGGCTCGATTGCCATGGCCAGCATCGCGCTCTATCTGCACAACCGGGATGATGAGGAGTACCGCAAGCTCGAGCAGTGGCAACGCGACAGCTACTGGTTCTTCCGCATCGGCGATACTGGCATCTTCATTCCCAAACCGTTCGAAGTCGGTGCCATTGCCACCCTGGCCGAGCGCATGACCGAGCAGATGGTGGACGACAAGGCCACCGGCGAGCTGTTCGCCCAACGCCTGAAGCACATGCTGACCGACACCTTCTCGTTCAGCCCGGTGCCGCAGATTGGCCAGCCGCTGCTGGATGTCTACTCGAACTATGATGCCTTCACTGGCCGCCCGATCGAATCACTCGGCATGGAGCGCCTGTCGCCCAGCCTGCGCACGCGCAGCAACACCACAGAGCCGGCGCGCTGGATTTCGCAGGCCAGCGAATGGCTGTTCGGCGCCGAGGGAAAACTGACCGTCTCGCCAGTGCAGGTCGATCACATGATCCAGGGCTACCTGGGGCAGGTGGGCGCCTGGGGGGCTGGCGTCACCGACAGCGTGTGGCGTGCCGCTAATGGCGAGTCGAAGCCAGCGCGCCACTGGTACGAGTACCAGCCGGTGCGGCGCTTCTACCAGAACCTGGGTGACGAGGATCGCTACACCCGCTACGGCACCCTGCTCTATGACGGCGTGAACGAGGCCAGCCGGGTCTACGCCGACCTGAAGGAGTACCGTGAACTGGGCGACCAGCAGGCCGCAATGGAAGTCATGCAGGACAATCGGGAACTACTTCGCGCGCGCCAGTGGCTCAACGGCGTGAAACGACGCCTGACCGAGATCGGCAACCGCATGGAGCTGGTGCGTCGGTCCGACAACTCGGCAGAGCAGAAGCGCAAGGAGATGGACAGGCTGCAGGCGATCAAAAACCGACTGACCGAGATGGCGGGTAAGCGGATTGAGGAGATGCGGGTAAAAATATAGGGCTGGTTCGAGCCGCGTCGGGAATGACGGAGCACCCCGCACTAAAAGGGCCGCAATCGCGGCCCTCGGGGATTCAGCCTTTGGTCATGCAATGATCCTGGCGATCCAGTCGATCGCGCGATCGGTCAACGACGGCTTGCCGCGGTTCTCGCGACGCTGGTTCCAGACCATCACGAGGCAGATGGCCGCCATGGCGCCGAGCGGTGCAGTCAGCAGCAAGTCCATGTCGATACCTCACGGGTCCGGGGTGGGGCGAGAGCCCGCTATTGCTCAACTGCATAGCCCCACGCTCGATCGATATACCAGTTTGCGCTTTCATATTCCTCGAACACGCGAACGCTGAATACCCGAGCGGCAAGAGGAGGTATATCGACGTCAATGTTGTAATGGTAGGTCGTCGGCTTGTCCTGGTTTACCGTCTCAGGATCAGTTACCAGGATGCGAAGACGGGTGATGTGATACAAGCTGTTGCCATTGTAGAGGGTTCCATCGAGGTCGCCTTGAAAAAAACTGGCTCGGCCATTGAGGTCGGAAATAACAAGGTCCATCAGCTGCTTGCTGTTTGGCGCTTCCCCGAATCTCCGTCGGCAATAGCTGAATACGCCAGGAGCGGCTTCCCCGGCCTCTTTGACGCCCTCCATGATGCATCCCTGTTCGGAAAAATTGGGTGAAACTTCCTGGTAGGCGAAGACCAGGCTTGCGATCAAGATTCCTGCGCCCGCCATTGCTGCTGCAACCCCTTGCGCCTTCCCCATGCTGCCTCCCCGTATTGTAAGTATTGATCAACCATCACTGGTTCAGCGTTTCGGCCGCCACTGCCAGCCATCCCTTCATGCGTCCCCCTTGTCTTATAGCTCTCCGATTTTCTGGTGCAGGGTCTTGGCTTTCGATAATGCCGCCTTGGCTCTCGATGCGGAGACTTGTTCACCAAGATGGTAGTCGGCGGCAACCCGGTCAGAAAAAAGACTGCCCAACGCGTTATGAATCGTCGGGTGCTGCCCTTGAAAAGCGCTGATGACTCGCTCATGAGTATTGCCGGCCCCTTGAAGCCCGAGGCGATTAACAGCATTGCGAGCTGGGTAGAACGTGGAATAATAGCTGCGACCTATTGATGCTCGGTAGGCGGCTTCTGAATCGTGATTTTTGTAGATCCGATACGCCAGGTCCAGAACGTCCTCAGGCTGCATGCTCACTCCGCTGGTACCGGGCTAATGATGACGGCTTGAGAAACCTCCTGCGGGATGCCTGTTCGATCGATATCGCTCATTGCCCAGAGGATATCTCCGAACTCATCAGGATCGGCTGGCACTGACACTTGAATAATCACTTTGTCCAGCATTTCGGGGTACGCGGCATGACCGATCACCATGGCTCGGCGCTTGTCTCGAAGCCATGGATCAGCAGCACACAAGGCTCGCATCACGTACTCTTGCACATCCTCATCTTTCAGACCCATATCGGAGATGCGCAGCATTGCCCCGATAGTTCCGTCCATATGACTGATGCGGTCAGTGTTGGTGAGCATGTCCTTTATCTCCGTGCATATCTCTAGCGCACATGAGAAGGCCGCCAAGACGAAGGCGAAGTGCCGGTCCTCTTCGGTTGTGACTAGACCTTGATCCAAGGCCCAGCGCAGCGCTTTGCGCGTCTCATGGAAGTTTAGCGATGCCTGCGCTGCGCCCGCGTAGCGAAGAGCGGTTGAAAGGCCGAAGCCACCTGCCGCCTTAAGCCAATCGCGCGCTTCGGGGTATCGACCCCAGATGGCATAGAGATACGCCATATCCAGGCTCTTTTCATACTCATTCGGCAGCTTGCGAACCTCTAACTCTAGTCGTCGAAGCTCAAACTCAGGGATCTGCTCCCCGCGCTCAATGAGATCGAGGAATCTATCGCCAATGAAATCTGACTTGGTTCTGGGCTGGGCCATCAGTGCTCTGCCGCTGAAATATGGTTGTCGAGTATAGCGTTGCCGGGAAGACGAGGCTAATCGCCGTCCGGTTTGAGTCGCTGCATTGCCTCAAGCGCGATCTGGATGCTTTTGGACTGCTGACGCCGTTGAGCGTGGCTGCATAACCAGAGAAGCCGCCCCTGAACCGGGCGGCTTTTTTGTCGCTATCGCCGCCCGCCACCGCCGGCGAAGAACGCCAGCATGATCAGGCCGCCGATTGCCAGCTCCGGTATCATGATAATCACCAAAAACAGCGGTATGCCGGCAAGGCTGAGCAATAACCAGACTTCGAACGTCTGGTAGCGGGGCGGCACGCCTGTCATGGCAAGGCCGCCGAGCATCAGCAGTGTCACTGCGCCGAGGAAGATGTCGATCATGTCCATGATAGAAGAATAAGATGGCAGGAATTGATTTGTGAGGGCCTGGCGGAGGGGCCAGACAAGGCTTGGTGGCAGGATAAAACTGCGCCGTAACGCATTGATTTATATGTGCTGCGAAGGCCCTGCATGCCGATACCACGACATAACAAAAACCTTTTAAAAACATAAGGATAGACGGACAAACGACGCGATAATGGGGTTGTGGAGGTCGCTGGTTCGAATCCAGTCGTCCCGACCACAGGATATGAAAAAGCCGCTTCGGGTAATGCCGAAGCGGCTTTTTTAATGCCTTATAAAGTCGAAAATGATATTTTTCGACAGAAAAAATCTCTTGAAGTCAATGCCTTGATGTTGAGTAAGGCGCTGCACGTCCTGCTCGTTCAGCCTACCCTGATCACTCAAGCGTCACTTTGGGAATTTCCTCCAGCCGAGTGGTCCAGCGATTGGAACAGTAGCGGCTGCGCAGCCACCAGTCGGGCTCTTCGCCGCGAGTGTTGCTGCGACGCTCCTTATCTGTCGAGGTATTGCGTCGTAACCCGATACGCTGGCAATATCCCACGGTGACCGCATCCTTTCCAAAACGCCGGTTGAGACTGTCCAGGGTGGTCATCAGCTTTTCGCTGCGCTGACGCTGGTTGTCATCGCGCTTCGCCTGGAAGGCGTCAAGCTGCCGGCCGTGGCGGTCGACCAGGTCCATCAGCAGCACCCCGCTTTTGTGGTAGCGCACGCCTTCCTGCCGGATAGCGTCCAACTCCCGGCGCACTGCCCGCACAATCTCGAAAGTGTCATCGGTGGGCCAGGGCAGGGCGATAACCTTTGAATCGCGGTGCTGGGCAACCCCTTCGGCAAATTTGTTGGTGCGCAGCGTTATCATCACCGCACTGGCAAGACTGCCCTGGCGGCGCAGCTTCTCGGCACCGCGGGAGGCATGTGCCATTAACGAGGCCATGATCTGGTCGCGATCGGCGGTCATTTTGCCAAACGAGCGGCTGGTCATGATCATCTTTTTGCCCTCACTGTCATCGATCATGTCGATGCAGTGAAGACCGCCCAGCTCGCGCAGAGTGCGCTCCAGCACTACCGAGAAACGCCGGCGGATCAGCGTCGGGTCGGCAGTGGCCAGATCGAGCGCTGAGCGGATATCCATCTCCTGCAGTCGCGCACTGACGCGTCCGCCGATACCCCAGACGTCACTGACCAGCGTACGCGCCAGCAGCGCTCGGCTGTCGGCGCGCACGGGCCCGTTGATCACGCTGACGCCATTGGTCGCCGGATGACGTTTGGCATGGCGATTGGCGAGCTTGGCCAAGGTGCGGCTGGGGCCACAGCCGACCGATACCTGAAGGCCGGTCCAGCGCTTGACCTTGTCGCGCAGGCGATGGCACTCGGCCTCGAGTCGTTCGCCGCCAAGGCCGGCCAGCTCTACCCAACTTTCGTCAATACTGTAGGGCTCTACCAGCGGCGTTGATTCGCGCAGTACGGCCAACACCCGTCGGCTCATATCGCCGTAGAGTTCGTAGTTGGAGGATTTAAGCACCAGTCCCTGTCGATAGGCGCTGCGCGGAATATGATGGAGCGGAGTGCCCATGGCGATACCCAGCGCCTTGGCCTCCTCGGAGCGGGCGATCACGCAGCCGTCGTTGTTGGAGAGTACCACCAGTGGCACGCCCTGAAGCTGCGGGTCGAATACCCGCTCGCAGCTGGTATAGAAGTTATTGCAGTCGACCAGCGCAATCGGGGCTTTCATCGCCTGAAGCGCCGGATCAGACTGGTGACCACGCCCCAGAGGCGAATATCCTGCGTCGCCAGAGGAATGGGCGCGTAGGCCGGGTTGGCGCTGTGCAGGCGAGGGCAGCCGTGCTGCGTGCGCAACTCCTTGACCACCATCTCACCATCGATCACCGCGATGACGATGTCGCCGTGGCGCGGTTCCGGCGAACGGTCGACCACCAGCAGGTCGCCGCTCTGTATGCCTGCGCCGTCGGCGGTCTGCATGGAGTCACCGGTTGCGGTAACAAGGTAGGTCGCAGCGGGATGTGGAATCAGCGTGTGGTTCAGATCAATGGTGTCGCTCACGTAGTCCTGCGCCGGCGATGGAAAACCGGCAATACCGGCGCGCGCCGAAATCTCGGCAAGCGGCAGCAGACACTCGAGCGGATCGATGCTAGCCGGTACCGGGCGAGAGACGTGAAGCATGGTATCTCCTGAATGATGTCGTACGGCGCTTCTACCTTGAGTATGTATATATATACAGTAAAGAAAATGGTTCGCCAATATCACCTGACAGTCAATTCGACCAAACAACCAGCCGCCTCATACCCCATGCGACCGGAAGTGCTTCACGAGGGCGCCTCTGCTTGAATCACACCATGAATGAATAACGGAGATAAGCGATGAAAAAACTGCCCGGTATGCTGATAGGTACCCTGACAGGGCTTTTGATCTGGATGCCGACGCAAATGGTTGCCCCGGCAGTTCTATTCGGCATCGTAGCCGGCGTGGTCTGGGATCTATGGCGCCAGCGTGGGTAGCGGCAGAACGTGCATTGTTGACACTTCGAATTCCTCATCTTCGCGGTTATGCTGTGGCCACGTCGAGGCGCCTGCCTCGACGCCGATTTAACGATCTTCATGGGCTGTATTGCCAAAACGAGAGAGCACAAGGTGGCATTTCAATTTAAAAACGTCGTGATGAGTGTGGGAGCGGCGCTTGCCGCGGTTTCGCTGAGCGGCTGCTCGCTACTGCAGTTTCTGCACAGCGAAGCGCAGCCGGCGCAGAATGAAGCCGTGGCGCAGGAAGCACCGAAGCTGGTGGGGTACAAGGGCATGCGGATGTGTCAGCCCTATCAGGATGGCATGTGGGGAAGCTTCATGATGGTCGGCACGGTTGTCTCGATCGACTCTCCGTGGAACATGCATATCAACGTACTGCGCGCCGAGTCGATGGACAATTCTTCGATCGAAATGACCGGCTATCCGCGTCTGATCGTTGATCAGCGTCAAAAGTGGTATCCCTGTGAAGGTCGAACATGATCGCACTTCAAAACTATTCATTGGGCCGATAAGCAAATTCAAGCCAAAACCCTTCGAAAGGCCGGGTATAGTGTTTGCCACATAGAGGACTGCTTGATGAGGAGCAGTAGAGGACAGCCGGCCTGACACCGACAGCTGTCCTCGGTATCGCGGCCGCCCATAAATGGGCGGCTTTTTTTCGTCTGTATACCGCCTTGTCGTGCAGGTGGCATCAATATGAGCAGAAGCGGACAGGGATCGCCGAAAGCATGCAAATAAAAATATTTCTCTTTTGCATTGATTTCTCTTTCGCCATCCCGCACAGTGGTTTCCAGGCGTTCACAGCGTCTGGTTCATTGCGGTATGTCAGGTACCGTTATGGATTCTCTCCTCATCAGGTCCTTCACCGCCTCCCTTGTGGAGGCGGCTTTTTTCATGGCCAGCGATCTTCGTATGCCGTGCAACCCGTCGAGCGCTGGACTACCCTGGAAAGCGCTACTGCCTGCATCTCGCCAAGGAGGAGACCATGGCCTACGCCAACGTGGTGGACAGCCGTAACAACGCTATCGATCTTTACTATCAGGACTGTGGTGAAGGACCCGTGGTGGTACTGATTCACGGCTGGCCTCTGAGCCATCGCATGTGGGAATATCAGATCAACGCCCTGACCGAGGCCGGCTATCGCTGCATCGCCTATGATCGTCGCGGCTTCGGCGACTCCGCCATGCTCTGGAACGGCTACGACTACGATACCTTCGCTTCCGATCTGGAAGGGCTGCTGGACTATCTCGACATCAACGAGGCCACCCTGGTGGGCTTTTCGATGGGAGGTGGCGAAGTGGCGCGCTATCTTGGCCGCTACGGCAGCAAGCGCATTCGATCAGCAGTACTGATTGCATCGGTCACGCCCTGGATGCTCAAAAGCGATGACAACCCCGAGGGGGTCGATCGGTCGGTCTTCGATGATATGCTGACCAACGTGAAAACGGATCGTCCCGGCTTTCTGGACGGCTTCGGCAAGCTGTTTGTCAACCACGACGGGGAGGCACCGACGCTCTCCGACGGGCTTCTGGCCTACAATCACAGCATCGCCTGCTTCGCTTCACCGCGCGCCACCCAGGAGTGCATTAAAGCGTTCGGTTTCACTGACTTTCGCGAAGACCTGCAGAAGATCGACGTGCCCACGCTGGTCATTCACGGCGACGCCGACCAGATCGTGCCACTGGAAACGAGCGGTCAGCGCGCCGCCGGGATGATCAAAAAGTCGCGGCTGGAGGTGATCAGTGGAGCGCCGCACGGGCTCAACTTCACCCACGCCGACGAGCTCAACAGGCTGCTTATCGACTTCCTGGGTGACGATCGCTGAAAAACGGGATCGCCGGGGTGTTATGATGCCGTCACTCCGGCGCGCTGAACAGCGTGTCTCTCGTCCAACGATGATGGATCAAGGTCATGAGTGAGCTGAGAACCACCCTGGTACAGGCCGATCTGCGCTGGGAGGAGATCGACACCAACTGCCAGCTGCTCGACGAGTGGCTGCAGGACATCACCGCAAGCGATCTGATCGTGCTGCCCGAGATGTTCGCCACCGGATTCACCATGGCGCCGGAACGCATGGCCGAGACCATGGAAGAGAGCCGCGCGGTGGCCTGGATGCAGCGCACCGCCGAGTCGCACGACGCCGTTGTAACCGGCAGCGTGGCGATCAGAGAGAATGGCCATCATTTCAACCGGCTGATCTGGGCACGCCCGGACGGCAGCATGGTCACCTACGACAAGCGCCATCTATTCCGCATGGGCGAGGAGAACGACCACTACGCCGCCGGCAATCAGCGCTGTATCGTCGAACTCAACGGCTTCC
>NZ_KB907863.1:99339-261441 GCF_000382245.1 Kushneria aurantia DSM 21353
CGAAATGTTTCGACACGTTAAACCACGACCTGATTATCCGCCAGTTCCGCCAAAGGATCACGGACGGCAGTGTGTTGTCGCTGCTGCGCCAGTGCCTGGAAAGCGGCGTGATGGTGGGTGACCACCTTGAAGAGACGGCGCTGGGCAGCCCTCAGGGCGGCGTGATCAGTCCGCTGATCGCCAACGTCTACCTGGACGCCTTCGACCAGTTCATGAAAGCGCGGGGTCATCGAATCGTCCGCTACGCGGACGATATCCTGATCCTGTGCGGCTCACAGGCTGGAGCGGAGAATGCGTTGAGGGTAGCCCAGGGCTATCTGGAGGGTGAACTGAAGCTGACAGTTAACGCCACCAAAACCCACATCGCGCACAGCGATGAGGGGGTCAAGTTCCTGGGCGTGGTGATCCACACCAGGTACACCCGCATCCAGGAAAAGAAGGTGGTGAAGCTCAAGCAGAAAGTGAAAGCGTTGACGAAGCGCAATCGAAGGGCGGGACTGGCGGAGACCATCCGCGAGCTAAATCCTGTACTGAGAGGCTTCGCCAATTACTTCCGGGTAGCGAACTGCGCACGGGTGCTAAAACAGATGATGAGCTGGATCAGGCGACGACTTCGTTGTCTCCAGCTCAAACAGTGGAAGAAGCCGAGTCGGCTGCATCGAAGGCTTAAACAGCTGGGCTACCGCCCGCCGTTCAAGTTTATCAAGATGCAAAGCTGGCGAAACGCGGCGTCACCGCTGGCCCATCTGGCGATACCCAACGCCTACCTGCATGACGATCTGAGGTTGCTGGACTTAACCCAGGTCAAAACGGGCATCACTGTCCTCGAGTTCGGGGTAAGTTAATGGCATGAGCCGTATACGTGGCCCGTATGTACGGTTCTGTGAGAGGGATGAGGCGGTAACGCCTCACCCTACTCGATTTCGTCTGTATAGGGGTCGTTTAATCGAACCATTGCCATGCCGGAAAGGTCAGCGTATAAACACATAAACAAATAAACACCTATCGCGGGAGATCATCATGGAAACCGTTCGCTGGAACGTCGCCGTCTCGGCTGACACCGACCAGTCGCTGCGCATGTTTCTTGCCAGCCAGGGCGGTGGCCGGAAAGGCGACCTGTCGCGCTTCATCGAGGAAGCTGTACGCGCCCACATCCTGGAGTTGAGTGCCGAGCAGGCCAAGGCCGCCAACGCCCACCTGAGCGAGACAGCGGTGGCGGACGCGATTGACGAAGCGCTCACCTGGGCGCGTAAACGCTGATGCGGGTCGTACTGGATAGCAACATTCTGTTCAGTGCCCTGATTTCGCCTCACAGCGCGCCCGATGCGATCTACCGGGCCTGGCGAGCGGCACGCTTCGAGGTGATCACCTCGCGCATGCAGCTCGATGAAATCCGCCGGGCCAGCCGCTACCCCAAACTCCAGGCCATTCTCCAGCCCGCCAGGGTTGGCACCATGATCAACAACCTGCAAAGGGCTGTGGTACTGGAGCGTCTGGGCATTGAGGCCGAAGCCGACGATCCGGACGACGCCTTTCTGCTGGCCATGGCCGTCGAAGGCGAGGCAGACTACCTGGTGACCGGGGATCGTCGCGCCGGTCTGTTGCAACGAGGTCACGTCGGGCGCACGCGAATCGTCACGCCTGCCCGGTTCTGTGCCGAGGTGCTGTGATCGATACCGGTTGGCTTTCTGACGCACCTCACGGACTCAACTTCACCCACGCCGACGAGCTCAACAGGCTGCTTATCGACTTCCTGGGTGACGATCGCTGAAAAACGGGATCGCCGGGGTGTTATGATGCCGTCACTCCGGCGCGCTGAACAGCGTGTCTCTCGTCCAACGATGATGGATCAAGGTCATGAGTGAGCTGAGAACCACCCTGGTACAGGCCGATCTGCGCTGGGAGGAGATCGACACCAACTGCCAGCTGCTTGACGAGTGGCTGCAGGACATCACCGCAAGCGATCTGCTCGTGCTGCCCGAGATGTTCGCCACCGGATTCACCATGGCGCCGGAACGCATGGCCGAGACCATGGCAGAGAGCCGCGCGGTGGCCTGGATGCAGCGCACCGCCGAGTCGCACGACGCCGTTGTAACCGGCAGCGTGGCGATCAGAGAGAATGGCCATCATTTCAACCGGCTGATCTGGGCACGCCCGGACGGCAGTATGGTCACCTACGACAAGCGCCATCTATTCCGCATGGGCGAGGAGAACGACCACTACGCCGCCGGCAATCAGCGCTGTATCGTCGAACTCAACGGCTTCCTTCCTGCCCACATGGACGCCGACCGTTTTAACCTGGTCGTCGACTGAAGCGGCTCACCCACCACTCCCCGCAGGATAAAACGCCGCCGCTACCAGACTCTGCGTGTAGGGGTGGCGGGGGCGCTCGATGGCTTCAAGAGCCTCACCCTGTTCGACCACCGCGCCCTCCTTCAGCACGATGACGCGATGCGCCATCGCCTTCACCACTGCCAGATCGTGGCTGATGAAGAGATAGCCCAGTCCGCGTTCGTGCTGCAGGCGGCGCAGCAGTTCGATCAGCTGACGCTGCACGCTGCGGTCCAGCGACGAAGTGGGCTCATCAAGTACCAGCACTTCGGGGTCGAGAATCAGCGCCCGGGCCAGGGCAATGCGAGCGCGCTGGCCGCCGGAAAACTCGTGCGGGTAGCGCGCCAGCTGGGCGGCGTCGATACCGGTCGCCGCCAGAGTCTCGGTGACGCGCTTGCGTACCTCATCGTCGCTCAGTTCAGGGCGGTGATAGCGCAGCCCCTCGCTGACGATATCGATCACCATCATGCGCGGCGACAACGAGCCGAAGGGGTCCTGAAAGACCACCTGAGCGTGGCGGCGCCTGGCGCGCAGTGCACTGCCGGAGAGGCGGTCAAGGCGCTCCTCGCCGAGGGTAATCTCGCCCTCGGCGCTGATCAGGCGCAGCAGCGCCTGGCTCAGGGTGCTCTTGCCGGAGCCTGATTCGCCGACAATTCCCAGCGTCTCGCCGCGCCGCAGTTCCAATGACAGCGGCGCTACCGCCACGAAGGGCGGCGGACGACGCCCCAGCAGCGGCCGCGGGCGGGGGAAAGTGACCGATAGTTCACGCGCCGACAGCACTACTGGCGCGTTCCCGACCAGCGGCGCCGGTACACCGCTCGGTTCGGCCTCGATCAGCTCGCGGGTATAGAGACTCACCGGACGGTCGAACACCTCACGCGTCGCACCGCTCTCCTGCAGCCGCCCCTGATGCATGACGCAGACCCGGTCCGCCCAGCGCCGTACCAGGTTGAGATCGTGGGTGATCAGCAGCAGCGCCATGCCCAGCTCAGCGGAGAGTTCGCGCAGTAGAGCGAGAATCTCTCCGGCGACGGTGACGTCCAGGGCGGCAGTGGGCTCGTCGGCGATCAGCAGCCGCGGCCGGTTGGCAATGGCGATGGCGATCACTACCCGCTGGCGCTGACCACCGGAAAGCTCGTGCGGCCAGGCGTCGATCAGCTGTTCGGGACGCGGTAGCCTGACCTGCGTCATAAGCGCCAGTACGCGCTCGCGAAGGCGCCGGCCACGCAGGTTCTGATGTAGTCGCAGTGCCTCGCCGATCTGGCGCCCCACCCGGTGCAACGGATTTAGCGCGCTCATCGGCTCCTGAAACACCACGCCTACGGCGCCGCCGTGCAACTGCTGCCAGTCGCGCTTGCCCAGCCGACTCAAATCGCGCTCTTCCAGCCAGCGCCCACCACGCACGCTGATGCCGGGTGGAGTCAGATTGATCGCCGCCATCGCCGTCAGTGTCTTGCCGGAGCCGGACTCGCCCACCAGTGCCAGGGTCTCGCCGGCCGCCAGCTCGAGACTGACCCCCTTGACCAGCGGCGTGTCGCCGGCACTGACCTGCAGTTTTTCCAGTGCCAGCAACGGCACCCCGGTTTTCTCGCTCATGCGCCGCCTCCCGCCACCGCGCCGGCGGGTAGCGCGGTATGACGCGGATCGAAGGCGTCGCGCAGTCCCTCACCGATAAACACCAACAGCGACAGCATGATCGCCAGCGTCATGAAGGCGGTAATGCCCAGCCAGGGCGCCTGCAGATTGTTCTTGCCCTGGGCGACCAGCTCCCCCAGCGAGGGCGCCCCCGGCGGCAGACCGAAGCCGAGAAAATCAAGCGCGGTGAGAGTGGTAATGGCGCCGGTGAATATGAAAGGCAGAAAGGTGAGGGTAGAGACCATGGCGTTGGGCAGCACATGGCGCCACATGATCAGCCGCGCCGGCAGTCCCATGGCGCGGGCGGCACGCACATAGTCGAGATTACGCGCGCGCAGGAACTCGGCGCGCACGATATCCACCAGCCCCAGCCACGAAAAGGCCACCATGATCAGCGCCAGCCACCATACGCTGGGCACCACCAGGCTCGACAGGATAATCAGGATGAACAGCATCGGCAGCCCCGACCACAGCTCGATTACCCGCTGGCCGACCAGGTCCACCCTGCCGCCGAAGTAGCCCTGCAGGGCGCCGATCAGCACGCCGATCAGCACCGAGCCGGCGGTCACCAGCGCTGCAAACAGCACCGACAGGCGAAAGCCGTAGATCACCCGCGCCAGCACATCGCGCCCCTGGTCGTCGGTGCCCAGCCAGTGGGTCAGGCCGGGCGCCGCCGGTGCCGGGGTGTTGAGGGCCATGTCGATGGTGTCATAGGAGAACGGGATCGGTGCGCGGATCAGCCAGCCGTGTTCGCGAATCAGCGCGATCACCGCCGGGTCGCTGTACAGCGCGGTGGTAGGTAAAAAGCCGCCGAAAACGGTTTCCGGGTAGTCGAACAGCAGCGGCCAGTACCACTGACCGTTAAAGCGCACTACCAGCGGCACATCGTTGGCGATCAGCTCGGCAAAAAGCGTGATGCCGAACAGCAGCAGAAACAGCCAGCCGGCCACCACCGCACGCCGGTTGGCGCGAAAGGCAGCGAGGCGGCGGCGGGTGATCGGCGACAGGGGGCGACGTGCGAACATGGTGTCAGCTCTCCCGCCTTTCGAAATCGATACGTGGGTCGATCGCCACGTAGGTGAGATCGGAGATCAGTTTCAGCACCAGACCGATCAGGGTAAACAGAAACAGCGTGCCGAAGATGACCGGATAGTCACGCTGCAGCACCGCCTCATAGCCCAGCAGGCCGAGACCGTCGAGGGAGAAGAGCACCTCGATCAGCAGTGCGCCGGTAAAAAAGATGCCGATCAGCGCCGAGGGCAGCCCGGCAATCACGATCAGCATGGCGTTACGGAACACATGGCCGTAAAGCTGGCGTCGTTCGGAAGCACCCTTGGCGCGGGCGGTCAGCACATACTGCTTGTGAATCTCGTCGAGAAAGCTGTTTTTGGTCAGAAAGGTGAGGGTGGCGAAGCTGCCGATCGACAGTGCCAGCACCGGCAGGGTGATGTGCCAGAAGTAGTCGCCCACCTTGCCCAGCGGCGACAGCGCGTCGAAGTCGGGCGACACCAGCCCGCGCAGCGGAAACCAGTCCAGATAGCTGCCGCCGGCAAAGACCACGATCAAAAGCAGCGCGAACAGAAACCCCGGCACCGCATAGCCCACCACCACCAGCGCCGAGCTCCAGATATCGAAGCGGCTGCCGTGGCGCACCGCCTTGAAGATGCCCAGCGGCAGCGAAATCAGATAGACCAGCAGAGTGCTCCACAGCCCCAGCGATATGGAGACCGGCAGACGCTCGACGATCAGCTCTGTGACACTGCCACCGCGAAAGAAGCTGTCGCCGAAATCGAAGCGTGCGTAGTTGCCTACCATCAGCATGAAACGCTGCCACAAAGGCTGATCGAAACCGAACTGCTGCTCCAGCTGTTCGACGTAGGCCTGATCGATGCCGCGGGTGCCGCGCTGCGCCTCGCCACTGGCGACGATGCCATCGCTGTTGCCGCCCAGGGTGGCGCCGGCGCTGACGCCTTCGATGCGCGACAGCATCTGCTCCACCGGACCGCCCGGCGCCGCCTGTACGATCAGAAAATTGAGCAACAGCACCGCAATCAGGGTAGGGATCATCAGCAGCAGACGGATGACGATATAGCGGGCCATGTCACTCCTCCTGCGCGGCTTCGATGTCGGCGGCGGCGTTCGGTATCACCCACCAGCTGTCGAGGTCGAGACCGTAAGCCGGTTCACGCTCGGGCTGGCCAAACTTTTTCCAGTAAGCGAGCCGGATCACCGGGCTGTGGTACTGCAAAATGACATAGAAACTCCAGCGCAGCACCCTATCCAGCGCCCGGGTAGCGGTATTGAGCGCCTCGCGGGTATTGGCGGCGATGATTTTGTTCACCAGATCGTCGACCGCCGGGCTCTGAATGCCGGCAAGATTGCGGCTGCCGGGACGTTCGGCAAATTCGCTGGTCCAGTATTCACGCTGTTCGTTGCCGGGATTGTTGCTCTGGGCGATCATCGCAGTGGTCATGTCGAAGTCGAACTGACGCAGGCGCACGATATACTGGCTGGGGTCGACCACGCGCAGATTGACCTCGATACCCAGCCGCGCCAGATTGCGCACCAGCGGCAGTGCCACACGCTCGAGGCCGCCGTCGTAGAGCAGCAGTTCGAAGGCCAGCGGCGCACCGGTTGCCGTATCGATCATGCGATTGTTGCGCACCTCATAACCCGCTTCACGCAGCAGCGATAGCGCCTTTTTGAGGCGTGGCCGTAACCCTTCGGGCTCGTCGACGGGCAGCGGCTGATCGAACACCTCGGGTGGCAACTCATCGCGCCATGGCGTCAGCAGGGCACGTTCGGCGGGGCCGGGCAGTCCTTCGGCGGCCATCGGTGAGTTGTCGAAATAGCCCCTGGTGCGGGCGTACTGGCCGTAAAAGAGATTACGATTGAGCCACTCGAAATCGAACGCCAGCCCCAGTGCCTCGCGTACCCGGCGGTCCTTGAAGACCCCGCGGCGCAGGTTCATGACGAAAGCCTGCATCGGCGCCGGGGTATGGTCCTCGATTTCGGCGCGCTCGATCAGCCCGCGGCGGGCGGCGGGAAAGTCGTAGCCGGTCGCCCAGGTACCGGCGCTGTTCTCAATGCGCAGATCGACTCGCCCGGAGCGAAAGGCGGCCATCGCCACGCTGGGCTCGCGGTAGTAGTCGAAGACGCGACGGGCGATATTGTAACGGCCGACATTGACCGGCAGATCGGCACCCCAGTAATCGTCGACGTGTCGATAGACGATGCGCTGGCCCGGCTCGACCGCGTCAATGCGATACGGCCCGGAGCCCATCAACGGCTTGAGCGTGGGTGACTCGAAATCCCGCGCAGCCAGATCCTCGGCCGACAGCACCGGCATCTGACCCACGATCAGCGGTAGCTCGCGGGAGCTGTTGTCAGCGAAGTCGAAGCGTACCGTGAAAGGGGAGACCAGCGTCAACTCGGTCACCTCGGCCCAGTAACCGCGATAAAGCGGCGAGCCGTGCTCGCGCAGGGTTTCAAAGGTGGCGATGACATCCTCGGCGGTGACCGGTGAACCGTCGTGAAAACGGGCGCGGGAGTCGATGTCGATCTCCATCCAGCGCCGCTGCGGGTCGAGGCGAATGCCGGATGCGAGCAGCCCGTACATGGTGAAGGGCTCGTCGGGGGAGTTGACCATCAGCGAGTCGTAGGGCAATCCGCCGAAGGCGTTGAGGCCGGCCGCCGCGCTGCCGCGCACGATGAAGGGGTTGAGAGAGTCAAAACCGCCACTCGCCGCACGCACCATCTCGCCACCCTGTGGTGCCTGTGGGTTGACCCATGGAAAGTGGTCGAAGTCTGCCGGTAGTTCGGGCTCGCCGTAAAGCGACAGGCCATGAACGGTAGGCACCTCGTCGGGCACCGCCGCAAACGTGGTTGGCGTCGTTGTAATGAGCAATGCGGCCAGTGCAGCGGCCAGTATCGATGCCCTGGAGATTGGCGACGACAGACGAGCGATCTGCATCGTTCAGAAGCGATCCTTCCAGGCGCGCAGGGTGGCAAAAGTCGTCGCAGCGTCGCCGCTTTCGCCGTGGGCAGCGGCAGCCTGCTGTACGCCCTCGAGGTGCGCGCGCATGAAGGGGTTGATGGCTTTCTCGCGGCCAATATTGCTGGGCAGGGTGGGGCGGTTCATGTCGCGGGCCCGCTGGCACTCCGCGAAGAGTTCATCGCGCAGCGCGTTGTCGGGCTCGGCGGCGCGGGCAAACTTCAGGTTGGCCAGGGTATATTCGTGGGCACCGAACACCAGCGTATCGTCGTCGAGCGCTGCAAAGCGCGACAGGGCTGTAAACATCTGTTCGGGCGTGCCCTCGAACAGCCGTCCGCAGCCGCCGCAAAAGAGGGTATCGGCGCAGAACAGCAGCGAGGGTGTGCCGCTGGAGAGATAGGACACATGATCCAGCGTATGCCCCGGCGTCTCCATCACCTCGAACTGACGTCCCAGCAGGCGGAAGCTGTCGCCCTCGCGCACGGTCTCGTCAATTGCGGCGATACGTGGGTTGTCGGGGCCGATCACCCGGGCGCCGTAGCGCGCCTTGAGCGCCTCGACGCCGCCGGTGTGATCATGATGGTGATGGGTAATCAGAATGGCTTCCAGCCCTGATCCCTGCTTGTCGAGATAGTCGATGACCGGCTGCGCCTCGCCCGGATCCACGACCACCACGGCGCCGATACTGTCCTGCTGCATGACCCAGATATAATTGTCCTGCAACGCCGGTAGTGGTTTAACGGTCAACATGACATCCTCGAAAGCGTCGAAAGGTGTTCTCAAAAGCGCTAACCATGCGACCAGGGGGCCTGCATGTCAAACGATCACGCGACCGATGCGCGCTTCTCACAGCGCCTGGCGGCCGGACGGCACTACTGGCAGAGCCCGCGCGGCCAGCGACAGTGGCGCGCCGAGCGAAGCGGCCTCGCAGAGGTAATAGCACGCTGTGGCGGTCAGCAGGCGCTGGAGCTGGGGTTTGCCCCTACGCTGCTGTCGCAGTCACCGATACGCCACTGCATGCGCTGGGCCGAGGCAATCGACAGCGCCGAGCAGGCCGCGACGCTGGTCTGCCGCCCCGACGCGCTGCCGTTGGCCGACGAGTCGCTGGATCTCACGCTGGTGCATCATCTGCTGGAGATTGCCCCCGACCCCAAAAGCCTGCTGCGCGAAGCCGCGCGGGTGACCAACGACAGCGGCCGACTGCTGGTGATTGGCTGGCATCCGCTGGGTATCTCCGGCCCGCGGCGGCTGTTCAGGCGGCCCTGCGGATTTCACCACAGCGGCGAGTGGATCAGCGTGCACCGCATGCGCGACTGGCTGGGCTTTGTCGATTTCGAAATCGAGCGCCTCGGCTACAGCGGCTATCTGCCCTTCGACAATACCCCCGAGTGGTTGGCAATGGAGAAGTGGGGACAGCGCTATAACCTGCCGCTGGGGCGCGCCTGGATGATCAGCGCCAGGCGGCGCGGCTGCCGCATGATTCCCCTGCGTCGCCGCTTCAACCCCGGCGCCATTCTTGGTGCCCGCCAGGCGGGCCTTGCTGCCGTGGGGCGCTGGCCGGCGCTCGATGAACGAGCCGCAGGCGCCGCCCGGGTCGCCAGCGTGCGCTTCAGCGCCAATGACGAGCCGGCCCCTTGAGCGTTGAAATGGCGTTCCACAGCGGCCGCCGCGGCCGGTATTATGGGAGCACTTTTTATCTCCTTATCCCCCGGCGAGGCTGCCCGTGTGCGAAGAAACATCCCGGTCCGAAGTCATCATTTATACCGACGGCGGCTGTCGCGGCAACCCCGGCCCGGGCGGCTGGGGCGCCGTGCTGCGCAGCGGCGATCATGAAAAACAGCTCAACGGCGGCGAGGCCGATACCACCAACAACCGCATGGAGCTGACCGCTGCCATCGAAGCGCTGCGGGCCCTTAACAAGCCCTGCCGAGTGGCACTGTGGACCGATTCGCAGTATCTGCGCCAGGGCATTACCCAGTGGATTCATGGCTGGGTCAAAAAGGGCTGGAAGACCGCCGCCAAAAAGCCGGTCAAGAACGCCGAGCTGTGGCAGGCGCTGCTGGAACAGACCCGCCGCCACGAGGTCGAATGGCACTGGGTCAAGGGCCACGCCGGCCACGAGGGCAACGAGCTGGCCGATCAGCTCGCCAACCGGGCGATGGATGAACTGAAAGCCGGAGAGCCGACATCATGAGACAGATCATTCTGGATACCGAGACCACCGGTATCGAGGTGCGCGACGGCCACCGCCTGATCGAGATCGGCGGCGTCGAGGTCATTAACCGGCGCCTGACCGGCCGTCACTACCACCAGTACATCAATCCCGAGCGCGACATCGAGCCCGAAGCGATCGAAGTGCACGGCATCACCGACGCGCGGGTTGCCAACGAGCCGGTATTCGCCGAGATCGCCGAAGACTTCTGGGCGTTCGTGCGCGGCGCCGAGCTGGTGATTCACAACGCCCCCTTCGACGTCGGTTTCCTCGACAGCGAGTTCCAGCGCCTGGGGCGCGACGACCTCGGCCCGATCGCATCGGGCTGCCGGGTGCTGGATACCCTGAAGATGGCACGTGACCGTCATCCGGGGCAGCGCAACAATCTCGATGCCCTGTGCAAGCGCTACGATATCGACAACGGCCACCGCGAGCTGCACGGCGCCCTGCTCGACGCCGAGATTCTGGCCGATGTCTATCTCGCCATGACCGGCGGTCAGACCGCGTTGACGCTGGGTGCCGAGGGGCACAGTAACAGCGAAGAGAACAACACGCAGCAGAGCGGCGGCTTCGCTATCCGTCGTCTTGGTGCCGGCCGGCCACGCCTGCGAGTGATCAACGCCAGCGACGCCGAACTTGAGGCGCATCAGCGCAAGCTGGCCGGACTGCGCGAACACAGCGGCGCCTGTTTGTGGGATAACCTGGAAGAGAACCCCGGCGAAGCCGCTACCGCGGAGCAGCGCGGTGCTTGAGCGAGACCTCGCGGGCCTCGCCGACTGCCGCGCGGGCTATTTGATCCGGGTAGGCGAGGAGGGCGTTGCCGACAACGGTCAGGGCGGTATCGTCCAGTCCCCGGATCGCTGGCCGCAGGGTGCTATCGCACTGGGCCGCTGGCAGGGCGAGCCGCTGGCCGTCATCGCCGAAACCGGCGAGGCGCACTGGCCGACACCGCGGGAGTGGCTGGCAAGGCTCGACGAGCGCGATTTCGCGCTGATCTCCACCGCCCTGCAGGTGGTGCGCTGGGCGCGCGACCACCGCTTCTGCGGCCGCTGCGGCGGCGCCATGCGCCAGCGCCCGGGCGAATTCATGATGCAGTGCACGAAGTGCGGCTTGCGCAGCTATCCGCGCATTTCGCCCTGCATTATTACCCTGGTGACCTGGCGTGACCGGCTGCTGCTGGCGCGCAGCCCGCGCTTTGCCGCCGGGCGCTTCTCGACGCTTGCCGGCTTCATCGAGCCCGGTGAATCCGCCGAGGAGGCGGTGCGCCGTGAAGTGCTTGAAGAAGTCGGGGTACAGGTGGGGCGCATCAGCTACTATCGCAGCCAGTCCTGGCCGATGCCCCACTCGTTGATGCTGGGCTTTTACGCCGAAGCCGCCAGCCGCGAACTACGCGTCGATGGTGTCGAGATCGAGGCAGCGGACTGGTTCGACGCCAACACGCTGCCCGGTCTGCCGCCGTCCTACTCGATCTCGCGCGGGCTGATCGAAAACTTCCTGCGGGGCACGGCGCGCCGTGAATAGCGCCGCTCAGCTGCCGTCGCGGCGACGGAACAGCCGCGTCATTCTCGCTGCCAGCATGATGTCGCCCCGGGCTCTGAGCTTGCCTGACATGACCGCCTGCATGCCGCTCAACTCCTTGTTCATCAGCCGTTCGAGCGTGTTTCTGGAGGCCATCAGGGTCACCGAAGGGGAGTCGTGAACCCCCTCCTCGATTTCAAGGTGGCCGTAGTGAATGGCCAGAAAATAGCGAGGCCCTTCGTCGAGTTCGAGCTGCAGCACTTCGTTGACATCACGAGCGGCTTCGGCATCAAAGCGTTCGTGAAGTCTGGCCATCAGCGGCGCATTATCCATCATTATCCTCTGTTCTCTACCCGAGCGCCGTCATTCTAGCAGCCACCGCGACAGCAGCAGAAATTCGTCTGTTGGCCTGCGCGAGCCCGGGCCGTTTCAGCCACCGCAGTTTTTCAGCAGCAAGAAGGGAGAAGGCAACGTGATCGAATGGTTTTCCGACTATGCCCTGTTTCTGGCGCAGTGCATGACCGTCGTGGCAGCAGTAGCGGCGGTCGCCGTGATTATCGCCAAAAGCCGTAACCAACATCAGCAACGCGGCGGCCGCCTGCAGATTCGCGACCGCGGCGAGCATTTCCGCCGCCACCGTGAAGCGCTGGAAGATGCCAGCCACGCGGCGGGCGCGCAGAGCAAACGCATCAAGGCGCGTCACAAAGCGCGTAAAGCGCAGCGCAAGACGGAAAGCCGACAGCAAGAAGCACGTCGGCCGGTGATCTGGGTGCTGGACTTCAACGGCGATCTGCGCGCGTCTCGATTACCCGCCTTCACCGAGGAGATATCGGCCATTCTACTGGCTGCGGAAGAGGGCGACAGGGTGCTGCTGCGGCTGGAGTCCGGCGGCGGGCTGGTACATGCCTACGGCCTGGCCGGCGCGCAGCTCGACCGTCTGCGCCAGGCAGGACTGGAGCTGACCGTCAGCGTCGACCGGGTCGCCGCCAGTGGCGGCTACATGATGGCATGCTGTGCCGATCGGCTGTTGGCCGCCCCCTTTGCGGTTATTGGCTCGATCGGCGTGGTCGCCCAGATTCCCAACCTGCATCGCTTTCTGAAAAAGAACGATGTCGACGTCGAAGTCATGACCGCCGGACGCCACAAGCGCACCCTGACGCTACTGGGCGAGAACAGCGAAGAGGGGCGTCGGAAATTTCTGGAAGACCTCGAACAGACCCACGAGCTTTTCAAGTCGTGGGTAAGCGAGCGCCGCCCGCAACTGGATATCGAAGCCGTCAGCGAAGGCGAAATATGGTACGGCCAGCGGGCGCTGGAGCGGGCGTTGATCGATGAGGTCACTACCAGCGATAGCTGGCTGCAAACGTGCAGCGAGCAGTGGCGGATACTGGAAGTATCGCTCAAGCCGCAGCGCTCGCTGGCCGAGCGCCTCGGTCGTGGCAGCAGCGCCGCTCTCGAGCGAGGCATCGACAGCGCAATCGAGCGCCTCGCGCGGCTACGTTTCGAAAAGCAGTAGCGGCATGCCCCGCGTTCAGGCCCTGGCCAGTCGGGACAGCGTATCGATGACCGCTTCGGCCTGGCCGCCACAGAGCGAATAGTAAATGACCTGGGAGCTGCGCCGCGTACTGACCAACGATTCGCGGCGCAGTACGGCCAGATGCTGTGACAGGGCCGATTGACTGAGATCGAGCCGGCTGTTGAGCTGAGAAACGGACATTTCGCCGGCTCTCAGCAGGCACAGAATGCGCAGACGATTTTCGTTGGCCATCGCCTTGAGAAGAGGGGTCGAATCGAGAATACCCGCATCGCACTCCCCTGATGCGAACGGCATAGCGGCGGCTTGATTCATTGCATACACCTCATTGAAAGCTTCACTCCCCGGTATTGCGATATCTGCACCCTGTGGCGCCGGAAGGGCAGGCGCTTGCTGACAGAGGCTATCGGTCGATAGATCGGAAGCAGGGATATCGCTATTTTTAATAGTTTTCGATAATAGAAAGAGCATCACAACAACTAACTGAGCTAAAGTTTAAACACAAAAAGTAACCTCTTAACCAGTGGAATTTAAATGCATCAATTATTTATTAGCACGCTTAATATATTATTGTTAATTAAATCTCCGGGATAACGCATTCGATGAGGACATTGAGTCGGCCACTGGCCGCGCGGGCCAGCGACCCGCTTTTCCGACATGCTGGGTACGGATTTTTCCATCACGGTCGGTCCGTCTATCCTGTCACCTGAACGACCGGTGTGATCGACACACCATGAACGGGCTTGTCGCCCCCTTGAACGATATGAACTCAACGGTAGAAATGGCATGACTAAAGCGCTCAACTATCGCGACTCAGGCGCGATCGAGACCGGGGCCAGCCCACTGGTGGTACTCCATGGTCTGTTTGGCAGCGCCGACAACTGGCGCTCGCATATTCGTCAATGGCAGGGCAACCGTCGCGTGATTGCCGTCGATCTGCGCAACCACGGTCAGTCGCCGCATATCGACGGCATGAGCTACCAGGCCATGGCAGAAGATGTCGTCGCCGTCATGGACCGACTGGATATCGAAAAATTCGACCTACTCGGCCACTCGATGGGCGGCAAGGTGGCGATGACGCTGGCACGCCGGCATCCCGAGCGGGTAGCCCGGCTGGTCGTGGCGGATGTCGCCCCCATTGCCTACGAACACGGCCACGACGATATTTTTCGCGCCCATCGGCTGGTCGAGGATGCCATGCCCGAGTCGCGACGCGAAGCGGACGAGGCGATGGCGGAAGCGGTCGATGACCGCATGACGCGTCAGTTCCTCGCCACCAATCTGGTGCGCGACGACCAGGGCGTGCTCGTCTGGCGTGTGGGACTCGACGAGATCGAGGCAGGCTACGCCGATATTGCCGCAGCGCCGGGAGGCGAATCAGCCTGGGAAGGACCGGCCCTGTTACTGCGCGGCGAGCGTTCGCATTACGTTCCCGACAGCGTGCTGGAAGCGGTGCGTGCCGTACTGCCGCAGGTGCGCATCGAAACCATTGCCGATGCCGGTCACTGGCTGCACGCCGAACAGCCCGAGGCGTTCATGCGCGCGGTCAACGCCTTTCTGAACCAGGACCAGCGCGCCCCCCTCGGCGTCGTTACGCCGCCGGCTCGATAACGTCGATATTATCGGGTTGGTCGTGCAGAAAACGGGTCAGAATCTTGTAGGTATCCACGTCAAAAGCGACCTGTTGAGCCTCCGGCTGTTCGTCCGGATGCGCCACGCTGCCGAGATAACACCAGTGATCCACCAGGTGATAGACCGCTTCGCCGTCGGCTGCACATTCGCGAAACGCGACCCGCCCGCGCCAGGGCCAGCTCTGCACCCGCAGCCGCTCCAGCGCCTCGCGAGCCCGTCTTTCGTGTACATCAAGGCTCTCTTCGCCGCAGCAGGCACCGCGACAGCGCTTGATCTGATAGGCGAAGCAGCGTCCGCTGCCGCGCTCCAGCCCCATCACCCGCGGGCAGAGGGCATGCTGCTCGACGATCGACGACAGTGCCCTGGTGGCTTCCTTGCGGGAACGGAACATGCCGTAAAGCGGCCCGCCGCTCAGGAAATGCTGCATAAATGCCTGCGCGAGCGAATCGCTTCGTTGCGTGGTACTCGAAAAATCGCCTAACCTCATGTTATGTCTCGTTTTCTGCGTTCCATGCGCCTCGCGCTTCATCTCGCTCGTCGATTTATTCAGCGCTTTCCCCATGCTGTTGAGCGTCTCCTGACCCACCAGTACGGGCGCCGTCGTGCCATGCGGCCACTGCCAGCTGGTCAGCGCGCCGCGCCGGCGCAGTCGACGGTTGTGGATCGGCGTCAACTGCTTGATGAGCCGCGCTTCGAGAAGCTGAGCACCCAGGTCACCGGCGGTTTCTATCCAGTCGAGATCGCGAATCTGCTGGCAGAGCTTCATCTCCCGGTCGCTGGCATGATCGCTGCTGAAATGATCCAGCACGCGCGAGCGCAGATTGACGCTCTTGCCGACATACAGTGGCAGCTTGTTATGACCGTAAAACAGGTACACGCCGGGGCGCGCCGGTAGCTCATCCAGCAGGCCGGGATCGAGGTCGGCAGGCAGGCTGCGGCGACGCTGCTGATCCGCCACCAGTCGCTCGATCAGATCGACATCGTGGTGGCCGGCCCAGTACTGCCATAGCGAGACAAGCGTCTGTGCATCTCCCAACGCTCGGTGGCGCGGCGGATGACAGGGCAGTCCGTGGCGCTCGATCAGTGCGTCGAGACCGTGGCGAGCGTGCTCGGGATCGAGCGCGCGCGACAGCTTGAGGGTACAGATCACCCGTCGTCGAAAGGGGCGCTCAAGGCGGCGAAATTCGTTGCGCAGGAAGCTGTAATCGAAGCGGGCATTATGCGCTACCAGCGGGTCTTCACCCAGCCATTCGGCAAAATCGTCGGCGACCGCAGCAAAGCCCGGTGCGCCAGCCACCATGGCATTATCAATGCCGGTCAGTGCGGCAATGCGCGCGGGAATATCGGTTTGCGGATCGATCAGGCGGGTGAAACGATCGACAATTTCACCGTCGACTACACGTAGCGCGGCGATTTCGGTAATACGGTCGCGCGTAGCGCGAGTGCCGGTGGTTTCCAGATCGATGAAGACCAGTGGCGTATCCGCCAGCGGGGCGTGAGCGCCGAGAACCGCAGACGACATGGCACTCCTTTTTTGTCAGCGCTCGTCCGGGTGCTGGACGCCAGAAGGAATCAGATGCGGGTTTTCATCCAGAAAGCGGTGCATGGCCGCAACCGTTTCATCGCTGCAGTGGTGTTCAATGCCTTCGGAGTCGGCCCGCGCAATGCTTTCCGGCACCCCCAGCGCACGCAGCGCCTGCAGTACCACCCGATGTCGCGACGCGACCTTGTCGGCCAGCTGCTCGCCCTGCTCGGTCAAAAAGATACCGCGGTAGGGGCGGGCATTGACCAGTCCGTCGCGTTTCAGGCGAGCGATCACCTTGGAAACAGCCGCAGGGCTGACGCCGAAGCGCTCGGCCAGATCGCTGGCGCGCGCCTCACCCAGATGCCGGTGCAGATGGGCGATTTCTTCCACATAATCCTCGACCAGTTCGCGTTGATGGTCCTGGCGAACGCGTTCGAAGTGTTCGTGGTGGGAAGGTGATGGCATGAGTCTCTCTTGATCGATCGCCTGTATGCGCTCAACGTAACACAGAAAAGTTGACCGTTATAATAAGGAATGCAAATGCCGATGCGGCCACGAATGGCGGTCAGCGCGCCGCGCTGTCGCGCTCGGTATTGACGTCCTCGGCGAGCTGCGACACCGGCGTCAGCGAGTCGATGGCACCGCGTTCAAACAGAAACTGTTCAAACTGCCGATAGCGGCCGGTGTCCAGCGCCGCCGGACGCAGCGCAAAACGTGGCAGGCTGGCCTGCCAGGCGCGCCGGTTGACCTCGTTGTCGAGGGTGGGGTCGTAACCCTTGAAGACCTCCCAGCCCTCGTCAGGGTGGTTGATTATCCACATTGTGGCCTGCTCGACTGCGGCCAGAAAGCGGGAAATGGCTTCACGTCGCTGCTCCAGGCCGTTCCGGTTGGCGATGAAGATCAGCTCGTCATAGAGGGGAATGCCCTGCTCCTCGATAAAGAAAGGGCGACCCTCGACGCCCTCCTGCGCCAGCTGCGCCGGCTCGAAGTTGCGAAAGGCGCCCGTCACCGCATCCACGCGGCCGCTGATCAGCGCCGGCGTCAGGGCGAAGTTGACGTTGACCGGTTCAATATCGTCCATGCTCAAACCGGCGTTATTCAGCATCGCCTCGAGCAGCACCTCCTCGACGCCGCCTACCGAGTAGCCCACCTTTTTGCCCTTCAGATCGCTGAACTGCTCGATGTCGCTGTCGGCACGCACCATCAGCACGTTGAGCGGCGTGGCGATCAGGGTGCCGACGCGTTTGACCGGCAGCCCCTGGTCGACCTGCAGATGTAGCTGTGGCTGGTAACTGAGCGCCAGATCCTCACGGCCGGCGGCCACCAGCTTGGGCGGCGCGGTGGGGTCGGCGGGCGCCGAGATATTCACTTCAAGGCCACGATCGGCGAAAAATCCCTTCTCCTGCGCCACGATGATCGGAGCGTGAGTCGGGTTGACGTACCAGTCGAGCATCAGGTTCAGCGTCTCGGCAGGTGGCGGCGACAGGGGATCGCCGCTCTCCTCGGCAAAGGCACCGGCCGGCAGCAGCGTCACCAGCAGAGTGGTCAGTAGTATGCGCATCTTGTTCATTTTGAATCTCCATCGACAGAGCGAAACAGGGTCAGGGCGGCGCCGCGCCACCCTCGCGAAGGCGGTCGGGTTGCCAGGGCATCAGTGTCCGGCAGAGCCGGTCGACGCCGAAGTAGAGGGTGACGGTCATCACCACCAGCACCGCGAGGGCGGCAAACATCAGATCGGTCTGCATGCGGCCGTTGGCCTGCAGCATCAGGTAACCCAGCCCGGCGCTGGAGCCCACCCACTCGCCGATGATGGCACCGATCGGCGCGGCGGTCGCGGCCATGCGCAACCCCGAGGCGAGCGCCGGCAGGGCCGCAGGCAGCTGCACGCGCAGCAGTCGGCGCGCCGGCGAGGCCCCCATGGTGCGGGCCAGATCGAGCCAGCCGGGCTCGGTCTGACGCAGGCCGTCGTAGCAGGTCGAAGCCACCGGGAAATAGATGATCAGGGTCGCCATCACCACCTTTGATCCCGGCCCGTAACCGAACCACAGCACCAGAAGCGGTGCGATCGCGAAGACCGGAATCGCCTGGCTTATCAGTAACAGCGGCAATACCGTGGCGCGCAGAAACTGCCAGCGCGACAGCACAAGGGCGGTCGCGACGCCGAGCAGGCTGCCGCAGACGAAGCCGGCCAGAATCTCGCCCAGAGTGATCAGACCATGCTCGACAAGCAGCTCGGCCCGCGCGATCAGAGTCTCCAAAACCGCCACCGGTGACGGCAGCATATAGCGCGGTACGCCGGCCAGTGTCACCAGTTGCCAGAGTACCATCAGCACCGCAGTGGCCAGCAGCAAACGCCCCAGCGCGCGGGTCATGCGGCCACCTCGTCGAGCATCGCCAGCAGCCGGGCGTGGTTATTGCTCATGGCGGGGGTCGCGGGATCACGCGGCGCCGGCTGTGAGGGCACGTCAAGACTGTCGAGCCGTGCCGGCGTACCACGCATGACCAGGATCTGATTCGCCATGCGCAATGCCTCCAGCGGATCATGGGTGACCATGACCACCCGACGCCCGGCCAGCAGCCGATGGGCGAGAGCGTGCAGGTCCAGCCGGGTAAGGGCATCGAGCGCCGCGAAGGGCTCATCCATCAGCACCAGCGGTGCCGATTCGTAGAGCGTGCGGGCCAGCGCCACCCGGGAACGCTCGCCGCCGGAGAGGGTTTGCGGGTAGC
The DNA here is from genome assembly GCF_000382245.1 of Kushneria aurantia DSM 21353. Classification (GTDB taxonomy): domain Bacteria; phylum Pseudomonadota; class Gammaproteobacteria; order Pseudomonadales; family Halomonadaceae; genus Kushneria; species Kushneria aurantia. The sequence goes on from NZ_KB907863.1 coordinate 118,448, forward strand.
GGCGCGCCGTATGGCCCAGCCCCACCTGTTCGAGCAGCGCCATGGCACGTTCGCGATCGGCGCGCTCGCCGCGCATCGCGGCACCCAGCGAGACGTTATCGATCACCCGCCGCCACGGCAGTAGCAGATCCTGCTGGGCCATCCAGGCCACTCGCAGATTCAGCGGTTGTCCGGCCCCATTGCCAACGCTCAGGGAAGCATCGGGCGCTACCGGCAGGCCGGCGATCATACGCAGCAACGAACTCTTGCCACAGCCGCTGCGTCCCAGCAGACAGGTCCAGCCGTGGGCCGGCAGCGTCATCGACAGGCCATCGAAAAGGCAGTGCTCGGTGAAGGCGAGACGCGCCGCCTCGATCCGCAGGACGCCGTCGTCGCAGTCCTGCAGGGTGTTGTTCGACGTCTGCCGGCTGGATGAAGATGGCATTCGGGCCCCCATGGGGCGAAGGGCACGCCGCAGCGCGATTCGAAATCCCTCCGCCGGTACAAACCGGATCAGGTGACGGACAGCGCGGCAGGGCAGGCGTACTGCGCGGCGCTGTCTTGCGGGTTGTGGCAGAACCACTCTCGGCATCCAGGGATGCACCCCGTTCGAATGGCACTGATTCTACTGGCCGGAAGGCGCCACCACCAGGGCTTTCCGTCGGCGCATTTCAGGCCTTGAGAAAGCACTTTGGCATCAGCGTGTTATTCTCGATAAACGGTCAAAAGGTTGTCATCGGATCAGAGGCGCATCATGCAGCCACCGCAGGAGCTTACCCAACGCCTGTCGTTTTTTCTCGATCGCCAGCTGGTGGCACAGCCGCTGGCCTTCGAGGATGCCTCCAACTGGCGCTGGAAAAGCGAATCGCTGTCGCCGGAGATGATCCGCATGGCCCGTACTGATCGCCGTGACCCTTTCTGGCACGGGCTGGACAGCCTGTTTGGCTTCGATCGCTGGCAGCATGCCGAAAACCTCACCCGACTGGCGGGTAGCCTGCCGCCCCGTCTTCCCCTGCTGCCGCTTCCCATGACATGGCTGGGGCGGCTGCAGGAAGCGCCGATCTGGAGCCTGCCCTGGCGCTCCGGGCGCACTGCCACCATGAACGGCCGTCTCGCCACGCTGCTGGGCGAACAGCTCGGTCGTCTGCACGCTGAACCGGTTTCCGGCTGGGGCCACCCGCTGTCCGAAGTTCGCTCACTGGAGAGCTGGCCACAGCAGCTGGCGCAGTATCTCGAGCGCCACCTGCCGGCGTCCGTGCGCCGCGAACTGCCCGAGCGCGTGCCCATCCCCGAGCGTGCCGTCTGGTGCCTGCCCGATCTGCGCGCCGATCAGTTCATCGAGGCCGCGACCGACTGGTGCTGGACCGACTGGGAGGCACTGGTGTGGGCGCCACTGGAGCTGGATTGGACGCTGATCGAGCTGCTGCTGAACGAGAACGGGCAACAGCAGGCCTTCATGGCACGCTACTGGCACTTCGGTGAGCCGGTGTCGATCGCCGCCCATCGCAGCAGCTGCCGGGCGCTATTGTGGAGCTTCAACTGTTTCGGGCCCTGCGACTGGGAGGCGGTCCGCGACGCCCCGCGCTGGCTCGGCTATAACGGCTGAAGAGCGCACGATGACAGCCCGCCTTGCATAGAAGAATGCGCTAATTCGTGCCAGACTTGTTATTACAAAAGGTTATGAAAGAAACGACGTGATCGATTTCAACAGCATCTTTCTGATCGGCGGCCTGTTGGTGGCGTTGAGCATTCTCGCCAGCCGTGTTTCGGCACGTGCCGGTCTACCGCTACTGCCGCTTTTCATGGGGATCGGCATGATCGCCGGTGTCGATGGGCTGGGGCTGGTCGATTTCGAGGACTATTCGCTGGCCTATCTGGTCGGCCAGCTGGCGCTGGCGATGATCCTGCTCGACGGCGGTCTGCGTACCCGGATGAACACCTTTCGCGTCGGCCTGCGCCCGGCGCTGTCGCTGGCCACCCTGGGGGTCTTTCTGACCAGCGGCATTACCGGGCTGTTCGCCATGTGGGTGTTCGATCTCAGCCTGCTGCAGGGCCTGCTGGTCGGCGCTATCGTCGGCTCTACCGACGCCGCGGCGGTCTTTTCGATGCTCAGTGGGCAGGGCGTCCACCTCAACGAGCGCGTGGGGGCGACGCTCGAGATCGAGTCGGGTACCAACGACCCGATGGCGATCTTTCTGACCCTGATCCTGTCGCAGACTCTGACCGGCGGGGTATCGGGGTTCGAAGAAACGCTTTTGATGTTTATCGAGCAGTTTGCCATCGGTGCGCTGGCCGGTATCGGCAGCGGCTGGCTGCTGGGGCGGCTGCTGCGCTGGCTCGATCTGGCACCGGGGCTCTACTCGCTGCTCGCCGCGGCCCTCGGCTTCAGCGTTTTTGCCATTACCAACATTCTGGGAGGCAGCGGCTTTCTGGCCATCTACCTGGCCGGGGTGATGATCGGCAACATTCGCGGCAAGCACCTCGAATTCATTCTGCCGGTACATGACGGTCTCGCCTGGCTGAGCCAGATCGGCCTGTTTCTGACCCTGGGGCTGCTGGTGACGCCCAGCGAGATGATCGACTACGCCTGGTCGAGCGTGGCGGTCGCGGTCGTGCTGATCTTCGTGGCACGGCCGCTGTCGGTGGTGCTGGGGCTCAAGCCGTTTTTCGGCTTTCGCTGGCGCGAACTGGCGTTTATCTCCTGGGTCGGGCTGCGTGGCGCGGTACCGATCGTGCTGGCGATCTTTCCGGTTATCGCCGGGGTGCAGAACGCGGCGCTGTATTTCAACGTGGCCTTCTTCGTGGTGCTGATCTCGCTGATGCTGCAGGGTACCACCCTGACGCACATGGCGCGCTGGCTCAAGGTCGAGGTGCCGGCCGACACCTCGCCGTCGCGGCGGCGGCTGCTGGGTATTCTGCCGCAGGATGACTACGAGATGTTTGTCTATGAGGTGGACAGCAGGCGCGTCGAGGATACGCCGCTGCGCATGCTGCGCTTTCCTTCCGGTGCGGTGGTGTCCGCCATCTTTCGCGACCACATGATGCTGCATCCCAGTGGCAGTACCCGGTTGCAACAGGGCGACGTGGCCTGCGTGATCGCCCGCACCGGTGACCTGCCGGCGATCAACCGGCTGTTCAACGGCGATGCCGAACTCAAGCGCGAGCGCGACTTTTTCGGCGCCTTTGCGCTCTCCGGCGATGCCGGCATGGGCGATGTCGCCGACGCCTACGGCCTGACGCTATCACGCTGGGAGCGCGAGGAGGCGCTGGGCGCCTTCATTGCCAGGCGTGTGGGCGGCTATCCGGTAGTGGGTGACGACGTCGACTGGCACGGCATTCACTGGGTGGTGCAGGAAGTGGACGGCAACCGGGTCATCAGGGTGGGGATTCGCCTGCACGGCTGAAAGAACGTGCGACAAGGCGTTTGCAGAGCAGGCGCCGTGAACAGACCCCGCAGCTCACGGGGTCCGTCAAAAGCGAACTGATGTCAGTTCACCACCTTCCACTTGTTGTTCTTCTGCGAAGTGTCGGGCAGCGGCTCATTGTCATAGTCGAGCACGATGCGTGTCGATTCGTCGAGCAGATCGCCCTGCGGCGTGCACTCCTGAAACTCGCCGATGAATCCCGGGCGCTGACCGGCCTCGTAAAGCCCCGGACGGCTGTTGCGGTCGTATTCGTTTTCGCGGTCCATGTTGCCCCTGGTGAAACCGCGTCCACTATCCCCCTGGCCGTTGCTCATCTCGCACTCCTTTTGCAGTGAAATCGCGCTGTTAATGAGACTAGACAAGCACTTTCGATGCTGCAACAGTAACGATATTGGTCACCGGAGATGATGGTCAGTAGCAATACTTCACGGCCCTTTGTCTAAACCTGCCGCGGAACACAACACAAGAATTACAACTCCTGAACGGAGCAGCATCATGATCGATTTATGGGTATTCATCCCCGCGTCCTTCGCGCTCAACCTTGCCTTCGGGCCCAACAACCTGATTGCCATGACCCATGGTGCCCAGAGAAGCATTACCTTCGCCGCTGTCGCCAGTATCGCGCGGCTTGCCGCCTTCGTTCCCATGATTGCGGCGAGCGCTCTTGGGTTGGGAGTGCTGCTGTCGGCCTCGGCAACGCTATTCACTATCGTCAAGATTGTCGGCGCGGCCTATCTCGTATGGATGGGAATAAAGCTTCTGCGCTCAACCCCCTCGGCGGCGGTGGATCATGAACATCTGAAACCGTCATTGGCAATGGCCTTCAGGAGAGAAGCCCTGATTGCGATCAGCAACCCCAAGGCCATCCTGATCTTCGCCGCTTTCTTTCCCCAGTTTGTCGACACCTCGAACTACTGGCTGAGCTATGCCGTTCTGGGGCTGATATTTGTTCTGCTCGAAGCGGTGGCGATTCTGATCTATGCCGCCGTCGGCCGTTTCGCAGCGGCTTTCGCATCGACAAGGCTGCACTGGTTTCAGCGCGCCTCGGGTGGCGGCATGATCGTTTTCGGCATGCTGCTTCTTTTCAGCCGCCAGCCGCGCGGGGCGGTGTGAGGAGACGGCAAGTGGCCCAAAATACGTCGCAACCCGCTACATCAGAACCACGCCTACCAGATATCAGAGAGTTATATCGCCACATGGCCCGGCATTACCGGGCCATGTTTCAGGGGGAGGGTGGACAATCGAGCAGCTTCGGTATGCGATCAATCAGTCCTTCGTCCATATGCATCCTGTTGAGGCAATGCTTGAGATGATCCCTGTTGCAGACCATTGCGGACGACATACGGAAGGCCTTGACAACATGCTCACCGTAGGCCGTCCTGACCTTCGCCCATGCCGCATCCGGGATGGCGCCCCAGTGGTCAATCATCATCGCAAGGTCGATGATGTCGCGGCTCATGGTGGATTTGTCCAACCCACGATCGGCGTTGGCAAGCAGCTTTTCCGCGTACATGTCTTCACGCGAGAGGGTGGGCACCTGAAAAACAGGGTGAGGGCAGCCCTGTATTTCAATCCGGGCTTCACTGACGATCTCAACCTTGACAGGGACTCCGTCAACGTCAAGGACCGTGCGAATGCCATAGCGGTCTGCCCGCACTTCACGAAGATATGAGAGTGGCGCTTCAAGCAATGCCCCGAGACTGTCCTGCGAAATGATGTTTCGCAGCAGGCGATAGCCTTGCCTGGAAGCGCACAGGAAATCAATGTCGAATGATTCTCTGTATTCGACGAGCGACAGCACAATGGCTGTCCCACCACCGAAATAGCATTCTGCCCGGCTCAGAAGATCGCAATTGAAGGCGTGGAGTATCTTTTCGATACGTTGATGATGCGGACGCTCAAACATTCATCACGCCCCTTCCGTACAGCGCTGTAAGCCGCTCGATCAAGTGGCGCTCGCTGGATGTTAGCCGCGCTTCATCAACGAAGTGCCAGTTCCGCTCATAAAGGGCGAAGGCTTCCTCTTCCTCGACGAAATCCTCATCCCTTCGATTCCATGCGAGCAATTTAAGCTGCGGGTAATCTGACAGCTGAATCTGCATGGCGAACCCGTCCTCTTCCGGCCCCACCGCCTGTCCGGCAGCGTGGAGCATACTGTATCGCGCGGCTTGCCGCGCAACGCTCCTCGGATCATCTCGCGCCTCGCCAAAGGCGGCACATCGGCCAGTATATACTTTTTTCCAACCGCCCAGCCCCGCGAGCCGGTGTGAGGGAAACGGCATACCACAAGTAACCCGGAAAGCGGGGCGCCACAAACACAAAAACCAGCCATAAGCGGCTGGTTTTTAAAAAGAAGTGGCGGAGAGACAGGGATTCGAACCCTGGAAGGGCTACAAACCCTTGGCGGTTTTCAAGACCGCTGCAATCGACCACTCTGCCATCTCTCCGTGGGGCCGGCATGTTATCAGTCTGGTTTCGCAGGTCAAGGACTTAAGTCGCGCCAAAGGGTGGGGACTTGCAGCCGATCGCCGCTGCCCCCATTCTTTATAGCAACCTTCAAAACTCAAGCTTAAAGCCGGGAGTCGTCAATGGTCGATCGTACTTACGGAGTCTCGCAGACTACCTCTTCGCAAAGCGTCGATGCTCACAAGGTATTGCGCAACACCTACATGCTGCTTGCCATGACGCTGCTGTTTTCTGCGGTAACGGCGGGTGCCGCCATGGCGATGGGCGTTGCGCAGATGAACGTCTTCATCTTCCTCATCGGCGCCTACGGCCTGATGTTTCTGGTCCACAAGACCGCCAACTCGGCGATGGGATTGCTGGCCACCTTCGCCTTTACCGGCTTCATGGGCTTTACCCTGGGGCCGATTCTGAGCGCCTACCTGACGCTCTCCAACGGTCCGCAGTTGATCATGACCGCACTGGGCATGACGGCAGCCACCTTTGTTGGCCTGTCGGCGGTAGCGCTGATCACCCGCAAGGACTTCAGCTTCCTCGCCAACTTCATCATGGCCGGTGCGATCGTGCTGGTGGTGGCCATGGTGGTGGCAATGATCTTTAACATCTCCGGGCTGGCGCTGGCCGTTTCGGCAGGCTTCGTGCTGTTCTCCTCGGCACTGATCCTTTATGAGACCAGCCAGATCATTCATGGCGGCCAGACCAACTATATCCTCGCCACCATCAGCCTCTACGTGGCGATCTATAACCTCTTCATCAGCCTGCTGTCGCTGCTGGGTATGGCCGGCGACGACTGAGGCAGGGCGAGCCCGGCGGCGGACGGTCGGCGGCGCTTCTGTTATCATGCTACCCCGCTTTGATAGCGGGGTTTTCTTTTGTCGGCGGCATACGCCGTCGCCGTACAGCCGCAGGGGAGTTTGCCCATGGCCGCAGCCGGCCTGAGCTATGCGCTACTGGTGCAGGGGTCGCCCTACAGCCGTCAGCCGGCGCACAGCGCGCTGCGCTTTGCCGAGGCGCTGCCCGACCAGGGCCACAGGCTGGCCTGCGTGTTTTTCTATCATGACGGCGTTTATAACGCCGCTGCCATGATGTCGCCGCCGCCCGATGAACCGCATCTGCTCATGCGCTGGCGCGCCCTGCACGACGCGCAGCAGTGCGAACTGCTGGTGTGTGTGGCTTCCGCCTTACGCCGCGGACTGCTCGATGACGGTGAGGCGCAACGCCACGGCTTCGAGCACGCCAGCCTGGCCTCCCCCTTTGAGCTGACCGGCCTGGGCCAGCTGATCGAAGCGGCACAGCGCCATGATCGGCTGATCACCTTTGGCCCCTGACGGTCAACTCCGGAGAGCAGGATGAGCGACAGGAGTATGCTGGTGCTGATTCGTCAGCCGCCCCACGGCAGCAGCCGGCTGCGCGAAGGAATCGAAGCGGCGCTGGTCGGCGCTGCGCTGGGCACACCGCCTACGGTGCTGTTCAGCGGTGACGGCGTACTGGCGCTGCTGCGCAATCAACACGCCGGCGCGCTGGAGCAGAAGGGCACCGCCGGCATGATCGCGGGCATGACGATGTATGATATCGAGCCGCTCTATTACGACGCCGTGTCACTCACCGAACGTGGTCTGACGCCGGAGCGGCTGGTCGAGGGCTGCGAAGCGGCCGACAGTGCCGTCCTGATTGATCGCCACGACGTGGTATTGAGCTTTTAGGAAGCTGCCATGAGCACTCTGCACCTGGTCAACCACTCCGCGTTCACCAGCCGCGTGCTGGAAGAGGTGCGTCATGCTGCACAGGAGGGCGACGCCATCATGCTGATCGAGGATGGCGTTTACTCTGCACTGGGCGCCGATATCATGCCGTTTGCACCGCGCGTATCGGTCTACCTGCTGACCGAGGACGCCCGTGCCCGGGGGCTCGACGCAGACGGCATTACCTCGGCGAGCGTCAGACCGGTCGATGTCGCCGGCTTCGTGAACCTGACCGCCGAGCACGATCGCACCCTGAGCTGGTCCTGAGCCTCGAGAGATCTTCAATGAGCGAGCATGACAACGCCTCGATACGACACGATAGTGACCCGGTGGCGCTGGACGGCGACGGTCATCTCGAACACTTCGACGACTGGAGCCCGGCCGTCGCCAACTGGCTTGCCGAGCGGGAAGGGCGCGAGCTGAGCGATGACCACTGGGAAATTCTCTATCTGCTGCGCGATTTCTATACCCGCTTTGACATGGCGCCGGCAATGCGTGCGCTGGTCAAGGCGACGCGCCAGCAGCTGGGCGAAAAGAAGGGCAGCTCGATCTATCTGATGCGGCTCTTCCCGGACAGCCCGGCGCGCGTGGCGGCGCGGCTGGCCGGCCTGCCACGCCCTACCAACTGCCTCTGATTCACTATTACCGAGCGGCCATGAACTTTCTCGCCCACGCTCGACTGGCGCAGCACGGCAGTGATGATTTTCTGTTCGGCAATCTGATCGCCGATGGCCTCAAGGGACCGGTTCCCGCCGGCCTTGCACTGCAAACCGCCCTCGGCGTGCGCTTTCATCGCCGCCTCGATGCGCTGATCGACCGCGACGCCATTACCCGGGCGCTGCACGCCCGTGCCCCTCGCCCGCAGCGCCGGGTAACGGGTATTGCGCTGGATATCGTGTGGGATCACTTTCTCGCCCGGCGGCAGCACGATAGCGCCCTCAATGAGCGGATCTACCGGCTGCTGGCGCACCGCGAGGCGGAGATTCCGCCGCGCCAACAGCGGCTTTTCCACTGCCTGCGCCAGCAGCGCTGGCTGGAAGCCTACGCCGATTTCGACTTCACCTGCCATGCAGTGGCGGGCGTCGGTCAGCGCCTGAGCGGGCGCAACTTGCTTGCCGAGCTGACGCCCTGGCTTTATCGAGAATATGACCTGCTGGAGGCAAGCTTTGTGGCGCTCTGGCCGCGCATGGAAGATCACGCCCGCCAACAGCGCGGCGCTTTCAGGCCTCCAGGCGCAGACAGCTGACGATGTCGCCGACGCTGACACTGCTGTTGGCCGGAATGACCGCCAGCGCATCGGCCTGCACACAGGAGCGCAGTATCGAGGAGTCCTGGTCGGCAAAGGCATGGGCGTGATACTCGCCGCCTTCGAAGGTGAGGGCGACGCGCATGTAGTGGCTGCGCGCCGCGGTGGTGGTGTCAAAAGCGGCGCGGGCGCTGATTCGCGGCAGCTCGCTCATCGCCGCGGCGCCCTGTAGCGCCCCCAGCAGCGGGCGCAGGAAAAGCCAGGCGCCAACGAAGGCAGATACCGGATTGCCTGCCAGTCCCACAAAGCGCGTGTCGCCAATTCGCCCCAGCGCCAGCGGCTTGCCGGGACGAATCGACAGGCGCCACAAATCGAGTTGGCCCAGCTGTTCGAGGGCATCGCGGACGTGATCCGCTTCGCCCACGGATACGCCGCCGGTGGTCACTACCACATCAGTTTCTGCAGCGGCGCGTGCCAGCGCCTCGCGAGTCGCCTGAGAGGTATCCGCCACGTGCTCGACCCGCGTCAGCTCGGCGCCAAAGCGCGGCAGCAGGTCGCTCAGCATGAAGCGATTGCTGTTGTAGATCTGCCCCGGCGCCAGCGTCTCACCGGGCATTTTAAGCTCATCACCGGTGGAGAGCAGGGCGATACGCGGGCGCCGGGTAACCGCGACCTCGGCAATCCCCTGGCCGGCGATAAAGCCAAGCGCCGCGCTGTTGAGCCTTGTGCCGGCCTCGATCAGCGTCTCACCGCAGGTAATCTCGCGGCCGCGGGTGCGTACGCTGTTACCCTGCGCCAGCGGCGCCGGAATATAGACCCCATCGTCGCGCGACTCGACCTGCTCCTGCATGACGACGCTATCGGCGCCCGCCGGCAGTGGCGCGCCGGTGAAGATGCGCGCGCAGCTGTTTGCCGCCAGCGGTGCGGCGGCGTCACCGGCCATGATGCGCTGGCTGACCGGCAGCACCCGGCCGGCATCGGCAGCGCGCAGGGCGTAGCCATCCATGGCGCTGTTATCGAAAGGTGGCGTGTCGAGCTGCGCTGTCAGCGTCTCGGCCAGTACGCGGCCGGCGGCCATTGCCAGCGAAACTCGCTCCGTGCTCAGCGGCGCAACGTCGGCAAGCAGCGCCGCCAGCGCCTGCTCGAGCGTATGCATGTCACTATCCGCCATGCTGGCCCCGCCCGGGGATCACCAGGTTGGCAAAGTTGCATGGCTTGTGACGACTGTCGAGCTGCTCGGCGAGGATACCGTCCCAACCGGTGCGGCAGGCCCCGGTAGAACCGGGCAGGCAGAACACCACAGTGCCGTTGGCAAGCCCCCCGAGTGCACGACTCTGCACCGTGGAGCTGCCCAGCTCGCGCCATGAAAGGTGGCGAAACAGCTCGCCGAAGCCTTCGATGTGGCTGTCGAGCAGCACGCTCACCGCCTCCGGCGTCGAATCCCGACCGGTAAAGCCGGTGCCGCCGGTAGTCAGCACGACCTGCACTGCGTCGTCAGCGATCAGTTGCGCCACTTCGGCGCGGATCCGGTAGAGATCGTCGCGGATAATACGACGAAAAACGCAGCGATGGCCGGCACTCTGCAGTCGTTCGACCAGCAGATCGCCGGAGCGGTCGTTGCTTTCATCGCGCGTGTCGGAAATGGTCACAACCGCCACCGACAGTGAAATCATCGCCTCATCGCTCACGTTGTGCTCTGCTCCTGCGCTGGCTGCTGCGCTTTTTTCGCCTGCTGACGCGCCTCCAGCGCGCGCAGCTGCTCGTCGGTTGCCTCGGCCTGATAATGAGCCTTCCATTCGCTGTAGGGCATGCCGTAGACATACTCCCGAGCGCTTTCCGGTTCGAGCTCGATGTCGCGCTCAGCGGCGGCGCCGGCCAACCATTTCGACAGACAGTTGCGGCAGAAATCGGCCAGGATCATCAGATCGATGTTCTGCACATCGCGGTTGTCATCGAGATGGCGCAGCAGGCGGCGAAAGGCGGCCGCCTCCAGCTCGATACGGGTCTGGTCGTCGAGATGATCCATGGATAGCTCCCAATATTGAAAAAGTCCGGTGTCGATGAACAAAGGACAGGGTCGAGCGCCTTCAGGTGCCCTCACCGGGAGCGCACACGGACAGCACCAGGGCGTCCTCTTCGCTGCGCGACACCTTGGCGTGCCCCATGTCGCTGTCGAAGTAGAGACTATCGCCGGCCTCGAGGGCAAGCGGCTCATAGTCTTCGCTGTAAAACAGAATGCTGCCCTCCAGCACCATCAGAAACTCCTCACCACCGTGGCGCACCCAGTCACTGAAGGCCTCGATACTGCGCGCCCGCACCCGGGTCTTGAAAGGCGTCATCAGCTTTGGCATACGCTGAGCGCCGAGCAGTTCGTGTTCATAGGTCGGGGTAGGGTGGCGCTGCCCCTGACCGCACCGGGTCAGATCGCGCCGACCGTTGCCACGCGGCGGCTGCGACGGACGCTTGAGTAGCTGGGGCAGGTCGATATCGAGCCCGATCACCAGCTTCTGGACGACCACGAAACTGGGCGAGATCTGGTCGTTTTCGATCCTGGAAAGCGTTGAGCGCGCCACACCGGTGCGCCGACTGACCTCCTCGAGGGTCCAGCGCCGGGTGCGGCGAATGCCACGCAGTCGCTCCCCCAGTCGCAGCGGCTCGACAAAAGGTGCTTCGTCCCGGGCTATCTGAACGGCCCGGTGGGGATTTTCGGAGTCGGTCATGGGGCCGAACCTGATCGCATATAGGGCTATCCTGGCACAGCCCGGCGGTCGGGCACAGCGCCCATGAACCTTATCCCGGTACAGGCTCGCGATTTTAATCAAACGCCCTTATGATTGATGCGTAAATCATAAAAACCTATGATATCTGACGATTTGAAAACAAAAGTTACTGCAGTGTCACAGGGTGAACAGCCATAAGTCGCTGATATATCCCGACTGTGAACCAATCGCCGCAGACACAGGAATCGGACAAGAATGAGCGATGAAAAGGCCATCAAGATTCGGGTCAAGGGCCTTACCAAGGTGTTCGGCGACAACCCGGAAAAAGCGATCAAGCTGCGCGATGAGGGTTACGGGCGTACCGAGATACTCAAGCAGAGCGGCCAGACGCTGGGGCTCTCCAACATCGATTTCGATGTCTACGAGGGCGAGCTGCTGGTCATCATGGGCCTGTCGGGGTCGGGCAAATCGACCTTGATCCGCTGTCTCAACCGTCTTATCGAGCCCACCGAGGGCGATATCGTGATCGACGGTGAAAATATCCCCACTCTCGATGAAAAGGCGCTGCGCGAATGCCGCCGTCGTCACTTCTCGATGGTGTTTCAGCACTTCGCGCTGTTTCCTCACCGTAGCGTGCGCCGCAACGCCGAATATGGCCTCGAGGTGCGCGGCGTTGACAGCCAGGAGCGTCACAAAAAAGCCGACGATGCGCTCAAGCAGGTGGGCCTGGAGGGCTGGGAGGACGCCATGCCCAGCCAGCTCTCCGGCGGCATGCAGCAGCGCGTGGGGCTGGCCCGAGCGCTGGCCAACGACGCCAGCGTGCTGCTGATGGACGAGGCCTTTTCGGCGCTCGACCCGCTGATCAAACGTGAAATGCAGCAGGAACTGATCGAGCTGCAGGAGCGCACCCGCAAGACCACCATCTTCATCACCCACGACCTTGACGAGGCGATCAACATCGCCGATCGCATCGTGCTGCTCAAGGATGGTGAAGTGGTCCAGATCGGCACGCCCGAGCAGATTCTCACCGCCCCTGCGGATGACTATGTCGCCCGCTTCGTCGAAGGCGTCGACATGACCCGTATCCTGACTGCCGAAGCGGCCATGAAGCCGGTGCGCGCCACCGCCCGCGACGATGACGGTCCGCGCACGGCGCTCTACAAGATGCGTGAAAACAGCCTCGAATCGATCTACGTGGTAGACAGCGAACGGCGGCTTCTGGGCATCGTCACCGCCGAACAGCTGGGCAAGGCGGAGGGCGTGGAGTCGATTCGCGACCTGGTCGACAGCGACTGCCCCAAAGTCGGTCCCGACGAACCTCTTCAGGCGCTTTTCGGCATGTTCGAGCAGCGTAACTACCCGATTGCGGTAATTGATGAGCAGGCGCGTCTCAAGGGCGTGGTAGTCAGGGGTGCCGTGATCGAACAGCTCGCCAGAGCGGGAGACAAATCATGAATTTCGATGTGCCCAGAATACCGCTGGGGGACTGGATCGAGGCCGGCCTCGACTTTTTTACCGACCACTTCTCGGGGCTGACCCGCGGCTTCTCCTCCTTCACGCGTGGCGGTATTTCGCTGCTCAATGACGGTCTGATGTGGGTCAACCCCTGGCTGATTATCCTCGCCGTCTGTCTGCTCTGCTGGCGTGCCGGCGGTGTCAAACTGGCCGTCTTCGCCCTGCTGGGGCTGGGGCTGATTCTCAATCTGGGGCTGTGGGATCCGATGATCCAGACCCTGACGCTGGTGTTGATCGCCACTCTGCTCGCCATCGTCATTGCGCTGCCGACGGGCATACTGGCGGCGCTTTCGGAGCGTTTCTACCGCATTATCATGCCGGTGCTGGATTTCATGCAGACCATGCCGGCCTTCGTCTATCTGATTCCGGCCATTCCGTTTTTCGGTATCGGCGCGGTGGCGGGCATTTTTGCCACGGTCATCTTCTCCATGCCACCGGCAATCCGCTTTACCGCCCTGGGCATTCGTCAGGTGCCCGGCGAGCTGATGGAAGCGGCCGACGCCTACGGCTCCACCCGCAGCCAGAAGCTTTTCAAGCTGCAGCTGCCGCTGTCGCTGCCCACCATCATGGCGGGTATCAACCAGACCATCATGCTGGCGCTGTCGATGGTCGTGATCGCCGCCATGATCGGCGCCGATGGTCTGGGGACCGAAGTGTGGCGTGCCATTCAACGTCTACAGCCGGGTGCCGGTTTCGAGGCGGGTATTGCCGTGGTCATTCTGGCCATGCTGCTCGACCGTCTCACCCAGGCGCTGCGCCGCTAGCGCCAGCTCGGCTGACATTACATGCCGAAGTGCCGGTCGGCGCTTCGGATGTCACCCGCTACCCCGATCTGGTGGTGGATTACACGAGCCTGCCAGGCAGGCCTTGCAATAAAGAGGGGACTTGTATGACTTTCAGCATTTCCGCCAAGCGTCATTCACTCACCCGCGCCGTGGCCATGGGCGCGGCACTGACCGCCGGACTGGGCGTCAGCGCAGCGGCCACCGCCGAGCAGAACCAGGGCAGCATCAGTCTGGCCTATGTCGAGTGGTCCGACGCCGTGGCGTCTACCAATGTCGTACGGTCGGTACTCGAGGATGCCGGCTACGATGTCAGCACCTCGTCGCTCTCCGCCGCCGCCATGTGGCAGGCGATTGCCACCGGCGATGCCGATGCCATGGTCGCCGCCTGGCTGCCCACCACCCATGAAAGTTACTACGAGCGGCTGAAGGACCAGGTGGTCGATCTGGGCCCCAATTTCGAGGGGACCAAGCTGGGCCTGGTCGTGCCGGACTATGTGACCGATGTCACTTCGATCGGCGATCTGGCCGATCACGCCGGCGAGTTCGATAACCGTATCGTAGGCATCGACCCGGGTGCCGGCATCATGTCGACCACTGAAGAGGCGATGGAAGCCTACGATCTCACCGACATGAACCTGGTCAGCGGCAGCGGTGCCACCATGACCGCCGCGCTGGGCAGCGCGATCAACAACGAAGAGCCGATCGTGGTCACCGGCTGGACGCCGCACTGGATGTTTGCCCGCTGGGACGTGCACTATCTCGACGATCCGAAAGATGCTTATGGCGGCGCCGAGCACATCGACACCGTCGTGCGCCAGGGGCTGCAGGAGGACATGCCGGTTGCGGCCTGTATCCTGGATAATTTCCACTGGGATTCCGAAAGCATCGGCGAGGTCATGCTGTTGAATCAGCAGGAAGGTAGCGATCCCTATGAAAACGCCAGGCAGTGGGTCAACAACCACCCGGACGTGGTCAGTGAGTGGACTTCGGGCTGCTCGCAGAGCTAAGTCGCACAGGGTTATTTCATGACCTGCTATCGGCCGGCCTCCGATTACCGGGGGCCGGCCGATTTTATGTTTTATCCGAACATGACAGGAAGCATCACATGAATTTCAGGGCTTCAAACGGCTATTCGCTGATCGGTGCATTCGCGTTCGCTGCGCTGACAGGCGCTAATCCGGCCTCGGCCGAAGCGCGCGACAACAGCATCAATCTGGCCTATGTCGAGTGGCCGGATGCCATTGTCTCTACCAACGTCATGCGCGTGGTGCTGGAAGACGCCGGCTTCGAGGTCGAGACGTCACTGCTGTCGGCTGCGGCAATGTGGCAGGCCGTCGCCAGCGGCGAGGCCGACGCCATGGTCGATGCCTGGTTGCCGACCACCCAGCAGGAATACTACCAGCGTCACGAGGATCAGGTCGTCGACCTGGGCGCCAATCTCGACGGCACCCGGCAGGGGCTGGTGGTACCGGACTACGTCGACAACGTCGCCTCGATCGGCGATCTTGCCGATCACGCCGGCGAATTCGACGACCGTATCGTGGGCATCGACCCCGGCGACGGCATTATGCAGAGAACCGAGGCGGCCATGGCGACGTATGGTCTTGCCGACATGAACCTCGTCGGCGTCAGCGATGCCACCATGATCGACGCACTCGAAAGCGCGATCGATAGCAACGAAGCGATCGTGGTCACCGGCTGGACGCCGCACTGGATGTTCGCCCGCTGGGATCTGCGCTACCTCGACGACCCCGAACACGCCTACGGCGGCGCCGAGCAGATCCACACCATCGTACGCCAGGGGCTGCGCGAGGAGATGCCGGTGGCGACCTGTATTCTCGACAACTTTCAGTGGACGCCGGAGACGATCAACCAGGCGATGCTCATGAATCAGCAGGAGGACGCCACCGCCTACGACAATGCCCGGCAGTGGGTCAATAATCACCAGGATGTGGTCAGTGCGTGGACGCAGGGCTGCGCGCAGGAATGAAAGACAGCGAAAAAGCCGTCAACACAACGGCCGGCTCGTCATGAGCCGACCGTTGTGCGCGTTTCTGTCGCATCGGAGGCCGCATTGGAGAGAGAGTGGGCCGCTCAGGGCGCCAAACGGCTCTTGAGCCAGCTTTTTTCGGTGCTGCGCCAGCGGTAGCGGATGCGGTCGTGCAAACGGCTGGCCTGGCCCTGCCAGAACTCCATCATCTCCGGTATCACCCGGTAGCCACCCCAGTGTGGCGGACGCTCCACCTCGCGGTTGTCGTAGGCGCTCTCGAAGCGTCGGGTACGGTCATTGAGCCACTGGCGGTCGGGAATCTCGACGCTCTGCTGTGAAATCCATGCGCCCAACTGGCTATTACGCGGTCGCGAGTGGAAGTAGGCATCCGACTGATCGGCGCTGACCTGCTCCACGCGTCCCTCGACACGCACCTGACGCTGCAATCCGGGCCACCAGAATACCAGCGCCGCATTGGGACGGTTGGCCAGCTCACTGCCCTTGTGACTCTGGTAGCCGGTATAGAACACCAGACCGTGCTCGTCGAAGTCCTTGAGCAGCACAATGCGGGCGTGCGGCATGCCGCTGTTGTCGGCGGTCGCCAGGGTCATGACGTTGGCGTCGTCGCGGTCGCTCTCGACGGCGGCATTGAGCCACTCGGAAAACAGCGGCCAGGGCGTTTCCGGGGTGTTGTCGTGGTCCAGAAATTCGCCGGTGTAGTCACGTCGGATGTCGGAAAGATTGCTCATGAGTGGTTTCCTTGATGCTCCCGAGGCTGACTGACGCCTCTTGTCATGATCGGCACGGCACGGATCAGGAGTCGGCGGCCTGCCAGCGATGAATCCAGCGACAATAGCTGAGGGCAAAGAGTCCCAGCGCCAGCGCCGCCAGGGCTTCCAGCATGCCCAGCCACCAGAGGCCGGGCAGCAGCAGCAGTGTCGCACCCTGCACCAGATAGAGCAGGCTGACAAAGGCCAGCCAGCCATAACCGCGGCGACGCTCGGAAGTCAGTACCAGCCCCAGCAGTACCAGTGGCAGCACGCGAATGACCACCGGCAGCGCCGAATCGGTGCCGCCCGCGTTGGCCAGTGCCATACCACTGATGATGGTGATCACCAGCAGTACTGCCCAACTGGTCGTGACCACACGCCGCGCATACAGACGGGCGCGCTCGGCGCCGTAACGGGCCTGAAAATCACCGAACACGCTTAACGCTCCGTACTCGAGGAGGCGAGCGTCTTCGCAAGGCGCGCCAGGCGGCGCCCCTGAAAACGCGCCAGTTCACCCTCTTGCTCGTCGATGGCGCGGTTACTGTCGGGCCCGGCAAAATGGCTCGCCCCATAGGGGGTACCGCCGCTGCGGGTCTGAAACATGGCATCGGCACTGTAGGGAATGCCGGTCAGTACCATGCCGTGATGCAAAAGCGGTAGCATCATCGACAGCAGCGTGCTCTCCTGGCCACCGTGAATGCTGGAGGTCGAGGTAAACACCGCCGCCGGCTTGTCGACCAGCGCGCCGTTGAGCCACAGCGTACTGGTCGAATCGAGAAAATACTTGAGCGGCGCCGCCATGTTGCCAAAGCGGGTCGGGCTACCCAGTGCCAGCGCACTGCAGTGGCGCAGATCGTCCTCGCTGACGTAGACCGGCCCGTCGTCGGGAATCTCCGGCGCCACCGCCTCGCACTCGGCAGAAACCGGCGGCACGGTACGCAGGCGGGCGCTCATGCCGTCGATCTCCTCGACACCGGCGACCAACTGCTCGGCCAGTTCGCGCGTGGCGCCCTGGCGGGAGTAGTAAAGCACCAGTACATAGGCTTGGCTCATGACCGCTCCTTCGGCAATGGATAATGTCGCGCCATTGTGACCGTCCAGGAAGAGAATGTCAGTTGTGCGCCTTCAGTATCGCCGCTTGCTCACTGGCGTTGGCTCGGAGGCTCGGCTGGCGCCATGTTATTGAGTATACTGTGTTGCTACGTTCGATTGCGGCTCGAGCGCTCGCCCATCAATCATTATAGAGAAGTGATTCCGGCATGCGCTCCTTCAAAAACTACATCAACAAGCTGAAAACGATCCCTCTGGCGCAAAGAGCACACTCGGGCAGCGTGGTCAGACTGGTCACGCTGTTCAAGCGTTTCAGACAGCACGCCGGCCTGCAGACTGCCGCAGCATTGACCTACACCACCCTGTTTGCCGTGGTGCCGCTGACCACGGTGAGCTGGGCACTGTTTTCCGCGATACCCGAATTTCAGCCCGCCGGCGACAGCATTCAGGAGTTCGTCTTTCGCCAGTTCGTACCCGAGACCGGTCAGGTGGTGCTGGACGCACTGCGCGGTTTCGGCCAACAGGCACGCGGTTTGACCATCGTCGGCGTGGTCTTTCTGTTGATCACCTCGATCATGATGATGATTACCGTCGAGACGGCGCTCAACCGCATCTGGGAAGCGCGTCATAACCGTCGTGGGCTGCGCTCCTTTCTCACCTGGTGGGCGGTGCTGACGCTGGGGCCTCTGCTGATCGGCAGCGGTTTCATCCTCTCCTCCTGGTTGACCTCGCTGACGCTGCTCAGCGACGCCGCCGCCTGGCTCGGCGCCGGTGATCTGCTGTTGCACTTTCTGCCGCCGCTTTTGAGTTTCGTTGCCTTTTTGCTGGTGTTCATCGCCGTCCCCAATGCCCGGGTGCGGCTCTCCCACGCTGCCGCCGGCGCGGCGCTGGTATCGGTGGCGCTGGAGCTGGCCAAATGGGGCTTCTCTATCTTCGTCGCCAATTTTCCCTCCTACCAGGTGATTTATGGCGCTTTCGCCGCGGTACCGCTGTTTCTGCTGTGGATCTTTCTGAGCTGGGCGATCATTTTACTGGGGGCCGAACTGACGGCGCTGCTGGGCGAGTCGGAGCGCGCCGACTGGCGGCGCTGGCCGCCGTTCTGGCAGACCATCGGCATTCTCCATCTGCTTGACCGAACCTGGCGCAGCGGCAGCGGCGCGGTACCTGCCGCCGACATTCGCCGTCGGCTGGGCGGCCACTATCACCGCCTGCTCGAACCGCTTGTCGAAGCGGGCTGGGTGGCGATCAGCGAGGAGGACGAGTGGTTGCTGGCCGCCTCGCTTGAGCACCTCGATCTCGACAGGTTGATCGACATCCTGCCCTGGCCACCACAGGCGGAGCAGGCGCCACCGGCCTACAGGGCGTTTGCCGAGCATATTGAAGAGGCCAACCAGCAGTATCGTCAGAGCCTGAAAACCCCGCTTGGCGCGCTACTGGTTGCAAGCGAGTCGTGAGACGCCAACAATACAGCTGACACCTGAAAGAGGGAGGACTACCGCCAATCCAGAATAAAGCAACGCTCTGACCAACACGCTCCGCAAGCCACGCGGGAAGTTTTTTGATCAGTGTGCATATCCGCCGCCGATATGCGAGGAGAGAGCCCGATGAGTGCCAGCCAGTGTGATGAGCAGCTTTTTTATCGCGAAATGGCCGATGTCGTGCCGCTTGAAAAAGGGCGCAACCGCGCCGACACCGAATCCCCTCAACGCCCCCCCAGCGAAGCCCAGCTGGCGCGACGTGCCAGCGCTCAGGACGGCGAGGGCGAGAGCAACTTTCTCTCCGATGAGTTTGTCGAACTGCTCCCTCCGCATGACCCTGTCGAGTTCCGTCGCGACGGCATCCAGACCGGTGTGATCGACAGGCTGCGCGACGGCGGCTACCGGGTCGACTCCCAGCTCAATCTACTCAAAAGGCCGGTGGCCGAGTGCCGGCGCGAGCTGTTTCGCTTTATTCGCGAGGCCCGCGAGCATGATCTGCGCTGCGTGATGCTGATCCACGGTCGCGGCAAGAGCGACGACAGCCACGCCAACGTGGTGCGCTCCTACGTCATGCGCTGGCTGTCGCAGTTCGACGAGGTGCAGGCCTTTGCCAGCGCCCAGCCGCGCCACGGCGGCATTGGTGCCACCTATGTGATGCTCAGAAAGAGCGACCGCGCTCGTCAGCGCAACCGTGAACTGCACCAGCGGCGGCGGGCGCCGTAACGGGCATATCGAGGGCTCGCTGCCAGCACTCACATTCCACCGGAACCACGAATGATATGCCATTGAATCACCGTCGTCCTCGATGGACTCGATTGCTGAAAACGGCACTGACGCCTTTGGATGAGAAGCACACGCCCAGGAGGTGGAAGTTCGCTGATATCACTCTGGATATGCTCGACCGTGGCGGCGTCACAGTCGTATGTCTCAGTATTGTTGGCGGTGCCATTGCAGGAGATATCCTGCAGGTCAATGCATTCTGGGGCATGGCCGCCGGCGTCGCGGTGCTGACGCTGGTCATCTATGTAGGCTAAAACTCTATATGACTCGGGCCCGAGGGCCGGGAGATGGCAATGACGTTTTATATCATGCTGACCGTAATGGTAATGCTCGCCGCTCTGTTGGCCGGGTGGATCGGGCTGACCGAAAGGGTACGCAAGCTGCGCGAAGGTCGTCCCGTCAGTAAGTGGCTGCGCTGGTTTGATAACCTGATGGGATATGGTCCTACCTGAGAGCCCCTCCATACTGCCGATCACGCACTAATGAGGGCCGCCCGCAAGGGGCAGCCCTCTTTTGCTTGTGCGAGACAGGTGCTTGTGCGAGACAGAAAGGGAGCGGTGGCCCTTTATTCGTCGGGATTGTAGGACAGCACCGGCGATAGCCAGCGCTCCGCGGTCTCACGCGACATCTGCTTGCGCTGGGCCAGCGCCTCTACCTGGTCGCGGCTGATGCGTCCGGTCGAGAAGTAGCGCGACTGCGGATGCGAGAAATACCATCCCGATACCGCCGCCGCCGGCCACATGGCGAAGCTCTCGGTCAGCGTCATGCCGGCGTTGTGCTCGGCGTCGAGCAGCTCGAAAAGCGGGGTTTTCTCGGTGTGATCGGGGCAGGCCGGATAGCCGGGGGCAGGGCGGATGCCGCGATACTTCTCGGCAATCAGGTCGTCATTGTCGAGTCCCTCATCCGGGGCGTAGCCCCAGTAGTCGCGCCGTACCCGCTCGTGCATCCACTCGGCGAAGGCTTCCGCCAGCCGGTCGGCCAGCGCCTTGACCATGATGGCGCTGTAGTCGTCGCCGGCCTGCTCGTAGCCTTTGGCCAGCTCGTCGGCGCCATGACCGCTGGTCACTGCAAAACCGCCGATCCAGTCGGCACGGCCGCTCTCCTTTGGCGCCACGAAATCCGCCAGGCTATAGCACAGGCCGTCGCGGTTTTTGGCCGTCTGCTGCCTGATATGGTGAAGCCGCTTGATGACTGTCTGGCGTGACTCGTCGGCGTAAAGCTCGATCACGTCATCATCGACCGTGTTGGCCGGCCAGAAGCCGATCACGCCGCGGGCGTTGATATGCCGCCCGTCGATCAGTTTGTCGAGCATGGTGCGGGCGTCGCTGTAGAGGCTACGCGCCGCCTCGCCGACCACGTCGTCTTCAAGGATCTTCGGGTATTTGCCGGCCAGCTGCCAGCTCATGAAAAAGGGCGTCCAGTCGATGTAGTCGGCGAGGGTGCACAGATCGACGTTGTCGAACACCTTCAGGCCGGTGAAGTCCGGAGCGGACGGCGTGTAGTCCGCCCAGCCGCCGTCGAAGCGGCGTTCGCGGGCCTGTTCGTAGGTGAGATCGGCAGCCTTGGGGCGGCGCTTGCTGTTCCGCTCGCGCACCCGCTCGTACTCGGCACGAATTTCGCCCACGTAGGCTTCCTTGAGTCCGGCCGACAGCAGTCGGCTGGCGACCCCCACGGCACGCGAGGCATCGGTCACGTAGACCACCGGATGGCTATAGCCGGGCTCGATCTTGACCGCAGTGTGGGCCTTGGAGGTGGTGGCGCCGCCGATCAGCAGCGGAATATCAAAGCCCTGACGCTCCATCTCCCTGGCCACCTGCACCATCTCATCGAGCGAGGGGGTAATCAGCCCGGAGAGGCCGATGATATCGGCGTTGACCTCGCGGGCAGTGGCGAGAATCTTCTCCGCCGGCACCATCACGCCAAGATCGATCACCTCGTAGTTGTTGCACTGCAGCACCACGCCGACGATGTTCTTGCCGATATCGTGCACGTCGCCCTTGACCGTGGCCATTACGATGCGGCCCTTGCTCTGCGTATCGGCGCTTTTCTCCGCCTCGATCCAGGGGATCAGATGCGCCACCGCCTGCTTCATGACGCGGGCGGATTTGACCACCTGGGGCAGAAACATCTTGCCTTCGCCGAACAGGTCGCCAACCACGTTCATGCCGTCCATCAGCGGCCCCTCGATCACCTCGATAGGGCGTTCGGCACGCTGGCGCGCCAGCTCGGTATCCTCGTCGATATAGGCGGTAATACCCTTGACCAGGGCATGCTCGATGCGCTTTTCGACCGCCCAGCCGCGCCACTCCAGGTCCTCTTTTTTCTGCGCGCCGCTGCCGTCGCCGCGATAGCGCTCGGCGACCTCAAGCAGCCGCTCGGTGGCATCGTCGCGGCGGTTGAGCACCACATCCTCGACGGCATCGCGCAGCGCCTCGGGCAGATCGTCGTAGACCGCCAACTGGCCGGCGTTGACGATCCCCATGGTGAGACCGGCGCGAATGGCGTGGTAGAGAAATACCGAATGGATCGCCTCACGCACCGGGTTGTTGCCGCGAAACGAAAAGGAGACGTTGGAAACGCCGCCGGAGATCATGGCGTGGGGCAGGTGCTGCTTGATCCAGCGGGTCGCCTCGATGAAGTCGACCGCGTAGTTGTTGTGCTCCTCGATACCGGTGGCAATGGCGAAGATATTGGGATCGAAAATAATATCCTCGGCGGGAAAATCGAGCTCGTCGACCAGCAGCCGGTAGGCGCGCTCACATATCTCGATCTTGCGCCGGCCGGTATCCGCCTGGCCTTCCTCGTCGAACGCCATCACCACAATGGCGGCACCGAAACGCCGGCACTGGCGCGCCTGGTGGCGAAAGTTCTCCTCGCCCTCCTTGAGCGAAATGGAGTTGACCACCGCCTTGCCCTGAATACACTTGAGGCCGGCCTCCATGATCTCCCACTTCGAGGAGTCGATCATGATCGGCACGCGGGCGATATCCGGCTCGGAGGCGACGAGATTGAGAAAGTGCACCATCGCCGCAGCGGAATCGAGCATCCCCTCGTCCATGTTGATATCGATCACCTGGGCGCCGTTCTCCACCTGTTCCAGCGCCACCTCCAGCGCGGTGGTGAAATCCTCCTCCTTGATCAGCCTTTTGAAGCGCGCCGAGCCGGTTACGTTGGTGCGCTCGCCGACGTTGACGAACAGCGATTTCGCGGTGATGTTGAACGGCTCAAGCCCTGCCAGCCGGCAGGCGGGAGCGGACTCCGGCACGCTGCGCGGCGCCATATCCGACATGGCCTCGGCCAGTGCCGCGATGTGTTCCGGCGTGGTACCGCAGCAGCCGCCCATGATGTTGACCAGCCCGCTCTCGCCGAAGCCGCGCACGATGTCCGCCATCTCCTCGGGGCTCTGGTCATACTCGCCGAATTCGTTGGGCAGACCGGCGTTGGGGTGGGCGGAAACGTGAACGTCGGCGCGACGCGACAGCTCCTCCAGCCAGGGGCGCAGATCCTCGGCACCCAGCGCGCAGTTGAGCCCCACCGACAGTGGGCGGGCGTGGCGCACCGAGTTCCAGAACGCCTCGGTGGTCTGGCCGGAGAGGGTGCGCCCGGAGGCGTCGGTAATGGTGCCGGAGATCATGATCGGCACAGGGTAGCCCAGCTCCTCGAACAGCACATCGAGGGCGTAGATCGCCGCCTTGGCGTTGAGAGTGTCGAAGATGGTCTCGATCAGAAACAGATCGCAGCCGCCCTCGACCAGCGCCCGTGCCGCTTCCAGGTAGTTGTCGACCAGCGCGTCGAAGGTGACGTTGCGCATCGACGGGTCATTGACGTCCGGCGAGATCGAGGCGGTACGACTGGTGGGGCCCAGCACGCCGGCAACGAAACGCGGCCGGCCGCTCTCGCTGGCGACCTCGTCGCATACTTCGCGCGCCAGCCGCGCCGCCTCGCGGTTGAGCTCGGCCACCAGCGCTTCGCAGTGATAGTCGGACTGCGAAAGCCTGGTGCTGTTGAAGGTATTGGTCTCGACGATATCGGCCCCGGCTTCGAGATATTCGCGGTGTAGCCGGGTAATCACCGCCGGTTGGCTGAGCACCAGCAGGTCATTGTTGCCCTGCAGGTCGCTTTGCCAGTCGGCAAAGCGCTCACCGCGAAAGTCCTGCTCGGTCAGCCGCTCGTTCTGGATCATGGTCCCCATACCACCATCGAGAATCAGTATGCGCTGCGCCATCAGGCGGGTCAGCGTCTCCACAACGGGGGCGGGTGAAACGGTTGCCATGAGGGTCGTCTCCGGATCCTGTCGAGCCAAAAGCGGGGATGTAAAAAGGGAGGCATTCTAGCAAATCGCGCCTCGCGCGGGGCGCAGTCGCCGCAAGAAAGTGTTTCAGCTACAACATGAATGGCACTACCGACAGCGGTTCATCGCGCCAGACGGCTTATCCCGAGTATTGCACTCGGATTTGTTTGATGGCGACGGCTGGCATAAAATGGTGTGCAGATATTCAGTGTCAATGAGGTCTTCAATGAGTCAGGCCATCGAATTTACCGACAGTGCCCAGGAGTACCTGGCCGACCTGCTATCGCGTCAGGAGGTCGAGGGCATTGGCGTGCGCGTTTTCATCACTCAGCCAGGCACGCCTCATGCCGAGACCTGCCTTGCCTACTGCCGGCCCGGCGAGGAGGAGGAGAGCGACGAAGTACTGACGCTGTCGCGATTCAATGTTTTCCTGGAAAAGCACAGCGTCGGCTTTCTGGAAGATGCGGTGGTGGACTTCAACGCCGACCGCATGGGCGGCCAGCTCACCATCAAGGCGCCCAACGCCAAGATGCCGCAGGTGAGCGCCGACAGCCCGCTGGAAGATCGCGTCAACTACATCCTGTACAGCGAGATCAACCCCGGCCTGGCGGCCCACGGCGGCGAAATTCGGCTGATGCACATGACCGAAGACAACGTTGCCGTGCTGATGTTCGGCGGCGGCTGTCAGGGCTGCGCGGCGGTGGATGTCACTCTCAAGCAGGGCGTCGAGCGCACCCTGATCGAGCGTATTCCCGAACTGACGGCAATCCGCGACGTGACCGACCACACCGATACCACCAACGCCTACTACTGAGGCGACAGGGCGGTTGCTTCTGCATAAAAATCCCGGCATCTGCGTAATGCCAGTCAGTTAACGCTGACTGGCATTATCGCCCTGGCGGGGTTTATCCATCGCCTTCATTATCCGGGATGAACGGCCTGCTCCACTGGGCCAGCCAGTCAGCGTATTCATCCTTATCGTATTCGTGGATAGCCAGCCCCACATACATACTGATCACTTCATCGCTGGGGGCGGTTAATTCCCAGCCGTTGAGATCAAGGAAGCGATACACCGCATCTGCTGCAGTTCGCTTGTTGGCATTGGCAAAGGGGTGGCTTTGCACGAGCGCTTCACCCAAAGCAGCAGCCATGCTGAAAATGTCTTCGCTCTGTGTGTAATAAAGCGTCAGAGATGGGCGCTGACAAGCGCTTTCAAGCGCGCCCTGATGGATCACAGAATGATGCTCGCCCGGGGTAAGGGCGAGCATTTGCTGGTTGATTTCGATAACGTCGCGAGGAAAGAGAAACCGGAATTTTTCAGGGCAACCCTGGTTGTCTTCATCTTCCTTCGGCATGAAAGATCACACCTTTGCCAGCTCTTCATAGGCACTGCGATAGCGTTGCAGCGAGCGCTCGCCCGCGTTCTTGAACTGCTGTTCGCGATTTCCGGTACGCGGGCTGGCCGTACTGCGCTCACCCTCACTGCGCCGCTTGATGCGGAGACGAGAGTCTTTTTGCGGTGCCATACCCATAGGTAACCTCCAGTTCGTGTTACGGCTGACGCAGGCTTGCATCAAGCCGTTTAGCGGTTTCGCCGCTTTATTTGCAAAGCATGTACGCTTCGCAAAGTCGCGCGTTCAAATGCCGCTGCTCTAGATGTCAAATCTGGCTGGCATACCAGCCCCACGTGACGCTTTTCATCATGGCACTATATCGGCTGGATAACCAACCTCTGAATATTTGCAAGACGGCATCTGCCGGGATTTTTGCGTCGTGCACCGCCAGGTGCAGTCGGCGCTATTCCGTCGCTCTCAGTAAACGAAGGGCGGCATGGGGGCCTTCGACAGGCGCTCCTGCAGTACCCGAACCTCGGTACGCAGGCGGGTCAGCTCCTGCTCGCGCTCGCCCAGAGTGCGGCTGTGCTGCTCCTCGCGGGCGCGGCTCTCCTGTAACGCCTTCTCATGGTGGCGGCTCTGCTGACCGAGATCGCGCACCTTGCGCTCCTCCTCCTGCAGCAGGCGACGCTGCTCCTCGATCTGCGCCGTCATCTTCTCGATACGCTCATCGAACTGCTCCTGGCGACGGCGTGACTGCTTCTCGAGATCCTGCTTTTCATTACGAGCGCCATCGAGCAGTTGCATCAGGCGGTTTTCGGCACTCTCGTGGCGCGACTCCTCCTGCGCCAGGCGCCGCTTGTGGGCCTGATCGCGGGACTCCAGCGCCTGATGATGCTCGCGCTCCGTGCGATCGCGCTCTTCGCTCAGCGCGCTGATCTGTTTGTCGCGCATGGCCAGTCGCGCATCGCGCTCCTCGAGCTGGTTGCGCAGCTGTGCCGCCTCGCTCTCCAGCCGCGCCAGCGCCGAGGTCTTTTCTTCCAGCCGCGCGGCAGTGCTGTCGAGGCGCTCTCCCAGCGCCTCCAGACGCTGTTCGGTATCCTCCACGCGCCGCTGCGCCTGGCGGGTCTGCTCCTGCGCCTCCTCGACCTGCTCATCCGACTGCTGACGATAGAAGGAGAGGGCGCTGGTAGCCTCCTCCTGGGCCTGCTGCCAGAGGCCGGCCAGTGCCTCGTGAAGGCGCTCCGGCACGGCCTGCGGCAAGGGGGTGTCGCGATTTTCATCGCGCCTTGAGCGCCATTCGCGCAGGTGATCGCTGATGGTAGTGAAACTGCCGGTACCCAACACTTCGCGGATGCGCTGAACGCTGGGTGCGTCGCCGCGCTGTATCAGCGACTCGATCGCTCTCTGCACATCCTCGTACTGCACGCCATTTCGCGCCATGACGGCCTCCCCGATAACGCGTTCCCTGTGCTCCCTCATTGCTGGCTGCCGCTGTTGTTGTGGCTGTGGCTGTTGTTATGGGTGACAGCAGCGCCTTGTAGCGGCGAGGGCAGTGTGATTTCACATTTTAACCCGTTGGCAACAAAAAAGACAGCAATTACATACGTTCATAATACGTAATTTTTATTACACTTTAGGCTAAAAATTCATGATTACGCGGCTTATCATGATTTTTAGCCCATTATGCTGTTAATATCCATCGCGGCAAACGGGACTTTGGGCGGATAGGCGGCATCAGCCGGCCGCCATGGGAGAAAATCGCGGTATGGCAGGACCTCTTCAGATCGAAAAAGACAGCGTCGCCATGGGGCGAGGAGAAGCGCTCGCCTCCGTCGACGGGGCGCTGATCAAGGCGCGCAGTGATCGCGAGGCGGTCGCCCTGTGGCTTGCCGAGTATGCCCATGCGCCACAGACCTTTCGTCACTACCGCAAGGAGGCCGAGCGGCTGCTGCTGTGGCTGGAGTCGCACGGTGAACGTCTTGGCGATCTGAATCGACCCAGACTCGAACAGTTCGACCGCTTTCTGGCCGATCCACGCCCGCGACACGACTGGGTCGGCCCGCCGCGGCCGCGCCACTCGCCGCAGTGGCGCCCCTTTCGCCGCCCGCTGAGCGCCGCCAGCCGACGTCAGAGCCTGGTGATTTTGCAGAGCATGCTGGGCTGGCTGGTCGAGGCGGGCTGGCTGACTCATAATCCCTTTCGACTGATGCGCGACAAGCGTCGCCGCCTCGATAACCGCAGTGACGGCGTCGAGCGCTACATCGAGCGCGACCTGTGGCAGCGCTGCTGGCAGCAGCTCGACGCCTCGGCCCCCGCGGATGCCACGGCCCGGCAGTGTTTTGAAACGGAGCGCCGCCGTTTTCTGTTTGCTTTCGCCTATCTGCTGGCGCCGCGGGTAAGCGAAATGAGTGCGGCGCGCATGAACGACTTTCTTCGTCGCGAGGGCCGCTGGTGGTGGCAGGTCACCGGCAAGGGGGGCAGGGCGGCACGAGTGCCGGTGCCCGATGCCATGTGCGCGGCGCTGACTCGCTGGCGCGAAGCGCTGGCACTGACCGGCCTGCCCGACGAAGAGGAGCATACGCCGCTGCTGCGCGCCCTCGATGGCCGTCGCGGGCTGGGCGACAACCAGCTCTACCGGCTGATTCGCGGCGTGTTTACCGAACTGGCCGAGACCCTTGACGATGGCAGCGAGCGAGGCCGCGCACAGGCGCGCACTCTGCGCCGCGCCACACCTCACTGGCTGCGCCACACGGCACTGACACACCAGGCGCAGCAGGGCGTCGAGCTACGTTACCTGGCACGCAGTGCACGCCACTCGCGGCTGGAAACCACCGCCCGCTACCTGCATGCCGAAGCCGAGGAGTGGCACGACCAGGTCAATCATCATCGCCTGGAGGGTGCAAAAATTCCTCCGAAGGGAGCGCCAGAGTAGTGAAGAGTATCGCCATTATGGGCTGCCGCCATCCCCACTGGAGCGACTATGTCGCCCGAATTCTAGCGACCCCGGGAGTCCGACTGTCCCATCTACATGATCGTGATGGCGAAGCGCTGGCTGACGCCCTGAAAGATACCGCGACCATTCGGTTTGATCCTGCGCAACCCAACGAGGGCATTTCCGCTTTTTTACTGATGAGTGAAACCTCCTTACACGTCGCCGATGCGCTGTGCCTGCTGGGCTGGCGACGACCTCTCTTTATTGAAAAACCGCTGGCTGCGAGTCGTCATGAGGTTCGCACACTGGCGCAAGCCATCCATGCTGCCGAGGTGCCATTTCATACCGGCTTCTTTCTGAGAAGGGAGCCAACCCTGTGCAGGGCGCGGCAACTGATTGTCGGCGGACAGCTGGGTACCCTTCACTATGTCAGAGTACGCTTCAGTCATGGGGGTATGCGCAGTGGCTGGCTGCGCGACAGCTGGGTAGCCGACCCTCATTTTGCCGGCCATGGAGCTTTTGGCGATCTGGCTATTCACTGCATCGACCTGATGCACTGGTGGGGGATAGCGCCTCTCGAACCGGAAAGAGCCGCTTTATGTCATATCTTCAAGGGGCCGGGCGATGACTCGGGGGTCGGCTGGCTGAATCATCCCAATGGCGTCGCGATCGTCGAGGCGGGCTGGGCAGCCGGTGATTGGCCCATGCTGGATATCGAGCTGCATGGCAGTCTGGGGGCACTACGTACTCGCGATCGTGATCTCGAGGTGCATTTCAACAACGCTCGCCATAGCGAGAAGCTGGGCACCCTCAAACCCGACGCCGGCGAGGGACTCAAGCCCTTTCTGCATGGCCTTGTCAGTGGAGACTGGTCGGAGTGCGTTGATATCGACCAGGCTGTCAGGGCCAATCAGGTCATTCTGGATCTGCTCGACGCAGACGTCACGCCGTCCCAACCGCTATAATGGCCGTTTTTTCCGGACCATTTGCAAGCCGAACAGTGGAGCGAACATGACCCCGTCAGCGCAGGCGCAGCAGGAGCTGCTCGAAGAGTTCGACATGTTCGATAACTGGATGGATCGCTACCAGTACATCATCGATCTGGGCAAACTGCTGCCGGCGTTTCCCGAGGAGTGGAAAAACAGCGAGACCCGCGTCGACGGCTGTCAATCCAACGTCTGGCTGCACAGCGAGATGCGCGGCGAGGCGCTACACTTCGACGCCATCTCCGATGCCGCCATCGTCTCCGGGCTGATCGCCATTCTGATGCGTATCTATAACGACCGGCCGCCGCAGGAGATCGTCGATACGCCACCCGACTTCTTCGCCGAACTGGGGCTCGACCAGCATCTTTCGCCCACCCGCAGCAACGGGCTGCACGCCATGCTTGAGCGCATCAAAACCAGTGCGCAGCGCGAAGTGATGGGCTGATCAGCGCCGCCTGCCGCTTTTATTGGCACAGCAGGAAGCCTTGTCGCTCTCGTCGGCGCAGCATTCACGGGGCGCCGGCGGCACCGGGTCGACACCGCCGGCGCACAGCGGGTGGCAGCGCAGAATACGCCTGAGCGCCAGCCAGCCGCCGCGCAGCGGGCCGTGTAGCTGAATCGCCTCGATGGCGTAGCTGGAACAGCTGGGCCAGAAGCGACAGCGCGGCCCAAGCAGCGGACTGATAAAAAGCTGATAGCCGCGCAGCAGGCCGATCAGCAGTAGGCGCAGGAGGGCGGCGAGGGCGCCGCCGACAGACCGCAGTGCTTCAGTGATGCGACCCATAGAGCTCTTCGGCCGTCATCAGCGGCGCCGTTGCGACGCGCGCGCGGTCGCTCTCAAGCGCGGTATAAAAGCAGCTGCGCCGCCCGGTGTGGCAGGCGGGGCCGGTCTGATCGACCTTCAACAGCAGGGTATCGCCATCGCAGTCCAGAAAGGCATCTCGCAGCAGCTGCACCTGGCCCGAGGATTCGCCCTTGCGCCATGCCTTGTCCCGCGAGCGCGACCAGTAGCAGACTCGCCCGCTGGCCAGTGTTTCTTCCAGAGCGGCCCGGTTCATCCACGCCATCATCAGTACTTCACCGCTATCAAACTGCTGGGCGATGGCCGGTATCAGACCCTCGCTGTTCCAGCGCGCGGCATCGAGCAGGTCGGCGAGTGCCACGTCATGACCCGGCGCGGCGTTTTCAAGTTCTTTCATCAGCGGATTGACGCTGCTCACGGTGGCGTCTCCAGAATCGTTTAAAACTGTTTATCGGCGGTCGTAGGTGAGGCGTTGACCGGCCGGGGCAGCACACAGCTGCGTGCCATCCCATACCCTGACGCCGTTGACCAGGGTCAGCTCGACCGCGCCCTTTAGCGTCGTCCCCTCGAAGGGGCTCCAGCCACACTTGTAGCGCAATCCACTGCGCTGTACCTCGACACTTTTCTCCATATCGACCAGCACCAGGTCGGCGGCATAGCCTTCACGAATAAAGCCGCGGCGCTCGAGCTCAAAGCGCTTCGCCGGATTGTGGCAGGCCTTCTCCACAATGGTAGTCAACTCGAAGTGGCCGGCGTTGACCTGCGTCAGCAGCGAGGGCAGGGCATGCTGCACCAGCGGCATACCGGAGGGCGCGCCGAAGTAGGGCGCCTGTTTCTCTTCAAGGGTATGGGGTGCGTGATCGGTGGCAATAACGTCGATACGGCCTTCATTAACCGCACGGCGAATGGCGTCGCGGTCGGCGGCGGTCTTGATCGCCGGATTGCACTTGATGAAGCTGCCAAGGCGCTCATAGTCGGCATCGCTGAACCATAGATGATGGACGCAGGCCTCGGCAGTGATCAGTTTGCCGTCGATGGGACCGGGCTCGAACAGCG
This sequence comes from Kushneria aurantia DSM 21353, assembly GCF_000382245.1. GTDB lineage: Bacteria > Pseudomonadota > Gammaproteobacteria > Pseudomonadales > Halomonadaceae > Kushneria > Kushneria aurantia. Next base: position 149,795 of record NZ_KB907863.1, read on the forward strand.
CCATCTCCTCGAGCGTGGTCAGGTGCAGCACGTGCAGGCGGGCATGGTGCTTGCGCGCCAGCTCGATCGCGAGGCTGGAGCTCTTGTAGCACGCCTCACGGGAGCGAATCTCGCCGTGCAGCGCGAAGGGTACATCGTCGCCGTAACGGGCACGCGCCCGAGCCTCGGCGCGTTGAATCATGGGCGTATCCTCGCAGTGCGTCGCCACTGGAATGGCGGCATTGGCAAAGATAGCGTCCAGTGTATCTGCCTCATCGACCAGCATGTTGCCGGTGGAAGCGCCCATGAAAATCTTGATGCCGCAGGTCGTCTGCGGATCGAGCGCCTTGATGGCTTCGAGATTGTCGTTGCTGGCGCCGTGGTAGAAAGCGTAGTTGGCGTGGGAGCGCCCCCTCGCCAGCGCATATTTGGCCTCCAGACTGTCGCTGTCGAGCGTCGGCGGCTTGACGTTGGGCATCTCCATGTAGCTGGTGATGCCGCCGGCCACGGCAGCGGCCGACTCACTGGCGATGTCAGCCTTGTGGGTCAAACCCGGCTCACGAAAATGTACCTGGTCGTCGATCATGCCGGGCAGCAGATGGCGCCCACGGGCATCGACCGTTTCCCGCGCGTTGCGCTCGAGCTGCGGTGCCAGCGCTTCAATGCGGCCATCGCGGATGCCCACGTCAAGCGGGGTAATGGCGCCTTCGTTGACAACACGAGCGTTGACGATCAGCAGATCGAACATGAAAACATCCTTATGGCAATAGAACCCGGGTCAGTGACTGGTCGCCGCTGTATCGACCGATTGGCAACGCTGACATAGACCGGAAAGCTCAATGGTCTGACGCTCGATGGTAAAGCCGCGATCGGTGGCGCTGCTTTCGAGCTGCTGCATGATGGCGTGGTCATGAATCTCTTCGACCAGGCCACAGTGGCGACAGATCATCAGTTGAAAGCCGCGCGCATGATCCGGACAGGGGCAAGCCACGTAAGCGTTGAGCGACTCGATGCGGTGAACCAGCCCCTGTTCGAGAAGGAAATCGAGGGCCCGGTACACCGTGGGCGGCCGCGCCGAGGCGTGCTCGCTGGAGAGCAGGTCCAAAAGCTCATAAGCCTTGAGACCGCTGGCGTGCTCGCTGATCATCTCGAAAACGCGACGACGAATGGGCGTAAAGCGCGCATCGTTGTCGCGACAGCGCGTTTCGGCCATTCGCAGCAGACTGGACACATCGGGCATCGGGGAAAATCTCGTCATGAATAGCGCGCAGTAAATCTGCCTTCATGGTAACGCCAATGCGAAACAGCCGCACCTCGAGAGCGGGGATCACAAGCAAAAACGGATCGATCAGGATACGGCTCAACCCATATTTAACATAATATATATTATGCGCAATACTGGCATATCCTGTTCGGTCGAGGCCTTTGCAAAGTATTATCCTTTACTGTCTTGTATTGTCTTGCCTACTCGCGGAAAAGATCAGCGTGGCTACCAGTACGAGCCACGTGCAGTTCGTCATCCGCTACGCAATACAGCAGCAACCAGTCGGGTTCGATGTGGGCATCTCGGTAGCCCTTCCAGTCCCCTCGTAACGGGTGATCCTGATAGGCATCCGGCAAGGGAGCTTGCTCAAGCAGTAGGCCCAGGAGTCGCCGTAGTTTCTCCATGTCCTTACCGCGCTTCTGGACCCGCTTTACATCTCGCTTGAACTGACTGGAACGGACTGGGGTTAGCATCAGATGCCCAGGTCCTCGAACAGCGCATCCGCGCTATCAAAGCGCTTACCCTTGCCGGCTTCCAACTCGCCCAGGGCCTTGGCCGTGGTGGCATTTGGCATCTGCACGGCAAACGGCAGGCACTTCTCGTCGGCGATCCGCAGCATCAGCAGGCGTATGGCGTCAGACACGGACAGGCCCATGGCCTCCAGGGCAGCGGTAGCTCGCTCTTTGGTTTCGGCATCGATACGGGCCCGAACGACAGCATCAGCACTCATGATTTTTCCCTCTCTATCGTGGCTACAATGTAGCTACATTGTAGCCGGGCTACGCCACCTTGTCATCAACGATATCGACACGGCCAACGCTTCCTCGTGCTGTGGCGGTGCCGTGCGGGCGTATACCGACACAACGCAAAACCCCGCGCCGGTGCGCGGGGTTTTGTGATTCTGTCGATCAATCAGCCCTGACAGAGCCAAAGGTCGATATCACTCGGAAGCGGCATAGGAACCGTCCGGCTGGTGCACCTCGCGCCCGGTGACCGGCGGATTGAAGACGCAGGCCACGGTCATGCCTTTTTCCTTGCCGCGCAGCCAGTGCTCGTCATGTTGATCGAGCAGGTACATGTCGCCGGCTTTGATGGTGTGCACCTTGCCGTCGGCAATGGTTTCGACTTCACCTTCACCTTCGTAGCAGAACACCGCCTCGATGTGGTTCTTGTAGTGAATGTGCGTTTCGGTGCCCGGCTTGATGCGGGTGATATGAAAGGAGAAGCCGCAGTTGTCATCGGCCAGCATCAGACGCGTGCTGTCCCAGTTGCCGTTTTCGGCTTCAACGAAACGCTCTGTCTTGCGGCACTCTTCGAGATTGCGAACGATCATAAGCTCTAGTCCTTGTGGCTATAAAAGTTGCTGTAACCGTATACCAGAATGGGCGGATGAACTCTGCCATCCATCCGCCGCAAAAACGCTCAGCGCTTGTCGATTACAGCGCGAACGCTCTCTTCCAGTATATCAAGCCCCTGAATAAGTTCCTGGTCGCTGATGGTCAGAGGACAGAGGCACTTGACCACTTCACCGCCCTGCCCGCTGGTTTCGATCACCAGGCCGCGCTCGAAGGCGCCTTCGGTGATCTCGTCGGCCAGATCGCCGTTTTCGACCACCAGACCGCGCATCATGCCGCGACCGCGCTCGCTGGCCGGATGGCCGGAATCGTTGAGCATGGCAGCCAGATCGGCGAAGCGATCACGAATGATCTCGCCCTTGCGCTGCACTTCCTGTTCGAAGTGATCGTCCTGCCAGTACTGGCGCAGCGCCTCGGCGGCGGTCACCATCGCCAGCGTGTGGCCGCGGAAGGTGCCGTTGTACTGACCCGGCGACCACTTATCGAGATCGCGGCGCATCATCAGCATGGCAAACGGCAGACCGTAGCCGGAAAGTGACTTGGAGTTGGTCACCATATCGGGCTTGATACCGGCGTGTTCGAAGCTGAAGAACTTGCCGGTACGGCCACATCCCGCCTGAATGTCGTCGACGATCAGCAGAATATCGCGCTGCTTGCAGATCTCGGCAAGACGCTGGGTCCACTCGATGGAAGCGGCGTTGATACCGCCCTCGCCCTGCACCAGCTCGACGATTACCGCGGCCGGGTTATCGAGACCGCTGGAGCCGTCGTCGAGCGCTTTCTCGACGTAATCCAGGGTATCCACGCCTTCACCCAGATAGCCGTCATACGGCATGAACTGTGCGCCCATGGCGGGTACGCCGAGGGCGTCACGGAATTTGGCGTTGCCGGTGGTAGCCAGCGCCCCCATGGTGACGCCGTGAAAGCCGTTGGTGAAAGTCAGGATGTTGGAGCGACCGGTGATACGGCGCGCCAGCCGAATGGCAGCTTCCACCGCGTTGGTGCCGGTCGGTCCCGGCAGCTGAATCTTGTAGTCCAGTCCGCGCGGCTTGAGGATGACGTCTTCCAGCGTCTGGTAGAAATCCTGCTTGCCGTGGGTCCAGAAATCGAGGCCGTGAGTGATGCCATCGCGCTCGATATAGGCCATCAGGGCCTTTTTCAGCGCCGGATTGTTATGACCATAGTTGAGGGTACCGGCGCCGGCGAGAAAGTCGATGTACTGCTTGCCATCGACGGTCCAGAGATGAGCACCGGAGGCACGGTCAAAAATGGTGGGAAAGGAGCGGGAATAGGTACGAACTTCCGACTCCATGCGTTCAAAATACTGCGTATCCATTCAAATACCTCCATTGACGAGAGAGCCTCTGGCAGGATCGAGGCAGGATATTGGAAAAACACTATCGACGCTTCGAGCAGACACTTCGAAACGACGACAAGGCTATTGATCGACGCTCAGATCTGATTAGGGTCGAAAGGCCCGATACGCACCAGATTTTCCGGGTCGTGCTCGCCACCGAGCTGCTCTTCGGAAAAGTACTCGCGGCTGTTGAGCGGTGCCTGCCAGCGCTGTGCCAGGCGTTTGAAAAGCCCCCAGGACGCTTCATTATCGGGGGTGATGGTGGTTTCCAGATGGCGCACATCGGCCTGGTGTTCACGCTTGAGTACCGTTTCGACCAGCTTGCGCGCCAGCCCGGTCCCCCTGGCCTTCTCGCCCACGGCAACCTGCCAGAGAAAAAACGTATCCGGCGCGTTGGTTTTGACATAGCCGGAAACGAAGCCGACGATTTCGCCGTCAGAAAGTGTCGCCACGGCACAGCGGTCACGAAACTGAGTGGCCAGCAGCAGATAGGCGTAAGCAGAATTGACATCCAGCGGCGGGCAGGCCTTGATCAGCTCGTAGATGCCCCAGCCGTCATCGGTACCGGGCGGACGAATCATGATGGGCGTTTCACCCTCCACGATCATCTCGGCCACTTCAGGCCGGCTGACATCGGATGAAGCGGTAGTCGTCTGATTGGTCGTCATGATCTTTCGCATTCGGCGAATTAGTTGGCAAGAATAACAATATCTTATGTAACGATCAAATTATTTCATTATGGTTTAACGCCATGTCGATAATCTCTTTTTATTCTTCCTCCAACCTGCCGGGACGACGTAGCGCCCCGAACGACGCACAGCAGGCAGACTTATTATAGATGAAAAAAGGACCGCCCGCGGGCGGCCCTTCGAAAAGAACCGAGCATCGTCGGGCTCGGTAAAAAGCCGAGCATCGTCGGGCTCGGTAAAAAGCCGAGCATCGTCGTGTCGGGCTCAGTGACGGGTCACGCTGCGCAGGGTCACGAACTCCTCGGCGCTGGTGGGGTGAACGCCAATCGTGTTGTCGAAATCGCGCTTGGTCAGTCCGGCACGCACGGCGATCCCCAGCCCCTGAATCAGCTCACCGGCTTCTTCACCAACCATGTGGGCACCCAGTACACGATCACTGGCGTCGTCCACCACCAGTTTCATCAGACAGCGCTCGTCGCTGCCGGAGAGGGTATGGCGCATGGGTTTGAAGCTGGTGGTATAGACGCGAATCGTCGCACCGCGCTCGCGCGCCTCCTCCTCGGTCAGTCCAACCGTCCCCATGTTCGGATGGCAGAATACCGCCGTGGCGATGCTGTCATAGTCGATCGGCTCGGCTTCGCCGCTGCCGAAGTGCAGCTCGACCAGCCGCATGGCCTCCTCGAGCGCTACCGGCGTCAGCTCCGGCCCCTCGATGATATCGCCCAGCGCCAGCACCGAAGGCACCGATGTCTGGTAGCGGTCATCGACTTTCAGCTTGCCACTGTCCTCACGCTCGATGTCGAGGTTTTCAAGTCCCAGTCCTTCGAAATGGGGGCGCCGCCCGGTGGCGCCAAGGATAGCATCGACCTCGAGCTGCTGGCCGTTGCTGAGCGCCACATCATAGACCTCGCCACGCTTTTCGACGCGCACGATGTTGGCCTCGAAATGCAGATTGACGCCCTTTTTGTGCATTTCATCGCGGATGAACTCGCGCTGCTCGACATCAAAGCCGCGCAGAAACAGCGGGCCGCGGTAGGCCAGATGCGTCTCGGCGCCCAGACCGTTGAAAATACTGGCAAACTCCACTGCAATATAGCCACCGCCAATGACCAGAAACCGCTGCGGAAAGCGTTCCAGATCAAAAACGTGATCGGAATCGAGCACGTGTTCGCGACCCTCGAACTCGGGCATCCAGGGTTGGCCGCCGGTGGCGATGAGGATCTTTTCGGCACTGATGCGACGATTGTTAACGGTCACGGTGTGCGCGTCGACGATCTCGGCGCGACCGTTGATCAGCTCGACGTCGGCATTGGTCAGCAGTTTTTCATAGATGCCATTGAGGCGGGCGATCTCGGCCTGCTTGTTGTCGCGCAGTACCGGCCAGTCGAAAGTCGGCTCTGCACTGAACTGCCAACCGTAACCGCGACTCTCTTCGAAAGCGTCGTGAAAATGGGCCGCATAGGAGTAGAGCTTTTTGGGTACGCAGCCTACATTGACGCAGGTCCCCCCCAGATGGCGATCCTCGGCGATAGCCACTCGGGCCCCCTTCGAGGCGGCTGTGCGGGCAGCCCGAACGCCACCCGACCCGGCGCCGATAACGAAAAGGTCAACATCGTATTGCGACACGTTTTGACTCCAGCTGAAAAGGGATGAAAAAGCGAGCGAAAACGGGGTTTTCGGATTTGTCGCGATGCTACCATAGTTGCACTTCGCTCGGCCCGGATGCCTCGCCAATCGACCCTATAGGCTGTCCATGATTACCCGACAGCATCCGGCAGCCGTTCCACACTGCGCCCTGTTAAAGAGAGCCCTTTATCATGTGTGACGAGCACGATCATCGCAGTATCGCGCAGCTTTTGCAGCAGAACCGCGCCTGGTCCGAGCAGATGCAGCAAAAGGATCCCGACTTCTTCAACCGTCTTTCGGAGCAGCAGAACCCCGACTACCTCTGGATCGGCTGCTCTGACAGCAGGGTGCCGGCCAACCAGATTATCGATCTGCCCCCGGGTGAGGTTTTCGTACACCGCAATGTCGCCAACCTGCTGCACCACAACGACCTCAACGCCCTGTCGGTGATTCAGTTCGCCGTCGAGGTGCTCAAGGTGCGTCACATCATGGTGGTAGGCCACTACGGCTGTGGCGGCGTCAAGGCAGCGGTGACCGGCGGCGACAACGGTATCGTCGACTACTGGCTCAACACGGTGCGTAACCTCTATCGCCAGCACGAAAGTGAACTGGCGGACCTGCCGATGGATCAGCAGGTCGATCGCATGTGTGAAATCAACGTCAGGTCGCAGGTCGCCAATCTCTGCCAGACCCGAATCGTCAAACGGGCCTGGGAGCGCGGCCAGCAGCTATCCGTCCACGGCTGGTGTTATAGCCTCAAGGATGGACTGGTCAACGATCTGGAGTGCACGGTCAGCAGTTTTTCGCAGGCCGAGTCGTTGCCACACGCCTGAAAGCCTTGAGCCGGTGCCGTCGAACTTGACGGCGTCCTGGCTGTCGGAGATAACAGATCTTCTCTACAAGGCAGGTGACCGGGGCTGTCATGCCGCGCATCACGACTATCAAGGCCGATTTCCGCCCACCGCCCGGGCTGACGCATCGACACGTGCAGACGCTGCTGCCGCTGCTGCTACCGCGCGCGCCGCTGCAGTTTGAAACCGAGCTACTGGCACTGCCCGACGGCGATGAAGTGGAGTTGTGCTGGGCAAATGGGGCACCAGAAGACGCTCGCGCACCGATCATGGTGCTTTTTCACGGTCTTGAAGGGTCGGTGTACTCACCCTACGCGCGAGCGCTGTCGAAAATGGCGATCGAGCGTGGCTGGCGCACGGTCGTGATGCATTTTCGCGGCTGCGGCCGAGTACCCAACCGGATGGCACGCAGCTACCACGCCGGCGACACCGCCGATGGCTGGTGGCTGCTGTCGACGCTCGGACGACGCTATCCCAACGCCCACAAGGTGGCCGTCGGGGTCTCGCTGGGGGCCAATATGCTGCTCAAGCTTGCCTCCGAACAGGGTGGCGACGGCCTCGATCTGGCGGGCGCCATCGCCATCAGCCCACCGCTGGACCTGGCCGCCTGCGCCGATGCCATCAATCAGGGGTTTTCACGCTACTACCAGCGGCACATGCTGGCCTCGATGAAGCGCAAGGTTGCTGCCCATATTCGCGATGGCCGACTCGACCGCCCCGGCCTCGAGCAGCTGCGCCGGATCGATACCTTCTGGGCCTTCGACAACGAGGTCACCGCCCCACTGCACGGCTTTCGTTCCGCTACCGACTACTATCAGCGCGCCTCGGCGGGGCCGCTGCTCGATCGCATCGAACTGCCGACCCTGATTCTGCATGCCGCTGACGACCCCCTGATGCCAAATAATCTGTTCGATCGAGTCGCCAGACCCTCGCCGTCGGTACGCATCGAGCTGGCCGAGCACGGCGGCCATGTCGGCTTTATCGAAATGCGCCATGGGCTTTTGCGCTCCTGGCTGGCGCGGCGCGTGGGCGAACAGCTCGACAGCTGGCGCTATCTGCTGCCGGGCCAGACACGCCGCTCGGATATCGCCTCACCCATGCGATAGCATCAAGGCCGGCGGGCTGTCTCAGGAGATCGGGCAGCTCACACCGGTTCCCTTGAGACCGCAGTAGCCCATGGGATTCTTGCTCAGGTACTGTTGGTGATACTCTTCGGCATAGTAGAAATGCTCGAGCGGTACGATCTCGGTAGTCACCTCTCCCCGTCCGGCACTCTCCAGCGCGCGGGCGTACTCGCTGCGGCTCTTCTCGGCGATATCACGCTGATGGTCGTTGTGTACCAGAATCAGCGAGCGATACTCATTGCCGATGTCGTTCCCCTGACGCATTCCCTGGGTCGGGTCGTGCGCCTCCCAGAACACCCGCAGCAGCTCCGGCAGGCCGATCTCGGTCGGATCGAACACGACTCTGACCACCTCGCCGTGGCCGGTTCTGCCGGTACAGACCTCCTTGTAGGTGGGGTTGGGCGTATAGCCCCCGGCATAGCCCACTGCCGTGAAGAGCACACCCGGCAATTCCCAGAAAAGACGCTCGGCGCCCCAGAAACAACCCAGCCCCAGCACGATCTCATCGCACCCTTCGGGAGGCGGCGCGGTGATATCGCGCTCAAGGACATGATGAATGCCACTGATCGCCATAGGGGTATCGCGACCGGGCAGCGCTTCGGCCGTCGTCGGCATGCGCGTTCTATCGAATCCGAACATGGTCACTCCGCCGGGACAGAAAAATAAAAGGCTATCAGGCTGTATCGGGCCGACCGAGGGCAAACACAAGCCCCCGGCCACACCAAAAGAGACGTTATTGACGCTCCCCGAGCGCAGGCGTCCGTCCCAGGCTGAAGGTATAGATCAGATCCACCGCCTGATTGGCACCGGATACCGCCTGCAGGTAAAGGTCCTGCAGCAGACGATAGCGCAGCGTCAGCTCGGCGATCGGTGAGAACAGACCGACACCGTAGCTGACCCGGAGATCGTCGAACAGGTAGCCACTAACCACTACCTGACTTTCGTCACCGCTTCCCGAGGTATCCAGCGACAGATCCTCGATGCCGAAAGCCTGCCCCAACTGGCCGATTGCCGCACCGCTGCGTGACAGTGACAAGCCGATCAGCGCCGAGGTCAGCATGCCATCACTGTCACCACTGGCGTCCGGTGCGCGACCGCGCAGCAGGTAGGAGAGCGCTCGGGTCTCGTTCATCGCCGGCTCTGAAAACACTTCCAGCTGCGGCTGATCGGCGGCGCCGGTAACCCGCAGTCCGGCAATGACGTCATCCTGGGTCACGTCCGGATTGCGGATCGCCTCGATATCCAGATACGGCTGCCCCGGCGGGCCGCTGAACAGCACCTGACCGCGGCGGATCAAAAGATCCTGTCCGAAGGCCTGAAAACGGCCATCGACCAGCGAGACATCGCCGAAAAGCTGCAGCGAACCGCTGCTCTGGCGTACGTCGAGACTGCCCCGAACGCCGGCGCTGAGCCCATAGGCCTGCAGCTGGACATCATCACCGATGATCAGGTTGACCGCCACGTTAACGTCCATGCCGGCCTGCTGCAGATCACTGGTAGTGGCCCAGTCGAACTGATCGTCGATACTGGTGCGGGCGGCACGCTCGACCGCCTGCTGCTGACGCGCCTCGTACTCCTCGCGGGTGACGATAACCTCATCACTGGAGGGTTGAACTGTAGAAGGCGGTATCTGCCCTACCTCCAGTCGCGCCCAGGGAATGCGTACGTCACCAGTGATCGACAGCCGCGATGGATTGGCGACGACCTCCAGATCAGGTGAGATGCGGATTCGACCGAACTGCGGCAGACGCACTTCCAATGGCGCATCGGCGCCGTCAAGCGCCATGCGGGCGCGCCAGCTGCCGGTAGTAGGCCAGCGGGCGTCGCCCGAGAGTCCCCAGCGTGTGCCATTGGCCTGCAGATACCCGTCAAGGGTGCCGCTGTCGCCGTTGAAATCCATCGCCATACGAGCATCTTCCAGCGCTACCGGCAGCTGATCGCCCCCGGCGCTGACATCGCTCAATACCATGCTACCGTTGAGCTGTGGCGACTGCGCCGTACCGGAGAGGCTGACATCACCATTGAGCTGGCCGGCAAGGCGGTCCAGTACGGCGACGAGCGGCGTATAGGGCGACAGTTGCAGACCGTCGACACGTAGTCGACCGGACAGCGAGCGCGCTCCCAGCGGGTCGCCAATATCCGCCTCCAACCGCAGGCGCCCGGCGTTCTGAAGCTGCAGGTCTAGATCGGCCTCGGCACGGGCGGATGTGGCATCGACGTTCAGCTGTAGCTGTAACTGCGGCAGCGCAAAAGGCTGCCCGTTGGCATTTTGACCGCTGATATCGGCCGTGCTGTCGAGCTGCGATACCAGCTGCCAGTTGGCCCCGCCGCGCGACCAGTCAAGATTGATGGTACCGCTCAGGTCACCGCCGACACGCCAGGGATCGGGCAGAAAGTCGTTGGCACTGGCCAGTGCCACCTCGGAAAGGCGCAGCCTCGCACTGCCACTCTGGGCGCTGGCGGTCAGCGGCTCGACGGCGCACAGGCGTCCGCCCTGCTGACGTACCAGACAGAACGGCTGAGCGTTGAAGCGCGACTGATCGAGACGGGCATCGAAAGTGAAGGGGCTCTCCAGCGCGATGTCACCCGCCTGGCGCGTGCTGAGCGCAAGCGTATTGAGCGTGCCACGATAGCGCTGGCGACGCTGATCAAGCCCGCCCTGCAGCGCCAGCCGGGCGCGCTCCACCGGCATCCCCTCCCCGCCCTCGACCTGCAGTTCGAGGCGGTGCTGTCCGAGCCGGCCGTCGAGACTGGCGCTGACGCTTTCGACCTGCTGACCCGCAGCGGCAATACCGGTAGCGTTCAGCTCCAGACCGACTCGAGGGTCATCCAGGCCATCTGTGGTGACGGCAAGCTCCAGACTACCGATGTGATTGTCCTGAAAACGCAGCCCCTGGCCGCTGAGCCGAATATCGCTGTCCGGGCTTTCGAGGGTGCCGCCGAGACGAATTCGGCCGCTGGCGCTACCCCCCAACTGCGGCATGATGGTGCCCAGCGCCGGCGCCGCAAGATCGGCCTGTAGCGACAGCTGCTCGCCGATACGACCGCTGGCGTTGAGGCGGTTTTCGCCCTGGCGCAGATCGAGCCGGTCAATCTGCCACTGCATGGCACTGTTGCCGGTAAACTGACCCTGCAGGGAAAGCGCACGCTGTTGCAGGGTGCCGTCGATGGCCAGCTGTGGCACCTCGACGCGCCAGCTGTCGGCGCCCATCAGATCGAAACGCACCCGGGTTTCGCCGTTGAGCCGGCCGTTGACAGCGTCGGTAAAGCGCGTCAGATCGAGCCGATCAAGACCCAGCGAGGCGTCGATGGCGAGACCGCCGTCCCAGCGCGCCGTACCACTGCTCTGCAGTTGCCCTTCACCGCTGGTAACGGTCAGCGGCGACCAGTTGAAGTGGCGCAGATCGCCGCTTCCCACGAGCGACACACCCAGCGGCTCGACCGTCGGACCCTCGGCATCGGCGGACAGGCTCAGGCGGTAATCGCGTAGCGAGCCCTCGGCATTGAAGGCGAGATTGTCGAGCTGCCACGCCTGCTCGTTGGCGTTCGGTGCGAGCGGCCAGCGCAGCGCAGGGGCATCGAGAGCCAGACGAAACGGCAGGTCCGGGGCCAGCAGATCGCTGTGTGCCTGCAGCCGGGCGGCTATCGGGCCAGTGGCGTCGATATCGAGGCTCAGATCGGCCAGCGAACCGTCGACACCGATAGCAAGACGCTCGCCGGGCAGCGGTGCGCCGCTCAGTTTGGCATTGGCCGACAACGTCAGCGGATAATCACCGCTCAGACCGGCCCGTGCCGTCATCGACAGCTGTGCCAGTGATGAATCCAGCTCGAAGCGGCTGAGTTCAACACTGGACTGGTCGGTTCGGGCCACCAGCGACAGCTGATTGACGGTCAGCGGCGTATCGCCGACCAGGTAGAGATTGCGGACGGTGAACTGCTCGATGTCCACATCCAGCGGCAGCGTTATGTCCGGCAAAACGATGCGTCCCTGATCGTCAACTTGACCCCAGCTGCCGGCCAGCGGATTGGCCACCGACCGCTCGGCAAAAGCGGCAAGCTGTGCCAGGGGGCCGGGCGCGGCGACCCGTTCAGCGGCAGCCAGCGCTGCGGAATTCAGAGCAAAGGTGGTATCGCCGGCTGCCACCAGCGTTGGCGCGGGCGGTTTCACCACGCTCTCGGCCGCCTCGATAGCGCTTGCGCTGACAATCTCGGCGTTGGCGACACGGCGCGCAGTGCGCGTATCAACCGAACTCGCCAGCGGATCGGCATAGTCGAGCCCCGGCGTGCCCGGCAGTATCACGCTGGTGTTGCGAAGCTCGGTAGGCGCGAGATTCAGCTGACTGCCTTCCAGAGTGGCGGCGCTGGTAAAGCGCCCCAACTGCAGCTGCGTGCCGTCGGCCAGGCGGACATCGATATCGGCCAGCGACAGCTCGCGCAGTTCGATCGGCAGCGGCGTTGCGAGCCGCCCCCCGCCGCTCTGCGTCTCCTGCGGCGCTGGCGCTGTGCTGTCGCCGGTATCATGCAGGCGCACCCTGACGCCCGCGGCGGCCAGTCGATCGATGCACAGCCGGCCGCCCAGCAGGCAGTCATCGGCCCACTGCAGCTCGAAGCGCCGCGCCGACAGCGTCAGCGCGGGGGTATTCACTTCCAGACCGTAGAGCGCGAAGTCGTCCAGTGGTGCGCCCTCGACCCGTTCGAAAGCGAGATAGCCACGGGACTGTGCCTGCTCCAGCAGCCACTGCGTTCCCCAGGGCGACAGCGCCGTGCCCGCCAGAGTGAGCACAAGCCCCAGCAGGGTCAGGGTCGACCACAGCATCGCACGAAGGATCAGTCTCAAAATTCCGGCCCTATCCCGAAGTGAATACGGAAGGCGTTGTCGTCGTCATCCAGGGGATGGGCGATATCCAGTCTTATCGGCCCCACCGGCGAGATCCAGCGCACGCCGGCGCCGAAGCTCTTTTTCAGCTCGTCCGGCCCCCAGTCGTTGAAGGCGTTACCGGCATCGAAAAAGGTCGCCCCCCACCAGTCACCGGTCACACGGCGCTGATACTCGAGCGAGGTAACCAGCAGTTGCTCGCCGCCCAGCAGCTCACCGTCGTCGTTGCGCGGCGCAATGGTCTCGTAGTCGTAACCACGCACGCTGCGATCACCACCGGTGAAGAAACGCAGCGACGGCGGTATCTGACTGAAGTCATCGGTCAGGGTTGCCCCCAGAGTAGCGCGGCCGATAAAACGATTGTTGTCGCCCAGGCTTCTGATCCACTGGGTGTCGAGACGTGTGCGCAGAAAGTCGGCATCCGACGCCCAGCTTTCACTGGAACCCTCGACGAGAATGTCCTGCCGATCCCCCCACATGGGAAACCGCTGATTGTCGACGCGCGTGCGCGACCAGCTGGCGCCGGGCACAAAGAGCAGCACCTGGCCGTCCTGATCGGCCTGGGTGAAATCTTCATAGCTGGCGCGCAGGTAAACGTTCTGCGTCCAGTCGTTTTCAAAGCGCCACTGACGCCCCAGCGATATCGAGCTCTGCTGACTGCGGGTATCGGTGTCGGTCTGATCGGTATTCTCAAGGCCATAGCGCAGGTAGTAGCTGTCACGCCATGGGTTTTCCAACGGCAGGCTGTATTCGCCGGAGAAGGTCTGTTCGGGGCCGGAGAGATAAAGCTGATTTTCAAGGCTGTCGCCGCGTTCGCTGAGCCAGGGAATATGCCAGCTGAACTGGGTACGCGGGCCGACGTCGGTGGCAAAGCCTACCCCCACCTCAAACTGCTGGCGATCGGCGGGTACGACCTCGACGCCGATCGGCACCCGGTCGCTGGCCTCCGGCGCTTTCAGTTCGACGCGATCGATAAAGCTTTCGTTACTGCTGCCATCGGGCTCGACCACGCGCGCATCGGGCGATGATGCAATACGGCTGGCGCTGGTGTAGCCCTGTCGGTCGAGGCGCGGCCTGAGCCCGACACTGCGGAACCAGCCGCTGTTATTGAGACGCTGGCTGTAGCGTGCCACATCGGTGGCGAGATAGCGGTCTCCGGGTGCGAAAGGGGCCATGTTGCGCACGCGGTTGTTGCGGATCTGGCTGCCGCTGACAAGGATATCGCCGAAGCGATAGCGCGTTCCGCTGTCGAATATCAAAGTGATATAGGCGGCGTTTTCCCACGGGCGCACTTCAATGCGGCTGCGCAGATAGCGAGCATCGAAATAGCCACGCTCCAGCGCCAGTGCGCTGAGACGCGACTTGAGCGCCTCATAGGGAGCGTGACGCAGTCTTTTATCCCGCATCTGCTGCAGGGGGCTATCGGCTACCGCTTGCTGAAAGGGTTCATCGTCGCTGGCCGCGCCACGCAGCTCGACGGTCAGCGAACGCAGTTTGACCGCCGGGCCATGCTGCACTTGCAAACGCACCCTATCGCGACTGACAAGGTCGATCTCGATTTCCGGCGCATAGTAGCCAAAGGGGCGCAGGGCATTTTCGACACGCTCGTGCACCTCGGCACTGTAGCCCTGCAGCTCGGCGTCGGCAGGAATATCCAGCGGCTCCAGATAGTTGCGAATATTGGTCGCCAGCTCTCCGGTGACGCCGCTGACATCGGCTTCAATTGCGTTGGCGACGGGCGCCGCCAATGCACTCGAAACGCCGAGCAGAACAGCGACGGTCAAGCGCTGTGTTACGCGGTAGGTCGCGGCACCACGACACGACATAGATTCTGCACTCTTCCTTGAATCAAACACTATCCATGGACATTAGAGGCTCAGGGATCGAACACACCCCGAAGCGACTCCTGCGCCGCCTGCAACTGAATCTGGTTCTGCCGCAGCCGATCGACGCCCGCATCCAGGGCGTCGAGCCGCTCGCCAATGCGCTCCAGCTGTGCATCTCGACCGCTGACGCTGTCGTCGAGCGACCCAAGGCTTGTGGAAAGCTGCTGCTGCCGTTGGCTCAGTGCTGACAGTTGTTCATCCAGCCGCTGCGACAACGCCTGCTGGCGCTGTTCGATCTGCGCCAGTTGCGACTGCGTCTGCTCTACTCGCTCATCAGTACCACTACGCAGCGTGGCGATAGCACTGTCGAGCGCCTCGAGCGACTGCTGCATGGCCTGCTGCGTCTGCTGCAGGGTGGCGTCCGCCTCACCGAGACGGTCGAGACGCGACGGCAGGTCCACCTGCGGCTGTGCAGCCAACTGCTCCTGCTGCTGATCGAGGCGCTGACGCTGGCTCTCGATCAGTTCCTGCTGCTCCATCTGCGCCTGGCGCAGGCTGTCGAGCATGGCGCTGACGTTGGAGGAGAGCTCGTCGCGACGATCAACCCCCTCCTCGGCCATATTGGCGACTTCGTCAAAACGCGCCAGCAGCGCCTGCCGCTGCTGGTAGTAGGTCACTCCCAGAGCTGTCAGCGCTACAAGCAGCAGTAGCACCAGCATATAAAGCGGCCACAGCCTGACCCGGCGGACGCCGGCGGTGCGGCGGTGAGCGCCGGCGGTCGATACGGATCGCGATGCGTGACGCTCGGCGCGCAGAATCGGTTCGTCCTGGTCCTTGTCCGGCATGAGGCTTCCAGTCAGATTGGCCACCGATGGCATTTCGGCGCATTCGAACAAATTCGGTTTGGATAGTGCATGCTACGATGGTTCGCTATCGAAAAGCCAGAGCCGTTACGCTGTCAAAGGGTAAAGGCACGGCGCGAACCAGCGGGCCTTTCGACACAGGTTTTTATGGCCGCCCCGACGTGACACTGCATGGAAAGTGGTATGCCTCTTGAACTCCCCTCGCTGCCCTATGGCTATGACGCACTGTCGCCGGTGATCTCTGCACAAAGCCTTGGAAATCATCATCGAAATGTCCATGGCGGTTATATCGAGCGCCTGAAGGCACTCGGCCATGGCGATTTCTCGCTGGAAAGCATTATGCTGACAATGCGCGGTGAAGCGCACGCCTGCGCCTGCCAGGCGTGGAATCACACCTTTTTATGGCAGTGTTTGACGCCCTGGTATCAGACACCGGCGGAAGGCCCACTGCAGCACGCCGTAATGGCGCGCTGGGGAAGTTTCGAGGCGCTTTTGCAGGCGCTGCACGCCAGCGCCGGCGCCCACTTCATGGGAGGCTGGACATGGCTGGTGGTAACCGCCGCCGGACGGCTCGATATTATCAACGCCGCCGATGCCGGCTCCCCTCTGCTGGGCGGCTATCATCCGCTGCTGGCCATCGATATGTGGGAGCACGCCTGGGTGCCGGATTACCTCGGTGACCGCCACAAGTATCTCGACCGCCTCGAGACGATCATCAACTGGCCCTTTGTCGAGCAGTGTTTTGACGACGCTGTGGCAGCCGCACAAGGGCGCCGCCCGCTGGTGCAGTTCGCTACCCTGCCGCAAACGGGCATGCCACCCCGTTGACCGGAGCGGCACCGCCCCGGCAGTACTCAGAAGTCGTTATCGCCCAGCGTGCCCGGCATGGGTTCGCTGCGACGCCCCACGCCGCGATAGGTGAAGCCCTGCTCGGCCACGTAGGACGGGTCGTAGATGTTACGCCCGTCGAGCAGCAGCGGGGTTTTCATCAGCGTCGAGAGACGCCGCCAGTCAGGGTTCCAGTACTCCTTCCATTCGGTCACCAGTAGTAGCGCATCGACCTCATCGCAGGCCTTTTCGGGCGACTCGGCAAGCGTCAGCAGCGGATGATCGCCGTAGTAGCGCGCGATAGCCGGCAGCGCGGCCGGGTCATGAAGATGAACATGAACGCCCTGAGCCCAGAGCGCATCCAGCAGACGCAGTATCGGCGCATGGGCGATACGCGGGGTTCCGGGTTTAAAGGCAGCCCCCCAGATCGCCACACGACGGCCGCCAAGATTGCCGTGGAAGTGCTGCCACAGCTTGCGAAACAGCACCTCCTGCTGCTGTGTGTTGATGTCGATGACCCGCTCCAGCAGGCCGTCGCGCTGCCCCTCACGGGCGCGCACACTGGAAAGCCGGTAGAGATTGCGCGCGAAGCTGGGACCGCCGAAGCCACTACCCGGATACAGATAGTCGCGCCCGATACGGCGGTCGGCGCCCATCGCCTGACGCACGAGATCGATATCGACATCCAGGCTGTCAGCCAGGCCGGCCAGTTCGTTCATGTAGCTGACGCGTGTTGCCAGCATGCCGATCACCGCCAGTTTGGTGAGCTCGGCAGCGCGGCGCGGCATCAGGCGCAGATTGTTCTCGCGGCGATTGAAAGCGCGCAGCAGCTCGGCAATATGGCGCGTGGCCCAGTCGTTTTCACTACCCAGTATCCAGCTGTCGGGGCGGGTGAAAGTGGTCAGCGCCCGCCCTTCTTCCAGCACTTCAGGCAACGCCACCGCGACCTGATGCTCGCGGCGCAGCAACTGCTCCAGCTCTTCGGTGTGGCCAATGGGAAAGGTGCTGTTGTTGACCAGCACAAAATCATGGGGCTCCTTGCCCAGCGTCTGCTCGACCCAGCGATCGGCATCCTGTCGCTGATCGGAGGATACCGCGAGCCAGTAAACGCTGGCGCTGGGCAGAGAACGGGCGCTGTCGCAAAGCGTCAGCGAGCCGCTTTCGATGCTGTTGCAGAGCTGGTGGTAAAGCCCGGGCTCGTTGACGATCCAATCGGTCTCGACCAGCTTTTCCCAGGGCTGAGCCGGATGCGGCCACCACCAGACATGGTGGCCGACCATCGACAGCGCAGCCGCCGCAGTGGCCGCGCTCAGTTCACTGCCATGTACCACTACCTGCATTGTCAGGCCTCACTCTGGTAACGCTTGAGTAGCTCGCGGAAACCCTCGCCATATTTGGGGTGGCGACGCGCCAGCGCGATCGTTGCTTCCAGATAGCCGAGCTGGTGACCGCAGTCGAAGGTTTCACCCTTCATTCGATAGGCCGCTACCTCACCGCTGCCGCGCAGCGTGTCGATGGCATCGGTCAGTTGAATCTCGTTACCGGCACCGGGCGTTGTTTCGGCCAGAATCGGGAAGATGGCGCCGGGCAGCGTATAGCGACCGATGACGGCAAGCGTCGACGGCTCGGTGCCGGGGTCGGGCTTTTCCACCATACCGGTAATTTTTGCACTGCCGCCGGCTTCGGGCGTTTCCCCTTCGAGCGCCACAATGCCGTACTTGTAGGCGACCTCGGCAGGCACGTCCTGCACCATGATCTGCGCCGCACCGGTGCTGTCGTGCGCCTTGATCATGCCGGCCAGATCGTTGTGCTCGAGCCCCGCACAGTCGACCAGTACGTCCGGCAGCAAAACGGCGAACGGCTCGTTGTCGCCAATGATCGGACGCGCGCAAAGAATGGCATGACCCAGGCCCAGCGCCTGCGGCTGGCGTACCGAGATGATCGACACATCGTCGGGAATGATGCTGCGCAGCTCATTAAGCAGTTCGGTCTTGCCCTTGGCCTCGAGCTGACTCTCCAGTTCAAAATGCTTGTCGAAATGATTTTCGATCGCTGCCTTGGTGGAGTGCGTGACAAGGACGATCTCCTTGATGCCTGCTTCGACGGCCTCCTGCACGACATACTGGATCACCGGCTTGTCGACGATGGTGATCATCTCCTTGGGAATGGCCTTGGAGGCGGGAAGGCAGCGGGTACCAAAACCTGCAACGGGAAGCACTGCTTTACGGATCATTCCTTGTTCCTTTTATTTCAAGAATGTTGAGACACCACTGACGGATAGCATAACGTCCGATGGGGTGCTGCAGACAATGCTCTTGTTCGTCCGGACCACGAACCTGCCCGGAGAATATCTAAAATAGCTGATTGCACGCCTTCTTACATTTCACAGTTGGTTGTGCTGATGTATCCGGATAGCCTGTTGCAATTTTACCCGGAAAAAAAGATAACGGTATAAAAAATTGCTGTCCCTGGCAGCCGAGACCGAGTATGTGGCCAATAGACTGCTAGAATAAGCCATATTATGGAGGGTTCATGTCCAGTCACCACCTTACAGCCGAACGGGTTATCGAATGCCGCTGGCTACTGCCAATGAGCGACAATCTGCCGCTGCGAGAACACCATGCGCTTGCCATTCGGCAAGGCCGTATCCTGGATAGCGGCCCCATCGATGAGATGCGCCGGCGCCACTCGCCGCAGCAGCGGCTTGAACTGACCCATCATGCCGTGATGCCGGGGCTGATCAATGCCCATAATCATGCCGGAATGGCGCTGATGCGTGGCTATGCCGACGACCTGCCGCTGATGCAATGGCTCAACGAGCATATCTGGCCGGCGGAAGCGGCGCACATGAATACCGCTGCCATTGTCGATGGCACGCGGCTGGCGATAGCGGAGATGCTACGCTCGGGCACCACTACCTTTGCCGATATGTATTTCGCCCCCGAAGAGGTTGCCGACCTGCTCGACGAGAGCGGCATGCGCGCTCAGCTGTGCACGCCGCTGATGGATTTCGAAACCCCCTGGGCGCGGGATTTCCGCCATGGCATTGAAAAAAGCGTCGCCCTGGCCGAGCGTCTGCGCGGTCATGACAGACTGCGCGTGGCCCTTGGCCCCCATGCCCCCTATACCGTCGGTGACGACAGTCTCGAGCAATTGGTCGAGGCTCGCGATCGACTGGGCGTACCGATCCAGATGCATATTCACGAAACGCACGACGAGGTGACGCAGTCGCTGCAGCAATACGGCGCTCGCCCGCTGGAACGACTGCGCCGCGCCGGTGTGGTGACGGCCGATCTGCAGGCCGTGCACCTGACGCAGTTGAATGATGAAGAAATCGACCTGCTGGCTACCAGCGGGGCCAGCGCCATCCATTCGCCACAGTCCAATCTCAAGCTGGCCAGCGGCTTCTGCCCCGTAGCCCGGCTGCTGGAAGCCGGCGTGCGTGTCGCGCTGGGCACCGACGGTGCCTGCAGCAACAATGATCTCGATATGTTCGACGAGATGCGTAGCGCCGCGCTACTGGCCAAGGGAGTCAGCGGCAACGCCGCTGCGCTACCGGCCATGGCAACACTCGCCATGGCGACGCGAGAAGGCGCTGCCGCGCTGGGCATGGCCGATGTGACCGGCCGCCTGGAGCCCGCAATGGCGGCCGACATCATGGCTGTCGATCTTGACAGTCTCGAAGCACAGCCGCTACACGACCCCGCCTCGGCATTGGTCTACGCAGTCAATAGCCGTCAGGTGAGCCATCTTTGGGTGGCCGGCGAACTGTTGCTGGACGAAGGCCGCCTGACGCGCGAGGACGAGACCGAACTGATGGCGCTGGCGAAGAAAAGAGGCAGAGAGTTGGCACAGGGCCGCGAAGGAGAGAAGCAATGAGTGAATCAAAAAGCAGCGTCGACCCCGGCGAAATTGCCAAATTCGACCAACTTGCCAGCCGCTGGTGGGATCGCGACGGCGAGTGCAAGCCGCTGCACGACATCAACCCGCTGCGCCTTGACTATATCGACCAGCGTGCCGGCGTGACCGGCTTTCGCATCATTGATGTCGGCTGCGGCGGCGGCATTCTCAGCGAAGCGATGGCACATCGCGGCGCCGAGGTCAGCGGTATCGATCTTGGCGAAGCGCCGCTGGCAGTGGCGCGACTGCATCAGCAGGAGAGCGGCCTGTCGATCGACTACCAGTGCCTCAGCGCCGAACAGATGGCAGAGCAGGCAGCCGGCACTTTCGATGTGGTGGTGTGCTTCGAGATGCTGGAACACGTTCCCGAGCCGGAAAGCGTAATCGCCGCCTGCGCGCGGCTGGCACGTCCCGGCGGCCATGTGTTTTTCTCAACCATCAATCGCAACCCCAAATCATGGGCGATGGCAATCGTTGGCGCCGAGTACGTCCTCAATCTGCTGCCGCGCGGAACGCACAGCTATCAGCGCTTCATTCGACCTTCCGAACTGGCACGCTGGGCACGCAACGCCGGCCTGGAGGTGCGCGATATCACCGGGCTCGTCTATAACCCGCTGACGCGCCACTATCGGCTGAGCGACAGCGATATCGACGTCAACTACTTCATGCATACCCGGGTCGCCGAATCATGAGTCTCACACCAGCACCGGTGGCGCTGCTGTTCGATCTCGACGGTACCCTGGTGGATACCGCACCCGACCTGGCCGGCGCCGCCAACGCGCTGCGCGCCCGGCACGATCTACCGCCCCTGCCCTACGAGCCGCTGCGCCGCGAGGTTTCCGAAGGTGCCGGGGCGCTGGTGACGCTGGCCCTGAGGCGGGAGGCAACCCATCCTGATTTCGACGCTGCAAGAGAGCAGCTGCTGAGCCTGTACGGCGAGGCCGTTGCGGTCAGCAGTGCCCTCTTTGAGGGATTGCGGGAGGTACTGGATCACTACCGCGACGCTCGCAGGCCCTGGGGCATTGTGACCAACAAGCCGCGACGCTTTGCCGTAGCGCTGCTGGAAGCCCTGCAAATAGAAGCCGATGTGCTGCTGTGTGCCGATGACATGGCGGTCAAAAAACCCGATCCAGCGCCGCTGCTGGAGGCGGCTCGGCAGCTGTCGGTAGCTCCCGGACGATGCTGGTATATCGGCGACCATCGTCGTGATGTGGAAGCCGCGCGCGCCGCGGGAATGACGGCTATCGCGGTGCGTTATGGCTATCTGCGCGAGGGGGATGACCCCGGCCGATGGGGCGCCGATCGTGTGGTCGAAACGCCCACCGCGCTTGCCGCGTTACTACTTCAGAAAAACGGCTGAGCGTTGCAGCTCATCAGCTGGTCTGTTCACGAAATTCACGCGCTCGGTCGGCAGCATCGCTGTCGCCATGTTCGCTGATAACGCGATCCAGCATCTGCTGGCTCTGACTGCCATTACCCTGACGGGCGTAAACCAGTCCCAGCTTGTACATCGCGTCGGCGACCTTGCTGTTCTGCGGGTAATCGTCGATGACGGTGCGGAAAGCCTTAGCCGCCTGATCAAGCTCCGATTGCGCCGAATAGAGCTCGCCAAGCCAGTACCACGAATTACCCACCAGGGTTGAATTCGGGTAGTTCTCATTAAAGGATTGAAAAGCCGAGATCGCCTGCTCGAACTGGCGATCGCGTACCAGGTTGAAAGCATCACGGTAGGCGCTGTCAGCATCGTTGCTGGCACCCGACGACCCGCCGCTACCCGAGCCGCCATTACTGCCGGATGCTGCTGCCTGATTGATGGGGTCGCTGGAGCTGCTGCCGGCACCACCGCTGCTTGCGCTGCCCTGCCCATCGGAACCGGCGCTGTCACGCTGATTGAGCTGCTCTTCAAGATCCAGATAGCGCTGTTGCGACAGCTTCTGCTGCTGATCGAGCTGGTGGCGCAACTCCTCGATCTGGCCACGGAGCTGATTGATATCCTGCTCCTGACTCTGCAGCCGATTGAATATTTCCAGCGTACCCGTGGCTGACGAACCCGTGGTTGCCTGGTTGTAAAAGGAGCCCTGCGCGGATGCCCAAACGGACAGCGGGAGCACAAGTGCTCCCGCGCCGCACAGTCTCAGGAGACTGTGTTTCATGGATGAGCTCCGGATCAGTAGTCGATAACGACGCGACGATCCTGTGCCCAGGCCTGTTCGGAGTTGCCCGAAGCGGCAGGACGCTCTTCACCGTAGCTGACAACTTCCATCTGCGAAGGCGAAACGCCCTGGATGGAGAGATACTGACGTACAGCGTTAGCACGACGCTCGCCGAGGCCCAGGTTGTATTCACGGGTACCGCGCGGGTCGGTATGACCTTCGAGGACAACGCTGGTGCTCGGGTTGCTCTGCAGGTAGCGCGCCTGCTGGTTCAGCATCGACTCGAACTCGGGACGAATGGCGTCGCTGTCGAAGTCGAAGTAAACGCGGTTTTCACTGGGTGCCTGCTGACCCATGCCCTGACCGCTGGCACCGGAGCTGCTGCCCATGCCGGAAGTGGAGCCACTGCTGCCGCTGGTCATGCCGGTAGTGTCGCTACCGTCCTGGGTGCCGCCGCCACTGGAACAACCTGCAACCACAGCCAGCGAAAGCGCTACCGCCAGCGTTTTGGCGTAGGAAGAAAACTGCATACCGATCTCCTTGCTCATTAAAAGAATGGACTGCTTCATTCTAGTCATTTAATTCAGAAACGGCGACCAGGAGGGTTCGCGCACCTGGCCGTCCGGCGAGGGCAACACAAAAGAAGCCCTGCCATCAGCCGAAACAGCACCGAGCACACCACGCGCTCCCTGCTGAGTGGCATATATCACCATTGTGCCGTTGGGCGCAACTGCCGGGGCTTCATCCTGTGACGTTTCGGTCAGCACTGTCAGGCGGCCGCTGTCGAGATTCTGTTTGGCGACCTGATAACCACGATCAGTACGGGTGACAAGAAAGACCATTTTGCCGTCAGGACCATAATGACCGCCGGCATTGTAGTTGCCGGTAAAGGTAAGCCGGCTGACGTTACCGCCCGAGGCATTCATGGTGTAGAGCTGGGGCTGGCCGCTGCGATCGGAGGTGAACAGGATCGTGCTGCCATCCGGGCTCCAGTCCGGCTCGGTATCGATCGCACTCGAGTTGGTCAGGCGCGTGAGCGAGCGCGTAGCCACATCCATGACGTAGATTTCGGGATTACCGTCCTTCGACAGCGACATTGCCATTTTCCGTCCGTCCGGCGACCAGGCCGGCGCGCCGTTGATCCCCTGGAAGGAGGTGAGCTGCACCCGCCGACCACTGGAGAGCTGCTGAACGTAGATGGCAGGCCGCCCGGACTCGAAGGAGACGTAAGCCAGTTTCTGGCCATCCGGCGACCATGCCGGGGACAGGATGGGCTGATCCGAGGTCAGAATCTGGCGGGTGTTGTGACCATCCTGATCGGCAATGTAGAGCGCATAGCGAATGTTGGGATCAATACCGTTGGCGGTCACATAGGCAATGCGCGTCTGGAAAGCACCGCGGATACCGGTAATCTCCTCGAATATCCGGTCAGCGATATAGTGCGCTCGTGAGCGCAGTTGCTCATCGCTGGAAGTGACGATCTCGCCCAGCAAACGGCGTTGACCGGCAATATCGTACAGCTCGTAGCTGATACGGTAGCCATTGCCGGAAGCCTCTACGCGCCCTACCACCAGATAGTTGGCACGCACCCGACGCCAATCGGCGTAAACGATATCGTCGCCGCTGGCGGGCAGCGAGATCAGATCACCACGCGACAGCGGCGCAAACATGCCGCTGCGCTCCAGGTCGCGCGCGACCACCTCGGAAATATCGGTCGAGGGGCTAACCCCCTCACCACGCATGGGGACCACTGCAATGGGTATGGCGTCGTCATTGCTGCGGGTAATTTCAATGGTCAGGTCGCCGGAAGCCCGCGCCATCAGGCTGGTCATCATCAGCAACATGAAACCGGTCAGTGCCATCCATCGTTTCATCAGCACACATCCTCGCGTCATCAATAACCCCCTGCATCCGGCAGAGCACTTATCCATAAAAGCTTACCCATGAAGCCTCAGCGTACGTCTTCCGGGTTAAAGCGTAGATTAAAGCTGCGGAACTGCTGACGCGCCGCAGCCGGCAACTCACTCATTTCAGTGAAGGGCGCGGCACGCTCGACCGCCTGTATCGCAGAGCGATCGAAAGCCGTATCGCCGCTGGAGCCGGTAACCGTGGCATTAACCAACTCGCCGGTAGGCAGTAGCTGCACTCTGACGGTGGTGACCAGCCCCTGACCGGCATTGGGCGGACGCGTCCAGTTCTGCTCGACAGCGCGTCGCACCAGGTTCATGAAGCCGTTGGCAGCCTGCTCGGCCTGGCGGGCATTGGCAATCGACTCGGCCTCGTTGGTGATTTCATCGCCCAGCGCATCGCGGCTGGCCGCAGCGGCCGCTTGAGCGGCCTTGCGCTGGGCTTCCGCCTCGGCCTTGCGTTTGGCTTCCGCCTCGGCCTTGCGCTTGGCTTCTGCCTCGGCCTTGCGCTTGGCTTCCGCCTCGGCCTTGCGCTGCGCTTCCGCCTCAGCCTGGCGCTGGGCTTCTGCTTCCGCCTGGCGCTGCGCTTCCGCCTCCGCCTTGCGCTGGGCTTCTGCTTCCGCCTGGCGCTGCGCTTCCGCCTCGGCCTTGCGCTGGGCTTCTGCTTCCGCCTGGCGCTGCGCTTCTGCTTCCGCCTGGCGCTGCGCCTCCTCTATTTGACGCTGGCGGGCGGCTTCTTGCTGCTGCTCGGCCAACTGACGCGCTTCTTCGGCACGGCGCTCGGCGGCTTCCTGCGCCTGACGCGCGGCTTCTTCACGGGCCCGGGCCTGCTGCTGCGCCTCGGCTTCGGCCTGCTCCTGTGCGACATTGTCGGGAGGCTCGGGAGCAGGCGCAGGTTCCGGCTGCTCTCTTTCAGGCCCCTGCTGCGCCTGGGGACGAGACTCCCGAGCCTGCTGGGCCTGATCGGTAGCGGTCTCTAGCGAGATCAGCTCGGCCTGCACCACGGCATTGGAAGTGTCGGTCACCTCCCCCTGGGGCCAGCGCACCACACCGGCAATCAGGATGGCGAGGTGCAGCCCCACTGCAAGCAGTATGGGCAGCGTATAGCCCGTACGGCGATAGGGTCCGGCCATGCGTTACCCCTGCCCGTCGCCATCGGCGGGCGGATCGGAGATCAGCCCGACATTGGGAACGCCAGCGCTTTGCAGCGACCCCATCAGGCTTACGACCTGGCCGTAGGTCACGTTGCGATCACCGCGCACCATCACCGGCGTTGCGGGGTTACGGTTGAGAACCGCAGTGACCTGGCGAGTGATCTCGTCCAGTGAACTGGTCTGCTGCTGTTCGCCAAGGCTGATGTAGTAATTGCCATCGCGATCAACCGTTACCACCAGCGGCTCATTATCGCTCTGCACCGGCTCGGAACTGACCTGCGGCAGGTCGACATCGACGCCCTGGTTAATGGTCGGAGCGGCGATAATAAAAATCACCAGCAGCACCAGCATGACGTCGATGAAAGGCACCACGTTCATGTCACTGGAGAGTTTTCTGCGCCTCTTGCGACGATAGGACCCCTGCATGACGAACTCCCCTTTTCAGCTCTGATCGCCGCTGCCGCGGTTTTGCAGATTACGGTGCAGAAAGCCGTGGAACTCCTCGGCGAAATTCTCCAGTCGCACCATCAGATGATCAACGCGGCTGGTCAGGCGGTTGTAGGCGATGTTGGCCGGTATAGCGGCAAACAGACCCATGGCAGTGGCCACCAGTGCCTCGGCGATAGCCGGCGCGATGGTGCCCAGCGATACCTGCTGCGCGCCGCCCAGCGCCTGAAAGGTGCCCAGAATGCCCCACACCGTACCGAAAAGGCCGATATAGACCGCCGACGAGCTGATGATCGCCAGAACGGAGAGATGCGTACTCATGCGCTCCTCCTCACGGGACATCGCGACCCGCATGGCGCGTTCGACACCCTCGAGTACCGCATTGTGAGTGCGCGCCTTCGGCAGCAGCCGATTGAACTCTCGAAAACCGGCGCGAAACAGATGCGCGCCTCCCTGCGGATTGTCGGCAGGCACCTCACGATAGAGCTCATTGAGATCGATTCCCGACCAGAACTCCTCCTCGAAGGCGTCCAGCTCGCGGGCGTCGCGGCGCAGCGCGAAACTACGCTGAAAGATCAGTACCCAGGAGAGCACCGAAGCGGCCAGCAGCAGCAGCATGATCAGCTGTACGACCAGTCCGGAGTGTAAAAACAGCGAAAACACCGACATCGATTCGTTCACGACAACCTCATTGTGCATCCCGAGAGTCATTGATCATGGCCGCAAGCAGTTCCTCGGGCCACTGCGCAGGTTTGTAGCCTGTTGCGTCGATACAGGCAATATCGACAGCACCGCTCAGAAGTAGTTTATTCTCGTAAAGCACCTGCTGTTCGAAGGTCACGGTATAGCGTTTGGGCGCATTGGCGCAGGTCACGACCGTCAGCAGATCGTCCAGCCGAGCCGGCTTGCGATAGCGACACGACAGCGTTCTCACCACCAGCGCAATATTGCGCTCGAACAGACGTTGCTGATCGAAGCCGCGCTCGCGCAGCCACTCGGTGCGACCTCGCTCCATATAATGAAGATAGCGAGCATGGTAGACGATACCGCCGGCATCGGTATCCTCGATATAGACACGCTGATCGAGCCTGCTGGCCGAAGAGGTCATGGCAGCGTCTCTCCCTCATCGTTGGGTGCGTCGGGCACATCGTCACCGGGGGAAAGGCCAAAATGCTGCCAGGCAAGTCGGGTTACCATACGACCGCGGGCGGTGCGCAGCATGAAACCCTGCTGAATCAGGTAGGGCTCCAGCACATCCTCGATGGTGTCGCGCTCCTCGCTGATCGCCGCCGCCAGGCTCTCGACGCCCACCGGACCGCCGTCGAACTTCTCGATCATGGTCAGCAGCAGACGCCGGTCCATGTGATCAAGGCCGTGGCGATCGACATGCAGCATATTGAGCGCGCGATCGGCGATCTCGGCGGTCAGGCGTCCATCGCCCTTCACCTGGGCGAAATCACGTACCCGGCGCAGCAGACGATTGGCAATACGTGGCGTGCCGCGGGCGCGTCGCGCCACCTCAACGGCGCCTTCATGGTCGCTGTCGAAGCCCATCAGAGCGGCGCTGCGATTGACGATATGGGTCAGCTCATCGATAGCGTAGAACTCAAGGCGCTGAACGATGCCGAAGCGGTCGCGCAGCGGCGCGGTCAGCAGCCCGGCGCGCGTGGTGGCGCCGACCAGTGTAAAGCGCGGCAGGTCGAGCTTGATCGAGCGCGCGGCAGGCCCTTCGCCGATCATGATATCGAGCTGGTAATCCTCCATCGCCGGGTAGAGGACTTCTTCTACCGCCGAGGAGAGACGATGAATTTCGTCGATAAACAGGACGTCGCCGGGCTGTAGATTGGTCAGCATGGCGGCCAGGTCGCCGGCCTTTTCCAGCACCGGGCCGGAAGTCGATTTGATATCGACCCCCATCTCGGCGGCGATGATATGGGCCAGCGTGGTCTTGCCCAGTCCGGGGGGACCGAAGATCAGCGTGTGGTCGAGACTGTCGCTGCGCTGACGCGCCGCGGTAATGAAGATATCGAGCTGCTCGCGCACCTGCGGCTGACCGATATAGTCGCCCAGCGCCCGCGGGCGAATGGCGTGATCGATGCGCTCTTCCTCGCCGTGGGAAGCGCCGGCCACCAGGCGGTCGTTTTCAATCATGACGGGCGTTTTCAATCATATTGGCGTCCTGCCATCCATGGGTTCACGGCCGAAGCAACGGCGCCCTGCTCAACCGCCACTCAGGCGATCAGCGAGCGCCGCCTTGATCAGCGCCTCGGTGGAGAGCGACGGCTCCAGTTTGGAGAGCATACGAGTCGCTTCGGCCGGCTTGTAGCCCAGCGCGATCAGCGCCGCTTCGGCATCGGCGCGAGGGTCATCCCCTGAAGACGCCGCGCCCTGTGCGTCGCCCATTGGCAGGGTCGCGCTGTCGCTGTCGAGCTGACGAAACTCCGGCCATTGCCTGAAGCGATCACGCATCTCGACGATCAGCCGGTCCGCCGTCTTTTTGCCCACGCCGGGAAGACGAGTCAGCGTCTTGCTGTCGCCGTCGGCAATGCTCTGCATCAGTTGGCGGCGCTCCATGCCGGAGAGAATCGCCAGCGCCATGCGCGGCCCCACCCCGGAAATGCGAATCAGCTCGCGGAAAAGACGCCGCTCGGGTTCATCGATAAAACCGTAGAGCAGATGGGCATCCTCGCGCACGCTGAGATGGGTGTAGAGCCGTACCGTCTCGCCCGCCGCCGGTAGCGCCATCAGTGTGTTCATCGAGGCTTCGAGCTCATAGCCCACGCCCTGCACATCGATCACCACCAGCGGCGGCTGTTTTTCCAGTAATTGACCCTGAAGACGACCTATCATGCGTTCTACTGCCCGCCTCTGCCTCGTGGAGTTGTCTCTACACCGTGCCCGGCGGACGGAAGGCGCGCCAGCTACTGCTGCGCCGACCGCGTGTGCCGCTGGCACTCGGCATGGGTGTACCGCGTGAAGAGAAAAAGTGCGTCAGGGCGATAGCCAGCGCATCGGCGGCGTCCTCCTGGGGCAGATCGGAAAGCCCCAGCGTTGACTGCACCATCAGCTGAATCTGCCCCTTGTCGGCATTGCCGTGGCCCGCAACGATCTGCTTGACGCGACGGGCAGCATACTCGTGCACTGCCAGACCGTGGTTGGCCGCGCAGACGATGGCGGTACCGCGCGCCTGGCCCAGCTTGAGCGCCGAATCAGCGTTGCGGGCCAGAAAGACCTGCTCGATGGCCACCTCAAGCGGCCTGTGCACGGCGATCACCTCGGCGATCCCGGCATAGACCTGCGCCAGCTTCTGCCCGAGGTCGTCGGCATTGATGCGCACACAGCCGCTGGCGACGTAGTGCGGTCGGCCGTCGTCGATATCGATCACACCGAAGCCGGTGCGCCGCGAGCCGGGGTCGATGCCGAGCAGTCTCATCGCCTCAACTGCTCGCGGTGCTCTCGGCCGCCTTCTGACGCAGGCGAATATGCAGCTCCTTGAGCTGCTCGCCGCTGACCGGGCCGGGCGCCTCGGTCATCAGGCAGGCAGCGCTCTGGGTCTTGGGAAAGGCGATCACATCACGGATGGTGCGCCCGCCGGTCATCAGCATCACCAGCCGGTCGAGACCAAAGGCAAGACCGCCGTGGGGCGGCGCGCCATGGGCAAGGCCATCGAGCAGGAAGCCGAACTTCTCGCGCGCTTCCGCCTCGCCAATACCCAGCGCCTCGAACACCTGGCGCTGCACCTGCTGGTCGTGAATACGGATCGATCCCCCGCCCAGCTCGGTGCCGTTAAGTACCATGTCATAGGCGCGCGACAGCGCCTGCTCGGGATGCGCGAGCAGACTGTCGGCGTCCACCGGCGCAGTGAAGGGGTGATGCAGCGCCGCCAGTCGGCCGCTGTCGTCACGCTCGAACATGGGGAAATCGACCACCCACAGCGGCGCCCATTCGCGGGTGTAGAGCTCGAGATCGGCGCCAAGACGCACGCGCAGCGCGCCCATTGCCTCGTTGACCACCTTCGCCCGGTCGGCACCAAAGAAAAGGATGTCGCCATCCTCGGCGCCAACGCGGTCAAGCAGGGTCTCGACGACCCCCTCCATGAACTTGACGATCGGCGACTGCAGCCCCTCGAGGCCTTTCGCACGCTCGTTGACCTTGATCCACGCCAGCCCGCGGGCGCCATAGATGCCCACGAAACCGGTGTAGTCGTCGATCTCCTTGCGGGTCAGTTTCGCCCCGCCGGGCACGCGCAACACCGCCACGCGGCCGTCCTCGGCATTGGCCGGACCGGAGAAGACCTTGAAGTCGACATCCTTCATCAGGTCGTCGACATCGACCAGCTCCAGCGGATTACGCAGGTCCGGCTTGTCGGAACCGTAGCGGCGCATCGCGTCGTGCCACGTCATGCGCGGGAACTCGGGCAGATCGACGCTCAGCACTTCATTAAAGAGATGGCGAATCATCTCCTCGGTGATCGCCATGATGTCCTGCTCTTCGACGAAGGAGGCCTCCAGGTCGATCTGGGTGAACTCCGGCTGACGATCAGCGCGCAGGTCCTCGTCGCGGAAACACTTGGCGATCTGGTAGTAGCGGTCGAAGCCCGCCACCATCAGCAGCTGTTTGAAGAGCTGCGGCGACTGCGGCAGAGCGAAAAACTCACCGGCGTGGGTGCGGCTGGGCACCAGATAGTCGCGGGCGCCCTCGGGGGTAGCGCGGGTCAGAATCGGCGTCTCGATATCCAGAAAGCCCTGCTCTTCGAGATAGGCGCGCACGCTGTGGGTGATCCGTGAGCGCAGCCGCAGCCGCTCGATCATCTCCGGGCGACGCAGGTCAACGTAGCGGTGACGCAGACGCACGTCCTCGCCCACCTTGCCGTGCTCGTCGAGCTGAAAGGGAGGCGTCTCGGCGCTATTGAGCACCTCGACCTCTCTGGCCAGCACCTCGATCATGCCGGTGGGCAGGTTGGGATTGCGGGTGCCCTCCGGACGCATACGGACACGCCCTTTAATGCGCAGTACATACTCGCTTCTGACCCGGTCGGCGCTGGCAAAGGCGTCCGGAGTGTCCGGATCCACTACCACCTGAGCCAGGCCGTCGCGATCGCGCATGTCGAGAAAGATGACCCCACCGTGATCGCGGCGGCGATGAACCCAGCCGCAGAGGGTGACATCCTGATCGACAAGGCCTTCGTTCATCTGGCCGCAATAGTGACTGCGCATTTCTGATCCTGTGCTGTAATGCTGATGCGCATGTTGAAAAACAGGCGCTCGTTGAAAACTCGATGCCGCAGCCCGAACGGGCTACGGCAGTGTTGGCAGGCAGCTGCGAATAAACTCAGCTTTCGCCGCCGGAGGTCGCCTTGCTGCCTTTACCGCCGGCACCGGAACCGCCATGGGTACTGCCGGCAGCTGAAGACTCTGTGCTGCCACCGCTGCCGCTGTCGCCGGCCAGATTGCGTCGATTACCGGCCTTGAAATCTGTTTCGTACCAGCCACCGCCGGAGAGGCGAAAGCCCGCCGCCGAAATCAGACGCTCGAGCGCGGGCTGATGGCAGGCCGGACACTCGACGAGAGGTTCGGCGCTGATTTTCTGCAATTTTTCCAGTCGCTGGCCGCACTGACGGCACTCATACTCATAAATCGGCATGGCGGTTTTACACTCGTACACGAAGTCCTGCGGGCATCGCAGAGCGCGCCCGCGCCACTTGGCCATTGCCACCGACCAGCCGCCGGTGACCTTATTACTGCCGGCCAATACTGCCTGGGAAACGCTGCATAAATGCCTGCGCGAGCGAATCGCTGCGTTGCGCGGTACCCGAAGGCTCACCTAACCCCATGTTATGTCTCGCCTTTTGCGTTCCGTGCGCCTTGCCCTTCATCTCGCTCGACGATTTATTCAGCGCTTCCCTTGACGCCGGCGACCGCCATGAAGAGGATGCCAGCTGACGTCAATTTTTTATTATAGCGCGGCAGCCGCGGGCATGGGCAAGCCGCCACGCCACCTCGCCGCACAGGGAGCCCCCGTCATGAAAGCCGTGATGCTCGACAGCGACACCCTCGGCAGCGATATCGATCTGCAGCCGCTGCAGGCGCTTGTCGACGAGTTCGAAGTGTGGCCGCTGACCCGCCCCGAAGAGGTGGTCGAGCGCGTGCGGGGCGCGCGGATCGTGATCACCAACAAGGTGGTGATCGACGACGACGCCATGGTCGCCCTCGCCTCGCCGGCGCTGATTGCGGTAACCGCAACCGGCACCAACAATATCGACCACGACGCCGCTCGCCGCCGCGACGTGCAGATTGCCAACGTAACCGCCTACGGCACCGCCAGCGTGGCGCAGCATACCATGATGATGGTGCTGGCGCTGGCGACTCGCCTGCCGCTCTATCAGCGCGACATTGCCGACCACCGCTGGGAGCACTCGCCCTTTTTCTGCCTGCTCGATCATCCAGTCATGCAGCTCGCCGGCAAGCGCATGGTGATCGTCGGCAGCGGCGAACTGGGCCGGGCAGTGGCCGAACTGGCACGCGCTTTCGGTATGCGGGTCGACTTCAGCGCCCGCCCCGGCAGCGAGGCGCAGGACGAACGCCCGGCACTGGCCGAGCTGCTGCCGCAGGCCGATGTGGTCTCGCTGCACTGCCCGCTGACCGAGCAGAGCCGACATCTGCTCGACGCCGAGCGGCTGGCGCTGATGAAATCAGACGCCCTGCTGATCAACTGCGGCCGCGGCGCGCTGATCGACGAACAGGCCGTCCTTGACGCGCTACGCCAGGGGCATCTGGGCGGGCTTGGCGTCGATGTGCTGCCCACCGAGCCTCCTCGCGACGGCCATGTGCTGATCGACGCCGTCGCTGCCGGTGACCACAACCTGATCGTCACCCCGCATAGCGCCTGGGCCAGCCCCGAAGCGCGACAGAAGGTGGTCGAGCTGACCGCCGATAATATTCGCCGCTTTCTGCAGGGAGACGACTGAGCAGCAGCTCCACTCCGAAAAACGCCGCCACCGGTTATCAACGTCTCCCACAACGATTAACCCGCTCCCTGATTTACTGTAAACAGCCAAGATAACGGTATAAATTGATGTGCTTTCAATACACCATGCCGATTCGGCTCTCCGGCAGGCGCGTTTTCCGTCCTTGTGGCAGACTGTTCCAGTAGAGCGCAGCCGCCAGGCGGCTGCGCCGGACACAGGCCACCCAGATCGAAAACCGAGGGAGCAGGGGCAAATGACGACGCAGCCCATCATCTTTGATACCGACCCCGGCGTGGATGACGCCCAGGCCATCGCCCTGATCATGGCCGACCCTGACATCGAAGTCGTCGGTATGACGACCACTTTCGGCAACGTACGTGTCGCCACCGCCACTCACAACGCCCTGCTGCTCGCCGAGCTGGGTGGGCAGCCGCAGATTCCGGTGGCACAAGGGGCCGACTATCCACTGAGCAAGACACCCTACCCGGTGCCAACCTTCATTCACGGCGACGACGGTCTCGGCAATCAGCCGCTGCCCACCCCTTCAGGTCAGCCGGACGCGCGCAACGCGGCGCAGTTTCTCATCGACAAAACGCTCGAGAGACCGGGCGAGATCAGCCTGGTGGCCGTCGGTCCACTGGGGAATCTGGCGATGGCGCTGGCGCTTGACCCCGATATCGTCAACCGGGTCAAACAGGTCATCATCATGGGCGGCTCGGCGGGCCGAGGCGGCAACGTGACCCCGGTCGCCGAGGCCAACATCTTCAACGACCCCCATGCCGCCCGCAAGGTACTCACCGCCGGCTGGCCGCTGACCATGGTGGGGCTGGACGTCACCCTGGAGACCGTCATCACCCCGGAGCGCATGGCGCGTATCGCCGCCGCGCAGAATGAGGACCTTGGCCGGGTACTGTCGAAAAGCTACGACTTCTATGCCGATTTCTATCGCAACAATGTCGGCCTCGACGGCTGCTGCCCCCACGACAGCTGCGCGGTCGCTTTTCTCAAGCACCCGGAACTCTTCACCACGGTGGAAGGCCATCTCGATGTGATTACCGAGGGTATCGGTGAGGGTCAGACGATCTTCGCCCCAGCCGGCCAGCCCTACGTCAGCGACCGCTGGTCGCAGAACCCGCTGGTGAAGGTCTGTATGGGCGTTGACGGCAACGCCGTGGTGGACTGGATCGAGCAGACGCTGGCAGGCTGATCATGACAACTTCCGGGCAGGAGCGGCTCGCGCCCCAATCGGACGCGACCCGCAGGCGAAAAGGATAAATCAGCGCCAGGAGCGGAAATCGGCGCTTCCATCATCGCCCACTCCGTCACCGCGCCGATGGAACTTCATTGGCGCTGTCACAAGGACAATAATATGACACCCTTCATGGGACTGATCGGCGTCGTCGTACTGCTGCTGATCGCGCTGGTGTTCTCCAGCGACCGCCGCTCGATACGGTTACGCACCGTCATCAGCGCTTTCGCCATACAGGCCGGCATCGGCGCCTTCGTACTTTACGTGCCGATCGGTCAGAGTGTGCTGGGCGCCATTTCCGGCACCGTCAATCAGGTCATCGATTATGCCAACGACGGTATTTCATTTCTGTTCGGCGACCTCGCCGACCCCAGCGAGGTCGGTTTCGTGGTCGCGTTCAAGGTGTTGCCGATCATCATATTTTTCTCGTCATTAACCGCCGTGCTCTACCACCTTGGCATTATGCCGTGGGTATTGCGCCTGCTTGGCGGAGCCTTGCAGAGGTTACTGCACACCTCGCGCACCGAGTCGCTCTCGGCTGCTGCCAACATCTTCGTCGGCCATACCGAAGCACCCCTGGTGGTACGCCCCTTTCTCAACAGCATGACCCGTTCGGAACTCTTCGCGGTAATGTGCGGCGGACTCGCCTCGGTAGCAGGCTCGATGCTGGCGGGCTATGCCGAGCTCGGCATTCCCATGGAGTACCTGATCGCGGCGTCCTTTATGGCAGCGCCCGGCGGACTCCTGTTCGCCAAGATATTGGTGCCGGAGACGCAGCCACGCGCCGCTGGCACTGATAACGCCAGAGCACTCATCGAAGCCGAGAACAGACCCACCAACGTACTCGACGCCGCCGCCAGCGGCGCTACTTCCGGGCTCATGCTGGCGGCCAACGTCGGCGCCATGCTGCTCGCCTTTATCGGGCTGATCGCGATGATCGACGGTATGTTGGGTGGCATCGGCGGTTGGTTCGGGATGGACGCCCTGAGCCTGTCGCTGATTCTGGGCTGGTTTTTCGCGCCGCTGGCATTTCTGCTCGGCATTCCCTGGCACGAAGCGACGTTGGCGGGCTCGTTCATCGGCCAGAAGCTGGTCGTCAATGAATTCGTCGCTTACATCAACCTTGCCCCCTACATCAGCGGCGAGGCGATCGTCGCCGAGACCGGCCAGCAAATGTCGCGCCATACTGCCGCGATTCTATCCTTTGCGCTGTGCGGCTTCGCCAATCTGGCGTCGATCGCCATTCTGCTCGGCGGTCTGGGCACGCTTGTCCCCGAGCGACGTCCGGAGATTGCGCGCTACGGACTGAAGGCGGTCCTCGCCGGCACACTCTCCAACCTGATGTCGGCTACCCTCGCGGGCATCTTCCTTTCGCTTTCCGGCACCGCCTGACGGCACGCTCGGATAGGCGGGATATGTATCCTGATGCGGCGGCGCAAGGCGGGCCGGGGTGGAGGGCCATGACGGCCATGCCGGATAAACTGATCGGGAGGACGTTACAGAACCGGGCCCTGGTGCCGAGAGCAGCTTTCCATGAATCCTTCCCTGGAAGCGTCAGTCGGACGTATTGCCGCACGCTGTGGCAGACTGTCAGGCAACGCAGC
Organism: Kushneria aurantia DSM 21353; assembly: GCF_000382245.1. Classification (GTDB taxonomy): domain Bacteria; phylum Pseudomonadota; class Gammaproteobacteria; order Pseudomonadales; family Halomonadaceae; genus Kushneria; species Kushneria aurantia. Next base: position 185,814 of record NZ_KB907863.1, read on the forward strand.
CGCCGAACGGCCAGGTTTAACTGAAGCATCACAGGGAGCCGTGCCAATGACAACGCAGCCCATCATCCTTGATACCGACCCCGGCGTGGATGACGCCCAGGCCATCGCCCTGATCATGGCCGACCCCGACATCGAGGTGGTGGGCATGACCACCACCTTCGGTAACGTGCGCGTCGCTACCGCCACTCGCAATGCCCTGCTGCTCGCCGAGCTGGGCGGGCAACCGCAGATTCCGGTGGCGCAGGGGGTCGATCATCCACTGTGCAAAACGCCCTACCCGGTGCCCGCCTTCATACACGGCGACGACGGTCTCGGCAATCAGCCGCTGCCCACTCCTTCAGGTCAACCGGACGCGCGCAACGCGGCGCAGTTTCTCATCGACAAAACGCGCGAAAGACCGGGCGAGATCAGCCTGGTGGCCGTCGGTCCACTGGGGAATCTGGCGATGGCTCTGGCGCTTGACCCCGATATCGTCAACCGGGTCAAACAGGTCATCATCATGGGCGGCTCTGTAGCCCGCGGCGGCAACGCTACCCCGGTGGCCGGAGCCAACCTCTTCAACGACCCCCATGCCGCCCGCAAGGTGCTCAACGCCGGCTGGCCGCTGACCATGGTGGGGCTGGACGTCACCCTGGAGACCGTCATCACTCCCGAGCGCATGGCGCGCATCGCCAGGGCAATAGGCGGCGAGTTCGGCCGGATACTCTCCGCCAGCTACGATTTTTACGCTGACTTTTATCGCCACAACGTCGGCCTCGACGGTGGTTGCCCCCACGACAGCTGCGCGGTCGCCTATCTCAAGCACCCGGAGCTGTTTACCACGGTAGAAGGGCATCAGAATGTCATTATCGAAGGTATCGGTGAGGGTCAGACGGTCTTCGCCCCAGCCGGCCAGCCCTACGTCAGCGACCGCTGGTCGCAGAACCCGCTGGTGAAGGTCTGCATGGGCGTTGACGGCAACGCCGTGGTGGACTGGATCGAGCAGACGTTGACGCGATAAATGCCATCCTCGCGGAGGGATTATGAACCGACCGGCTGATAACATCGACGGCGCACCGCCACTGCCCGATCCGCAGCGCCAATGGGCGCTGTTTCTCGATCTCGACGGCACCCTCGTGGCGCTGGTCGATCACCACGACGCCATCGAGGTCGACGACGCGCTGCGCCGGCGTCTAAAGCAACTCGATGAGCAGCTCGACGGTGCCCTGGCAGTGGTCAGCGGCCGTGCCATCGATGACCTCGACCGCCACCTCGGTCTGCCATGGCTGGCGTTGGGCGGCCAGCACGGCGCGGAGTGGCGTGAAAGCGGTGGCGAGCGACAGTTGAGCGACCGCCATCAGCAGGCGCTGGAAGCGGTGCGCCAGCGCCTTGATGAGCGCCTCGACGCGCATGATGGCCTGGTCGTCGAGGACAAGGGCGCCAGTATCGCCATCCATTACCGCCACTGCCCGCAGGCGGCCGAGCCGCTGGAACAGCAGTTGCGTGAGCTTATCGCGCCCTTTCGGGAAGCACTGGAGCTCAACTGCGGCAAGTTCGTCTTCGAAATCAGAGGCAGCGGACTGGACAAGGGGGCGGTGGTCGCCAGGTTTCTCGCCCTGGAGACCTTCCGCGACCGCACACCGATTTTCATCGGCGACGATGTGACCGACGAGGACGGCTTCCGCGTCGCCCGCGAAAGAGGCGGCTGGTCGGTGCTGGTCGGCGACCGCGACAGCGATGCCGACTTCCGGCTGCCCGGCCCGCCCGAGGTACATGGCTGGCTCGACCGCTGGATTGCCGCGCTGAAAAAGGGATAACGGTACCGGCGGCCGGGCACGCGCCGATTCAAGGAGGAGAACGTGAAACAACTGATTGTGGTATCCAATCGGGTCCCCTCACCGCAAAAGGACAGCGGCAGCCAGGGCGGGCTGGCAGTAGGGGTCATGAACGCGCTGAGCCGCACCGATGGCCTCTGGATGGGCTGGAACGGGGTGCTCGAGGAAGACGCCGAGGCGGTGGCGCCCAACGCCTACGAACATGAGGGCGTGCGCTTCGCCACTTTTCCACTGACCGAAGAGGAGCACGAGCTTTTCTACGTCGGCTACTCCAACGAGGTACTGTGGCCGCTGCTCCATTATCGCCCCGACATGGTCGAGTACAGCCGTGACAAGGATCGCGGCTACCAGCGCGTCAACCAGCGCTTTGCCGACCAGGTGGCCGACCAGCTCGAGGACAACGACGACAGTGCGATCTGGGTGCACGATTATCAGCTGCTGTCCACCGGACACTTTCTGCGCACCCGTAACGTCGACTGCCCGATCGGTTTCTTTTTGCACATTCCCATGCCGCCCTGGGAGACCTTTCGTATCCTGCCGCGCCAGGAGCGCATGATCGAGCATCTGTGCGCCTACGACACCATCGGCGTGCAGACCGAAACCGATCTCGAGCACCTGCTCGACAATGTCGCGCGCAGCGGCGTGGCAAGGGTCGAGGGCCACACCATTGTATTCGACGGCAGGCGCATCGATACCGGCGTGTTTCCCATCTCGATCGATGTCGATGCCGCCCGCGAAATGGCCGAACGCGGTGCCCACTCCCCCCGCAGCGAGCGCCTCAAGGCCTCACTGCGGGGTGGCCCGCTGATCATCGGCGTCGATCGGCTCGATTACAGCAAGGGCATCTACCAGCGTTTCCGGGCCTTCGAGCAACTGCTGGAAAACACCCTGTCGCGCTACGGCAACATCACTTATCTGCAGATTGCGCCGCTGTCTCGCACCGGCGTGGAGCGCTATGCCGCCCTGCGCCATGACCTTGAGCGTATTGCCGGTCATGTCAACGGTCGCTTCTCCAGCTACGACTGGATGCCGCTGCGCTATCTCAACACCGGCTACGACCGCGAAACGCTGATGGGCTTCATGCGCCAGAGCCGAGTGGCCCTGGTGACCCCGCTGCGCGACGGCATGAACCTGGTGGCCAAGGAGTACGTCGCCGCCCAGGACCCGCAGGATCCCGGTGTACTGATGCTGTCGAGCTTTGCCGGCGCCGCCGAGCAGCTCGATGGCGCCATGCTGTGCAACCCCTTCGATGTCGAGGAGATGGCCGACATGCTGGATGCCGCTCTCTCCATGTCACTGGAAGAGCGCAAGGCGCGCTGGCAGCGCCTGCATGAAGTGATCAGCACCCACGACATCCACCGCTGGGGGCGCACCTTCGTCGAGGCGCTCAACGCATCGGCGGCAGCGCGTCACGGCGAGTGAAGCAGATGGCGCTGCTGCTACAAAGCAGCAGCGCCTGTTGGTCGCGACACGTCCCGGGTCGCGCTATCCCGTCGTAAACCCCTGCCACGATTGCGCCTCCAGCTCCTCGCTGGTGACGCCGGATACGCAGGCCGAAGGCGGCCCCTGCTCGAGCCATTCGAGCAGGGCTGTCACCCTGCTCTCCTCGCCCGCCATGCCGACTTCCACGCGGCCATCGGCAAGGTTACGGGCGTAGCCCTCGATCTCCAGTTCACGGGCGCGCTCGGCGGTCGCCCAGCGAAAACCGACGCCCTGTACCACACCTTCGACGATTGCCCTGACGTAGCGCATGATCCAATCTCCTCGATGCCTGTTACTGCATAGCCTGGCAGGTCCGTCGGCGTTGTTCAGCACGCGATGCCGCGCTACACCTTGAGAAACGATACCTTGAGAAACTAAACCTTGAGAAAGTCGCTGGGCAGCTTCTGCAGCTGATGCCACAGCTTCTCGACGCCGGGCTTGTGCACCAGGGCGCAGCGGTAGAGGCGAATATCCAGTGGAATATCCCGGCAGCCGTCGCCGGCGCGCACCAGCTCCCCGCGCTTGAGCTCTTCACGAATACAGAAATCGGGAATCCAGGCCACCCCCACCCCCTGCAGCGCCATACCCTTGAGCCCTTCTGCCATGGCAGTTTCATAGACGGTATGCAGACGCAGTCGCAGCGGGTCGTTACGCAGCAGCACGCGCACGCTGCGGCCCAGAAAGGCACCGCCAGTATAGGCCAGATATGGCACACTGGCGTCATCTTCGAGGGAGTAACGCGGCCGGCCATCCGGGTTCGCAATACAGACCGGCAGCATGCTGACCTGGCCGATCGAGAACGAGGGGAAGCTCTCGCTGTCGAGTTGCATGCTCGCCCAGGGGTCGTGATAGGCCAGCATCAGATCGCAGTTGCCGTCGCGCAGCACATGGATGGCATCCCCCACATTCATCGCCATCAGCCGGGTCGGCAGCTCACCCACGCCCTTCTGCAGTCGCGAAATCCAGCGCGGGAAGAAAGCCAGTGCCAGTGAATGCGCAGCCGCAATGTCAAGCGCCTCTCTGGCCATATCAAGACCGCGCAGGTGGCCAATGCTCTCATCGAGCTGCTCGACCAGACTGCGCGCGGTGATCAGAAAGAGCTGCCCTTCGGCAGTGAGGCTTACCGGCGTGGTCGAACGGTCCACCAGGGTAACCCCAATGGCCAGCTCCAACGCCTTTATGCGCCGGCTGAAGGCGGGCTGCGTGACATGTCGTCGCCGCGCTGCCGCCGAGAAACTGCGGGTGGCGTTGAGTGCCACGAAGTCTTCCAGCCAGCGCGTCTCGAGATTCAATGCGATGCCCTCCCTGCCGGGCGCTGACGGCGTTGACAGCTACTGTACAGGCGATGCGAGATAGGCCGCACGCGCCGCCAGCTTGTGCCACAGCGGCCGCCGCTGAATTTCCTCCAGCGTGACCAGGCGGCAGTTGTCGAAATCCTCTTCCAGCATCGTCGCCACCTCGGCAGCGAACCCCCTGTCCGCCACCCAGGCGGTAACCTCGAAGTTGAGCCGGAAAGAGCGATTATCCAGATTGACCGTGCCTACCGCGGCGCTGTGACTGTCGATCAGCATGGTTTTCTGATGCAGAAAACCGGGTTGATAACGGTATATTTTGATGCCGGCACGAATCATCTCGCCCAGAAAGGAGAAGGCGGAGAGAAACACCAGCAGGTGATCGGGCCGCTCGGGGATCATCACCCGCACATCGACGCCGCGCAGCGCCGCCAGCTTGAGCGAGTCCTGCACGCCCTGATCCGGGACAAAATAGGGGCTGGTGATCCAGAAGCGCTCGCTGGCCTGATTGATAGCGTGCTGAATCATCAGGCTGGCAGTATCCAACGGGTCGGCAGGCCCCGAAGGCACCACAACAACATTCTGCCGCCCCCCGCGAGAGGGGATCGGCTGCCAGCTGAGCGTCAGGATCTCGCCCGCCGCCCAGTACCAGTCTTCCCAGAAGGACTCCTGCAGGCCCAGCACCGCCGGACCCTTCACCACCAGATGGGTATCGCGCCAGAAACCGTGACGGGCGCTCTCGCCGCGATATTCAACGCCCACATTGAGGCCGCCGACCCAGCCGCGGCGGCCGTCGGTCACCACAATCTTGCGATGATTGCGGAAGTTGACCTGGAAGCGATGGCGCCAGCCGCGCGAGGAGCCGAATTGATGCACATGGGCGCCGGCCTCGCGCAGACGCCTGAACCAGCGATCCGGCATGGCGTGGCAACCGATCTCGTCGTAGAGAAAATAGACCGCCACACCGCGCTGTAGACAGGCCAGCAGACGCTCCTGCAGCGCCGTGCCGAGGGCGTCGTCGCGAATGATAAAAAACTGGATCAGCACATAGTCCTGCGCCTGATCGAGGCCGTCGAACAGGCTGGCAAAGGTCGCATGGCCGTTGATCAACAGCTCGCAGCGGTTGTCGCGGGTCATCGGCAGCATTGCCAGCCGTTCGACCGCACGCAACTCGGCCCTGTCAGGATAGGCGAAGGTCGGTTCGACCTTGCTGCGAAATTGATCCAGCACCCGTCGCAGCGCGGTGTCGCGCTGCCCGCGGGCGTTGACGTAGCCGTAAAAACGCGGCCGGCCGAATATCCAGTAGGCCGGAATCGCCACATACGGGAAGGTGATCAGTGAAATGATCCAGGCGACGGCGCCCTGGGAGGTACGGCTCGACATCAGCGCCACGATACCGGACAGCATCCCCAGTAGATGCATGCAGACGATCAGCAGGCCGCCCAGCAGGGCTGTCATATCAGGTCACCTTGGAAGTATTCGGAAAAATTGGCGCAAGGATACCCTGGGCGGCGCCCCGCGACCATGTCAGCCGGGAGGCGGCTGGCATTGCGGGCAGTAGTAGAGCCTTCTCGACGCCACGCTGTGTTTCTCGATCGGCGTGGCGCAGGCGTGGCAGGGTAGACCGGCGCGGTTGAAAACGGCATGCCGCCAGCGACGACGCGGTTCGCCGGCGGCGATCATCGGCTCGCGCCACTGGCGCGCGTTGGTCACGCCGGCGTGGCGCCAGGCGCGGTGGGTAATGTCGAGCATGGTGGCGGCCAGCCGGCGGCGCGCAGTGCCGCTCAGATCGCGCGGGCGCCAGCGGTCGTGCAGGCCGGCGAAGAACAGAATCTCCGAGCGCAGATAGTTGCCGATGCCGGCGTAGAGGTGTTGATCGAGCAGCAGCGAGCCAAGCCGACGACTGCGCCAGGCGCCGGCATCAAGACGCGCCTCGATATCATCGACGCTGACGTCATGGGTCAACAGATCCGGTCCCAGCTTCGCAAGGAAGGGGTGCTGATCCAGCTCATCGAGGCGCCACAGGGAGATATCCGAGGCGCTGAGCAGCCACGCCGAGTGGCTGGCGGTGGCGAGATGCAGACGTGGCGAACGTCGCCCCGCCGGCTGCCGACCGCGACGCATGATACGCCACACGCCGTAGAGCTGGTTGTGAGAGTAGATCACGTGGTCATCCTCGAAGCGCGTCAGCAGCGCCTTGCCCCAGCTGTCGACGCTGACCACCTTCTGCCCCTTGAGGCGCGCTTCAAAGGGCTTGAGGGTGTCGAAGGCAAACCACACCTCGTCGATTTCGCGCCCCACCAGCACCTTGCCGAGGCGATCGGCCACGCGCCTGATTTCCGGCCCTTCCGGCACGTCCTGCTCTCCCTTCCCGGGCCACGGCTCTGCATGTGGCCAGCCGCCGCTGCGGCTATTTCAATTCAATCAAACGGGCGTTCAGCGCCTGCATCTGGTCGCGCAGCGAGGCGGCGTTCTCGAACTCGAGATTCTGCGCCGCCTTGTGCATCTGATCCTCGAGCTTTTTGATCTCACGATTGATGTCATCGATATTCATGCGCGACAGCTCATCGGTGCTGTACTGCCCCTCCGACTCGGCCACCTTGCGCTCGCCCTTGCGGCCACGGCGGGTACCGGGCGCCTGCGCCGCTTCCATGATGTCGGCAACGTTCTTGGTAATGGTGCGTGGGGTGATACCGTGGCGCTCGTTGAATTCGATCTGCTTGCGGCGGCGGCGGTCGGTCTCGTCCATGGCACGCTGCATCGAACCGGTCACATTATCGCCGTAGAGAATCGCCTTGCCGTGGGCGTTACGGGCGGCACGGCCTATGGTCTGGATCAGCGAGCGCTCGGCGCGCAGGAAGCCCTCCTTGTCGGCATCGAGAATCGCCACCAGCGACACCTCGGGAATATCGAGGCCCTCGCGCAGCAGGTTGATGCCCACCAGCACGTCGAACTTGCCAAGGCGCAGGTCGCGAATGATCTCGACCCGCTCGACGGTATCGATATCGGAGTGCAGATAGCGCACGCTGACGTCATGCTCGTCGAGATACTCGGTCAGATCCTCCGCCATACGCTTGGTCAGGGTGGTGACCAGCACCCGCTCGCCCACCTCGACGCGCGCCCTGACCTCGGAGAGCAGGTCGTCTACCTGGGTGCTGGCCGGGCGCACCTCGATCTCGGGGTCGACCAGTCCGGTAGGGCGCACCACCTGCTCGACCACCTGGCCGGCGTGCTCCTGCTCGTAGGGGCCGGGAGTCGCCGAGACGAACACCGTCTGCGGCAGGATCTTCTCCCACTCCTCGAACTTCATCGGTCGGTTATCCAGCGCCGACGGCAGGCGGAAGCCGTACTCCACCAGCGTCTCCTTGCGGGAACGGTCGCCGCGGTACATGCCACCCACCTGGGGCACGCTGACGTGGGACTCGTCGATGAACACCAGCGCATCGTCGGGCAGATAGTCGAAGAAGGTGGGCGGCGCCTGGCCGGGCTCGCGGCCGGACAGATAGCGAGAGTAGTTCTCGATGCCGTTGCAGTAGCCCAGCTCCAGCATCATTTCGATATCATAGAGGGTACGCTGCTCGAGCCGCTGTGCCTCTACCAGCCGATCGTGATCGCGCAGCCACTTGAGCCGCTCGGTCAACTCCTCCTTGATCGACTCGATAGCGTTGAGGATGGTGTCGCGCGGCGTCACGTAGTGGGTCTTGGGGTAGATGGTCATGCGCGGCACTCTGCCGCGAACTTCGCCGGTCAGCGGGTCGAACAGACTGATGGTATCGATCTCGTCGTCGAACAGCTCGACACGCACCGCCTCCTCCTCGGAGTCGGCGGGGAAGATATCGATCACATCGCCGCGCACCCGATAGGTGCCGCGGCGAAAGTCCATGTCGTTGCGGGTGTACTGCAGCTCCGCCAGGCGGCGCAGAAAATCGCGCTGGTTGATCAGCTCGCCGCGGTTGAAGTGCAGCCGCATCTTCAGATACTGATCCGGGTCGCCGAGACCGTAGATCGCCGAGACCGACACCACGATCAGCGCATCGCGGCGCTCCAGCAGTGCCTTGGTGGCGGACAGGCGCATCTGCTCGATGTGGTCATTGACCGAGGCGTCCTTCTCGATAAAGGTGTCCGACGACGGCACATAGGCTTCGGGCTGGTAGTAGTCGTAGTAGGAGACGAAATACTCCACCGCGTTGTCGGGGAAGAACGCCTTGAATTCGCCGTAGAGCTGCGCTGCCAGCGTCTTGTTGGGCGCCATGACGATGGTCGGCCGCTGCAGCCGTTCCACCACATTGGCCATGGTGAAGGTCTTGCCCGAGCCGGTGACGCCCAGCAGGGTCTGATGGGCCAGCCCGGCGTCGAGGCCACGCATCAGGCCATCGATAGCGGCCGGCTGGTCGCCGGCCGGTTTGTACTCGGAGGCGATGCGAAACTCGCGAGCCATGCACACTCCGTCAAAGTGATCAGTTCAGGAAGGGTCGCCGGAGGCGGCACGTATCGCGCCGCCGATGATCGCCACATGACTGCCGATACCGGCCTGCCAATAGAGGGAATGTAGCGGATATGCGTGCGCCACGCCGCTTTTGCAAGGCGCAGCACCCGACCGTCGTCAGGTGCGAGCTCTTCGTCAGCGCCGCACGCCAAACCCCTGCTGCTCGATAACGGCCATCACGCTGCGCTCGCTGGCTCGGCCCTCGACCTCCAGCCACTCACGCGCCACCTGTACCGTCTCCACGCCTTCGAGCTCCATCAGTGCCGTCGTCAGACGGTTGACGTCATCGTTATTCTGCAACCCGGTCAGGGTAAAGGTCAGCGCCATCTTTCCACATCTCCATCCGTCGTGATTCGATTGCGACAGGCGAACCGGAGCGGCTTGCAATCATTGCGACGCACCCCGATGTGCCTGTCCAGCAACCGCGCACAGAAAAGCCCCCAGACTGCGCTATCCTTTCTGTTTGCGCAATTTTCATCGGCGGCGATTTCCAAAGACCGTTCTGCGGAGCCATCATGACCTCATCGACATCCAACGCCTGGCAGCAACTCCTCGAGCAGCAGGGCTTTAACCGTGACGCTCATGGCGAACTGCAGCGCGGCCAGCCACAGGACTCGGCAGCGCTGCAGGCCTCGGCGGCGCTGATGCCGCTGGAACAGCTCTGCGTGCTGGAAATTCACGGCCCCGACGGCGAAAAATTTCTGCAGGGCCAGACCAGCGCTTCGACCGCACACGCCACCGAACACGTCGGTCCGCCCACGGTATTCTGCACGCCCAAGGGGCGCACCATTGCCAACGCGCAGCTGATTCACCCCGGCGAAGAGCGCTGGTGGCTGCTGCTGGCGCGCAGCGTCGCCGAGCCGCTGCGTCAGCATCTGGGCAAATACATTCCCTTTTACAAGGCGGAGATAGCGCTGCGTGATGACCTGGCGCTGTTTGGCGTTGCCGGCGCCGAGGGCGGCACGCTGCTGGAGAGCGACGGGTTGCCGCTGCCCCGACAACAATGGGGCGTACGGCTGGCAGGCGACAGCGTGATCACCCGACACCCTCACCAGCAACCGCGTTTCCTGCTGGCAGCCCCCGTGGAGAGCGCCGGCACACGCTATGCGCGTCTTGCCGAAGGCGCGCTGCAGACCAGCGAAGCGCTATGGACGCGGCTCGATATTCAGGCCGGCCTGTTGTGGCTGGATGGCGACCAGACGGAGGCCTGGCTGCCGCAGATGTTCAATTGGGAAGCATTGGCCGGTATCAGCTTCAAAAAGGGTTGCTACACCGGTCAGGAGGTGGTGGCACGCGCCCATTATCGCGGCCAGGTGAAAAAGCGCCTGATGCACCTGAGTGTTGCCCTCGAGACCGCCCCGGCGGCCGGCACCGCCGTTATCGACGCCGAGCGCGGCAAATCGGTGGGAGAAGTGATGCGCGCTGCAGCGCCGGAGGACGGCCGGGTCGAACTGCTGGCGATCCTCACGATCAAGGACGAGATGCCGTCGCTGACCATCGACGATCAGCCGGCGCATCTGTCACCGCTGCCCTATGCGCTGGCGCGGCTGGACCCGGAAACACTGGAGGGTTAGGCGGGCTCGATATCAGCGCCTTAAAAGCCTCTCCAGCGTCGCTCCGGTCTGTGCCGCCAGGGTCTCGGCGCTGATCCCGCGCAGACGTGCCACCTCGGCGGCCACCAGTGTCACATTGGCCGGTTCGTTGCGCTCACCGGCGGCGCCCTGCGGGGTCATGTCGGGAGCGTCGGTTTCCAGCACGAAGCTGCCCTCGGGCAGCGCGGCCACCGTACGTTTAAGCTTGTGCGCCCGGTCGTGAGTGACCGCACCGCCAATACCCAGCGTAAAGCCCAGCCCGATCAGCCGTTCGGCCTGCTGCAGGCTGCCGGTGAAGGCGTGAATCAACCCGCCGGCGGGCAGTGCCAGCTGGCCCAGGCGCTTGCCCACTTCGTCTTCATACTTCACGCAGTGGATCACTACCGGCAGCGCGAGCCTTTTGGCCAGTTTCAGCTGGGCGTCAAACAGCCGCCACTGGCGCTCGGGGCTGTCGATCCGCGCATCGACGCCGCACTCCCCCAGCGCCACCACCTCATGAGACGCCAGTGCCTGCGCCAGCTGCTCGATGTCATCGTCGCCATGATCATCGAGAAACCAGGGGTGCAATCCGAAGCAGATATCGACCTCACCCGGCCGGCTCAGCGCCGTCAGCGCCCCGATCTCGTCAAGGCGGGTGCCGGCCACCACCAGTCGGCTGACGCCCTGCTGGCGGGCACGGCGTATCACCGCCGGGCGATCGGCATCGAAGGCGCTGAACTGTAAATGGCAGTGGGCATCGGCCAGCATGGCGATCTCCAGCAGCTCAGGCGGCCGGCTCGGCGCTCTCCAGCCTTGAGGTGCACTGCGGGCAGCGCGTGGCCTCAATCGCAATCGCGCTACAGCAGAAAGGGCAGGCTTTGGTGGTGGGCGCCGCCGGCTCTTCGTGCTCGAGACGGTGACCGAAATCGCGCAGGCGCTGAATGTTACGCATCAGAATGAAGCAGACAACCGCCACGATCAGAAAGGAGATCATCGCGTTGAGAAAAATCCCGTAGTTGACGGTCACCGCGCCGGCCGCCTGGGCCTCGGCCAGCGTGGCGTAGGGGCCGGCGGCGTTGGCCCCCGGCTTGAGCACCACGAAGAGGTTGGTAAAGTTGAGCCCGCCGGTTACCAGCCCCAGTATGGGCGTGAAGATATCCCGCACCAGGCTATTGACGATGGCGGTGAAGGCGGTACCGATGATAATACCCACCGCCAGCTCCACCACGTTGCCCTTGACCGCGAAATTGCGAAAATCGCTCAGGAATCCGGGCATTCCCTGTTCCTCTTCCGAATATGGATCGAATGGCGCAACCCGCGCCGTCAGTGTTCACGCGTAGCATCAAAGGAGAGATCCGGCCAGCGCTCTTCGGTCAGCTGCAGGTTGACCCGGGTCGGCGCCAGGTAGGTGAGAAAACCGCCGCCGTCGATCGCCAGGTGGGTGCTGACCTTGTTGCGCAGCTCCTCGAGCTTGCGCTCGTCGCCGTGAATCCAGCGCGCCGTCTGGACGTTGACCGGCTCGTAGATGCACTCCACCTTGTACTCGTTAAGCAGCCGGTGCGCCACCACGTCGAACTGCAGCATCCCCACCGCGCCGACGATCAGGTCATTGTTGTCCAGCGGCATGAACACCTGGGTGGCGCCCTCTTCGGAGAGCTGCTGCAGGCCCTTCTGCAACTGCTTGGTCTTGAGCGGGTCCTTGAGCCGCACGCGGCGGAACAGCTCCGGTGCGAAGTGTGGAATGCCGGTAAAGCGCATCCGCTCACCGCTGGAGAAGGAGTCGCCGATCTGAATGGTGCCGTGGTTGTGCAAACCAATGATGTCACCCGGCCAGGCCTCCTCGACCTGAGCGCGATCCGCCGCCATGAAGGTCAACGCATCGGCGATCTTGACGTCCTTTTTGATCCGTACATGGTGCATTTTCATATTGCGCTCGTACTTGCCGGAGCAGACGCGCAGAAAGGCAATACGGTCGCGGTGTTTGGGATCCATGTTGGCCTGGATTTTGAACACGAAGCCGGTAAAGCTGCCGTCCTCGGCGACCACCTCACGGGCATCGGTCTCCCTGGGGCGCGGTGAAGGGGCATATTCGACGAAGCCGTCGAGCATTTCACGCACGCCGAAGTTGCCCATGGCGGTGCCGAAATAGACCGGCGTCAGCGCGCCGCGGCGGTAGGCGTCGAGATCGAATTCGTGCGAAGCGCCGCGCACCAGCTCGATCTCCTCGCGCAGCTCGGCGGCCTGGCTGGCGCCCAGCGCCTCGTCGACCTCGGCACTGTCGAGGCCATCGATAAAGACATCCTCGCTGATGCGGTTGCCCTGTCCCTGGGTGTAGAGATGCACGCGATCGTTGAGCAGGTGGTAGACGCCGCGAAAATGGCGCCCCATACCGATCGGCCAGGTAATCGGCGCGCAGGCGATATTGAGCACCGTTTCGATCTCGTCCATTACCTCGACCGGATCGCGGGTATCGCGGTCCATCTTGTTGATGAAGGTGAGAATCGGCGTGGTGCGCAGACGACACACCTCCATCAACTTGATGGTGCGGTCCTCGACGCCCTTCGAGCCATCGACCACCATCAGCGCCGAATCCACCGCCGTCAGGGTGCGGTAGGTATCCTCGGAGAAATCCTCGTGGCCCGGGGTATCGAGCAGATTGACGATGCGCCCCTTGTAGGGGAACTGCATCACCGAGGTGGTTACCGAGATGCCGCGCTCCTGCTCCATTTTCATCCAGTCGGAGGTGGTATTGCGGTCCTGGCGCTTGCTCTTGACCGCGCCCGCCACCTGGATGGCGTTGCCGAACAGCAAGAGCTTTTCGGTAATGGTGGTCTTGCCGGCGTCCGGGTGGCTGATGATGGCAAAGGTACGGCGAAGCGAGGCTTCGTGGGCGATTTGAGTGTCTGACATCGTTGCTCTGAAAAATGGTCGCTCTGGCAGGATGGTGCGCGCCCCGCAGCAGCAAAGCGGCGAAGTTTTGCAAATAAAAATCGAGCCAGTGAACGTGGACTGTCGTCAATGGTGATCCATTGTAGCGGTGCGAAGTCGGCATGTCGTGTCGAGGCGGCGGCACAACGCGCTGTCATATGCTTGACCGAGATGTGACAAGCGATAAAGGAGCCCTGATATGAGCCCCCTACCTACTCGCTGAGCTGCGACTGCGGTCGCACTACCCTGACCGCTCATGGCGAACTGGTGGGCATGTCGCCACCCAACCGGCATCGATAGCATGACGCTGCGGTGCAATCCACATCCGGACACTGTTACCGGACGTCAGCCGGGTTAGAATAAAATGACATCCTTCGGCATGGCGTATTGATGACCCAGGCGTTCATTTTCACCACTCCGGCACGCAACCTGGTCCGGCTGACCGTGGCACGCGGTATCAGCTGGACCTGCTTCCTGCTCGTTGTCATTTTCGGCATCGAGGTGCTGGACTTTCAGTTACGCATCGTGCCGATCATCGCCATCATCGTCATCATGGGGCTTTTCAACGTTGCCACCTGGTGGCGGCTGGGCCATCCCCGCCCGATTACCGATCTCGAATACCTGATTCATCTGCTGATCGACATCGCCGGGCTGACGCTGATCTTCTATTTCACCGGCGGGCCCACCAATCCGGCCATTGCCTATTACGTGATCCCGATCGCCATGGCGGCGGCCACTCAACCCTGGCGTCACGCCTGTATCGCCGCCGCCTCGGCACTGCTGGGTTACTCGGTGCTGATGCTGCAGTTCGAACCGGTACCGGAGCTGCGTCAACCCATCGGCGACGGCCTGTTGACGCTCGATGTGCTGGGCATGTGGCTCAACTTCACCCTCTGCGCCGGTATTATCGCCATCGTCATCTGCCGCATGGCGATCACCCTGCGCCAACGCGATCATATGCTGGCGCGCACTCGCGAGGCGGCACTGCGCAACGAGCAGATTCTGGCCGTCGCCAGCCAGGCCGCCGGCACCGCCCACGAGCTGGGCACGCCGCTCTCTACCATGACCATGTTGATCGACGAAATGCGCGCCGAAAAGATCAGCGAGACCCAGCGCGAGGACCTTGACCTGCTGCGCAGCCAGGTCGACACCTGCAAGAACCATCTGCGCGAGCTGGTCGCCAGCGCCGATCGCCGCCAGGGTGACCCGCCGCAGCGCGTCAACGCCGCGTACTGGCTGGAAAAACTGCTGCAGCGCTGGCTGGTGATGCGCCCCGATGTCAGCCACCATCTCGAAATCGCCGACCGCGACATCGAACTGATGGTTGACCCGACCCTCGATCAGGCGGTCATGAACCTGCTCAACAATGCCGCCGACGCCGAGCCCAACGGCATCGTCATCGGCCTGGAGGCGGACAGCGACGAGCGCGTGCTGTCGATCGTCGATCGCGGCCCGGGCATCTCGATGGAAGTCGCCAGCCACATGGGCGAGAGCTTCATCTCGGGGCGCTCGCGCGGCCTTGGCATCGGACTGTTCCTCACCCACGCCACCCTCGATCGTTTCGGTGGTAGCGTTAGACTTTACAATCAGCAGCAGGGCGGCACCCTGACCGAGGTGAGGCTGCCGCATCCCGATAACAAGACAGCCAGGGATCACGCATTTACTTAACGGGGATAACGATATGCATGAAGCACCCTTTCTGGTGGTCGATGACGACCCGGTTTTCTGCCGCATTCTGGAGCGCTCACTGAAGCGCCAGGAGTTCGACGTCATGGTAGCCGCCACTGCCGAAGAGGCGCTGCGCCTCGCCCGACAGCGGCCACCGGAATACGCCACCCTCGACCTCAAGCTGGAAGAGAGCTCCGGTTTGCGCCTGCTCCCCGAGCTGCTGTCGATCAGCCCTGCCTGCCGCATCGTGATACTGACCGGCTATTCGAGCATTACCACCGCCGTCGAGGCGATCAAGCTGGGCGCCGTCAACTATCTCTGCAAGCCGGTCGAGGTCGCCGAGGTGCTGCACGCGCTGGACGCCCAGGAGGGCAATCCGGATGCCGAGATCGCCGACAACCCGCCCTCGGTCAACCGTCTCACCTGGGAACACATCCAGCGGGTGCTGCAGGACAACGAGGGCAACATCTCCGCCACCGCCCGCAGCCTGGGCATGCACCGCCGCACGCTGCAGCGCAAGCTGCAGAAAAGACCGGTACGACAGTGACGAACCACACAGGAAGGTTTCGATGACACCACATGAGCGCCTCGCAGAAGCCACACGTATCGCTCACGAGGCGGGCCGTCGCATTTATGCCGCCCGCGAAGAGGGGCATCTGCAGCAAAGTCTCAAACACGGTAACGAACTGGTCACCGACACCGACATCGCCGTGGACCGCTACATCAGCGACGAGCTGGCGCGCTGCTTCCCCGGCGAAGCGCGGTTGACCGAAGAGCTGTCACCGGAGCGCCACGAGCTGGACGAGAACGCGCCGCTATGGGTCGTCGATCCCATCGACGGCACGGTCAATTTCGCCCACGGCCACCACTATGTGGCGGTATCCATCGCCTGGATGGAGCGCGGCCGCCTCCAGCTCGGCGTGGTCCATGCGCCCTTTCTCGGCGAAACCTTCAGCGCCGTTGCAGGGCATGGCGCCCATCTCAATGACCGCCCGATCGCCGTCAGTGAGGTGCGCAGCCTCGAAAACGCCCTGATCGCCACCGGTTTTCCCTACGACCGCGATGCCCGCGCGCCCTTGATGCGCCGCCTTCATGCGGTGCTGGAGAACTGCCGCGACATTCGCCGCGACGGCTCCGCCGCGCTCGACCTGTGCAACGTGGCCTGCGGCCGGCTTGACGGCTACTACGAGAGCTGCTCGCCGTGGGATTTCGCCGCCGGGCTGTTGATCGCCCGCGAGGCCGGCGCCCGCACCGGCCACGTCTATGACTGCCCGGAGGGGCTGACGCAGGCGCTTTACGGCGAAAACATGGTGGTCACCTGCGCCGATATCTACGCCACCCTGCGCGATCTGATCGAACAGGCCGACAGCGGCCGCTATCGCTGAAAGCGACGCCATGACGCTATGATGCATCAAGGCGGGCTCTCGACTCGCCGACCGTGACCGTGCCAGGGAGAGCGCAGCATGTCCTTTATTCTTGAAGCGGCCGTAATGCTGGGCGCCGCGGTGATCGCGGTCCCCCTGTTCGCCCGCTTCAAGCTGGGCTCGATTCTGGGCTACCTGTGCGCCGGCCTGATACTCGGTCCCTCGATCAGCGGTTTTATTGCCGAACCGGAGTCGGTACTGCACTTCTCCGAGATCGGCATCGTCATGCTGCTGTTCGTGATCGGCCTTGAACTGGAACCGTCGCGGCTGTGGCAGCTGCGCAAGCGGCTGTTCGGTCTCGGCTCGTTGCAGCTGGTACTGACCGCCCTGCTGCTGCTGCCGCTGGGGCTGGCGCTGGGGCTTGGCAATACCGCAGCCACTCTGCTGGGACTGACCCTGGCGCTCTCCTCCACCGCCTTTGCGCTGCAGCTTTTAACCGAACATCAGCAGCTCGCCAGCCCTCACGGCCAGACCGCCTTCGCCATTTTGCTGTTTCAGGATCTGGCGGTCATTCCGCTGCTGGCGCTGATGCCAGTGCTGGGCAGCAACGGCGACGCCGAAAGCGGCGGACCGCTGTGGCTATCGCTGTTACAGGCGACCGGGGTCGTCGTTGCCACCCTCGTGGTGGGGCGCTATCTGTTTCCACGTGTGCTGCGCATGGTGGCGGGTAGCCAGGTGCATGAGGTGTTCACCGCCGCCGCCCTTTTCATGGTACTGGGCACGGCCTGGGTGATGGAGCATGCCGGGCTTTCCATGGCGCTGGGCGCCTTTCTGGCCGGTGTGCTGCTGGCCGACACCCCCTATCGCCACGAGCTGGAAGCCAACATCGAACCCTTCAAGGGCATCCTGCTGGGACTTTTCTTCCTCGCCGTGGGCATGTCGGTGGACCTCGCACTGGTGCTGCAGAGCGCTCCCATCGTGGTCGGCATTACGCTTGCCATCCTGCTGTCGAAGATGCTGGTACTGACCCTGCTGGGGCTGGCGACCCGCATGCCGCGCCAACAGATTCCACGGCTGGCAACCGTCATCGCCCAGGGCGGCGAGTTCGACTTCGTGCTGCTGACCACGGCGGTCGCCGCCGGCGTCATCGACCAGCGCATCGCCAGCCTGTGCATTGCCGCCGTCACCCTGTCGATGGCGGCCACCCCCTTTCTCTACCGCTACGGCAGCCGGCTGGGCGAGCGGTTGCGCCCCGCCGGGCGGCGCTGGGAGACCCAGTTTCCCGATGACGATCCGCCGGTGATCATCGCCGGGCTGGGCCGCTTTGGCCAGATCGTGGCGCGAATGCTGCGGATGCAGAACGTGCGCTTTACCGCCCTCGACCCCAATATTCGCCAGGTCGAATTCATTCGCCAGTTCGGCTCGCGTATCTACTACGCCGACGCCACCCGGCTCGACCTGATGCGTGCGGCGGGGCTTGAAAAGGCCAAAATGCTGATTATCTGCGTCGACAATGAAGAGACCTGCACCACCATCGCCCGGCTGGCGCGGGAGCATTTTCCTCACCTGGAAGTCTATGCCCGGGCGCGTAATCGTCATCACGCCTGGCACCTGCAGGACCTGGGCGTCAGGGTGGCAATACGCGAGACCTTCTCGGCCGGACTCGAACTCTCGCAGGAAGCGCTGATCGGACTGGGCTACCCCAGTGCCCGGGCCGCCGAGGCGGTACGCCTGTTCCGCGACTTCGACCAGCGTATGTTCGAGGATTCGCGTCGCTACCGCCACGACAACGATCAGCTGCTGCAAAACGATCGCGCCGCCATGGAGGAGCTCTATCGTCTTTTTCAGCAGGAGGAAGCCACACCGCTGGAGGAGCGCGATAAAGAGCCGACAGCGCATGGCGACAGCGAGGAAGACGACCCGGATCAGCAGCGCTCAGCGAGGAAAGCTTCCTGAGCGCCCCGGAACCAGCTGCAAGGAGAGACCATGACGCCACTGGAGACACTGCAGGCCCTCGACATTCGCGCTACCGGCGAGGCTCGGCCGCTGAGCGGTGGCGATATCGGCCGGGTGTGGCACGTCCCCACCGAGCACGGCGAGTTGCTGGTCAAACACGCCGACAGCGACGCACTGAGCGCCGAGGCCGAGGGACTGGAAGCGCTGCGCGACGCCGCCAGCGGCCTGCTCGTTCCCGAGGTGGTGGGCCTGCTCGAGGGTGCGCTGGTGATGACCTTTCTACCCCCGACGCGGCCCTCGAAGGCCGATCAACAGCGTCTTGGCGAGGGGTTGCGCAAGCTTCACGACCACACCGTCGATGAGCACGGCTGGCACCGCGACAACTTCGCCGGCACCACGCCGCAGATCAATACGCCGAACAATGATGGCCGCGTTTTTCAGCGCGAACAGCGCATCATGGCGCTGGCGCGGCGCTGCCGCGATCAGGGGCGTCTTGACGCCGCCCTGTACGAGCGGCTGGAGCGTATCGCCCATGCGCTTGAGAGCTGGCTGCCCAATGCCCCCGCCAGCCTGCTGCACGGCGACCTGTGGTCGGGCAACGTACACTTCAGCGACAAGGGCCCGGCGCTGATCGACCCGGCCGTCTACCGCCACTACCGTGATGTCGATATCGCCATGCTGGAGCTGTTCGGGACACCCGACGCGGCCTTTTTCGAGGCCTACTGGAACGCCGGCGCGCCCGATGACTGGCCGCGCCGACGCGCGCTTTTCCAGCTCTACCCGCTGCTCAATCACCTGCACCTTTTCGGTGGCGCCTATCTATCCGGTGTCAGGGCGGCAGCCGAACGGCTTCCCGAGCGCTGATGCCACAGGCGACATCACAAGGCCGGTGGGTAGCGCTGTTGAAGGGCACAGTCAGCGTCATACTGCTGGTGACCAATACGCTGCTGTGGGGCGTGCCACTGCTGCTGCTGAGCCTGCTCAGACCCGTACTGCCCTTCAATAGCGCCCGGCGACGGCTGCGCACCGCGCTCGATGCCGTTGCCGGCGGCTGGATCGCCGGCAACAACTGGTGGATCCGTCACTGGCTCGCTCCCGACTGGCGGGTCACCCTGCCTAACGGACTGTGTCGCGAACAGCACTGGCTGGTAATCGCCAATCACCGCAGCTGGGTCGATGTCTTCATTCTGATGTCTGCCCTGCATCAGCGCCTGCCGCCGCCGCGCTTTTTCGTCAAGCGCGAACTGAGCTGGATTCCGATCGTTGGCCAGGCGTTCCGCGCGCTGGACTTTCCCATTATGCGACGCTATAGCCGCGCACAGCTCAAGCGCCGGCCGCAACTGGCCCGCCGCGACCTTCAGACCACGCGCCGGGCGCTTGCCGATGCCGGCGCCTCACCGGTAACCCTGTATAATTTCGCCGAAGGTACCCGCTTCAGCATCGACAAGCAGCGCGCTCAGCGAAGCCCCTGGCAGCATCTTCTCAAGCCTCGCGCCGGCGGCTGCGCCCAGGTGGTTGAGCTACTGGGCGAACATCTCTGCGGTATAGTGGATATCACGCTTGATTATCGCGCCGGGCGCACCGGCTTTGGCGATTTTTTGTGTGGCCGCGGTGGATCTGTCACTATCCGCGCGCGTCGTCTGGAGATTCCGCCATGGATGGCACAGGGCGACTACGCCGGCGACCCGCTTTATCGCCAGCGGTTTCAGAACTGGATCAACGTCTTATGGCAGGAGAAGGATCAGCAGCTCTCATGTTCCGACCCGTTGTGATTCTTCTGCTGCTGGTGCTGCTGGCCGGCTGCGCCTCGGCGCCGCGCGGTGGCGGTAGCAGTATCGGTCCAGCGCCACAGGGTTACACCACCGTACGCGCCGGCGATACGCTCTCCGCCATTGCCGCTCGTGCCGGCATTCCGCTGCTGCGCCTGGAGCGCTTCAATCCCGCTGTCGACGCTCGCGACCTGGCGATCGGCCAGCGCCTGATGCTGCCGGATCAGAGCGAACGTGCACCGGGTAACGGTCAGTACCGCTATCGCGTACGCGCCGGCGATACCGCCAGTGACATCGCCCGCCATTTCGGCACCAGTGTATCGCGCATCACCGCTGCCAACTCGGGCCTTGACGCCGATCGCCTGCGCATCGGTCAGATGCTGACCGTGCCGGTAGGCAGCGCCTCGGCATCAAGCCGCAGCAGCACCGCAACTGCCTCCAGTGGCGCGGCGCCCGCCAGCGCCATCCCCCGCGATGTCGGCCCCTGGGCGTGGCCGGCAAACAACTATCGGATCGTGCGCCGGTTTGGCCCCGACGCCCGTGGCTCACTGCAGCCCATGCTGCTGGAGGTCAGCGGCGACAACCGTGCACGCGCGGTCGCCCCCGGGCGGGTGCGTTTTGCCGGTACCATGCGTCAGCTGGGCGGTGTAGTGATCGTCCACCACGAACGCAATCTGCAAAGCGTTTACGCCCAGTGCGACAATCTGCTCGTCAACAACGGACAGCAGGTCACCACCGGCACGCCGATCTGCGATATCCGCCGTGACGGTAACGGCCGCCACCGGCTGCTGTTCGACACACGCCTTGCCGGCCGCCCCTTCAATCCCGGACAGATTCTGCGATGAGCGCCAATGACACCATAACGTCACGGGAGTGTCCGCGCCCTGTCATCGGTGAGCGCGAAGATACCATTACAGCAGACGACAACAGGCTCAGGATGCGCGTCGCCTTCGTCAGTGAAACCTGGCACCCCGAAATCAACGGCGTTACCCATACGCTCGGGCATCTGGCGCACCATCTTCACGACCGTGGCGCACGCCTGCAGCTGATCCGGCCACGGCCACCCCAGCCGCATCGTGACGAATTGATGAGCGAAGAACTGCACACCGGCGCCATTCCCATTCCCGACTATGACGGCGTTCGCATGGGGATTCCGGCGCCACTGCGACTCGCACGCTTATGGCGCGAGCAGCGACCCGACGTCATCTATATCGCCACCGAAGGGCCGCTGGGCACGACGGCTCTGCTGCAGGCCAGACGGTTGGGCATTCCGGTGGTCAGCGGCTTTCATACCAATTTCGATCAGTACAGCCAGTACTACATCCTGCTGAAAATACTGCGCCCGCTGGTGCGCCCTTTTCTGCGCCTGTTTCACAACGCGACCACCACCACCCTGGTCCCTACTTCGGCGCAGGCCGAAGCGCTCACGGACTACGGCTATCGTCATGTCAGGGTGCTCGGCCGCGGGCTCGACAGCCGGCGTTTCTCGCCGGCGCATCGCAGCCGCACGCTGCGCGCCGAATGGGGCGCCAGCGACGACACCCCGGTGGCGCTGCATGTCGGCCGCCTGGCCGCGGAAAAAAACGTCATGCTGCTGATCGACAGTCTCGAGGCGATGCGCCGTCGCCACCCCGGGATGGTTGCCGTCATTGTCGGCGACGGGCCACAGCGCGCCGCTCTGGAGAAACGACTCCCCTGGGTACATTTCGCCGGCTTTCAACGCGACACGGCACTGGCCGCCCACTACGCCAGCGCCGATATTTTCCTCTTCCCGTCGCTGTCAGAGACCTATGGCAACGTGGTCATCGAGGCGATGGCCAGCGGCCTGGCGGTGGTGGCCTTCGACTGCGCCGCCGCCGGCGAGCTGATCGAGGACAACCACCAGGGCCGACTGGCGCCACCCGAGGACAACGGCGCTTTTGTCGACGCCGCGGTGGCACTCTGCGATGATAGAGCCGCGACACAGGCCATGGGCGAGGCGGCAAGTGAGCGCGTGAAGGCGCTGGAGTGGCCGGCGATCGGTAAAACCTTCACGAACTATCTGCTGGAGACACAGGAGGTGAGCGGTGGCAGATGAGCGACTTCCACTGTTCAAACGGCTCGACACTCTCGAGTGGAAGGCCTGTAACCGGCTGGCCCGGCTGGGCGCCTACCGCCCGCTGCTGTTCGTGCTGCGCTGGGCCAGCCGACTGGGCGATGCGCCGGCGTGGATCGTGATGTGCTTCGCCATTCCGCTGATCACCCCCTGGTGGCACGGTTGGCTGCTGGCAGTCTGTTTCGGCCTCTCCGCAGCGGTGGGCGGCATTCTCTACCGCCTGCTCAAGAACCGCCTGTGCCGCGAACGGCCCTACATCTCCTTCGAAATTCCCTGCACCATGCCGCCGCTGGACCGCTACAGCTTTCCCAGCGGCCACACCCTGCACGCCGTGATGTTCACCACCCTGGCGGCCATGTTCGTCCCCGTGATGCTGATCGTGGTGCTGCCCTTCGCCATTTTGGTGGTGCTGTCACGCGTCATCCTGGGTCTGCACTATATTACCGACGTCATCGCCGGCGCCCTGATCGGCTTTCTGCTCGCTCAGGGAACGGCGCTTGTCATTCTCGCACTGGAGGGCATGCTGCCCACCACCTGAAAAGGCCCCCGCCATAAACAACAGAGCGCCGCGATGAGCCCAACATCGCGACGCCATGACAACCACACAAGATAACGGTATAAATGGATCAGCCGCGATAAAAGCGTGCCGGCACGAACGGCATTTTCGTTACCGTCATATCCAGCCGACGAGCGCGGACTTCGGCCTGCAGTCGGGTACCGGGCTCGGCGTAGTCGCGCCACACATAGGCCATCGCTACCGGCGCGCCTACGGTGGGGCCGAAGGTACCGGAGGTGACTTCGCCGATGCGATCTCCTTCCGGACTATAGAGCGGGCTGCCCTCCCGCACCGGTGCGCGGCCGTCACCTACCAGACCGATGCGCTGGCGCTGATGGTCGCGATTGGCCTGCTGGGTGAGAATGACATCGGCACCGGGAAAGCCGCCCTCACGCTCACCGCCCTGGCGCCTCGCCTTGCTGATCGCCCAACCCAGTGACGCCTCGACCGGGGTGGTGTTCTCATCCATGTCGTGGCCATAGAGGCACAGACCGGCTTCAAGCCGCAGCGAGTCCCGTGCTCCGAGCCCTGCCGGTGCGACCTCCTCCTCGGCCAGCAGACGCCGGGCGAAGGCTTCGGCTTCGGCGGCGGGAATTGAAATTTCAAAGCCGTCCTCACCGGTATAGCCGGAGCAGCTGACCCACAGTTCAACACCATCGACACTGAAACGGCCGAACTGCATGAAGGTCAACTCGGCGGCCGAGGGACACACACGCCCCATCACGGTACGCGCCTGCGGCCCCTGCAGCGCCAGCAGGGCGCGATCCTCGATCACCTCGAGCTCACCGCCATCGCCCAGGCCGCTGCGCAACAGGGCGATATCGGCCGCCCTGCAGGCCGCGTTGACCACCAGAAAGAGATGGTCGCCGGCGTTGACCGCCATGAAGTCATCATGAATGCCGCCAACACTGCCCGTGAACAGCCCGTAGCGCTGCCGGTCGGTCGCCAGCCCCACCGCATCGATCGGCGAGACCCGCTCCAGCGCCTGCGCCGGTTGGCTGCCGCGAATCAGTAGCTGTCCCATATGCGAGACATCGAACAGCGCACAGCTGGCGCGGGTATGCTCATGCTCGCGCTTGACCCCGGCGGCGAACTGCACCGGCATTTCGTAACCGGCAAAGGGCACGAATTTTGCGCCCTGCTCCTGCCACAGTGAATAGAGCGGCGTGCGGTGAAGTGTCGACATAAAAACTCCCGGATAGTTAGTGGCATATAGGCGACGCATCCGAACCCAATGGAACGGTCAACGCTGGTTGAGGATGAAATATTCACGCGTCAGGCGAAAAATCAGTGGCGACAACAGGGCCAGCGCGATCAGGTTGGGGATTGCCATCAGGGCGTTGAAGGTATCCGCCAACAGCCATATGAAGTCCAGTTGTGACACCGCACCCACCGGGATCATCAACACGAAGACAATACGATAGAAACGCGCCGCACGGGGCCCGAAAAGGTACTGAAAACAGCGCTCGCCGTAATAGGACCAGCCAAGAATGGTGGTGAAAGCAAAGATCGCCAGCGCCAGTGCGACGATGTAATCTCCCGGCCCCGGCAAAGCGGTCCGAAAGGAGAGCGCCGTAAGGGCGGCACCGGATTCGCCTTCGATCCATTGACCGGAAGTAATGATCGCCAGCGCCGCGATGGTGCAGACGATGATGGTGTCGATGAAGGTTCCCAGCATGGCGATCATACCCTGCCGCACCGGACTATCGGTCTGTGCTGCGGCATGAGCAATGGGCGCACTGCCCAGCCCCGCTTCATTCGAGAACACGCCTCGCGCCACGCCAAAACGGATCGCCGCCGCCACCGCGGCACCGGCAAAGCCACCCGCCGCCGACACGGGAGTGAAGGCGTGTACCACGATCAGCCGCAGCGCTTCGGGAATAGCGGCGCTGTTGATGACCAGCACCACAATGCCTGCAAGCAGATAAGCGATCGCCATCAGCGGCACCAGTCGTCCGGCCACGCTGGAGATGCGCTTGATTCCACCGAGAATAACGGCGCCCGCCAGCACCATGATAACCAGCCCGGTCAGCCATGCCGGAATGGAGAAGGAAGTCGCCAGCGCGTCCGCGACCGAGTTGGCCTGCACGGTATTGCCGATACCAAAGGCCGCCAGCGCGCCGAACAGAGCGAAAAGAGCACCCAGCCAGGCAAAGCGTTGCCCCAGGCCGTTGCGGATATAGTACATCGGACCGCCGACGTAGTTACCGCCGTCATCACGCTCACGAAAGCGCACGGCACAGACGGCCTCGGCATATTTGGTCGCCATTCCCACCAGCGCCGTCAGCCACATCCAGAACACGGCACCGGGCCCCCCCAGCGCAATGGCGGTGGCCACTCCGGCAATGTTGCCGGTACCAATGGTGGCCGACAGCGAGGTCATCAGCGCGTTGAAGGAGGAAATTTCGCCGCTGTCGCGTTCACCGCTGCGCCCCTGCCACAGCATGGCGAAAGCACGACCGAGATTGCGAATCGGCATGCCGCGCAGCCCGATCTGCAGATAGAGCCCTGTTCCCAGCAGCAGCACCAGCATAAGAGGTCCCCAGACTACCCCGTTGATGCTCGTTATTATCCCATGCAGGACGTCCATTCAACGCTCCTCTCGATCAGTTTCCGCTGTCATCAGGATGGCAATGTACCGCCTGCAGCAGATGCTGTCATGGCGAGCGGCGCGGCGTTTCAATACCGATGCGGACGGCGCTGATTTGGCCCGTTGCCCTTTTCGCATCGCCCCGTCAGGTTTACGATAAGCAAAAAGTTTCCGATCGGAAACAGGCACTCACTCTGCGATGTCGCTTCGCGGTGGACGCCGTCAATGCTTGCGGCCACGATAATAGGCGAGGACGCCTCGTTGGCGCTTCGCTATCGATACCATTTGGACCCACGACACCCGCAAGCCGGTCTTGAAAGGAAAATCTCATGAGTCAGATTCCCGCCAATCTTCGCTACTCCGACAGCCACGAATGGATCCAGGACAACGGCGATGGCACAGCCACTATCGGCATCACCGACCATGCCCAGCAGGCGCTGGGCGATGTGGTCTTCGTCGAACTGCCCGAGGTAGGCGCCGAACTCGCTACTGGTGAGGAGTTCGGTGTGGTCGAGTCGGTCAAGGCCGCCTCGGACCTTTACGCGCCGCTGGGTGGCGAAGTTGTCGAAGTCAACGCACTGCTCGAAGAGTCACCCGAGAGCGTCAACGAGAGCCCTTACGACGACGCCTGGCTGATCAAGGTACGCCTGACCGAACCCGACGAGCTGGAATCGCTGCTCGATGCCGACGCCTATGGCGAACTGGTCGCCGGCGAGGAAGAGAGCGACTGAGCCGGTACCGGTCGGCCGCCTTTTGATGGCGGCCCCTCCCCTGGCGACACCTCGAACACAGCGAGGCTGCCCCCACCCACACGGATATGATATGGCATTCGACACTCGCCCCCTGACCGAACTGTTCAATCGCGACGCCTTCATCGGCCGTCATATCGGCCCCGATGACCGAGCGCGTGACAGCATGCTGCAACGGCTCGGAGAGGATTCGATGGCGTCCCTGATGCGGCGCACCATTCCCGCCGACATCCGCCTCGACGGCGAGCTGGCACTCCCCGACGCCCTGCCCGAAGAACAGGCGCTGGCACGGCTGCGCGACATCATGGGCCGCAACCGGGTGGCGCGCAGCCACATTGGCGCCGGCTATTACGGCACCCGCATGCCGGCGGTCATCGCCCGCAACGTGCTGGAGAATCCGGGCTGGTACACCGCCTACACCCCCTATCAGCCGGAGATTGCCCAGGGGCGGCTGGAGGGGCTTTTGAACTTCCAGCAGATGGTCATGGACATGACCGGCATGACGCTGGCCAACGCCTCGCTGCTGGACGAAGCGACCGCCGCCGCCGAGGCGATGACGCTGTGCAGACGCGCCAACCGGAAAAACAAAAGCGACGCCTTTTTCGTCGCCGATCACGTCTTTCCGCAGACGCTCGATGTGCTGCGCACCCGCGCCGGCTGGCTGGGCATCGAGCTGATCGTCGACAGCGCCGAGCAACTCGACCAGCACGAGGTCTTCGGCGCCCTGCTGCAGTACCCGGGTGACGACGGCGCGATCGTCGAGCTGGCGCCGCTGATCGAGCGCGCCCATCAGCGCAACGTCATGGTGGCGGTGGCCAGCGATCTGCTGGCGCTGGCAGTGCTGACGCCTCCTGGTGAACTGGGCGCCGATATCGTGCTCGGCTCGGCGCAGCGCTTCGGCGTGCCGATGGGCTTCGGCGGCCCTCACGCTGCCTTCTTCGCGGTCAGCGACGGCCTCAAGCGCTCGATGCCGGGGCGCGTCATCGGCGTCTCGCGGGATCGTCACGGTGCCCCGGCGCTGCGCATGGCGATGCAGACCCGCGAGCAGCATATCCGTCGCGAGAAGGCGACCTCCAATATCTGTACCGCCCAGGCGTTGCTGGCCAATATCGCCGGCTTCTACGCCGTCTATCACGGCGCCGAGGGTATCCGCACCATCGCCCGCCGGGTGCATCGCCTGGCCCGCATTCTGGCCCTGGGGCTTGCGAAATCCGGGCTTGCACCCGACAGCTCGGCCTTTTTCGACACCCTGACACTGAGCGTCGAGGATAACGAGGCACTGCATCAGCGCGCCGAGCAGGCCGGCCACAACCTGCGCCGTCGCCATGACGGCCGAGTTGGCATCAGCTTCGACGAAACGACCGCTATCGAGGATGTGGCGGCGCTGTTCGATCTGCTGCTGGGCGAGGGCCATGGCCTCGACGTTGCCGCCCTCGACGCCGAGGTGATCGCCGCCGGCGAGACACTGCCGGAATTCGCCAGGCGTGACAGTGACTATCTCACCCATCCGACCTTCTCGCGCTATCGCAGCGAGACCGAGATGCTGCGCTATCTCAAGCGGCTGGAAAATCGCGACCTGTCGCTGACCCATGCCATGATCCCGCTCGGTTCCTGCACCATGAAGCTCAACGCCACCAGCGAAATGGTGCCGCTGTCGTGGCGCGAGTGCGCCGACATTCACCCCTTCGCCCCGCGTGATCAGGTACAGGGCTACCACACCCTGATCGACGAGCTGTGTCATCAGCTCATCGAGATCACCGGCTACGACGCCGTCTCCATGCAGCCCAACTCCGGCGCTCAGGGGGAGTACGCCGGCCTGGTGGCGATCCGCCGCTATCAGCAGGCCAGCGGCGAGGGGGAGCGCGATATCTGCCTGATCCCCAGCTCGGCCCACGGCACCAACCCCGCCTCCGCCGCCATGGCGCAGATGAAGGTAGTGGTGGTGGAGTGTGACAGCCGCGGCAATATCGATCTCGAGGATCTGCGCCAAAAGGCCGGGCAGCACAGCGCGCGGCTGTCGGCGATCATGCTCACCTACCCCTCGACTCACGGCGTGTTTGAAGAGGGTATCCGCGAGGCCTGCCGTATCGTCCACGAGCACGGCGGGCAGGTCTATATCGACGGCGCCAACATGAACGCCCAGGTGGGACTGTGCCGCCCCGGCGATTACGGCGGCGACGTCTCGCACCTCAATCTGCACAAGACCTTCTGCATTCCGCACGGCGGCGGCGGCCCGGGCATGGGACCGATCGGCGTGCGCGCCCACCTGGCCGACTACCTGCCGGGCCACGCCGTCACGCAAAGCGGCGAGCCGGGTACCGCGGTCGCGTCGGCCCCCTTCGGCAGCGCGCTGATTCTGCCCATCTCGTGGGCCTACATCCGCATGATGGGGGCACGCGGGCTGCGCGAGGCGAGCGAGGTATCGATTCTCGGCGCCAACTACATCGCACAGCGGCTGGAGGAGCACTTCAACGTCCTCTACCGCGGCGTCAACGGCCGGGTGGCACATGAGTGCATTATCGATATCCGCCCGCTCAAGGCAGCCAGCGGCATCGATGAAGAGGATATCGCCAAGCGCCTGATCGACTTCGGCTTCCACGCCCCCACCATGTCATTCCCGGTCGCAGGCACGCTGATGATCGAACCCACCGAATCGGAGTCGCAGCGCGAACTGGATCGCTTCTGCGACGCCATGATCGCCATTCGCGAAGAGATCGCGGCGGTCGAAAACGGCGAGTGGCCAAAGGATGACAACCCGCTGGTCAACGCACCGCATAGCGAACGCGACCTGGCTTGCGCCGAGTGGCCTCATCCCTACAGCCGCGAGCAGGCCATCTTCCCCACGCCGGCAACGCGCGAGGCGAAGTTCTGGCCATCGGTCAATCGGGTCGACAACGTCTATGGCGATCGTAACCTGATCTGCAGCTGCCCGAGCATCGAGGATTATCGTGACTGAGTGCACCCGGGGGCGACAGTCTTGAGGCTCTTCGTTGCCCTGCTGCCGGATGGCGCCAGCTGCGCATCGCTGATTCGCATGCGGTCACGTTTCGCACATCGGCTGGAGGAGGTGCGCTGGGTGCCGGTCGAAAACTGGCACCTGACGCTGCATTTCATCGGCGAGATCGAGCGCCGCAGCGTTCAGGCCCTGCTGGGCGAAGCGGCGGCACTCGACAGGGCATTCAGCCTTGAGCACCCCACCGGGCTGGAAGCGGCCGCAGTTCGTCTCGGCGGCTTCCCCGATCCGGACACCAACGGCCGGACCTGGGCGCTGCACCTGATGGACAGTGCGATAATCGATGAGTGGCGTTGCCGCTGGCGGGAAGCGCTGACACGCTGTGGATTGGGCACGGCGCCTACCGCGACTTTTCTGCCCCATTTAACCATGGCACGCGCGCCGCGGCAGCGCTCGTGGCCGACTCAAAACCTGCCCCTGGGGCTGCGTTTTAATCGCCTGGCGTTAATCGACAGCAGGCCAGCGCAGAACGGCGCCATGCCCTGCTATGTACCACTCTCTTCCGAGAGCGTCTCCTCCGGCACATCGTAGCCATAAAGCGCATTGCGCCGCTGCTGGCGAAATTCATCGATCAACTGGCGGTAGCGCCCGGGCAGTTCATTGCCGCGACGGATCACCACGTAGAGCGGCTCGTAAACCGGGGTGGTCAGCGACATCTCCAGTACCTGACGCTGCCAGGGCGAGCTTTCCAGTACCGGTCGCGGCACCACAGTAAAGCCCAGCCCACGCGCGACGGCATCAAGCACTACCCCCACATCGTTGGTGAAGCCGCGCTGCGGGAAATGGCTGATCGAGCGAAACTCACCGGCGAAATTCTCGCGCAGCACCTGGCTTGCATTGTTGACGCCATCAAAATAGTTGACGAAACCCAGCGCCAGCAGCTCATTGAGAGAACTGCCACGAAAGTCACCCGGCACCACCAGGCACAGCGGCTCGTGATGCCACAGTTCATACTCGAGATCGGGATGGCGCGTCATGTCGGTCAGGATGCCCATGTCGTGGCGCCCGGCCAGCACGTCCTGCACAATTTCGTTGTTGAAGGCGAAATTGTAGCTGATCGTCAAACCCGAATAGAGCTGCTGATAACCCAGCGCAAAGGGATAGAACATCAGGCCGACACTGGCCGGGCTGGCGATACGGCAGTCGCCGCTGTCCAGCGACTCATCATCCAGCGAATGGCGAAACTGCTCGTGTTCGGCAAAGAGCCTTACCGAGTAGTCGTAGGCGCGCCGCCCCGCCTCCGTCAGCGTAAAACGGCGCCCGTGCCGATGCAGCAGGGTGCGATCGAGATACTGTTCGAGCTTGCGAATATGCTGACTGACACCGGGCTGGGTCATCGCCAGCTTGCGTGCGGTATGGGTGAAGCTCCCCGTCTCCACCAGGGTGATGAAGGTTCTGAAATACTGGGCGTTGAACATGTAGAATCTTCAGTTCGTATGGGGACCGCCGACAAAAGAATATCAAACGCCCTGGCAGCGTTTGGCAATGCGCTCGACAGGGATGCAATTGTATCATCAAACACTGTTCTTCGCAGACGCGGTTCCCGCTTTCCGGCGGCCACGCCGCATGCCGTGTTAGCATCGTGGAATTGCGTCATACACGCCACACAGGGCCAACCGATATGCAGGATCCCTTTCAGCAAAGAGCGGAGCGCATCCGCACCACCCTACTGGCCATGGAAGGCGAAGCACCCGATGACGATCTTTTCGCCCTTGGCTACATGATCCCTCAGGTGGAACTGGTACTCGAGATGGCCGAGTACGACCCGCAGCAGGTCGACGCCGACACTTTCGACGCCACCTACCGCGACTGGCTCGAGCACACCTTTAGTGAAGACGGCATGTCCTGCGAAGATCGCCAGCGCATCGAAGCGCTGTGGCAGCAGGCACGCTCACGCCTTGACGGCTGAACATCCCGCCTGGTCCCCACTGTTTTCAAAGGCAAGGAATTTTCTTTTCAATGACCGCAACCAACCGCATCTCGGCCACCATTTCCCCGGAAGGCAGCCTCGAGGTGCTGTCGCAGCAGGAGGTCAACCGCCTGCGCGACAGCTCATCCAAAGGCGTGCACGAGGTGCTGCGCCAGTGCGCTCTGGCGATTCTCAATTACGGCCCCCTGATCGACGACAGCCGCAGCGTGATGGAGACCTGGCAGGATTTCGATATCGAGGTCGTCCAGCAGGATCGCGGCGTGCGCTTGAAACTCAGCAATGCGCCGGCCCACGCCTTCGTCGACGGCCAGATGATTCGCGGCATCCGCGAGCTGCTGTCGTCGGTGCTGCGCGATATCGTCTACGTCTCCAACGAGATTGAACATCACCCCCGCTTTGACCTCGACACCTCTGAAGGCATCACCAACGCCGTCTTCCACATTCTGCGCAACGCCGGGGTGATGAAACCCTCTCGCGATCCCAGCCTGGTGGTGTGCTGGGGCGGCCACTCGATCTCCCGCGAAGAGTATGACTACAGCAAGGGAGTGGGCTACCAGCTGGGCCTGCGCGAGCTGGATATCTGCACCGGCTGCGGCCCCGGGGCCATGAAGGGGCCGATGAAGGGCGCCAATGTCGCCCATACCAAGCAGCGCCGGCGCAATAGCCGCTATCTGGGCATTTCGGAGCCGGGCATCATCGCCGCCGAGTCGCCCAATCCGATCGTCAATGAACTGGTCATCATGCCGGATATCGAGAAACGCCTGGAGGCGTTTATTCGGCTGGGGCACGGCATCATCATCTTCCCCGGCGGCGTGGGCACCGCCGAGGAAATTCTCTATCTGCTGGGCGTGCTGCTGCATCCGGATAACGTCGACATTCCCTTTCCGATCATCTTTACAGGCCCGCGCAGCAGCGCCGACTACTTCCGCCGTATCGATGAGTTCATCGCTTTCACGCTCGGTGAGCAGGCGCGCGAGCGCTACCGAATCATCATCGACGACCCGATCGAAGTGGCTTGCAGCATGAAACAGGGCATCGAGGAGGTAACAGGCTTTCGCCGCGAGCATCAGGATGCCTTCTACTTCAACTGGCGCCTGAGTATTCCGGAAGATTTTCAGCAGCCCTTCGTGCCCGATCACCGCAGTATGGCGTCGCTGGCGCTGCACCGTGACCAGCGCGTTCACGACCTGGCGGCCAACCTGCGTCGCGCTTTCTCGGGCATCGTGGCGGGTAATGTCAAGGAGCATGGCGTGCGCGCTATAGAACGGCAAGGACCTTTCCGCCTCAACGCCGAGAGCGAGCTGATGGCACCGCTGGATGAACTGCTGACCTCTTTTGTCGCCCAGGGTCGCATGAAGCTGCCGGGCAGCAAATATGTGCCCTGCTACACCCTGAACAATCAATAGTTCGCAACGGCCCCGGTATCAGCCTCGGTGACGGCCAGGGGAGAGAGAGGCAGGACAGCAGAATGCCCTGCCCTTTCTATCGGGCTATTGTACCGTTAGCGGTCGCCACCAGCACCACAGTGCCTGCAGGACCACACCTGTGGTCATGCCCCAGGGCAGCCAGCGGTACCAGCCGCCGGTCAGGGTGCCGGCATTGCCCATGATGTGGCCCAGCAACGCCACGGCCAGCCCCAGCACCATAGCAATCGGCAGCCTCGATAGCGCGCGATAAAAGCGCCGCCGCTCGGCTTCGCTACTGTGACGCCACATCATCAGCGTCGCCATCGCGACCGCCACGGCGCCGGCACCGATCAACAAAAGCCGTTCGCGGTCTCCGATCAGATAGTAGCCCGGCACGGCAGCGAGCATTGCCAGCACCAGGCCAACCAGCACCGCAAGGCGCTCGCCGTTGACCGCTTTCATGCCTGCTCGGCCAGCCACTGCTCTACCCATGGAAGCGCTGCGTCATCGGCCATCGGGGTCTCATCGGCGTCTACCTCGAGACGCTCACCGAGGCGCTGTGCGCCAAGAGTCTCCAGCAGCGCGTCGAGCTTGCGACCGGCACCGCAGAAGCTCTCCTCGTAGTTGCTGTCGCCCATGGCGATCAGACCGTAGCGCAGCGGTTGCAGATCGGGGCGCTGCGCTTCGAGAGCGTCGCTCAATGCGCTGAAATTGCCGGGAATATCGCCGCGACCGGTGGTCGAGATACAAAACAGTACCAGCTCCGGCATGGGGTCGGTCAGATGGGCAAGATGGGGTTCCTCGTAAATCTCGACGCTATAACCGGCCGACTCGAACAGCGGCGCGACCTGCTCGGCGACATCGAGGGCACCACCGTAAACGGTGGCAACATAAATTCCGACTCTGGGCATGGAAGCAGCGGTCTCCCGGATGGTTGAAAGAAATCCTGCACGGCAGGCGGGGTGGCGCAGCGCCACAGGCGGCATCGGCCCAACATGAAAACCCCGCCGGATGGCGGGATCGGGATCGGCATGTCGTCACGACAGCGCTCAGAGGTCGTCGTTATCCTCGACAAGCGACTTGAGTTTCTGTCCGGGGCGAAAGGTCACCACTCGGCGCGCGGAGATAGGAATCTCCTCGCCGGTTTTGGGATTACGACCCGGCCTTTCACGTTTATCGCGCAGGTCGAAGTTGCCAAAACCGGAAAGCTTGACCTGCTCGTTTTCACGCAGACAGCCACGAATTTCTTCGAAGAACTGCTCGACCAGCATCTTCGCCTCTCGCTTGGAAAAACCCAGCGACAGGTGTAGATGTTCGGCCAGATCCGCTTTGGTTAACGCACTCATTTCATACCCCGGAAGACAGTTCCGCGACTGCGGTCAACCGCGCAGCACGGCCCCAAAACGCTCCGCCGTGACCGCCACGATATTATCGATGATCTGGTTGATTTCACCGTCTGTCAGCGTGCGCGAAGGATGCTGCCAGGTCAACCCCAGCGCCAGACTCTTGTACCCCTCGGCAACGCCTGCGCCGCGGTAGATGTCAAAAAGTCGCAGCGACACCAGGCTATCGCCGGCCTCGGTACGAATCACATCCAGCAGCGACTGTACCGTCAACGACTCCTCGACGATCAGCGCCAGGTCACGACGCACTTCGGGGTAGCGCGACAGCGGCGTAAAGCGCGGAACCCGTCCCCGCGTCAGCGCCTCCAGCTCGATCTGAAACGCATAGATATCGGTCTTGATGCCAAGGCTTTCAAGCACCCGGGGATGCAGCGCCCCCAGCCAGCCCACGCAGCGACCGTCACGCACCAGGCGCGCGCTCTGTCCGGGATGCAGCGCAGGGTGTTCGGCCGTTTCAAAACGCCACGCCTCGCCGCTACCGCCGGCCTCGATGAGACGCTCAACGTCGCCCTTGAGATCGAAAAAGTCCACTGTATCGCGACGCGCCGACCAGCCCTCGGCATCGCGGCCGCCGCAGAGCATACCGGCCATCATGGGGGTCTGCGTCAGCTCACCCGCTTCATCTGCAAAGCCGCCTTCGAAAATCCGCCCGGTCTCGAACAGCCGTATGCGCTGCTGCTGGCGATTGAGGTTATACATGACAGCGCGCACCAGCCCTGCCCACAGGCTCGAACGCATCACCGACATGTCGCTGGAGATAGGGTTGGCAAGCACCGGCGCTGTACTCTGCGGCGCAAAGGCGTGCTGCAGCGCCTCCGAGACAAAGCTATAGGTAATGGCCTCCTGATAGCCCGCCGCAACCAGCAGATGGCGAAGCCGATCGAGCGGCACCCGGTCACCGGCAACTCTCTTCGGCGCCAGCTCGGCACGCGGGTAGCGTACCGGCAGACGGTTGTAGCCGTGGATGCGTGCCAGCTCTTCGATCAGGTCCTCTTCCCGCTCGATATCGAAGCGCCACGGCGGTATGCCGACCTGCCAGCGACCGTCACCACTCGGCTCGAGCGTCATTCCCAGCCGAGTGAGAATGTCGACGATATCATCATGCGCCAGCGCCATCCCCAGAATCCGCGCCACGCGCGTAGCGTCAAGAAAAACCCGGCGATGCACCGGCAGTTGCTGGTGATCGCAGACCTCCACCGTCGGTCCCGGCGTACCGCCCGCGATATCGAGCAACAGTCGAGTGGCGCGTTCGATGGCACGCACCTGCTGGCTCGGGTCGACGCCACGCTCAAAGCGATGCGAGGCGTCGGTGTGCAGGCCGTAGCGGCGCGCCCGGCCGGCTACCGCCAGCGGCGCGAAAAAGGCCGATTCAAGCAGCACATGACGGGTCTGCGAATTGACACCGGAACGCGCCCCGCCCATCACACCGGCAATCGCCAACGGGCCCTCGGCGTCAGCAATCAGCAGGGTGTCGCCATCCAGCGCCACCTGCTGGCCGTCGAGCAGTTCGAGCTTCTCGCCTTCGCCGGCGTAACGCACCTCGATATGCCGGCCAAGCCGCTCGAGGTCGAAAGCGTGCATCGGCTGGCCCAGCTCCAGCATGACGTAGTTGGTGACATCCACCACCACATCGATCGAACGTATGCCACTGCGCCGCAGACGCTCCGCCATCCACAGCGGGGTAGGCGCGCTGATATCGACATCGCGCAGAATGCGCGAGGCGTAGCGCGGGCAGGCGGCGGCATCCGCCACGCGAATGTCGAACTGCTCATCGCCCACCGGTATGACCGCTTCGACGGGCGGCACCTGCACTGCGAGGCGGTTGAGTACGCCCAGCTCACGTGCCAGACCGGCCAGGCTCAGGCAGTCACCGCGGTTGGGAGTCAGGTCCACCTCGATGGTGTGGTCATCGAGCGTCAACCAGCGGCGCAGGTCCTCACCTGGCGGGGCTTCGTCGGGCAGCACCCAGATGCCGGGAGACTTCTCCTCCACCAGCCCCAGCTCGGATTCGGCGCAGATCATGCCACTTGACGCGACACCGCGCAGTGTCGTCTCGGCGATCTGCATGTCACCCGGCAGTACCGCGCCGGGCAGCGCCAGCGCCACCTTCTGGCCGGCTGCAACGTTGGGCGCGCCACACACCACCTGGCGTGGCGCCCCACTGCCGTCATCGAGCTGGCAGACGCGCAGTCGATCGGCGTCGGGATGCGGCGCCAACTCGGTCACCCGGGCGACCACCACCGCGCTGAAATCGGCGGCCACCGGCGTCACTGCATCAACTTCCAGCCCCGCCATGGTGATCTGATCGGCGATGGCCTGAACATCCTGCGTAACCGCCACCCACTGACGCAGCCAATTGTCGGAAACTTTCATCATGCCTCGCTATGCCGAAATCGAATGTCAAAGGGGGAATCGGTTACTGAAACTGGCGCAGAAAGCGCAAATCGTTGTCGAAGAAAAGACGCAGGTCATTGACGCCGTAGCGCAGCATGGCCAGTCGCTCGGCGCCCATGCCGAAGGCAAAGCCGCTGTAACGCTGCGCATCGATCCCCACATGGCCGAATACCTCGGGATGTACCATGCCGCAGCCCATCACCTCCAGCCAGCCGGTGTGCGAACAGACCCGGCAACCCTGCCCCCCACAGATGACACACTGAATATCGACTTCGGCCGACGGCTCGGTAAAGGGGAAATAGGAAGGCCGAAACCGTACGTCGAGTTGATCGCGCTCGAAAAAGGCCCTCAGAAAGGCCTCGATAGTGCCCTTGAGGTCAGCGAAGCTGACACCCTCATCGACCAGCAACCCTTCGACCTGATGGAACATCGGGCTATGGGTCAGATCCGAATCATTACGGTAAACGCGCCCGGTGGAAATCAGTCGCAGCGGCGGCGCCTGCTCCTCCATGGTGCGCACCTGAACCGGCGAAGTATGGGTACGCAGCACGTGGCTGGCATCGAAGTAGAAGGTGTCGTGCATGGCGCGAGCGGGATGATGCGCCGGAATATTGAGCGCCTCGAAGTTATGATAGTCATCCTCGATCTCGGGGCCGTCGACGATGTCGTACCCGATGGCGCCGAAGCACTGCTCGATACGACGCAGTGTACTGGTGATCGGGTGCAGCCCGCCGCTCTCCTCGCGCCGACCCGGCAGGGTCACATCGACTCGCTCGGCGGCCAGCTTCTCCGCCAGAGCGGCCTGCTCCAGCAGCTGTCGTCGCGTTTCGAGTTTCTCCTCGAGCTGACGACGCGCATGGTTAATATGCTCCCCGGCCGCCGGACGCTCCTGCGCCGGCAGTTTGCCCAGCCCCTTGAGCAGCGCCGTGACCTCGCCCTTCTTGCCCAGATAGCGCACTCGAATCTCTTCGAGCGTGCGGATATCCTCGGCAGCCTCGATGGCGTCACTCGCCGTGGCTACCAGTGAAGAGAGATGCTCCATCCGTCCTGCTCCATGACTGACCCAAGCGGTTCACGACCGCGATGTATAAAAAACGCTCAAAAATCGCCGGGACCGATTTTTGACGCCGCGAGGCGGCCCCGGGTACCCGGCCCGGGATGGCGGACACAAAAAACAGGGGAAGAGCCAAGGCTCTTCCCCTGCGACGTCAACGCGGGCGAGGCAGGCTCACCCGGTTGGATATCGTCATCAGGCCGCCCTGGCTTTCTCGACGATAGCGCCAAAGGCCTGCTTTTCGTGTACCGCGAGATCGGCGAGAATCTTGCGATCGATCTCTATCCCGGCCTTTTTCAGGCCGCTGATGAAGCGGCTATAGGACATACCGTGGGTGCGGGCCGCAGCATTGATACGTGCGATCCACAGCGCGCGGAACTGACGCTTGCGCTGGCGGCGGTCACGGTAGGCATACTGCCCGGCCTTGATAACCGCCTGCTTGGCAACACGGAAAGTGCGCGAACGAGCACCATAGTACCCTTTCGCCTGCTTGAGAATCTTCTTGTGACGGCGACGGGCGACGACACCACGCTTGACGCGAGCCATGGGAACCTCCTGACTTCAGTGTATTGATCGACTCAGATGTAGGGCAGCATGCGGTTGATAAGCGCACGATCCGCATCGTGGATCTGCTTCATCCCGCGTAGATGACGCTTACGCTTGGTCGACTTCTTGGTCAGGATGTGGCTACGAAAGGACTGCTTGTGCTTGAAGCCCTTGGCGGTACGCTTGAAGCGTTTGGCGGCACCGCTGTTGCTCTTGATCTTCGGCATGGGAAGTTACTCCACTCACTTCGAAAAGCGCTTCAACAAACGGGCGACGCGATCGTCACGGCCGTTTGTACCCTGCGCTCTCTTTTTCAGGAAACCCGAGGCCAACACGCCATCTCGCGACCCGGAAGCCTCAGGATGGCGTGCTCGTTAAACTGCCCGCGGATCACTTTTTACGAGGGGCGAGCATCATGATCATCTGACGCCCCTCCATCCTCGGACGGGACTCTACCACGGCAAGCTCCCCCAGGTCACTCTCGACGCGCTCCATCAGCTTGCGGCCGATCTCCTGGTGGGCCATCTCACGCCCGCGAAAGCGCAGCGTCACCTTGCCCTTGTCACCGTCCTCCAGAAAGCGGGTCAGGTTCTTGAGTTTGACCTGATAATCGCCTTCATCAGTGGCAGGCCGGAATTTGACTTCCTTGACCTGGATCTGTTTCTGCTTCTTTTTCTGAGCAGACTTCTGCTTTTTCTGCTCAAACAGATACTTGCCGTAGTCCATGATCTTGCAGACGATGGGGTCGGCGTTGGATATCTGTACAAGATCAAGCCCGGCCTCTTCGGCTCGGGCAAGCGCCTCGCTCATGGGAACCACGCCCAGCTGCTCACCTTCATTGTCGATAAGCCTGACCTCATCCGCGCGAATGCGGTCATTAATGGGGGCTCTTTTATCCTGAGGGCGTCCGCGTTGATTATTGCGCTTGATCGTTAAGTCTCCCTGCACAAGAAAGAGAAGGGGAAAGAGAAGTCACTGTCGGCGCTCTGATGCGATACGGGACAGAAACTCCGAGACCGGCATGGTGCCGATGTCTTCTCCCGTGCGCGTTCTGACAGCAACGCTATCCGATTCGATCTCCTTATCGCCGACAACCAGCAGATAAGGCACCTTTTGCAACGTATGCTCGCGAATTTTAAAACCGATCTTCTCATTCCTCAAGTCCGACGATGCTCTAATGCCGGCCTGCTGGAGGCGTTCGGTCAGCGCGCTGGCATAGTTCGCCTGGGCATCGGTGATATTGAGCACCACCGCCTGCTCGGGTGCCAGCCACAGCGGCAGCGCACCGGCATGATGCTCCAGCAGGATGCCGATGAAGCGCTCGAATGAACCAATGATAGCGCGGTGCAGCATTACCGGTGTGTGGCGGTTGCCATCCTCGCCAACGTACTGCGCGCCGAGTCGACCGGGCATCATGAAATCGACCTGCATGGTACCCACCTGCCACTCGCGGCCCAGGCAGTCGCGCATGTGGTACTCGATCTTGGGCCCGTAGAAGGCACCCTCGCCCGGCAGCTCCTGCCACTCCACGTTGCACGCCTCAAGAGCAGCACGCAGCGCCGCTTCGGCCTTGTCCCAATCCTCGTCACTGCCGATACGCTTGTCGGGGCGCAGCGCAATCTTGACGTCGATATCGTCAAAACCGAAGTCACCATAGACCTTCAGTGCCTGGCGATGAAAATCGGTTACCTCCGGCTCGATCTGTCGCTCGGTGCAGAAGACGTGGCCGTCATCCTGGGTAAAGGCGCGCACCCGCATGATGCCGTGCAGGGCACCCGAAGGTTCGTTGCGGTGGCAGCCACCGAACTCGCCATAGCGAATCGGCAGCTCTCTGTAGCTGTGAAGCCCCGAATTGAACACCTGGACGTGGCCGGGGCAGTTCATCGGCTTGAGCGCGAACTGGCGCTTTTCCGACTCGGTGAAGAACATGTTCTCGGCGTAATTGTCCCAGTGGCCGGAACGCTGCCAGAGACTGACGTCCATGACCTGCGGGCAGCGGATCTCCTGGTAGCCGCTGTCACGATAAACGCCACGCATATACTGCTCGACCGCCTGCCAGATCGCCCAGCCGCGCGGGTGCCAGAACACCATGCCGGGAGACTCCTCCTGCTGATGGAAGAGATTGAGCTGGCGCGCCAGCTTGCGATGGTCGCGCTTCTCGGCCTCCTCGAGACGCTTGAGATAGGCGTTGAGCTGCTTTTTATCGCCCCAGGCAGTGCCGTAGATACGGGTCAGCATGGTATTGGACGAATCACCGCGCCAGTAGGCACCGGCCAGCTTGAGAAGCCGAAATGCCTTCAGATGGCGGGTGTTGGGCACGTGCGGCCCGCGACACATGTCGGTGTATTCGAGGTGATGATAGAGACGCACCGTCTCGCCCGCGGGAATACCGGCGACGATCTCCTGCTTGTAGGGCTCGTCACGCTCGAAAAAGGTGCGCATGGCATCGTCGCGATCAACGTACTCGCGCACGACATCATAATGTTCATCGATCAGCTCGCGCATGCGATTTTCGATGCTTTCAAGATCTTCACTGGAGACCGAACGACCGAAATCGATGTCGTAATAAAAGCCGTCATCGATAACCGGACCGATCGCCATTTTCGCATCGGGATAGAGCTGTTTGACGGCGTGACCGATCAAATGGGCACAGGAGTGACGAATAATTTCCAGTCCGGCCTCATCGCGCGCGGTGACAATCTCGATGCGAGCGTCCTGATCGATCGTGTCGGCGGTATCGACCAGCCGGCCCTCGATCCTGCCTGCCACAGCGGCTTTGGCAAGACCGCTGCCGATCGACTCGGCGACCTGCATAATAGAGACGGGAGACTCGAACTGACGCTGACTGCCATCCGGCAGAGTTACGACGGGCATGAAAAATCCTTTCCGGGTTCAGTGGTGACCGCTACCAAAAGTCACTTGAGATATTGCCCGGACGGGGCAATAGGCGTTATCTGCCGCAACGAAGCGAACAGCACGCAGGGCAAGTAGCAACAAGGGTTGGAAAATTAACAGATGCTCACTATAGCCGTCCAGTCGCAGCGTAAAACGCCATCGACGACTGCACTCCGAAACGGGTCAGGGTAAAACCGAGAATAAAAAAAAGGAGCGCCGTAGCGGCGCTCCCCTTTTATTACAGCCGGTAAGCGATTGGCTTACATGCTGCCACTGCTGGAACGGTCCATGACCTGACCGTTGTCACCCAGCGGATGAACTTCGGTACGACGGTTCTGAGCACGACCGGCAGCGGTTTCGTTGGTGGCGACCGGGTTGTTCTCGCCATGGCCGACAGCGCTCATGCGACCAGCGCTAACACCCTGCGAGACCAGGTACTGCATGACGGACTCGGCACGACGCTGCGACAGGCCCTGGTTGTACTGGGCACTACCGATGGAGTCGGTGTAGCCTTCCAGACGAACGTCGACGCTCTGATTGGCGTTGAGCTTCTCGGCAACAGTGTTCAGGATGCTTTCGGCATTGTCGGTCAGACGTGCAGAGTCGAACGCGAAGGTAACGTCATTGAGAACCAGCGCGGCTTCACAGCCCAGTGCGTTGACCTGAGCACCGGCCGGGGTGTCCGGGCACTGATCCTGGTAGTCGGGCACGCCGTCACCGTCGGAATCGAGCGGGCAGCCGCGCGAATCGACTTCAACGCCGGCCGGCGTACCGGGGCACTGGTCCATGTAGTCGGGCACGCCATCACCGTCGGTGTCGATCGGGCAGCCATTGGCATCAACGGCAACGCCGGCCGGGGTGTTGGGGCACTGATCACGGGAGTCCGGCACGCCATCGTTGTCGGAATCCATTTCGCGCTCTTCACCACCGGAGCACAGCAGAGCGGCTGCAGTCGCACCCGCAGTAGCACCAACGGCAGCGCCGGTGTCTTCGTCGCTGTCACTGCTGACGCCGTAACCGATGCCGCCGCCGATCAGGCCGCCGGCCAGACCGCAGACGAACGGAGAAGAATACCAGGGATCGCCAGCCGAGGCAGAGGTAGAGCTGGTGGACTGGGTACCGGAGCTGGCACAGCCGGCAAGACCCATGACCAGAGCGGACCCCAGCAGCAGGCCTGTAGTTGATTTATTCATGCAAGACTCCTTCTTTTTGCAACGCTAAGGCAACGATGTGTTGTGTACCGGGCGGTTCCGAGTATAGGCAACGTCAACGAGAGCCGAAAGTTTTTCTTTGCGATGACAAAAAAAGAGCTTCCTGCTCTGCCGATCGCCGTGGCGAAGCGCCGGTCACATTCTACTGTCACCACGGGAATAGCATACCGCAGCAATCCTGCATACGGTGTATTCGAACACTGTTTTCGCACTGCGAGGTGCGAAAGTCAAACGCTGTTTTTACAGCCAGCTGCATTTCAACCTATTTGTGGCTTTTTTTCAAAATCAGCGTGCCCGGAGCCCGAGCTCGAGTGCCGGATCGCTCGCCTGTAGCTGGCGATCAGCCATCGTCTGCGCAGCTCGCATGATCCGATCGCGGTAGCGATCGGCCAGCTCGATACGTTCACCATCCTCACGCATGCGCTGTGCAGGGCTCAACCGAGCGCGCGCCTGGTGAGTATGCAGGTGATCGGCCTCCTCGCTGACGCGGGCGATAACTTCAAAAGGTTCTTCACGCAGCAGCTCGGGGTTCAGGTGATCAACAATGACCCGCGAGCGCAGACACCCCTCCACCAGATCCATCTGCTCGGCCAGCATGGCACGCCCGATCACTTCGAGGCTGTCGATACAGTGCTGCTGCCGCTTGAGTACTTCATGACGACTGGCGTCATGACGACGGCGAAGCTCACGGTATTGACGCCATGCGACCCCGGTGAGCGCTGCGACAATGACGATGCCGACCACCAACAGGATCAGCGCCAGAACTTCGGGCATGGGACCTCTCTTTCGATTGGAAATGGCAGGTAACGCATGAGACGCATCTCGTCAGCTCGATTCTTTCGACGCCTGCAGGGATTCAAAGGAAGCCATCAGCCTGTTGCGCTGACGTTCGTGGGACCAGTCCGTAACGCGATGCGCCAGCGCCATGCCGATCTCTTCTCGCCGTGGCGCATCGCCAAGCAACTCAACGATACGCTCGACCCAGCCGGCGTCATCGTCGGCTTTCAGTATCAGTTCGGCATGACGGCCTTCGAGAACTTCGGCACTTCCCACGCTCGAGGACAACAGCACCGGTGTTGCGCAGGCCATCGCTTCCAGTGCGACGCGACCAAACTCTTCGATATGGGCCGGCAGCACAAACAGATCCAGCGCGCCATAAAGGCTTTCGACATCGTCGATCGTAGAGCGCCAGATGAAACGCTCTGCGACATTCAGTGAGACAGCCTGGCGCTGGTAGGGAGCAGGATCATCCCGCCCCACTACCAGAAAACGACACCGCCCCGGCAGTCGGTGCTCAATGCCGGCAGCCATCCTGACAAGGCCTGCCACGTTACGCTTGCGAAAATTGCCCGAGGTGACCAGCCCGATCAACCACTCATCGTCGCCTACGCCAAGCGCAAGGCGCTGCTGCTCGCGCCTCGGGCGGGCGCGCTGCGGATTGAACTGTGCGGGGTCGTAACCGGGGTAGCTGATTTCGATTGCGGATTCATCGATACCGTAGCGTGATGCCAGATCATGCGCCATTAACCGCGAATTGACCGCCACGCGACGAAAACGCCGACCGCCCAGAACATGGTCGTGGATGGCGGCCACCTCATGGCCCGTCGGCAGCGGACGGCCATATATCGCCTGGTTTGCCAGATGCACACAGTTGTGTAGATAGACAACATCAGGCGTCTCCACGTCGCCATGACTGACCAGCAGTGCCGGGCGGTGACGACGCGCCCATGCCTGCACGCGACGATTGAACCAGAAGCGTCGAAA
Source organism: Kushneria aurantia DSM 21353 (assembly GCF_000382245.1). Classification (GTDB taxonomy): domain Bacteria; phylum Pseudomonadota; class Gammaproteobacteria; order Pseudomonadales; family Halomonadaceae; genus Kushneria; species Kushneria aurantia. The sequence goes on from NZ_KB907863.1 coordinate 229,750, forward strand.
AGGGCCCTTGAAGGGCCAACGCCGCGTCAACACCAGCTGCGCACCCGCTCGCTCGACCAGATCAGCACGGCCACGCTCGGCAATAATCACAACCCTGTAGCCCAGCGCTATCAGTGCCGAGGTCTGCTCAAGTGCATTGCGACTGGCGCCGGTACTTTTTTCGACCTGACGAATCGCGATCAGTGCAAGCGAGGGGGGGCTTTCGCTCATTGACCTGTTACCAAGGCTGACACCTTCGAAATAAATGGGCTGAGGTTTGCACCCACTCTAACATGAAGGCCATGGATGCCGGTGATAGCCGCTATGCGGCCAAAACAGAACAAATGATAACTGATGTGACGAAAGTGACAGAGCCGACGCGGAACGGCTAATTTTAAGCCACCCGAGAGCCCTTTCAGGCCCGCAAGCACAAAGGCCGTCCACCACAAGGAGAGCACATGTCCAATCCCGATAGCGCCCCCCGCAACGATAACCACAGCGCCCTCGCACCTGTCATCGGCCTGTGGCTGGGCCTGGCCTGGGTCGCCATGGTGATGCTGCTGCCCGCACCCGGCGGCATGTCGCCAGGCGCCTGGCACTGCATCGGCCTTGCACTTCTTATGGCGACCTGGTGGTCAACCGAGGCGATTCCCATCCCGGCCACATCGCTGCTGCCGATCATCCTCGCCCCGGCAATGAACATCGGCACCCTGCGTGAAGTGACTGCTGCCTACGCCGACCCGATCATTTTCCTTTTCCTCGGCGGTTTCCTGCTCGGTCTTGCCATGCAGCGCTGGAACCTTCACCGGCGTATCGCACTGCGTCTTCTGCTCACGGTCGGCAATAGTCCCGAGCGCCAGATCGCCGGTTTCATGATCGCCACCGGCTTTATCAGCATGTGGGTCTCCAATACCGCCACCGCCATCATGATGCTGCCGATCGGCACCTCGGTCATTGCTCTGGTTGCCAGCAAGGCTGACGAAGAGATCGAGCGCTACGCCACCAACCTGCTGCTGGCCATCGCCTACGCCGCCAGCATCGGCGGCATCGCCACCCTGATCGGCACGCCGCCCAACGCCCTGCTGGCCGGCTATCTCGCCAACAACCAGGGCGTCGACATCGGTTTCGCCCAGTGGATGGTGGTCGGCCTGCCCGTCTCGGTGGCGATGATGGTGATCGCCTGGTGGTGGCTGACCCGCGGCGGCTTCAAACTGGAAGCCAGCGACGCCGGTGCACAAATGCTGCGCGACGAACTGAAATCGCTGGGCCGCATGAGCAGTGCCGAAAAACGGGTCGGCGCCGCCTTCCTGATCGCCGCCATCGCCTGGGTCACCCGGCCGCTGCTCAATAACATGGGCGTCGGCTGGCTCAGCGACACCACCATCGCCATGATCGTCGGTATAGGTCTTTTCCTCGTGCCCTCGGGTAATGAGAAAAAGGAGAAGCTGATGGACTGGGAGAGCTCCTCCTCGCTGCCCTGGGGCGTCCTGCTGCTGTTCGGTGGCGGTCTGGCGCTGGCCGGCATTATCCAGAGTTCGGGGCTTGCCGAATGGATCGCCAATCAGCTGGCCATCTTCTCGATCTTCCCGCTGATCCTGCTGATCGCGGTCGTGGTGCTGGTCATCATCTTTCTTACCGAAGTGACCTCCAACACCGCCACCGCCGCCGCCTTTTTACCGCTGCTGGGCGCGCTGGCAGTATCGCTGGGGCTATCGCCGCTGCTGATCACCGTGCCTGCCGCTATCGCCGCCAGCTGCGCCTTCATGATGCCGGTCGCCACGCCACCCAACGCTATCGTCTTCGCCACCGCACGACTGCCGATCAAGTCGATGATTCAGGCCGGTTTTTTCCTCAACCTTAGCGGAACCCTGGTGGTCACCGGACTGGTCTATCTGCTGATAAACCTGTTCTGGTAGCCTTTATCCCCTTTGTCGCCCGTGACGCAAAAGCGGGCGGCACAGGGTTTCTGCAGCGCCTTTTCATATCTCGACCGGCAACACCAGCGCCGCAGAGAGCCGCCGCATGCTCACCGAGGAGGAGGATAAACCGGGCGCCATGAGCAGCGCCGAAAAGCGCGTGGTCGCCATCGTCTTTGCCTCGGGTCAGCTCGCCATCGGCGACATGATCCGCAAGGGCGTTGTACTCAATCTCGTCAGCACCGTGGTGATTACCCTGCTGTGTTATTCGATCGTCGCCTTTCTGTGGTAGCTGAACTACCACCGGAACACACCCGACAGCACTGAAAAAGCCGGCCCCGGGCGGCCGGCTGATGGACTCGACACCCCGCCGAGACGGGGTTGGTGCGGGTACTCAGAACGTCTCCCACTCATCGGTGTCGCTGCTTTTGGCCCTGCTGCCGCTGGTGTAACTGCCGGTGTTCTCCTGTGAAGCGCCACGCCGTGCGCTCGTGTGGGAGTCGTGCTGGCTCGATTGCTCACTACGCCCACCGGAGGACTGACCCTTTTGCGTCTGGCGGGCACCGTCGCCCTGCGATGACGCAGCGCCGGAACCCTGCCATTGCGACGACTGACTGCTGTGCTGCTGCCCGCTATAACCGTGGCCCTGATCACTACCCAGCCGCGGAGGCGCGCTGTGCGGTGTCGCCGCGGCGTTGTCGGCAACCCTGAAAAAGGCCATCTGCTCGCGCAGGCGTTCGGCGCTGTCGGCCATCGAACGGCTCGCCGCCGCCGACTCCTCGACCAGTGCCGCATTATGCTGTGTAGAGCTGTCCATTTCGGAGACCGCCTGATTGACCTGATCGATACCGCTGGACTGTTCGCGGCTCGCTTCGGCAATCTCGGCGACCAGATCGTTCATGCGCGTAACGCCCTCGGCGATCTCGTTGAGCGTCTCACGCGAGCGCGTCACCAGTGCCGAGCCATCGCTGACCCGTTCCAGATTGTCGTCGACCAGCTGACGAATATCCTTCGCCGCATTGGCGCTGCGCTGGGCCAGGGTGCGCACCTCGCCGGCCACTACCGCAAAGCCGCGCCCCTGCTCACCGGCGCGCGCCGCCTCGACCGAGGCGTTGAGCGCCAGCAGATTGGTCTGGAAGGCGATCGAGTCGATCAGGCCGACAATCTCGGCGACCTTTTTACTCGAACTGCTGATCTGCTCCATGGCGCCGGAGGTCTGCTCGACCACGTCGCGGCCGCTGGACGTCTGATTGCGCAGCTCCCCGGCAACCCGATTGGCCTGGGCGGCGTTGTCGGCGTTCTGACGCACGGTGGAGGTCATCTGCTCCATCGAGGCGGCGGTCTCTTCAAGGCTTGCCGCCTGCGACTGGGTGCGCCGCGACAGCTCGTCGTTACCGGCGGCAATCTGACCCGCGGCCGAGCCCACCGTTTCGGCATTGAGACGCACGTCACCGACCACCCGAATCAGCTGCTGCTGCATCTCGCGCAGACGCCGCAGTAGCGCCGCAAACTCGTCGCGACCGATGATCTCGATATGGCCATCGAGATTGCCATCGCTGATCTCGTCGGCCACGCGACCAGCCTCGTTGAGCGGGCGCATGATACTACGGGTCAGCCACCAGCCTGCCGCCGCCATCAGCAGCAACGCCACAACCAGAAGGGTACCCAATTGCCACATTTGCTGACGGGCAGCGCCACTGGTATTGGCGTACTTGTTTGCTACCTGAGTGATGTTGAGATTAACTGCCTCGTTAATCCCCGCGACAATGGTGCCAAAAGGAACCCGAAGCTGATTACCGTCTGTCGTGGCCGAGAAATCTCCGCCGACCATATCATTCAGGTGGCGCTCGTAACGCTGCCAGTACTCCTGCAGCGCCGGCGCGATCCGCGCGGCAATCGCCTCCTCCTCGGCACTGGTGACGTTGTGCTCCTGGTAGTCCCGCCAGTTGGCGGAGGTGCTCGCGCGCAGCTCCGCAACATGCTGCGTCAGCTCACGCGCCTCGCTGATCGACTGATCACTGCGCACGCGCAGAATGTCGACTTGTGATTCGTAGATCCCTTCATCGACAGCATTGAGCAGCTTGAGCGGCAGCACATCGCGTTCGTAGGCGTTGAGGAAGTTGTTGTTGGCCTGGCGGGTGCCATAGAAACCCGCCAGGGCCGTAACAATCAGCAGGACGGCCAATCCTGCCATGGTGATCGTCAGTTTATATTTGACGCTTCTATCGAGACCGAGCATGAGGCATTACCTTGAGTAGTTCGTTTCGGTGACGCGCCAGCCATCATGGCGACTTCACGCATTAACGACGCTTATACGGCAACGCTTTAGTAGCCTGAGTCATGAAAAAGACATCTTTCAGACTCCAATTTTTGATTTTTTTGCTGTACAAGAAGTGAAAGCCTATAAAATCAAAGAGATAGCGCAGTAATTGTCTCTCACACGAGGCATGGCTCCGCGACGTTTTGCCTCACAGCGCCGACAGTAGAAGGCGCCTGTCCTGCCCCGGTGCCGCCAGCAGCGACATGCCCCAGGGCAGCGCCTCGTCGCGCATCAGCGGCATCGAAAGCTGTGGCGCCTGCCACAGGCCCGCCAGTGCGGTCAGTCCCATCAGCGTCTCACGATAGCCCGCCAGCGCCTCGGCAGGCGTGTTGCGACCCGGCGCCGCTCCCGGCGTAGTGGGCAACACCAACGGGTATTCGCCGCCCGCGGCGACGCGCTCGAGATATTCGATCAGCGCCTCGCGCTCGCGCATGGCGCTGCGCTCTTCGTCGGCATCGAGCCCGGCACACCAGCGAAAGCGCGCGGCGATATCATCGGCAAAGCGCGGCTGGCGTTTTGTAATCCAGTCACCGTGAGTGCGCCAGATATCCCGCCCCTGCAGCGTGCGGAAGGCACGGCTGGCGCGCTCCAGCAGCTCCCTGTCGAGAGGCTCATGACGTGCCGGCTCGAACCCGCTGTCCGCCAGCGCCTGTTCAAGGACACGCTGCTGCCCGGCCTCCAAACCCACCGGCATCAGGCTGACGACCGCTGTGGCGGCCTCCTCGCTGCCCGCGGGCAGTAACTGCTGACCGACCTCGTAAAGGGTGCCGGCATCGCGGCACATCCAGCCGGCGGTATCGAAGGAGGGCGCCAGCGGCACGCAGCCCTCCAGCGAGATAACACCGTGACTGGGCCGCAACCCGTAAAGCCCGTTGTAACTGGCCGGCACGCGGATCGAACCGCCGGTATCGGTGCCCAGACCAATATCGGCCTGATCGATCGCCACCGCGATGGCAGAGCCGGACGACGAGCCGCCCGGCAGGCGGTCGGGCTGGGCGGGGTTGACCGGCGTACCGTAGTGTACATTGGCGCCGTTGAGGCTATAGGCCAGCTCGTCGGTCTGCGTTTTGCCGGCCAGTTCGGCGCCTGCCGACAGAAGCCGCTCCACCACCGGCGCGGTACGCCCCGCCGGGCGCTGGTCGGCGCGCCAGTCGGGATTGCCGGCACCGGTGACCATGCCCTCGATGTCGAACAGATCCTTGACCGCCAACCGCAGCCCGGCCAGTGGTCCGTCCCGATGTTCGTGGGCCGCCGTGTCGGCCGCCTCTTCATTAACCCAGATCGCCCTGTCCCTTGCCGTCATGATGATTCCCCTGGCTTGTGGTCCGTAATGGTCGTTGTCGGCATGATGGCCCCCGGTTCGATTTCATCGAGAGCCCCATAGAGTTCGTTGAGCTGCTGGATACGCGCGCGCCCCTCGGCGAGACGCTGATGCAGCAGCGCATTGGCGATCAGATTGACCAGGCTCATGGCGCTGGCGTAGCTGTCGAAGGCGGAAACGCTCTCCAGCGGACATTCGATAAACCAGCGCACTTGTTCGCGATAGCGACCGGCGCCGGGATCGGCGATCAGCAGGCTGGCGGCGCTGCCCGCCGCCAGCATCTCGATCAACGCGGCGAAATGGCGCGGCCGGCGGCGAAAGCCCATCACAATCACCAGATCGCGCTCATCGAGCGCCGCAATCTCCTCGCCCAGCGACTGCCCCGGCTGCGGCGCCAGCGCCACCCCCTCGCGGGCCTGAATCAGCTGCTGACGCAGATGCAGCGCCACCGGATAGGCATTGCGGTAGCCGATCACCACCACCCGCCGCGCGCGGTCCAGGGCGTCGACCAGCGCGTCGAAGGTCCGGGCGCCGAGCGCTTCCAGGCAACGGTGCAGGTTATGGCGCTCACGCTCGAAATGGCGGGTGAAGCGCTCCAACCCCTGGCCCATGGCAGCGGCATCGGTCACCAGCGGCACACCGTGGTTACGCAGGGTGCGGGCGTGCTCACGCACGTCGCGAAAGCTTTCAAACCCCAGCCGCTTGAACAGCCGCGTGACCGTCGCCTTGGAGACGCCGGAAAGGCGCGCCAGTTCGGCGGCGTTGTAGACCGCGAAGTCGTCGAAGTGATCGAGAATAAAGGTCGCGACGCGGCGCTCATGAGGGGTCAGCGTCTCGAAGCGTTGGCGGATAAGCTGGCCGATGTGCTGCGAAGCAGGGCTTTCGGGGGTTGCTGACATGCTGTCCTGCGCAAAGTGGTTGGAATCGAGCGCTGTCTGACGCCCCGATGACAGCTTACCGCCTATCGCCGCGCGGCATCACCCCCCTTTTCGGCAGCCAATAGCGCCAAGGCCTGCACGACAGGCCGAAAAATTGCATCATGGAAAGCGTGACCGCCACAGCGAGAGTCAACCGATGCTGAGCTTTACCCTGAACGGCCGCAGCCACTGCTGCCCCGACCCGGCCCCCGGCGTGACGGTGCTGGCGCTGCTGCGCGAGACCCTGCGGGCGTGCGGCAGCAAGGAGGGCTGCGCCTCGGGCGACTGCGGTGCATGCACCGTCGCCATCGGGGTGCAGCACGAAGACGGCGTGCACTACGAGAGTGCCAACGCCTGCATTACGCCCGCCCAGCAGCTCACCGGCTGCCATCTGGTCACCGTCGAGGGGCTCGCCCGTGGTGCGCGGCTGCACCCGGTACAGCAGGCGATGGTCGATCATCACGCCAGCCAGTGCGGCTTCTGCACCCCCGGCATTGTCATGAGTCTTTTCTGTCTTTATCACGACGCGCGCATCCGAAAGATCGACGACCACGCCATCGACACGGCACTGGAGGGCAATCTGTGCCGCTGCACCGGTTACCGCCCGATTCGTGACGCCGCCCGCGCCATGCGCGCCGTGGAATGGCCACTGGAGCCCCCCGAGACACCGCCGGCCGCCCCCCATGACAGCGGCGGCGGATGGCACTGCCCGGCCGATCTCGCGGCACTGCGCGGCGCGCTGGCCGAGCACCCCGAAGCGCGACTGATCGCCGGCGGTACCGACCTGATGCTGGAATCAACGCTCGGGCTGGTCGACTTCGAAACGGTGATCGACCTGTCGCGGATCGCCGAACTGGGGCGCATCGAAGCACAGCCGGACGGCTGGTGGATCGGCGCCGGAGTCCGCTACGCACGGCTGGAACCGCTGTTGGACGAACACTATCCCGATTTCGCGGCACTGCTGGCACGGCTGGGCTCGCGCCAGATTCGCAACCGCGCCACCCTGGCCGGCAATCTCGCCAACGCCTCGCCCATCGGCGACACCCCGCCGGTGCTGCTGGCACTCGACGCCCGGGTGCTGATCGACGGCGCTGATGGCGAGCGTGAAATGGCACTGACGGACTTTTTCATCGACTACCGCCGCACGGCGCTGGCCGCAGGCGAGTTCCTGCGCGCCGTGTGGCTGCCGCGGCCGGCGCCGGGGCAGCACCTCAGGGTGCACAAGCTGTCGCGCCGCCCGGCGGACGATATCACCGCCGTGCTGCTGGCGCTGCGCTACCGCCTCGACGACGCCGGCCATCTCCATGAGGTACGTCTCGCCTGCGGCGGCATGTCGCCGAAACCGCAGCGCGCCCCGACCTGCGAAGCGCTGCTGGAGGGCCAGCGGCTGGCGGCCGAGACGCTGGAAGCGGCCTGCGCGGCGCTGGCCGAGGACTACTCGCCGATCGACGACGTGCGCGGCAGCCGCGACTACCGGCTGAACGCCGCGGCCAACCTGCTGCGCCGCCACGCGCTACAGCTCTATCAACCGCAGGCAACGATCCGCCTCGAGGAGATCGACGCATGCGCCAGCTGATTCAGCCGCCGTCCCGGGATAACTCCTGCGCATCGCAAACCGACCCCGAACGGGCCGCGCCCCACGACAGCGCCAGCGGCCACGTCACCGGCAGCGCCCGCTACATCGATGACCTGATCGAGCCGCAGGGGCTGCTTCACCTCGCGGTGGCGATCAGCCCCCATGCCCACGCCCGGATCACCGCCATGACGCTCGACGCCGCGCGCCACGCCCCCGGCGTAGCGGCGGTGCTGACCGCCGCCGACATCCCCGGCCACAACGAGGTGGGTGCGGTCTATCCCGGCGATCCGCTGCTGGCCGACGGCGAGGTGCGCTACGTGGGCCAGCCGATCGTCGCGGTACTCGCCGACAGCCAGCGCCACGCCCGCCAGGCGGCAGCGCGGGTCGAGATCGAATTCGAAACGCTGCCCGCCTCTCTCGACCCGCTGAAGGCGATTGCCGAAGGGCTGACGGTGCGCCCCGCGCACTCCCAGCGTCGCGCCCATGATGAACCCAGCCTGGAGCGCGGCCGCGCCTTCACGGAGAACGTGCAGGAGAGCGGCGATCTTGACGCCGAGCTGGCCGCAGCGCCCCATCTGCTCGAGGGGCGGCAGTTCATCGGCGGCCAGGAGCACTTCTATCTGGAGGGCCAGATCGCCCTTGCCGAACCCTGGGAGGATGACGGCATTCGCGTGCTGACCTCCTCGCAGCATCCCAGCGAAGTGCAGAAGATTGTCGCCGAAGTGCTGGGCCTGCCGCTGCACGCCATCGTCGCCGAGGTGCGCCGCATGGGCGGCGGTTTCGGCGGCAAGGAGAGTCAGGCAGCGGCGCTGGGCGCGCTGGCGGCACTGGGCGTGCAGGCCACCGGGCGCGCGGTGAAGTACCGCATGCCACGGGCCATCGATATGCAGGGCACCGGCAAGCGCCACCCCTTCCATAACCGCTGGCGCGTCGGCTTCGACGACAGTGGCCTGCTGCGGGGGGGCGATATCGAGCTGATCGGCGACTGCGGCTACTCGCCGGATCTTTCCGAAGGCGTGGTCGACCGCGCCATGTTCCACGCCGACAACGCCTACTACCTGGGCCATGCCCGGGTGACCGGTCACCGCGCCATGACCCATACCGCTTCCAACACCGCCTTTCGCGGCTTTGGCGGCCCGCAGGGCATGATGCCGATCGAGGCGGCGATGGAGGATATCGCCCGCCATCTGGGTATGGACCCGCTGGATGTGCGCAAGCGCAACCTCTACCGGCCGGGGCGCGACACCACCCACTACGGCCAGCGGGTCGCGCCGCCGCTGATCGAGACGATCATCGAACAACTGGAGACGAGCAGCGACTATCGCGCCCGGCGCCGGGCGATCACCGCCTTCAATGCCGAAAGTCCGGTGGTCAAGCGCGGGCTGGCGCTGACGCCGGTCAAGTTCGGTATCTCCTTTACCGCACAGCACCTCAACCAGGCCGGCGCACTGGTGCAGCTCTACACCGACGGCAGCGTGCTGCTCAACCACGGCGGTACCGAGATGGGCCAGGGGCTGCACACCAGGGTGTGCCAGATCGCCGCCCGCGAACTGGGGCTGCCGCTGTCGAGGGTGCGGATCAGCGCCACCCGCACCGACAAGGTACCCAACACCTCGCCCACCGCCGCCTCCTCGGGGGCTGACCTCAACGGTATGGCGGTATTCGAGGCCGTTACCACCCTTGCCACGCGGCTATTCGACTTCGCCGCCGAGCACTACGGCGTCGCCCGTGACAGCCTGACGCTGGCCGACGAAAAACTGCTCGGCAAAGGGCTTGAAATCGGCTGGGACGAGCTGCTGCGGCAGGCCTATCTGGCGCGGGTATCGCTCTCTGCCACCGGTTTTTACGCCACCCCGGAGATTCACTACGACCGCGACAGCGGGCGCGGCCAGCCCTTCTACTACTACGCCTGGGGCGCGGCGGTAAGCGAGGTGGCGCTGGATACCCTGACCGGCGAGCACCGCCTGCTGCGCGTCGATATCCTCCACGACGTGGGCGACTCCCTCAACGAGGCGATCGACCGTGGCCAGATCGAAGGCGGTTTCGTGCAGGGGCTGGGCTGGCTGACCAGCGAGTCGCTGGCGCGCAACGACGCCGGGCGGCTGCTGAGCGACGGCCCGGCGACCTACAAGATTCCCACCTGCAACGATATTCCACAGGACTTTCGCGTCGCCCTGCTGACCGGCCACCCCAACTCGAAGGCAACGATCTACCGCTCCAAAGCGGTCGGGGAACCGCCGCTGATGCTCGCCATCTCGGTATGGGCGGCGCTGCGCGATGCGCTGGCCAGCCTCGGCGACTACCGTTTCAGCGTCGCGCTGGACACCCCGGCCACGCCCGAGCGGCTGCTGACCGCCGCCACAGCGGCGCGCCGGCGCAGGGCCGCAGGCGAAGCAGCGCCACAGACGTCACCCACGGAAGTCTCGAAGTGAGCCGCTGGTACGACGCTCTCGCCGCCTGCCGCCACGCCGCCACGCCCCATGTGCAGGCACAGGTGGTCTCCGCCGCCGGCTCGACCCCGCGCGAGCCCGGCGCGCAGATGGTGATCACCGCAGAGCACCACTTCGATACGCTGGGCGGCGGGCGCTTCGAGCAGCAGGTGATCGACGCCGCCCGCGCCCTGCTGCGCGAGGGGCGCGAAGCGGTACAGCTGGAGCATTTTGCGCTGGGGGTACGCGCCGGCCAGTGCTGCGGCGGGCAGATCAGCGTACTGCTGAGCGCCTGGCCGGGGCCGCGCTGCCATCTGGCGCTGTTCGGCGCCGGTCATGTGGGCCGCGCGGTGGCGCGCCAGGCGGCACTGCTCAACTGGCCGCTGGCGTGGTTCGACTCGCGTCGTGACATCGAGCCGCCGCTGGCCGCGGACAGCGGCTGTCAGCCGGATGTCGACGTCGAGGCGCAGGTCGCGCACCTGCGCCCCGGTGCCCATGTGCTGGTGATGACCCACGACCACGGTGAGGACGAACGGCTGATCGCTGCGCTGCTGCACCGGCAGCAGCGCAGCGACGACATCGCCTCTATCGGTCTGATCGGCTCGGAAACCAAGTGGGCGCGCTTTCGCCACCGCTTGCGCGATGCCGGCTTCGATGACGCAAGCCTGGCGCGGGTACGCTGCCCGGTGGGGCTGGCCGGCGCCCGCGGCAAACGCCCGGAGGAGATCGCGCTGGCGATCGCCGCCGAACTGGCCGGCATGACGCCGGAGGACGACAGAACAGTGCTGCGCGGCCTCGACGCCGAGACAATGGCGGGACTCGAGCAAAAGCCGACGCAGAAAGACGCATCAAAACGCCAGAGCGACCGGAACACGCCATGAACGAACGTCACGCCCTGCGCGGCATGATTTTACATTTCACTGACGATCCGGGCGTCGACGACACGCCGCGCGACGGCAGCTGCCATTTTTACCCCGACGGCCTGGTGGTGATCGAAAACGGCCTGATCGTGCGCTGCGGCAGTGCCGCCGAGCTGCTGACCACGCTGCCGGATGACACAGCCGTCAGCCACTACCCGGGCCAACTGATCATGCCCGGTTTTATCGACCCGCACCTGCACTACAGCCAGCTCGATATCATGGCCTCCTACGGGCGCCAGCTGCTCGACTGGCTGCAGACCTACACCTTCCCCGAGGAGAGCCGCCTCAACCAACGGGCTTACGCCGACGACATCGCCCGCGCTTTTATCGAGCAGATGCTGGCCAACGGCGTGACCAGCGCGCTGGCCTTCTGCACCAGCCACCCGCACTCGGTCGATGCGCTGTTCGAGGCCGCCGCGCCCTTCGACCTGCGCCTGCTGGCGGGCAAGGTGATGATGGACCGCCACGCGCCGCCGGCGCTGTGTGACACCGCCGAGCGCGGCGAGCGCGACAGCCGCGCGCTGATCGAGCGCTGGCACGGCCGCGGCCGCTTTGAAGTCGCGATCACGCCGCGCTTCGCCCCCACCTCCAGCCCCGCGCAGCTCGCCGCCACGCAGCGGCTGGCCGATGACTATCCGGGGCTGGTGATTCAGACCCATCTTGCGGAGAACCGCAACGAAGTGGCCTGGGTCGGCGAGCTGTTTCCCGCCGAGCGCGACTACCTGGCGGTTTACGAGCGCTTCGGGCTGGTGCGCCCACGGGCGATTTTCGCCCACGGCATCCATATCGACGACGAGGTGCGCGCAAGGCTTGCCGACGCCGGCGGCGCCATCGCCTTCTGCCCCTCCTCCAACCTGTTTCTCGGCAGCGGCCTGTTCGACTGGCACGCCGCCCGACGCCGGGGCGTCAGTGTCGCTATCGCCAGCGACATCGGCGGCGGGCCGGGGCTTTCGCCCTTCACCACCCTGGCCGACGCCTATAAGGTAAGCCAATTGACCGACCAGCCGCTGACGCCCTGGCAGGCGTTCTACGCCCATACCCTGGGCAACGCCCGCACCCTGGGCATTGACGGCTTCGTGGGCAGTTTCGAACCGGGCAGGGAGGCCGATATCGTCATCCTCGACCCGGCGGCCACGCCCATGCTGGCGCGCAAGGAGCGCCGCGCGCCGGCGCCCGCAGAGCGGCTTTTCAACCTGATGATGCTGGGCGATGAGCGCTGCGTGACGGCGACCCGAATAAAAGGAAGAAAGGTGTTCGGCTGAACCCGAAGACCTCAAGCCAGAACTCGCAATCCGGTTCAACAACAACACCCCGGCAGGAGACATCATGCACGACAACGAGCTGCTGTTTCGCCACGGCGACCGGCCACCGTTTCATACCTCGGCCCTGGTCGCCTTCCAGCATGTGCTGGCCTGCTTCGTGGCGATCATCGCCCCCACCATCATCATTACCGGCGCCCTGGGGCTGGAGGCCGAGGCGCCGTGGCTGGTCAGCATGGCGCTGCTGATATCGGGCGTCAGCACCATGATCCAGACGCATCGCTTCGGGCCGCTGGGCTCGGGGCTTTTGTGCGTGCAGGGCACCAGCTTTTCATTCGTGGCGGCGCTGATCTCCGCCGGCATGATCGCCCGCCAGGCCGGCGCTTCGGATCGCGAGGTACTGGCGGTGCTGTTCGGTATCTGCATCGCCGGCAGCCTGATCGAGATCGTCCTCGGCGGCTTTCTGCACTATCTGCGCCGGGTGATCACCCCCACCGTGACCGGCGTGGTGGTCACTTTGATCGGCCTGAGCCTGATCAGCGTGGGCGTCACCGACATCGCCGGTGGCCCCGGTGCCGAGAACCCCGGCAACCCGCTTGACCTGCTGATGGCGGCGATCGTGATCGGCGTGGTGCTCGCCTGCCAGCTCAGCCGCCATCCGCTGCTGCGCGTCGGCTCGGTGTTCGTGGGCCTGGTAGCGGGCTGCCTGGCCGCTGCGGTGATGGGACGGCTGAGCCTCGGCGGGCTGGCCGACACGCCGCTCTTCCAGCTGCCGCAGCCGCTGCGCTACGGACTGGGCTTCGATTTTGCCGCCTTCATTCCGGTGGCCTTCATCTATGTGATCACCGCCATCGAAACGGTGGGCGATCTGACCGGCTCATCGCGCGCCTCGCACATGCCCACCAGCGGCGTCGACTATCAGCGCCGCATCCGCGGCGGGGTGCTGGCCGACGGTGTCAACTCGATGCTGGCCGGGCTTTTCAATACCTTCCCCAATACCACCTTCAGCCAGAACACCGGAGTGATTCATCTGACCGGCGTGGCGAGCCGCTATATCGGCCTGTTCGTGGGCGGCATTCTGATCATTCTGGGGCTCTTCCCGGCGCTTGGCGCGGTACTGCAGTCGATCCCGCGGCCGGTGCTGGGGGCCGCCACCACGCTGATGTTCGGGCTGATCGCGGTGTCGGGCATCCGCATGCTGGCGGAGCAGCGCATGACGCGCAAAAGAGTCATGATCATTGCCCTGTCGCTGGGTGCCGGGCTGGGCGTGGAGCTGGTGCCGGCGGTGCTGGCCGGACTGCCGGAAATGGCGCAGCGCATCTTCTCGTCGTCGATCACCACTGGCGGACTGCTGGCGATCCTGATGCATCTGATTCTGCCGGAAAACGAGGTCACCGAAGATGAGAAGAGCGGGACCGAAGCCGAACGGCCGCAGCCCCCGGAAAGCGCCTGAAACCGCAGGCGCCACTCTCAGCTGCCGCGGTAGACGCTGTACGCCCAGGGGGTCACCAGCAGCGGTACGTGGTAGCGCTGGCCGCGCTCCAGTACCACCTCTACCGGCACGCGGTCGAGAAAGGGGCTTTCGACGCCGGCGGCGAGAAAGTAGTCGCGGACGTGAAACACCAGCCGGTAGTGGCCGCCGTCGCCGCCGCCGTTGAGCAGCGGCGCGTCCAGCCGGCCATCGGCGTTGGTCTGTACGGTCAGATTCGGCTCGCTGTCGCCGTGGGCAACCAGCGATACCGTCATGCCCGCTGCCGGGCGACCGTGGCACTGATCGAGAACATGGGTGGTAAGCGTGGGCATGTGTCGCTTCCTTCTTTACATTTATTATCAGGCAGAGAAACACGTACTCATTAAGAATAACAGGCCACCAACCTGTAACCCTTGTCTCAACGGCCATTGACCTACAATCGGAGCCTGCCAATGAGCCCTACCCTCGAGCAACTCAACAGTCTGCCTGCCGACGAGTTCGTCGACGCCCTGAAAGGCGTCTACGAATACTCGCCCTGGGTGGCGCAAGCCGTCGAACCGTTACGCCCCTTCGAGAGCGAGCGTACGCTTCATGCCGCCATGCAGAACGCCGTCGACAACGCCACGCCGGAGACACAATTGGCGCTGATCCGCGCCCATCCGGAACTCGGCCAGCGTCAGCGCGATAATCTCACCGCGGCCTCGCGCCGCGAGCAACAGAGCGCCGGACTGGACGGCGAGGACCAGCGCGTCGCCACTCTGATCACCCTCAACCAGCGCTATCACGAGCGCCACGGCTTTCCCTTCGTTATCGCCGTGCGCGGACTGACGCTGGAAGCGGTGCTGGAAGCGCTGGAGACACGTCTACCCCGCGACAGCGACACCGAGATGAGCGAGGCTATCGCACAGATCGGCCTTATCGCGCGGGGGCGACTGAATGAAATGCTCGGCTGAAGCCGCCCCTCAGCCTTCGGCGATCGAGCGCACCGCCAGACCCATGGCATCCAGCGCGGCGGCCACATCATCCTCGCGCACCGACTCGTCCGGGTGATGGCTGAGCCCGCCGCGACAGCGCACGAACAGCATGGCGATATCGCACAGCCCGGCAACCGCCATGCCGTCATGACCGGCGCCGCTGGCAAGACGCAGCGAACTGCCGGCGGCCTGTTCGACGGCGCTGTCGAGGCGCTCGCACAGCCAGCCGGCGCACTGTACCGCCGGCGCACTGTGGGTCTCGCGCCACGCCACGCTCAGGCCGCGCTGGTCGGCGATATTACCGATCGTCTCCTCGATCGCCTCGATCACCCGGTCACGGCTGGTGTCCCTGTCGCTGCGAATATCGAGGCTCATGGTCACCCCGGCGGGAATCACGTTGACCGCGCCGGGGGTGACCGACAGCTGCCCGACGGTGGCCACCACGTCGTCGGCGGCGCGCGCCAGCGCCTCAATGGCGATGACGGCCTCGGAGGCGCCGCACAGCGCATCGTGGCGCAGCGCGAAGGGCGTGGTACCGGCGTGGCCGGCGCGCCCGCCGAGGCTGATTTCGAAGCGCCGTGCGCCGGCAATTGACGTCACCACCCCCAGCGGCAGGTCGCGATCTTCCAACTGCGGACCCTGCTCGATGTGGGCTTCCAGATAGGCCATGACGGAACCCGGCGGCCGCGCCGCCTCGGCTACCCGCGCGCGGTCGAGGCCGAACTGTTCAAACGCCTCGCCCAGGCTGGCGCCCTCGCGCCCCACCAGCTGCCACCAGCGCTGCTGCCAGCCGCCGGCAATCGCCAGGCTACCGAACAGCGCGGTGCCGTAGCGGGTGCCCTCCTCGTCGGCGAAGGCGATCACCTCGACGGCATGACGCAGCCGCTCGCCGCGAGCGTGCAGGCGCGCCACCACGCCGATCGCCAGCAGCACGCCGAGAATACCGTCATAGCGCCCGGCGTTGACCACCGTATCCAGATGCGACCCCAGCAGCAGTGCCGGCAGTTCGGGCTCGCGGCCTTCATAGCGCCCGCACAGATTGCCCACCGCGTCCTGCCAGACCGTCATGCCGGCAGCAGCCATCCACTCCCCCGCCAGCCGATTGGCGGCAGCGTGCTCGGCAGAGAGATAGACCCGTTCGATATGATCCTTGCTGGCCGACAGGGCGGCCAAGGCGTCGCAGGCGTCAAGAATGGCGCCGGCATCCATCAGCGGCGGCCTGGCACCGGCGACGGGGTGTGACTCGGTCATGCTCAGCCCTCCTGATAGATCTCGCGAGCGGCACCGGTACCGCCGCCGGCATTGAGCGTCACGCCGGCGTGGCGCAGCACCTGCTCGAGCGCCGCCAGGGTGGTCATGACCGCATCGCGGCGGGCATTGTAACCCATGGTGCCGATACGCCAGATACGCCCGTGCAGCGGCCCGAAGGAGGTACCGATCTCGATGGCGTAGTCCTGAATCAGGGTACGGCGCAGCGCCTCGCCGTCAACGCCGTCGGGAATTTCGATGCCCACCACGTTGTGCATTTTGTTATCGACATCACCGAACGGCCTGAGGCCCAGCCCCTGCACACCGGCCAGCATGGCGCGGCCGTGCAGGCGGTGGCGGGCGATGGCGTTGTCCATGCCCTCCTCGACCAGCAGGCGGGCGCACTCGCGGGCAGCGTAGAGCATGCTGGTCGCCTCGGTGTGATGATTGAGGCGCGCCTCGCTCCAGTAGTCCATGATCATCGCCAGATCGAAGTAGTTGGAGCGGATGCGCAGGCCACGAGCGTCGTCGTCGCCCTCCTTTTTCAGCCCCGCCTCGACGTGGCGGCGGCGGTTGATCACCTCCACCGCGCGCGGCGACAGCGTGATCGGCGCACTGCCGGAGGGGCCGGCGAGACACTTCTGCAGCCCGGCGGTGACGGCATCCAGCCCCCAGTCATCGGCGCGGAACTCGTTCCCCGCCAGCGAGGCGGTCACATCGGTATAGAACAGCACGCCGTGACGGCGGCAGATCTCGCCCAGCGCTTCCAGCGGCTGGCACATGGTGGTCGAGGTATCGCCCTGCACCACGGCCAGCAGTTTGGGCTGTACCTCGCGGATCGCCTGCTCGATCTGCTCGGGACGGAACACCTCGCCCCAGGGCGCCTCGATGACGTGTACTTCGGCGTCACAGCGCTCGGCGATCTCGCGCAGCAGATTGCCAAAGCGGCCGAACACCGGCACCAGCACCCGGTCACCGGGCTCCAGCAGCGACACCAGCGCCGCTTCGATACCGGCCCGCGAGGTGCCATCGATCAGCATGGTGGCCTGGTTGTCGGTGCGAAACACCTCGCGGTAGAGCCCCATGGTCTCGTTCATCCAGCCGGTCATGGCCGGATCGTACTGGCCCACCAGCGCCGCCGACATGGCGCGCAGTACGCGCGGGTCGGCGTCGATCGGGCCGGGGCCCATCAGCATGCGATACGGCGGATGAATCGGATCACTTTTCATGGCTCTCTCCTGACGATTGTTGTGGGCGAAGCGGTCAACCAGTAAGGCCGGGCACCCGTAGTGCGAGGACAGCAATTGTTACTTTAGTTTCTATAACCCCGCTTTGGAAACATATGTTTCAGTTGCAGATAAAAAAAGAGCGCCACCGGGCGCTCTGCGATGCATTGCACTTGTCTTTTCAGAACCCAAGCTGCTGTCGAAGCTGGCGCACCTGTTCGATATCAAGCCCCGCAATATCAGCAATGGCGCGATCATCCATTTCCGTTTTCGCCAACATGTTGCGAGCCGTTTCCAGCAGGGCTTCCTGACGCCCCTCCTGACGCCCCTCCTGACGGCCTTCCTGCAGCCCCTGTTGTTTCCACTGCTCGGGCCATTTCTTTGCGCGTTCAGCCAGCATACTGTGCACCTCGTTCAAGTCGTGAAGAGACTGCCACGGAAGTCGAAACCCGCGAGGCACATCTACCAGGGCGGCATTATCGCGGCATCAAACGGCCGATGACGCCGCGACATATTCACCTTCACCGCTGTGACGCATCGTCGCCAGCGTTGCTGCTGCGGCCACTACCGCTGTTGTCACGGCTACCGCTATCGCCCTGTTCGTCGTCATCATGATGGCGCTTGTGCATGCCCAGCTTGCGTGCCAGCCACTCCGAGCCCTGCATGATGAAGACATAGGTGGCCGGCACGAACATGCTGGCCAGCAGCGTGATCGAGATCATGCCGCCCACCACCGGCGTACCGATGTGGTGGCGGCTGGCAGCACTGGCGCCGGAGGCAAGCGCCAGCGGCAGCGTACCGCCGATGAAGGCCAGTGAGGTCATCACAATGGGACGGAAACGCTGCAGCGCGGCGTGTTTGGCGGCGTCGACGATCGACAGCCCTTCACGACGCTGCTGCTGCGCGAACTCGACGATCAGGATAGCGTTCTTGGCCGCCAGCCCCGCCACCACCAGTAGCCCGATCTGCAGATAGACGCTGGTATCGAATCCTCTCAACCACACCGCCAGTACCGAGCCAAGGAAGGCAAACGGCACCGAGGCCACCACCGCCAGCGGTAGCGTCCAGCTTTCATACTGCGCGGCCAGAATCAGGAATACCATTACAATACCGAACACGATGGCAATGGTGGCAGCGTTACCCACGTTCTGCTGCTGATACGCCTCGCCGGTCCAGCCCATCTCATAGCCGGTGCCCAGCTGCTCGGCGATAATCCGCTCGATCGCCTGCATCGCCTGAACGTTGCTGTAGCCCGGTGCAGCACCGATCTGGAACTGCGACGCGGGATAGACGTTGTAGCGATCCACCGTCGAGGGCGCCTGTTCACGGGTCATGGTGACCAGTGCCGAGAGCGGAATACGCTCGCCGCTGCCGCCGCGCACGAAGACGCGGCTCAGGTCGTCGGGCCCGTCACGGAAGACATCCTCCGACTGCAGATAGACCTGGAAACTGCGGCTCTGGCGCGTGAAGAAATTGACGAACGAGTTGCCGAAGGTGCTCGACAGCGTGGTGTTGAGATCACCCAGATCCACCCCCAGGCTGCGCGCCTTCTGCCGATCGACCTCGATATGATAGATCGGCACGGTGGCATCGAAGGTGGTAAAGGCCTGAGCGATCGCCGGGTCCTGATTGGCCGCCTGCATCAACTTCATGGACGCCTGGTAAAGCTCCTGGGTACTGGCCCCCTGCAGCGACTGCAAATAACCGCTCAACCCGCCGGTAGGCGACAGCCCGATAATCGGCGGCAGATTGAAGGCCATCGCCCGACCGCCGGGAATCTGCGCGCCCGCCTGCATGACCCGGCCAATCAGCTCATTGGCGGTCATCGAGCGCTGCGACCAGGGCTTCATGGAGACGAACATCGTGCCCCTGGCGGTGTTGGCCGACCCCGAGACCAGATCGAAGCCGGGAACCGCAGTGGCATACTCGACGGCATCGATCTGCTCCATCTGCTGCGACAGCTGCTGCATGTACGCATCGGTACGCTCCAGCGAGGCGGCATTGGGCAGCGACACTGCGGCGATCACGATGCCCTGGTCGGTGGTGGGAATCAGCCCCTCCGAAAGCTGCGAGTAGAGCCACCAGGAGGCCACGCAGCAGCCGGCGAACAGCGCCATGGTGATAAAGAAGTGGCGGATCAGAAAGCCCACGCAGGCCATGAACACCGACGCGACCTTGTCAAAACCCTTGTTGAACCACACGAACGGCTTTTTGATGATACGCAGCCAGCGCGGCTGGCTCTCCTCCTTCTGGCGCTTGATGAAAAGCGCCGCGATGGCCGGCGTGAACGACAGCGCGACCAGTGCCGAAATACCCACCGAGATGGCGATGGTAATCGCGAACTGGCGATACATCTGCCCCGAGATGCCCGACAGGAAGGCCACCGGAATGAACACCGCCGCCATGATGAAGGAGGTCGCCAGTACCGGCCCGGTCACCTCCTTCATGGCCTGAAAGGCGGCCTTGAGCGGCGGCGTCTCCGGCTCCTCTTCCAGTATGCGTTCGATGTTCTCGATCACCACGATGGCGTCGTCGACCACGATACCGATCGCCAGTATCAAACCGAACAGCGTCAGCAGGTTGATCGAGAAGCCCAGCAGATACATGCCGGCGAAGGTACCCACCACCGAGATCGGCACCACCGACATCGCCACCAGCGTCGAGCGCCAGTTCTGCAGGAAGATGAAAACGATGGCCACAACCAGCAGCAGCGCCTCGAGGAAGGTGTGCTCCACCGACTGGATCGAAGCGTCGATAAACAGCGTAGTGTCGTAGGGAATGACGTAGTCGATGCCCTCCGGGAAGCGCTGCTTCAGCTCGGCAAGCCGCGCCTTGACCTCGGTGGCCACCTGCAGGGCGTTGGCGCCGGGCTGCTGATAGATCGCGATCGGCGCAATCGGATTGCCGTTGGTGCGACCGATTACCCCATAGGAGGAGGCGCCCAGCTCGACCCGCGCCACATCGGCAAGATGCAGTGACGCCCCGGTATCGTCGGTACGCAGAATGATATTGCGAAAGTCATCCACCGACTGCATGCGCCCCTGGGTGGTCACCGTATAGGTGTAGGCACCCGCGTCACGCTGCGGCTCGGCGCCGAGCTTGCCGGCCGAAACCACCGTGTTCTGCGCCTGAATGGCGGCGGAGACCTCGGCCGGCGTCAGGTCATATTGAGACAGCTTGTCCGGGTCGAGCCATACGCGCATGGCAAACTGCTGGTTGCCCAGTACCTGGGCCCCTCCCACGCCGGGCAGCCGGCGCAGCTCATCGATGATATTGATGTTGGCGTAGTTGTTGAGATAGAGCCGGTCGTACTCGCCGTTGGGCGACAACAGCGCGAGGAACATCAGCACGCTGCTGGACTGCTGCTCGACCGTGACCCCCTGCGCCTGCACCGGTGAAGGCAGCTGCGACAGCGCCCGCTGCACCCGGTTATTGACATCGATGGTCGCCTGGTCCGGGTCGGTACCGATGTTGAAATAGACGCTCATGCTCATCTGACCGCTGTCACTGCTGGTCGCGTTCAGATAGATCATGTCCTGCACGCCGTTGATCTCGGTGGCCAGCGGCGCGGCGACCGTGTTGGAAAGCGTCTCGGCGCTGGCACCGGGGAAGGTGGCCGACACCGATACCGTGGGCGGCACCACCTGCGGGTACTGCTCGACCGCCAGCCCGCGCAGCGACATGACCCCGACCAGGGTGATGATGATCGACAGCACCGTGGCAAAGATCGGCCGCCGTATAAAAAAGCTCGATATGTTCATCGAATCGGCTCGCCCTTACTGGTTCTGGCCGCGGCTGTCGCCACTGCCCTGTCCGCTCGCGCCACCGCTCTGACCGGAAGCACCGCCGCCGCTGCTGCCCTGCTGGCCGGAACCGCCGCCCTGGCCACTGCCGCCGTCCTGACCGGCACTGCTACCGCTTTCGTCCTGCGGCATCTGGTCTTCAAGGCCATTGAAGGGCTGCGGGTCGATCGTGTTACCGGTGGAAATACCGCCGATATTGCTGACTATCACCCGCTCACCGGACTGCAGCCCGTCGGTGATAATCACCCAGCCGCGCGCCTGGGCGCCCAGCGATACAAAACGGTTCTGCGCGGTGTTGTCATCGCTCAGCACCATCACCTGAGGCCCCTTGAGCCCCTCGGTCACGGCGATTTCCGGCACCGCGATCACGTTGAAACGCATCAGGTTGCGCAGCCGCACACGCACGAACTGGCCGGGCAGAAAGAGCTGACCGGGATTGTCGAATACCGCCCGCGCGCTGATCGTGCTGGTCGACTGATCCACCTGCGAGCCGAGGAAGTTGAGATCGCCGGTCAGCGCCGAACGGTCCTTCATGCCACCGGTTTCGAAGGGAAAATCGAGCTCGGGCACGATCTGCGGGGCATCCTGCATACCGCGCTGACGGCGCAGCGCAAAGGCGTCGTCCTGGGGCAGCGCGAAGCGTACCTCCAGCGGGTCCACCGGCGTCACGCTGGCCAGCAGAGTCTGCACCGGTACGTAATTGCCCACGTTGACCTGATTGAGACTGACGTAGCCCTCGGTGGGAGACGTCACTTCGGTATAGCCAAGATCGATCTGCGCGCTCTCCAGCGCCGCCTGCGCCTGGGCAACCGCGGCCCGAGCGGTATTACGGTTGCTGAGCGCCTGATCGAGCTGCTGCTGGCTGATCGAGCCGGTGTTATAAAGACGCTCGTAGCGCTCGTAGTTACGCTGCGCCTCGGTGTTGCTGGCCCGGGCACTCTGTACGTCGGCGCGCGCCTGCGCGACCGCCGCCTCGTAGGGCGCCTGTTCGATCACGAACAGCGTCTGCCCCTGCTCGACCATCTCGCCGGGTTCGAAATTCTGCGACTCAAGGTAGCCATCGACCCGCGCCACCAGATCCACCGAGCGGTCGCTGCGCACCATCGCCGGGTAGCTCTTGTCCAGTTCAAGATCGCGCGGCTCCACGCTCAGCACCTCGGCCTGTTTGGGCGGCTGTTGCTGCTGGCCCTGCTGTTGACCCTGCTGGCCTTCACCACCGCCGCTACAGGCGCTCAGCAGCAGCGCACAGGCTGCTGGCAGCGCCCAGCGTCTCGACCATCCGGCAAGCTTATGATTCATCTCGAAAATCCGTTCTGATTGTTAACAGGCGACAGTGCAGGCGTCGGCTTTTGGCACCCTATCGCCGGAGTGGAGTGAAGATAGCTGCCAGTTTATATGCATTCCTGTATGTATGTAAATTCGGGAACGCCTTTCAAACGCAGCAATGCCCCGTATGACAGGGGCAATAACGGGGCATCAAAAGTTTCACCATACATAATGACAGCAGGATGATCGACTGTAATCACAAGCGGTCAGGGACAAGGCCCGACCGAGACCATAATGCGAGGGCGATACTTAAGCCCTGTAAAAGAAACCGCCGGGAAAAGCCTGCTCTTACTGATCGCTGTTCATCCGCGCACGCAGCCGTGCCACTGCCTGGCCGTGCAGCTGGCACACGCGGGATTCGCTGACCCCCATCACCGCACCGATCTCCTTGAGGTTCAGCTCTTCCTGATAGTAGAGCGCCATCATCAGCTTCTCGCGCTCCGGCAGCGCCTCTACGGCCGCCATCAGCTCGCTGCGCTCGGCATCCGCCATCCATACATCGTGCGGATTGATCGATACCTCGACATCGTCGGAGACCTTCGACGCCTCGGCGTCCTCGCTGCCGGCGTCCTCGTAGGTCATCAGAAAGCCGTTATTGGTATCGCGCAGGATCTGCTGATACTCCTGCAGGCTGATGCCCAGCTCGTCGGCCACCTGGCGTTCGGTGGGCGGCCGGCCGTCGCGCTGCTCCAGCTTCCAGATCGCCCGGTCAATATCGCGGGCGCCGCGCCGCACGCTGCGCGGCAACCAGTCGCGCGAGCGCAGCTCATCGATCATCGCCCCGCGCACGCGCTGCGTGGCGTAGGTGGCAAAGCTCGCGCCCTGGCTGGCATCGAAGCGCTGAAAGGCGTCAAGAAGCCCCAGCATGCCGGACTGAATCAGATCATCCAGCTCCACGCTGGCCGGCAGCCGCACCTGCATGGAGAGTGCCTGACGACGCACCATCGGCATATATTCATCCAGCAGCTCTGCCTGACTGATTTTGCCCTGAGCGGTATACATGCCCATAGTGTGAAAACCCCTGAAAGCGCCGCGGCCCGATTTCTGGTTCAGCCATTATCGGCCCGCTGCCACCGGCACGAACCGACAAGCAACCGTAAAAAGCGCGGCTTTCTTCAGGGATTGGCGATAGAGGCACTCAACTGCACCGGCCAAAAACCCCGACAGCACCCCGCCATCGTGCCGGTAGCCGCGAAAGTGTTGCCTTCAGGGCAACAATGATAGCGGTTATCCGTACTCTTCTGACCGTCACCATTCGACTACCGTGGC
Organism: Kushneria aurantia DSM 21353; assembly: GCF_000382245.1. Classification (GTDB taxonomy): domain Bacteria; phylum Pseudomonadota; class Gammaproteobacteria; order Pseudomonadales; family Halomonadaceae; genus Kushneria; species Kushneria aurantia. The sequence goes on from NZ_KB907863.1 coordinate 253,704, forward strand.
TGATTCCGCATCGATTTTAACAACCAAAAGGATCAGCCATGTTTCAGGAGCAGCAGGTGCAGGCCGCCACGGCGCTGCGACGCGACCTGCACCAACACCCGGAGCTCAAATTCGAGGAGCAGCGCACGGCCGCCATTGTGGCCGACAGACTCAGAGAGCTCGGATACAGGGTGACGGACAGCATCGCCGCTACCGGTGTCATGGGGGAACTCGATACCGGCCGCAGCGGCCCTGTTATCGCCTTTCGCGCCGACATGGATGCCCTGCCCATTGCCGAGGCCACAAGCCATGAGTACGGCTCGCTTAACGAAGGGCGGATGCACGCCTGCGGTCACGACGGCCATACCGCCGCGCTACTGCTGGCGGCGGAGGGCATTGCTGCTCAAAAGGATTCTCTTTGCGGCCATCTCAAGCTGATTTTCCAGCCGGGGGAAGAAGGCGGCAATGGCGCGGCGCGCATGATCGAGGAAGGCGTACTCGATAACCCGACCGTCGACGCCATCTTTGGCTATCACAATCGGCCCGGCTTTCCCGAAGGCCAATTGTTCGTCAAGCCCGGCCCGGCCATGGGCGGCAACGACACCTTCCGCCTGACCATCAGGGGAAAGTCCGGCCACGCCGCCATGCCACACCTGGCGGTCGACCCCATATATGTCGGCGCCAGTATCATTCAGCAACTGCAGGGGCTGGCGGGCCGCCACAAGTCGCCACTCGAGGCGGGCGTCGTTACTGTCGCCGCCATCCACGCCGGCGAGGCGGCCAACGTCATTCCGGGCGAGGCCGAACTGGTCATCAACATCCGCAGCGACCGCGACTCCTCTCGTGACGCTCTGGTGGGCAATCTGCAAGCCTTGATCAGCGGCATCTGCAGCGCGCACGGCGCCAGCTTCAGCCTGACCCACGAGCACCGCATTCCTCCTCTGGTCAATGACCCGTCATGGACACAAAAAGTGCTGGAGACTGCCCGCGCCCACGAGGTAAGCGATGACATCCGCCAGCTCGATTACATGCCCACCATGGGCGCCGAGGATTTCGCCTTCTATCTGCAGAAGGTACCGGGGTGTTTCTTCTTTGTCGGCAACGGCGACAGCGCCTACCTGCATAGCGACAGCTACGACTTCAACGACCGCATTCTGCCAGTGGCGGCGGGCGCTTTCGTGGCGCTGGCCCGGGAACTCATGAAGCCGGCCTGACGGCCAACAAAACGGTATGCCGGGTGATGGCGTCAGCTGGCGCCAAAAATCGTATAAAACACAACAAGGTCAAATATCATGCAAGCGATACTCAACGCCATCGAGCGCGCGGGCAACAAACTGCCCCACCCCTTTATTCTGTTTGCCATTCTGGCCGCCCTGATCGTGGTGCTCTCCTCACTGCTGGCGCTGTTTGGCGTCTCCGCGGTCAACCCACAGTCCGGCAACGAGGTGTATGTCCGCAGCCTCATCTCGCCGGAGGGGCTGGAATTCATGCTGACCAGCGTCGTCAGCAACTTCGTCAATTTCCCGCCGCTGGGGCTTATTCTGGTCGTCATGTTCGGTATCGGCCTGGCCGACAGGGTGGGGCTGATCTCGAAGCTGATGCAGGTCAGCGTGGCCAAAGCGCCGGCGCCACTGCTCACCTTCTGCGTTTTCATGGCGGGTATCTGCGGCAGCATCGCTTCCGATGCCAACTACCTGATACTGATTCCGCTGGCCGCCATGGTCTACTACTCGGTGGGCCGCCACCCCATTGCCGGTGCCGCCGCAGCCTACGCCGCAGCCGGTGCGGGCTTTGATGCCAGCCTGTTCATCACCGTCGGCGACGCCCTGTTCGCCGGCATCACTACCGAAGCGGCGCGCATCATCGACCCCGACGCCTATATCTCGCCGGTGGACAACTACTACTTCGTGGCCTGCTCGGTATTCGTGCTCGCCGCAGCGGGGACGCTGGTGATCGACAGGCTTGTCGAGCCGCGCCTGCAGCGCACATTGCCGATGAGCAAGGACTTCACTACCGCCGTCGACAACCAGCAACTGACCACCGATGAAAAGCGCGGCCTCAGAAACGTGGGCCTGGCAAGCCTGGCCTACCTCGCCCTGGTGCTATTGGCTGTACTGCCCGAAGCCTCGCCGCTGCGCAACGACGAAGGCGGCCTGGTGCCGTCGCCCTTTCTGGGTGCTCTGGTGCCGCTCATATTCGGCTACTTCGTGGTAATCGGCCTGGTGTACGGCATCACCACCGGCAAAATACAGAGCAGCAAGGACGTGCCCCGCTATATGTCGGAAGCCGCCAGCGAACTGGCGCCTACCCTGGTACTGTTTTTCGCCATTTCGCAGTTCATTGCCTATTTCCGCTGGTCGGAGCTGGCTCAGTTCATCGCCATAGAGGGCTCGGGAATTCTACAAAGCACCGGCTTCACCGGGCTGCCACTGGTGCTAGCGTTCATCGTCATGACGGCGTTTCTCAACATCTTCATGACCAGCGGCTCGGCGCAGTGGGCGCTCATGGCGCCGGTCTTCGTGCCCATGCTGATGATGATCGACTTCGACCCCGCCTTCGTGCTGGCCATGTTCCGTATCGGTGACTCCAGCACCAACATCATCTCCCCCATGAGCCCCTACTTCTCCGTGGCACTGGTCTATATGCAGCGCTACAAACCGGATATGGGCATCGGCACGCTGATCTCCACCATGCTGCCTATGGCCATCACCTTCCTGGTCACCTGGAGCGCCTTTTTGATGTTCTGGCTCATCATGGGCTGGCAGATCGGTCCGGGGATCAACATGATGGCGAGCTGATTACTGCATCGCCAGCATCACCTTCCATAAATAGCCGGCAGCCGGCGACAGCCGCCTGCCGGCCCGGCGTACCAGGTTCGCCTGGCTCGATGCCGCCATGGGGTGGTCAACGGGAACGGCCCTGAGCTTCCCTGCCGCCACCTCCTCACCGGCGGCAGCCGCCGTCATGAACGCCACTCCTATTCCGGCGCAGGCGATACGACGCGAGATCGAATGCAGGTTGCAGCGATAGGCGGGGGTCACCAGTTGACCCTCGGCACGAAAGACCTCGTTCACAAAGCGCTGCGTTCCCGACACATCCGGCAAAAAAATCAGCTTGTGGCGCGCCAGCTCGGCAAGACTGACCGTCTCCTCCTCGGCGATGGGGTGGCCCGGCGCCACCAGGGCGCAGAGCGGCCCGCGCCGAAAGGAGTGCACCACCAGCCGCGAGTCCGACACCGGGCCGTAGGTCACCGCGATGTCGACTTCATCGTTGGCCACCATCTCATGAGGCTCGTGGGGGTGATAAATCCCCGTGCGGATATCGATCATGACATCGGGATAGCGCTCGGCTACGCGGTGCAGAACGGCATTGATAAAGCTTTCGATGAAACCGTCACCGACCGAGACGACCACCTTGCCAAGCTGCAGATTGCGCAGGCGCGACAGCGTGTCGCCCAACTCGGAATTCAGCCGGCGCTGTGCCAGAAAGCTGTCGTTGACCAGCGCGCCCGCCTCGGTGGGCACGACCTGACGCCCCCGTCTTTCGAGCAAAGCCATGCCCAGCTCGCGCTCCAGGCTGCGCACCTGGCGGCTGATCACCGAAGGGTTGAGATGCAGGTGCTCCGCGGCGGCGCGAATGCCGCCGCAGCTGCACACCTGGTAAAGATAAAACGCCCGCCTGTCGAGTAGCTCCATGCCGGACCCCGGAGTTTTCGTGGCCATAACGCCCGCCGGCTCGCCCTCTTCATAAGCGGCTATCCCGCCTTGTGCCTGTACCCTGATAATGAACCGGCTTTCATGCCATACAGCTGGATTATCCCGAGGCGCTGTCGTCGTACCAATGCAGCCCTGTCCGGCCCGGACGCGCCTGGCAAATGATGGCTACTCGGCCTCACGGCGAATCTGCCGGACCTGTTCGATATCGAGCCCGGCGACACCGGCGATCGTCATGTCATCCATTGAGGTCTGAACAACGAGATGACGGGCCACCTGCTGGGCGCGATGCAGCTCGCCTTCCTGACGGCCTTCCTGACGGCCCTCCTGACGGCCTTCCTGACGTCCTTCCAGGCGCTCTTTTTTCACCAGGTTTTCAAGGTTCTCGGCCAGCATGTTCCTGTCCTCCACCAGACTCTGAAGTCTGTCTATATTGACGCCGGCACCGAGCCGGTGCAGATGGCGCTTGATCCAGCGGGTGACGACCCTGTCGATGCGCTCCCTGTCGGGATCGGCCTGAATGATGGCCACGATGCGATCCACCGCCTGCTGGAGCGCTTCCCAGCTGTCGGCGGCGTTTTCGATGCTGAAAATGCCACTGAGCGGCGTCTCCCGCTCGGCCAGCTCCTCATCAGTATAACGCCTCTCGTCGACCAGGTAGTAGCGCATGTGCGGCTGATACGCCCGCAGAAAATCCGGCGGCTGTGGCTGTATCAGATCGAAGATATCCTCGGGCGCCGACCAGCGCCGCGAGCCGTTGTGGAGCACGATGGGCAGTACCGGCGGCAGGCCGCGCTCCAGAGTGGTCACGCCACTCTTGAGCAGATGGTCGTAGAAGCAGGCCACGTAGTGCAGCAGGCGGATGGGCATGGTGTTGTCCACTGACGACTGGAACTCCAGCAGCAGGTAGAGAAACACCTGCCGGGTGACGCCCTGTTAGGTGACCTCCACCGACCACACCAGATCCTCCCGGCGCTCCTCGAACAGCGGCGTGATGTAGTGGCCGCTGTGATTGGTCAGGGTCGAGAAGTCCATCATGGCGGCGATCTCGGCGGGGGCGAAGCCCTCGATCAACTGGCGAACGAACGCCGGGTGGCTGAACAGCTCCTTGTAGCCGGTATCGTGGTGATGGCTGGGCATGGGGGCTCCTGTCGCGTGACCGGGGAGCCTACCATGACAAGCGCGACCGGTGGGCGCGTCACCCTGTGATCAGACGCTCGCGCTGACCATCTCGGGCTACGCCTTCAAGGTCACCGGCACTGCCCCCCCTGACCTTCCCTCGCGCGCGGCCCTTCTCTATCTACCCTACCCGCCCGCCGCCGCGCCCTTTTCATAACCTGTTATATCTTCGGGGCATTTTATTCGTTTTTTTGACTCTGTGCCCTCAAGCCAAGGGCACAGCCGCCGTTACCCCCATTGCATGACGGAGAACGCGCCCCGCATCCGGTTTAAAACGCAACCCGCATGAAGCGGTTGCAAGGCAGAAAAAGAAAAATTTTCGGGCGCATATTAAAGAACCGCTGTTCGGTTCCGATAACACCATCAAGCGGCAGGCTGTACGCAGTCCCCGAGCAAGAGCCGCTTTCAACCAAGCCATACAATGGGGAAGACTCAACATGTCCATGACCGTTAACACCAACGTCCTGTCGCTTACCGCTCAGCAGAACCTCAACAAATCCCAGGATATGCTGGGCAGCGCCATCGAGCGGCTCTCCTCGGGCAAGCGCATCAACAGCGCCGCCGACGACGCCGCCGGCCAGGCGATCGCCAACCGCATGTCCAGCCAGGTGACCGGCCTCAACCAGGCCAGCCGCAACGCCAACGACGGCATCTCGCTGGCGCAGACCGCCGAGGGCGCGCTGGACCAGGTCAACGAAAACCTGCAGCGCGTTCGCGAGCTGACCGTGCAGTCGCAGAACGACACCAACTCCGCTGAAGATCTGCAGTCCATTCAGGACGAGATCGATGCCCGCATGAGTGAAATCGACCGTGTTGCCAATCAAACCGAGTTCAACGGCCAGAACCTGCTCAACGGCAGCGCCAGCGAGATTAACATCCAGGTCGGTGCCGACGACGGCCAGACTATCTCGCTGAGCATGGAAGGCGTCAGGACCTCCGACCTCAACGTAGAAGGCTTCTCCGTCGCCAGCGATCGCGCCGCAACGGCCAGTGATGTCATGACGCAAGCGACTGCAAGTGACACGGTGCAGATCGGCAGCGGCACCACATACACACGAAATGCTCAGGGTGTCTGGACGGGCGATGATAGTACGACTATCCAGAGCGACGCCGCCATGACGACGGCTATCAACAACGCAACGGCCAACAGTACCGAAAGCACGTTTACGGATGCCGATGCCGCAAATGGCTCTACCGCCTACACGATTGCCGCTGATAGCGGCAATGTCACCACAGGCGGTACGCAGCAGTATGTCGACGTCAGTGCCTCCTCGGCAGGCGAGCCGACGTTCATTGAAGCAGACGCTGACGACTTTCAGCAGGCCACCGCGGATCCGCTGGCCACCCTGGACCAGGCCATCTCCAGCATCGACAACTTCCGTTCCGATCTGGGTGCCTCCCAGAACCGTTTCGACTCGGCGATCAACAACATCGAGTCAACCTCGACCAACCTGCAGTCAGCCCGCTCGCGCATCGAGGACACCGACTACGCCGAAGCCGTATCGGATCAGTCCAAGGCGCAGATTCTGCAGCAGGCCGGCACCTCGGTTCTGGCCCAGGCCAACCAGTCCAGCCAGAGCGTCCTCTCGCTGCTGGGCTAAGCCCGCCGCGAGTAACTCGCTCACCTTTCCGGCCCCTGCCGGACCCCGAAACCCCGCTGCCCGCAGCGGGGTTTTTTGATGCGCACCACGGCGAGGTCATCGCAAGCGCCCACTACTACCGATCGAACCAAAATAAAAGGCAAAAAGCGAAAATATTGGCCGCCAAAAGCTAAAGAAAGCGCCGCTACCACCGATATTCAGGGTACGCGGCGCGAACGCCGCAAAGCGGCCCCTAAAGCCACTCCCAATATAGTTGAATGTGTATGTAAGAAGGAAAACACCACCATGGCAATGACCGTCAACACCAACGTACTCTCGCTGACCGCACAGCAGAACCTCAGCCGCTCCCAGGACCTGCTGGGCAACGCCATCGAGCGCCTCTCCTCCGGCAAGCGCATCAACGGCGCCGCCGACGACGCCGCCGGCCAGGCCATCGCCAACCGCATGTCGAGCCAGATCACCGGCCTCAACCAGGCGAGCCGCAACGCCAACGACGGCATCTCGCTGGCCCAGACCGCCGAGGGCGCCCTCAACCAGGTCAACGACAACCTGCAGCGCATTCGTGAACTGACCGTTCAGTCGCAGAACGACACCAACTCTGCCGATGACCTGCAGTCCATCCAGGAAGAGATCGGTGCACGTCTGCAAGAGATCAACCGGGTCGCCGAGCAGACCGAATTCAACGGCAAAGCCCTGCTTGACGGCAGCGCCGGCACCATCTCCATTCAGGTAGGCGCCGACGATAACCAGACCATCTCCCTGAACATGGAAGACATTCGTCTGGAGCAACTGGGCGTCTCGAACTTCTCGGTCGCCACTGACCGCGCCGCTACCGCTACCGATTTGGTCGCGGCCGCCGCTGGCACCACTGGCTCGTCAATCACTGTGGGTGGCACCACCAATGCCTACTCGCGCCAGGCCGACGGCAGCTGGACAAATGGAACCGCAGACCAAGCCATTGCCAACGATGCCGCCATGGCTGAGGCGCTGAATGCTGCCGGTAGCGACAGCACCGTAACCGTTGGTACCGCCGGCACCGCTTACACTGTGGCGACCGGTAGCGGCGATGTTACAGCAAATATTGATGGCAGTGACCAGGCTGTGTACGTCGATGCCAGCGAGTCCTCCAGTAGCAGCCCGGCTTTCATTGGCGCAGATAACGAGGCTCGCCAGACCGCAACAGCCAACCCGCTGGCCACGCTGGATGCGGCCATCGCCAGAATCGACAACTTCCGCTCCGACCTGGGTGCCTCCCAGAACCGCTTC
>NZ_KB907864.1:0-8243 GCF_000382245.1 Kushneria aurantia DSM 21353
ACCGGTCTTCGGCATCATCAAGTCGGTACTCGGTTTTCGTCAGTTCTCGCTGCGCGGACTGAACCGGGTGAGCGGCGAATGGACGCTGGTGTGCCTGGCGTGGAATCTGAAACGCATGGCCGTATTGCGCCCGACATCCGCCCGAAAGGCCTGAAAAGCGAGCGGCAGGGTGCGTTTTCAGGATATTGGGCGTAAAAAGACGTCATTATGCGCCGCTGCGCACCATGCTGGTGCAAAAATCTGCCGGGGCGGGTCGCACGCCTCACCTGCCGACGGCAAGCCCGACAGGCTGCTAGTCTTTTGATCATCGAAATGGTTGAGAAAAGGTGGGCAAAGTGACGGATTTTCACGGGGTTCGACGGCCATTGTCGGTGCGACGGCATATTCTCCTTGTGCTGTTGCCGTTTACCTTCGCGTATCTGATTTCCGAGCTGGTGCGCAACGTCAATGGCGTGCTCGCGCCCGCCCTGCGACAGAATTTTGCCCTGACCGCTTTCGATCTCGGCCTGCTGACAGCCGCCTTCCTCGTCGCGCTGGCGGGATCGCAGCTGGTCGTTGGCGTGCTGCTTGATCGCTATGGGCCGAAGCGCATGGTAGTGGCGACGATAGGCATTGCCGCGTTGGCCTGTATCGGATTCGCGCTGGCGGAGGGGCTGCTGCAACTCATGCTGGCGCGTTTTCTGATGGGGTTGGGCCTCTGCGCCTGCTGGACCGGTGCCTACAAGGCGAATGCGCTCTGGTGGCCCAGTGAGCGCCTGCCGCTTGTCAATGCCGTGACGATCAGCTTTGCCAGTCTTGGCTCGCTGCTTGCCACCTGGCCTACCGAAGTCGCTCTGGCAATATTTTCCTGGCGCTGGCTTTTTGCCTTGCTCGCCGGCGTGATCGCCGCCCTGGCGCTCTTCATGTTGTTGGCCGTCCCTCGCCATCCGCAGGAATCGCGAGGGAGCGTCAGCCATTGGCGCGAGCAGATCGACGGCATGCTCGGTGTCGCGCGCGGTCGGGTTTTTCTGGTGGTGGCGCCACTCTCCTTTGTTACTCAGGGTGTCTGGATCGCCTACCAGGGGCTGTGGGCCGGCGAGTGGCTGCGTGAGAGTGCCGGCTGGTCGAAAAGTGGCGCGGCGATGGTATTGACCGCGCTGGCACTGTCACTCGTCGTCGGCCAGATGGGCTTTGGCGTTATTGCCGATCGACTGGCGCGCAGTAGTCGCGGGCTTTTTCGAATGACGGCGCTGCTGTGCGCGACCTTTATCGCAGTCCAGGTATTTCTTGTCATACATCCGCAGGGTTTCCACGGCGTCGTCTGGGCGGCCTGGGGCGCGCTGACGGCCGGGCCGATTCTGGGCTATGCGCTGTTGACGCGGCTGGTGCCGCCCACCGTTTCGGGTAGTGCGATTGCGCTGTTGAATTTCTGCGCTGTGCTCTCTGGCGCGCTGTTTCAGGGCGGTATCGGTCTGGTTGTCGATCTCATGAGCGAAGCGTCCACTGTGGCCGCTCAACGCCTTGCACTGTGCTGCCTGGTGGCCCTGCAGCTGGCGGCACTCGCCTGGATGTGGTGGGGCAAGAGAGGGCTTGCGTTGAATAGTGCGCCCTCCGAGACCGCGGCGATGGGCAGTGTTTCACGTGAAACATCCGTCGGTGATGAGGCGCCGCCGCACTATTGACCGAGCAGCAGCGCCAGTTGAGTAAGGGCATGAAGTGCCACGCCGATCAGGCCGCCCACCAGGGTGCCGTTGATGCGGATGTACTGCAGGTCGTTGCCGACGTTCTTTTCGATCTGGGCGACGATCTCGTCACTGTCGAGGCTGTCCAGATAGCGCTCAATCCAGGCATCGATGCGTGGTCCGCTGCGCTGTACCAGCGGCGGCACCAAGGCCAGCGCCTGGTCATTGAGCCACTGCCGCGCCGCCGGATCACGCTCCAGCGAGTGGGCGTACCAGCCGATGAAACTCTCCAGGTAGCCGCGCACTTCGGAGTCGGCACGCTGCAGGTCGCGCGCCAGCCAGCTCATGACGTCCTCCCACACCGCGCCCAGCCAGTCGGCCAGGCGGTCGTTGTCGAGCAGGTCGTCGCGCAGGCGGTCGAGCCGCCGGCCCAGGGCGTGGTCATGGCGTATCCGTTCGATCAGCGCCTCGAACTGGCGGTCGAGGTGGCGGCGCAGCGGGTGGTCGGGGGCGTCGCTGACCTCGCTGATCAGTCGCGCGCTCTGCTCGACGATCCGCTCGCGGATCAGCCAGCCCGCCAGCCGGTGCATGCTCACCTCGCGCCCCATCACCTTCGGGTTGAAGAGACGGAAGACGGTGTCGGTAATGAAGTGTTTGACCCGCTCCTGATTCTCCTCCTGCTCAAGCCAGCGCGATAGCCGTTCGAGACTGTCATCCAGCAGCGCCTGATGACGCCCCTCGGCGACGACCACCTGCAGTGAGGCGGCCAGCAGGCGAGAGGTGTCGAGGCGGGCGAGCTGATAGCGCAGCGCGTGGGTGAGAAATTCCCGCGCCGCACTCTGGCGCAGCGCCGAAAGGGCACCGGCGGCCGCCTCGGTGATGCGCCCGGCCAGCGCCCGGCGCCGTTCGGGGCGCGACAGCCAGTCCAGCAGGGCGCCGGCGCTGTCGAAGCGCGCCACGCTGTCACGCACCCAGGCGTCGTTCAGAAAATTCTCGCGAATGAAGGCGGAAAGACTGCGTCCCAGCCGCTTGCGATTATTGGGGATAATGGCGGTGTGCGGGATCTTCAGCCCCAGCGGGTAGCGAAACAGAGCGGTGACCGCGAACCAATCGGCGATGCCGCCGATCAACGCCGCTTCGGCGAAGGCGGTCAGCCAGGCAAAACCCGGATGGGTGCCCTCCAGCCACACGCCGGCGGCGTAGAGCAGGGTGGCGGCGGCGAGGCAGGCCGTGGCGATGCGGCGGCGGTCGTACCGGGGTTGGATCAAGCAACACCTCCTTGTGTGACGGCAGGCGAGAATCGCAGCGCGAAAAGGTGGCAAGTCTGCCACAGCACGCCGAAGCAGGCAGCGCGCCGCCGTGCAGGCGCTGGTAATTGCGCCGTAAATCCCCTATTGTGGCGCTTCTTCGCACGGTCGGGTCCACTATACGACCGTCACTGCCTGATTTCCTTTCGCGCCCGGCGCGGCAGGGTGCTCTGGCGAAGAGGAGCGCCACCGCAGCAGCGCGCACGAGATACCATGTCGAACTCCTTTTCCGAACTCGGGCTTGCACCCGAGCTGCTGCGTGCCGTCGAGGACGCCGGCTACAGCCAACCGTCGCCGATCCAGGCGAAAGCCATTCCCGCCTGTCTCGAGGGCCAGGATGTGCTCGCCGCCGCTCAGACCGGTACCGGCAAGACCGCCGGCTTTACCCTGCCGATTCTGGAGCGGCTGTCGCGTCAGCGTTTTGACCGCCAGCGGCCGATCCGCGCGCTGATCCTGACGCCCACCCGCGAGCTGGCCGCCCAGATCGGCGAGTCGGTCGAGCGCTACGGTGCGCACCTGAACCCGCGGCTGACGCATGCCGTGGTCTACGGTGGGGTGAAGGTCAATCCGCAGATCGAAAAGCTCAAAAACGGCGTCGATATCCTGGTCGCCTGTCCCGGTCGACTGCTCGATCTGATCGGGCAGAAAGCGCTGCGCCTCGATCAGGTCGAAACCCTGGTGCTGGATGAAGCCGACCGTATGCTGGATATGGGCTTTATCCACGACATCAAAAAGATTCTGCGGCTGGTACCCAAACAGCGCCAGACCCTGCTGTTTTCGGCCACCTTTTCCAACGAGATTCGCGAGCTGGCCGGCAATCTGCTCAAGAATCCGGTGAGTATCGACGTGGCGCCGCGTAATACCGCCGCGGAGACGGTGGCGCAGTCCGTCTATATGGTCGAAAAACCGCGCCGCATGGCGCTGCTGACTCATCTGATCACCCACTATCAGTGGTCGCAGGCGCTGGTGTTTACCGGCACCAAGCACATGGCCAACCGGGTCACCCAGCATCTGCAGAAGGCCGGCATCAGCGCTGCTGCCATTCACGGCAACAAGAGTCAGAATGCGCGAACCGCGGCACTCACCGGCTTCAAGAGCGGCGAGCTGCAGGTGATGGTGGCCACTGACGTGGCGGCGCGCGGTATCGATATCGCCGAGCTGCCCAACGTGGTCAACTTCGAACTGCCCAAAACGCCGGCCGACTATGTGCACCGCATTGGCCGCACCGGCCGCGCCGGCGCCACCGGCCAGGCGGTATCGCTGGTGATGCCGGATGAGCGCGACCAGCTCAAGCGCATCGAGAAGCTGATCGGCCGGCGTATCACGGTGGAGACGCCGGAGGCGTTCGACCCCGAGCGCGCCATGCCGGAAACCCCGGACCCACGCGAGCATTCGTCGCGCCCCGCGGCCAACAACGGCCGGCGCCAGCAACAGGGTGAGCGTCGCCGCAGCGATGACAAAAGCGGCGAACAGCAGCGTCCGGCACGTCGTCGCCGCCGTGGCGGGCGCGGTCGCAGTGCGCGCAGTGACGAGGCTGGCAACCAGCGCTGAACCTGTCATACCGCCCGGCCTGCCGGGCGGTTCTCGCTCCCGCCGAGGTGACCGACTACGCTTGTAAGACTGTGTTAATCGCAGCGTGGCGGCGTGCCCCGCATCAAGCGGCACGCTGAAATATATGTCGACTCTACCGCCCTCAGGTAATGCCCGGACGACCCGTCATGCCCAAACGCCCCGCCAACGCCGCTCTGCGCGGTCTGAAGAAGCTGCTGCACCTGGCCGCGCGCCCGGCCAAGTCGAAGCGCGCTCACGGCGGCCGCGTGATTCACACCTATCGCGGCTACGGTACGCATCGCGAGGTGTTGATGATGGGGCGCGTTTTTCGTCAGCCCGGCTTCAATCTCGATCTTCCGGAGGGCTCGATCCGTCGCGATCTGGCCGATATCGCGCGGCGTACGGTGCGCTGGGGGGTCAAGCACGTCGAGGTCGAGGTGATACTGAACGGCACTCGCGAGGTGGTGACCACCGACCGCGACGGCTACTTCGATGTGCATCTGCATCTCGAGTCGCCGCTGCCGGAAGATCGTATCTGGCACCAGGCAAAGCTGCGGGTGCTGTCGCCCAGCCGCGATCCTCATAGCCGCCGTGCCAATGGCGGTGCCGAAGCCGAGGCGGTCGCGGATATCTACATTCCGCCCTCCGATATCGACTTCGCCGTGATCAGCGATATCGACGACACCGTGATGTACACCGGCGTCGCCAACAAGCTGATGATGATGTATCGCCTGTTTCTGGCCGATGCCAAACAGCGCACCGCCTTTCCCGGCGTGGCGCCGCTCTACCGCGGTTTTCACCTCGGTGACGGTGACCGCCACTGCCAGCGTCCGCTGCTTTATGTCTCGCGTGCGCCCTGGAGCATCTACGAGATGCTTGAAGAGTTCTTTCGCCTCAATAACATTCCGGTGGGGCCGATCCTCTTTCTGCGTGAGTGGGGGCTTACTTTGCAACGGCCCCTGCCGCGCCGGGCGGAGGATCACAAGCATGATGTGATCGAAACCATGCTGGCGCTCTACGATCCGCTGCCCTTCGTATTGATCGGTGATAGCGGTCAGCACGACCCGGAGATCTACACCGCTATCGTGCGCGAGCATCCCGACCGTATCCGTACCGTTTACATTCGCGATGTCAGCGATGACCCTGACCGCCGGGCGGCAATCGAGCGGCTGGCCGCCGAGATTGACCGTGATACCGGCTGTTCGCTGGTGCTGGCCAGCGATAGCCTGACCATGGCCGAACACGCCCACCGCGAAGGCTATATTTCCGAAGAGGCGCTGGAGCAGGTGCGCGCGGCTCGTTAAACCGCCGGCCGCTCAGGGCAGCGGGCCGCTCTGCATCGTCTTCTGCATGCCGGCGATGATGTGGCGGCCATCTTCCCGTGCCAGCTCCTCGTACCACTGGCGGGTACGCTCGGGCTCGCCACCGTGAATCATGGCCGCCCGCGAGCGGGCGCGCAGTACGATATCGCCTACCCGCTCGGCCCGCGCCCGGTCCCAGGCGGCGAGCGCCCGGGCAATATCGCCGTTGGCCTCGTCCAGCGCCTGCGCCAGCACCCAGCCATCCTCCATGGCCTGGCAGCCCCCCTGGCCGAGATCGGGCGCCATGCCGTGACCGGCATCGCCCATGACAAGCGCACGCTGACCGACCAGGGTGGGCAGCGGGTCGATGTCGTGAATTGCCACCCGCGCCATGGCCGACTCGTCGAAGCGCTCGATAAGCCGCTGCACCGGCGCCGGCCAGCCCGCGAAATGGCGTGCCAGTTCGTGGCGGTAGCCTGCCGGGTCGGGTGTGGCCTCGGGCGGCAGCGGCACATCGAAGAAGCAGTAGAAGGCGTCACCCCCCATTGGCATCATCGACACCCGCTGATGTTGGCCGACGTATTGCACCCAGTGCGTGGCCGGTACGAGGTCATCGGCGAGGGGCACGCTGACGTTCCAGTTGACGTAGCCGCGATAGCGCCGCTCGATAGGGTGGCCGAGAATACGCTCGCGCAGCGCCGAGTGGGTGCCGTCGGCAGCCACCAGCAGATCGGCGGTGAGCCGCTCGCCGCCTTCCAGCACCACTTCGACGCCGTCGTCATCGGTGTTCAGATCGACGCAGGCGCAGCCCAGTCGCACGTTGTCGCGACCCACGGCGTCGAGCAGAATGCGCTGCAGTTCGGTGCGGGCGATGGGGCAGGCGGCGGTGCCAACGGCCTCATAAAGCGGTGCCAGGCTGAACTCGGTGAGCGCCATGTCATCGGCGCCGCGATAGGCCATATGGGTCATGTGGCCGGCGGCGCGACGAATCTCGTCGCCGACGCCCAGCCGGTCGAGAATATGCACGCCGTTGGACCACACCGAAATGGCGGCGCCCGCCGGGCGCAGCTCGCGTACGCGCTCGATCACCTGCACGCGGTGGCCGCGCTGCATGAGCGCCAGTGCGGCCGTCAGGCCGCCCATGCCGGCGCCGACGATAATGATGTCGTGCATGATTCCTCCGCATTATTGTTGTCGAATGTCGGCGGCCGGGTGCGACGCTGCCTCCCCGGGCCCGTTTGTCGTGCCATGGTGTCAACATGATCGCTGGGGCCCGGCGTGTAAAGTTTCACGCCGCGATGCCGTTGAGGCGACAGGAGCCGACGCAGTGCGATTGCGTCGTGGTGGTACATTTCTGCTATGTTAGAGCGCTTTTCGAATGGACTCAGCGAGGCAAAGCATCATGTCAGTCGATATTCCCGCTACTGAAGAAGAGCTGCTGGCGATGCCGGACGAAGACTACATGAACGAGGCGCAGCTGGGCTATTTCCGTCGCCTGCTGCTGAAAGAGCGCGAGGAGGTCGAGACCACCCTCGAGGAGATGCGCCACGGCCTGGGCACCGCCGAGAGCAGCGGCGACGACAGCGACCGCGCCGCCAGCGAGGAGGAGCTGCGCTACACCCTGCGCCAGGCCGACCGCGAGACGCGGCTGTGGCGCAAGATCAACGCCACTCTCGACCGTATCGATGAGGGCGAGTACGGCTACTGTGACGAGACCGGCGATCCGATCGGCCTCAAGCGTCTGTTGCTGCGTCCCACGGCCACGCTGTCGATCGAGGCCAAGCAGCGCCAGGAGCAGCAGGAGAACCATTTCGCCCGCCGGCGCGGCGGCCAGTAACCGCACCCGGTGGCGGTCTTTCAGCGCTCGGTCAGCGCCGCCACCAACAATTGCCACTCCTCGTCGAGGCTGTCGTCTGCCACGTCACAGCCGGCACGACGGTACCAGTATGCGGCGTTGCCGGTGTCGCCTTCCCAGCGGTGTAGCCAGGCGTGAACCCGAGCGGCCTCGGTGCCGGCGCTGTCCTGAACCAGCGCATGGGCGCGTTCCCACTGCGCTTTTTTGCCCCACCAGAGCGCGCGCAGCGCATCGCCTGCCGTCTCGGGCGGGGCGTCCCGGGTCAGACTGTCGAGAAAATCCTGCTGCGTCAGGGCCATCATCGCCTCCTTCGTATGATCGTCACGTCCTGCGATTGTGCTACAAAGCGGCGCCGGCGGCAGTATCCGCAGCGGCTGCTTTGTGGCTCGGCTGAAACGGGCAAAAATTTTTTTGTGGTGGCGGGAACTCTTTCCGCCATGGCGACTCAAAGTCAGTGTTCCCTTGAATGATCTCTTGCAAGATCCTTCTTGATTGGCCTGCCACCCCCCGGCAGGCTTTTTTTTGTGCCCTGCCATCCCTGGCGGGCACCCTTCGGGCCGCCACTGCG
>NZ_KB907864.1:8423-233697 GCF_000382245.1 Kushneria aurantia DSM 21353
CGATTTTTTGTGCCCTGCCATCCCTGGCGGGCACCCTTCGGGCCGCCACTGCGTGCCCGTATCAGAAGCGATTGCCCGGCGTGTCCAGAAAAGCGAGTTCTGCGGCGCTGCTGTCACGGCCCAGGGCAGCGTTGCGCTGCGGATAGCGGCCGAAACGTTCGAGCACGCCGAGGTGGCGCCGCTCGGCGTCAAGGTTGCGTTCCAGCCCGGGCTGGTCAAAAAGCGCCAGCGCCTGCTGGTGGATGATCAGCGATTCGCTGTGCATGTAGGGCATATAAAGGAAGGGGCGCTCGGTTATCGACAGCCGGCCGTCGACACCTTCGGTGACGGCCTGCTGAGCGAGCGCCAGCGCCAGCGGATCGTGGGAGAAGGCGCGCGGATCATCGCGGTAGAGATTGCGCGAGAACTGATCGATGACAATGATTTCCGCCAGTCGGCCGCGGTCGTCGTCGCGCCATGTGGAAAGCTCGCAGCGTCGCGCCGCCTCGGTCAGGGGCGCGAAGCGTGCAGCGATGTCATTGTCCAGCGCCGGATCGTGGCGAAACCACTGTTGTGGCGTGAGCGCTTCGAACCAGAACGCCAGCACCTCCTCCGGTGTGACACTCATCGTCGCGGTGATTCGCCGCTGGCGATCGACATCAGCAGGCGCTTGGCATGGGTGAAGTGGTTGGCGCCGGCCAGACCGCGCTCGGCGAGTTCGCGTAGCGGTGCCGGCGCACGGGTGTAGAGGTAGTGAAGCTGCTCGACGGCCAGTAGCATGGCGCCATTGCGCGGTCGCTGGCGGCGCTGATAGCGGTTCAGAGCGTTGCTGTCACCGGGGGCGTCGGCGTTCTCTATTTCGTCAGCCAGTACGCGGGCGTCCTGCATGCCGAGGTTGACCCCCTGGCCGGCCAGCGGATGAATGACGTGGGCGGCGTCGCCGATCAGCGCCAGCCGCTGGTCGACGTAGCGACAGGCATGCAGGCGGCGGATAGGGAAGTGGCCGCGACCGATGATCGCCTCGACGCCACCCAGGCGCTCGGGAAAGGCGTCCTCGATGGCGTGGATCAGGGCGTCGTCATCCAGCGCGGCGCGGCGCCGGGTCTGCGTGGGGCTGTCGTACCAGATCAGCGAAGCCTGACGCTCATGCAGCGGCAGCAGCGCCAGCGGGCCACTGGAAGTGAATACCTGCCAACTGGTGTGGCCGGGCGATTCGCTCAGGCGCACGTTGACCGCCAGCGCCTCCTGGGCGTAGTCGCGCTGGTGGCTGGCGATACCGGCCAGGTGGCGCAGCCTCGAGCGCGCGCCGTCGGCGCCGACGATCAGCGCCGCTTCCAGCTGCCGGCCGTTTTCAAGTTCGGCGCGTACGCGCTGCTCGTCGCGCTCGAGCTCGGCGATGGCACTCTCCTCGATCAGGCTGATGCGCTCGCATTCTGCCAGTCGCTGCCACAGCGCTGTACGCAGACGGTCGTTCTCGACGAAAACGCCAAAGCGCTCGCGGTCGATCTCTTCAGCGCTGAAGGCGAGCGCCGCCGGGTTATCGCGACTGCCCGCTTCGATATGGTCGAAGTCAGTCATAAAGCGCGCCGGCAGATGATCCATCACCCCTGCCTGCTCGAGCATCGTCAAAGATGCGGCGTTGAGCGAGGTGGTGCGCAGGGTTAGCGCGTCGTCCGGCATGGAAGGCGCGGCATCGGCATCGAGCACCGCGATGCGATAATCGGTGCGACCGGCCAGTCGGGCGGCCAGCGTCAGGCCAACGATGCCGCCGCCGTTGATCACAATATCGAATCTTTGCGTGTCGCTGTGGGCCATGCGCTTGTCTCCGGGTTGCGAGGGTGACGGCCGCTCAGGCGCGGTCGGAGGGGAACAGCAGAGCCGGCTCTGCGGCCAGCAGACGGTTGGCGAACTCGAGCAGCGAGTCGGCGATGATGACCTCGTCGGGGCGCTCGAGCTGGTCGAGATCGCCCCGGGTGATGCGGCCCTTGCCGGTCAGTACCAGGGCGGTGCGGCAGCCGGCACTCTGGCCGGCCTGCAGGTCACGCAGACTGTCGCCTACCATCCAGGCGTTATCGAGGTTTTTGAGCCCGCACAGATCGCGAATCTTAAGCAGCATGCCGGGACGTGGTTTGCGCATTTCGCTGTCGTCGTCGGGGCCATGGGGCGACCATACGACATGGTCGATTCTGCCGCCGGCAGCCTCGACCTCGCGGTGCATCCTGTCATGCATGGCGTCAAGCGTTGGCTCATCGAAGTAGCCACGGGCGATGCCCGATTGATTGGTGGCCACCGCCAGCTGCCAGCCGGCCTGATGGAGGCGGGCGATCGCCTCCAGCGCCTGGGGAAAGGCGATCCACTGTTCGGGGCTGCGAATGAACGCAATCGAGTCTTCGTTGATAACACCGTCGCGGTCGAGAATGATCAGGCCCTGTGTCATGGCGGCTTCCCCCGGGAATCAGACCTCAAGTCTAGCATCCGCAGTGCGCGCCTGGACGCCCCGCCGGGGGTGGATTACATTGACACCAAATCACTGTTATTCGGAGTTTGCGATGAGAAAGGTCAATTCCCTGCTGGGCGCCGCCCTGCTGAGCCTCGGCGTGCTGGCCGCCGGCCCGGCCATGGCGGCGTCGCAATCCCAGCCGCAGCAGGGCGCCCCGTCGGCGCAGCAGGCGCCGCAGCCGGTGGACCCGGGCACGCTGTCGAGCCAATACAGCGACGACCAGTTGCACTCCTTTCTGGAGGTCAACCGTGACATGATCCCCGTGGTCAGGGACCTCTCCCGGCGCAGCAGCAACATCGAAAACCGTGAGCAGGCGCAGGCGCTGATGGAAGAGTTCCAGACCAGCACCCAGCAGTCGCTGCAGGAGCACGGCCTGTCGGTGCAGAACTATCAGCAGATCGGCCTCGACGCCTCGCGCGACAGTGCCCTCGAGCAGCGCCTGATCGATATGGATCCCGAGCTCTACCAGCGCCTGCAGGCCCTGCAGTCGCAGCAGCAGCCGGCGCAGTAAGGGCTCACTACGGCTCTGGAGAAGCCTGCGTCAGGGTGATTCATGAACCAGGCGATGTATAAAAAAGAGGCCGGCCCGTCGAAAAACGGGCCGGCCTCTTTCATGTCGCCTTTTGTCGCGCCGTGACGCCCGGCGCTCAGAAGGAGAGGTCTACCCCCACCCAGTAGCGCCGCCCATCCAGTACCCTGCCGTAGGTAGCGTAGTCGATACCACGATCGAAAACGTTGTAGACGCCGAACAGCAAATCCGTCGCGGCATTGACGGCCCAGCTGCCGCCGGTATCCACCATGGCATAGGAGGGCGCCGGCTCACGGCCCCCGGTAGGCCCTCGCCCGCCGACCGGCTGACTCTCCTTGCCGGTAAAGGTCAGTCGTGACCACAGCTCGAGGGTCTCGGTCGAGTCCCAGTCGAGGCGGGTGCTGAAGAGGTGGCGCGGCAGCTGAGTCAGTGGCCGGCCCTCGTACTCTCCCGATTTCTGCTCGGAGTCCGTGAAGGTATAGCTGGTGGTCAGGTCGAGCTCTTCGGCCAGCGGCGTCTCCAGTGACGCCTCGACCCCCTGAGTCACCGCTTCATCGACATTGATGCGATAGGTGGGGTTGGCGCCGAACCGGTTGTCGCCATCGGTACAGATGTCGCTCGGGCAGGCGACGCGGGTGATCTTGTCGTCGAAGTCATTGTGGAACAGGGTCAGGCTGCCGAGCAGGCCGTTGGGAGCGCTGTAGTAGAGCCCCAGCTCCTTGTTGAGCGAGGTTTCGGGTTCAAGATCGGGATTGCCGTAGATATTGCCACCGCGGCTGATCTGAACCCATTGCGGGGTGAGGTTACGCAGAGTGGGCGCACGATAGCCGGTGGAAACACCGCCCTTCAGGGTCCAGCGCGGCGTCATGCCCCACACGCCGTAGAGGCGTGGGCTAAGGTGCGTACCGAAGTTCTCGTTGTCGTCCATGCGTAGCCCGGCGGTGAGCGAGAAGCTGTCGGTGACGAACCACTCGTTTTCGGCAAACAGTGCCCACTGATAAAGGTCAATGTCAGAGAGATCGGAGGTGGGGTTCTGGTTGCCGCCGTCGTAAAGCTCCTGCTGCTCGAAGTTGGCGCCGAAGGAGAGCACATTATTGGAAAACGGTACCACCATGCGGCTGTCGGCCACGGTGTTGGTGATCTCGATACTGCGGCGTTCATTGCGGGTTCTTTCGCGCTGCACGTAGGTGTCGGTGGTGCCGAAGCTGTAGTTGCCGCTATGGCCGATACTGTAGTGGACCCGCTCATGGTCCTCGGTGCGATCGCTACAGCCGCCGCGACAGCCCTCGAGCGGCACGGTATTGCCTACGGTGGAAACACGGTGCTGGTTTTCTATTCCCGCTTCCAGGCTGAAATTGTTGTGTTCGTTGGGCGTCAGGCTGAGCCGTGCCGTGCCGGTGCGCAGTGCTTTCTGTTCGTAGCCCTCTTCGATCATGTGGTCTTCTTCGCGGGTCTGATACTCGCCCCACACCTGCAGTCCCAGCAGCGCCTCGTGCAGCGGCCCGGCGACGTAGAACTGACTCTGCTGGGCGTTGCCGGAGTCGCTGTCTTCCTGCAGTGTGGCGCCGACACGCACGTTACCGTGCCAGTCATCGGGTACGCTGCGGGTAATGATGTTGATGACGCCGCCGATGGCGTCGGAGCCGTAAAGGGTCGACATCGGCCCGCGAATAACTTCGATGCGCTCGATTGCCTGCAGCGGCGGCAACCAGTCCTGCTCGTAGCCGGCGCTGCCGTTGGGGCGCGATTCTCGACTCGACTGACGGCGACCGTCGACCAGAATCAGAGTGTACTCGGCAGGCATGCCGCGCATGCTGATGTCCTCGCCGCGGTCGCCGCCACCGCCACCGCTAACGATAACCCCGGGCACCTGGCTCAGCGCATCGGTGACGTCGCGATAGTTCTGATCTTCCAGCTCACCACGGGTAATGACACTGATCGAAGCCGGTGCGGTAACGACCTGCTGGGCATAGCCGGCGGCGGTGACCACCATGGTATCGCTGGCGGGTACGGCTTCGCTGGCAGCCGTCAGGGCGCTCAATGAAGCGGCAGACAGGCCCAGCGCGAGGGCCGAAAGACGCTGCGGATTTCGACGCTGCACAGCGTTCTCGAGTGTAGGCATGAGGTTCCCCTGGATAACGGACGGCGTCTATGAGGTGTGCCGTTCAAGGCAGTGATGATAATAATTTTTATTTGCATATGATATAGAGTGTAAATTTCATTTAAGTGTTGTCGTTATTACCCATCCGGCAAGGCGGCGGCGGCGCAGGAACCGCGATGTATGTATGTATGGAGGGAGGGAGGGAGGGAGGGAGTGATGGATGTATGGAGGGGCGGTCAGCGCCCGTCAAAAGTGGAGGCCATCGGGGAGGGGTAGAGCGCACTTCGGCTTCCGGATATTACGGGACCGGTGATCGAGGGCTCAGGTCACGCCTGCCGGCAGTGGGTAGCGACGCTCGGCGCGGCCGGCCCTGACCACCTGGCCGGGGGTGTCGTGGCCTACCAGCGCCGGCAGGGTTTCGGAGACCCTGATCAGCGCATCGAGATCGACGCCGGTATTGATGCCCATCTGCTCGAACATATGCACCAGATCCTCGCTACAGACATTGCCGCTGGCCCCGGGGGCAAAGGGGCAGCCGCCGAGGCCGCCCAGTGCCGCATCGAAACGGGTCACGCCGGCCTGCCAGCCGGCCAGCGCATTGGCCAGTCCCATGCCGCGGGTATTGTGAAGATGTAGCGTCAATTCGAGCCTCGGGTGGTGTGTGAGCACTTGCTCGCATAGCGCGCCAAGCTGGCGCGGGTTGGCCATACCGGTGGTATCGCACAGGCTGACGCCATCCACGTTCAGGGCGTCGAGCCGGGCGACGATCTCCAGCACTTTTGCCGCCGTCACCGGCCCCTCGAAGGGGCAGCCGAAGGCGGTGGAGAGGGAGGCGTTGATGCGCACCCCGAAGGCGCGTTCACGCACCCGTTTGATCAATGCCTCGAAGCGTTCCAGTGACTGCCAGGGCGTCATGCGCAGGTTGGCCAGGCCGTGGCTGTCGCTGGCCGACAGCACCAGATTGTGTTCGTCGGCATGGCTTGCCAGGGCGCGCTCGGCACCGCGCTGGTTGGGTACCAGGGCGACATAACGTACCCCGCCGTGGCGGTGAATACCCGCCATCACCTCGGTGGCGTCGGCCAGGTGGGGAATCGCCTTCGGCGAGGTGAAGGAGGTCGCTTCGATGGCGGCCACGCCGGTGGCCGAGAGGGCATCGATGAGCGCGATCTTGTCGGCGGTGGGTACAAACCGCGACTCGATCTGCAGACCGTCGCGGGGTGCCACTTCGTTGATATCAACGCGTCTCATGCTTGCGCCTCCGGGACGCTTTCATGCAGTACGCCGCGCTCGAACAGCGCGCGCTGGGTCTCGGCATCGATGCCCAGTTCGTCGAGCACCGCCCGGGTATGCTGGCCCAGCCGCGGGCCGCCGCCGCCCACCCGGCCGGGGGTACGGCTCAGTCTGGGCATCACGCCCGGCACCTTCAGCCGGCGGCCGGTCTCGGTCGTGATGGTCTCGATTATCCGGCGTGCCTGGTAGTGCGGGTCGGCGACGATGTCGCGGGCGGTGTAGGGATAGCCCGAAGGGACGCCGGCGGCTTCCAGTACTGCCAGCACCCGGTCGCGATCGTGCTGCGCCGTCCACTCGGCGATGGCGGCATCGATGCGCTCGGCGTGCTGCGAGCGGCCGTCGTTGTGGGCCAGTGCCGGCTCCTCGGCAAGATCGTCGCGGTCGATCGCCTGCATCAGACGCCGGTAGATGCTGTCGCCGTTGCCGGCGATCAGCACATGCTCGCCGTCGCGGCAGGGGTAGGCATTCGACGGCGTGATGCCGGGCAGGGCGCTGCCGCTGGGCTGGCGCACCACGTCGGCGCCGTCGTACTCGGGAATCAGACTCTCCATCATGGCGAACACCGACTCATAAAGCGCCACATCAATGTACTGGCCGAGGCCGCTGCGGTGGCGCTCCTGCAGCGCCAGCAGGGCGCCGATCACCCCATAAAGTGCCGACAGCGAATCGCCCAGGCTGACGCCCACCCGCACCGAACGCTCGCCGGGATGGCCGGTGAGATAGCGCAGCCCGCCCATCGCCTCGCCGATAACGCCGAAGCCGGGTCGGTCGCGGTAGGGGCCGGTCTGGCCGTAGCCGGAGATGCGTACCATGATCAAGCCGGGATTGAGCGCGCTGAGCGCTTCCCAGCCCAGCCCCCACTTCTCCAGCGTGCCGGGGCGGAAGTTCTCCACCACGATGTCTGCCTCGGCGACCAGCCGATGCACGATCTGTTGGCCCTCTTCACTTTTCAGATCGAGCGACAGCGAGCGCTTGTTGCGGGTCTGCACATGCCACCACAGCGATGTGCCCGCCTCGAGGATGCGCCAGCGTCGCAGCGGATCGCCGCTGCCGGGTGGCTCGATCTTGATCACGTCGGCTCCGAATTCGCCGAGCAGTCTGGTGGCGAAGGGGCCGGCGATCAGCTGGCCCATCTCCAGCACTTTTAATCCGGCCAGTGCCGGGGTCTGATCGGTAGTGGTCACGATGGCTCTCCCGAAGATGGTCTATGACGAGCATGGCGGAGGTGCCAACGGTGCTTCAATTGGAGTTTGACCAAGGCAGCGTTCGCAGAATGCGAAGACACTGACATAATAACGGCTTCCGATATCCGCCCTCGCCGTGCAGGGCGGGCGTTGTAGCCCACTTTGGAGCTCCCGTGAAACGTCTGGATTTCGTCACCCTGCGCCTGTTTGTGGCGATTGCCGACGAGCGCAGCCTGACCCGTGCGGCACAGCGCGAGCACCTGGCGCTGGCGGCGGTCAGCAAACGAATCAGTGATCTGGAGGGGCAGCTGGGTTTTTCGCTGCTCTATCGCCGCCCACGCGGCATCGAACTGACCGCGGCGGGGCATGCCTTTCTGCACCATGCGCGCCAAATGCTTGATGACCTCTCGCGGCTGGATGCCGACATGAGCGAGTACAGCATTGGCATCAAGGGTCATATACGCCTGCACGCCAACACCTCCTCGGTTATCGAGTTTCTACCCGACGACCTCGGTGAATTCATGGACCGTTTCCCGCAGATTCGTGTCGATCTGCGCGAGCGGGTCAGCCACGAGATCGTGGGCGCGGTACGCGACGGCCTAACCGACATCGGTCTGTACGCCGGCCATGTTCCCGCCGAAGGCCTCGATGCCCGCTGCTGGCGCTGCGACCGGCTGGTACTGGTGACACCGGCAGGGCATCCACTGGCGGCGCACGGTGAAGTCGCGTTGGCCGATACGCTGGACAACGACTTTATCGGTCTCGAACAGGACACCTCACTGCAGGGACTTTTGCAGCGCGGCTCCAGGGCGCTCGATCGTCCGTTGCGGATGCGTATTCAGGTGCGCAGCTTCGAAGGCATATGCCGCATGATCGACCGTGGCATGGGGGTCGGCATATTACCCGAGCGCGCGGTGGCGGCGGTTCGCCACGGCCTGCAGCTTGCCGTCGTGCCGCTGGCCGATGACTGGGCCAGGCGCGAACTGCATCTGGCGGTGCGTGACTACCAGCGTCTGCCGGTGATCGCGCGTCAATTGGTCGACCATCTGATGCGCTGTGCCAGCCGCGAGGGGAGTGCCGCCTGAATCTTCCACGATCAGCGTGTGAAATTTTCGACCAAGGTCCAGGCGCTTCGCGACCGGCGAAGAGGCGCTTGCTCAATCATCAATATCCAGCGTGCCATGCGGCTGGATAGAGTCCCTGCAGATTAACGCCAATCGGTAAAGCGCCGCTTTCACCGCCTCTGGAAGGAGAACGATATGGCCGGAATGTCCGAGCCAGTGCGCAAGCGCCGGGTGTGGATCGGTTTCACACTACTTTTTGTGCTGATCAACCCCTGGTATTTTCCCGCCGGCATGGCCACGTCGCTGATATTCGGCATTCCGCTGTGGGCGCTGATCGTGCTGGCGGCGTCGCTGATGCTGTCGGTGTTTATCAGCTGGGTGGTGATGACCCAGTGGCACACCGACAGCGATGAGCGCTATGGCGGTGCCAACGGTCCGCACGACCGTGAGGGAGAGCGATAAGCCATGGACGTCGAACTGGCATTCAGCGGTTGGTCGGGCATTCTGGTACTGGCGCTCTACGGTGCTCTGATGCTCGGCGTGGGGCTCTACGCCTTCCTGCGCAATCGTGGTATGCGCGAAAGTCTTGATGAGTACTACCTCGGTGGTCGCGGGCTGGGGGTGATGGTGCTCTTTTTCACCTTCTTCGCCACCCAGTACAGCGGTAACACGGTGGTCGGCTATCCGCCCGCTGCCTACCGCATGGGGTATCACTATCTTGTGTCAGTGCCCTTTTTCATCATGATTATCATGGTGTATCTATTTTTCGCGCCACGCCTTTACGCCCTCGGTCGGCGCTTCAGCCTGCTCACTCCGGTGGACTGGATCGCGCTGCGCTTTGGTTCGCGGCGGGTCGCCATTCTGGCGGCAATGCTGATGCTCTATGGCCTGGCCAACTATCTGCTGGAGCAGTTCGTGGCGATCGGTCAGGGCGTGGCCGGACTGACCGGCGGCACCATTCCCTACCAGGTGGGGGTGATCTTTTTCATCGTTATCATGGTCGCCTACAGCTGGCTGGGCGGCATGCGCTCGGTCGCCTGGACGGATACCCTCCAGGGGCTGGCGCTGCTGTTCGGTGTTTTCACGCTGCTGTTCGGCTCGCTCTACTATTTTGGCGGCCTCGGCAGTGCCGCCGAGCAGATGCAGGCCGTAAGCCCCGACAAGCTGGCACCGCCCGAGGGCCCGGCGCTGATGCGCTGGTTCAGCCTGCTGGTGCTGGTGGGTATCGGCGCGGCGATCTATCCCCACGCGGTGCAGCGTATCTTCGCCGCCCAAAGCGAGGCGACGCTCAAGCGCTCCTTCATCCGCATGGCCTATATGCCGTTTTTCACTGCCGGGGTGGTGTTCATGGTCGGCATCATCGGCATCGCTGCCTTTCCGGGGCTGACCACCGCCGAGTCGGAGCAGCTGGTGGGTGTCATGGCCAACGCCCTGGCCAATCAGAATGCGTTTTTCTACTGGGCCATGGTGCTGCTGTTCGGCGGCGTGATCGCGGCGATTGTCTCCACTGCCGACTCGGTGCTGCTGACCTTCTCGTCGATCGTTTCCAACGATCTCTACGGCCGTTATATCCGCCCCGACGCCAGCGAGTATCAGAAAGTGCTGGTGGGCAAGCTGGTGGGGCTGGTGGCGGTGGTCATCCTGGTGCTGGTCGCCTGGTATCCGCCCGCCACGCTGTATCAGATTTTCGTGCTCAAGTTCGAGCTTTTGATTCAGACCGCGCCGGCGCTGGTGCTGGGGCTTTACTGGACACGTCTCAACGAGCGTGCGGTGTTCACCGGCATGCTGGTGGGCGCGCTGCTGGCGGCCGGCTTTACCTTTATCGGCCTGCGTCCGCTGGGCGTCTACAGCGGCCTGTGGGGACTTTTGCTCAACCTGGCGATCTGCGTGGGCGGCACGCTGCTGTCGGCGGCTTCCGAGGAGAAACGCGAGCACGCCCGGGAAGTGATCGGTTTTTGCTATATGAGGGGCGGCACACCCTGAATCAGAGGGACGGGGCCGCACCAGTTCGGCTACCGAGTTCAGACAGAAGCTGACCCGTTGCCGGGTAGCGCCGCGACACGGCAACGGAAATGTCGGCTGCCTCGAGGGCGTCAATCCGTTTGCGCTGGGCGAGATCAGTGTCAACGACGGTGTGAATCACCCTGCGGATCGCTGATTCATCTCTCCTGCGACCGACATCGGGGTACTGGCGCGCGAACTCGCCCGGAATCCGTAAGGGAAACGCTGAATAAATCGCCGAACGAGATGAAGGGCAAGGCGCACGGCACGCAGAGACCGAGACATAACATGGGGTCAGGCGAGCTTTCGACCGGGCTGGCGCACCAGTGCCGCGCAACGCAGCCATTCGCTCGTGTAGGCATTTATGCAGTGGTTCCCAGGAGATCAAGGCCGGTTATATCCTCGGTCATGCCCGGGCGGATGCCGCTACCTGGCGGTTTTATGCCCAGGCTTGTGACAGCTTCGTCATGCAGCATCATGATGCGTCGCGCATAGCGCAGCAGCGGTTCACCATCAGCCGTGCGCCCTGGCCATGTTTCACGTGAAACATTCGCCGTTCACGCTTCGCTCAGCAGCTTCTCCAGCACCGCGAAGCGCAGGTTGCCGCGGCTGGGAATGCCAGGGCGTTCGTCGCCTCAGCGCCTTTTTCTCATCAATGGCTATAACGGGGGCGTCGTTAGCCGTGAAGCCATGCCAGAGCGCTGCTGCGCATGGTCATTTCCAGCTCACTACCACGGGTAGCGAAGACTCGGTCTGGAGGGAAGCCACTCTTCTCCAGCAGATAAGCCAGCGCGGCATACTCAGAGGGGTACTTCTGGACCACCTCGGCGTCGATCTCCTGCGGGCCGGCCGGAAAGTTAAAGGTGCCCATGTCATAGATGCTCTGGCGTTTGAGCAGCTTCCACTGGCTATCGCGTTTTTCGGCCAGATCATAAAAACGGTTATGCACGCTGCAGCCAAGGTTCAGGCGTTTGTTCTGGGCGATGATAACGGCATTGGTCTCCACAATGGCTCGCTCCCCGTTGAAGGTGACAACAGGCGTACCGATCAGGTGTTTGGTGGCAAGGTCAGAGGCGCCCATGCGTTTGGAGCCTTCAATAAAGCCGGTGAAAGAGCCTTCATACCAGGTCACTTCGATGATGCCGTCGGGGTGGAATAACCCCGCTAATTTCTCCCACTGCCCAATGTCCCGGTGAATCCAGCCGGTTATCAGGTCAGTAATCTGCAGGCGGTCTTCAAGATAAGTGTTCATGGCATGCTCTTTCGTGTGGGGCATATCAGTATCCTGTTGCGCTACTCTTGACTCAAATAGATTGATTTGAATGATTAATCACTAAAAATGAAAGGTTGAGGTTATGGAGCTACGCCATCTACGTTATTTCCTCGCCGTGGCGGAAGAAGGGCACTTTGGCCGCGCCGCCGAGCGCCTGCATATCGTGCAATCGGCACTCAGCATGCAGATACGCGCATTCGAGGATAAGCTCGGCGGACCGCTCTTTATCCGCACCAGTCGCCGAGTAGAGCTCACCGACGCAGGTAAATTGCTGCGCAGTGAAGCAGAGCGCATTCTTGCTCAGGCGGCCCATACCCAGCGAACGGTGGAGCGATTACTGCGCGGGGAAACCGGTACGGTACGTATCGGCTTTGCCGGAAATGCCGTATTCAGTGGCCGTTTGATGGCGGATGTACGGGCCTTTCATGCGGCCTTTCCCGATGCTGACGTGGAGCTGCGTGAGCTTGCACCCAGGGCGCAGGTCGAGGAGATTCAGGCAGGGCGTCTGGATATTGGTTATGCCCCAAACCACGCAGGCGCGATGGATGAGGGTGCCCTGTGCTACGAGCGTATTGGCGCATGGTCCTTTCTGCTGGTAGTGCCGGAAAACCATCCCCTTGCGGCGACGCCATCATTGCGGATGTCGATGCTGAATACCGAAGCGCTGATTATCTATGCCGCCCATGAAGCGGATGATCGGCTATTGGAGGGTGTTCGTCGCGCCCTTGGGCATGAGCCCAGAGTTCACCGCATGCACAGCACCTTGAGTGTGCTGGCTCTGGTGGCCTCGGGAATGGGCATGGCGCTTGTGCCTGAGCCGCTGGCGCAGGTGCGCCTTCCCGGCCTTGCCTATCGTCTCCTTGAGGATTTGCCGCAGCAGGCTGAGCTGCTGCTGATTAGCCGTAAAGTTGAGAGTGGTGGCGCTGCGCGGGAGTTTCTCGAGATCGCCCACCAGGCTTTGCGGGATTGAGTTGGGTTGAAAGTATCGAAGCCCAGCCGATGATTGATCCGGTTGCAAAAATTATCGACGCATATCAGAACTCAATCTTCGTTAACTATCTCGGGTCTGCCCCGGGATGCGGCTAAAAACAAAGTCTCCGGCGGCTTCTTTGGGCTTGAGCAGGTCGGCTGGTCGGCCCTTGCCACTGTGCTTGTCACGCCTCGACGAGGCGCCAGAGGCTATTTTCGGCGCCGAATCGGAAGTGCCCGGCAAGCGGGTCATCGAGGTGGGGTGGTGGTGCAGATGAAATATCCTGCGCGGGGCTTCATGGGGACAGCTCCCTTGCCAGATGGGCGTGCGGCATCAGAAATTCGGTGAGTCGCTCAACAAACTGCGAAAGTGAGCCCGGGTCGATAGCAACGGTATCGACAAAAATACGCCATTGACGTTGTTTCTGTGCATCGGCTGCAATTTTCGGCCCGAGTGCGTCAGGCGGTTCGAATGGAATTGGTGTCTCGCGCCGCGCAAATCGCGTCAGCACCAGCTCGAAGCTCTGCCCTTCGGGATCAAGAGGGGCAAGGCGGAGTATCGGGGCTGCTGTAGCTATCGAGACGTTGACTGTGCCGCCGCCTCCGACGGCATCAGTCTCTTTATCAGCCAGTCGGCAAAGGGTTCGGCGCTGTCGGGCGCCTTGTCGCTGGGCGCCTACTGGATCGTGATCTGGGCGATGAGTGTGGCGCCGATCGGGATGGTCGCTGCGCTGCGGGAAACGAGCGTACTGTTCGCCGCACTGATGTCGGCGCTGGTGTTGCGCGAGCCTCTGACGCGCTGGCGTGCGGTGGCGGCAGCGCTGATTGTGGTCGGCATGGTCGTGACCCGCGTCGCATGAGGCGGCGGGCCGCCCTCCATGGCGCCCTGGCCATGTTTCACGTGAAACATTCGCCGTTCACGCTTCGCTCAGCAGCTTCTCCAGCACCGCGAAGCGCAGGTCGTCGCGCTTCGGAATGCCAAAGCGTTCATCGCCGTAGGGGAAGGGGCGGTACTCGCCGCTGCGGCGATAGCCACGCCGCTCGTACCAGCCGATCAGTTCAAGCCGTGCATCGATCACGCACATCGTCATGCGCGTTGCGCCCAGTTCGTCACGGGCGGTTTGCTCGGCTTCCATCAGCAGAGTGCGGCCGATGCCGTGGCCCTGCTGCCAGGGGCGCACGGCAAAAAGGCCGAATTCGCCCACGCCCTCGGTCACGTCGATGCGCGCACAGGCGAGCAGCTCGCCGTCGCCCGGCTCGGCGCTCTCGGCCAGCACAATGCGCGTATTGGCCTGCGCCAGCGCGTCTTCCACCAGCGCCGGGGTAATGCGGCCGCCGTCGAGCAGGTCGGCTTCGGTGGTCCAGCCGCTGCGGCTGGGCTCGCCGCGATAGGCCGAGGTGACCAGCGCCACCAGCGCCGGCACATCGGCCGGCGTGGCGCGGCGAAAGCGCAGTCTTGTCATGACTGGCCCAGCTGGGCGATATCGGCGACTTCAAGGAAGAGCCCCTGCAGGCCGGCCAGCAGCGCCAGTCGGTTGCGGCGCAGGGCGTCGTCGTCGCTCATCACCATGACGTCGTCGAAAAAGGCATCCACCGGCGCTTTCAGCTCGGCCAGGGCATCCAGCGCGCTGGCGTAGTCGCGGTTGGCGATCAGCGGCGCGGTTTCGGCACGTTTACCCTCGATCGCCTCGAAAAGCGCGCGTTCGGCCGGCTCCACCAGGCGGGCGCGATCGACATCGGCGGGCGCCTCATCCTGTTTGGCAAGGATGTTGGCAACGCGCTTGTTGGCCGCCGCCAGCGCCTGGGCCTCGTCGCGGTGGCTGAAGGCGTGCACCGCATGCAGGCGGCGCTCGAAGTCGAACGGATGGCTAACCGGCCGCGCGCGCACGGCGAGAAATGTTTCGGCGCTCATGCCGGCGTCGGTAGCGCGGCTGCGGAAGCGGTCGAGCATGTAGTCGAGCACCTCGTCGACCAGCGGCGCGGCCGCGTCGATGCGGTCGTGCTGCTGCGCTGCGAGCCCGAGCAGCTCGCGCAGGTCGAGATCCAGCTCGGCGCCCACCGTGATGGCCAGCACGCCGATGGCGGCGCGGCGCAGGGCGAAGGGGTCGCGGGTGCCGGTGGGACGCTGACCGATGCCGAAGATGCCGATCAGGGTGTCGAGACGATCAGCGATCGCCAGCGCCTGGCCGGTAGCGGCAGCGGGAATGTCGTCGCCGGCGAAGCGCGGCAGATACTGCTGGTAGAGGGCATCGGCGACGGCGTCGTCCTCGCCGTCCAGGCGCGCATAGTACATGCCCATCACGCCCTGCAGCTCGGGGAACTCCAGCACCATCTCGGTGACCAGGTCGCAGCGCGACAGCTCGGCGGCGCGCTCGGTGTTCGCCGTGTCAGCGCCGATACGTTCGGCGATGGCGCGCGCCAGCACCGAGACCCGCGCGCTCTTGTCGGCCATGGTGCCAAGCTCTTTCTGGAACACCACGCTTGCCAGCTGTTCGATGCGCGAGGCGAGGGGGCGGCTGCGGTCGGTATCATAGAAGAAGGCGGCGTCGGCCAGTCGCGGGCGAATGACGCGCTCGTTGCCCTCGATCACCTGCTGCGGGTCGCGGCTCTCGATGTTGCTGACGGTGATGAACGCCGGCATCAGGTTGTTGTCTGCATCGAGCAGGTGGAAGTATTTCTGATTGGCCTGCATCGACGAGATCAGACACTCCCGCGGCACGGCCAGAAAGCGCTCGTCGAAGCGTCCGGTCAGCGCCACCGGCCACTCCACCAGACCCACCACTTCATCGAGCAGTTCTTCCTCGATCACTGCCGTAGCGCCCAGTTCGCGCGCCTGGCCGCGCACCTGCTCGATGATCATGTCGCGTCGTCTGAACATGTCGGCGATCACGTAGCCGGGGCTCTCGAGCTGCGCGAGATAATCGTCGGCGTGGTCGAGGGTGATGCTCTGCGGACAGTGAAAACGGTGGCCGCGGGTCAGGCGATCGGCGCTCAGCCCCAGTACCTCGCAGGGCACCACCTCACTGCCGTAAAGCGCCACCAGCCAGTGCACCGGACGCGAGAATTCGACCCTCGAGGCGCCCCAGCGCATGCGTTTGGGTACCGGCAGGGCATCCACGGCGCGGCGCAGGATCTCCGGCAGCAGCGCCGCGGTGGTCTCGCCGGGCTGGGTGTAGCGGTGGCCGAGGCGTTCGCCCTTGTCGGTGTCGATGCGCGAAAGTTCGCTCACCTCGATGCCCAATGAGCCGGCAAAACCGCTGGCCGCCCTGGTTGGATGGCCCGCCTTGTCGAAGGCGGCCGCGACCGCCGGGCCAAGGCGTTCGACGTCGCGATCCGGCTGACGCGGATCGAGTCGGGTGATCTGCACCGCCAGTCGCCGCGGCGTGGCCCAGGGCAGCACCTCGCCAAAGTGCAGGCCGGCTTCCTCCAGCCCGCCGCGAATGCCGGTCGCCAGGGCGTCAACGAGGCCGGCCAGCGCCAGCGGCGGCAGCTCTTCGCAGCCCAGTTCGATCAAAAGCGTCTGCGCACTGGCGGTGGATGTGTCGGACGCCATTAGATCGCCTCCTTTTGAGCGGTGAGTTCGGCGCGCAGCTCGGGGTCGGCCAGCGGAAAGCCGGCCGCCTCCCGCGAGGCGTAGTAGGCGTGGGCCACGTCGCGGGCGAGCGTACGCACGCGCAGAATATAGCGCTGGCGCTCGGTGACCGAGATGGCGTGGCGCGCATCCAGCAGGTTGAAGGTATGCGACGCTCTGAGGGTCTTTTCATAGGCGGGCAGCGGCAGCCCGGCCGCCAGCAGGGCGTTGCAGTCGCGCTCGCAGTGGTCGAAGTCGGCAAACAGCGTCGGCACGTCGGCGTGTTCGAAGTTGTAGGCCGACTGCTCGCGCTCGTTTTGCAGATAGACATCGCCGTAGCTGACCGTCGCGCCGTCCGGCGCCCGGGTCCAGACCAGGTCGTAGACGCTGTCGACATCCTGCAGGTACATGGCAATGCGCTCCAGTCCGTAGGTCAGCTCGCCCATCACCGGATAGCACTCGATGCCGCCGGCCTGCTGGAAGTAGGTGAACTGGGTCACCTCCATACCGTTGAGCCAGATCTCCCAGCCCAGCCCCCAGGCGCCAAGAGTGGGGGACTCCCAGTTATCCTCGACGAAGCGGATGTCGTGCACCAACGGGTCGAGCCCGAGGTATTCCAGCGAGCCCAGATAGAGCGCCTGAAAATTCTCCGGCGAGGGCTTCATCACCACCTGGAACTGATAGTAGTGCTGCAGGCGATTGGGATTCTCGCCGTAGCGGCCGTCAGTGGGGCGGCGCGAGGGCTGTACGTAGGCCGAGCTCCAGCGCTCCGGCCCGATGGCGCGCAGGAAGGTGGCGGGGTGAAAGGTACCGGCGCCTACCTCCATATCCAGCGGCTGCATGATCACGCAGCCGTGCTGCGCCCAGTACTGCTGCAGGGCCAGTATCAGGCCCTGGAAGGTTTTCACGTCCGGCGTCGACGCGTTCGTTGCGGAAACCGTCATCGGCAGAGATCCCGTGGCCCATGAATTCAGTGGGTCACGAGTATACAATCAGCGCCATGGGGGTGACAGGGCGGGCCCGGCACGCAGCCGCCTTCCTGTGCACCACACACCGTTTTCGAGGGGGCGACATGATCGTTGTTACCGGCGGCGCCGGCTTTATCGGCGCCAATCTGGTCAAGGCACTCAACGCGCGCGGCCGCGAGGATATCCTGGTGGTCGACGATCTGAGCGATGGCCGGCGTTTTATCAATCTCGCCGACTGCCGCATCCAGGACTATCTCGACAAGGATGATTTTATCGACCGGGTGCGACGCGACGCCCGTCTGCCGCGCATCGAGGCGGTCTTTCACGAGGGGGCCTGCTCGGACACCACTGAGTGGAATGGCAAGTACATGCTGGCCAATAACTTCGAGTACTCGAAGGTGCTGCTGGCGTTCTGCCAGACCCACCGCATTCCCTTCCTCTACGCCTCCTCGGCGGCAGTTTATGGCGGCAGCGAGGTGTTCCGCGAGGCGCCACAGCACGAGAAGCCGCTCAACGTCTACGGCTACTCCAAACTGCTGTTCGACCAGTACGTGCGCGCCTGCTTCGACAGCCTTACCACCCAGGTGGCGGGCTTTCGCTACTTCAACGTCTACGGCCCTCGCGAGCAGCACAAGGGGGCGATGGCAAGCGTCGCCTTTCACCACTACAACCAGGTGATGCGCGGCGAGAACCCGAAGCTGTTCGGTGCCCATGACGGCTATGAGGCGGGTATGCAGAGCCGCGATTTCATCCACGTCGATGACGTGGTGGCCGTCAATCTGTGGTTTCTCGACAACCCCGAATGTTCCGGCATTTTCAACCTCGGCACCGGTCGCGCCGAGCCTTTCAGGACGATCGCCGAGACGGTAACCGACGTTACCGGCCGCGGTGAGGTCGAATACATCGATTTCCCCGAGCATCTCAAGGGGCGCTATCAGAGCTATACCCGCGCCGATATCACGGCGCTGCGCGAGGCGGGCTATGCGGGTGAATTCCGTGATCTGGCAACCGGCGTGCGCGACTATCTCGGCTGGCTGGGCGTCGGTTCGTGAGCGAGGCGAGCGGCGAACGGGTTCTGGTGGTCGGTCCTTCCTGGGTAGGCGACATGGTGATGGCGCAGAGCCTTTTCATGACGCTCAAACGGCGCGACCCGGAGTGCGTGATCGACGTGCTGGGGCCGGCCTGGTCGGCGCCCATGCTCAGCCGCATGCCCGAGGTACGAAACCCCATAGTGCTGCAGGTGGGCCACGGCGAGGCGGGTTTTAAAAAGCGCTGGCAACTGGGGCGCTCGCTGCGCGGGCAGTACGACCGCGCCATTGTGCTGCCGCGCTCGCTCAAATCGGCGCTGGTGCCGTTCTTCGCCGGCGTGGCGAAGCGGGTCGGCTTCACCGGCGAGCAGCGCTATGGGCTGCTCACCGAGCGCCGCCGACTGGATAAAAGCGTGCTGGATCAGACCGTCAAGCGTTTTGTGTCGCTGGGGCTGCCGGTCGAAGGGGTGTCCGAGCCGCTGCCGCAGCCCCGGCTATTGGTCGATAGTGAGCGCCAACACACCCTGAAAGCCGAGCATGGACTGGGGGAGCGGCTGATCGCCATGATGCCGGGGGCGGAGTACGGCCCCGCCAAACAGTGGCCACTTGACTACTTTCGCCGCCTGGCGCAGCACGTGAGCGAGCGGGGCGCCCGGGTGATCGTGCTGGGCGGGCCGAAGGACGCGCCGGCCGGAGAAACCATCAGCGAGGGGCTTCCGGGAGTGGTCAATCTATGCGGCAGAACCTCGCTCACCGACGCCGTCGACCTGCTCGCCGCCTGCGATCAGGCGGTCAGCAACGACTCGGGTTTAATGCATGTTGCTGCCGCAGTGGGCACTCACTTGCAGGCCATCTACGGCTCCTCGTCGCCGCACTACACGCCGCCGCTGACCCACAGTGCCGATATCCACTGGCGCGACCTCTCCTGCTCGCCCTGCTTCGAGCGCACCTGCCCGCTGGGGCATACCAACTGCCTGAAGGAGATCGAACCGGGGCAGGTTATTGCGCGGCTGCCGGCGCTCTGAACCCGTGATTATTAAGAAAATCTGAGCTTTGAGGCGGAGCGATTTTGGGTTTCTATAGGCGCCACCTTCACTGCCCGGGCATGGGTAACGTCAATGGATCTCTGGTCCCGCAGTCGTAAATTTCGCTTTTATAGCGCCGGTATCGCTGCCGAGCTGTTGCCCGATGCGCTCTTTCGTCAGCGCCTGAACCGCTTGCTGGACGGTCTCGATGATGAGGAGATCGCCGCGCTGATGCCGCGGGTCAACTACTACAACCGCCTTGCCACGCCCTTTGACCCCGGCGAGGAGTCGGCGCGGGTGGGTGATTTCCGCGATACCCGACGCGGCACCTATTATCTCGACGCGCGCCGTGTGGTGCGCCATTTTCCCGTTGAGGCGCGCTTCGCCTGGCGCTTTGGCGACATCACCCGGGTGGCCGAGCGCCCTGCCATCGTCAAGAGCCGACCCATCAGCGACGACCCCGCCGGCAATGCCAACAATGTGCTGCTCAAGCTCAACCGGGTGCGCCACTTCCAGTTCGTACGCGACCGTCTGACGACCGCCGATAAACATCCCGGCCTGGTGTGGCGCGGCCACTGCCACCACGACAATCGCCGCGAGATACTGCGCCGCTTTCATGATCACCCGCGCATGGATGTCGGTCAGACCGACCGCCACCGCAGCGAGCGCGTTGACTACCGACCGCCGCTGTCCATCGACGAGCAGCTGCGCTATCGCTTCGTGCTGAGCCTCGAAGGCAAGGACGTGGCCACCAACCTCAAGTGGATTCTCTCCTCCAGCTCGATCTGCATGATGCCGCCACCGCGCTTCGAGACCTGGTTCATGGAAGGCGCTCTGCAGCCCTGGGTGCACTATGTGCCGCTGGCACCGGGCGGTGCCGATCTGGAGGAGAAAATGGACCTCTGTCTCGCCCGTCCCGAACTGGGCGAAGAGATCGTGCGCAATGCCAACGCCTGGGTCGAGCAGTTCCGCGACGCGCGTCGCGAACGGCTGCTGGAGCTTTTGGTGATGACACGCTATCTGGCGCTGGCGGACCAGTTGGAGCTACCGGCGCGGCTGGCGCCCTTCATGCCGGAGTGTGTCGGTTCAGCGGCTGGCGCTCAGAAGGCGCGCGCCCAGCGCCATGAAGATCGCTCCCATAAGCCGATCCATCGCCCGCGCAAGCCGCGGCAGGCGGCGCAGTCCGGCCGATAGCCGGGCGGCGCCGAGGATGACCGCCGGCAGGTGATGGGCCACCGGCGGTGTATCTGCGGATGCGCAGGCCTTCGCTTCAGCCGTGAATCGAGTTCGACAGCCGCTGATCCTGTTGGTGACGTTCCAGCGCCAGCTCGATCAGCCGCGTGACCAGCGCCGAATAGCCCAGCCCGCTGGCCTGCCACAGCTTGGGATACATGCTGATGCGGGTAAAACCGGGCAGGGTGTTGATCTCGTTGATGATTACCCGCCCATCGGCGGTCAGAAAGACGTCCACCCGCGCCAGCCCGGCACATTCAAGTGCTCGAAAGGCGGCCAGCGCCACCCGGCGGATCTCCTCGCTGGTGGCGTCGTCGATGGCGGCGGGCACCGCGACGCTGGCGCCGGTGTCGCTGATGTACTTGGTGTCGTAGGAATAGAAGCCGCCGTCGTTGACCAGGATCTCGCCGCACACACTCGCCTCGGGCGCGTCGTCGTTACCGAGAATCGCGCACTCGATCTCGCGACCGACGATAGCGGATTCAATCAGCACCTTGTGGTCGAATGACAGCGCCAGTTCGAGCGCCTCGTGCAGCTCTGTGGCACTCGACACGCGGCTGACGCCCACCGATGAGCCCTGGTTGGCCGGCTTGACGAACAGCGGCGTGCCCAGCTCGGCGCTCAGTGCCGCGAAGTCGGCATGAGCGGCACTCCTGCGGGTCAAGGTGGTAAAGGGCGCCACGGCGAGGCCGGCATCGCGCAGCAGCCGCTTGGTGATGTCCTTGTCCATGCCCACCGCCGAGCCCAGCACGCCGCTGCCCACGAACGGCAGGTTGAGGGTGCGCAAAAGCCCCTGCAGCGAGCCGTCCTCGCCGAGAGTGCCGTGCACGATGGGGAAGATGACATCGAGCTGGTCGAGCGCCGCGCTCTGCTGATACTCGATCAGCTGCGCCTGCTCGCGGCCCGGAATGAGGGCCAGGTCGCGGCCCGAGTGGTGCAGGGCGATGCGCTCGGGATCGTCGGCGTTGACCAGAAAGTCGGCGGCGTCGTTGATGTGCCACTGCCCCTGGCGGTCGATGCCGATCAGGGTCACCTCGAAGCGCTCGCGATCGAGCGCATCGACGATATTGCGGGCCGACTGCAGCGATACTTCGTGCTCGGCGGAGCGCCCGCCGAAGATCACGCCGACTCTGATTTTTTCCATGCTGGTGGCTCCCGATTGCTGCGTCATCCGTCTACAGCGGTCAATGATGCCACGTTCACACTGTTCTGTCGGCGCCGCTCAGCGACTCTCGGCGACGATTCGCTCATAGAGCGCCAGATAGGCCTCGGCCATGGCGGCGGGGGAGTAGTCGGCGAGCCTGGAGCGGGCGCCGGCGACCAGCCGTGCGGCGCGCTCGGGATCGGCGGCGAGCGCGGTAACGGCGTCGACCAGCGCATCGGCGTTGTCGGGCGCAATCAAAACGCCGCTGTCATCGTCGTGAACGATATCCGGGATACCGTCGACACGGCTGGCGATGATCGGCACGCCGGCGTTCATCACGTCCAGCAGGGTCGAGCCGAGCCCCTCGTGGCGCGACGGAAAGACGAACAGGTCCATCACCGCCAGGTAGTCGCCGAGGTTGTCGTGAAAGCCCTCCCAGACGATGTTGTCGAGTCCCGCGCTCTCCGCCTTGAGTGTCTGCTCGTCCTCGCCCTCGCCCAGCATCAGAAAGAGCATATCCGGATGGCTGTCGGCCAGCCGGCGGGCGGTCTCGATAATCAGTCGCTGCCCCTTGTGGCGGTCGACCAGGGCACCGATATGGCCGACGACGCGATGGCCCGCGAAGCGGTGGCGCAGCGTCTCGACCACCGTCTGGTTGGTGGTGAAGCCGGCCAGCGCGCTGGGAATGCGCGTGACCGGACACCAGTCGCGCTGGCGCAGGTGCGCCTCGATGGGCGAGGAGATCGCCACCGCGGTAGCGGCGCTTTGGTACACCAGGCGGTTGAAGCGCTTGTTCTTCACCGCCTGCGGCACCCGGCGGGTGAGCAGCCAGGGCTTGTGCGCCAGTCTTGTGTGCCACCAGCTCCAGTGCGCTGCGCGCGCTTCGTGGGCGTGAACCAGGTCGGCGGTGGGCGTGCGACGATGTCCCTGCCACATCTGCGCCGCGGCCACAAAAGTGAGCGCTTGCACACCATGCAGTGCATGTCGCAATGGCGAGTCGTCGCGGCATACCAGACTCTGCTCAAGGCCGCGCTCGGCCAGTTGTTCGATCAGCAGCTGGGTCTGACGCTCACCGCCACGAAAGCCGCGGGCCAGATTGACGTGGCAGATTTTCAAGATATGGCTCCGTGAGAACAGAGGGCGCAATGCGGTTAAACAGCCGAGCGTGCGGCGCGCAGAGCGCTACCAGACCCGGTCGAAATCCTCATGCTCGCGCACCCTGGGGTCGCGCTGATACTCCAGCAGTTTGGCATATTTAAGGTAGGCGTTGAGGCTCGCCGATAGCGCCACCGACAGGCCATCGACGCCGGCAGTAAAGCCGCGCTGGAACAGGTATTTGCGCAAAAAGGCGTTAGCGCCGTGGATGAAAGGTGAGCAAGCGTTCACTTTCTTGCCCTTGAGATACATGATCTTGGCCGCCCGGGTAGAGAAACGCCCGCCCGCCTTGGTGAAGAGTTCGCTCAGGTTGGCAAAGGAGTAGTGGTCGATATCGGCCTCCAGCCGACAGGGGCGGGCGGCCTGAACCGAGGCGTGCTGGCGGCTGTCGCCGAAGGCGGTGCGCTCGCGGTTATAAAGGCGCAGGCAGTAGTCGGGGTACCAGCCGCAGCTTGTGATCCAGCGTGAACCGATGTGGTTGCGTCGGCGCAGGGCGAAGCCGTCATGCTCGGTTGCGGCCAGATCGAGCGCCGCGATGGCCGCTACGGCCTCGTCGCTCAGTCGTTCATCGGCATCCAGCGACAGCACCCAGCGGTGGTGGGCGTGGCTCGGTCCAACGTTCTTTTGCGGGCCGTCGCCCAGGTAGGGCTGGTCGATCACCGTCGCCCCCGCTGCACGGGCCAGCTCGCGGGTGGCGTCGCCGGAGCCCGAGTCGACCACGATCAGCTCGCTGCACAGCCGTGCCAGCGAGGCCAGACAGGCGGTGATGTTGGC
The DNA here is from genome assembly GCF_000382245.1 of Kushneria aurantia DSM 21353. GTDB lineage: Bacteria > Pseudomonadota > Gammaproteobacteria > Pseudomonadales > Halomonadaceae > Kushneria > Kushneria aurantia. The sequence continues at coordinate 32,212 of NZ_KB907864.1, forward strand.
CGCTTCGTTCTGGGCGATCACAACCCCGGTGATCGGCAACGGGGCGTTATCGGCACTGCTCATGGCGATGCCGTGGCGCGGGTATCGGCGCTGCTGTCATCGGGTGTGCTGTCACTGGTGGCGCCGTCGTCGGGCTCGGCGCCATCGGGGGTGACGCCCGGCGAGGCTGCGTCGCCGTCGCGTGTGGTGACAGGGTCGACGCTGTCATCGATCACCGGAGCGTCGCTCGCGTTGCGCTGGCTGGCCGCTTCCAGCGCTTCCGGTACGGGCGTGGCGGGGCTGCCCAGGGCTTCTTCGCCGGTGGCCGCACTGTCGGCGCCGCCGAGGGCAGCAGTCTGGTCGGCGTCGGTGGTCAGATCGATGGCCACACTGGCGATCAGCAGCAGCGGCATCAGCAGCAGCGCGCTGCCCACCGGGAAGGCGATGCGCCGCGCGCGGGCAAATACCCGCCAGGCGAGCCACAGTGAAAAGAGCGCCGCCAGCACCACAAAGCTGCCGGTCAGCAGCCACCAGCCGGTGCCCGGCACGACCGGCGTGCGGCTGCCCAGTTCGAGCAGATGCAGGTCGCTGGTGGTCATGAGGCGCGTGTCGAGGATGATGGCGCCCAGCCCGAGGGTAGCCAGCACAGCGGCGGGCCACACCATCCAGCGGCGTTTGAGGAACAGCGCCAGCAGCGCCAGCACGATCCATGCCGCGACTGCCAGGGTGCCGAAGCCGCCCAGCCAGACGCTCACCAGCCAGGCGATGCCCAGCGGCGTCTCCCGCGGTGTGACGGTAGGCAGATAGCTCAGCGATACCAGCCACACCAGCAGCAGCGTGAAAAGTGTGTAGAAGGCGCTGGCGCGAAGCCGAAAACGAAGTGAGTCTTCACTTATGCGAGGCATTGTCTAACCCGATTGATGGCCTGATCCGAATTGGTAGCCGTGAACCAGATGGAGCATCAGCGTTGCCGCCTGCTCCGGTGCAAATTTTTCCAGTGAGCGCTTCAGGCGCTCGAGATTGCGCTGCTGCCAGCGACCGGGCGGGCGCAGGCGGCAGCGGTCGAGATCGATCAGCCAGGGCTGCTCGTCGGCATCGACCAGAATATTACGGGCGTTGAGATCGATATGATCAAGACCGGCGCGGTGAAAGCGCGCGATCATCGCCCCGCAGGCGCTCAGCAGCGCTGCCGATTGCTCGCCGGCGCGGCGCTCCAGCCAGGCTGCCAGAGCGCGTGCTCCCGCGATGCGACGGGTGAGCAGGGCGGCCTGATAGCAGAGCCCAAGCGGTCCTTCGCGCCACAGGCAGGCCCCCACCGGCGCGGGCACCGGCAGCCCCTGCTTGGCCAGCTCGGCGAGCAGCCGATATTCGGCGAACGGTCGGCTGCGACGCTCGCCGCACCAGACGTAGCGTTTCTCGCTGAGATGGGCGATCAGGCCGCCGCGGCGGTAGTGGCGCAGTACCCACTCCTCTCCGGATTCGGCGCCGGGGCGTACGAAAAGGCTTTCGCCGCGCCCCGGCGCGTGGCCGCTGACGGCATCGCGCGAGCGCCACCAGGCGGCGCTGAAATGCGCCGGCTCGAGCGCCGGAGCGCCGGTTTGTGGCGCCATCCGGGGGTCGTATAGAATGTGTGCATTCGCTTTCCGGGAAGTCACCATTGGCATGAAGCATCCTCTGCCCGCGCGCCCTGCGCATATCTGCGTGCTGCGGCTCTCCGCTCTGGGCGATGTCTGTAACCTGGTTCCAACCGTGCGCGCCCTTCAGCGCTGCTGGCCCGACGCCCGTATCAGCTGGATCGTCGGCCGCGCCGAACACAGTCTACTGGCCGGGCTCGAAGGGGTCGAGTTCGTGGTCTATGACAAGCACAGCGGCGTGGCCGGCATGCGCGCGCTGTGGCGCGAGCTGGCCGATACCCGCTTCGATGTGCTGCTGCACATGCAGCAGTCGATACGCGCCAGCCTGCTGTCGCTGGGGCTCAAGGCGCGCGTGCGGCTGGGCTACGACCGCGAGCGCGCCAAGGATTGGCAGACCTTTTTTACTCACCGCCGGCTCGCTCCTCATCCGCGCGCTCACGTACTGCAGTCGTTCATGGATTTCGCCCGTGCGCTGGGGGTCGAGGATGACCGCCTCGAGTGGGGCATTCCGCTGCCCGACGCCGCCATTGGCGAAGCTCAGGAGTTCCTCGACGGCCGCCCGGCGCTGGTGATCAGCCCCTGCGCCAGCCCGCGACCGCGCAACTATCGCAACTGGACGGCGCAGGGCTATGCGGCGGTGATCGACCACGCCTGGCGTCGCCACGGCCTGACCACCTTTCTGACCGGCGGCAACAGCGACCAGGAGCGGGAAATGTGTCGCCTGATCCGCGCCGGTGTCAGCGAGGCCGAGCCGGTCGAACTGCTGGGGCGCACCTCGCTCAAGGGGCTGCTGGCGCTGATCGCCCGCGCCCGCGCGGTGATTGCGCCGGACTCCGGCCCGGTGCACATGGCCAACGCCATGCACACTCCGGTGGTGGGGCTCTACGCCACCACCAACCCGCAGCGCGCCGCCCCCTGGTGCTGGCGCGAGCAGGTGGTCAACCGCTACCCGGATGCGGTGCGTCACTACCTGCACCAATCGCCCGATGACATTGCCTGGGGTAGGCGGGTGCGCCACGAGGCGGCGATGTCGCTGATTACCGTGGATGATGTCACCGAACGCCTTGATGCGCTGCTGGCGCTCGGCCGCGATGGCGAAGACGACGCCTGCGACCCGATCGATGGCCGTAGTCTCTACCAGGAGAGCCCTGATGCCTGATCCTGCCGCTTTCGCCGGCACGCGCGTGCTGGTGGTGGGCGATGTCATGCTCGACCGCTACTGGCACGGCCCCACTTCGCGCATATCGCCGGAGGCACCGGTGCCGGTGGTGCGCGTCGATGACGCCGAGGACCGCCCGGGGGGCGCCGCCAACGTGGCGCTCAACATCGCCGCTCTGCAGGGCGGCGTAACGCTCGCCGGATTGATCGGTCGCGACGACAATGCCGCCATTCTCGACCGCCTGCTCGCTGCCGCGGGGATCGACAGCTGCTTTCAGCGCAGCTTTGATCTGCCCACCATCACCAAGCTGCGGGTGATGAGTCGCAACCAGCAGCTGATTCGTCTCGACTTCGAGTCGCCGCTGGGTGAAGTGAGCACTGACGAACTGCTGGCGGTTGTCACCGAGCGGCTTGTCGGCAGTGACCTGATGATTTTGTCGGACTACGGCAAGGGCACGCTGGCACAGGTGCAGGCACTGATCGCCGCGGGTCGGGCGGCCGGCAAGCGGGTTTTGATCGACCCCAAGGGCCACGATTTCTCTCGCTATCGCGGTGCCAGCATCATCACCCCCAACCTGGCCGAGTTCGAGGCGGTAATGGGGCGCTGCGACAGCGACGAGACGCTGGCCGAGCGTGGCGAGGCGCTGCGCGCCGAACTGGCGCTCGAAGCGCTGCTGGTGACCCGCAGCGAGCGCGGCATGACGCTGATCCGCGAGGGGCAGCCGCCGCTGCATCTGGCCACCCGGGCGCAGGAGGTGTTCGACGTCACCGGTGCCGGCGACACCGTGATCGGCGTGCTGGGGCTGGCGCTGGCGGCCGGTGCTACACTGCCCGATGCCATGCTGCTGGCCAATCTTGCCGCCGGGCTGGTGGTGGCCAAGCCGGGCACCGCCACGGTCAGCGCCGAGGAGTTGCAGGCGGCGCTGCACGCCGAGCACGGCGAAGCTCCCGACCACGGCGTCATCGCTCCCGCAGCGCTGGCTTCGGCGGTGCGACTGGCGCGCGCCCACGGCGAGCGGGTGGTCATGACCAACGGCTGTTTCGACCTGCTGCATGCCGGCCATGTCAGCTACCTTGAACAGGCGCGCGCGCTGGGCGATCGGCTGATCGTGGCGGTCAACGACGACGCCTCGGTGCGCCGCCTCAAGGGCGAGGGGCGCCCCATTACGCCGCTTGCGCAGCGCATGGCGGTGCTGTCCGGGCTGCGCGCGGTGGACTGGGTGGTGCCCTTTGCCGAGGAGACCCCGGCGGCCCTGATCGAGACACTGTTGCCCGACATCCTGGTCAAGGGCGGTGACTATCGCGTCGAGCAGATCGCCGGTCACGAGGCGGTGCTCGCCGCTGGTGGCGAGGTGCGTATTCTGGGTTTCGAGGCGGGACTGTCGACCAGTGCCACCATCGCTTCCATCGTCGGGCGGTCGCCGCCGCGACACCACGACGAATAGGCGCCGGCGTGTCGAGAAAACTCTACAGTGCGTTGCTCTATCTGCTGGCGCCGCTGATCTGGCGCCGCGTGCGCCGCGAGCGCATGACCGGCCGGCCGCGCGGCGAGCGGCTGGGCCATATTGCCGATATGGCCGGCGAACGGGTGCTGTGGCTGCATGCCGCCTCATTGGGCGAGGTGATGACCGCCCGCCCGCTGATCCGCGCGCTGATCGATGACTATCCCGAGCACCGGGTCGTGATCACGACCATGACCGTCACCGGCGCCGAGCGGGTCAACGCGCTGTTCGGCGATCTGGTGACCCACTTCTTCATACCGCTCGATTTTCCCGGTGCCACGAGACGCTTTGTGGAACGGCTGGCACCGGAGATTGCCATCATCGTCGAAACCGAGCTGTGGCCCAATCTGATCCATGCCTGTTCGCTGCAGGGCGTGCCGGTTACGGTAGTCAATGCCCGTATCACCGAGCGCGGTTTCCGGCGCTATCGCCGTTTCGCCGGCCTGATGGTGCCCGTTATTCGCCAGCTGAGCTGGGTGGGGGCCAAGTCCGGCGAGGATGCTCAGCGTTTTCGGGCGCTGGGCGTGCCGGCGCGACGCATCAATGTGACCGGCGCGCTCAAGTTCGATCTGCAGCTCGACGCCCAAAGCGTTGCGGCGGGCAGGCAGCTGCGCGAGGCTTTCGGCGACCGCCCGGTATGGGTGGCGGGCTCCACCCACGAGGGCGAGGAGAGTCAGCTGTTGCGTGCACACGCCACGCTGCGTCAGCGCTTCCCCGACGCGCTGCTGGTGCTGGTGCCGCGCCATCCGCAGCGCTTTGACGAGGTCGACGCCCTGTGTCGCAGGCAGGGCCTGGAGGTGGCAAGGCGCAGCGCCGGCGACACCGTCGGCGCCACTACGGCGGTTTATCTGGGCGATACACTGGGCGAGCTGATGGCGCTTTACGGCGCCGGCGACATCGCCTTCGTCGGCGGCAGCCTGGTGGATATCGGCGGCCACAACCTGCTGGAGCCGGCGGCGCTGGGGCGAGCGGTCATCAGCGGGCCGTCGCTTTCAAGCCTGGGCGACGTACTCGACATGCTCGAAAAGGGCAGAGCGCGGCTCGAAGCGCGCGATGCCGACGAACTGGGCCGGACGCTGGTGGCACTGATCGGCGACGACGACCGCCGCACCGAGCTGGGCGAGCAGGCGCGGGCGGTGGTGGCGGCCAATCGCGGCGCGCTGGGCCATACTCGAAGTTACCTGGCGAAGCTGATTCTGGCCCAGGAGCTTGATCGGCCGCTGCCCGAGGAGTGACGCCACGATGACCGGTCGTCAACGGGCTCGGGGCGACAGTCGCTCGACCCTGTTGTCGCCGCCCAGCAGCAGCAGATCGGCACCGCGATGGGCGAAGATGCCGTTGGTGACCACGCCGGGAATCTGGTTGATGGCGGTTTCCAGCTCGCGCGGGTTGTCGAGCATGCGATCGTGAAGGTCGATCAGCTGGTTGCCGTTGTCGGTCACCACCCCCTGGCGATAGACCGGGCTGAAGCCCATGCGTACCATCTCCCGCGATACCCAGGAACGGGCCATGGGGATGACCTCGACCGGCAGCGGAAAACCGCCCAGCTGTGCGACGTACTTGGAACTGTCGGCGATACAGATAAAGCGCGCCGAGCAGGCGGCGACGATCTTCTCGCGCGTCAGCGCTGCACCGCCGCCCTTGATCATGGCGAAGTCGTGATCGATCTCGTCGGCACCGTCGATGTAGAGCGGCAGCGTTCCGGCGCTGTTGAGGTCGATGACCTCGATGCCCAATGCGCGAAGCTGCTGTGCGCTCTCCTCGGAGCTGGCCACCGCGCCGGCGAATTCACCCACGAGCGGTGCCAGTGCGGCAATGAAGCAGTTGACGGTCGAGCCGCTGCCGACGCCCAGAATGGTACGTCGATCGAGATGCGGGCGAATCTCTTCGATCGCGGCGGCGGCGACCGCTTGCTTGAGCGCTGTCGGGTCCTGAGCTGTCATGATGTCTCCGGGGCTTTGGCTGGCGCGGCGCTCGATAATGGTGATGTTCGCGAGCGGGCGATGAAGCGTATCATGGATGCCTCGACGGGCAGTATCGCTCGCCGGGGTATTGATCGGGCAACCGCCAGCGCCTTCTCTACTTCGTCGGCAGTGTTTCACGTGAAACATCGGCGACACGACACTCCCTGCCACAGACCGGATTATCACTCTGGATACGACAATGCTGGAAGCCTACGCCAAGAGAATTCTCAAGGCCCGCGTCTACGAGGCGGCGGTCGAGACGCCGCTGTCGGCGATGCCGCTGCTGTCGCAGCGTTTCGATAACCGCATTCTGCTCAAGCGTGAGGACCTGCAGCCGGTCTACTCCTTCAAGATTCGCGGTGCCTACAACCGCATGGCGCAGCTCACCGAAGCGCAGCGCGCCTGCGGTGTGATTACCGCCTCGGCGGGCAACCACGCCCAGGGGGTATCGCTGGCGGCGCAGCGCATGGGTATCCAGGCCACCATTGTCATGCCGCGTATCACCCCCGAGATCAAGATTGCCGCAGCGCGCGCCCGGGGTGCCCGAGTGGTGCTCAAGGGTGACGCCTTCAGCGAGGCGTTGACTCACGCCATGGCGCTGATGGAGGCGCACGGCTACAGCTGGATTCCACCCTTCGATGACCCGGACGTGATCGCCGGTCAGGGCACGGTAGCCATGGAGGTGCTGCGCCAGAACCCCGGGCCGATCGATGCCGTCTTCGTTCCCGTCGGTGGCGGTGGCCTGCTGGCCGGCATGACGGCCTATATCAAGTATCTGCGGCCCGAGATTCGGGTCATCGGCGTCGAGCCGGAGGACGCCGCCAGCCTCAAGGCGGCGCTGGAGGCGCGCGACCGGGTCACCCTCGATCAGGTCGGCCTGTTCGCCGAGGGTGTTGCGGTGGCGCAGATCGGTGAGGCGCCGTTTGAGATTCTGCGCGATCACGTCGATGAGGTAATCACCGTCAACACCGACGAGATGTGTGCGGCGGTCAAGGATATCTTCGAGGACACCCGCGCGGTGTCGGAGACCTCCGGCGCGCTGTCGCTGGCCGGGCTCAAGAAGTACGCGCAGCGCCCCGAGGTCAGCGATCGCACCCTGATCGCTGTCAACACCGGCGCCAATCTCAACTTCGACCGCCTGCAGCACATCGCCGAGCGCACGCAGCTGGGCGAGCAGCGCGAAGCGATCCTGGCCGTGACTATTCCCGAGCGGCCGGGCAGCTTCAAGGCGTTCTGCCGCACCCTCGGCCGTCGCATGGTGACCGAATTCAACTATCGCTACGCCGATGACCGCGAGGCGCACATCTTCGTGGGCGTGCAGGTCAATCCGGGTGGCGACGATCGCCACGAACTGGTCGCGCGCCTGGGTCAGCACTATGCGGTGGAGGATCTCACCGACAATGAGCTGGCCAAGCTGCATATTCGCCATCTCGGCGGCGGCCGGCCGCAGGCGCCACTCCATGAACGCCTCTACCGCTTCGAGTTCCCCGAGCGTCCCGGGGCGTTGATGAACTTTCTCAACCAGCTGCCGGAGGGCTGGAACATCTCGCTGTTTCACTACCGTAACCACGGCGCCGCCTACGGCCGGGTGCTGATCGGCATGCAGGTGCCGGCCTCCGATGGCGCCACGCTCGAGCAGCGCCTCGACGAGATCGGCTACCGCTACTGGCACGAAACCGATAATCCCGCTTATCGGCTGTTCGTCTCGGGATAGATCAGAGGCCGTGGCCTTCACTCCGCGCCAGCGCCTGTAGTTGGAAATGCCTGCACGAGCTGCGTCTAATCCGCGCATGGGGTCGCTTTTGTGCGTTCAGAATATTGTGCCAGTGGCGGCGGCGCTCCTATGATAATGCCGCCGGCGTCATGGCGCCCGGCGTGGGGTGAGACAGCGATATTTTCGGAGCGGCAATGAGACGTAAACCCGATCTGGTGACGGCACTGGTGGTTATTGTGGGACTTGGCGTGGTGGTCACCGGTTATGCCCAGAACGTGATGGGGATGTAGAGGTTTCAAGGGATGAGCGCGGGCGGGTTACGGCCGCGTGGTTACCCGCTGAAAAGGAGCGCAACGCGACAGGCGTTGCGCTCCTTTTTTATCGAACAGTGCTCTATAACCAATCGCTGTCGTTAATCGTCAACGCGCAGCACTTCACGGTCGCTGGCGATCAGGTCGAGACCGACATCCCAGGGCTGTGCCGGCAGCGCGCTGACCTGCTGGCAGGCGTGTGCCACGCCGATCAGTACGGGGCGAGTGCTGCGGTAACGCTTGAAGGCGAAGGTGCGGTCATAAAAGCCGCCCCCCATGCCCAACCGATGGCCCTGGCGGTCGAAACCGACCAGCGGCATCAGTACCACATCCAGCATCTCGGGGCGCACGCGTCGGTGGCGTGCGGCGCTCTGGCGCAGCGATGGCTCGGCGATCTGAAAACGGTTGAGGGTCATCTGCGTGTCCGCCATCAGGCGTACGAACCACAGGCGATTCTCGACCAGCGGCCGCAGCACCGGCAGATAGATCTCGGCGCCGCGCTGGTGCAGCCAGTCGATCAGCGGCCGGGGGTCGATCTCGCCGCCCTCGGGCAGATAGAGCGCCACCCGACGAGCGCGTCGGAGCTCGGCCAGGCGCATCAGCCGGCGGGCAAGCATCAGTGCGGCACGCCGCTGTGCACGGACGTCAAGCTCGCGGCGACGGCGGCGCAGCTGGCGGCGCAACTGCTGACGTGCATCGACGGCATGCGGGTCGGGTTGCAGCGGCTCGGCTGCGGTGGCGTTCGTGGTGCTCAGGGGAAAGCGTTGCAGGGGCGGTGTATAGCGGGTAGCGCGTGGGCGTCGGCGACGCAGGCGCGAGTGGCCGGCAGGGAGTGCACAGCGCACGGACATGAAAGTTCTCCGGAAGTGCCGCTGTTGTTTGGGCCCTTGAACCTATAGGTTCAAGGCGGGTGGCCGCAAGCGAACCGTCAGGCTTTCCGTCGCGCGGACATGCACACGGGTTCGCTTATCTGGCCCCCTAGGTACTGCGCATAGGCTCGAGGGACTACAACAACTGGCGAACACCCCAGAGAACGTCATTATTCTAACAGAGATATGCCGCTTGCGCGCACCTCCTGACCTTTAAGGAAGCGCTGAATAAATCGCCGAACGAGATGAAGGGCAAGGCGCACGGAACGCAGAAAGCGAGACATAACATGGGGTTAGGCGAGCTCGCGAGTGCCGCGCAACGTAGCCATTCGCTCGTGCAGGCATTTATGCAGTGGTTCCTTAACAGCGCTTCAGTCACGCGGCGTGTTGCTGCCCTCCAGCGCCTGCTGCAAACGCTGGTCGAGACGTTCCAGGCGCGACTCGAGTTCGCGACGCCGCAGGGTTTCGCGCAGCAGCTCATGGCTGATGTTGAGGCCGGCCATCATGGCGACCTTGTCGACGCTGATGGTCCGCCCGCGGGTCTGAATGCCGTTCATTGCCTTGTCCAGATAGCGCGCCGCCTGGTGCAGCTCCTCCTCCTCACCGGGGGCGCAGCTGACGACGAACTTCTGACCCATCAGGGTGATTTCAGCGGTCTGACGAGGACCTTGCGACATGTGATGACTTCCAGGCGGGCCAACGGCCGACCGTTTACGCTAAAATGGTGGGCACTGACAGGGACGCCGACCGCCGTTACGCGCGTAACGGCCCTGGTTCCGGCACCCGTTGCCCACTATAGAGAGCCGGTCGGAAGCGGTCAACGCGCCCGCACGCCGGCCGGCGGGGCGGTATACATCCACTTCGAGGGGGCGTCGGGGAGGGCAATGCATCTCCCGCGAACGACCTCACTTGCATCCGGGAGCCCGCATGGCGAGCGCCGAGTCCCAACCCGATTTTTCCACTATCAGCGATATCTTTCTGGCGCATGGCAGCCTGCAGTCGCCGGCCTTTCTCGACGGCTATCTGTGTGCCCGGCTGGCGCTGGACGATGTCGATGCCGAGAACTGGCTTTTGCAGGTATGCGCCAGTCTGGGCGTCGAGGAGCCCGCCACCCGCGAGGATGGCGAGATGCTGCTGGCGTGGCGCAAGCGCACCCGCGAGCGCCTCGATGCCCAGGAGATGAGCTTCGAACCGCTGCTGCCCGATGAGCTTTTTACCCTCGCCGAGCGCGCTCAGTCGCTGGCGCTGTGGTGCCAGGGCTTTCACGAGGTGGTCAGCGAAACGGACAGCGATCGACGCGACAACTGGTCGGCCCAGCTGCGCGAAGGGGTAGAGGACATCGAACGCCTGAGCCGCATCGATACCGAACTGGAGGAGGACGGCGACAATGAGGACGACCTGCTGGCGCTGACCGAGCACGCCCGTATGACGGCGCTGCTGCTCTATATCGAGGAGCATCCCGGCCGACCGGACGTCGAGCAGCCGCCGGAGGGAACCGCTCAACAGCTGCCGGATAGTCACGACAGCGATGGCAGGGGACCGCACTGAGCCGTTCCTGCAACCCTGCAAACCCTGTGACAAGCGATGGGAGTCGTTCATGGAGGAGCTGAGCGCGCCGGCGTCGATCGGCGTCGAGACGTATCGCGCGCGCCGCGACAGGCTGATGCGCAGCCTGCCGGCCGACAGTGCCGTGCTGATCCCGGCCGGACAGCTGCAGCCGCGCAGCGGCGATGCCGACTATCCCTTCCGCCAGCACAGCGATTTCCACTATCTATGCGGTTTTCCCGAGCCGCAGGCGTGGCTGGTACTGCTGCCCGGTCGTCAAGCGGGCGCCGCGGTGCTGCTGTGCCGAGGGCGCGACCCGGATGCCGAGACATGGACCGGGCGACGGCTCGGCCCGCGCCGGGCGGTGAGCGACTATGGCCTCGACGAGGCGCGGGAGCTCGATGAGTGCGACGCCGCTCTTGATGAGTTGCTTGACGGCCGCCGCAGCCTTTACCTGCCGCTCGACGACGAGCGTTCGCGGACGCTGGCGCTGGCAACACGCCGGCGGCTCGTGGCGCGCGAGCGCGACGGCGCGGTGGCGCCTTCCCGACTGGTCGACGTGACCGAACTGATTCACGACCAGCGGTTGATCAAGTCCGATGCCGAGATCGCGATCATGGCCCACGCCGGCGCGATAAGCGCCCGCGCCCATCGGCGGGCGATGGCCGAACTGCGGCCGGGCATGTTCGAGTATCAACTGCAGGCCCACATCGAACACGAGTTTCTGTTGCACGGCGCGCGCTCGCCGGCCTATGACACCATCGTCGGCGGTGGCGCCAACGCCTGCGTGCTGCACTACTGCGACAACGCGGCGGTGCTGCGCGACGGCGAACTGGTGCTGATCGACGCCGGCGCCGAGTACGCCCTTTATGCCGGCGATATCACCCGCACCCTGCCGGTCGGGGGGCGCTTTCGCGAGCCCCAGCGCCAACTCTACGAGATCGTACTGGGGGCTCAGCAGCGGGCGCTGCGCGCGGTGCGCCCGGGGGTGCGGTTGCGCGACATTCACGATGGTGTCGTGGCCGACCTGAGCGCTGGCCTGGTGGCGCTGGGGCTGCTCGAAGGGCCGGTCGAACGGGTCATCGCCGAGGGCCACTACAAGCGCTTTTTTCCCCATGGCACCAGCCACTGGCTGGGGCTCGACGTGCACGACGCCGGCGCCTATCGGGTGGATGGCGAGTCCCGGGCGCTGGCGCCGGGCATGGTGCTGACCGTCGAGCCCGGTCTCTATATTCCCGACGACCCGGACATTCCCACGCCCTGGCAGGGCATTGGTATCCGCATCGAGGATGACGTGGTGGTCACCGCAGAGGGCAGCAGGGTGCTGACCGCCGACGTACCCAAAAGCGTCGCCGAGATCGAGGCACTGATGGCCATCGGCCGGGAGCGGACCCCATGAGCGAAGCGGCGCAGGTCGATATGGACCGGGTCGATGTGGCGATCGTCGGGGGCGGTCTGGTAGGCGCCAGCTTCGCTGCGGCACTGGCGCCGCTGATCGCGTCGCATGGGCTGAGGGTGGCGGTGATCGAGGCCAATCGCCTCGCTATCGGTGGCGCTCAGCCGAGCTTCGATGAGCGCTCCAGCGCCATCGCGCTGGGCTCGCGCCGCCACTTCGAGACGCTGGGGCTGTGGTCGGCGCTGGCGCCGCGGGCGGCGGCGATCCGTGACATCGATGTCAGCCAGCGCGGCGCGCTGGGCCGCGCCCGGCTGTCGCATCGCGATGTCGGTACCGAGGCACTCGGCCATGTGCTGCCCAACGCCCTGCTGGGCGAGGTGCTGCACCGCCGCCTTGCCGAACTGCCGCTCGACTGGCGCTGCCCGGCGCGGGTCGAGGCCATCGCGCCGCAGGCCCGGGGCTATCGCCTGCAGCTCGATGACGGCAGTCGGCTGGAGGCGGATCTGACGGTGTTGGCCGATGGCGGTCGCTCGCCGCTCAAGCGCCTGCTGGGAATCGAGACTCGGCATCACGACTATCGGCAGCATGCGCTGATCGCCAATGTCGAGACCGCCCGCGACCATCAGGGATGTGCCTTCGAGCGTTTCACCGCCGATGGCGCGCTGGCGCTGCTGCCGCAGGCCGAGCGGCGCATGGCGCTGGTCTGGAGCCGTGCGCCGCAGCGCCTGGAGGTCGTGCGTGGTCTCGACGACGACGCCTTCCTCGACGCCCTGCAGCGCGAATTCGGCACGCGCCTGGGGCGCTTTTTGCGCGTCGGCAGTCGCCATGTCTACCCGCTGGCGCTCTCCCGCGCCCGCGAACAGAGCCGCCCGCATCTGGCGGTGCTGGGCAACGCCGCCCACGCTATCCATCCCGTCGCCGGCCAGGGCTTCAATCTTGCGCTGCGCGGCGTGATGGATCTCGCCGCCGCCGTCGAGACGGCACTACAGGCCGGTCGCACGCCCGGCGAGGCGGCCACCCTGGCGGACTTCGAGCGCCGCCGCGGCGACGATCGTGACCTGATTGTGCAGGCCAGCGACGCTCTGGTGCGGCTTTTCGACCTGCGCCTGCCCGGCGCCGCCGGCGCGCGCGGCGCCGCGCTGGGGCTTTTCAACCTCGCCACGCCGCTCAAACGATCGCTGGTGCGTCGCGCCATGGGACTGGAACGGCGCGCCGGCGTCGACTGATATCGCAAGGAGGGCTTGATGACGTTCGATATGGCGATCGTCGGTGCCGGTCCGGTGGGAGCGGCGCTGGCGCTGGCGCTGGGTGAGCGGGGTTTCGACGTGGCGCTGCTCGATGCCGGCAGTATGGCACCGGGCTGGCAGGCCGAGCGCATTGATGCGCGGGTCAGCGCCATCACGCCCGCTTCGCAGCGGCTGCTCGAACGGCTGGGCGTCTGGTCCGGCGTGTTGGATCGGCGCCTGTCGCCCTATACCCGGATGCGGGTATGGGACGGCGAGGGCAGCGGCGAGATCGCCTTCGACGCCGCCGAAATCGATGCGCCGGCGCTGGGGCATATCGTCGAGAACAGCGCGCTGCGCGATGCGCTGCTGGGCCGTCTCGAAGCCTGTGACGGCGTCACCCTGCTGGCGCCGGCGCGGGTGACCGCATGCACACCGGCAGCGGGCGGTCGCTGCCTCGAGCTGGCCGACGGCCGACTCCTTCACGCCGCGCTGGTCGTCGGTGCCGATGGTGCCCGCTCCAGGCTGCGTGAGCTGACCGGGCTGGGCTGTCACGAATACGACACGGGGCAGAGTGCCATCGTGACCACGGTTCACCACCGCCACGATCACCAGGGCTGCGCGCGTCAGCGCTTCATGCGCAGTGGGCCGCTCGCCTTTCTGCCGCTGGCTGTCGCGGGCCGCCGCCAGGTGTCGTCGATCGTCTGGTCGCTGGATAACGCGCGCGCCGAGACATTGTCCATGCTCGATGACGAGGCGTTCAGTCGCGAGCTGGCGCGGGATTTCGAGCTGCCTGCGGACGATATCGAGGGTATCGAAGCGCGCCACGTTTTTCCGCTGACCCAGCGCCATGCGCAGCGCTATGCCGACGAAGGCGTGGTGCTGGTAGGGGATGCGGCGCACAGCCTGCATCCGCTGGCCGGGCAGGGGGTCAACCTTGGCTTTCACGACATCGCCGTGCTCACCGAAGAGCTGGAGAGGGCGGCGCAGCGGGGCGCGGCGCTGGGCGATCTGCGCGTGCTGTCGCGCTATTCGCGCCGTCGGCGCGGCGACAACGCTTTGATGCTGACGCTGATGGACGCCTTTCGGCTCGGCTTTGGCACCACTGCGCCGCTGGTGCAGGTGGTGCGCAATGCGGGGCTCTCGATAACCGGCCGCTCGGCGTTGGCGCGGCGCTTTCTGATGCAGCAGGCGATGGGCGATCGCGGCGAGCTGCCGGCATTGATGCGGCCTTTCGAACCGGTCTGATCGCGCCGATGTTTCACGTGAAACATCGGCGCTGCAGGGTGGCGGTGTCTCAGCGACTGTCGCCGCCGGATTCGGCCGCCGTACCGGCGGCTGCGTCGCTCTCTTCCGAGTTATCATGCTGGCGCAACCCGCTCTGGCGGAAAACGTTGATGCCGCGCAGCAGGTTGAGCGCCTCGCCCAACTGGTAGTCCTCGGTGGCGATGGGGGACTCCGGTAACGCTGGCGCGTCATCGCTTTGTTCGGCGTTCTCCAGATGGCCGCGCAGGTCGGCCTCGCGAATCCCCGGGCCGCCCTGTTCGAGTTCCAGCCGTCCCGACTGCACCACGACATCCGGGGCGATGCCCTCGGCCTGAATGGAGCGTCCGCCGGGGGTGTAGTAAAGGGCCGTAGTGAGCTTGATGCCGGTGCCATCACCCAGCGGCATCACCGACTGTACCGAGCCCTTGCCGAAGCTCTCGGTGCCCAGCACCACGGCGCGATGGTGATCCTGCAGGGCGCCGGCGACGATCTCGGCGGCCGAGGCGCTGCCGCCGTTGATCAGCACTACTATTGGCGTGTCGGGCAGTGCGGTCTGCGCCTTCGCCTCGAATTCGAGGCTGGCATCGGCCAGCCGCCCTTCGGTATAGACCACCAGACCGCCGTCGAGGAACAGGTCGGAGACGCCCACCGCGGCATCGAGCAGGCCGCCGGGATTATTGCGCAGGTCCAGCACCAGGCCCTGCAGCTCTCCCTCTGCCTGGAGCCCCTCGATCGCCGCCTGCGCCTCCTCGGCGGTATCGCTCTGGAACTGGCTGATGCGCAGGTAGCCGTAGCCGGGGCGCAGCACGCGCGAGCTGACGCTGTCGGACTCGATGTTGGCGCGCTCCAGCGTCACCTCGACAGGCTCCTCGGTGCTGTCGCGCAGCAGGGTGAGGCCGATCTCGCTGCCCGGCTCGCCGCGCATCAGTCTGACGGCTTCCTCCAGCGACATCCCGTCGGTGGGCTGGCCGTCGATGGCGACAATCACATCCTGGGGCTGCAGGCCGGCGCGGGCAGCGGGGGTATCGTCGATCGGCGAAATGACCGTCAGTCGGCCATCCTCCATGCCCACTTCGATGCCGATGCCGCCGAAGGCCCCCTCGGTCATCTCCTGAAGGTTGCCGAAGGCGTCCTCGTCGAGATAGTCCGAGTGCGGGTCGAGCCCGTGCAGCATGCCGCGCATGGCGTCGCGCAGCAGGGTGCGGTCGTCGATCTCCTCTACCCAGGCACGTTTGATCTGTTCAAAGACCCGCCCCAGAGTGCGGATATCTTCCAGCGGCAGCGCCGCGTCGGCGCTCGCCGCCGGTGCAGTGCTGCCGGGTTCGGGGGCGGTTGTCGTCGGAGCGGGCTGTGACTCGGCGCCGGCTGCGGGAGCGAGCGTCAGCGCCGTGGCGAGCAGCAGCGTCGAGGTGAGGTAGCGCGACATGGAAACTCCCTGTGAAGCGTGTGGACAGGGTGCGGCCGCTATCTCGCGGCCAGCCAGCCGTCCGGGTTGATCGTATTGCCGGCGCGACGCACTTCAAAATAGAGCGCCGGTCGCGACAGTCCGCCGCTATCACCGACATAGCCCAGCACGGCGCCGCGTTCGACGCGGTCGCCCTCGGCGACTGTCAGCCGCTGCTGGTGAGCGTAGAGCGACAGCACGCCGCCGTGATCGATGATCACCAGATAACCAAAGCCGCGCATCCAGTCGGCGAACACCACCTGGCCGGCAGCAGCGGCGTGAACCGGCGTACCGGCGCTGGCGGCGATCATCACGCCATTGCGGTTGAGTCCTTCTCCCTGACCGTAGGCGGAGATCATGCGCCCCGCCACTGGCCAGCGCGAACTGCCGCTGCCGCTGGCGCGGTGGGTTACCGGCGGCGCACTGGCGGGGGGTGGCGAGGCGGTGGACGATGACGCGGGCGGCTCGCTCACCGCAATGCGTTCGTCGCTGTCGCTGGCGCTGATGTTCATCTCTTCATCGCTGAGCTGGTTCTGTGCCTGACGTTGCGCTTCGGCCTCGCGACGGGCCTGTTCCTGTCGCTGCTGCTCGAGGCGCGCCTGCTCACGGCGTTCACGTTCGCGTCTTTCCCGTTCACGTCGCGCTGCCAGCTCACGCTCGAGGCGTTCGACCAGCTGCTGCGCTTCGGCGCGGTCGCTCTGCAGGCCGTCAAGACGTGACTGCCCTTCGCTGTAACGCTGATCGAGTGCCGTCAGCGCCTGTTCGCGCGTCCGGCGCTGCTCGGCCAGCCGGCTCTGGCGCTCGTTGAGTTCGGTGCCGACCTCTTCCAGCCGCGCCTGGCGGGTGGCGATATCGCGGCGGTTCTGCTGAAGCGCTGCTGCCAGTTCGCGCAGCCGCTGCAGTTGTTGGGTGCGTGCCTCGTTGAGGCGATTGAGATAGCGCTGGTAGCGGTCGATGGCGGCGGGGTCCTGATCACTCAGCAGCAGCTTGAGGCGCGGCTGTTCGCCCAGCTTGTAGAGCGCGCGAATCTGCTCGGCGAGCGCAGCGCGCTGCGCCTCGAACTGCGTGTTCAACGACTGCTGGCGCGTTTCGAGCTGCGCCAGCGCGTCGTTGAGCTCGTCACGTTGGGTGTTGAGCTCCTGTAGTCGCTGATGCGTGTCGGCCAGCGCTCGTTCGGCCTCCTCCAGCTGCTGGCGGGCCTCGCTGCGCCGGGTATCGGTCTGCGCCAGCTGCCGCTGCGCCTGTTCGACGCTGTCGCGAATCTCCTCGAGCTCCGCGCGGGAGGCATTGAGTTCGCTGGCCGCCACCGGCAGTGACAGCAGAAGGCCGGACAGCAGAACGCCCGGCCAGCGCCGTAGCCGGCGAGAGACGAAGGATTTGAAGGGCGGCACGCCTTGTATCGCTCAGCTGAAGTCGAGCAGCACCCGGCCGGTCATCTCTTCCGGCGGCGTCTGCCCCATCATGGCCAGCAGGGTGGGGGCAAGATCGCACAGCCGGCCGCCTTCGGCCAGCCGTGCGTCGCGGCTGCCGACATAGACCAGCGGTACCTGAAAGGTGGTGTGGGCGGTCTGCGGTTTGCCGGTCTCGGGGTCGACCATCTGTTCGGCGTTGCCGTGGTCGGCAGTCACCAGACAGGCGCCGCCGGCCCGCTCGATCGCCTCGATAACCCGACCCAGGCACACATCGACCGCCTCGATCGCTTTGGTGGCCGCCGCCAGGTCGCCGGTGTGGCCGACCATATCGCCATTGGCGTAGTTGCAGATCACCATGTCGAAGCGCCCCGAGTCGATCGCTTCGACAAGCCGGTCGGTGACCTCGAAGGCGCTCATTTCGGGTTTTTCGTCGTAGGTTTTAACGTCGCGCGGCGAGTCGACGAGAATGCGCTCCTCGCCGTCGAAGGTCTCTTCGCGGCCGCCGGAGAGAAAGAAGGTGACGTGGGCGTACTT
Organism: Kushneria aurantia DSM 21353; assembly: GCF_000382245.1. Classification (GTDB taxonomy): domain Bacteria; phylum Pseudomonadota; class Gammaproteobacteria; order Pseudomonadales; family Halomonadaceae; genus Kushneria; species Kushneria aurantia. Next base: position 50,163 of record NZ_KB907864.1, read on the forward strand.
CTCGGTTTCGGCGATACGCAGCTGGGTCAGCCCCTGCGAGGCGACGAATTCGCCCAGGGTGTTGGGCAGCTCCGCCGGGGGAAAGGCGACCGGCACATCGAGGTCGTCGGCATACTGCGTCATGGCGACAAAGTGCACATCGGGCGTGCGGTCGCGCTCGAAGCCGTCGAAATCGGGCGCGGCAATGGCTTTCGCCAGTTCGCGGGCGCGGTCGGCGCGGAAGTTGGCGAACAGCACCGCGTCGCCATCCTCGAGACGCACCGGCGCGTCGCCGTCGCGCAGGCTGGTGGCGGTGACGAACTCGTCACTTTCGTCGCGGGCGTAAGCCGCTTGCAATGCCTTTGCGACATTGTGCTCGACGTGTTCGGCGTCGCCGTTGACCACCAGTCGCCAGGCCTCTTTTACCCGCTCCCAGCGGTTATCGCGGTCCATGGCGTAGAAGCGGCCAACCATCGAGGCCACGTATCCCACCCCTTGCTGGCGCAGCAGGCCGTCGGCGCGCAGCAGCGAGTCATGAGCGCTCTGCGGCGCCGTGTCGCGGCCGTCGAGGAAGGCGTGGATATAGATTCTCCGCGCGCCACGCGCCTGCGCCAGTTCGGCCAGCGCCAGCAGATGGTCCTCGTGGCTGTGCACGCCGCCGGGTGACAGCAGCCCCATGATGTGAACCGCCCGGTCGTCGCCGACTGCGGCATCGATAGCGCCGGTCAGGGCCTCGTTGCGGCCCAGCTCATCGTCACGGATGGCTTTGGTGATACGGGTCAGGCTCTGGAATACCACACGGCCGGCGCCGATGTTCATGTGGCCGACTTCGGAGTTGCCCATCTGCCCCTCGGGCAGGCCGACGTTTTCGCCGTCGGTATGGATCAGGCTGTGCGGGTGCTCGGTCTTCAGGCGGTCCATTACCGGGGTATCGGCGGCAGCAACGGCGTTGTTGCGCTTTTCGGGGTTGTCGCCGTAGCCATCGAGAATCAGCAGGGCGACCGGGCGAGGTTGTGCATCGGACATGATGGGTCCCTCTCAGTGCGAATGAAGCCCGGCGCCATGGCCGCATGGTTCGAAAGGCGGGCGGCCGGGATGGATAGTGCCGTCATGATAGCCTGGCAGCGCCCTGTCATCATGCCGATACCGGGTGGATCTGCGACGGGACGGACGTTGCCCCGACGCTCGTGTATACTGGGCGCGCCTTGCGGGCGAGGCCGCGCGGGCGTGACACCATCGATACGACCGGGACGAGAGATTTTCATGATCGACCAGCTGCTGGAGTTTGCCCAGAACCACCTTTTTCTGGTGGGCGCCTTTGTTGTGGTGCTGCTCGCCTGGCTCTCCTTTGAAGCGCGGCGCAGCGCCTCCGGCGGCGTCAGCTGCGGCGAGGCGACCGGCCTGATCAATCGCGATGACGCCGTGGTGCTCGACGTGCGCGAGGCAAAGGAGTTCAAGGCCGGTCACATCGCCGGGGCGGTCAATATTCCGGCCGACAAGCTCGACAGCAGTATGAACCGGCTGGAAAAGCATCGCGACAAGCCGATCATTGTGGTGGACAAAATGGGCCAGCACAGTGGTGGCGTGGTCACGAAGCTGCACAAGGCCGGTTTCGACGGCGCGCGGCGTCTCAAGGGCGGCCACTCGCAGTGGCAGGCCGACGGTCTGCCGGTGGTCACGCGCTGACAGCGCCTTCTGCCGTCCGCATCCGTACATTACGATTTGCACACCCAACAGGATAGAGCCGCATGTCGGAAAACAACGCTACCGGAAACAACACCGGCAACGATGCCAGCCAGAATAGTGCCAACGGCGAACAGGGCAGCAACGCCGGCAACGTCCAGTTCGCCCTGCAGCGTATCTACGTCAAGGATATCTCCTTCGAGGCGCCCAACTCGCCGGCCATCTTCCAGCAGAAGTTTCGCCCCCGGGTCAAGCTCGACGTCGATAACGATCACACCAGCATTGGCGACGGCGTCTACGAGGTGAGCGTGAAAGTGACCGCTCACGTCTACAACGGCGACGAAGAGACCACCGCTTTTCTCGCCGAAGTGCATCAGGCCGGCCTGTTTGCCATTGCCGGGCTGAACGAGGCGCAGCTCGACCACACCCTGGGCGCCTTCTGCCCCAACGTGCTGTTCCCCTACGCGCGCGAGTGCATCGACAACCTGGTGGGTCGCGGCACCTTCCCGGCGCTGATGCTGTCACCGGTCAACTTCGAGGCGCTCTACGCCCAGAAGAAGCAGGGTCAGCAGCAGAAGGCCGACGCCTGAGCGTTGACCGCCGCGACGAGGCCGCCGCATGCGTATTCACGTTCCCGCTGCGCTGGCCGTTGGCGAGCGCCTGACACTGCCGGAGGCGGCAGCACATCATGTGGCGCGCGTCATGCGCCGGCGCGAGGGTGATCAGCTCGTCCTTTTTGACGGCTTTGGAACGGAAGTGGGTGCTCACATCGTGTCGATCGCCCGTCGCGAAGTTATTGTGCAGCTCGATGAACAGCGCGAGGCGCTACCGGAGTCGCCGCTGGCGGTCCACCTGGGGCTGGCAGTGGGCAAGGGCGATCGCATGGACTTCGCCATTCAGAAGTCCACCGAGCTGGGCGTCACTGCGATAACGCCGCTCTACACCGATTTCGGCGACGTGCGTCTGAAGGGCGAGCGGGCGCAGAAGAAGCTGGACCACTGGCGTGGCGTGGCGGTCAGCGCCTGCGAGCAGTGCGGCCGCGCAACCCTGCCGCAGATTCATCCTGCCACGCCGCTGGCCGATTGGCTGGGCGCGCGTCGCGAGGCGCTGCGGCTGGTGCTGCATCCTCATGGGAGCGGTGATGCCCTGCCTGGCCGGGCTCCGGAAAATGCTGCCGTACTGATCGGCCCCGAAGGCGGGCTGAGCGATACAGAGTTGGCAAGCGCTCACCAACAGGGCTTTGCCGGCTGGATTCTGGGGCCGCGTATACTGCGCATGGAGACGGCGCCGGTGGTGGCACTGTCGCTTTTACAGGTGCGCTACGGCGATCTCTGAACGCTTCCGGGTCTCTTCTTTCAAGCGCGCCGGATCAGCCAGTTGGTGGTAAACGTCGCGGCATTGGCCGGTCGTCCGAACAGAAAGCCCTGAATAAGCTGCACCGGGAAACGTGCCAGGGCGTCGAGCTGTTCATGGGTTTCGACCCCCTCCGCCACCACCTGCAGATCGAGCCCCTCGGCCAGACCGGTGACCGCCGCCAGAATGGCTTCGCTGCCGCGGCGGTTGCCTTCGGTCAGCGCCTGAATGAAGGTGCGGTCGATCTTGAGGGTGGTGATCGGCAGATCCTGCAGATAGCTGAGCGACGAGTAGCCGGTACCGAAGTCGTCGATCGCCACCCTATGGCCCAGATCGCGCAGTGCTTCCAGTGCCGTGATGGCCTGCTGATGCCTGTCGAGCAGAGTGCTCTCGGTCAGCTCGAAGCTGATCAGTTCGGCGGGGATGGCGAACGCTTCGAGGCGGGTGCGGATGTCGTCGATCAGATCGTGCTGCCAGAACTGCCGGGGGGAGAGGTTGATCGCGATCGGTACCGGCTCGAGGCCTGCCGCAAGCCAGTCGTGGAGCTGCTGCAGGACCTGGTCCAGCAGCCGCTGGCCGAGTTGCAGAATCAGCCCGGCGCTCTCGGCCAGCGGAATGAATTCGCCCGGCGATACCTGGCCCAGCTGCGGATGATGCCAGCGCATCAGCGCCTCGGCACTGTACAGCCGGCCGCTGTCGCGCTCGAACAGCGGCTGATAGTAAGCCTCGATTCCCTCGCCCTGCGCCAGGCTTTCGCGCAGTGCGGTCTCCAGTGTCATGCGCCGGTTGTTGTGAAACTCCATGTCGCTGCTGTAAAGGCGCCAGGTGTTGCGCCCCTCGCGCTTGGCGCGATACATGGCGGCGTCGGCGTGCTGGATCAGCGTTTCGGCACTGTTGGCGTCCGAGGGGTAGAAGCTGACGCCGAGGCTGCAGCCCACCCGCACCTGGCGGCGGCGCAGATCGAAGGGGGCGCTGATGGCGTCGATCATGCGGCGCACCACGCTCACCGCCTCGTCGACGCCGCCGACGTTGGGCAGCAGGGCGATGAACTCGTCGCCGCCCAGCCGTCCCAGGCTGTCGTCGTCGCGCAGGCAGTTTTCCAGCCGCCGCGCAACCAGCGTCAGCAGCTCGTCGCCGGCGGCGTGGTCGAGGGAGTCGTTGATCTGTTTGAAGTGATCGAGATCGATGAAGACCACTGCCAGCTGCTGCGAATGGCGCCTGGCGTGGCGGGTCGCCAGCGACAGACGGTCCTCGATCAGCCGCCGGTTGGGCAGCCCGGTCAGGGCGTCATACCAGGCCAGGTGGTGGACTCGCTGTTCGTTTTCGCGCACCTGGGTGATATCGCTGAACATGGCGGCGAAGTGGCTCGTCTCGCCCGCCTCGTCGTAAATGGCGGTGACGGTCAGCATCTCCAGGTAGAGCTCACCGCCCTTGCGTCGGTTCCAGATTTCGCCGCGCCAGTAGCCGTGCTGGTGCATGGCGTGCCACATATTCTGATAGAAGTCGGCGTTCTGGCGCCCCGAGGAGAGCAGGCTGCCCGGGGTGTGGCCCACGGCCTCGTCGAGTTCATAGCCGGTGAGATGGGTGAAAGCCGGATTGACGAACTCGATGCGCCCCCCGGCATCGGTGATCATGATGCCCTCCAGCGTCGACTCGATGACCTGCTCCGCCAGTCGCAGGCTCTGCCGCGACTGCCTGATGGCCGAGTCGTGTTGTTCGAGCGTATCGCGCAGCGTGTCAAGATGGCGGTACTCTTCGGTGGAGATAATGTCGGCGAACCCCAGGATGCCGATCACCTCTTCGCTGTCGTCGAGTACCGCAAGGTGGCGCAGCCGGTGGTGAATCAGCCGGTCACGAGCGTTGATCAGTGCCTCGTCCCGGTTGATGCTCAGCAGCGGCCGGCTGGCCAACCGGCCTATTGCCATGTTGCCCGGGTAACTTGCCACGAAGCGTACCAGGTCGCGCGTGGTCAGGATGCCCAGATGGTCGTCGTAGCGAACGATAACGGCATCACAGGCAGGAGAGGTGCGCATGCGTTGCACCGCCTCGCTCAACGGCAGGGAGGCTGCCAGGGTCAATGGTGCGCTGCGCATCGCATTTTCCACCTTGCGCAGGCGAAGATAGCTCTCCAGCCCCTTTTCGAGCGCAATATCGTTGCGCGAGACGATACCCAGTGGCGTCTCGTCGTCATCGACCACCAGCAGGTGTCGGATTCCCTTTTCATCAAATATCCGAGCGGCGGTATCGATCGTGGCGTGCGGCTTGATGCTGGTGATCGGGCTGCTCATGACCTGCTCGACAGGGCACTGGGCTGCGCCAGGGTCGGCGAAATCCACCATCAGCGCATCCTGCTCGGTCCAGATGCCCAGCACCTCGTCTCCCCGGGTGATCAGCATCGAGCTACAGTAACGCTCACTCATGCGCACGGCGGCGTCACTCAAGCGCGTTCCCGCCGGGCAGCGCAGCAGTGCGGTTTTCATGATGCTTGCAACGTATGCGGGTTCGGTCATGGTAGTGCCCGGGCTACAGAAGCGGCCTGTTTCGACGGCTAAATGGGGTTTGGGAAGTTATAGCGCTGAAGCGCCTGCGAAGGTTGTCCGCCCGGTTATATCGGCGCCCAATCTTTCTACTAAAGTGTAATCAGGGCGCGACCTTTGTAGTAGACCTTTTCGAAGGCGCCACGATCGATTACAGGGAGTATCGGATGAGTGATTATACCGTTGCCGACATGATGGTCCGCACGCTGTCGCGGGCTGGTGTCGAGAACATCTGGGGGCTGCCGGGAGACTCGCTCAACGGGTTGACCGAGAGCCTGCGGCGCCAGCAGCAGATGACATGGCGCGGCGTGCGCCATGAAGAGGTCGCCGCACTGGCGGCCGGCGGCGAAGCCGAGGCGCGCGAAGGGCTGGCGGTATGTGCCGGCTCCTGCGGGCCGGGCAATCTGCATCTGATCAACGGCCTCTATGAGGCCAAACGCGCCCGCCTGCCAATGCTGGCGATCGCCGCGCAGATCCCCTCCAGCGAGGTGGGGCTGGGCTATTTTCAGGAGACCCACCCGGAAAATCTCTTCAAGGAGTGCAGCGACTACTGCGAACTGATCAGCCATCCGGAGCAGGCGCAGCGTGTGCTCGAGACCGCCATGCGCACCGCCATTCTGGAAAAGAGCGTGGCGGTCGTCGTCATCTCCGGTGACGTGGCGCTGCAGCCTGCTGTCGAGCAGAAGATGCAGTGGAGTGCCCCGGTGCCGGCGGTGCCGGTGCCCGCCGAGGCGGAACTGGATGAGCTGGCAGCGCTGATCAACGACGGCCAAAAGGTCGCCATGCTGTGTGGCGCGGGTTGCGCCGGCGCCCACGATGAGGTGGTGGCGCTGGCCGAGCGGCTCAGGGCACCGATCGTGCATGCGCTGCGCGGCAAGGCGTGGCTTGAATACGACAATCCTTATGATGTCGGCATGACCGGCCTGATTGGCTTCAGCTCCGGCTATCACACGCTCAAGGAGTGCGATTTCCTGATCATGCTGGGAACCAACTTCCCTTACCGTGACTTCTTCCCCGACCACGGCCGCATCGTGCAGATCGATCTGCGTTCCGGCCACCTGGGTCGTCGCAGTACGCTGCTCAAGGGGCTGACGGGCGATGTGAAGGCCACTCTCACGGCGCTGCTGCCAAAGCTTGCGGAGAAAAGCGACAGCGAGTTTCTCGATCACGCTCTCGAGCACTATCGAAAAGCGCGCGAGGGGCTGGATGAGCTGGCTACACCCGCTGCTACCGGCGAGCCGCTGCATCCGCAGTATTTGACCGCTCGCATCAGCGAACTGGCGGCCGAGGATGCCTGGTTCACCGCTGATGTGGGCACGCCTACCATCTGGGCGGCGCGCTATCTGAAGATGAACGGCAAGCGCCGGCTGGGGGGCTCTTTCATGCATGGCTCGATGGCGGTGGCGATGCCGCAGGCGATGGGGGTACAGCTGGCCCATCGCGAGCGTCAGGTGGTGTCGCTCTCCGGCGATGGTGGCATCAACATGCTGATGGGCGATCTGATCACGCTGGCCGAGCAGCAGCTGCCGGTCAAGGTGGTGGTCTACAACAACGAGACGCTGGGCTTCGTGGCGATGGAGATGAAGGCCGCCGGCTACGTCGATGAAACCACCGATCTGCCCCGTACCGACTACGCCGGACTGGCCGAGTCGCTGGGCATCAAGGGCATTCGAGTGCGCAGCTCGGAGCAGCTTGACGATGCCCTGCGCGAGGCCTTTGCTCATGACGGCCCGGTCATCGTCGACGTGGCCACTGCCAAACAGGAGCTGTCGATGCCGCCGGCCATCGAGGCACAGCAGGCGAAGGGTTTCAGTCTCTACATGATGCGGGCGGTGATGAGTGGCCGCGGCGACGAGGTGATCGACCTGGCCAAAACCAACTGGGTGAGTCGCTGGTTCAGGAAATAGATTGCTTTGTTGGTAAGCGCTTGCATATCTTGAGAGCCTCATAAAAAAGACCCCGACAGTCGAGCTGCCGGGGTCTTGTGCGTTTTATCCGCAGAGAGGATGTAAAGCACAGGGCGGTATCGCCCTGGCCGACATCGCCCCCCTGCGTCATACTGGAGGCCATTTGCTGCCGGTCGCCTACCGGCCTGAACGCTGGAGTAGCGCATGAGCGACACCTCGTTGAAAATCGCCGTGGTGATGGACCCCATCGACCGGGTGGCGTGGAAAAAGGACACCACCCTGGCGCTTCTATGGGCGGCGAAGCGCCACGGCCACCGCCTCTACTACCTGGAGCCGGACGATCTCTACCTGAAAAACGGCCGTGCCATGGGGCGGCTACGCTCGCTCGAGGTGTTCGAAAACGATCCGCAGCACTATTACGCGCTGGGAGATGTAGAAGCCGGTCCGCTGGCGGATATGGACGTGATTCTGATGCGTCAGGACCCGCCGGTGGATGTCGACTTCAATAACGCCGTGCATCTGCTGGGGTTTGCCGAGCGCGAAGGGGTGCTGGTGGTCAATCCGACCCGGGCGCTTTTGACCTGCAACGAAAAGCTTTACGCCCAGCAGTTTCCGCAGTGCCTGGTGCCGACGGTGGTCTCCAGCAACGACGCCGTGCTGCGCGAGTTCCACGCCGAGCAGGGCGATACCATCTTCAAACCCCTCGATGGCATGGGCGGCAGCGGTATTTTTCATATCGCCCCGGATGGTCGCAATATCGGCTCGGTGATCGAGCAGCTGACGCGCCGGGGTGCCCAGCAGATCATGGCGCAGCGCTATATTCCCGAGATCAGCCGTGGCGATACCCGCATTCTGCTGATCGACGGCGAGCCGGTGCCCTATGGCCTCGCCCGCATCCCCAGCGCTGGTGAGGTGCGCGGCAACCTGGCCGCCGGTGGCCGCGGTGAGGCGCGCGAGCTGACCGAGCGTGACCGCTGGCTGGTCGCTCAGGTGCAGCCTTCGATTCGGGAGATGGGCCTTGTGTTCGTCGGCCTCGATGTGATCGGCGATTACATCACCGAGATCAACGTCACCAGCCCTACCTGTGCGCGCGAGATCGACAGCCAGAAGGGGACCGATATTGGCGGTATGCTACTGACGGCGATCGAACGGCGTTTCTGAACCGCGGCTGGTGCGCTGCGCTGCCGCAGTCGGCCCTCTTGCGTCAGGATGTTATACTGAATGTTATTACACCCCTGACGCCCATATATTGCTACCGGGTGCTGCGCCCGGTGGCTCCCCTGTTCTGATCGGCACGGCTGCCCGGGCGCAGCCGTGCGTTCCTGCGTCGCGACCCGGGAGGCTCATGCAAGGTTTACGCGATCATTTTCTCATGGCGATGCCCCATCTCGAGGATGACAACTTCGCGGGCTCGCTCACCTACATTTGCGATCATGACGATAACGGCACCCTCGGGCTAATGCTCAACCAGCCCATGGAGCTGACCCTGGAGGGACTGTTCGAGCAGCTCGAAATCGACGCCTCGGGCTGTGATGAGCTCAGCACAGCGGTGCTCAGCGGCGGGCCGGTGCACCGTGAACGCGGCTTTATTCTGCACAGCGGCAGCCCTGAGCAGTGGGACTCCAGTATCCGCACCGGCGACAATCGGGCGCTGACCACCTCGATGGATATTCTGCACGCCATTGCCGCCGGGCGCGGGCCTTCGAGCTTTCTGGTCTGCCTCGGCTGTGTGGGCTGGGAGCCGGATCAGCTGGCGCGTGAAATGAAGGACAACACCTGGTTGACGGTGGAGGCCAGCGACGAGGTGCTCTTTCATACCCCTGCCGCTGCCAGACTGGACGCCGCTGCCGGCCGCCTGGGGGTGGACCTGCGCCTGCTGTCGCGGGAAGCGGGTCATGGCTGACAGCGCCTCGGAGCGGCGGCTGGTGCTGGCCTTCGATTTCGGCACCCGTCGCATCGGCGTGGCGGTGGGCAACGAACTGCTCGGCAGTGCCACGCAGCTCGAGCCGCTTGTCGCCCGGGACGGTATTCCCGACTGGTCATGCGTAGCGGCGCTTGTCGAGGAGTGGCAGCCCGACCTTTTCGTGGTGGGCCTGCCGCTCAACATGGACGGCAGCGAGTCGGAGATGAGCCTGCGCGCGCGCAAGTTCGGCAGGCGGCTGCATGGCCGTTACGGTCGGCCGCTCGAGATGTTCGACGAGCGTGGCTCAACCCGCGAAGCCAAGCGCATCGCCCATCAGGCCGGCCATAGCGGTAATTACCGCCGCGACAGTGTCGACGGTATCGCTGCTGAGCTGATTCTCACCGGCTGGTTCGAATACCAGTCTCACGGCCAGCGCCTTCATATGCCTCGTCCTTGACGCGACTCTCTTCCGAAGTAAGCGCCCACCTCGCCGCTTTGATTTCTCCCCGCTCCACTGCCTTGCGACCGCCGGTCGCGTGGCTGATGCTCGCACAGCCGAGCGCAATGGCGCTAGACTCGAAATAACAACAGCCACACAGGGATGAAGGGAAGATGACACAACCGATCCAACGTATCGGCGTGCTGACCAGCGGCGGGGACTGCGCCGGCCTCAATGCGGTGATTCGTGCGGTCGCCTACCGCGCCATTGGCACCTACGGCTGGGAAGTGTTCGGTATCGTTGACGGCACCCTGGGGCTCATCGAGCGGCCATTGCGCTATCGCCGGCTGGATCTGCAGTTTTTTACCAACAGCCATCTGCGCGAAGGCGGCACCCTGCTGGGGACCACCAACAAGGGCGATCCCTTCGCCTTTCCCATGCCTGACGGTAGCCACCGCGATCGCAGTGCCGACTTTGTTGAAGGCGTCAGGGAACTGGGTCTGGATGCGCTGGTGGTGATCGGCGGCGACGGCAGCATGAAAATCGTCAGTCGCCTCTGTGCGGCGGGCAATATCGGCATGGTGGGGGTGCCCAAGACGATCGACAACGATGTCCACGGTACCGACACCTCGGTGGGCTTCTCGACCGCCTCCAATGTGGTGACCGAGGCGCTCGACCGCCTGCAGCCCACTGCCGCCAGCCACCATCGGGTGATGATCCTCGAGGTGATGGGCCGCGACGCCGGCCATATCGCCCTCAACGCCGGTATTTCCGGCGGTGCCGACGTTATTCTGATGCCCGAGGTGCCCTACTCGCTGGAGGGCGTGGCGGAGAAAATCAGAAGCGTGCTGCAGGATGAAGGCCGCAGCCACGCGCTGGTGGTGGTCGCCGAGGGCTGTCACACCGCCGGCGGCGAGACGCCCACCATCTCCTACTCCGGCGAACAGCAGCGCTACGGCGGCATCGGCCACTACCTGATGGATCGCATCAGTGACATGACCGGCGCCGAGACGCGCGTCACCATTCTGGGCCACGTACAGCGAGGCGGTACGCCCTCGATGCACGACCGCCTGCTGGCCTCCGCCTTCGGCGTCAACGCCGTGGACCTGGTCGCGCGCGGTGAGTTCGGCAAAATGGTGGCATGGCAGCACCGCAGCGTGGTGGCGGTACCGCTGGATAACGTCACCATTGGCCCGCGCGCGCTGGACCCCGCCGGCACGCTGATGCATACCGCGCGCGGGCTGGGCATCTACTGCGGCAACTTTGATCGCCTCGCCACCGATGATGCAAAGGGGCTATAGCCGAAGCGAGTACTTACATCACGGTGTTGGCAGCGCGTCATCGACGCCGACCTGATGGGGCGGCTGCCAGCCCACCCTGCGCAGGTCGCGCTCGAAGAGATGATCGACCCCCATCAGGGTGGCGAATATCGCCATGCGCACCGGAATACCGTTGTCGGTCTGGCGGAAGATCGCCAGTCTCGGATCGCCGTTGAGGTCGACATTGAGGTCATTGGCGCCCGGCCGGCTGTCACGCGGCAACGGATGCATCACCACCGTATGCGGTGAGCAGTGGCGGTCGAGAAAGGCGCGATCGACGCTGAAATCCTGCGACAGTGAAAACCCCTCCTCCATCTCCTGGGTGAAGCGCTCCTTCTGAATACGGGTGGCGTAGACCACGTCGACATCGCCGTAGTCGGCATTGAGTGAATCGCGCTGGGCCACTCGGTGGCCGGCATTTTCGGCGTGGTCGATCAACTCTGCCGGCATCTCCAGGCCCGGCGGTGACACCAGCGTCAGCCGTAGCGGCTCATAAAGCGACAGTAGCTTGATCAGTGAGTGCACCGTGCGGCCGTAGCGCAGATCGCCGGTCAGCAGCAGGTGAGCGCCGGCGAACGCCTTGCCGAGGCGCTCGAACTCCTTGCGTATGGTGTAGAGATCGAGCAGTGCCTGGCTGGGGTGCTCGCCGGGCCCGTCACCACCGTTGATTACCGGCACATGGGTCGCGGCAGCGAACTCTGTCACCGAGCCGGCATCAGGGTGGCGCATCACGATGGCGTCGACATAGCCGCTGATCACCCGGCTGGTGTCGTAGAGCGACTCCCCCTTGGCCATCGACGAAAAAGTGAAGCCTGTCGTGTCGCAGACACTGCCGCCCAGCCGGCTGAAGGCGGCGTGAAAGCTCATGCGGGTGCGCGTACTGGCCTCGAAAAAAAGATTGCCCAGTACCGCGCCTTCCAGCACTCGCGTAATAGCGCGGCGCTGGGCGATGGGTTCCATGCGGTGGGCAACATCGAAAAGGCGCTCGACATAGTCGCGGGAGAGGGTATCGACGGATAGCAGGTGGGCGTTCATGCACTTTGTCTCCGGGCTGGGCCACCGCAGCGGCGGCCTGAATGGCACGCCGATCAGTTTACCTTCTCGATACCCATCGCTGACACATCGGTCGATAGGCATGCCTGCGATGCCGTTTTACGTAAAAAATTTACGCCAATACATCTTTTCCTACGATTGACATCCGGGTGTTGTCGATGGGTTATAGTGGAAGTGGCAGCGACAGGCAATGACAGCGTGGTGGTATCCAGCATCTTGCGATAAATGTCCATATCGGCCTTTTCCGCCTTTGTGTGCCTGTTGTTCGTCTTTCTTGCCTCTAAAGTCGCCAATAATGCCGTTTTTTACCGGTTCCGGTGTTGGCTTTTGCTTTCTTGTCGGCATGACCATTTGCCATTTATAGCTTCTTTTTAGCTCGCTTATTGATGGGAGGTTTGCTTAAATTTTAATCAGGTCAATTTTCAACCAATACTATTTTTATCTTATTTATTATTCATTACGTAAAATACAAAAGTGGCACTGTCACGGCGCACGTTATTCCGGCACGGCAGAGCGCTCGTGCCGCTGATAGGGCTTTTTGAGACGTGGTGCAGCGCGTCGCACGACTGCTCAAGGAGCATTAGCAGTAGTCGGAAGGAAAGGGTATGGCTGTGAAGGGTGTCGCCTGCCGGGCGGCGGTTTACGGCAGGCGAGGGGAGTGGCCGGCACTATCCGGCCGGGGAGTAAGCGCCGGGAGCTGGCGGCTGACAGAAAAGGATCAGTCGGCAAGGCGCTTCAGGTAGTCGTGAATGACCGCGATATCCGCATCGCCCAGCCCGGCCTTTTCGGCTTCGGCCCACAGCTCGCTGGTGTGCTTGAGTGCCGGCATGCTGTTCTCGCCGCCGGCTTCGAGCGCCAGCCGGGCATCCTTGAGTCCCCACGAAAGCGCCATTTGGGCGCTGTAGTCGCCGGACTCGATCATCCCCAGCTTGGCTTTGGCATAGGGCGCCGCCAGTGGCCCGCCGTCGAGTATCTGCCAGAATTCATCAATGCTGAAGCCGAATTGCTGCGCCAGCCCGGCGCTCTCGGCGATGCCCTGCATCATATGAATCAGCCAGGCGTTGACCACCAGCTTCATACGCGAGCCGGCACCCGCCTCGCCGAGCCACTCGACCCGCGCCGAGATGGCGTCAAACAGCGCATCAATGCCTTCGGCCGCCTCGCGATCGCCGCTGGCCAGCACGGTAATTTTCGCCTGCTCGGCGGGCGCTTTGGTGCCCGATACGGGGGCATCAATAAAGGTGACATCCGGGCGGCGGTTGCGCACTTCGCTGATCAAGCGCTGCGTCTGCGCATCGCCGATAGTCCCCATCTGCACCACCACGCCGCGCTCGGGCAGGCTGGCAAGGGCGCCTTCATCGCCCAGCAGCACCTCATGGGTGGTGTCGAAATCGGGCACCATGGTAATCACGAAACGCGCTTCACTGGCCGCCTCCGACGGGGTTGCGGCGTTGTGGGCGCCATCGTGGGCAAGATCATCACCGCGTGAGGGGGTACGGTTCCATACCCGTAGCGGGAACCCCGCTTTAAGCAGGTTGGTGGCGAAGGCGTGGCCCATGGCGCCAAGGCCCAGTATGGCAACGGTTGGCGTTTTTTGCATGTTCGACTCCAGTCATCATGGCTATGGGAAAGTCTGGTCGGCATTGCACCGGTGCGCCAGTTTGTCTCAATCATTTGAGATAGATGCCGAAATACGGCATAAGAACCAATATAAAGTCTCTGCACGGTTTGATTTTGCCGAATGCATTATCCCGCTTCCGGCGTGCCATAAGCGTCGCGCCAGAGCCCGTGCCGGAGGGCGACCCGGCATGATCGAGCTTTCCAACTTCCCGGAGCGAGCCAAGCGACATGACCATGGACATGACGACGCCCATTGCGCTGGCTGATATGGAGACGGTCGGCCTGCTGGATGTGCTTGAAGAGCCCGACTTCGAGGCGTATACCCGGCTCGCTTCCAGCGTGCTCGGCGCTGCCATGGCATCGATTACGGTGCTCGGCCGCAACCGCCAGACGTTCACCTCGAGAATGGGGTTGAAGATGGCGGATACGCCGCTTGAGAGCTCTTTTTGCCGCTTCGGGTTGAGTAGTTCGCTGCTGGAGATAGAAGATGCGCAGCTGGATGCGCGCGTACAGGACAATCCGCTGGTAACCGGCGAACCCTGGATTCGCTTCTACGCCGGAGCCACCATTCTCTCCCCCACCGGCCGCGCTTTCGGCGCGCTCTGTGTGCTCGGGCAGGAGCCCCGCCGGCTCACTGACGCCGAGCGCGAGAGCCTGCTGTTGATTGCCCGGATGGTACAGCGCGAGCTGCGCCAGGCGTGGCGCTTCAGAAGCCTGGCGAGCCGTTTTCACGCCGAGAGTCAGCACGATATGGCGACCGGACTGCCGGCCGGCGATCTTCTGGAAAAGCGGTTGGTGCGTTTGCTCGACAAGGAGGGGGCGTCGCTGGCAGTTGTCATGGTCTCCCTGCTGAATGCGCAAGCCCTGACCAGCCAGGATGGCCGGCGCAGCCTCGATTCGGCGCTGGCCGATATATCGCAGCGGCTGAAGGCGTCGCTGACCTCGAACGATCTGATCGGGCGTATGGCGTCGGATCGGCTCTGCATCGTGTTGGCCGATCCCGGTGAGGTAAGCAGCGTGGTCGAGCATGTTACGCAGCTGTTGGAGAGTGCGGTAACGCCGGCGGTGTTGGATGACCCGCTGCATTCTGCCCGGCTCTCGGCCGGCATCAGTCGCTACCCGGAGGATGCCGGCAGTGCTTCATTGTTGCTGGATCGCGCCCGGGCGGCGCTGGATACCGACAGCGGTGACCAGCCCGGCGTGCGCTGCTACTCATCGGAGATGCATGCGGCATTTCTGCGCCGACAGGATCGTCTTGATCGGTTGAGGGCGGCTGTCAGGAGCGATGCGCTGCATCAGGTCTACCAGCCCATACTGACTGTGCGTGACCGCCGGCTGGTAGGCGCCGAGGCGCTGGCACGCTGGCGCGACCCCCTGCTCGGAGAGGTCAGTCCCGAAGAGTTCATTCCACTGATTGAGTCAGACGTTGGACTGCGCCAGGCATTCACGGCCTCCAGCCTGAAGGTTGCCTGCCGGCAGATGGCGTGGTGGCGCCGCGAGAAAAAACCGATCGATTATGTGTCGGTCAACGTGCCCGCCGGTGAGCTCTACCGCGCCGATTTCGTCGCTCTGGTCAGCACTGTACTGGCCGAGCAGGGCGTGCAGGGGCGCGATCTGATGCTGGAGCTGACCGAGGCGAGCCTGATCACCGACCTGCCGGTGGCCATTCAGAATATGGAGCAGCTGCGCGACATGGGTGTTCGACTGGCGATCGATGACTTTGGTACCGGCTACTCATCGCTGCGCTATCTGCAGCAGCTGCCGCTGGATGTCCTCAAGATCGACCGCAGTTTCACCAGCGCGATGACGGACAATGAAACCACCTACAAGCTGGTCGATGGCATTATCTGGATCGCCCGGGCGCTGGGGCTGACGGTCATCGCGGAAGGGGTGGAAACCCCGGAGCAGTGGAACGAACTGGCGTCGCTGAAATGTGATCTGGTGCAGGGGTTTCTGTTTGGCAGGCCGGTGGCTGCCGGCGACTTCGTGTTTCCGCCCCTGCCGGGAGCCTGAAGAAGCCGGGGCGTGCCTGCTTTCGAGGGCGCTGTGACTGACGCGAAAGGGGCCGCCTGGCCCCTTTCCATGCCTGTGCCACTCAACTCTGCTCGGCGGCGGAGTAGAGCACCCGGGTGCGCAGGGTGTGTTTGACCTCACGCAGGGCGCGCAGCGCCTGCTCGCCGTAGGCCTTGTCGACGTCGACCACCACGTAGCCGACCTCCTCGTTGGTCTGCAGGTACTGCGCCGAGATGTTGATGCCCTCATCGCCCAGCACGCGGTTGATCTCGGAGAGCACGCCGGGGACGTTTTTGTGAATATGCAGCAGGCGATGCTTTTCCGGGTGCGAGGGCAGCGCCACCTCGGGGAAATTGACCGAGGTGATGGTAGTGCCGTTGTCGGAAAAGGTGATCAGTTTTTCGGAGACCTCGACGCCGATATTCTCCTGCGCCTCGACGGTGGAGCCGCCGATGTGCGGAGTGAGAATGACGTTATCGAACGCCCGCAGCGGCGATACAAACTCTTCGTCATTGCCCCTGGGTTCGACCGGGAAGACATCCACTGCCGCGCCCAGCAGCTTGCCGGATTCGAGCACCTCGGTCAGCGCCTCGATGTCTACCACCTTGCCGCGCGAGGCGTTGATCAGATAGCTGCCCTGCTTCATCAGGGCCAGTTCGTCGCGGCCGATCATCCAGGTGGTGGCGGGGGTTTCCGGTACGTGCAGGGTGACGATATCGGCGCGCGACAGCAGCTCGCCGAGACTGCCCACCTGGCGGGCATTGCCCATGCCCAGTTTGGTGACGGTGTCGTAGTAGATGACGTTGAGCCCCACCGACTCCGCCAGCACCGACAGCTGGGCGCCGATGCTGCCGTAGCCGACGATGCCGAGCGTCTTGCCGCGCGCCTCGTAGGCGCCGTTGGCCGACTTGAGCCAGCCGCCCTGGTGGGCGCGGGCGTTCTTTTCGGGAATGCCGCGCAGCATCATGATGCTTTCGGCCAGCACCAGCTCGGCCACCGAGCGAGTGTTCGAGTAGGGCGCGTTGAACACCGGAATGCCGCGCTTGAGGGCCGCCGGCAGGTCCACCTGATTGGTGCCGATGCAGAAACAGCCGATGGCGACCAGCCGCTCGGCGGCCTCCAGCACGCGCTCGTTGAGCTGCGTCCGCGAACGGATGCCGATAAAGTGAACATCGCGAATCTTTTCGATCAGCGCCTCTTCGCCCAGCGAGGTGGTCAGCCGTTCGATGTTGCTGTAACCGGCGTTGCGAAGATTCTCAACCGCGGAGGTGTGGACGCCCTCAAGCAGCAGAATCCTGATCTTGCTCTTGTCCAGAGATGTTCTAGCCATAGCCATAAGTGTGCCAACCTTGCGGATCCGGGTTCGAGGCGGTGTGTCGGGAGCGCCGAGCGCTTGTGCAGGAGGCCATAGAAGGGGCGCCCGACGGGGCGGTTATCCTAGCATGACAGCGGCGTTGCTGCATGCCGCGCCGCGACCTGAAATGCTTCCATGCCGGCGATGAGGCCTGTGCATGTGGCGGCGCTTTCGACCTTCAGCCGGCGGCGGCGTCAAAACCACCATGGATGTGTATACTGATTCACCATCGGCCGCGCGAATACGGCCACCCCCGTATCTGCCATGCACAGGCGTTGACAGGACATCGCATGACACAGAGCCCTGATCCCGGCCGGGCCCCGACGGGCGAACAGACGCCGAACGATTTTGCAACCACCCTTGCCGAGCTGGAGGCGCTGGTCCGACACCTCGAATCCGGTGACCTGAGCCTTGAAGCCTCGCTGTCGAGCTTCGAGCGCGGCATCGCCCTGGTGCGCGATGCCCGCACGCGGCTGGAGCAGGCCGAGTTGCGGGTGCAGCAGCTCGTCGAGCGCAGCGATGGCACGCTTGAAGAGGCGCCGCTCGGCGACGCCCCCGCAGGCGATGAGTCGACCCCATGAGTGCGTCTGACAGCGAGCAGCTCGACACCCTGATGAGCGTGCTGCGGGAGCGAGTGGCGCAGCGTCTTGACACCCTGCTGGCGCCCGGCAGCGAACCGGCGCCGCGCCTTCTGGAGGCGATGCGCTACAGCGTACTGGGCGGTGGCAAACGGCTGCGACCGATTCTGGTCTATGCCGCCGGCGAGGCGCTGGGTGCCAGCAGGCGCGATCTCGACACGCCGGCGGCGGCGGTCGAGCTGATTCACGCCTACTCGCTGGTCCACGACGACCTGCCCGGCATGGACGACGACGATCTGCGCCGCGGCCGGCCTACCTGCCACCGCGCTTTTGACGAAGCGACCGCGCTACTGGCCGGCGATGCCCTGCAGACGCTCGCCTTCGAGGCGCTGGCCGCCAGCGGTCAGCCGCGCGCCGCCGCCATGGTGGCGCGGCTCGCCGGCGGTGCCGGCCATGCCGGCATGGCCGGTGGCCAGGCGCTGGATCTGGCCGCCGTGGGTCAGCAGCTCGACGTCGAAGCGCTGATGCAGATTCACCACCACAAGACCGGCGCGCTGATCGAGGCGTCGCTGTCGCTCGGCGCGCTGGCCGCCCCCGAGGTGAGCGAGGCGCAACTGACGGCGCTGGCGCGCTACGGCCGCGCCGTCGGGCTGGCCTTCCAGATACAGGATGATATCCTGGACGTGACCGCCTCTACCGAGGTATTGGGCAAGACCCAGGGGGCCGACGCGCTGCGCGACAAGCCCACCTACCCGGCGCTGCTGGGCCTTGATGAAGCGCAGCGTCGCGCTCGTGGACTGCTCGACGACGCCCTGGCGGCGCTGGCCGTGCTGGGCGAGCGCGGTACGCTGCTGGCGGCGCTGGCGCGCTACGTCATAGAGCGCAGGCATTGAGCGCCCGACTGCCACACTGTTCCCGTGGTTGCAGGACCAGGGAGAGGATCCTGACAGGCCGATGATGTGATATGAAGCTTTTCAACAATATTCCCGAGACCAGGCCCGCCACGCCGCTGCTTGACCGTATCGAGCAGCCCTCGGACCTGCGCAGCCTCAATGCCCGGCAGCTCGACAGTCTGGCCGACGAGCTGCGTGCCTATCTGCTCTACAGCGTTGGCTGCACCGGCGGCCACTTCGGTGCCGGGCTGGGAGTGATCGAACTGACCGTGGCGCTGCACCAGCAGTACAACACGCCCCATGACCGGCTGGTATGGGACGTGGGCCACCAGACCTACCCGCACAAGATACTCACCGGCCGTCGCGAGGCGATGGATTCGATGCGTCGTCACGGCGGCCTGGCGGCCTTTCCGCGCCGCGAGGAGTCACCCTTCGACACCTTCGGCGTGGGCCACTCCAGCACCTCGATCTCGGCGGCGCTGGGTATGGCGCTGGCGGCCCGCACGCTGGGCGACAACCGCCGGGTATGCGCGGTGATCGGCGACGGGGCGTTGACTGCCGGCATGGCGTTCGAGGCGCTGGCGCACGCCGGCCACGTCGAGGCCAACATGCTGGTGGTGCTCAACGACAACGAGATGTCGATCTCGGAAAACGTCGGCGGCATGGCCACCTATCTGTCGCGCATCCTGACCAGTGGCCCCTATGTGGCGGCGCGCGAGGGCGGCAAGCGGGTGCTGTCGCACCTGCCCGGCGCGCTGGATATCGCCCGGCGCACCGAGGAGCATGTAAAAGGCATGCTGAGCCCGGCCACGCTGTTCGAGGAGATGGGCTTCAACTATGTGGGGCCCATCGATGGCCACGATCTGGGGCTTTTGATTCGCACCCTGCGCGATCTGAAAAACCGCAGCGGGCCGCAGTTTCTGCACATCGTGACCCGCAAGGGCAAGGGCTTCGAGCCCGCCGAGGGCGACCCGATCGGCTATCATGCCATCACCAAGCTGGAGAAGGGCAAGACCGACAGGACGCCCGCGCCGGCGCCCAAACCGCTCAAGTTCTGCAACGTCTTCAGCCACTGGATCTGCGACACCGCGGCGCGCGACTCGCGCCTGATCGGCATTACCCCGGCGATGCGCGAGGGCTCCGATCTGATTCGCTTCTCGAAGGAGTACCCCGAGCGCTACTACGACGTGGCCATCGCCGAGCAGCACGCGGTGACCCTGGCGGCCGGCATGGCCTGCGAGAACGTCAAGCCGGTGGTGGCGATCTACTCCACCTTCCTGCAGCGCGGCTACGATCAACTGGTGCACGACGTGGCGGTACAGGGGCTGGATGTCACCTTCGCCATCGACCGGGCCGGCCTGGTTGGCGAGGATGGCGCCACCCACCACGGTGCGCTGGATCTCTCCTATCTGCGCTGCATTCCGGGCATGGTGATCATGGCGCCGTCGGATGAGCGCGAGTGCTATCGCATGCTGACCACCGCCTATCAGTACGACGGGCCGGCGGCGGTGCGCTATCCGCGCGGCAGCGGGCCCGGCGCCGCCTTCGAGGCGGGGCTTGAACCGCTGGAGATCGGCCGCGCCGAGCTGCGGCGCGAGGGGCAGAAGGGCGGCGTGGCGCTGCTGGTGTTCGGCAGCCTGCTGACGGATGCCATGACGGTTGCCGATGCGCTGGATGCCACGCTGTACGACATGCGCTTCGTCAAGCCGCTCGACAGCGAGGCCGTACTGGCCGCCGCCGCCGATCACGCACTGCTGGTGACCGTCGAGGAGAACGTGGTCGCCGGCGGTGCCGGCAGCGGCGTGGGCGAACTGCTGGCGGCCGCCGGGGTGTCGGTAGGGCTTTTGCAACTGGGCATTCCCGATCAGTTCATCGAGCACGGCACGCCGCAGGAGCTGCGCGCCGACTGCGGCCTCGACGCCCCGGGTATCGAGGCCGCCATTCGGAAGCGGCTGGCGACCTGACGCTTGACGACTCTCTACACGCTGTAACGACCATTCGCCAAAACGGGAAAAGAGCACATCATGTTGATCGTTACCCTGATTGCTGCCCTTGTGGGCTACGCCATCGCCCGCCTGCCGGGCCTTTTGATCGGTGGCCTGCTGGGCTATGCGCTGTTGCGCTGGATGCGTACCAAACTGATCGGCAAGCTGGCCGAGCGCCAGCGCCAGTTTCTCTCTTCTACATTCGCGGTGATGGGGGCGATGAGCCGCGCCGACGGCGAGGTCTCGGAGAGCGAGCGCAAGAGCGCCGAGGCCGTCTTTGATCGCCTTAACCTGGCCGGCGAGCAGCGCGACAAGGCGCGCAGCGATTTCCAGCGCGGCCAGCGCAGCGACTTCGACCTCGATGCCGAACTGGCGCGGCTCAGGCAGGTGGTGGGCGTGCAGCGCGGCCTTCTGCAGGTCTTCTTTCAGGTGCAGCTGGCGGCGCTGGCTGCCGATGGCCGCGTCGACGATGCCGAGCGCGACATGCTGTTGCGCATCGCCCGAGGGCTGGGCTGCTCGCAGGAGGAGCTGGATCGACTGGAGGCGATGCTGTCCGGCGCGGCAGCGGGCGGCGGCACTCACGAGAGCGCTCAGCCGCTGGAGGAAGCCTACCGCACCCTGGGCGTCTCCTCGCAGGCCAGCGATGCCGAACTCAAGCGCGCCTATCGCCGTCTGATGAGTGAAAACCACCCCGACAAGCTGGCCGGCAAGGGCATGCCGGAGAGCATGCGGCGCATGGCCGAGCAGCGCACCAGCGAGATCGGTAACGCCTATGACCGGATTCGTCAGGCCCGTGACGGCGGATGATGCCTCGATAGAGGGGTGGCTGCGGCAGGCGCACGCCTGCGCTGGCGACGCCGGGGGTTTGCGTACGCTGTACGAGCGCTGGGCGCCGCACTACAACCGCGACATGCTGCGCGGCGGCTACCGCGCCCCGGCGCTGGTGGTCGAACTGCTCATCGAGTGCGGCGTCACCGACCGCCGGGCGGACCTGCTCGACGCGGGCTGCGGCACCGGGCTGGTCGGCGTGGCGTTGGTCGAGCGGGGTTTCGAGTGCCTCGACGGTGTCGATCTGTGCGATGCGATGGTGGCACTGGCCGCCGGCACCGACGTCTACCGCCACCTGGCCGGCGGCGTCGATCTTAACCGCGGTCTTGCCGGTTTTGCCGACGCAAGCGTCGATGCGGTCGTCAGCGCCGGCGTCTTCGGCCCCGGCCAGGTGGCTCCCGAGGCGCTCAATGCGCTGCTGCGACTGGTGCGCCCCGGGGGCGTGGTGGTGCTCACTACCTCTGCCGAAGAGCGTGAGCGTTACGCTTTTCAGCACTACCTGGCGCGCAGGGTCGCGGCGGGTGATTGCGCCCTGGAAAGGCGGCTCGAAAGCGCCCCCTGGCTGGGCGCGGCGAACGCTGATTACTGGGCGCTGCGGGTGGGGTGAAGACAGCTCAACCGGCCCTCTTGCGTTTTGCTGGTGCGCGGCTGCCGTGTGCCATGACGCAGTTGCGTCCGGCATTTTTGGCCTTGTAAAGACTCTTGTCGGCCGCCTTGATCACTTCCTCGGGGGTGGCGAGCTGTGCCGTGCGTTCCGCTACGCCGATGCTGATGGTGACCGAGAGGCCGCCGGCGGCTCGGGCCGAACCAGTGCGCCGACCTGCTCCCTTTCTGTCGTCGCCGGGGCGGGTGTTGCGGTCCCGGGGCTGCATCACATAGTTTTCGATCGACTCCCGTACGGCCTCGATATGCGGCAGACACTGTGCGATCGACTTGCCGGGGAAGACAATAGTGAACTCTTCACCGCCATATCGATAGGCCTTGCCGCCGCCGGTGACGCCGCGAAGCTGTGCGGCCACCATTTTCAATACCTGGTCGCCGACATCATGACCGTGGGTATCGTTGAATTTCTTGAAATGGTCGACGTCGGTCATTGCCAGGGTATAGCGGCGTCCCAGTCGCTGAAGTTTTTCGTTGAGGGCGCGACGCCCGGGCAGACCGGTCAACTCATCGACGAAAGCCATGTGAAAGGATTCGTGTACCAGGGCGGCACTCAGCATGATCAGGGCTGCCGTCGTGACCAGCGTCAGCGCCTCGGGATGTCGGAAAATATAGGGCAGCGTCCAGAAAAAGGCGCTCATCGCGACCAGTTGTGCCGCATGAGCAGGTCGGTTGTCGAGTATCGACGGCAGCGTCAGGGCCCCGAAGGAGATAGCGAAGGTCAGCATGATCGGCTGTGGCAGCGGCAGCAGGACGAATGACGGCAGCGGCAGCCAGTTGTCCAGCAGCCAGTTCGAGAGTTGCCCGGAGAAGTATTGCTGCACAATCCGCGCCCCCAGCAGCAGCACACCGAGTGCGATCAGACGCAGCAGAATGTCCTTGAAGGGGTGAGCGCGCTCACGCCAGAGCGCAAACAGGGTAAAGATCGGCGGCAGCAGCAGGGCCGTCAGCAGGAAGGTAAGTTGAGTATCGGCACGGACTTCGCCGTGGCGGAGCATGAAGTGAAGGTGCGGCATCAGCAACTGGTAGGCCAGTAGCAGGATGATGATCAGAAACAGGGTTCTGATGCGATCATAGACGAGGCTCAGTACGCTGCCGAGCGCGCCGATCAGCCACGGCAACAGACCCACGACATCGACCAGCGAGTGAGGTAGCCACTGGCTGCGAATCAGCAGCAGGGCGATGCCGGCGAGTGCCAGTGGCAGTAAAAAGGGGATCGATCGATGAACGGCTTGCCTCACGTGCCTGTCCGATGCGTGCTGGGAACCTGGCGATGGCGATCTCCTGCCAGAGTGGTGCCGGAGGATACCGACCCACATCGCCCTTTGCGGAATACCACTGTCTATCGGCAAAAGCTGCGAATCATTGAGAGGTATCGGCTGTTTACCACAAACCGATCGATGGGGACGCAGGCCGGGCGTCTCTGCGCAGCCTCATGGCAGAAGTTATCCGGGTCCGGTAGCGGCGACGGACAGCGGCGGGTCATTGCGCCTTCTAACGAGTCGACTCCGGATTCTGGCGCAGATATTCCCGGGTGGCCGAATCCTCTTCCTCCATCGCCTGTTTGCGTAACTTGCGGCGCAACTGCGCCTTCTCGAAGCGCAGTTGCTGCAGCGGCGTGGTGATGTCCAGTTCGGGCACCTTCTGCGGCCTGCCCTCGCCGTTGACCGCTACCATGGTGAAGTAGCAGCTGTTGGTGTGGCGCACCGAGCGCTGCTGGATGTTTTCGGCGACTACCTTGATACCTACCTCCATCGAGGAGGTGCCGGCGTAGTTGATCGAGGCGAGAAAGGTGACCAGCTCGCCGACGTTGATCGGCTGTTTGAAGATCACCTGATCGACCGACAGCGTTACCACATAGGAGCCCGCATAGCGGCTGGCACAGGCGTAGGCCACTTCGTCGAGCTTTTTAAGAATTGCGCCGCCGTGCACCTTGCCGGAGAAATTCGACATGTCGGGGGTCATCAGCACGGTGAGCGTCAGCTCGTGGCTGCTGAGGTTATGGGTTTCCATCACGGTCTCCTGATGCGAGCTTCACGGTAGTGCCGGTGAGTTCGCCTTGTTATTGATTCGCGTCCACGAGAATAGCGCATTTCGCTGCCGCTGCGTGGCAACAAAAGGGCTTCACTATGGTTTTAAACGCCGGTTTCAGCATTCTTCCGGGGTATGATTTGTCAACCGCCACCTGATAACCGAGGCGCCCTCAAGCTGATCGCCACGGGTTTAAAAAATGCCTGAAAATTAATATTTTACATTACATCGCGGCGGCGTCAGGATAAGCGATCCGCGCTCTTTTGTTATCTCACGAGTCACTTCGATGATCGCCGTTACACTTTTAATGCTGGTGTCGCTGGCCGTGATTCTGGCCGCCTCGGAGCTTTTTACCAATGCGCTGGAGCACTTCGGCGAGCGGGCGCGTCTCTCCGAGGGCGCGACCGGTTCCGTGTTCGCCTCGGTAGGCACCGCGCTGCCGGAAACCATGGTGCCTCTGCTGGCGATTCTGGCCGGCAGTCAGGACCCCGAGCTGGGCGCCGAGATCGGAGTGGGGTCGATTCTGGGTTCACCGCTGATGCTGTCGACGCTGTCGGTCTTTCTGATGGGGCTTTCGGTGCTGCGCCGGCGAGGGCTGCAGGGCGTCCTGACGCCGGAGCCGCGCGGTATCAAGCGCGACCTCAACTTCTATTTGATCGCCTTTTCGCTCTCCACCCTGGCGCTGTTCATTCCGCCCGCGCTCTATGTCCTGCGGTTGGCGATTTGCCTGGCACTGATGGCGCTCTACGGTCTTTACGTGGCGCGCACTCTTCATGTTTCCGGCGCGCGGGTCGAAGCGGGTGAACTGACCAGTGCCGATGCCCCCCTGCACCTGACCCTGCTGAGGCTACCGAACCACCTGGTCACCATTGTGCTACAGCTGCTGGTGGGGTTGGGGCTGCTGATCGCCGGGGCGCGCTGGTTCATCGATGGGGTCAGCGCGGCGTCGGATCTGCTGGGGGTGTCACCGCTGCTGATCGCGCTGCTGGTGATTCCGCTGGCCACCGAGCTGCCGGAGAAGGTCAACAGTATTCTCTGGGTTCGGCGCGGGCGGGATACGCTGGCTTTTGGCAATATTTCCGGGGCGATGGTGTTTCAGGGCACACTGCTGCCGGCGATCGGCATTCTGCTGACCCCCTGGACGCCGCGACCGGAGATCATGCAGGGGCTGGTGGTGACGCTGCTGGCCGCCGTCGTGCTGCGTGTTGCAATTCGTCGCGGGCGCATCCCGCTGTGGCTTCTGGGCGTCAACGGGCTGCTCTACGTCGCCTACATCGCCATCAGCGTGGCGCACTGATGCTGCTCAGCGGCTAATACGCTCGCAGTCGGTATCGGCTGCCGGCACGAACTGTGCCAGTGCCATCATGTGGCCGAGCTTGTCCGCCTTGGTGGCCAGATACTGCTCGTTATGGGCATTGAGTCCGGTGGTCAGCGGTACCCGCTCGCTGATCTCGATGCCGGCCTCCTGCAGCGCGATCACCTTGCGCGGATTGTTGGTCATCAGCCGCAGGCGGGCGATGCCAAGGTGTGCCAGCATCGGGATGCAAAGGTCGTAGCGGCGCATGTCGGCGTCGAAGCCCAGCGCCTCGTTGGCCTCCACCGTATCGGCCCCCTCGTCCTGCAGATGATAGGCGCGAATCTTGTTCAAAAGCCCGATGCCGCGCCCCTCCTGGCGCAGGTAGAGCAGCACGCCACGGCCTTCTTCAGCGATGCGGCGCAGGGCATTCTGCAGCTGATAGCCGCAGTCGCAGCGCATCGAGAAGAGAGCGTCGCCGGTCAGGCATTCGGAGTGCACGCGGCCCAGTACCGGTTCACCGTCATCGACCTCACCCAGGGTGAGCGCGATATGATCCTTGCCGGTTTCATCGTCCTCGAAACCGTGCATGTTGAAGGTCGCCCAGGGGGTGGGCAGGCGCGAGCTGGCGATGAATCTGATTGTCACATTAACCTCAATAGTGGCCTGGGCCGAAGCCGGTCGCTTCCTGACCCCATCCCTGTGGCCGGGCGTAACCGAACACTTTAAAGGATAGATGAATAGCCTGTGTCATTCAGATGATATCTGACTCTTGAATGACGTGTGGGAGACTATCGCTGCCTGATCTTGAGTCAGGCGACAATTCGCCATGGCGGTTACAATAACGGCCAATCCATTTTTTGCTGGTACCGGATTCATGACGCTTGATAACGACCGCCTCCTGCGTGCCCTGGCGCGTCAGGAGGTCGACCGAACACCGGTCTGGATGATGCGCCAGGCAGGTCGCTACCTGCCCGAATACCTCGCCGTGCGCGAGCGCGCCGGCAGTTTCATGTCGCTGTGCCGCGATCGCGATATGGCCTGCGAGGTGACGCTGCAGCCGCTGGAGCGCTTCGATCTCGACGCCGCCATCCTGTTCTCCGATATCCTCACCATCCCCGATGCGATGGATCTGGGCCTGTGGTTCGAACCCGGGGAGGGGCCGCGCTTTCGCAAGCCGGTACGCGACGCCGCGTCGATCGATGCGCTGAAAGTGCCGGACGCCGAGCGCGATCTCGATTATGTGATGAACGCTGTCTCGACCATCCGTGCCGAGCTCAACGGTCGCGTGCCGCTGATCGGTTTCTCGGGCAGTCCCTGGACGCTGGCAACCTATATGGTCGAGGGCGGTCCCAGCAAGGATTTCCGTCATGTGAAGGGGTTGCTCTACGGTCAGCCGCAGGTGCTGCACCAGCTGCTCGACAAACTGGCGCAGTCGGTGACCGATTATCTCAATGCCCAGATTCGCGCCGGTGCCCAGGCCGTCCAGATTTTCGATACCTGGGGCGGTTCACTCTCCACGCCGGCCTATCGTGCCTTTTCGTTGGCCTATATGGAGAGGATCGTCAGTGGTCTGATCCGCGAGCGCGAAGGGCGCCGCGTGCCGGTGATCGTCTTTACCAAGAACGGTGGTCAGTGGCTCGAGCAGATCGCCGATATCGGCGCCGACGGCGTGGGGCTCGACTGGACCACCGAACTGGGCGATGCCCGTGCGCGTATCGGCGATCGGGTCGCCCTGCAGGGCAATCTCGATCCGTCGGCGCTGTTCGGTTCGCCGCAGGTAATCCGTGAAGAAGTGGCGCGCCTGCTGGCAAGCTTTGGTCACGGCAACGGCCATGTCTTTAACCTCGGCCACGGTATTTCGCAGTTTACGCCGATCGATAACGTCACCGCCTTTATCGACTGCCTGCATGAGCTCAGTCCGCGCTATCACCGCTGAGTCAGGCGCGCTGCGGCAACTGGTGGTGTTCGACGGCGAATGCCCGCTTTGCCGCCGGTTGGGCTGCCCGATACCCTCACCTGATTGCACCAGAGCTGTGCTCGGACG
Organism: Kushneria aurantia DSM 21353; assembly: GCF_000382245.1. GTDB lineage: Bacteria > Pseudomonadota > Gammaproteobacteria > Pseudomonadales > Halomonadaceae > Kushneria > Kushneria aurantia. The sequence continues at coordinate 77,639 of NZ_KB907864.1, forward strand.
GTTTGGCGTCGCTGTCTGCAACGAGTCTCGCACTTTTCGGGCTCGCTGCACTCGTGCAATGCGCCCTTTTTTGGCGCAGATAGACCGGGTATTACATGGCCGTCGCGATTTCTACTCGCGGAATGAATCGAGTGAAGTATAAGCGTTATTTAAAATGCACTGTTTCGGTGCATTATCGTGTCGGTGATGATCGGGCTGGTGCGCGCTGGCGTCCGTAAAAGATGACAATCTTTGCTCCAGGATTAAATTTTTACTTTCAATAACAATATCTTGCATTGTCATGGTGACGTTCTGGAACACTCCTTGCAGTGACTATGGCAGGCGTCGCCGGTAACCAGGTTACGTCAATCCATTCATCGCAAGCCACAGGATGCAGTGATAATGACAAGCAAAAGCGCAGTGAAGCTGAGTGCAGTAACAGGTGCCGCTGTCGCGGCGATGCTGGGTGTCAGCAGTGCCAATGCGACTACGCTGGAAGATGTCAACAGCAGCGGTGAGTTTACCTGCGGTGTCAGTACCGGCCTGCCGGGCTTCTCGGCGCCCAACGACCAGGGGCGCTGGACCGGTATCGACGTCGAAGTATGTCGTGCTGTCGCCGCCGCCGTGTTCAACGACCCGGAAGCCGTGGTGTTTACGCCGTTGACCGCCGCCGAGCGCTTCACCGCGCTGCAGTCCGGCGAGATCGACGTGCTGTCGCGTAACACCACCTGGACGGCGACTCGCGATAACTCGCTGGGTCTCAACTTCACCGGCGTCAACTTCTATGACGGCCAGGGTTTTCTGGTACGCAACGACCTTGGCGTTGACAGTGCCACCCAGCTCGACGGCGCGGCGGTCTGTGTACAGTCCGGTACCACCACCGAGCTGAACCTTGCCGACTATTTCAGCGCCAACGATATGCAGTATCAGCAGGTCGCTTTTGATACTTCGGCGCAGTCCGCTCAGGGCTTTGAAAGCGGCCGTTGTGATGTGCTGACCTCCGACTCCTCGCAGCTCGCAGCGCTGCGCCTGCAGCTCTCCGACCCCGCCAGCGTCAAGGTGTTGCCCGAGCGTATCTCCAAGGAGCCGCTGGGTCCGGTGGTGCGTCAGGGTGACGACGAGTGGTTCGATATCGTCAAATGGACTCTGTTCGCCATGATCAACGCCGAGGAGATGGGCGTGACCAGCGAAAACGTCGACCAGATGCGCGACAATCCGCCCAATCCGGATGTGGCACGTCTACTGGGGCAGGATGGCAGCTACGGCGAGCAGCTGGGTCTGTCCAACGACTGGGCCTACAACATCATCAAGCAGGTAGGTAACTACGGTGAGGTGTATGCCAACACCGTGGGCATGAACTCGCCGCTGGAGATCGAGCGCGGCATCAACGCGCTGTGGACCGATGGCGGCATCATGTACGCACCGCCGATCCGCTGATCCCGTTTGAAGCACCTTTAAAAGCCGCCCTCCGGGGCGGCTTCGTTGATCCGCGCCCGTTTCCGGGCGCCTGATTGTTGTAGAACGGAGAAGCGCCGATGCTGCGTCCTTCCACCTCTATTCCGCGTCGCGGTCGCGGTCCGCTATGGCGCGATCCCGCGTTGCGCGCGCTGATCGTACAGATCGTGCTGTTCGCGGCGCTGGCGCTGTTCATTGTTTTTATCGTCGACAACACCCTGAGCAATCTTGCGCAGCGTGGTATCAATACCGGTTTTGATTTCCTCGATCAGCGTGCCGGCTTCGGCATTTCACAAACGCTGGTCGAGTACACCAGCAACTCGAGCTATGGTCGTACCTTTATTATCGGGTTGCTCAATACGCTGCTGGTGTCGGTGCTGGGCATCGTGGCGGCCACCATTATCGGCTTTGTGGTAGGTATCTCGCGCCTCTCCTCCAACTGGCTGGTCGCCAAACTGGCGGCAGCCTACGTCGAGACCTTTCGTAATATCCCGCTACTGGTGCAGATCCTGTTCTGGTATTACGCCGTATTGCAGGCGCTACCCTCGCCGCGCCAGAGCCTTTCGCTGTTCGACCTGTTCTTTTTCAACGCCCGCGGCGTGGAGGCGCCCTCTCCGCAGCCCCTGCCCGGTTTCGATCTCACCCTGATCGCCCTGGCGGTAGCGGTCGCGGCAACCCTGGGGCTGGCGGTCTTCGCGCGCCGCCGTCAGATTCGTACCGGCAGGGCGCTGCCCATGTACCGTATCGGCGCGGCGATCATCGTGGGCCTGCCGCTGCTGGTGTTTCTGGTCAGCGGCTCACCGCTTGACTGGAGCGTCCCCGAACTGAGCGGTTTCAATTTCAGCGGTGGCATTACGCTGATCCCGGAGCTGGCGGCGCTGTGGGTGGCGCTGTCGATCTACACCGCAGCCTTTATCGCCGAGATCGTGCGCTCGGGCATCATGTCGGTACCGAAGGGACAGACCGAAGCGGCTCAGTCGCTGGGGCTGCGCGGTAATATCACCATGCGCAAGATCGTCATTCCCCAGGCGATGCGGGTGATCGTGCCGCAGCTCACCAGCGAGTACCTCAATCTGACCAAGAACTCCTCGCTGGCTACCGCCATCGGCTATCCCGATCTGGTGGCGGTATTCGCCGGCACCACCCTCAATCAGACCGGCCAGGCGATCGAGATCATCGCCATGACCATGGGGGTCTATCTGACCATCAGCCTGATCGTCTCGCTGCTGATGAACCTCTACAACTCCCGCATACAGTTGAAGGAGCGCTGAGATGGCAGCGACACAGGTTCGTAGCGAAATGCTGGCGCCGCGCAAGGCGCCCGACCGGCGTACCGGCCTGGTCGGCTGGCTGAGGGCCAATCTGTTCAGCTCGCCGCTCAATAGCCTGGTGACGCTGGCGCTGGCGGCGCTGCTGGTGCGGCTGATCTGGCCCTTCCTGGAGTGGGCGTTGTTCAACGCCAACTTCCTTGGCGAGTCACGCGAGGCGTGCAGCTCGGGGGGCGCCTGCTGGGTCTATATCAGCGCCCGTTTTGAAACCATCATTTACGGTTTTTACCCGCCGGAACTGCGCTGGCGGGTGAATATCGTCTTCGTACTGCTGGCGCTTGTGATTGCCTGGCTGGCGATCCCGAGAATGCCGTTCAAGAAGTGGGGCGCGCTCTGTGCGCTGATCCCTTTCCCGATCGCGGCCTTTCTGCTGCTTCACGGCGGCTACTTCGGCATCACCACGGTGCCGACCCGCGACTGGGGCGGGTTGATGCTGACGATCACCATTGCGCTGCTGGCGATGGTGGGGTCGCTGCCGCTGGGGATCATGCTGGCGCTGGGCCGACGCTCCACCATGCCTTTTGTGCGCGGCGTGTGCGTTCTTTTCATCGAGTTCTGGCGCGGTGTGCCGCTGATTACGGTGCTGTTCATGGCCTCCGTCATGCTGCCGCTGTTCACGCCATCCGGTTTCGATCTCGACAAGCTGCTGCGCGCACTGATTGGCATCATGCTGTTCTGGAGCGCCTACATGGCCGAAGCGGTGCGCAGTGGCCTGCAGGCGATTCCGAGCGGCCAGAGCGAGGCGGCTTCGGCGCTGGGGCTGGGCTACTGGCACCGCATGATTCTGGTTGTGCTGCCGCAGGCGCTGAAGCTGGTGATTCCCGGCATCGTCAACACCTTCATCGTGCTGTTCATGGACACTTCGCTGGTGCTGATCATCGGCCTGTTCGACTTCCTCGCTGTCATCCGTTCCGGTCTCAACGACCCGGAGTGGCTGGGCTATGCGATCGAGGGCTATGTGTTCGCGGCGCTGGTCTACTGGATCTTCTGTTCCAGCATGTCGCGCTACAGTCAGTACATCGAACGGCGTCTGCATACCGGGCACTGAGAGGGGGCTTACAAATCAGGCGAGCGTAGTCCTTTTGTAAACACCCTCTGAGCCCTTTTCGAACAATGACAGGAGAGTCGAGGCATGAGCGAAGCCAGTGCCCAATCCGAACAGCCGATGGTCAGCATGAAGCGGCTCAACAAGTGGTACGGCGACTTTCACGTACTGCGCGATATCGACCTCGAGGTGGCAAAGGGCGAGCGTATCGTCGTCTGCGGCCCCTCGGGCTCCGGCAAGTCGACCCTGATTCGCTGTATCAATCACCTCGAGGAGCACCAGCAGGGGGAGATTACTGTCAACGGCATCACCATGACCCAGGACATCAAGCGTATCGAGCAGATTCGACGCAATGTCGGCATGGTGTTTCAGCACTTCAACCTTTTTCCGCACCTGACGGTGCTGGAGAACTGCTGCCTGTCTCAGGTGTGGGTGCAGAAAAAGCCGCGTCGCGACGCCGAGAAAAGCGCCATGGAGTATCTGGAGCGGGTGCGCATCGCCAACCAGGCGCACAAGTATCCGGGCCAGCTCTCCGGCGGTCAGCAGCAGCGTGTGGCGATCGCCCGGGCGCTGTGCATGCGCCCGGAGGTGATGCTGTTCGATGAGCCGACCTCGGCCCTCGACCCGGAGATGATCAAGGAGGTGCTCGACGTCATGATAGAGCTGGCCCAGGAAGGCATGACGATGCTCTGCGTCACTCACGAGATGGGTTTTGCCCGCACCGTGGCCGACCGGGTGATCTTCATGGACGAGGGTCAGATCGTCGAGGAGGCGCCGCCGGAAACGCTGTTCAACGATCCACAGTCACCGCGCACCCAGGAATTCCTGAGTCAGATTCTGGGTCATTGATAGTGGCTGCCCCTGGTGTGCCGGGTAACGGCACGCCATGGCATGGCCAGAGGAGCGCATGGCGTGATTGAAAAGATGATGTGTCAGGGCGCGCCGCAGCCGATCGCCCCTTTCTCCCACGCTTGTCGGGTAGATAACCTGGTATTTATTACTGGGCAGATGCCCACCGTGCCGGAGACCAACGAGATGCTGCTGGGCACCTTTACCGAGCAGACACACCGCGTGATGCAGAATCTCGCTCTGGTGCTCGATGAAGTGGGCAGTCACTTCGACTATGTTGTGCAGGCAAGGGTGTTTATCACCAACATGGGCCACTTCGAAGAAGTCAACGCGATCTATCGCAGCTATTTCAACGAACCGCTACCTACCCGCACCTGCATCGGCGTTACCGGATTGGCCGGCGGCGCCGATGTCGAGGTCGACATGATTGCCTGGATTCCACCCCGGGCATAACCTCGCCGCTTGCCTTTTTCCGGCCTCCCGGCAGCGCTCAAGTCTGTCTATCCGATGACGATAATACGGGGCATGGCAAAGGCGGTATCGTCCGCCTTTGCGTGCTCGATGATTTGTGGTTCAACGCCTTCCTTGTGGCCTGCCGGATACGCTCACCATGCCAGGATTCAGATCCATTCGTACCTTCGTTGTGCTGGCCGCGGGTACCTGCCTGCTGCTGGTGGTCGCGGCCATACTGGTCTATGCCCTGACAGCCATGGATCGACTGCAGGAAGAGTCGGCGGCGCGCACCCGCGCCGAGCTGCAAGAGGCCGTCGAGGCGCGCCTGCAGGCGCGTGCCGAGCAGCAGGCCGAGGCCATCAGGGCGCGTCTGGACGGCGCTCTGCAAACGGCTCACGAGCTGGCCGACACCAATGCCATGATGGCGCCCCCCGCCGAGGGCGAGCCGCCGCTGCTGCCGATCAGCCGTCACACCATGTCGATGATCGTGCGGCAGCGAGTGATCGACAACCCTGACCTGCTGGACGCCTTTATCGGCTGGGAGCCCAACGCCTTCGACGACGACAGCCGCTACGCCGGCATGACCTCCTGGGGCTATAACGAGGAGGGGCGCTTTGTTCCCTGGTGGTATCGCACTGAGCAGGGCGATATCAAAGTGCTCTATCTGCGTGCGCCGGAGAGTGAAACGCTGATCGGCAACGGCACCCGCCGCGGCGAATTCTACCTCTGCCCGCGTGAGACCGGTCGCGCCTGTGTGATCGATCCGGCGCCGTACGACTACGGCGGTGAAACCTTGCTGGTGACTTCCTTTAACGCGCCCATCATGGTCAACGGCGAGTTTCGCGGCAGTGCCGGCGTTGACCTCTCCCTCGACTTCATTCAGGGCCTGCTGGAGCAGGCCGACCAGGGGCTTTTCGACGGCGCCGGCGAGCTGACGCTGGTCTCCTCCGGCGGCACCATCGTTGGCTATTCGGGTAACGCCGAAAGCCCCGGCCAGACTGCCGACAGCATTTTTGACGCCCGGACCGTCAGCAGACTGCGTGCCGGTGCCGAGTCGCCGCAGGTCACGCAGCAGGACGCCCGGTTGATCGTCCAGGTGCCGGTGCAGATCGATGCCGACAACCGCTGGCAACTGCTGGTGACCATGCCCGAGCAGGCCATCTTTGCCAACTTCAACGCCCTGCAGCAGACGCTTGCGGCGCAGCAGCGCGGTGCGCTGTGGAACATGGCGCTGGTCGGCCTGGCGGTCAGCGCGCTGGGCCTTTTGGTGCTCTGGTTGGTAGGGCGACGCATCGCCCGACCGCTGGCGCGATTGACCGAGCGCATGCGTGACATCGCCGATGGCGACGGCGACATGACCCAGCGTCTGCCGGTCGAAGGGCGTGCCGAACCGGCGCAACTGGCGGATGCCTTCAACCGCTTCGTCAGTCGCATGAACGGGGTGCTGCTGGAAATTCGGGATAGCGCCGAGCAGGTTAGAAGCGCCTCCGGCGAAATCGCCGCTGGCGGTCAGGATCTTTCGCGGCGCAGCGAGCGCGCGGCCGCCAGTCTCGAACAGTCGGCGGCGGCGATGGAGCAGCTCAGCAGCACCGTCGAGCACTCGGCGCACGCTTCGCGCCAGGCCAGCAGTCTGGCCGGAGAGGCGAGCGCGACGGCACGCGACGGCGGTGTGCGCATGAACGAGGTCGTGGCTACCATGGGCCGCATTCGTGACACTTCAGGGCAGATTACCGGCATCATCGACATGATCGACTCGCTCGCCGCGCGCACCAATCTGCTGGCGCTCAACGCCTCGGTAGAGGCGGCCCGCGCCGGTGAACATGGCCGCGGCTTTGCAGTAGTCGCCGAAGAGGTGCGCAGCCTCGCCAACCGCAGTGCCGAGGCGGCCAGGGAGATTCGTACCCTGATCGACAGCGCCAACAGCGAGACCGCCGGCGGCGTCGAGCTGGTGGAGAGCGCCAGCCGTACCATGAGCGACATCGTCGAGCGGGTCGGGCGTGTCAGTGGCGTGATCGACGAACTGAGCCATGCGGCGGGCGAGCAGTCTACCGGCCTTGGTCAGGTCAATCGGGCGATCACCGATCTGGATAACACCACCCAGCAGAACGCCGCTCTGGTGGAACAGTCGGCGGCGGCGGCCGAGTCGCTCGACCATCAGGCACAGCGGCTGGCAGAGGCCGTCGGCGCCTTCCGCCTTGGTCGGGACGAGCAGCCGGTACTGGGCGCGCCGCAGCAGCGGCATCCCGAACGCTGAGCGATGAGGCGGTGCGCGCGCTCGCCGTAACAGGCAGCGGCGCGCCGCCTTTTTTCGGTAGTGCGTTTATCGATGGTGGCGCAGTGGCTAGAATGGCGTAAAAGTCGATGCCAATGCGATTCATTGTCAGGAGTTTCCCCACGTGTCCAGCAAGTTTGCTACCACCGAAGTGCTCAGCGTCCACCACTGGAACGACTCGCTGTTCAGTTTTCGCACCACCCGCGAGGAGAGCCTGCGCTTTCGCAACGGCCAGTTTGTGATGATCGGCCTCGAAGTCGACGGCAAGCCGCTGACACGCGCCTACTCGGTCGCCAGCCCCAACTGGGAGGAGCACCTCGAGTTCTTCTCCATCAAGGTGCAGGACGGGCCGCTCACCTCACGCCTGCAGCATCTCGAGGTGGGCGATAGCCTGCTGGTCAGCCGCAAGCCGACCGGCACCCTGGTACTTGACGATCTCAAGGCGGGGCGCAACCTCTATCTGCTTTCTACCGGCACCGGCCTGGCACCCTTTCTGAGCCTGATTCAGGACCCGGAGGCCTACGAGCGCTTTGAAAAAATCGTGCTGGTGCATGGCGTGCGCACCGTCAGTGAACTGGCCTACCGGCGCTTCATTACCGAGGAGTTGCCGGCCCACGAGCTGCTGGGCGAGGAGGTCAGCGACAAGCTGCTTTACTATCCTACCGTGACCCGCGAGGCGTTCCACACCAGTGGGCGTCTGACCGATCACATCCGTTCCGGCAAGCTCGTCGAGGACCTGGGTCTGCCGCCGCTTGATCCCGAGCAGGACCGCGCCATGATCTGCGGTAGCCCGGCGATGCTCGAGGAGAGCAGCCAGCTGCTCGATGAGCTGGGCTTTACCATTTCGCCACGTATGGGCGAGCCGGGTGACTACGTGATCGAGCGCGCTTTTGTGGAAAAATAGCGCCGGGCAGCCGAGATGGCGCTGCGAATAAAAGAAGCCCCCATCGGTGTCAGCCGATGGGGGCTTCTTTCGAGCGCGATAGAAGTCTGCGCGTCAGACCGCATCCTTGCCGGTTTCGCCGGTACGAATGCGCATTACCTGTTCCAGCGGTGAAACGAAGATCTTGCCGTCGCCGATCTTGCCGGTATTGGCGACCGAGGTGATCGCTTCGATCACCTGATCCACCATCGCGTCATCGACGGCGGCTTCCAGCTTCACCTTGGGCAGGAAATCGACCACGTATTCGGCGCCACGATAGAGTTCGGTATGCCCGCGCTGACGACCGAAGCCCTTGACCTCGGTGACGGTGATGCCCTGCACCCCCACCTCGGAGAGAGACTCACGCACGTCATCGAGCTTGAAGGGTTTGATGATGGCGGAAACCAGTTTCATCGTTGTGTCCTCATCTTGTCGTCGGGATGGGTGGGGCTTCCGGCCCCGATGCGTATCAGCATACCGTGCCGGCGTGCGCTTTGAAAAAAATGGCACAAACCGGGCCGCAGAAGAAAGCGTTAATTATCCGGTGGCCACAAAAAATCGCCGGGAGCGATTTTTGACGCCGCAGGCGGCCCTCGGGGTGCCCGCCAGGGATGGCGGGGCACAAAGAATCGCCGGGAGCGATTTTTGACGCCGCAGGCGGCCCTCGGGGTGCCCGCCAGGGATGGCGGGGCACAAAGAATCGCCGGGAGCGATTTTTGACGCCGCAGGCGGCCCGAAGGGTGCCCGCCAGGGATGGCAGGGCACAAAAAAGGGCGCCCGAAGGCGCCCCGTGTGAAGCTCACCGCATGTCTGCTCAGCGACCGCTGGTGAACTCCGGATAGGCTTCCAGACCGCACTCGGCGATATCCACGCCCTCGTACTCTTCTTCTTCGGAGACGCGAACGCCCATGATCGCCTTGATGATCAGCCACACTACCAGGCTGGCCACGAAGGTCCAGATGAAGATGGCGAACATGCCCAGCAGCTGAGCGCCGAAGCTGGCGTCGCCGTTGGTCAGCGGCACGGCCAGCAGACCCCATATACCGACGATGCCGTGTGCCGAAATGGCGCCCACCGGGTCGTCGATGCGCAGCTTGTCGAGCGCCACGATACCGAACACCACGATGACACCGCCAACGGCGCCCACCAGCGTAGCGGCGAGAATGCTCGGCGCCGAGGGGCCGGCAGTGATGGCGACCAGGCCGGCAATAGCGCCGTTGAGGCCCATAGTCAGGTCGGCCTTGCGGAACCACAGCTTGGCCAGAATGAGGGCGGCGATAACGCCACCGCTGGCTGCTGCGTTGGTATTGGCAAACACCTGAGCGACGGCGTTGGCGCTACCCAGATCGGAGAGCTTGAGCTCGGAGCCGCCATTGAATCCCATCCAGCCCAGCCACAGGATAAAGGTACCCAGGGTGGCCAGCGGCATGTTGGCGCCGGGAATGGCGTTGATGGCGCCGTTCTTGCCGTACTTGCCCTTGCGAGGACCCAATACCAGCACACCGGCCAGCGCTGCGGATGCGCCGCACAGGTGGACGATGCCGGAGCCGGCGTAATCGCTGAAGCCGGCCGCATCGAGGAAGCCGCCGCCCCACGACCAGTAGGCCTGAATGGGGTAGATGAAGGCGGTCATGATCACCGCGAACAGCAGGAACGACCACAGTTTCATGCGCTCGGCCACTGCGCCGGAGACGATCGACATGGCAGTGGCGACAAACACAACCTGGAAGAAGAAGTCGGAGCGGGCGGAATAGTAGATATCGCCACCGCTCGAGAGCACTTCGTCGAGGGTGTGCTCGGCGCCGATCATGAAGCCCAGGCTGGGGAAGAAGCCGTTGCCGCCGCCCAGGTACATGATGTTGTAGCCGATCAGCATGTACATGGTGCAGGCGATGGCGTAAAGCGCGACGTTCTTGGTCAGAATCTCGGTGGTGTTCTTGGCGCGCACCAGCCCCGCTTCCAGCATCGAGAAGCCGGCCGCCATCCACAGCACCAGCGCGCCGCAGACCAGAAAGTAGAAAGTGTCTATCGCGTACTGAACTTCGACAAGTTCGTTCATGTTCTGATGTCCTTGACCTCGGGAAGGTTAAACCGCGTCCGCGCCGCGTTCACCGGTGCGGATACGAATGACGTCCTCGAGCGGCGTGACGAAGAGCTTGCCGTCGCCGATCTTGTTGCTGTTGGCGGCCGTGCGGATGGCATCCAGTACGCCATCGAGCCGGCTGTCATCAACGGCGACCTCGAGCTTCACCTTGGGCAGAAAATCCACGACGTACTCTGCACCACGATAAAGCTCGGTATGGCCCTTCTGGCGACCGAATCCCTTGACCTCGGTCACCGTGATGCCCTGCACGCCGTTGTCGGCCAGGGCTTCACGAACATCATCAAGCTTGAAAGGCTTGATGACTGCGGTAATGAGTTTCATATGCTGTCTCCCTTGATGAGGCTGTCGCCTGGTCCATTACAGGGCAGAGAGCGTGCCATCGGTTCGCTTTTTCCCCAAAAACAGTGATTTGTGTTAATGGCGCGGCACAGGTTTCTTTTTGTAAGCACCAACTTAGAGCGCTTGCGACGCCTAGCTGCACTATTTAGAGACGCTTAGAGAGCAATTATGCACCTTTTTGATGCATTACATTTCGTTCCATTGATGCCCGGGGCAGCAGAGTGAGTCGATCCGGGCGTTATCGTCACTGGTGACTTATCATGAGAGCTTGGGAAACGCTGAATAAATCGACGAGCGAGATGAAGCGCAAGGCGCATGGAACGCAGAACACGAGACATAACATGGGGTTAGGCGAGTGTTCGACCGGGCTGGCGCGCCAGTACCACGCAACGCAGCGATTCGCTAGCGCAGGCATTTATGCAGCGTTTCCCTTGAGAGCTTCGGATTGCGCCCGCAGAACTCGGCGTGGCAACTTTCAGGGATCGAGCGCAAAAGGAAAAAAGACCATGGCAAAACAGGATATGTTCGGACGACTGGCGCAGCAGGTGGGAGAGCGATTGCAGAACGCCTCACGCGGCCCGGAAGAGGTGCAGCGTGCGGTGCACAGCGCCATGCGCAGCGCTTTTGATCGAATGGAGCTGGTCTCGCGGGAAGATTTCGATGTCATGATGGAGGTGCTGCAGCGCACCCGCTCGCGCGTCGAAACGCTGGAGAAGCGGGTCGAGCAGTTGGAGGCTGAACTGGGCCATCGCGATGGCAGCAGTAGCACTGCAGGCAAGGCGGCGACGACCACCGCCGCTGCCGAGAAAAAGGCCGAGAGCAGTGGTGAAAGCTCTGAATCCGCTACCGGCAAGCGCGCCTCCGGTGGGGGAGCCAGCACCGGCAAGGGACGCGGCGCCACGAAGTAAAGCATGCCTGTGCATGTGAGGCTACTGACAAAGTTGCTATCGGATCGGAAAAGCCTTTCACGAGGGCGTTATAAATCCTTCCATGGACGCTAAATTCGCCATCCCTGGCGAATAACCCTCGTTGCAGGCTGCTTCCGACTCTCTCCGCAAAGTCTTCACAAGGCTTTTACGGGCTTTGTCATCAATCTGGCATGCCTGTGCATGTTCGGCTCACCGCTGTCATGCCCCTGCTCGGCGCCGCCCCTCTTTCAGCACCGCCGTCCGGCGGTGCTGTATTTTCCGAATCCAGTGTGTTGATGGGCTCAAGCTTCCCCGGCGTAAGCTCAAGCCATTATCGCGGTTGCCGATAGGTCATCATCGGCCTGCCTGTGGCAGGGGGTTGTCTCTGCACAGGAGCCCGTCATGCTTGCCATCATTCCCACCCGTGCCAGCGTTGGCCTGGCGGCACCCGAGGTAGTGGTGGAGGTGCATCTCTCCAACGGCCTGCCGGGGCTGGCGATCGTGGGGCTGCCCGAGGCGGCGGTGAAGGAGAGCCGCGAAAGAGTGCGCAGCGCGTTGATCAACTCGGGTTTCGAGTTTCCCGCCAAACGCATCACTCTCAATCTGGCACCCGCGGATCTACCCAAGGAGGGCGGACGCTTCGACCTGCCGATCGCGCTGGGCATTCTGGTCGCCTCCGGGCAGATTCCACAGCAGGCGGTGGAGAAGCTCGAATGCCTGGGAGAGCTGGCCCTCGACGGTGGCCTGCGCGCGGTAACTGGCGTGCTGCCGGCGGCGCTGGCGGCGTGCAGCAGTGAACGCTCGCTGCTTTTGCCCGCGGCCAACGCCGACGAGGCGGCACTGGCCGGCGAGCTGGCGGTGCTGCCGGCTACCCATCTGCTCGAGGTGGTGGCGCATCTCACCGGTCGTGAGCATATCGACGCGCACCGTCTCGACTCACCCCCGCTGGCGGCGGCTGCAGTGGCCGACCTCGCCGAGGTGCGCGGCCAGCATCAGGCGCGGCGGGCGCTGGAGGTTGCCGCCAGCGGCGGTCATAACCTGCTGTTCGCCGGTCCGCCCGGCACCGGCAAGACCATGCTGGCGAGCCGGCTGGCGGGGATTCTGCCGCCGCTGACCGAGGCCGAATGCCTTGAAGTGGCGGCGATCCGCTCGGTGTGTGGCATGGATATTCTCGAGCGCTGGGGGCAGCGCCCCTTTCGGGCGCCACACCATGGCGCCAGCGCCGCGGCGCTGGTGGGCGGCGGCTCGAAGCCGCGACCGGGTGAGATCTCGCTGGCGCACCGCGGCGTGCTCTTTCTCGATGAGCTGCCGGAGTTCGACCGCCGCGTGCTGGAGGCGCTGCGCGAGCCGCTGGAGTCGGGGCGGGCGCATATCTCGCGTGCCAACCACCGGCGCGAATACCCCAGTCGCTTCCAACTGGTGGCGGCGCTCAATCCCTGCCCCTGCGGTCACCTGGGCGACCCGCGTCAGCAGTGCAGCTGCACACCCAACCAGATTCAGCGTTATCAGGCACGTATTTCGGGGCCGCTGCTCGATCGCATCGACCTGCAGATCGAGGTGCCGGCGCTGCCCGCCGGTGAGCTGGTGGCCGATACCCGCGGCGAAGATTCCGCCAGCGTACGCGCCCGGGTGATGGCTGCCCGCGAGATTCAGTACGCCCGCGGCGGCCTCAATGCCGAGCTGGGTACCACCGAACTGGAGGCGGTCTGTGCGCTGGGAAGTGCCGAGCGCGACTGGCTCTCCGGCGTGCTCGAGCGTCTTAACCTGTCGGCGCGCGCCTGGCACCGGGTGCTGAAGGTGGCGCGCACCGTGGCGGATCTCAACGGCGAGTCGAAAGTGGAGCGCGCCGCCCTGATGGAGGCGATCGGCTATCGCCAGCTTGATCGTATGATGGGGCGCGGCGGCGCGTAAGAGGGCGCCGCGGGGGCCGGTCAGCCAAAAATCTCTACCCGATAGCGTTTTTCCTCGTCTTCGAACTGCATCATGCGCGCTTCGGCGTCTGCCGTATCGAGCGCCTCCGCCTCGGCGAGTATCGTCACGAAAGTGGTGCGTACGGCGGGCGCCATGCGCTGGCCGTCGCCGCATACATAGACAATGGCGCCGCGCTCGAGCAGTTCGATCACTCGCCGACGCTCCTGCCACAGGCGCTGCTGTACATAGCGAATCTCTCCCGCCGGCGCCTGCGAAAAGGCGCGCTGCACCTCGACGGCGCCCTGTGCCTGCCAGACGCTGAGTTCGTCGCGATAGAGATCGTCGGCATCGGGATGACGGGCGCCGAAAAAGAGCAGCGCCGGGCCCGGCGTCTCACCGGCCGCCAACTGCAGGGCGCGCTCCTGAATAAAGCCGCGAAAGGGCGCAATGCCGCTGCCGGCGGCGATCATGATCAGCGGTGTGCTGCGCTCCTGCGGCAGGTGGAAGGCCGGCGGCGCGTGACGCAGCGCTACCGATAGCGGCATGCCCGTCTCCAGCCCGGCCAGCCAGCTGGAGGCAACGCCGTGGTGGCGTCGCCCGCCGGCCAGCGCCTCGTCGTTGACCACACTGACGGTCAGCGCACAGCGCTGCGGATCGTGCCGCGGTGAGGAGGCGATCGAGTACTGGCGCATGCGCAGCGGCGGCAGGGCAGCGAGAAAATCTGCCAGCGACAGCGCGCAGGCCGGGAAGCGCTCCAGCAGATCGAGCAGGCTGAGTCGTCTGCCGAGCACCTCGGTCTCGTGCGTTGCCGGGACTGTCAGCGCCTGTAGTGCCGCACGCTCCGGCGGGCAGGCGGTCGCGGCGGCCAGCTGTTCGATCTGCTCGATACTCGCCGACTGCCCCAGCTCCACATAGCTGGCCAGTACCTCCTCGGCGCTGTGCTCGCCGGCGGGCAGCGGTGCGTCGCTGGCGCGGATCGCCAGCCGGCTGTCGGCGGCCAGCGCGAAGCGGCGCAGGGCGCGCTGCACGTCGCGCCCGGGGTTGTGTGGCAGCACTGCCAGGTAGTCGCCGGCCTGCCAGTCGAGCGGCGTGGGCAGAGCGATCTCGATATGGCGTCGGGAGCGCGCCCCGGCGGCGGAAAGATCGACCAGCTCGCGGTTATCGACCACCCTTGCCCGGTGCAGTTCGCCGATCCCGAGGATTGCCTCGCGCTCCGGGGTCAGTACCTCCACGCTGAGCCGATTTACCTCGGTGATCGGCGTGCCGTTATCGCCCCGGTCACTGTCGCCGCGCTCCAGGGCCTGCCACAGATCGGCGTACCAGCGCTCGAAGCCGCCGACAAAGTCTCCCGAGGCATCGGTCTCGCCGCGCGTTTTCAGGCGGTGGGCGCCGGCCTGTGCCATGGCAGCGTCGAGCCGGCGTGGTATCGCCTGCCAGGTGCGGCTCCACTGGCGGTCGCCGACGCCGAAGACGGTAAAGCGCACCCCCGCCAGTGCCTCCGGTGCCAGCGCCTCGAGCCAGGCGATAAAGCGCCGCGCGTTGTCCGGTGGCTCCCCCTCGTAGGAGGCGCTGACAATCACGACCGGGCCTTCGCAGGGCAGACCTCCGGCGCGCTCGTCGAGCGCCGCCGCTTCGCTCCGGTAGCCCCGCGTTGCGCCCTGTTCGGCGATGCGCTCGGCAAAGGCGCGGGCGCTGCCGGTCTGGCTGCCGTAGAGTACCAGCAGTGGGGTGCCCGCGCCGTCGGCCGTTGGCGGTGAGTGCTGCGCCGCAGCTGCGGTCGGCGTGTCGTGACGCGATGGCCGGCGGCCCGCCTCGCGCCGCTTGACCCGGATACGCAGTCCCTCGGGCTTGAGGGTCAGGGTCTCGACAACCTTCAGGGTGTAGTCGGGATCGACGGCGCTCAGCTCGAAGCGCTGCAAAATGGCCGCCAGCACCAGCGTCGCCTCCTGCAGCGCAAAGGTGCGGCCGATGCAGGCGCGGGCGCCGTTGCCGAAGGGCTTCCAGGCATTGGGCGGCAGCGCGGCTTCGGCCTGCGGCGCGAAGCGCTCGGGACGAAACGCTTCGGGCTCATCCCACACTGTCGGGTCGCGATGCAGGGTGGGCAGCAATACCACCAGGGTGTCCTGCGGATTGATTCGGTAGCCCTCGCCGAGCGTGGTGGCGACATGCGGCGCCAGCGCGAAGGCGGGGGCAGTGGGCCACAGGCGCAGTGCCTCCTTGAGAATCCAGTCGATATAGTCGAGCCTGGCGAGATGATCGACGCGCGGACGTTCATCGCCGAGTACCGCATCGACCCGTTCGCGAGCGCGGGTCATTATCGCCGGATGCTTGAGCAGAAAGTGGAGTGCGAAGGAGAGCAGGCCGCTGGTGGTTTCGTGGCCGGCGATCAGAAAGGTGACCATCTGATAGCGGATATTGTCGTCGCAGAGCCCCTCGCCGCTGTCCGGGTCGCGGCCGTTGAGCATATGGTCGAGCAGGTCGTCGCGCCCGTCGCGGCGCGGCTGCCGGCGGCGCCCGGCAATAATGGCGTCGGCGGTGTCGTGCAGCAGCTGCAGGTCGGCGCTGTGTCGCCTGCGCGTGCGCAGCATCATTCTGGATACGAACGGCGGGCGCCGGGCGCGGTCGTCGCTCTCTGCCAGGGTGCGCACCATGGCACCGACGAAAGGGTGCAGGCGATCACGGTAGAAGCTGTTGAAGCGGTAATCGAAGGCGCACAGGGCGATGGTATCCAGCGTCAGCCGGGTCATGTCGTCGGCGACATCGATGGTCGCCCCGGGGCCGAAGCGCTCCCAGCGCAGCAGCATCTGCTCGGCGACGTCGAGCATGCCGTCGAACATGTCGCGCACGCCCAGCGGGCCGAAGGCCGGCATCAGCAGCCGGTGTGCCAATGCCCAGTTGGGTTCGTCGTTATAGGCGGTAAAAAGACCGTCGCCCGACAGATCGCGCAGCATCTCCAGTGGGCGGCTCAGTTTTTTGACAAAGCGCTGCTCGTTCGTCACCTCGTCCACCAGTGCCTGCGAGCCAAGCACGACGATGCGTTCGCCGTTGATCTCGATGGCGAAGATCGGCCCGAAACGCTCGGCGAGACGCATCAAACCCTGTAGTGGCGCGACGGGGTCGATATCGCGCAGGTTACCGAGCAGAGGGAGCGGCCGGGGTTGCGGAATGGTTGGGGGTGCTGACGACATTAAAAGGCGTTCCGTTCGTGGCGCGCGACCTGCACGGGAGCGAGCTGATATAAAAACGCCGCCGGCCGCCTGCAGTCCTTGCCAAAGCCGGCACATGGTAACTTTTTCCCATGCCGCAGGAGAGTCCAATGGAGCTTGTACATCTTTACGGCGCACAGATCCGTTCCCGGCTCGACGAGCTGGCCGAGTTGCGTATCCGTATCTTTCGCGAATTTCCCTATCTTTACGATGGTTCAATCGGCTACGAGCACGATTATCTTGAGTCCTACGCAACAAGCGATAACAGTCTCTGCGTGCTGGTGCGCGACGGCAAGCGGGCGGTGGGCATGAGTACTGCACTGCCGCTGGCCCACGAGGATGAGGCCTTTATCGCCCCCTTCAGGGCGCAGGGCCTGGATATCGATACTGTCTGCTACTTCGGTGAGTCGATTCTACTGCCCGACTATCGCGGTCGCGGCCTGGGTGTGCGCTTTTTCGACGAGCGCGAGGCCCACGCCCGAGCGCTGCCCAACGTGCGTCTCGCCGCCTTCTGTGCGGTGGAGCGCCCACCGGATCACCCCTTGCGTCCGGCCGACTATCGGCCACTGGATGCGTTCTGGCAGCGGCGCGGCTATCATGCCCGCCCGGAGCTGCGCGCCCGCTTTGCGTGGCAGGACATCGACGCCTCGCAGCCCACCCACAAGACGCTGAGCTTCTGGCTCAAGGCGCTCGACTGAGGGCGCTGCGGTAACGCCTTTTCCCTTCCCCGACGAGGATCGCCCATGCATCTGGCACTGTGTCAGTACGCCATCGAGCTGTTCGACGGCGAATCGGAATACCGTGAGCACCTGGCGTGGCTGATCGAGCAGGCGGCCCATCGCGGCGCCGAACTGCTGGTGCTGCCGGAGTACGCCGCGCTGGTGATGACCGGCCAGATGGCACCCGGAGTGCGCGGCGATCTGCACGCCTCGATCGAGGCGTTGCAGCCGCGCCTGCCCGGTTGGCTGGCGCAGTGCGAGGCGCTGGCGCGGCGGCTGGGCATCCATCTGCTGCCCGGCACCGCGCCGGTACTGGACGACGACGGCCACTACCGCAACCGCGCCTGGCTTTTCGGCCCCGAGGGGCTGATCGGCAGCCAGGACAAGCTGATCATGACCCGCTTCGAGCGCGAGCACTGGGGCATCAGCGGTGGCCGCGGGCTCAGGGTGTTCGATACCCACCTGGGGCGGCTGGGTATTCTGATCTGTTACGACAACGAATTTCCCATGGCGGCCCGCGCACTGGCGGAGCAGGGCGTCGATCTGATTCTTTCGCCCAGCTGTACCGATACCGAGTCGGGTTTTTATCGGGTGCGCACCGGCGCCCGTGCCCGGGCGCTCGAAAACCAGCTGGTGGTGGCGGTATCGCCCACCGTGGGCGAGGCGCCCTGGTCGCCGGCGCTGGACTATAACTACGGCCGCGCCGGCGTCTATGTGCCGGCCGATCTCGGTATGCCGGCCAGCGGCATTCTGGCCCAGAGCGAGCAGATCAGCGCGCCCCACAGCAGCTGGCTGCACGTCGAGTTGAACCTTGCCGAGGTGGCGCGGCTGCGCGATGACGGCCAGGTGCTGCTGCGCCGCGACTGGCCGGAGCAGTTCGACGCCGGGCGGCTAAAGATTCTTGACGACAGCGAATAGTGCCATTGGCGCGCTACTGTATCGATGACTAACCTTGTGGCTTCGGACGCCGGAGGCGTCCTCTGGCAGGGGAGTTCAAGGTGCTGTCTTTTCTGGGGTCGCTGTCGCTACCGGTCGCGATAGGGGTTTTTGTCCTCTGTGCGCTGATTATCGCCACCGTGGGCACTTATCTGACCGGCGTCGTCGACCGGCTGGCTGATCGTACCGGGCTGGGCGAGGCGATCGCCGGTTCGGTGATGCTGGGGGCGGCCACCTCGCTCTCCGGCATTACGGTGTCGATCGCTGCGGCCGCCTCCGGCAACGCCGAGCTGTCGATGAGTAATGCCCTTGGTGGTATTGCGGTGCAGACGGCCTTTCTGGCGGTGGCCGATCTGGTCTACCGACGTGCCAACCTCGAACATGCCGCCCCCTCGATCGGCAACCTGATGCAGGCCACCCTGCTGATCTGCCTGCTGTCACTGCTGCTGCTCGGTACCTGGACGCCGCCTTTCACTGTTTTCGGCGTCCACCCGGTCACCGTGCTGATGTTCTGTGGCTACTTCTATGGCCTGCTCAAGGTACGCGAGGCGCAGCAGGATCCCATGTGGCAGCCCAAACGTACCCGCGAGACCTTCGAGGACGCGCCGGACGAGGACAGCGGCCGGCGCAGTCTGAGCGTCATGTGGCTACAGTTTTTTCTGCTGGCGGCGGCGCTGGGTCTGACCGGGCTGGTGCTGGAGCGTTCCGCCACCGCCATCGCCACCCAGACCGGCCTTTCGGCCACCGCCGTGGGGGCGCTGTTGACCGCAGTGGCGACCTCGCTGCCGGAGCTGGTGACCTCGATCGCTGCGGTACGGCGCGGTGCGCTGACGCTGGCGGTGGCCGGTATCATCGGTGGCAACGCCTTCGACACTCTCTTTGCCGCCGCCTCCGATATCGCCTATCGCGATGGCTCGATCTATCACGCCATTCCTCAGCAGGTGCTGCTGTGGATCGCCATTACCCTGCTGATGACGGGCGTTCTGCTGATGGGCCTGATTCGCCGCGAGCGTCAGAACTGGGGCGGTATCGGCTTCGAAAGCGTCAGCATACTGCTGCTTTATGTGCTGGGCGGGGTATTGACCGTGATGACCTGATTGCTGCTATCTGATGCCGGATAGCCCGGCTCGGGACCGGACAGCTTCCCTACCCTCGATACCGGACGGTGCCAGGCATGCTCGTCGTTCTGGTCCTCGACCCGGGAGCTCCCGCGATTTGCGCTTCGAGAAGCGGGAATGTAGGGTCGTGGCCAAACCTGCCGGCAGGCGGCAGTGGTTGACAGGGGGGCGGAAGGCCATACAGAAGCCTGACATCCGACCCGCGCCTGACAAGAATGATAATCAAGGGGTGTGCAATGTGGCGTTCGATCCGGGTGGCAATTATCGCTTTACTGGCACTGTCCGGCTGTACATCGATGATGTGGTCTCATCAACAGCACAAAATTTTCTGGGTCGACGGCTTCTATATCAACCGGGAGAGCGGGCAGCTCTATGTTACGGCCCGCGACGACGCTTTCGTATTCGATATGGATGCCTCCTTCGCCAGAGTGCTGGAGATGACTTACGACATTGCCCTCGATCCACAGTTTCAAGGCTTTGCGATCGACAGGACAAATCGAATTTCCGGCACTCTGCACCTCTCCCCTCGCCGTGACGATCTCTCCGCCGACATGCTGCAAAGACTTGAAGAGAACGGTTTTCGAAACGTCAGAGGAGGATGGCGTTTCGAACAGCCGCTGCAGGGCTGGCGCTATACGATCAAGGGTGAATTCCCGATGGCGCGACTCGACCGTGAATATCCTGTCAGGGTTGCCGTGCCGGACTCCTATCTGATGTCGGCAGGAAAGGTCATGGCGACTCCCGCGACGGTCGCCGCGGATGCCGTGATGACGACGGCTGGCATTATTTTGATACTGCCATTTTATCTTGATGCCGTGATGTCCGATTGAAGGCTGTCGCCTGGTACCTTGTGGAAAATGGTCGGCAGATCCGCGTTGCATTTTCGCAGCTGCCTCAGTTGGTTCGCCGCCACTCGCGGCAAAACGCCAGAAAGTGGCGAATCAGCGGGCTGCGGTACTTGTCGCGGTGCAGCACCAGCCGCAGCCGGCGCTCCAGCCGTAGCGGCAGGGTGATCTCCACCAGCCGGCCGTCGTCGAGGGCGTGGCGCGCTTCCAGTTCTGAGAGGCAGGTGATGCCCAGCCCGGCGGCGGTGGCGTTGACGATCGCCTCCGCCGAGTTGAGCTCCAGTCCCGGCCGCCAGCGCGCCAGCTGCGGCGCCACCTGGCGCATGAACTGCTCGCGGGTGCCGGAGCCCGGCTCGCGCAGTATCCACTCCTCGCCATCGAGCTGTGACAACCCCGCCAGACGCTGACCGGCCAGCGGATGGTCGACGCCGGCGGCGATCAGCATACGGTCGCGACGCCACGCCAGCACGGTCAGCTCGGGGCGGTAGATGTCGCCCTCCACCATCGCAAGGTCCAGCTCGAAGGCGGCCACACGGCTCTGCACATTACTGCTGTTGGCAATCGACACGCGCTGGTCGCGATGGCCGGTGGCGTCGCGAAAGTCGCGCAGCAGCCAGGGCAGCAGCTGGTGGCCGATAGTGTAGCTGGCCCCCAGCCGCAGCTGGCCGGCAAGGCGGTCGTGGCGTTCGAACAGGGTCTCCAGCTCGTCGCTGCGGCTCAGCAGCTCGTCGGCCAACGGCAGCAGGCGGCGCCCCTCATCGTTGAGGTAGAGCCGGTTGTGGTAGCGATCGAACAGCTGCCGGCCGCACTGCTTCTCCAGCTCGGCCAGCGCCAGGCTGACCGCCGGCTTGGTCAGGTGCAGGCGCTCGGCGGCGGCGGTCAGGGTACCGGCGTGAACGATGCTGGTCAGCACGCGCAGCTGGCGCAGGGTGATCGCCACGTTCAGCGCTCACCGAGCGTATTATCGCCCGCCCTGTCCTCCTCCAGCGCCTCCTCCAGCGCCCTGAGGCGTCCCGGCACCAGTGCCTCCTCGACCGCGGTGATGCGCAATACATCGTCCAGCTCGGAGTTCGCCGGGCGATGCACGATCACGCCGTCCGTCAACAGCGCCCGCTGCACCCGGGCGGCGCGCTCGGCGCTGCCCAGCGCCACCGTCACGAAGTTGGTGGCCGAGGGGTAGACCCGCCCGCCGGCCTCGCCGAGCTGCTGCGCCAGCCGTTCGCGGCGCTCGATGACGGCGCGCACGTGTTCGGCCATCTCGTCGTCGTGTTCGAGCACGATGCGCGCCGCCTCCAGCGCTACCGAGGAGACGGCGTAGTGAATACGCACTTTCTGCAGCAGGGCGATGTCGTCGGCGGGGGCGATGGCGTAGCCGACCCGCAGCCCGGCCAGCCCATACGCCTTGGAGAAGGTGCGCAGTCGCAGCACGCCGGGCAGCGGTTGTTGGCTGTCGCCGCTATCGGGGCGGAACTCGTGGTAGGCCTCGTCGAGCAGCAGCCGACAGTCGGCGGGCAGTTCTTGGCGCAGCTGTGCGATTGCCGCGTCATCGTGCAGGTGGCCACCGGGGTTGTCGGGGTTGGCGAGATAGACCAGCCGCGCGTGGTGCTGGTGGGCGGCGTCGCGCAGGGCGTCGAGATCGGGCGCCAACTGATGATTGTCGCGACGGTAGCCGATTTTGACCAGCCGGCAGCCGTGGCCTTCGGCGAAATAGCGGAAGGTGGGGTAGGTGCCGGCGCTGGTAATGACGGTGCTGCCGCTGTCGCAGAAGGCGCGCAGCGCCAGTGCGATAAGGCTGTCGGCGCCGGCATCGACGGTCAACTCGGCCATGTCGACGCCGAGCCGCGCGGCCAGCAGACGACGCAGTTCATGACTCTCGGCGTCGCCGTAGCGCCTTGCCAGGGCCGCCAGCGGCTCGCCGAGATGGGCGGCCAGCGCTCGATGCGGCATGTCGAGCCCCTCGTTGGAGCCCAACTGATGGGGCAGTGTGCGGCCAAGGCGCCGCTCCAGCGCCCTGTGGCCGGGGAAGGGGTTGTCGGGGCCGTCGCGGTGTAGATGGGAAGCGGTCATGGGCTCTCCGTCATGGGGAGGTGTCGGCGTTCGAGGGTGGCAGATCGCGGTGCTCCAGCACGCCCTCGAGCGTTCGCTGCCAGAAGGGCGTTGCGCTGCCGCCGCGATAGAGTGACAGCAGCAGCCGGTAGGGCTGTAGCTGCCGGTCTGTAAGCTGTAGCGCTTGCGAGGGCGCCCGCAGTGTTGAAGTGAGCAACCACTGATCGGCGGGCAGCTGCGCCAGGTCGTCGGGTCCAACGAAAGCGGGAATCAGTTGAGGGCCGTTGGGTAGAGCCAGCAGGGCGCGGGTCAGGGCATTATCCAGGCGTCGGGCGGCGTCGGCGCCGAACGCCGCGTCGGCTTCGAGCGGCGCCATTTGCAGGGTCATCGGCTGTTCGCTGCCGGCGCCCTCGATCACGGCCCGGGCGGCGCGGGCGCCCAACCGCTCCAGCGGCGGGCGCTGGCTGTCGCTGCTGCCGGACATGCCGGCGCAGCCGCTCAGCAACGCTGCCAGCAACATTATCGCGATCAGTGGCATCAGGGTGTGCGGGGAACGTCGCATGGCGAATCGATCTGCTCGTCAAGAAAGTGTTCCAGCGCGTCGAACAGCGGCTGACGAACCGCCGCCGCTTCGTTGACCAGATGGTGGCGCGCCTGAGGATGATAGACCACCTGCGCTGTCGGTAGCAGGCGAGTCAGCACCGGCAGGTTCCAGCGCCAGTCGACGGTAGCGTCCTGCTCGCCCTGCAGGATCAGTACCGGCAGCGAAGCGGGCGACAAATGACGCAACCGTGCCATCCAGCGGCGCATCGCACTCACCCAGGCCAGCGGCAGGGTGCGCGCCTGTAGCGGGTCGCGCCAGCGCAGGAAAGTGCTGAAGGCCTGGTCGGTGGTGTTGGACGAGTAGTAGCGCGGTATGTGATGCAAAAAGGGCGCGGTTGCGCCGTGAATGAGCCGCGAGCGCGGCCAGTGGCAGGGGCGCACCAGCGGCGCCAGCAGTACCAGCGACTGCCAGGGGGCGTCCTGCCGGCGCTCGAGGGCGTCGGTGGCCAGTATTGCTGCGCCGGTGCTCTGGCCGATACCGATCAGCGGTGCGGCCAGGAGCTGGCGGTCATCAAGAGTGCTCAGCAGGTCGCGCAGGCAGCCGACATAGGTGTCGAAACTGTCGATCGAGGCGCGCTCGCCGCTGGACAGCCCATGGCCGGGCAGGTCCCACAGCACGACGCGAAACCCCTGTAGCAGCAGCCGTTCGAGCAGGTGGCCGTAAAGGCCGAGATGGTCGAAGTAGCCATGTACCACCACCACGGTGCCGCGCGGAGGGCACTGCGGCGTCCACACCTGGACCCACAGGAGAAAGCCGCCGGCTTCGATGTGGCCGCTGTGAATCGCCCCGGCGTGGACCACATGAGCGTCCAGCCCGTAATGGCGAAAATACGCTCCCAGCGGCTCGCCGGGCGGCAGTTCGATACTCGCCAGGGCCTCGCCGTCGGCCAGCCTTGAAAAATCGGGGAGCGGTAGTGTCATGAGACTCATGCTAATCGCGCCGGGTAAAGGCGGCCAGCGCTCATTGAGCGCCTGGCCTGCGCAGTGCCATGACGGCCAGCGCCGCCCAGCCGGCGATCAGCGCCAGACCGCCCAGCGGCGTCACCGGTCCGAACAGCGCCGGCGCGCCCAGCGACAGCGCATAGATCGAGCCGCAAAAGGCCAGTGTGCCCAGCCCCCACAGCCACAGTACGGCGCGCTGGCCGGGCAGCGGCGTGCGTTCGCGCCATACCAGCACGACCATGGCGGCCAGCGTATGCCAGGCCTGGTAGCGCACCGCGGTATGCCAGCCATTGAGGCGCTCGGGGTCGAGGCGATCCGCCAGCGCATGAGCGCCAAGGGCGCCCATGATGACCAGCGTAATGCCCGACAGCGCGACCAAAAGCCAACCGTGACGTTGTGTCATGATGATGTAAACTTCCCTCCGCTGAACGATATTTGAATCGGCCTGGCAAAAGCGCCCGCCGATCCCGCTGGTGGATCAGGGGTTTGCGGCCAACGCGCCAGGGGCGTATCACACCGACGATAACAATGTTTCTCCCCGCCGCGGCCAGCATTGCCCGGCAGGGAGCAAGGAGGCGTCACATGGAGTGGCTGCAAGCGATTCAGGGCGCGGTCAATGCCGTTACCGATCCCATCAGCAATTTTATCTGGTCTTTCGTGCTGGTCTACCTGCTGCTCGGCGTGGGGCTGATCTTCACCATCATGACGAAGTTCATGCAGTTTCGTCTGCTGGGCCACATGGCGCGCATCACCGTGACCAGTCGCGGTAGTGGCGAGGGCGTCAGCGCCTTTCAGGCCTTTGCTACTTCACTGGCCGGCCGCGTGGGGACCGGCAATCTGGCCGGGGTGGCGCTGGCGCTGTGGATCGGCGGTCCCGGGGCCATCTTCTGGATGTGGATGACGGCGCTGGTAGGGCTGGCGACCGCCTTCGTCGAGTCGACCCTGGCGCAGGTCTACAAGTCGCGCCATGAGGACGGCGCCTTCCGCGGCGGACCGGCCTACTACATCGAACGTGCCCTCGGCCAGCGCTGGCTGGGCTGTGTGTTTGCCGTTTTTCTGATCATCGCCTTCGGGTTGGCCTTTGCCGGGGCCCAGGCCAATACCATTTCACAGGCGCTGGATAACGCCTTCAGCATTCCCGCCTGGCTGACCGGCGTCGTGCTGGTAATCCTGACGGCGCTGATTATTTACGGCGGGGTCAAGTCGGTGGCACGGGCGGCCGAGAAAATCGTGCCCTTCATGGCGATCGCCTACTTTCTGGTGGCGATCTATATCCTGGTGACCCATATCGGTGAAGTGCCGTCGATGCTGTCACTGATCGTGCAGAGTGCTTTCGGCTTTGGCCCGGCGGCGGGCGGCGCGGCCGGCTACGCCATCATGGTGGCGCTGGAAAACGGTGTGAAGCGCGGGCTCTTCTCCAACGAGGCCGGCATGGGCTCGGCGCCCAACGCTGCCGCCACCGCCACGGTCAAACATCCCGCGGCCCAGGGGCTGGTGCAGTCCTTCGGGGTGGTGTGCGATACGCTGATCATCTGCACCTGCACGGCGGTGGTGATTCTGCTCTCCGGGGTCTATCAGCAGTTGATGAGCAGCTCGCCGGGCGCCGATATCGTCGGCATTCAGCTCACTCAGGATGCCATGAGCGACCATCTGGGCACCTTCGGCAGCTGGTTCATCGCCCTGTCCATCCTGCTGTTCGCCTTCACCTCGATTCTGGCCGACTACGCCTACTCGTCGATCAACGCCGAATATCTTTTTCCGCGCCATGCCAGAGTGGCCGACCAGGTGGTACGCCTCGCGGTGCTGGCGATGGTGATGATCGGCTCGGTGGCATCGCTGAACTTTATCTGGCACTTTGCCGATCTCGCCATGGGGCTGATGGCGACCGTCAACCTGATCGCCATCGTACTGCTCTTCCCCATAGCTCAACGGGTGCTCGGGGACTATGAGCGCCAGCGCCGCGAAGGGACCCGTGAGCCGATCTTCAATCCGTCGATACTCAAACGTCCCGACCAGGTCGATAGTTCGGTATGGCCCGGGAAGGCGTCATCGCAGGATGCGTCGTGACGTTCGCCCGCGGTGGTAAGGCCACCGCGGGTGGTTCAACCTCTCCCGCTGCGTGACGTTATAATGCTCGTTTGATTGTCGAACCGGCTTTTGCGAGGCCGCCATGAAGCTTGTCATCAACGGCGAAACGCGCGCCCTGGAGCGTGTCAACACGATAAGCGAGCTGATCGATCGGCTGGGCCTGGGCGGCCGGCGCATTGCCGTGGAGCTCAATGACCATATCGTGCCGCGCACGCGCCATGCCGAGACGCCGCTGAGCGACGGCGACCGTATCGAGATCGTGCACGCCATCGGCGGCGGCTGATCCCGCTTATGGCCCTGCCGATACGCATCGTTCAGCCGAGCGCTGCCGATTCCGGTAGTGCATGAGAACAGGAGAGTGTCATGACGGGAAGTGCCACCGAGAGTACCCCGCGCTTTGACAAGCCGCTTGTCATTGCCGGTCGCAGTTTTACCTCGCGTTTGCTGGTGGGCACCGGCAAGTATCGCGACTTCGACGAGACCCGCGCTGCCACCGAGGCCAGCGCTGCCGAGATCGTCACGGTGGCGGTGCGCCGCTCCAACCTGGGGCAGAACCCCGATGAGCCCAATCTGCTCGATGTTATCTCACCCGAGCGCTACACCATTTTGCCCAACACCGCCGGCTGCTACAGCGCCCGCGATGCGGCGCGTACCTGCCAGCTCGCCCGCGAGCTGCTCGACGGCCATAATCTGGTCAAGCTGGAGGTGCTGGGCAATGCGCAGACGCTCTATCCCAATGTGGTGGAGACCCTCGCCGCGGCCCGCACGCTGATCGACGACGGCTTCGATGTGATGGTCTATACCAGCGACGATCCCATCGTCGCCGCCGAGCTGGCGTCGATGGGCTGCTGTGCGGTGATGCCGCTGGGCTCGCTGATCGGCTCCGGCCACGGCCTGCTCAATCCTCACGCGCTGTCGCTGATTATCGAAGCGGCGCAGGTACCGATTCTGGTCGACGCCGGCATCGGCACGCCCTCCGATGCCGCCACCGCGATGGAACTGGGCTGCGATGGGGTACTGATCAACTCGGCTATCGCCCATGCGCGTCAGCCGGCGCTGATGGCCCGCGCCATGCGCAAGGCGGTGGAGGCCGGGCGCGAGGCCTGGCTTGCCGAACGCATGCCACGCAAAACCTACGCTGCCAGTCCGTCGTCGCCTGCCGAGGGCATCATTGGCAGCTGATCTTCAGGACCTTGATGACCTTCAACACCCTCGATAGTGGCTCATTTTCATGAATCAGAACGCTTCGACGCCGTCAGACGTGACCCCTCCGCAGCGCGGCATCAAGAGCTATGTCGTACGCGGCGGTCGTATGACGCGCGCGCAGCAGCGCGGCCTCGACGAGGTGCTGCCGCGGCTGGGGCTGCGACTGGAGGAGGGCTGTCGCTCCCCCGAGGCGATTTTTGGCCGCCGCGCCCATAGCGTGCTGGAGATCGGTTTCGGCATGGGCGGTTCGCTGCTGGCCCAGGCGACTCATCACCCCGAGGTCGATTTCATCGGCATCGAGGTGCATCCGCCGGGAGTGGGCAAGCTGCTCGATGAGGCCGACAAGGCCGGTTTGACCAACCTGCGTGTTTTTCACGAAGATGCCCTGAAGGTCATGGACGAGGCCCTGCCGGCGGCTTCGATCGACACCCTGCAGCTGTTCTTTCCCGACCCCTGGCCCAAGAAGCGTCACCACAAGCGGCGGATCGTGCAGCCCGCCTTTATCGAGCGGGTATATCGGCTGCTGCGTCCCGGCGGGCAGTTCCACATGGCGACCGACTGGCAGCCCTACGCCGAACATATGCGCGAGGTGATGAGCGAGGCCCGTGGCTTTGAAAATCTCTCCGTGCAGGGTGACTATGTGCCGCGCCCCGATTTTCGTCCACAGACCCGGTTCGAAACCCGCGGCGAGCGGCTGGGACATGGCGTTTATGATCTGATCTATCGGCGGGTGCCGGAAGCTTGAAGCTTGCGCGGGACTGACGTCACGCGGGGCAGATAATGAAAAAAGCCGCCCGGGAGGGCGGCTAAAGGACCGTGACTAGCTTGATGAGGAGATGAACCACTCGACACCTGACATATCGAGTTGTTCATGTGGTGACTGGCGATCACCACGGTTTAAAGATAACGATTCTCATTTGGCTGGTCAAGGCAAATGAGAATATTTTTTAATTGCGCTGTTCTGAATGAGCGCATACAGCCGGGGAGGCCCATGACAACCGGACGACGTCGCCAGCAGCGCGGTCCCGTGCGAACGCTCAATGCTCTGGTGGTATTGACCCTGGTGACGGTGACCCTGGCGCTGGCCTATCTGGGCTACTACTACGTGGGGGCCGCCAATCAGCGTACGGCGACATGGTTTGCACCCGGATTGCTGTGTCGGCCGCTGCTGGCGCCCTGTGAAACCTTTTTGGGACGGTCGGGGCACATGAAGGCCACCTGGCGGCGAGCGATCGGGCGCGACGGTATCGAGGTGCGGGTGAACGTCAGCGGACTGGCGGTGCAAAGCGGTGTGCTGACGGTCTCTCATACTCTCGAAAATGATCGCGTGCGCAGTGCCGCGCTGACGCCTCTGGCTGACGGTAGCTATCGCGGCGAGGTGCCGCTGGCACGCTGCCGAGGAGAGAGCATGCCGCTACGAGGTCGAATAATGCTGAATACCGACAGAGGTCGATTGGGAAGCTGGTACGATTTTTCGCTGGCCTGCTCAGCGATGCGTTAAAGATTGGGCAGTGTAAATATAATTCTCTCAATTAATTATCCACAACGCTTTTATATTATCCGCTTGACATTACCACAAGGGCGCTTTTCAGCTGTCGCGGCAGTCGGTCCATCGCTCGTTTTATAAAAACGCTATAGAAACAGTGGGTTGGGCTTTAAGAGAGTATTATGAAGTAAGTGCCTGCTTGCGCCTGAAGGGGCGTGAATAGCGCTTTGCCATGTTTTTCCACAGCCCGCTGGAGGCGTGCCAAAAGCTTTCCCACAAAACTGTCCACAGGCTGGTGACGGCCTGGAGGCCGGCACAAATAAAGCCACCGGCGGTCTGCCGGTGGCTTTATCCGCGGGTGGTGTGGCCCGAATCAGCTGCCGCTGGCCTGACCGCTGGCGCCGCTCTGGCTGCTGCTCTGATCACTGCCGCTGGCCTGACCACTAGCGCCGCTCTGGCTGCCGCTGCCGCTGCCGCTTTGGCTGCCGCTGCCGCTGCCGCTGCCGCTTTGGCTGCCGCTGCCGCTTTGGCTGCCGCCGCCGCTTTGGCTGCCGTCGCTGGCCTGAGCGTTGTCGTCCAGCACGCCCAGCAGTTCGACGGTAAAGATCAGTGTCTGGTTGGGGCCGATGGGGCCGGTTCCTGCTTCACCATAGGCGAGATCGGAGGGAACAAAAATCTCCCATTCGGCGCCGGGGTGCATCATTTCCAGTGCTTCCTGCCAGCCCGGGATCACCTGACTGACGCGGAAGGTGACCGGCTCGCCGCGCTCGTAGGAGCTGTCGAATACCTCACCATCGATGGTGCGACCTTCGTAGTTGACCCTGACCCGATCATTGGCCGAAGGCGATGCCACGCTCTGATCGCCCTCTTCGACTATCCGGTACTGCAGCCCGGAATCGGTCGTCTGAACACCGTCGCGTGCGGCATTCTCTTCAAGGAAGTTCTGACCGGCAGTGGCGTTATCCTCGGCGGTCTGTTCCTGCTGCTGTTGCTGTTCGGCGATCATCTGCTGCTGATAGTTCTGCAGCACCTGGCTGATCTGTTGATCGTTGAGACGCATTTCGCCGTCGCCGTACACATCCTGTATTGCGCCGGTGAAGGCATTGACGTCGAGATCGGGCATATCCGTTTGCAGATTGCGCGCCAGCGTCACGCCCACGGCGTAGGCCAGCCGTGCCTGGTCGGATTCGAAGTCATCCTGCTGCGCCGTGTTACCACTATCGGCACTCTGCTGCTCGCTCTGAGCGTTGCTCTGCGACTGCTCGCTCTGCTGCGACTGCTCGCTCTGCTGCGACTGGCTGTTCTGCTCATTCGCACTGTTCTGGCTGTCGTCATCGGAGCCGCCGGAGCAGCCCGTCAGGATGATCAGGGTACTCAGCGTAACGGCGCTCAACACTTTGTTCATGAAAGCTCCTGGTTGCTTGATGGTCGGGTCACTTTGACAGCGTCAAAGTGAAAACGCTCACGGCATTTCGCTGTGAAAACCGGTGAGTCGGTGTCATCCCTGTCGGTTCGGCGGCATGGATGGCGTGAACCTGTAGCAGGCAGGGCGATGGCATGAACACAAACTGAAACATTAAGCCTGTTGAATAAAAGCCCGACGCCGCTCCGGTGCGCTCATCGCCGCCGACTGTGGGTGTTCGCCAACATCGTCCACCAAAGGGCTTGCAGGAGTTGTACATGAAGGGCCTTGCCGATATCTCCATACGCACCACCTGGATGGCAATTCTTGCCATTTTTACCCTGCTGGTTATGGGAGTGGGGGCGCTGGGCGTGTATGGCAACCATAGCAGCCGACAAAGTTTCGATATCTTCGATCGTATTCACGTCCAGCAGTCCAGCGCCCTCAACCGTGCCTATGTCGATATGCTGCGCGCTCGGGTGGAGATGAGCCGCGCCGCGCAGCTGATCGAACGCCCCTCCTTCGACCGCCCCGGTCCGGTGATCGACAGTGCCGAGGCGCTGATGGCCAGCGCCGCCGAGTCATTCGAGGAGTTTCGCGCGATCAATGCTCTGCCCGAGCAGCAGGAAGCCATCGAGGCGCTGTCGCGCAGTTTCCAGTCGCTTTTCAATACGGGATTACAGCTGCAGCTGACCTCACTGCGCGATGAGGACGTCGAAGGCTGGCGCGCTTTCCGCTCGCGGGTGAGCGAGATGAGCGAGACCTTCATGCAGAGTGCCGATCAGTTTTTCGTGACTTCGCGCGCTCAGGGCGAGGCCCTGACCGACCGCTCCAATGCGCTCAGCCGTGCCTTCGATATCGCGATTGGCGGTGCCATCCTGGCCTGTCTGCTGCTGGTCGGCTTTATGCTGTGGTGGGTGACGCGCTATTTGACCCGGCCCATTCACGGACTGCTCAGGCGCTTTCGCAGCATGGGCGATGGCGATCTCTCGACCCCCGTCGAGACACGCGGACGCAATGAAATCGGCCGGCTCTTCGAAGGCCTTGGCGAGCTGCGCCAGAGTCTTGCCGACACCGTGCTGCGCGTTCGCGGCAGCAGCGACAGCGTTGTCGCGCACGTCGACCGCATGTCCGCCGGCAACCGCGAGCTGGCCTTCGATACCGATCGGCAGTCGAGCGCGCTGGAGCAGACCTCGGCGAGCCTCGAGGAGCTGAGCCGTACGGTCAGCGCCAACGCCGATCATGCCCGGCGCGCCAGCGAACTGACCGACGACGCGAGCCACCAGGCGCAGCGCGGCGGCGATGTCATGCAGCGCATGACCGCCAATATGGGCGGTATCGAAAGCAGCAGCCGCCAGGTGGCGGAAGTGATCGGCATGATCGACCATATCGCCTTCCAGACCAATATTCTCGCCCTCAACGCCTCGGTCGAGGCGGCCCGGGCCGGTCAGCACGGTCGCGGCTTCTCGGTGGTGGCCAGTGAGGTGCGTTCGCTGGCCGAGCGCAGTGCCGGTGCCGCCGATGACGTTCGCAAGCTGATCGAAAGCTGCGATGCGCAGGTCGCCGAGGGAGTGCAACTGGTATCGCAGGCCGAGGCGAGCATGACCCATATCGCCACCTCGATCGGTGAGATCAACGTGTTCATGAGCGATATCGCCTCGGCCTCCGGCGAGCAGCGCGAGGGCATCGACCAGGTCGGTACGGCGATGGGCGAGATGGCGCAGGTCACCACACACAATCGTGAGCGCGCCCGCGAGGCGAGCGACGTGGCCGAGTGGCTCAGTACCGAGGCGCAGCGCCTGCGCGAAGGCGTGGCAAGCTTCACCATGGCCGAGGGCGATCGTCTCGAAGCGCCCGTGCAGCCCGCCCTCGACCGGCAGGGTAACGATGTGTTTGTCGAAGAGGATGAGTGGCGGGACACCGAGCCGTCGCCGCGCGAGTTGGCGATGCCGTCCTGAAACCTATACCGCTGCTTTGGCGCTACGTTTGTGACTGCTGAGTCAGAGCGCCGTGGCGCGGGCGATCAGAGTATCGAGCGCCTGGCGCGGCGCGTTGTCTGTCAGGCCGTAGTGGTGTCGCACGATGTCGAACGCCGCGCCCGCCACCGGCGCGCCGGCCAGCGCCTGCAGCATCGTCAGCGCCTGTTTTTCGCTTTCCAGCTCGGCCCGTTTGAGATGCTCGCGCAGCGGTTCAAGCTGCGGATTGTCGGCGGCCAGCGGCTTCAGCCGACGGCGCCGGTCGCGAAGGGGCGCGGTCATCTGCTGCTGCCAGCGTCGCACCTCATCGAGCGCCGACTGCGCTGCGGCCGCCGGTTGCAGACCGCCATGGGCCAGCCAGCAGCGCCACAGCAGTTCGCAAACGTCGATGCCGGCATCGTCCTGCAGCCGCAGACAGGCCGCTGCTACTCCCTCGGCGGCGTAAAGATCGAGCGCAAAGCGCCAAAGATCGGCGCTGTATCGGTTACAATGCTCGGCATTTGTCATGGTGCCTCCGGGGGTAGAGAAAGGCATGATTGCACTGCGCCAACTTGCGCTGCAACGCGGCGGCGCGCCGCTGATCGAGTCCGCCGATTTTACGCTGTCGATGGGTCATCACGCCGGCATCGTGGGCGCCAACGGCGCCGGCAAGTCGAGCCTGTTCGAACTGATTCTGGGCCATATTACGCCGGACAGCGGCGAGGTAGCGCTCAACGGCGGCGTGCGCATCGCCCACATGGATCAGGAGATCACCGCGCTGTCGCAGGGCATCACCGACTTCGTGCTCGATGGTGACCATCAGCTGCGCGATACCGAAGCGGCGCTGGCGCGTGCCCATGAGGCCGGCGAGCACCACCGCGAGGCGGAGCTGCATGGCGCCATCGAGGCGCTCGATGGCTACAGCGCCCGGGCTCGCGCCGAACAGCTGCTGGTGGGGCTGGGCTTTGCCCAGGGCGATCTCGACGTCCCGCTGTCGGCTTTCTCCGGCGGCTGGCGAATGCGCGCCAGCCTCGCGCGCACGCTGTTCAAGCCCTCCGATCTGATGCTGCTCGACGAGCCCACCAACCACCTCGATCTGGATGCCCTGATCTGGCTCGAGCAGTGGCTGGTGCGCTACCCGGGCACGCTGCTGCTGATCTCGCATGATCGCGATTTTCTCGATGCGGTGTGCGATCACGTGGTGCACTTCGATCAGCGCCAGGTGGTGCTCTACCGCGGTAACTTCACCACCTTCGAGCGCACCCGTGCCGAGCGGCTGGCCCAGCGTGAGGCCGAGCGCGAGAAGCAGGAGGCGCGGCGCGCCGAGATTCAGTCATTCGTCGACCGTTTCCGGGCCAAGGCGACCAAGGCCAAACAGGCCCAGAGCCGGCTGAAAATGCTCGAGCGCATGGAGGAGATCGCGCCGCTGCGCGCCGAGTCACCGTTTCGTTTCGCACTGCCCTGCGCGGAGAAGATCTCCCATCCGCTGCTGGCACTCGAACGCGCCGACATCGGTCACGGTGGTACGCCACTTTTGCAGGGCGTGCGTCTGTCGCTGGCGCCGGGCAGTCGCATTGGCCTGCTGGGCCCCAACGGCGCCGGCAAGTCGACCCTGATCAAGGCGCTGACCGGCGCGCTGCCACTGCTGGCGGGCAGTCGCACCGAGGGCGAGCACCTGGCGGTGGGCTATTTCGCCCAGCATCAGCTCGATGCGCTGGATCTCGACGCCAGTCCGTTTACGCACGTGCAGCGCCTCTCGCCGCAGGCCGCCGATCAGCGCATACGCGACTTTCTGGGCGGTTTCGGTTTTCGCGGTGATGATGCCTTCGAGGTGATCGCGCGTTTCTCCGGTGGCGAGAAGGCGCGTCTGGCGCTGGCGTTGATCGCCTGGCAAAAGCCCAACCTGCTGCTGCTCGACGAGCCCACCAACCACCTCGATCTGGATATGCGCGACGCCCTCAGCGAGGCGCTGGGCAACTTCGAGGGGGCTGTGATGATCGTCTCTCACGACCGCCATCTGCTCCGTTCGAGCGTCGACGAGTTCTGGTGCGTGGCCGACGGCCGGGTGTCCCCCTTCGACGGCACCCTCGATGACTACCGTGCCTGGTTGAAAAACCGCCAGCAGGCTGGGCGGCGCGAGTCCGAAGGCGATCAGAAGGCGTCAGCCGCCGCGGCCGGTGGCGACAGCCAGCGCGACCGTCGCGCCGAACGCCGCGCCGCCGCCGAACTGCGCGAGCAGCTCAAGCCGCTGAAAAAACGCCGCGATGCCGCCGAAAAGGCGCTGGAGAAAACCCAGCAAACGCTCGCTGACGTCGAGCAGCAGCTCGGTGACGCCGAGCTCTACGACGATGCCCACAAGGAGAGGTTGACCGAACTGCTGCGCCGTCAGGGTGAATTGAAGGCACAGCAGGCGCAGCAGGAGCAGGCGTGGATGGAGGCCGAGGAGGCGCTGGAGGAGATGGAAGCGCAGCTTGCCGGCTGAGCGGCATGGAAGGCCGGCGCCCGCCGCTTTCCCGACCGGATGCGCGCGCCGGTTGTAGAGAGGCGTCGTAGCCCGCTGCGGGTCACCCGAGGGGCTGCGCCACCCATGTTGGTAGTTGTCGCAACAGGGGTGGCAAGTTATATTGAAGTATAACTTTTAGTTTCAGTGGCCCTGGAGGCATGCCATGAGTATGACCAGACTTCGCCGCGTCGGCGGCTCCGTGATGCTTTCAGTGTCGCCCGCATTGCTTCGACAGATGAATCTCGACGCGGGTGGCAGCGTCGAGATGACGGTTGATCAGGGGCGCCTGATCGTCGAGCCGGCCCGACCGAGATATAGTCTCGAAGAACTGCTGGCTGAGTGCGGCGCCAGCGCGCGCGCTGACGACGAACAGCAGTGGCTGGACGATCAACCTGTCGGTCGCGAGGAGCTCTGATGCGTCGTGGTGACATCTACCTGGTGTCGCTGGATCCGACCCATGGGCACGAACAGCGTGGCAGGCGACCGGTGTTGATCGTGTCGCCCGAAGCCTTTAATAGCGCCATGAACACGGCGCTGGTCATGCCGATCACGACCGGCGGTGGTTTTGCTCGCTCGCGAGGCTTTGCTGTTTCACTTGAAGCGGCAGCAACCCGCACCCGGGGCTTCGTGCTGTGCAGTCAGCTCAGAACGCTGGATATCGCTGCGCGCCAGGGACAGTACCTGGAACGGATCCCCGAGGACGTCATGGATGACGTCCTCGCCAGGCTGTCCACCCTCATCACCTGATATCGGGCGTCTCCATTTGTCCTGCTGGCGGCCCCTACATGCGCCCCACGTCCGGCCGTGAGCGCAGGGCAAAGCCGGCGCGTTGCACGGTGCGACCGTTTTCGCGAAACAGGCGTTGCATCAACGGGGCGGTGCTGTCGTCCGCTTGCGCTGCGTCGTGCTCCATGCCGAAGTGGCGCAGTGTGGCCAGCAGCCGCAGCTCATCGCGGGAAACACAGGGTGAGTTGGGGCCCAGCAGCTCGAATTCGGGCTTGTCGGCGTAGGCCCGGCGAATCATCAGAAGCAGCGAGCAGCGCTCGGCCATGCTGATCTCGAGCCGTTCGTTGCTCAGCGAAGCAGCGTCGCTGTGCTGCTGACCCAGCACGCGCAGAGCACGCATCAGGCGCTGCTCGGAGCGCGAGCAGTGATGGCGGATAAAGAGAACGCGGTCGTTCATGGCTCACCCTCTCGTTAGCGGCAAAGCTGGCTTCAGCCCGATTTTTTATACCCCGGGGGCATAGTTTAACTCGGGTTGATTCGGGCGTTGATTAAAGGATATCGAGCGATTCGGGTCAAGCGCGCCGTCCTTGTCGAGTGCCAGCTTCGCGTCTTGTTGCCATAACGTTCGCAGGTGGGGTGGCGTCAGCTTTCGAGCATGAAGGTCACCGGTCCGTCGTTGACCAGCGACACCTGCATATCCGCGCCGAAGCGACCGGTTGCCACTGGCGCGTGGGCGTCGTGCGCCGCCGCCACCAGATAATCGAACAGTTCACGACCGAGCTGCGGCGGCGCGGCGCTGGAAAAGCCGGGGCGCATGCCCTTGCGGGTATCGGCCACCAGGGTGAACTGCGACACCAGCAGCAGGCCGCCGCCGCTGTCGCCAAGGCCGAGGTTCATACGCCCCTCGGTATCGGCGAAGATGCGGTACCCCAGCAGCTTGCGCAGCAGTTTGTCAGCGCGCTCGCGGCTGTCGTCACGTTCGACGCCGATCAGGGCCAGCAGGCCGGCGTCGATAGCGCCAACGCACTCTCCTTCAACAGCGACGCTGGCACGGCTGACGCGTTGTATCAGGGCGCGCACAAATCCTCCCGGGCAGCTTTCCGGTCGAGTCGATTGCAAGCGAGCATCACCAGGTGCGACACAGCATCAGATCGCCACGCACGTCGCTCAATAGCCGCTCCAGCAGGCTCTCGGTGGTACGACCGATA
The DNA here is from genome assembly GCF_000382245.1 of Kushneria aurantia DSM 21353. Classification (GTDB taxonomy): domain Bacteria; phylum Pseudomonadota; class Gammaproteobacteria; order Pseudomonadales; family Halomonadaceae; genus Kushneria; species Kushneria aurantia. The sequence goes on from NZ_KB907864.1 coordinate 114,193, forward strand.
CCCACCCGAATGTGACTGCCCAGTGCCAGCAGGTCGGGTGGCTGCTGGCGCAGTCGGCTGAGCAGTACCTCGCCGGGGTCGCCCTGCTGCAGCACCAGTTCAAGATCCGGATGGGCGCCCAGCTCACTCATCAGCCGCTCGGTTTCGCGCTCGAGCTGTTGGCGCAGTCGCTGACGCTCACCGTCACGCCAGCGTCGGTAGTCGGTACCTTCGGCCAGTTCCTGAGCGACCGGCATATCCCAGGCATGCAGCAGCGTCAGACGGACATGGGGAAAGCGGGTGAGCACTTCCTTGAGAGTGTGGCGCGAGGCGAGCGAGAAGTCGACCGGCACCAGAACGTCCTGCCAGTCCGGTTCACCATCGTGAGGAACGCTGACCACCGGACAGGGGGCACGGCGCATGACCCGCGACAGTGTCGTGCCGCCGATCAGATCCGGCTGGCCCAGCTTGCGGTGCGTGCCCATCAGGATCATCGAGGCGCTGCGCTCGTAGGCCTCGCGAATAATTTCGGCATAGGGCACGCCGCTGACCACGTGAATCTCGGTCTCGGGGCGTTCGAGTTCGTGATGATGGCAGGCCTGCTCGAGCTGTTGATCGATGCTGTCGCGCACCGCGTGTACCAACTGCGGCAGAATGCTCTCCGGTAGCCAGGGGTCGACGACGTACAGAATATCCAGCTGTACGGCGTCATGCTGGGTCAGGTGCAGTGCCCTGACGAGGGCGGCGTGACATTCTCCGGAAAGATCGGTGGCCAGAAGCAGCGTCGAGGTCATGTCGAAGTCTCTGGGCGATGAAGTTTGAGGGCCTGAGTCAAAGCATAGTGGCTGGACTACCCGGCGGCTACCACCAGCGGAAAAAGTGATGCGCCGGCCCCTGACCGTGGCCCACCTTCAGGCTGTCGGCCCTCTTCAGGGCGCCGCTCATGTACGCCTTTGCCTCGCGCATGGCAGTCAGCGGCGAATCGCTGACCGGCAGCAGGGCGGCAATCGCCGAGGAGAGGGTGCAGCCCGAACCGTGCAGCGAGCGCGTGTCGATACGCGGCGCTTCGAGCCACTGCTGCTGGTTCGGCATGATGACCAGATCGTCGCTATGGGCGCCGCTCAGATAGCCGCCCTTGAGCACTACCATGGTCGCGCCCAGGGTGGACAGGCCGGACGCCAGTGCCTGCATGGCGGCGCGGTCGGCGGGCACTGGCCGGTCCAGCAGCATGGCGGCTTCCGGCAGGTTGGGGGTGATGATATCGGCGACCGGGATTAGAATGTCGCGCACGGCATGAAAACCGTCGTCGTCGACCAGTCGATCGCCGCTCTTGGCGACCATGACCGGGTCAAGTACCACGTGCTTTGGCCGATAGCGTTCCAGGTATTCGCGGACAAGACGCGCCGTGGCGGAGTCCGCCACCATGCCGATCTTGACGCTGTCGGGTGCAATGTCCTCGAACACGGCGTCGAGCTGGGCACGCAGGATACTGTGCGGGAGCGGCATAATGTCGCGCACCCCGCAGGTGTTCTGGGCCACCACGGCGGTCACCACGCTGGTGGCGAAGGCGCCCAGCGCACTGGCTGTCTTGATGTCTGCAGATTGCCCGGCGCCACCGCTGGGATCCGTACCGGCAATAGACAGAAAACGCGCGGGTGCAGGCATATCATTATCCGAAGGTCGGGGGTGCAGGAGCACGGGTAGTGCGTTTTGTAGCTTGACTACATATTATCTTGCCCCATCATTGGGCATATAGCAGAAGCTGCCGGACAGTGAAGCAGCTCGATAACATCCTGGCGAACTCCGCTGGCGACTGCCAGGATTTGAAGGTGACTAATGCATTCGTGGCAGCGACCTTCAGGTTTTTGAAAGCGCCTGATCGTTACCCTGCGCTCTGCTCGCAACAGGGTGTATCATTTTGGGCTGTTATCAACCGCCTGACCTGACAGGGAAAGCGTACGAAATACAGGGTGGCGCAATGACCGTTGCCCGATAATGATGAGCGAGAACTCATGAATCTGGCAGAGCAGCTGGCTCAGAACTGGGCCGTTGGCGTTTTCATCGTGGCATCACTGGGGCTTTGCACCTTCATGGTGGTGGCCTCCTCGCTACTTGGCGGTCGCGCCTGGGGGCATCGCAAGGATACCCCCTACGAGTCCGGTATCGTCCCTGTGGGCAGTGCGCAGCAGCGCTTCTCGGTCAAGTTCTATATGGTGGCGATGCTGTTCGTCATCTTCGATGTCGAAGCGCTTTATCTGTTCGGCTGGGCTGTGGCGATACGCGAAACCGGCTGGGCGGGTTTTATCGGCGCCACCATCTTTATTCTCATTCTGCTTGCCGGTCTCGTTTATGACAGTCGCGTCGGCGCCCTCGACTGGGTGCCGCGTCGACGCCGTCAGCCGGAACGTATCCACCAGCCTGCTCTGCGCGACGATGATCGGAGCGGGCAGCCCGGTGCCGGGGAGGCCACAGAGCGCGTCGGCTGATACTGCGCCTCGGATGGGTGCCCGTTATGGCGGGCATCAGCAGGATTCTGGCCGGTCAAGCCGGCCCCGGATGTCTTTTCAGGAGGACCGTTGATGTCCTGGAAGCTTACTCGCATCGATCCACAAACCCCTACCGATGTGCCCTATCCGGTCGGTGAGCGGCGCGTGGTCGATGAACCCATGAACGAGCAGGTGCACCGCAGCGTCTTCACCGGCAGGCTCGAAAATATCATGCACAGCATGGTCAACTGGGGTCGCAAGAACTCCATCTGGCCCTACAACTTCGGCCTCTCCTGCTGCTATGTGGAGATGACCACCGCCTTTACCGCTCCCCATGATATCGCCCGTTTCGGCTCCGAGGTGCTACGCGCCTCGCCGCGCCAGGCCGACCTGATGGTGATTGCGGGCACCTGCTTTATCAAGATGGCGCCGGTCATTCAGCAGCTCTACGATCAGATGCTGGAGCCCAAATGGGTGATCTCGATGGGCTCCTGCGCCAACTCAGGCGGTATGTACGATATCTACTCGGTAGTCCAGGGCGTCGACAAGTTCCTGCCGGTCGATGTCTACGTGCCCGGCTGCCCGCCGCGTCCCGAGGCTTTTCTACAGGGGTTGCAGCTACTGCAGGACTCCATTCAGGAAGAGCGCCGGCCGCTGAGCTGGGTGGTGGGCGATCAGGGCGTTTATCGCGCCGAGATGCCCTCGCAGCGCGAAAAAAAGCGCGCCGAGCGTATTGCGGTAACCGAGCTGCGCTCCCCGGATGAGGTATAACCTTCTGATGACAGTTTTCGGCAGGCTCGTTCTGCAATCGGCCATGGATCAGCGCGCATGACGACCGAAACTTCACGATCGACCGATATCGCCCACGCCATTGTCGATGAGCTGATGGATCGCTTCGGCAGCGAGGTGTTGACGCAGCAGCCTACCCTGACCGACATGCCGGTACTCTGGGTCGCGCGTGAGCGACTCGTCGAGGTTATGCAGTTCGTGCAGCAGGTGGATAAGCCCTATGCGCTGCTCTATGACCTGCACGGTGTTGACGAACGCCTGCGTATGCACCGCCGTGGTTTGCCGCCTGCCGATTTCACCGTCTTCTATCAGCTGATGTCGCTGGAGCGTAACGTCGAGCTGATGATCAAGGTAGCGCTGCACGAGGATGACCTGCGCATCCCGACGCTGTGCAATGTCTATCTCAATGCCAACTGGTACGAGCGTGAAACCTTCGACATGTTCGGCATCGACTTCGTTGGTCATCCGCACCTGTCGCGCCTGTTGATGCCGCCCACCTGGAACGGCCACCCGCTGCGCAAGGACTATCCCGCGCGTGCCACCGAGTTCGACCCCTACACCCTGACCATGGAGGGGCAGGATCGCGAGCAGGCGGCGCTGCGCTTCGATCCCGAGTCCTGGGGAATGAAGCGTCAGTCGCGGGATACCGACTATATGTTCCTCAACCTCGGTCCCAACCACCCTTCGGCACACGGCGCCTTCCGTATCGCGCTGCAGCTCGACGGTGAGGAAGTGGTCGACTGCGTGCCGGATATCGGTTACCACCACCGCGGCGCCGAGAAGATGGCCGAGCGCCAGTCGTGGCACAGCTACATCCCCTACACCGACCGCATCGACTATACCGGCGGGGTGATGAACAACCTGCCCTATGTACTGGCGGTCGAGAAGCTGGCCGGTATCACGGTGCCCGAACGCGCCGAAACGATCCGGGTGATGATGGCGGAGATGTTCCGCATCAACTCCCACCTGCTGTTTCTGGGCACCTTTTTGCAGGATCTGGGGGCGATGTCGCCGGTGTTCTACACCTTCAGCGACCGCCAGCGCGCCTATCATGTCATCGAGGCGATCACCGGCTTTCGCATGCACCCGGCCTGGTTCCGCATCGGCGGCACGGCGCACGATCTGCCGCGCGGCTGGGAGCAGCTGGTGCGTGACTTCCTCGACTGGATGCCGCCGCGCCTCGACGAGTACGAGCGCGCCATGATGGATAACAGCCTGGTGCGCGAGCGTACCCGTCATATCGCCACCCACACCACCGCCGAGGCGCTCACCTGGGGGATCACCGGCCCCAACCTGCGCGCCACCGGACTCAAGTACGATCGCCGCAAGGCGCGCCCCTATTCGGGCTACGAGCGCTTCGATTTCGATATTCCGGTCGGCACCAACGGCGACGTCTTCGATCGCGGCATGCTGCGTATCGAGGAGATGCGTCAGAGCCTGCGCATCATCGAGCAGTGCCTGAAGCACATGCCCGACGGCGACTACAAGGCGGATCATCCGCTCACCACGCCGCCGCCCCGCGAGAAGATGCTGCAGCACATCGAGACCCTGATTACCCACTTCCTGCAGGTCTCCTGGGGGCCGGTGCTCAAGCCCAACGAATCATTCCAGATGATCGAGGCGACCAAGGGGCTCAACAGTTACTACCTGACCAGCGATGGCAACACCATGAGCTATCGCACCCGTATTCGCACGCCCAGCTTCGCGCATCTGCAGCAGATTCCGGCGGTCATCAACGGTGGCTTCGTCCCCGATCTGATCGCCCACCTGGGCAGTATCGACTTCGTGATGGCCGACGTGGACCGCTGACCATGGATATGAATACTCCCGCAACCGGTAATACCCGCGTCAGCAAGGCGAGTCAGAGCAACCTGATCGCCTCCAGCGACAACCGTATGCATGACTTCGTGCTCTCCGACGAGGAGCGTCACGAGATCGAGCACGAGATGACGCACTACGAAAATCCCCGCGCCGCTTCCATCGGTGCGCTCAAGACTGTGCAGCGCCGCCGCGGTTGGGTCAGCGACGGTGCGGTGATCGCCATCAGCGACGTGCTGGGCATTCCCGCCAGCGATGTCGAGGGAGTGGCAACCTTCTACAGCCTTATCTTCCGCCAGCCGGTGGGGCGCCATGTGGTGCTGGTATGCGACAGCAGTTCATGCCACCTGACCGGCCATGACGAACTGCGCGATGCCATCAGCGGCGAGCTGGGCATCGGCCCTGGCCAGACCACCGAGGACGACCGTTTCACCTTGCTGCCGGTCTGCTGCCTGGGCGCCTGCGATCGCGGGCCGGCACTGATGATCGACGACGACCTGCACGGCCCGGTCGAACCCAATGAAGTTGCGGCACTGCTGGAGCGCTACTCATGAGCAGCCATCTTTTTTCTACCAGCACCAACGGCGAGACGCATCCGCTGACCTATCGCCTGCGCGAGGATCGCGGCTACGTCGACCTCGACGAATTCGAGCAAAAGGACGGCTACGAGGCGCTGCGTACCACCCTGCGCGAGCTCTCGCCGGATGAGCTGATCGACAACATGAAGACCGCCAATCTGCGCGGTCGCGGCGGCGCCGGCTTCTCCGCCGGCGTCAAGTGGAGCCTGACGGCGCGTGGCGACGACCATCCGCGCGGCTATATCGCCTGCAATGCCGACGAGATGGAGCCGGGCACCTTCAAGGATCGCCTGCTGCTGGAGGAGACGCCCCATCTGCTGATCGAGGGCATGATCCTCGCCGGCTACGCCAACAATGCCTACAGGGGCTACATCTTTTTGCGCAGCGAGTACGTGCTGGCGGCGCAGCGCATCGAGCGGGCGCTGGCCGAGGCGCGCAAGGCGGGCATTCTCGGCAGCCGGGTGTGCGACAGCGACTTCGACTTCGACATCTTTCTGCACACCGGCGCCGGACGCTACATCTGTGGCGAGGAGACGGCGCTGATCAACTCCCTCGAGGGGCGACGCGCCAATCCGCGTTCCAAACCGCCCTTCCCGGGCCAGAGCGGCGCCTGGGGCAGGCCCACGGTAGTCAACAACGTCGAGACGCTGTGTAATGTGCCCGCTATCGCCCTGCGTGGCGGCGACTGGTATCAGTCGCTCTCCGGCGGACGCAGCGATGACGGTGGCACCAAGCTCTACGGCGTCTCCGGGCGGGTCAAACGGCCCGGGCTGGTGGAGATGCCGATGGGGACCACGGCCGGTGAGCTGTTGGAGCTGGCCGGTGGCATGCGCGATGGTCTAGAGCTCAAGACATGGCTGCCGGGCGGCGGCAGTACCGGCTTTCTGCTCCCCGAGCACCTCGACCTGGCGCTCGATTTCGACACTATCGGCGGCGCCGGAAGCCGGCTGGGCACCGGGCTGCTGGCAGTGGTGGCACACAATCAGAGCGTGGTGTCGCTGACCCGCAACCTGGAAGATTTTTTCGCCCGCGAGTCCTGCGGCTGGTGCACCCCCTGCCGCGATGGCCTGCCCTGGGCGGCGCGTATCCTGCACGCGCTGGAGAATGGCGAAGGCGAAGAGGGCGATATCGAGCTGCTCGAATCGCTGGCCAGCAACATCGGTCCCGGCAAGACCTTCTGCGCCCATGCGCCGGGCGCGGCAATGCCGCTGGAGACCGCGATCAAGCACTTCCGCCACGAATTCGAGGCGGGCATTCGCCACAGACAGCGTGAAGCGCACGCCGAGCCGATTCCGGTGGGATCGGTATAGCGCTGCGGCGCAGGCAGTTTCCAAGCGCCCGGCAGCGTTCGGGCCGTGACAGATGAAAGGCGAGCCTCATGGCAACGATTCATGTAGATGGCAACGATTACGAGGTCGACGGCAGCGATAACCTGCTGCACGCCTGCCTGTCGCTGGGCCTCGATATCCCCTACTTCTGCTGGCATCCGGCGCTGGGCAGCGTGGGGGCGTGCCGGCAGTGCGCCGTCAAGCAGTACAAGGATGCCGACGACGAGCGCGGCATGCTGGTGATGTCCTGCATGGCGCCGGTGAAGGACGATGCGTACATCTCTATCGACGACGAGGAGGCGAAGGCCTTTCGCGCCAGCGTCATCGAGTGGCTGATGACCAATCACCCGCACGACTGCCCGGTGTGCGAGGAGGGCGGCCACTGTCATCTGCAGGACATGACGGTGATGACCGGCCACGACCGCCGGCGCTATCGTTTCCGCAAGCGTACTCACAAAAATCAGTATCTTGGCCCCTTCATCGGCCACGAAATGAACCGCTGCATCACCTGCTACCGCTGCGTGCGCTTTTACAAGGACTATGCCGGCGGCGAGGACCTGGGGGCTTTTGGCGCGCACGAGAATATCTATTTCGGCCGCACCGTCGACGGCACGCTGGAGAACGAATTTTCCGGCAACCTCACCGAGGTATGTCCCACCGGCGTGTTCACCGACCGCACCCACTCGGAGCACTACACGCGCAAGTGGGACATGCAGTTCGCCCCCAGCATCTGCCACCAGTGCTCCAGCGGCTGTAATACCAGCCCGGGCGAGCGCTATGGCGAAGTACGTCGCATCGAGAACCGCTTTAACGGCGATGTGAACCACTACTTCCTGTGCGACCGCGGTCGCTTCGGCTACGGCTACGTCAATCGCGATGACCGCCCCACGCAGCCCACCTCGCGGCCAAATGACAACGCCGAACCCGAGCTGCTCGATGTCGACAGCGCACTGGATCGCAGCGCCGAGCGGCTTAATGCCAGCCGCCGAGTGATCGGCATCGGCTCGCCGCGGGCGAGTCTCGAGAGCAATCACCTGCTGCGCGAGCTGGTGGGAGCCGACAACTTCTCTACCGGCATTGCCGCACGCGAACTCGAGTGCCTCGAACTGATCCAGCAGCTACAGCGCGAAAACAGCTGGCACATTCCCTCGATGCGCGAGATCGAGGAGCACGACGCGGTGATCGTGCTGGGCGAGGACCTGATCCAGAGCGCTGCACGGGTGGCGCTGGCGGTGCGCCAGGCAGCCAATGGTCGCGGCGAGGAGATGGCCGAGGCCAACGGCATTCCGGCGTGGAACGCCAATGCCGTCAATACCCTGCGCCAGGAGCGCACCCGGCCGGTATTCATCGCCTCGTTGACCGAAACCCGCCTCGATGACATTGCTCGCGATAGTTGGCACGGTGCCCCTGAAGACATTGCCCGGCTGGGCTTTGCGCTGGCCCATAAGCTGGACGACAGCGCGCCGGCGGTCAGCGGTCTGGATGAGGCGACAACCGATCTGGTGACGGCGATCGCAGCGGCGCTCAAGGACGCCAAACGGCCGCTGATCATCTCCGGCACCAGTCTCGCCAGCACCGCGGTGCTGCAGGCTGCCGCCAACATCGCCCGCGCCCTGAGTGCCGGCGGCGTCACGCCTTCGCTGTCGCTGATAAGCGGCGAAGCCAACAGTACCGGCCTGACCATGCTGGGTGGTCACTCGCTGGAGTGGGCACTGGAGAGGATGCAGGCCGACAGTGAGCGCGCCGATGCCGCCGTGGTGCTGGAAAACGATCTCTATCAGCGTCTCGGCGCGAACGTCGTCGACCCGGCGCTGGCGGCGCTCGACACCCTGGTGGTGATCGATCATCAGCGCACGCCGACGCTGGAGCGTGCTCATCTGGCGCTGCCGGCGGCAACCTTCGCCGAGGGCGATGGCACCCTGGTAAGCCACGAGGGGCGGGCGCAGCGTTTCTTCCAGGTCTACGACCCGAGCTACTACCGTCCCAACGATCTGACCCACGAGAGTTGGCGCTGGCTGCACGCCCTGCACACCACCATGGAAAAACGCGGCATCGACTGGACGCAGCTCGATGACGTTACCGCCGACTGCGCCCGCGCGCATCCGGAGATGGCCGGCATCCGCGACGCCGCGCCCAGCGCCTCCTTTCGTATTCACGGCCAGAAGCTGGCGCGTTCGCCGCACCGCTACAGCGGCCGTACCGCCATGCGCGCCAACCTCAGCGTCAGCGAACCGCGTGCGCCGCAGGACGGCGATACGGCGTTCGCCTTCTCGATGGAAGGCTACAGCGGCTACAGCGAGCCGCGCTCGCAGGTGGCCTTCGCCTGGGCGCCGGGCTGGAACTCGCCGCAGGCGTGGAACAAGTTCCAGGACGAGGTGGGCGGTCACCTGCGTGCCGGCGACCCGGGCGTGCGGCTGTTCGACCAGCAGCGCGGCGAGGCGCGTGGCGATGGCTATTTCGACAGCGTGCCGGAGGCCTTCGCACCGCGTTCCGAGAGCTGGCAGGTAGTGCGCCTGCCGCAGCTGTTTGGCGGTGAGGAGATGTCGGCGCGTGCCGAGCCGATTCGCGAGCGCATGAGCGAGCCCTTCGTGGTGCTGAGCCAGGAAGACGCCGAACGCCTGGGTATCGCGGCCGGCGATGAGCTGTCGGTTCAGGCCGGGGGAAGGCAGCTCAGTCTGCCGCTGCGCATCAGTCGCGACATGCGCTCGGGTCTGCTTGGCGTACCGCTGCTGCCGGGTATTCCGCAGGGGCTGGCGGGTGAGTGGGCGAGCGTCAATGTGGAGGTGAGCGCATGAGCTGGCTGACCTCGGATGTGCTCGTTCTGACCGTCATCGCCGTTCTCAAGGCGATCGTGATTCTGCTGGGTGCGGTGATCTGCGGCGCCTTTCTGACCGTGGTCGAGCGCCGCCTGCTGGGACTGTGGCAGGACCGCTACGGCCCCAATCGGGTGGGGCCGTTCGGTGCGGGGCAGCTGATCGCCGACATGATCAAGATTTTTTTCAAGGAGGACTGGGTGCCCTCCTTCGGGGATCGCAAGCTGTTCGTGCTGGCGCCGGCAATCGCCTTCGCCTCGCTGCTGCTCTCCTTCATGATCATCCCCATTACCCCGGGCTGGGGCGTGGCGGATTTGAGTATCGGCATTCTGTTCTTTTTCGCCATGGCCGGTATCAACGTCTATGCGGTGCTGTTCGGCGGCTATGCCAGCGCCAACAAGTACGCCCTGATCGGCGCCATGCGTGCCTCTGCCCAGACGCTCTCCTATGAGGTGTTCATGGGTCTGTCGCTGATGGGCGTGGTGGCGATGACCGGCTCGTTCAACATGCGCGATATTGTCAACGCTCAGGAAGGCTTCTGGTTCATCATCCCGCAGTTTTTCGGCTTTGTGACCTTTCTGATCGCCGGCGTGGCGGTGACCCACCGGGCGCCCTTCGACCAGCCCGAGGCGGAGCAGGAGATCGCCGACGGTTACCACGTCGAGTACTCCAGCATGAAGTTCGGCATGTTCTTCATCGGCGAGTACGTGGGCATCGTGCTGGTGTCGGCGCTGATCGCCACGCTCTTTTTCGGCGGCTGGCACGGTCCGCTGTTGCCGCCGATCGTCTGGTTCGCGCTCAAGACCGGCTTTTTCGTCATGCTCTTCGTGCTCGCCCGCGCCGCACTGCCGCGACCGCGCTATGACCGGGTGATGCAGTTCGGCTGGAAGTTCTGTCTGCCGCTGACGCTGATCAATCTTCTGGTAACGGGCTTTTTCATTCTGCTCGGCGCCTGAGCGCCCTTTACCGATAACGACGAGGCAGAAACATGCTGCATTCGATCAAAAAGGTGGTGATGGGCACCGGTACCCAGCTGCGTACCGGCTGGATGGTGTTTCGTCACGCCTTTCACAAGCGTGAAACCGTCAACTATCCGGAGCAGATGCCCTATCTGCCACCGCGCTATCGCGGGCGCATCGTGCTTACCCGCGACCCCGACGGCGAGGAGCGCTGCGTGGCCTGCAACCTCTGTGCGGTGGCCTGTCCGGTCGCCTGCATTTCGCTGCAGAAGGGCGAGAAAGAGGACGGCCGCTGGTATCCCGAGTTCTTTCGCATCAACTTCTCGCGCTGCATTTTCTGCGGCCTGTGCGAAGAGGCCTGCCCCACCTCGGCAATTCAGCTGACGCCGGATTTCGAGCTGGGCGAGTACAACCGCCAGGAGCTGGTGTTCGAAAAACGTGACCTGCTGATCTCGGGACCCGGCAAGGATCACAACTACAACTTCTATCGAGTGGCGGGGCTGTCGATCTCCGGCAAGCCCAAGGGGGCCGCGCAGAACGAGGCCGAGCCTGTCGACGTCAAGACGCTGATGCCCTGACGCGGGCTCAGCCGGGGGAATACGCCGTGGAAATCGCTTTTTATCTGGCCGCATTGATCGCCGTTTTTGCCACCTTCCGGGTGATCATGCACACCAATGCGGTGCATGCGCTGCTCTATCTGATCATCTCGCTGCTGGCGGTGGCGGTGGTATTTTATGCGCTGGGCGCGCCATTTGCCGCGGCGCTGGAGGTGATCGTCTACGCCGGCGCTATCATGGTGTTGTTTGTTTTCGTGGTGATGATGCTCAACCTTGGCGGCCAGACGGCGCACCATGAGAGCAGCTGGCTGACCCCCGGTATCTGGAAAGGACCGGCGGTACTGGCGGGGCTGTTGCTGGCGATTCTGTGCTTCTCGCTGTGGTACGGCGGCGGTATCGGCAGTGTCGGTGGCGATACCCTCAGCGCCAGGGAGGTCGGCATGCAGATGTTCGGTCCCTACCTGCTGGCGGTAGAGCTGGCGGCCATGCTGCTGCTGGCCGCTTTGATTGCCGCCTCCCACGTGGGTCGCAACGAGGACACACAGCTCGAGCGTGACATGAACGAGGCGCGTCAGCGCGCGCCGAGCGGCGTTGACGAGGAGGAGGCGTAATGGGCAGCGAAGGCGCAATGGGTATACCGCTGGAACATGGCATGGCGCTGGCCGCGATCCTCTTCGCGCTGGGGCTCATGGGGCTGCTGGTACGCCGCAATCTGCTGTTCATGCTGATGAGCCTCGAGATCATGATGAACGCCACCGGTCTGGCCTTCATCGTTGCCGGCATGCACTGGGGGCAGCCCGACGGTCAGGTGATGTTTATTGCCATCATCACCCTTGCGGCAGCCGAAGCGAGTATCGGTCTCGGCTTTCTGATTCAACTGCGCCGCCGTTTCGGTACTCTCGATATTGACGCAGCCAGCGAGATGAAAGGATGAATATACTTCCCCTGATCGTTCTGTTTCCGCTGCTCGGCGCGCTGATTCTGGCCTTCAACCCGCGCCTGCCGAACCGCCTTGCCGCGCTGGTGGGCGTTGGCTCGATCGGCCTCTCGGCGCTGGTCATGGTGTGGCTCAACTGGCTTTTCTATCTCGGCGATGGCGGTGGCTTTACCCAGACCCTGTGGCAGTGGGTAACGGTGGGTGATTTCCGCATGGGGTTCACCCTCTACCTCGACGGCCTGTCGCTGACCATGATCAGCGTGATTACCGGGGTGGGCTTTCTGATTCATCTGTTTGCCTCCTGGTACATGGAAAAGGATCTTGAAGGCGCCCCCGGCTATGCTCGTTTTTTCGCCTACATGAATCTTTTCGTATTCAGCATGCTGCTGCTGGTGCTGGGAGACAATCTGCTGCTGCTCTATCTGGGCTGGGAGGGCGTCGGCCTGTGCAGCTACCTGCTGATCGGCTACTACTACCAAAGCGAGTACAACGCCTGGTGCGCCTTCAAGGCGTTCATTGTCACCCGAATCGGCGATGTCTTTCTGGCCATCGGGCTGTTTCTGCTCTTCACCCGCTTTGGCACTCTCGATATCCAGCAGCTTTTGCAGCAGGCGCCGCAGGTATGGCAGGAGGGCGACCTGATGGCCGAGGTGGCGGCGCTGATGCTGCTCGGTGGAGCGCTGGGCAAGTCGGCGCAGCTGCCGCTGCACACCTGGCTTGCCGACGCCATGGCCGGTCCCACCCCGGTGTCGGCGCTGATCCACGCCGCCACCATGGTGACCGCCGGTGTCTATCTGATCGCCCGCACCCATACCATCTTCGAACTGGCCCCCTTCACGCTTTCGCTGGTGGCGCTGATCGGCCTGCTGACGCTGCTGGTGGCCGGTTTCACGGCGCTGGCGCAGACCGATATCAAGCGTGTACTGGCCTATTCGACGATGAGTCAGATCGGCTACATGTTTCTCGCCCTCGGGGTCCAGGCGTGGGACGTGGCGATCTTCCACCTGATGATTCACGCCTTCTTCAAGGCGCTGCTGTTCCTCACTTCGGGGTCGGTGATCATCGCCTGCCATCATGAGCAGAACATCTTCAAAATGGGCGGCCTGTGGCGCTCGCTCAAGCTGCCCTACGCCTGCTTCCTGATCGGCGGGGCGGCGCTCTCGGCGCTGCCGCTGGTCACGGCGGGTTTCTACTCCAAGGACGAGATCCTGTGGTTGACCTTCGATCACGGCTACAGCCTGCTGTGGCTGGGGGCCCTGCTGGGAGCGCTGCTGACGTCGATCTACACTTTCCGCATGATCTTCATCGTCTTTCACGGCCGCGAGCAGATTCATCCGCATGCCGGTCGCGGTATCGCCCATCATCTGCCGCTGCTGGCGCTGGCGCTGCTTTCCACTTTTGTAGGCGGCATGATCCATCCGCCGCTGGCCAACGTGCTGCCGGCGGGGCCTGAAGGGCAGTATGGCCACCTGATCAGGGTGCTGACCGAGGTGCTGGCCGCCGTGGTTGCGCTGGTTGGCGTGGGCATTGCGGCCGCGCTGTTCCTCGGCCGCCGGCGCCTGATCGGCAATCTGATGGAGGCGAAGGAGGGTGATCGGTTGCGACGCTTTTTCTACAGCGGCTTCGCCTTCGACTGGCTCTACGAGCGCATCACGGTCCGCCCCTTCCTGTTCATTGCCCGCCTGCATCGGCGTGACTGGGTCAATTCGCTGGTCAATATGTGGCCGGCGCTGGCGCTGGGTCTCAACGACCTGCTGCTGGGCACTCAGAACGGCCGACTGCGCTGGTACGCCGCAGTGATGACCGGTGGCGCGGTGAGCATGCTTTTCCTGCTGCTGCTTTTTTGAGAGGGCGCGATGAGAGAGCCGATGCGAGCCGACAGAGTGGGTAGCGTTATTGCCGGGGGCAGAGAGCCGACGGTAACGCTGCACATTACAATGATGACGATCAGAGAAGCGAACACGCCATGATGTTGCCCTTGCTGTTACTCATCCCCTTTGTCGGGGGGCTGCTGTGCTGGCAGTACGAACTGGTCAGACCCAACACGGCATTACCGCGCTGGATCGCGCTGGCGACCATGGTACTGCTGCTGGTACTGGCGCTGTGGCAGTGGGTGACCGGCGACTACGCCATCTCCACGGTGGGCAGCGAGCCCGACTGGCAGAGTCAGTTCCGCATTCCGTGGATCTCCTTTTTCGGCATCTCCTTTCATTTGGCGCTGGACGGCCTGTCGCTGATCATGATCACCCTGACCGGCCTTTTGGGGATTCTGGCGGTGGTCTGCTCGTGGAAGGAGATCGACCATCGCATTGGCTTTTTCCACCTCAACCTGATGTGGGTGATCGGCGGTGTGGTAGGGGTCTTTCTCGCCGTGGACCTGTTTCTGTTCTTCTTCTTCTGGGAGATGATGCTGGTCCCGATGTACTTCCTGATCGCCCTGTGGGGTCATGAATCGGAAGGTCGCTCGCCGGTCAGTGCCGCCATCAAGTTCTTTATCTACACCCAGGCCTCGGGCCTTCTGATGCTGGTGTCGATTCTGGGGCTGGTCTTTTTCCACTACGCCCAGACCGGCGTACTCACCTTTGACTACACCGTCCTGCGCGACACGCCGATCACCGGCACCATGGCGTGGGTGCTGATGCTGGGCTTTTTCATCGCCTTTGCGGTCAAGCTGCCGATCGTGCCGCTGCATGGCTGGCTGCCGGATGCCCACGCCCAGGCGCCCACCGCGGGCAGCGTGGATCTCGCCGGTATCCTGCTCAAGACTGCCGCCTACGGCCTCCTGCGCTTTGCCCTGCCGCTGTTCCCGGACACCTCCCAGGCCTTTGCGCCGGTGGCCATGGGGTTGGGGCTGGTGGGTATCTTCTACGGCGCGGTGCTGGCCTTTTCGCAGACGGATATCAAGCGTCTGATCGCCTGCTCCAGTATCTCTCATATGGGCTTCGTGCTGATCGGCATCTATGCCGGCACTCAGCTGGCGCTGCAGGGCGTAATCCTGCAGATGGTGGCACACGCCTTCTCGGCGGCCGGGCTTTTCATGATCAGCGGTCAGCTCTACGAGCGGCTGCACACCCGCGACATGCGAAAGATGGGTGGCCTGTTCGGCCGGCTGGGGGCGCTACCCGGCTTTGCGCTGGCGTTCGTGATGGCCTCGCTGGGTATGCCTGGCACCGGCAACTTCATTGGCGAGTTTCTGATTCTGTTCGGCGCCTTCGACGTCGCGCCCTGGGTGGTGGTGGTGGCCAGTTTCGGGCTGGTGCTGTCGGCGGTCTACTCGCTGATTCTGATGCATCGCGTTTACTGGGGGCCGCCGAAGGCGGAAACCACCATCGCGCGGCTCGACCGGCGTGAGTACCTTATGCTGCTGGGCACCCTGGTACTGCTGATTGCGCTGGGCTTCTATCCCCAGTTGGTACTCGATGTCTCTCAGGGCGCGATGAACGAAGTGCGCCACTGGTTTGCTGTTTCATCCTCGTTTGCGGGCTGAGCCGACATGAATATGACATTGTCACATCTGATCGCCCTGTTACCGCTTGTGATCGTCTGCGTCACGGTCATCGTGGTCATGCTCGGCATCGCCTGGCGGCGCCACCACTTTGTCAGCGCCACCATCACCACGGTAGGTCTCAACCTGGCGCTGTTATCGCTGCTGGCGGTGCTGCCGCTGGCGCCGATCCGCGTCACGCCGATCCTTTTGATTGATCACTATGCGCTGCTTTACATGGCGCTGATGCTGATTGCCGCGCTGGCCGCGACGACGCTGGCGCACGCCTATCTGGAAGGCTTCGACGACCAGAAGGAGGAGTACTACCTGCTGCTCGGCTGCTCGGTGCTGGGTGGCATGACGCTGGTGGCCAGCGACCACCTGCTGTCGCTCTTTTTCGGTCTTGAACTGCTCAGCGTGCCGCTTTACGGCATGGCGGCGTACGCCTACCGTACCCGGCCGTCGCTGGAGTCCGGCATCAAGTACATGGTGCTGTCGGCGGCCGCCTCGGCCTTTCTGCTGTTTGGCATGGCGCTGCTCTACGCCGAGTCCGGCTCGCTGTCGTTCAGCGCCCTGGGGGCGTCGCTCTACGGCGATAGCGCCCATCAGAGCTGGCTTTCGATGGGCATCGGCATGATGGTCATCGCGATGGCGTTCAAGCTGTCGCTGGTGCCTTTTCATCTGTGGACGGCGGACGTCTATGAAGGCGCGCCCGCGCCGGTGTCGGCCTTTCTCGCCACGGTCAGCAAGGTTGCGGTATTTGCCCTGCTGATGCGCCTTTTCATGACCGCGCCGGTCACCGGGTTGGCCAGCCTGCACGTCGTGGTCAGTATCATCGCCTTCCTGTCGATGCTGGTGGGCAACCTGATGGCCCTGCGTCAGGACAACATCAAGCGGCTGCTGGGCTACTCCTCGATTGCGCATCTGGGCTATCTGCTCACCGTGGTAGTGGCCAGCGATGACATGGCGCTTTTGACCACCGGCGTTTATCTGATCACCTATGTGGCAACAACGCTGGCCACCTTCGGTGTGGTGGCGCTGATCTCCAGCCCCTGGCGGGGTAGCGACGTTGCCTCGCTGAAATACTATCGCGGGCTGTTCTGGCGCCGCCCCTATCTGGCGGCGGTCATGACGGTAATGATGCTGTCGCTGGCCGGTATTCCGATGACGGCGGGCTTCATCGGCAAGTTCTACGTTATTGCCACCGGCGTCGAAGCGGGGCTGTGGTGGCTGGTGGCGGGCGTCATCATCGGCAGCGCGCTTGGCCTCTACTACTACCTGCGGGTGATGGTGATGCTCTACCTGCACGATGACGATCCCGGTGGCGAGCAGCGCTACGATGCCGCCAATGACTGGGTCCAGCGCGCCGGCGGCATCATGGTCATTCTGCTGGCGCTTGCCGTGCTGGCGCTGGGTATCTATCCGCAGCCGATGCTGCAGCTGGTCGACGCCGCGACCATGGCGGTGGGGTAAAGCAGCGTTAGCTTGCTGCCTGCCAAAAGAACCGCCGCCGGTTAAGTCCGGCGGCGGTTTTTTATGGAAACGGTTCGGCGTTCGTTGGCGAAAGGCGTCAGAAGCGCCAGCGTGCGCCCAGCGTATAGCCGGCCTGGCTGCCCTCATCATGAGAGAAACGCGACGTGGCATCGGCGGTCACGCTGAAGTTTGACGTCATGCGCATCTCCACGCCGGCCTCGACGCGACCGAAGTGCTCATCGACCGCAGGCAGCGACACGTCACGGGTGACGCCATCGGCGGCCGGGGTGACTCGCAGCGAGTTTTCACGCCCGTCACCCCACTCCTCGACCCACGCCAGCGACGCGCGCGGCAGCAGTGCGGCCTCACCCTGCAGGTCGAGCAGGCCCTGCACACGCCAGCCGAGACTGCCCTGCAGGCTGTCAAAGCGCTGTGATTCGACATTCAGGGCGGTGCGCCGCGGGTCGTCTTCGCGATAGTCGTCGATGTGGTAGCGGCCGTAATCCAGCGCCGCGAAGGGCCCGGTACGCAGCGCATTGCTGACAACGTCGTAGCCACCCATCAGGCGAGCGCCATAAAAGGTGGCGTTGGTGTCACTGTCGATGCGCTGGTCGAGCAGTACCGGGCCGTTGCCCGATTGCAGGAAAACGCTGCGACGCGCATCCAGGTCGGCGTAACCGGCGCCCAGGTTGCCGCCCAGCCACCAGGCGCCACCGTCGTTCCAGAGTGCATAGCTGCCCAGCTGCCAGGTATCGCTCGACAGTTTGCCGCTGTGGGCAAGATCGTCACGGCGATAGTCGAAGCGCGCATTGACGCCGAGAGTAACGTCGCCCTCGAATTGGCGGTCGCCCCACAGATAGAAGCTGGCGCCCTTGCGCTGCTGTTCGCCCGCCACATCGAAACCGTCTTCCGGTTGGTGAGCACCTTCGATACCGAATCCGCCCTCGGTTTCCCCGGCGACCGGCGCGCTGACCAGCAGCTGGCCGAAGCGATCATCATAAAAGCGCGTGGCTGCCGAGCGCTGGTTTGCCAGCAGGTCGGCCTGTACCCGCGCCATCGCAGCTGCCGAGCGCGCCGAGGCGAGCAGATCGGCATTGCTGCGCTCCACCAGCAGTCGGGTCAGCAGCAGTGAGTAGAGCCGCAGGCGCTCGGCAACGCGCTCCTCGCCGAAGGCATTGGTCAGCACTTCGCGATTATCTTCTGCCGGATCGTGCCAGGTGCTGCCGCCGGGTATGGCGGGGTTGGTGGTCTGCGTATAGCCGTCGTCGGCGCCAATGCTCCAGTTGGTCGATTCGATGAAGATCACCGGAATACCCAGATCCTCGAAGCTTTCGCCGTCGCTGCAGCAGCCGGTACCGGTCGGATAAGAGGGGTTGAGGCCCGGATTGCTGCGCAGATCGATCGATAGCTCATCGGCGATCGCCAGCAGTCGATCGCGCAGCGCAAAGAGTGCTGGATTGTTGACGCTGTCGCTGCCGGCGTTGGCGTACATATGGTCGCCGGTGATCAGGCTGTCGATATTGATCATGCCGATCAGGGCGCTGCGTTCGCTGTCACTCAGGCGCTCGACATACTCCCGCGAGCCGACCAGCCCCTCCTCCTCGGCGCCGAAGGCGATCACCTCGATACCGTTTTCCATGGGGATGCCGCTCAGATTCTGTGCCAGCTCGGTCAAAAGGCCGGCGCCGGAGGCGTTATCATCAAGGCCCTCGAGATCGGGTACGCCGTAGGCGCTATCGTAGTGCGCGCCGACGACCAGCTTGCGGTCACTGCTGCCTTGCAGGGTTCTGACCACGTTCCAGGCGTCGCCGCCCTGCGCCTCGAAGTCCTGCAGCCTGGTGTCACTGCCGATCCGCTGGCGCATCCAGTCGGTGGCGCCGCGATAGCTCGTGGTGCCGCTGTAACGGCCGGGGTAGTCGTCGATCAGAACATCGACGGTCTCTTCGGCGTATTCGCCGTAGTCCCAGGCGAGACCGGGCGTAGCGACAAAGGGCAGCGCCAGCAGCAGCGCCGGGGAGAGTTTTTTGATTATCATGTCTATGGCATCCATCCGGTTGTTGTTATCCAGCCCCGAAAAGGGAGAGCCAATATAACCCTCCCGTGAAGGATCGTCACTGGCACCGGGTTATCGTCAGGGTGCCCGCCAGGGATGGCAGGGCACAAAAAATCGCCGGGAGCAATTTTTGACGCCAAAGGCGGCCCGAAGGGTGCCCGCCAGGGATGGCAGGGCAGGGATGGCAGGGCACAAAAAGCGGCGCCCGGAGGCGCCGCTTGATAGAGGAGCTGGCGTCGATTACGACATTGGCGGCGGCCCCAGCTCGTCGAGCAGTTTCGACAGCTTGACGTAGGCGCGATTACGCCAGGCGATCAAATCGGGAATGCGTTCGGCGGGCACGTCGGTGAAACCGCCGCCGCTCTTGGTGCCCATCTTGCCCTGGTCGATCAGGTCGCTGAGCACCTTCGGGGTGGCGAAGCGCTCGGGGAAGTCCTTCTGCAGTGACTGATAGCAGAAGTTGTAGACGTCCAGCCCGGCCATGTCGGCGATCGCGAAGGGACCAAAAAAGGGCAGGCGGAAGCCGAAGGTGGTGCGTACCAGGGTGTCGATATCCTCGGCGCTGGCGACGCCCTCCTCAAGCAACTGGGTCGCCTCGTGGAACAGCGCGTACTGCAGCCGATTGAGTACGAAGCCGGTGACGTCGCTGACCGTGGCGGTCTCCTTGCCGGTCTCGTGGACGATCGCGCAGGCTTCGCGCACCGTCTCCTCGCTGGTGCCGGCGTGGGGAATGATCTCCACACCGGGAATGAAGGGCGAGGGGTTGGAGAAGTGCACGCCGAGAAAACGCCCCGGCTCGGTGACCGCCTCGGCGAGGCTGGCGATCGAGATGGTCGAGGTGTTGGAGCCGATGATGGCGGTCGGCGGCGCGGCGGCGCAGATGCGCCGCAGAATGTCGTGCTTGATGTCGATCTTCTCCGGCACCGCCTCCTCGATGAAGTCGGCACCCTCGACGGCGGCTTCGATCGTCTCGGCGGCGCTGATGCGCGCTTCGATGCGTTCCACCGCGTCGGCCGGGAAGAGGCCGTCGGCCACGAACTTGCGCGCCTCCTCGATCAGGCGCTCGCGGTTTTTGAGCGTGACGTCATAGGAGATGTCGCTGATGCGAACCTCGGCGCCGGCCAGCGCCATGACCTGGGCGATACCGCCGCCCATATAGCCGGAGCCGACAATGGCGACTGTGCGTGTCATAGGGATACTCCGTAAGGATCAGGGGCCGCGCAGCCGCGCGGCGGTGACAGTAATCAGTAGCTCTGCCGCACGCGGCTGGTGCCGAGCGCGTAGCCATCCTTTTTGGGTAGAATCATGTCGCGCAGATAGCGCTGATTGGTCGCCGAGACGCTGAGGCCGTCGCCGCCGTAGTGCTCCATGCAGATAATGCCCTGGAAGCCGTTGGCCAGCCCCAGCTCGACCGCCTTGCGGTAGCTGATCAGCCCCGATTCCAGCGGCGCCGGCATGGCAACGAAATGATCGCGGGCGATGTCCTCGTCGCGGATGTAGTTCTTGGCGTGCCAGTAGTTGGCGTAGGGCATGGTCTTTTCGAAGATCTCCTGCCACGCCTCGATGGGACGATGCAGGCGAATCAGGTTGCCGACGTCGGGGTTGATGCCCACCGTCGGCAGGCCGATATCCTCGACCAGGGCCACCGTCGAGTCGGCGGTACCCACATAGGTATCCTCGTACATCTCCAGCGACAGGATCAGCCCCAGCTCGTCGGCGCGCTTGCCCAGTTCGCGCAGGCGCTCGACGGCCAGATTCCAGCTGTCGCGATCGCCCACCGGGTCCTTGTAACCTTCGACGGTCCAGAACCACAGCTGCTTCTGCTGCGCCGGCGTCAGCGCCTGGTGCAGCCCCACCGATACCACCTTGCAGCCCAGCTCGGCGGCCGCCTCGAGGCTGCGGTGGGCGTAGGCGAGATTGTCGCGACCGTGCTCGGCGTCGATCACGCTGCGGCGGATCAGCGAGATCGCCGGCGTGCCGATACCCGCATCGCGAGCGGTTTTTTTGAACAGATCAAGGCGCTCGGGGGAGAGATCCCCCGGACGCACCCAGCCGTCGAAGAGGTCGATATTGTCAAAACCCGCTTCGAGGACCTCATTGAAAACCCCGTGCCATACCTCGGGCTCGGCGTCCGTAACGGCGCGGCCCTGGGCATCGACACCCGGAAACTGCAATGGAGCGGCCGTGATCGGCCAGCTGTCGGCGGTAAGTGCCATGGTTCTCTTTCCCTGGCAGGTGAACGGAATACAGCGGTCCTGACGCAGTCGGGCGCCGTAGTATGTCCAACATACACCTCTACAGGATTGAGCATATGACGCTTTAGTCGAAGGCGAGCAGGCGCCGAGCCTGAGCATACTGGCGTCACGGGCCGAAAAGGTGGCGGGAAGCGTTGGGGCGTGACGTTAGCGCAGACTGTCCGGCGTCGTGCCGCCCAGCGACGCAATGGCGATGCTGCGCGCGCAGGCCGCGGGCAGTTGCAGATCGGCGGCCAGCGGCAGGTGATCGGAAAACAGTGCCGGCAGGGGATGAAGGTTGGTCAGTTCGAGCGGTGCCGAAACGAGAATGTGGTCCAGCGCGCGGCGCGGTTGCCACGAGGGGTAGCTGGCGACGCCGCGTCCGGGGCTGAACTTCAGCGCGCGAGAAAAGCGCGAGTGAGCCTGCAGTTTCTCGCTGGTGCAGTTGAGATCGCCCATCACGATGACGTTTTTCAGCGGCTCGATATGGCTGGCCAGATAGTCGAGCTGCTGGTTCTGGGTACGCGCGCCCAGCGCCAGGTGCAGCACGAAAAGATGCAACGCCTCCGGCCCCTCGCCGAAGCGTACATGCATGGCGCCACGCCCTTTGGGGCCGGGCAGGCGGTGGTTGTCGACGTGGCTGATCGCCAGCCGGCTCAGCAGGCCGTTACTGTGTTTGGCAATACGGCCGAAGTCGCGGTTGAGCTGCTGTCGCGCCCAGGGAAATTTCGACTGGGCCGCCAGATATTCGACGTGATTGATGTTACTGGAGCGGAAGCTGCCGCCGTCGACCTCCTGGAGTGCGACCAGGTCGAAATGGGTAAAGGTATCGCACATCAGGTCGAGCCGCGTGGCGCGACCGCGGTTGGGCAGCAGGTGTTGCCAACTGCGGGTGATGTAGTCGTGATAGCCGCGGGTATGGATACCGACCTGCATGTTGAAGGTCAGCAGGCGCAGCCTCACGGGTGTGTTGGTGGCGCTGGTGTCCATGGGGCTCCGGACGTTGAGTAGGCTCGCTCCCGGTCGGAGCGCGCCAACGGGGTTGAGCAAAGGCTGTGCACTGAGAGCCGGGACCGAACACGTCCCGGCTCGGACGCCCGCTATCAGCCGGCGTTGGCCTGCTGCTCGCGCACCTGCTCGATCAGCGAGTCGGCGACCTTGAGCATATTGGCAAGGCCCCCGGCGCTGCGCGGCGTGATGACGTAGCGGCCATCCACCACCAGCGCCGGCACGCCCATCAGTTGATAGGCCTTCATGCGGGCGGTGGCCTGGTTGAGCTGGCTGCGCACGCCGAAGGAGTCGAGTGCATCGAGAGCGGCCTGGCGGTCGACGCCGTAATGGGTGAAGAACTCGGCGATGTCGTCGGGATCGATCAGGCGCTGACCTTCCTGGTGAATGGCGTTGAAGAAATCGCGATGAAACTGCTCGCTGAAGATACCCAGATCCTTCGCCGCATAGAAAGCGGCCGCGTGACGCATCCAGGTGTCGCCCATGGTCGCCGGCAGGCGATCGAAGGTGACGTCGTCAGGTTGCTCGGCGACCCACGCCTCGAGCGGTTCTTCAAATTCATAGCAGTGCGGGCAGCCGTACCAGAACACCTCGGTGACGCCGATCTGACCCTCGGGCAGCTCGGTGGGCACCGGGTTGTCGAGCACCTCGTAATCCTGTCCGGCAACGGGCTCGGCGGCCATCGCCGCGCTGGCGAAGCCGCACAGGGCCATGGCGGTCAGCAGCCAGCGTGCGCCGGGTAAAAACTTTCGCATTGCAGTCGTGCTCCCTGATTTTTGATCATTGGGTGGACCGGGCCAGCCGTGGTACCACGCCCGCCCAACCCCTTGGAACCTGTCGTGTCGGCAGGGTTCCCCGGATGGCCTTATCCTACCCGAGCGATCGGCGGCTGACGAGCGCAGCGCCGGCGGCGATGGTACACTGCGCGCCGAGTTCATCCCGCCCCGGAAGGCGAACGCCATGCGCCACAACTTTCAGCAGACCCGCTTTCTGACCAGTGCGCCGACGCTGGCCACAGCACCCGCCGACAGCGGCGCCGAGGTCGCCTTCGCCGGGCGCTCCAACGCCGGCAAGTCGAGCGCGATCAATACCCTGACCCGCCAGAAGGCGCTGGCGCGTACCTCCAAAACGCCGGGCCGCACTCAGTTGATCAATTTCTTCACCATCGGCGCGCCGCACTACCGGCTGGTCGATCTGCCCGGTTACGGCTTTGCAAAGGTGCCGGAGGCGGTCAAGCGCGAGTGGCAGACCCACCTGGCTCACTACCTGCGCGAGCGCCGCTCGCTGAAGGGCACCGTGCTGGTAATGGACGTGCGCCATCCGCTCACCGAGTTCGATCAGATGATGCTGGGCTGGGCCGACGAGGCCGATATGCCGCTGCATATCCTGCTTACCAAGGCCGACAAGCTGGGGCGCGGCGCCGGTGCCGGCGTGCTGTCGAAGGTGCGCCATCAGTTGAAGGAGTGGGAGGATCTGGTCAGCGTACAGCTCTTCTCGGCCCACAAGCAGCAGGGCGTGGAAGAACTCGGCGAGCGGCTTTCGAACTGGCTGTCGCCGGAGAGCGATAGCTGACGCCGCGCCGGTCGGGCGTGGCATCAGCGCTATAGCCGATAGACCCGATCGCTCAGCGTATAGCGCAGCTCGGTGGTGCGGTTGCGCTCGTTGTCGGGGGCGTCGGAGTAGAGCGCGTCACCGATCTCCTGTTGATACGCGTCGTCGAGGCTGAAAAGATGCCTGTCGCCCCGTTTCGACTTCTCTTCGCCACCCATCGTCAGGTGGTCCATGTCGATTTCGGCGTCGGGTGGGGCGGCATCCGGCATGGCGTCGTGCGGATAGTGCAGCACGCTGCCGTCGGCGCCGAATCCGCGGGCAATGTTGCCTTCGCTGCTCAGCGGCAGCACCAGCACCATGGCAGTGGCGCAGAGCACCAGGGTAATACTGAGAATGTCGAGTGGGCGCATGATCCGCTGACCTCGAAACGGGGCGTGGGCCGCCTCGCGCGGCCCGACATGATAATGATAATTCCTGCGGTCGACCATGGCGACCCGTGCGTTCAGGGAAGATTTTAAGCTGCCCGCCCGCACGGTCCGCGGCGTCATGGCCTTCAGGTGTTCGGGCTCAGCAGGTTCTGCTCGACCAGCAGCGGCGCCAGCTCGCGAATGTGGGCAAGGCGATGAATACCGGGCGGACAGGGTTCCGGTACGCCTCGTTGATGTACGTCGATCCACGCTACCTGCATGCCCAGCCGCTGTGCCGGCAGCGCGTCTTCGGCCCAGGAGTCGCCGACATGCATCACCTCGCCGGGCGCCCGCGCTCCCAGCCTCGCCATGGCGGAGAGAAAGCAGCGCGCGTCGGGCTTGGGCGCCAGCGCCACCCCCGCCTTGATGATCACCTCGAAATATTCGGCGATCGCCAGCCGCTGCAGATCGACGTTGCCGTTGGTGATCGCGCCCAGCCGCAGACCCGCCTCGCGAAGTCTGATCAGAAGCGCCGGGACCTCGTCGAAGATCGTCACCTCATGGCGCAGATCCAGCATGTGCTCAAGGGTATCATCGGCCCAGCGCGAGGCGCTGTCGCGGTCGTAGCCGAAGTCGACCAGGATGGCAGTCAGGCTCTGGTGGCGCAGCCAGTTGAAATCGCCGCGGCGCAGCGGATAGCGCTCCGCCAGTGCCATACGGCGGCGCTGATACTCCTCCAGCGGAAAGCGCTCGGCGTGGCCGACACGCTCGTTGAGCCATTGATAGTGGCCCGGTTCGGTGGTCGCCATCACCGGCGAATTGTCCCAGAAGGTATCGTCGAGATCGAAGGTGATGGCGGAAATCACGGGCTCTGCTCCTGCTCGTCGGAGGATGGGGAACGCCGCCGCGCACGGGGGTGGGAGCGGTCAAAGGTGTCGGCCAGATGCTGCCAGTCGAGGCGGGTGTAGACCTGGGTGGTGGAAAGATGGGCATGGCCCAGCAGTTCCTGCACCGCACGCAGGTCGTGGCTCGACTCCAGCAGGTGGCTGGCGAAACTGTGGCGCAGCCGGTGCGGGTGAAGGTGCTCGGGCAGACCGCGCTGCCGGGCGATCAGCGCGAGGCGCTGCTGAATGGCGCGGTGGCCCAGTCGGCTGCCGCGCTGGCTGACGAACAGCGCTTTTTCCATCTCCGCGCAGAGCGTGGCGCGCACCCCGAGCCAGGCGCTCAGCGCCTCGTCGGCGCGTCGCCCCGTCGGCATCCGGCGCGCCCTGCCGCCCTTGCCCACCACCTGGACCCGCCGGTCGCGCAGATCGCCGAGATCAAGCGCCGCCAGCTCTGCCAGCCGGAGCCCGGCGGTGTAGAAAAGCTCCAGCATCGCCTGGTCGCGCAGCGCCAGCGCGCTGCCGTCATGGGGCGTATCGAGAAAGTGGCCAAGGGTATCGACATCCACCGGCCGTGGCAGGTGGCGCGGCAGTTTGGGCGTTTCCACCAGCCGCGCCGGATTGTGCTCGAGGATGCGCTCTTCTACCAGGCTGTCGCCGAACTGTCTGATCGAGGCCAGCCGGCGAGCGAGGCTGCGCGGCGCCATGCCGCGGCTGCGTTCGCGACCCATGAAGCGGCGCAGCATGGCGGCTTCCAGTGCCGACCAGGCGGTCACCCCCTCGGCGGCGAGGAAAGCGGCCAGCGCGTGCAGATCGCGCCGATAGGCGTCAAGGGTTGCAGGGCTGGCGCGCAGGGCGCGGTGCGCGACAAAGCGTTCGATGCTGCCTTCGAGTGCGCTCATGACGTCTCCCGCAGCAGCAGGCGGATGACCACCTCGCCGAGATAGTCGACGAACAGCGTCTCCATGCCGCTGGCGAAATGCGTCGGCGAGGCGTGTCCCAGCGCCAGGTAGCCGTGCGCCTGGCCCAGTGTCAGTCGGGTCAGGGCGCAGGAGCCGCCCGCCAGGCCGCTGCCCGGCAGCAATAGTTCGGCGCTGTCATCGTCGAGCGCCAGGCAGCGGCTGCGTGAGTCGCCCAGCAGCGCCTCGATGGACGCTGCGCGTGCGTCATCCAGTTGCCGGTCGGGTGGCTGAAGGGGCGTGCCGGCGTTCGAGTGGCGCCACAGCGCAAGATGTTCGATGCCGAACTGCTCATGCAGCTCGGTTGCCAGCGTCTGCGTCAGGGCGTCACGGGAGTCGGCGGTCAGCAGTGCCAGTACCAGGCTGCGCAGGCCACGATACTGCTGTTCGGTGCGCCTGGCGCTGTCGAGCAGGCCGTCGAGCTGCGCCTCGGCACGTTCGGCGCGGTCGCGCAGTGCCAGCGTCAGCCGCTCCATCAGCGAGACGGCGTTACCGCGCTGCGGATGATGAACGCGCAGCGTGGTGAGCAGCTGTTCGCGACCCGCGAAGAAATCGGGGTGGCGTGCCAGCCAGGCGCCGACCTGATCGGCGTCGAGCTCGACCGCTGGCGTGCGGTCCGCGGCACTGCTTTCGTCGCTCATCTTGCTCTCCTGCTGGCTGTGGCGGCGCCTTGTCAGATCGCGATGCGGCCATCGAACACCCGCACGGCGGGGCCGGTCATGATGACAGAGGTGGCCTGGTTCGCCCACTCGATGGTCAGCTCGCCGCCGGGCAGTGTCACGCTCACCGGCGAGGTCAACAGGCCGCGGCGAATACCGCTGACCGCGGCGGCGCAGGCGCCGGTACCGCAGGCCAGGGTTTCGCCCACGCCACGTTCGAAGACGCGCAGCCGCACCCTGTCTTCGGCGACAATCTCCATGAAGCCGACATTGACCCGGTGTGGAAAGCGCGGATGCGCCTCGATCGCCGGTCCCAGCTGCGCCACCGGCGCGCTGTCGACGCTTGCCACGTCGATCACCGCGTGGGGGTTGCCCATCGACAGGGCATCGAAGGTCACCTCCAGGCCGTTATGGTCGAGGCTGTAGGCGCTGGCGGGCGCTTCGGCGTTCAGCGGGATATCGGCGGGGGCGAAGCGCGGCTGCCCCATGTCGACCCTGACCCGACCGTCGCCGGCGACACGCAGTTGAAGATCGCCGCCGGCGGTCTGCACGCTGATCTCGCGGCGTGTGGTGAGGCGCTGATCAAGCACGAAGCGGGCGAAGCAGCGCGCACCGTTGCCGCAGTTCTCCACTTCGCTGCCGTCGGCGTTGAAGATGCGATAGCGAAAGTCCACATCCGGTCGGGTCGGCGGCTCGACCAGCAGCAGCTGGTCGAAGCCGATGCCGAAGCGGCGATCGGCCAGCCGGCGAATGAGCTCGGCATCAAGACGCGCGCGCTGGGTGACCAGGTCGACCACCATGAAGTCGTTGCCCAGCCCGTGCATCTTGGTGAAGTGCAGCATCATGAGCGGTGCCCGTTGGCGTCGGCGACAACAGCGCCCTGCGGCAGCCGCGATTCACGCTGCCACAGGGCCTCAAGCGGCTCGCGGGCGCCGACCTCGAACAGTGCGTCGCCCACCACCATCACCTCGGCCGGGCGGCTGCGGGTATTGTAGTTCGACGCCATGACGAAGCCGTAGGCGCCGGCGGAGTGCACCGCCAGCAGGTCGCCCTCGGCCAGCGCCAGCTGGCGATCCTTGCCGAGATAGTCGCCGGATTCGCAGATCGGCCCCACCACGTCCCATTGACGTGTCTCGCGCCCGCCGTTGTTCACTACCGGCGTGATCGCCTGCCAGGCCTGATAGAGGGTGGGGCGGATCAGGTCGTTCATGGCGGCATCGACGATGGCGAAGTTTTTCGCCTCACCGGGCTTGAGATACTCGACACGAGTGAGCAGCACGCCGGCGTTGGCGGCGATCGAGCGGCCCGGTTCGAACATCAGCGACAGGGGCCGCGTGCCGATGCGTTCGAGCAGGGCGGCCATGTAGTCGGCCACCGCCGGCGGCGTTTCGCCCCGGTAGTCGACCCCCAGACCGCCGCCGAGGTCAAGATGGTGAATCGCGATACCCTGCGCCACCAGCCGGTCGTGGAGCGCCAGCAGGCGGTCGAGGGCGTCCAGAAAGGGGGCCAGCTCGGTGAGCTGCGAGCCGATATGGCAGTCGATACCCACCGGTTCGAGGTGGGCAAGCTCGGCGGCGCGGCGATAGGCGCGCTCGGCGTCGTCGATGGCGATGCCGAACTTGTTGTCCCTGAGGCCGGTGGAGATGTAAGGGTGGGTGCGGGCGTCGACGTCGGGATTGACCCGCAGCGACACCGGCGCGCGCTTGCCCAGTCGGCCGGCGATGGCGTCGAGCCGCTCGAGCTCGGCCTCGGATTCGACGTTGAAGCAGCGAATACCGACCTGCAGCGCCCGGGCCATCTCGTCATCGCGTTTGCCGACGCCGGAGAAGACCACTCGACCGGGATCGCCGCCGGCGGCCAGCACCCGCTCCAGCTCCCCCACCGAGACGATATCGAAGCCGGCGCCCAGGCGCGCCAGCAGGTCGATAACGGCCAGGTTCGAGTTGGCCTTGAGGGCGTAGCAGATCAGATGATCGCGCCCCGCCAGCGGCCTGGCGTACTGGCGGAAGTGATCGGTAAAGGCGGCCGCCGAGTAGACGTAGCAGGGCGTGCCGAAGCGTTCGGCGACCGCTTCGAGGCTGACGCCCTCGGCGTGCAGCCGGCCCTGTTGCCAGTGAAAATGTCCGGACATTACTCGGCTGCCTCCGGCGCTGCGGGAGCGCCCGCCGCGGTAGCCGATACGCCGCTGGCCCCGGGGCTGGTGGTGGTGGGGCTGTCGCCACTGTCGGGTACCGTTACTTCGGCGCCGCCACCGGCTGCATCGCTGTCGCCAGCGCTGTCATCTTCGTAGGCGCCCTGAGGATCGTAGCGCTCGCTGGCCCGTTCGTTGTCGGGCATGTAGAGCGGTCCGGTCTGGCCGCAGCCGGCCAGCGTCAGCGTCAGCAGCAGGATGGAAAGTGCGGTTCTCATGCGTCTCCCTCGCGCTCCAGGGCAAAGTCGGGCAGGACGTCGAGCGCGCGACGGGCGCGGTCGGCAGCGGCGCGCACCTGATCCGGCGCGGTGCCACCGATATGGTTACGGGCGGCGACCGAGCCCTCCAGCGTCAGCACCTCGAAGATGTCCTCGCCGATATGATCGGAGAAACGCTGCAGCTCGTCGAGACTCATTTGGGAGAGGTCGCGATCCTGTTCGATGCCGTAGGCCACGGCGTGGCCTACTATCTCGTGGGCGTCGCGGAAGGCGATGCCGCGGCGTACCAGGTAGTCGGCGAGATCGGTGGCGGTGGCGAAGCCCTGACGCGCGGCGAGCGCCATGTTGTCCCTTTTGGCGACCACTGCCGGCATCATGTCGGCAAAGGCGCGCAGCGAGCCGAGCACGGTGTCGAGGGTGTCAAAAAGCGGCTCCTTGTCCTCCTGGTTGTCCTTGTTGTAGGCCAGCGGCTGCGACTTCATCAGTGTCAGCAGGCTGATCATGTGGCCGTAGACGCGGCCGGTCTTGCCGCGCACCAGCTCCGGCACATCGGGGTTTTTCTTCTGCGGCATGATCGACGAGCCGGTGCAGAAGCGATCCGGCAGGTCGATGAAGTCGAACCGGGCGCTGGTCCACAGCACCAGTTCCTCACTCATGCGCGACAGGTGCATCATCAAAAGGCTGGCGAAAGAGGTGAACTCGATAGCGAAGTCGCGATCGCTGACCGCATCCAGCGAGTTCTCCGCCGGTCGTTCGAAGCCCAGCAGTTCGGCGGTGACGTGGCGGTCGATGGGGTAGCTGGTACCGGCCAGCGCCGCGGCGCCCAGCGGCATCACATTGACCCTTTTACGCGCGTCCAGCAGGCGCTGCTGGTCGCGGTCGAGCATCTCCTGCCAGGCCAGCAGATGGTGCCCGAAGGTGACCGGCTGGGCGCTCTGCAGGTGGGTGAAGCCGGGCATCACGGTGTCGGCTTCGCGGCTGGCCAGTTCGATCAGCGCGCGCCGCAGGCGGGTAAGCTCGCTTGCCACGGCGTCGATGCCGTCGCGCAGGTAAAGGCGGATATCGGTGGCGATCTGGTCGTTGCGCGAGCGGCCGGTGTGGAGTTTCTTGCCCACCGTGCCGATGCGTTCGGTAAGCCGCGCCTCGATATTCATGTGAATATCCTCCAGCGCCACCGACCACTCGATCTCGCCGCGCTCGATCTCGGCTTCGATTTCGCCCAGGCCGGTAACGATCGCGGCGCACTCATCGGGCGTCAATACGCCGACGCGAGCGAGCATGGTGGCGTGGGCGATGGAGCCGCGGATATCGTGACGATAGAGGCGCTGATCGAAACCGATCGAGGCGGTAAAGGCGGCGACGAAGGCGTCGGTGGGCTCGCTGAAGCGACCGCCCCAGGTCTGGTGGGTACTCTGTGTCATCTGTCGGCGTCCTGCATAACGGGGGCCGGAGCGCGGAGGCGCCACGGATGCACGCAGTGTAACAGAACTCTTGTGGCGCTCGGCACGCCCGGATGACGCCTCGCACGGCTCTGCACTATGATGACCGGCCGATGGGACACCTTTTTATCAGTCAATGCAGGGAGCGTTCGTGACAGCACAGAGGATCAGAATCGCCACCCGTAAAAGCCAGCTGGCGCTGTGGCAGGCGGAGCATGTCAAGGCGCGGCTGGAGGCGTTGCATCCGACGCTTGACGTCGAGCTGGTGGGGATGTCGACCCGCGGCGATCGCATTCTCGACACGCCGCTGGCGAAGGTCGGCGGCAAGGGGCTGTTCGTCAAGGAGCTCGAAGAGGCGATGCTGGCGGATAGGGCCGATATCGCCGTGCACTCCATGAAGGACGTGCCCATGCATTTTCCCGACGGCCTCGGACTGCACGCCATCCTCGACCGCGGGGCGCCCACCGATGCCTTTGTCTCCAACCATCACCAGCGCTTCGATCTCCTGCCGGAGGGGGCCTGTGTCGGTACCTCCAGCCTGCGCCGGGCGCTTCAGGTGCGTGCCGCGCGCCCCGACCTGGTGGTACTCAATCTGCGCGGCAATGTGCAGACCCGGCTGGGCAAGCTGGATGCCGGCGAGTTCGACGCCATCATCCTGGCCACCTCCGGTCTCGAGCGTCTTGAACTGGAGGCGCGCATTACCCAGCGGCTGCCGCCGGAGGTGATGCTGCCGGCCTGTGGTCAGGGGGCGCTGGGCATCGAATGTCGCAGCGACGACGACACCCTGCGGGCGCTGATCGCGCCGCTTATCGATGAGCACGCCACCCTGCGGGTGCTGGCCGAGCGCGCCATGAATACCCGCCTCGAAGGCGGCTGTCAGGTGCCGATTGGCGGTTATGCGGTGCTCGAGGATGATGATCAGACCCTCTGGCTGCGCGCCCTGGTGGGGGCGCCCGACGGCTCCGAGGTCATTCACGCCGAGGCGCGCGGCCCGGCCAACGACCCCGAGACGCTGGGTGTCGGGGTCGCCGAAGACCTGCTGTCGCGCGGTGCCGGCAGGATTCTGCAGGCGGTGTATGGCGACGAGGCGCCGCCGCGTTGAGCGTCTGCCCGGTGGATGCGGCCGGCTCGTCGAGGCGCCGGCAGACGATGCCCTGCGCCCTGATGGCTCGCCCCGGCGCCCGCGCGGCGGCGCTGGAAGAGGCGCTGCGCGGTGCCGGTCTGGCGCCGCTGTCTCTTGATATCATGCGGCTGGAACCCCGTGCGCCAACGCCGCCGGAGGAGACCGCGCTGTACGATCTCGACAATTTCAGCCGCGTGATCTGCACCAGCCCCTTCGCCGCCGAACGTCTTGCCGAAGCGGTCGAGGCGCGCTGGCCACAGTTGCCGCAGGGCGTTGCGTTCTACGCGACAGGGCGCAGCACCGCCGAGCTTTTGAGTGCGCAGCTGGGCGTCGAGGTCGGCGCGCCTGAGGCGGGGTCGGGCAGCGCCAGCGAGGCGCTGCTGGCGCTGCCGGGGCTTCAGGAAGTGGCGGGTGAGCGCGTGCTGCTGGCCGCCGGTGAGGGCGGGCGCGAACTGATCGAGATGACGCTTGCCGCGCGCGGGGCAACGCTGACGCGGCTGGCGCTCTATCGGCGGCGGCTGTCACCGCCACCCGAAGGCGCGCGCCGGCGGCTGGCGGCGGGCGATTTCGCCGTGCTGATCGTCACCAGCGGTGAGCAGCTCGAGTGGCTCGATCAGTGGTGCAGCGCAGCGACTCGACAAAGGCCGCTTATCGTATCCAGTCAACGTTTGGCTACAATGGCAGCAGGCCATCAC
The DNA here is from genome assembly GCF_000382245.1 of Kushneria aurantia DSM 21353. Taxonomy (GTDB): domain Bacteria; phylum Pseudomonadota; class Gammaproteobacteria; order Pseudomonadales; family Halomonadaceae; genus Kushneria; species Kushneria aurantia. The sequence continues at coordinate 146,812 of NZ_KB907864.1, forward strand.
TATAAGTGTGTTTTCATTGCCGGGGATGCCACGCCACAAACACTGGCGCAGACGGCGGCCGGGGCTCGGACACCATAGACCGGGGCCGCCTCTATCGGATCAGAAAAAGGGCAGCGATCAATGAGCAATCAGGAAAACGATAAAGACAAGCGCAGCGCATCGGACGAGCAGGGCAATCACGACGCCGAGAGGCGTCGAGACCAGCAGGCAGGCGGCGATGACGCCTCGCCGCAGACCGACTCGGGTGCCGGCGCGGCATCAACCGCCTCTTCTTCGACAGCCTCGAAACCTTCGGGAGCTGCCTCCTCCGGTACGTCCTCAACGGGTGCCAGCGAGGGTGCCGGCAGCAGCGCGACAGGTCGTGCCACGAAGGGAGCCTCCAGCGCCAGCGCTACCTCCGGTACCAGTGGCAGCAGCGCTTCGAGCGGCACCGGCGGCCGCGCCCCGGAGCCGGGCGATACCCGCCCCGAACATCGCTCGCGCCGCAGCGGAGGCGGAAGCAGGGGGCCGATGGCGCTGGTCGTGATCGTCCTGATTGTGCTGATTGCGGCGATTGCCGCCGGCAGCTGGTGGAACTGGCAACAGCAGCAGACGATCGCTCGGCTGCAGAGCGGTCTCGACCAGGGCAATCAGCAGCGTAGCCAGCTCTCCAGTAGCGTGCAGGAGGGCTCACAGGGCATTCAGAACCTGCGCTCGCAGGTCAGTCGTCTACAGTCGCAGTTCGAACAGAACGACCAGGCGCTGCAGCAGGCGCTCAATGCGTTCTCCAGCACGCAGCAGACCGATGCGCGTATCTGGCAGCTGGCCGAGGTGGAATATCTGCTGCGCATGGCCAATCAGCGACTGCAGCTGGAGCGCGATGTCAGCGGTGCGCTGGCGCTGCTGAGAACCGCCGACCAGCGCCTCGAGGCCATCGACAATCCGGCACTGCTGCCGGTGCGCCGCGCGGTCGCCTCCGAAATTTCATCGCTCGAGGCCGTACCCGATGTCGACGAGAGCGGCCTCTATCTGCGTCTGGCGGCGCTCGCCGAGCGCGTCGATGGCCTGCCGCTGTCGCAGGAGTTGCAGGGGCAGACGGCGCAGCAGGACAGCGAGGCGCTGTTCTCCGGCGGCTGGCGCCAGCAGCTCGCACGGCTCGGCGAGCAGCTCCAGGGACTGGTGACCGTGCGCCGCCACGATGAGCCGCTGGAGGCGCTGATTACCCCCGCTCAGGAGACCTACCTGCGCCAGAACGTGCAGCTTTTGATCGAGCAGGCGCAGCTGGCGCTGATGCGCGACAACGGCGAGCTGTACCAGAGCGCCCTGCAGCGGGCGCAGTCGCTGGTGAGCAGCTACTTCAGCAGCGACAACAGCAACGTATCGCAGCTGGTCGATCAGCTGGGCACTCTCGCCGCGCGCAACATTACTCCGCAGCTGCCCGATATCAGTGAATCGCTCAATGCCCTGCGCGAGTTTCAGCAGCAGCGTCAGAGTGGCGGTAATGGTTCCGCCAGCGGCTCGCAGAGCGGTGACAGCACGAATTCGAACGGCGGCGGCGCACAGAATGGCGGTAGCGGTTCGGGCGACGACCAGGGAGGTCAGGCATGAGAAAGCTGATTCTCTTTATCGTCGTCGTTCTGGCGGTTGGCGCCCTGCTCGGTCAGCTGATGATCACCATGCCGGGCTACATCATGTTCCGGGTGGGCGATACCTCGGTGCAGACCTCCTTCTGGTTCGGCCTGCTGCTGCTGTTTGCCATTTTTCTGGCGCTACACTTTGTGTTGCGTCTTTTGTGGCGTATGCGTCATCCGGTCGAAGGTCTGCGTGGCTGGACCCGGCGCTCGCGCCATCGTCAGGCCATGCATCGTACCCACAAGGGGCTGGTGGCACTGGGCGACGGGCGCTGGAAGCGCGCCGAACGGGCGCTGACACGCTCGGCGGATGATGCCTCGACGCCGCTGGTCAACTACCTCTCGGCAGCGCTGGCGGCGCACTATCAGGGCCGTCATGACCAGGCCGACGAGCTTTTGAAGCAGGCTCAGCAGGGTAACAGCGACGCTGACAACGCAGTGGCCCTGATGCAGGCGCAGCTGTTGCTGGATCGTCGCCAGCCGGAGCAGGCGCTGGCGATTCTGACCCGCCTGCACGAGAGCATGCCGCAACACCAGCAGGTGCTGCGGCTTCTCAAGCAGGCCTATCTGCAGGTGCATGACTGGGAGGGTATGCGGCGCCTGCTGCCGGCGCTGGAGCGCCATGATCTGGTCGGTAACGAGGAGCGCGTGGCGCTGGAGCGCACGACCTATCTCGCCCTGCTGGAGCAGACCGCGCAGAACAGCAACCATCACCGGGCCCGCACGCTGTGGGCGGAGATGCCCGACATCCACAAGGGGGATGTCGAGCTGGTACTGCTCTACGCCTCGATTCTGGAGCGCAACGGTGAGACCTCCGAGGCGGAAATCCTGCTGCGCAATGCGCTCAAGAGTCACTGGGACGCCCGCCTCATTCACCATTATGGCTTGCTGTCGGTAGAGCCCGAGCGTCAGCTGGCGACCGCCGAGAAATGGCTGCAGGAGCGCCCCAACGACCCCGAGCTGTTGATGGCGCTGGGTCGGCTGTCGCTGCGTAATGCCTGGTGGGGCAAGGCGCAGGAGTACTTCGAGGCGAGCCACCGCCAGCGCCCCAGCAGTACGGCCTGCGCCGAGCTGGCGCGTCTTTACGCCAACCTTGGGCAGCACAGCAAGAGCCAGCAGTACTATCAGCAGAGCGTCGAGCTTATGGATAACTCGCTTCCGGCCCTGCCGCAGCCCAGCGAACACACCAGCTGAAGGCGCGACGTCGGAGCGCCTGCGGGCGCTCCGGTCGTTACCGCAGTATCCGCTCACAGGGGCGATCTCCATACTTTCTTTCACCACCGGGAGCGTTTGCCGTGCGCCGCTGTCAAAGGCGTGCGCCACCTCCGCGGGTGGCTTCTTCAATCAATAAAAGCATGCAGGGAGAGGTTCAATGGGCCTGTTCGGAAAGCTTGCGGGTGGCGTGCTGGTCACGCTCTGCCTGACGCCCATGAGTGTGCCGGCCGCCGACAGCGGCGTCGAGGCAGCGCAGGATGACGTACTGCGGGCGACGCTCGACAACGGCCTCGAGGTGGTCATTGTCGAGAGTGACCTGGCACCGGCGGTGACCACCCAGATGAACTATCGGGTCGGCTCCAGCGAAGCCCCCGAGGGCTTTCCCGGCATGGCTCATGCCGCCGAGCACATGATGTTTCGCGGCGGCCCGGAGCTCTCCGGCGACCAGCTGTCGGCGATTACCGCAAGCCTGGGCGCCAATATGAACGCCTTCACCGCCCAGGATCAGACGCAGTACTACTTTACCGTGCCGCGTAATGACCTCGAGGTGGCACTGCGCATCGAGGCGACCCGCATGAAGGCGCTGGAGATCACCCCCGAAGGCTGGCAGGACGAGCGCGGGGCGATCAACCAGGAGGTCTCCGGCGATCTCTCCAACCCGTCCTTTCTGGCCTACACCCGCATGGTGAGCGATCTGTTCGCCGGCACGCCCTATGCCCATACGCCGCTGGGCACCCGCGAATCGTTCGACAACACCACGGCCGAGCAGCTGCAGACCTTTCACAACGACTGGTATGTGCCCAACAACGCCGTGCTGGTGATCAGCGGTGACGTCGATCCGCAGCAGACCCTCGACGAGGTGAAGGCGCAGTTCGGCGATATTCCCCGTCGCGATACCCCGGAGCGTCCCGGGTTCGATTTCCAGCCGGTAAAAACCGATACCATCGAGATGGACACCAACGATCCCTACGGTTCGATCTACATGGCGTGGCGCATTCCCGGCCTGCGCGATGACGAGGCCACGGTGGCCGGCATTATGCTCGATGCGCTGGGCTCGCAGCGCGGCGCGCTGGCCAGCATGGGCTTCGACGGTACGGCGCTGTCCGGCGGTGTGTTCGGCAACCAGATGCCCTACGCCGGCATGGCGGCCGCCTACGGCGTTTTCGCCGCCGGTGCCGATCCGACGCCCATAGCGGAGCGCATGCGCGAGATCATCGACAAAGCCGCCAGTGAAGGCATCGATCCCGAGCTGGTGAGTGCCGCCAAACGCCGCGCGATTGCCGATATCGAATCGCAGCGCAACGCCGTGTCCGGCCTTGCCAGCGCCTGGTCGCAGGCGATCGTGCAGCAGGGGCTGGACTCGCCGCAGGCAATGATCGAGCGCATCAAGGCGGTCACGCCGGAGCAGGTCAACGCGCTGGCGGCGCGGGTGTTCGCAACGCCGCCGATCACCGCGACCCTGACGCCGCAGTCTTCCGGCGAGCCGGTCAGCCGCGACAGTTACGGCGAACCGGAGCAGTTCGGCGCCACGCCGGACGGGCCGGTCGAGCTGCCGCAGTGGGCGCGTAGCGCCCTTGCCGATCTCGACGTGCCGGTGTCGACGCTCGACCCGGTCGACATGACGCTGCCCAACGGCATCCGCCTGATCGTCCAGCCGGAGAGCGCCAGCAATCGCCTGACGCTGATGGGCGCCGTCGACACCAACCCCGATCTGCAGGTACCCGAGGGCGAGGAGGGGGCTGCCGAGATCCTCGACGGCCTTTATCGCTACGGTAGCCAGTCGATGGACCGTATCGCCCTGCAGCGTGCGCTCGACGAGATCGCTGCCGATGAAAGCGCCGGCTCGAGCTTTTCGCTGTCGGTTGCGAAGGACCATTTCGAGCGCGGCGTCGAGCTGCTCGCCGAGCATCAGCGCAACCCCAACTTTTCCGAGCGCGCCTTCTCGATTCTCAAGCAGCAGAACGCCAGCTCGCTGCCCGGCTATCTTGAAAGCCCCGACTTCCTCAACAGCCAGGCGCTCAACCGCGCGCTGCTGCCGGACAATGACCCGGCGCTGCGCCACATGACGCCCGAGTCGATCGACAACCTGACCCTCGATCAGGTGCGAAGCTACTTCGACAGCGCCTTCCGCCCCGATATGACCACCATTGTGGTGGTGGGCGACATCACGGCGCAGCATGCTCGTGAGGTGATCGAGCGCTATTTCGGTGACTGGCAGGCCAGCGGTGACAGGCCCGACACCGACTATCCGGCGGTGCCGCTCAACCAGGCGTCGCGCTTCTATACGCCCGACCGTTCGGCCAGCCAGGCGAACGTGACGCTGGCCGAGATGATCGACATGAACCGCGACAGCGATGATCGCTATGCTCTCTACCTGGGCAATCAGGTGCTCAGCGGCGACTTCGCCTCGCGGCTGTGGCGCGATCTGCGCGTCGAGCGCGGGCTGGTCTATGGCGTCAGCTCGAACATCTCGCTTGATGCTCATCGCGGCGACTTCGAGGTCAGCTACGGCAGCGATCCGGAGAAGGTCGACGAGGCGCGCGCGCTGGTGATTCGCAACATCGAACGGATGCAGCAGGCGCCGGTCTCCGACAGCGAGCTGAACCGCGCCAAAAGCAAGCTGCTGCGCAGCATGCCGCTGAGCGAGACCAGCTACTCGGCGATTGGTGGGCAGCTCTTGTCACTGTCGCTGGCCGGCCGACCGCTGGATGCCAAACAGCAGGCCGCGGAGCAGTACCGCACCCTCGATGCCGCGACGATTCAGCAGGTGTGGCAGAACTATCTGCGCCCGGACGCGCTGGTCACCGGCGTGCGGGGTCCGGCGCAGTGATCATCGCCGCTGCCCTTCAGAGCCGGTCTGCTGGCCGGCTCTGCTCAGTGGCTTGCGCTGATGTCTCTGCATATGCCTTGCATATGCCAGTCGTGCCCGCCGGCGGATATGGCGTACGAAGGCGTCGGTGAGCTGGAAATCTCGCGGGAGGGAGACGTGATTACGCTTCGTCCCGTGCGCCCCTGCTGGGCTTCACTGTCCGAGCTGCCGAAGGCCGATGGTCAATTTCTCGAAGAGCGGCGGTCGGTTGTGGACGATGAAGGGCGCTTCGCGCCGTGACGACCTACATGCTCGATACCTGCATCTGCTCCTTTATTATGAAAACTGGGCCCCGGAATACGACGATTGACTTTCCCATCTGCCCTCCTGCGGAGAGATGACGTGTCTCCACAACCGCTTGTTTTCGACGGCCATAACGACCTGCTGCTGCGGCTCTACAGCGGCAAGGTAGACGCGCAGGCGATTCATGATGGCTGCAGGGGTGGTCATATCGATCTGCCGCGTGCCCGCAAGGGTGGCTGGGGCGGCGGCCTGTTCGCGATCTTCGTGCCGCCGACGGGCGAGTCGGGCGTGGCCGGCATGATGTCACCCGGGAGCGCGGGTTACGACCTGCCGCTACCCGCGGCACTGCCCGCCGAGCAGGCACTGCCGGTGGCGCTGGCGCAGGTCGAGCAGTTCGAGCGACTGGCGGCGCAGGGCGTCATCACGCCCTGCACCACGGCGGGCGAGATTCGTGCCGCGCTGGGTAGCGAGCGGCTGGCGGCGGTACTGCACATGGAGGGCGCCGAGGCGATCGACGAAGGCTGCGAGGCGCTGGAGCGCTTTCATGGTCTGGGGCTGCGCTCACTGGGGCCGGTGTGGAGCCGCCCGACGCTGTTCGGGCACGGCGTGCCGTTTCGCTTCCCCGCCACAGGCGATACCGGGCCGGGGCTGACCGACGCCGGGCGGCGGCTGGTGCGCGAGTGCAACCGGCTCGGCATTGTGATCGATCTCTCCCACCTCAACGAGGCGGGCTTTCGCGACGTGGCGGCGCTCACCGACGCGCCGCTGGTTGCCAGCCACTCCAACGCCCATGCCCTCTGCCCTCATGCGCGCAACCTGACCGACTATCAGCTCGATATGATCGCCGAGAGCGGCGGCCTGGTGGGGCTCAACTTCGCCTCGGCCTTTCTGCGCTCCGATGGCCGCATGAACGGCGACTTCGGCCTCGATATCATGCTGCGCCATCTCGACCACCTGCTCGAACATCTGGGCGAGACGGGCGTGGGGCTGGGCTCCGATTTCGACGGCGCGGAAGTTTCCCGCGATATCGGCGACTGCAGCGGGCTACCGGCGCTGCGCGACGCGATGCGCCGCCACGGCTTCGATGACGCCCTGATGACGCGGCTGTGCCACGATAACTGGCTGAGCGTGCTGGCGCGCAACTGGGGTGAGTGAGCGCGGCACCGGCAGCGGCGGCCTTCCGGCAGCGTGGCTGGCCATTTCATCGCGCCGCGTTGTGTCATGTCTATCAGCGGCCGGGCGCTACGCTCAGTCCGTCGGATAAGCGGGTGCTGTCCACGCACCGTTCGACTGTGAGCTTGCCAGCATGGCTTCAACGAAGGCGAGTCCCCGACAGCCGGTGTCCACGTCGGGCAGTGCGATATCAGGTGGCGCTTCGCCGCGCAGGCTGCAGGCAAAATCGCGATAGAGCTGGGCAAAGGCTTCCAGATAGCCCTCCGGGTGACCGGCCGGCAGCCGGCTGGCTTGCAGGTCAGCCGCTCCGCTTCCGGGGCCATTGCGTGAAAGGCGCTGCAAGGGGTCGCCCAGCCGGGCAAACCACAGCGCATCGGGACTCTCCTGATCGAAATGGAGCCCGCCCCGGCTGCCGTAAACGGCCAGTCGCAGGCGGTTGTTGTTGCCCGGCGATACCTGACTGACCGACAGTCGCCCGCGCGCGCCGTCCCGATAGCGCAGCATCGCCTGGGCAAAATCGTCCAGTTGCCGACCTGCTACGAAGGTGTGCAGATCCGCACTCAGGGTATCGATCTCGCGGCCGGTCACATAATCCGCCAGCTGCCAGGCATGGATACCGATATCGCCCAGCGCTCCCGCCGGGCCGGCCAGCGCCGGATCGCCGCGCCATCCCTCGCTGCCCGCCTCGCTCAGCCAGTCCTGGGCGTAGTCCACCTCGACCAGACGCAGCTCGCCCAGCGTGCCTTCACGTATCAGTTGGCGGGCACGCCGCACGGCCGGGTAGCCCGAGTAGTTGTGTGTCAGCAGCAGTTGTACGCCGTGCCGCCTGACCAGTGCGCGCAGTGCCATGGCTTCTTCGAGCGATATCGACAGTGGTTTTTCACAGATGACATGGATGCCGGCTTCGATGAAAGCTTGAGCAATCGGAGCGTGAAGGTGATTGGGAGTGACGATGCTGACGACGTGGATACCGTCCTCGCGAGCGGCTTCCCGCTCGGCCATGGTAGTAAAGTCGGTATAGACCCGTGCCGGATCGAGATTGAGGGCTTTACCACTGCTGCGGGCGCGTTCAGGGTCGGAAGAGAAGGCGCCAGCGATGAGCTGATAATCTCCGTCGAGGCGTTGCGCCATGCGATGCACACGGCCCATGAAGCCGCCGCCTACCATGCCGATGCGAATTGGAGCTGTCATTCTGTCTCTCCCTGTTTACCGTTCAGACCCAGCAGCTGGCGCCGCTGGGCGTCATCCAGCGCTACCCCGGCAAAGTCGTCAAAAGCGCTATCGGCGACGTCGATCATGTGGCGGCGGATGAATTCGGCCCCTTCGCGCGCGCCCTGTTGCGGATGCTTGAGCGCGCACTCCCACTCCAGTACTGCCCAGCCGCTGTAGTCGTACTGCGCCAGCTTCGAGAAGATCGCGCCGAAATCGATCTGCCCGTCTCCGAGTGAGCGAAATCGACCGGCACGCTCTATCCAGCCGCTATAGCCGCCGTAGACGCCCTGGTGGGGGGAGGGGCGAAACTCTGCATCCTTGACGTGAAAGGCCTGAATGCGTTCGTGATAGCAGTCGATAAAGCCCAGGTAGTCGAGCTGCTGAAGCAGCATATGGCTGGGGTCGTAGAGCAGCTGTGCACGAGGGTGATAATCGACCGCTTCCAGAAAGCGCTCGAAGGTGCTGCCATCAAAGAGATCCTCGCCGGGATGCAGTTCGAAACAGAGGTCTACACCCTGCTCGTCGCAGGCATCCAGCAGCGGTCGCCAGCGCCTCGCCAGTTCATCGAAGGCCTCTTCGATCAGTCCGGGCGGACGCTGTGGAAAGGGGTAGAGATAAGGCCAGGCCAGCGAGCCCGAGAAGGCGGGCAGGGTGGTCAGGCCGAGCCGGCGGGACGCTCGGGCAGCCAGCCGAATCTGTTCGCAGGCCCACTGCTGACGCGCCGCGGGGCGACCGCGGAGTTCACCGGGAGCGAAGCCATCCATCAGCGCATCGTAGGCGGGGTGAACGGCGACCAGTTGCCCCTGCAGGTGAACCGAAAGATCGGTCGGCTGCAGGCCGTGCCGGTCAAGCGTTGCGCGTAAATCGTCGCAATAGGCCTGGCTGTCGGCCGCCGTGGCGAGATTCATCAGGCGCGACTCGCCACTGGGGATCTGCACGCCGCGATAGCCGTAGCCGGCAGCCCATTCGGCCATGCCGGCGAGCGAATCGAAGGGGGCCTGTTCGCCCACAAACTGGGCTAGAAAGAGCCCCGGTCCGCGTAGTGATTTCATTTGTCATACCTTCCTGAGTCCGGTCCGGGCTGATTCAGGCGCTTTCCCGGACAATGATGTCATGTTCGAGCATGGTTCCCGATACCGGCAACTCCGGGTCGTTGAGCCGCTCGATCAGCACACGGGCCGCATTCTCGCCCAGCCGCTTCATCGGTTGGGCCACCGTGGTCAGTCTGGGGCGCACCATGGTGGCGAATGGCACGTTATCGAAACCGACAATGGCGACATCTTCCGGCACCCGCAGCCCCGCATCATGTACCGCCTGCATGGCGCCTACGGCGAGCGGGTCGGCCACAGCAAAGATGGCATCGCATCGCGGCGAGACCGACAGCATCCGAGCGGCCAGCCGGTAGCCATCGTCAAAGTCAGGAGAGAAGGTATCCAGAGGGCTGCCCTGCGGTGGTGTCAGTCCGGCCTCGGCGAGTGCTGTCAGATAGCCACGGCGGCGTTCATGGGCGTACATGAAACGCTCGTCACCGCCGATCATGGCGATGCGCCGACGCCCGCGTCCGATCAGAAAGCGCACGGCATCGGCGGCGGCGCGTGCGTTGTCGATGCCGACCCAGGGAATGCCGCTGTCGGGATCGAACTCGCAGCAGGCGACCCAGGGCAGGGCGCGGGGCTGCTCACCCAGCAGGGACTGCACGCTGTCCGGGTCGAGACAGATAGCACCATCCACCATCCGGTTTTTCAGCAGTTCGATATAAGTGCGCTCCGCATCGGGGTCTGCACCGGTGTCGCAAAGCAGCATGTGATATCCCCGTCGTCTCGCCTCGCCGTCAATGCCCTGCACGATGCCGGCATAGAAGGTGTTGCTGTAATCCGGCACCAGCACCAGTATCAGCCTGCTTTCGGAGGTGCGCAGATTGCGCGCTAACCGGTTGGCGCTATAGCCGAGCGCATTGATGGCGGCCTCGACCTTTTCCCGGGTGCTGGCGCGAACGGCCCCGCTGTTGTTGATGACCCTCGAGACGGTGGCAATCGATACACCGGCTTCACGTGCCACTTCATTGATCGACATCATGGCTACCAATAGTAAAGGTTTTCATTTTTGAAAATACAGGGGCACATGTACCGATATAGTCTTTCCCGCTTTTCGGATGAATTCTAAATAACTTCAGTATTTTGATTATTAACAATTTTTACGCCTATTGCCAACAGCCTGAAAACCTCCTGGACTTTTGGCGAATACTCCCGTTCCTTCAGTAGCGCTAGTGTGTCATGCAGAAAATGTAAACGTTTACTTTGCTGTGCCAGTGTTCTCGCTCGGAGTAAGGCCATAGACCGAGGGCGCTGACAGGCAGCGCGGTGAAGCAGTGATCGAGCGGAAAGGAAAGAGGATCAGCTCATGACAGTGCTACGTTCACGACTCGGCATCATGATGTTTCTACAGTTTTTCATCTGGGGTGGCTGGTTCGTCACCCTCGGCACCTTCCTGGCTTACAATCTCGAAGCCACGGGTGGCCAGATCGGCATGGCCTTTTCGACCCAGTCGTGGGGCGCAATCATTGCGCCTTTCATCGTTGGGCTGATCGCCGATCGCTATTTCAATGCCGAACGGCTGCTCGGTCTGTTGCATCTGGCGGGCGCCGTACTACTGTTTGCACTCTATAGCAGTGACAGTTTCGCGAACTTCTATCCGCTGGTGCTGTGCTACATGATTCTGTATATGCCGACGCTGGCGCTGGTCAATGCGGTCTCCTTCCGGCAGATGGCGGACCCGGCCAGCGAGTTTGCCCGCATTCGCGTCTGGGGCACTATCGGCTGGATTATCGCCGGTCTGGTCATCAGCTTCGTATTTTCCTGGGATTCTGGGGCCGCCATCGAGGCCGGGCTTTTGCAACATACCTTTCTGATGAGTGCCATCGCCTCCCTGGCGCTGGGGCTTTACAGCTTCACGTTGCCGGCAACTCCGCCCCGCGCCGAGCGCGGTACACGTTTAAAGGAGGTGCTGGGGCTGGATGCCCTGGGGCTGCTCAAGGACCGACACTACGCCATCTTCTTCGTGGCTTCGGTGCTGATCTGCATTCCGCTGGCCTTCTACTATCAGAATGCCAACCCTTTTCTGGCCGATATCGGCATGACCAACCCGACCGGCAAGATGACGCTTGGCCAGCTGTCGGAAGTCCTTTTCATGCTGCTGCTGCCGCTTTTCATCAAGCGCTTCGGTATCAAGCGCACTTTGCTGATAGGCATGCTGGCCTGGAGTTTACGTTACCTGCTGTTTGCCTTCGGTGAAGCCGACGGGATCGCTTTTATGCTGTTGGTGGGTATCGCTCTGCATGGCGTCTGCTACGACTTTTTCTTTGTGTCGGGGCAGATCTATACCGATGCCCGCGCAGGGGAGCGTTTCAAGAGTTCGGCACAGGGCATGATTACGCTGGCGACTTATGGTGTTGGCATGCTGATCGGTTTCCAGGTGGCCGGCTGGGTGACGGACTACTTCGCGACCGCCGGCGTTACCGATTGGCAGGCCGTCTGGCTGTTTCCGGCGCTCTTTGCGCTGGGGGTACTGCTGCTGTTTGCGCTGCTGTTCCGCGACCGTCGTTCGTCACTCGCCGATGACTCGGCCATGACCGTTTCCGGTACTGACTGACGATTGCTTCATGAGCGGTATTCCCCCCACAACCCTCGTGCCACGCGGTGCAGCACCGCATGGCGCTCGACCAGCGCCGCCAGGTCGCGGTCGTAGCCGCCGCCGATCACCGCTGCCACCGGCACCTCCGCCGCCAGGCAGCGCGACAGCACGTAGCGGTCGCGCCGCCTGATACCCTTGAGACTCATCTTGAAATGGCCCAGCCGGTCGCCGGCGTGCACGTCGGCGCCGGCGTCGTAGAACATGAAATCGGGCGCGAATTCGTGCATCAGCCGTGGCAGGTGGGCCTGCAGGGCGGCCATGTAGTCGTCGTCGCCGCTGCTGCGCGGCAGTGCGATATCAAGGTCGCTGTCGCGCTTGGTAAAGGGAAAGTTATCCGCACCGTGCAGCGAGAAGGTGAACACCCGCGGCTCGTGGCGAAAGGCGAAGGCGGTGCCGTCGCCCTGGTGGACGTCACCGTCGACGATCAAAATGCGCGATGCCAGTCCCCGCGCCAGCAGTTCATGCGCCGCCACCGTCAGGTCGTTGAGCAGACAGTAGCCGCTGGCGGCGTCGGGGTAGGCGTGGTGAGTGCCGCCGGCGGTGTTGCAGGCAAGCCCCGTGGTCAGCGCCGCATGAGCGGCGGCGAGGGTGCCGCCCACTTCCAGCAGGGTGCGCTCGACCAGCGCCTGCGACCACGGAAAGCCGCTGCGCTTGCGCGCGACGGGGTCGCTGTCGCCCAGATAGAAGGTCTGCAGGTAGTCCGGCGTGTGGGCGCGCAACAGCTGGGTGGTGGTGGCCGGCTGCGGTGTGATCCATTCGACCAGCGGGTCGTCGTCAAAGCCCCGGTCAGCGAGATAGCGGCGCAGCGCGCTGAATTTGGCCATCGGGAAGGGGTGGCGGGTCGGCCAGTCGATGCTGTAGCCGGGGTGATGAATCAGCGGCAGTCGCGCGGGTGCCATCTCAGAGCGCGCCTGCCCTTTGCTGCACGGCCGGATAGTCGTGGCCGGCCAGCGCCGCGTAGCCGTCGAGCCGGCGCGCCTTCAGGGTGGTGAACACCGGCATGGCAAGGCCGCAGAGGAAATGCGCCAGCCGTTCGGGGCTCGGCGCCTCGCCCAGCACTTCCCGATGGTGGGCGATGAAGGGGGCGGCCAGCGCCGTCAGCCGGTTGTCGTCCGGTAGCGGCGGCGTGGCGGCTGCCGGCAGCCGCGCCGGGCCGGCACGGCATACCGAACAGTGGGCGCACCGTTCGGGGGCGCGCTCGTCGCCGAAGTGCAGCGCCAGCCGGCGGGTCAGGCAGGTGTCGGATTCGAACAGCGCGAGCATGGTGTCCAGCCGTGCGATCTCGCTATCGGCGCGGCGGCGAAAACGCGCGTGAAGTGTATCGGTGAGCATCTCGATGTCGATATCGGCGGCGCGTACCTCGAAGACGTCGGTCATGCGCTTGCCCTCCAGCACCACCCAGCCCTTGTCCTGAAAATACTCGAGTGCCGTGAGCACCCGCGAGCGCGAGGCGTCGATGCCCGCCTCGCGCCCGGCATTGTGGAGTCTGTCGAAATCGAGGGTGCCCCAGCTGCGGGCGATACGAATATTGCCGACCAGCAGCGCCACGAAATCGGCGCGCTCGCCGCTAAAGCGCTCGACCAGCGCCTGCGGCTCGATAACGTAGCGCAGCCGATACTCCGCCATGAAGGTGTAGCGCGGCGCGATCACCCCGTCCATCTCCAGCTGCACCAGCAGCGTCTTGAGCGGCAGGGTGCGAATGTTGCTCTCGGTGGAAAGCGTATGCATCACCACCTGCCAGTGGCGATCCGGCTGCTCGCCGGCACTCGCGATCTCGCGCACCACGTGGTGGATGCCGCTGCGCTCGGGAATATCGCCGTAAACGAAGTTCTCGAGCACACCCAGGCCGTCGCGGCCGGCCAGCATCAGGCAGGTGGACGGTTCGCCGTCGCGCCCGGCGCGGCCGATCTCCTGGCTGTAGTTCTCGATCGAGCCGGGCAGATCGAAGTGCACCACGCCGCGAATATCGCTCTTGTCGATGCCCATGCCGAAGGCGATGGTCGCCACGATCACCGCCACCTCGCCGCTCATGAAGCGGCGCTGGATGTCGTCGCGGGTCTCGCTGTCGAGCCCGGCGTGATAGGCCAGCGCAGCGATGCCGTGGCGGTGCAGGGTGGCGGCCAGTGTCTCGGCGCTCTGCTGGCGGGTCACGTAGACCACCGTGGGCGCTTCAAAGCCCGGCTGCTGGCGCGGCGCGAGCCATTCGACCAGGCGCGCACTGCGCTCGTCGGCGGGGGTCGGGTCGATCTCGAGCTGTAGGTTGGCGCGATAGAAACCGGTAGTGACGACATCCTCGGCGGCGATGGCGAAGCTCTCGCGCATGTCGGCAATCACCTGCGGGGTGGCGGTGGCCGTCAGCAGCAGCGCCTGGGGGATAGCGAACTCGTGCTGGTAGTCCGGCAGGCGCAGATAATCGGGGCGGAAGTTGTGGCCCCACTCGGAGATGCAGTGCGCCTCGTCGATCACCATCAACGAGATAGGGACCTGCGACAGAAAGCGGCGAAAGCGCTCGTTGCGCAGCCGCTCCACCGACACCATGAGGATTTTCAGCTCACCGCGGCGGGCCTGCTCCATGACCTCGCGGGCCTCGTCGCGCGGCTGGGTCGAGTCGATGGTGGCGGCGGCAATGCCGTGGCGGTGAAGGAAGGCAAGCTGATCCTGCATCAGCGCCAGCAGCGGCGAGATCACCAGCGTCAGATGCGGTAGATGCAGTGCCGACAGCTGATAGCAGAGTGATTTGCCGGCGCCGGTGGCGAATACTGCCGCCGTCGAGCGCCCCGCCACCACCCGCTCGACCACCGGCTGCTGGCCGTCGCGGAAGGTGTCGAAGCCGAACACTTCGGCAAGGGTGGCGTGCGGGTCATGGGTGGTCATGAGGGGCTCCGGCAGATGGGCATCAGCATAGCCTAACCGCCGCCGCCTGGTCTGTCAGTGCGCGCCGGCGGCGCGCAGACGGCGCAGGCGGATCAGCAGCGCCATGGCGATCAGTGCCAGCGCCGCGACGAGTAGTGCAAAGGCGATGCCGGCGCTCTGTAGACCGATCAGGTGGATAGTAATCCCCAGCCCGACCACCGGCAGTGAGATGGCGACATAGATCACCACGAAAAACGTCGAGGTCACCTCGCCGCGCTGTCGGGCGGGCGCGGCGCTGACCACCTCGCCCAGCCCCGAGCGCAGCGCTACCCCCTGGCCCAGCCCGGCGATGACCGCACCGCCAAGCGTCAGCGCGAGCGACGACAGGGCTACCGCCGTGCACAGCAAAAGCGCCCCCACGGCGAGAACCGCACAGCCGACGATCAGCCGCTGTCGGGTGGCAATCAGCGTCATCGACGCCTGCCCCAGCGCCGAGGAGAGAAACAGTACGAAGATGATCGCCCCGATCAGTGCGAGGTTATGAATACCCAGCAGTTGCTGCGCTACCGCTGGCAGCACGGCGGTGAAAAGCCCCAGCACGGCGGTACCGGCAAAACCGGCGATGCCGGCGGGAATAAAAACGCGGCGTACCTCGGCAGGCAGTGCCAGTCGCTGAACGTGCAGGCGCAGGCGCTGCGGCGGGCGCACCGTTTCCGGTGCGTAGCACACCCCCGCGGCGACCAGCAGGCAGGCGACAAGGTGCAGGGCGTAAGGGAGATGCAGCGGCCAGCTAACGTACTGCGCCAGCACGCCGGCAAATACAGGCCCCAGGCCGATGCCCAGCATGTTGGTGGCGGTGGCGGCGAGGGTGGCACCGTTTTTCCATTCGGGCGGTGCCTGCTCGACCACCGCCACCGTGGCGGTACCGGTAAAGATGCCCGCCGAGGCGCCCGACAGTACTCGGCCGATCAGCAGCGGCGTCAGCTCGGGGCTGGCGATAAAGATCGCGTCACTGAGTATCGCGAAGGTCAGTCCGCCGAGCAGCACCCGGCGGCGTCCCAACTGATCGGACCAGCTGCCGAAGGCGATCAGGGCGCCGATCACGCCAAGCGCATAGGCGGCGAAGATCACCGTGATCATGATCTGCGAATAGCCCATCTGCGTCTGATAGATGGGGTAGAGCGGTGTGGGCAGGGTCGGGCCGATCATGGCGATCAGAAAGGCCGCCACGATCAGCGTAAAGGAGAAACGCCCCGGCGTACGAAACTCTGATTCGGTGGGTGACAGCATGGACGGCTCCTCATGGTGTTACCCGGGTTTGGTAGATTCCGGGCGATGTAGCACCCCGGGTAGTAATGGCGCGGGGATAGTAGACCCGGCGATACAGGGACGTTGGTCCGTAAAAGGAGGTTTGATCAACCGTCAGGGCTGTGTTTTCGCCTGATAAAATCAGCGAAAAGCGGAACGGTGAAATCAAGGTAGCCGTGATCGGTGCTGTAAATCATCCCCTTGTAGATGATGCTTGCGCGAGCCGGACCGATTGACTTCTGCGTACGTTCCATTCTTTTGGCAATATCGGAGACCTGATAAGGTCCGTCGCCAAGAGTCGCCATTGCCTTGACAAAACTGACCTCTGCTTTGGTAAGACGGTCCAGGCGCACACGAAAGAAACCGTTGTCCAGAGAGCTGATAGTTTCTGCATGAGACGCATGGATATCACTCTCATCGATTTCGGTTCCCCGCGCGTTGTTCCAGGCGAAGGAAGCAAGTTCCTGCAGAAAGAAGGGGTAACCCTTCGTCATGTCGAATATTGCTGCCACTGCTTCCCGAGAGATAGAGGCCCCTTCATCCCTGATGGGTTTCTCGATCGCTTTTGTCACCGCTTCCTCATCCAGAGGACCCACAGCAGGATAGCTGAATAATCTTTCCGCATAGGACTTCGCCTCCCCCGCGAGACGTGCTACTTGCGGTAATCCGGCGCCTATGAAAATGATGGGGCGTCCGTCCTGTGACATACGGTGAAGCGCGACAATCAGAGCCGAGAGGTCCTGCCGAGAGAGATATTGGATTTCATCGATCAGAAGTACCCAGCCCCTGTCCGCAGCTTGTGCCGCTCGGCCAATCTGGTCAAAGATATCAGGCAGATCGTGCTGCATATCGCCGCTCTCTGCCATGCCCGGTTCGGAGGGTGGTTCGACACCAACGTTCACACCGGCGACTTCGATGTTGAACACCGAGGCGAAATTGCGCAGCCCCCCAAGGGCGCGTGAAGCATGATGCCTGGCTGCCTCGATGCCTGATAATGCCCGAGAGATCTTGCGCATTTCCGGGTGTAGAAGAGCCGCCAGGTTGGTTTCTTCGGGCGCTTCGATCCTTGAAACGAGAAACTTCTCACTCTCGGCGATACGGCCAATTTCGCTTAAAAGCACCGTTTTTCCGGTGCCTCGAAGGCCCAGCAGCATCATTGATCGTGCCGCGCGCCCCCTGATGGCACGCCCGCACGATATTCTGGCAGTCTGCAGAATAGGATCCCGTCCTGCGAGTTCCGGGGGGCGGCTTCCGGCACCGGGAGCGAAGGGGTTGCTGAACGGGTCCATACAACATTTCCAGGATGAGCACTAGCGATGTATAGCGAAGTCTAGAGAAAAACGCTAGTTTTCGCTAGTTTTTCCGGGGCGTATGGAGAGCCGGTATCAGCGAGTTTGCTTATGCGAGCCGTGGCCGGGTCGCAAGACTGACACCGATCAGTACCAGCGAAGCCAGCGGCATCGCTACCAGCACACTGTTCCAGCCCAGCGGCTTGCCCAGCGCGATTTCCCAGATGAGCGTCATCGCGCCGCCTGTAATCATCGCCATCAGGGCAGCAACGGGCGTGGCGCGCTGCCACAGCAGATCGGTGCCAAAGGCCATCGGCAGCCCGGCTTCGCGCATGGTGACAAGACTTTCAAGCCCTGCCAGACGCACGTCGTCGATCTTGGCCAGCGATGCTTCTTTCAGGCCGTACTGCGCGCCTTCTTGCTTGAGCATCTCGTAGGTCACCAGCGTGGGGCAGGCGATCGCGCCGCTGGACGCTGCCAGTCGGGCGGTATCCGAGGTGATCAGGTTGCAGTGCTCCAGCGACAGGAAACCGGCCTCGACGGCGCGGCGAATCGCCTCGTCGGTATAGAGGTGACCGCTGACATAGGTTTGGGCGTTGCCGGCCTCCTCGACGATAGCGGCAAGCTCTGCCGTCGAAAAACTCAGAAAATCGATCGGGTCGCTGGGTGAGGAGACGCCGCCATTGGCCATCACCTTGATGAACTGCGCGCCGCTTTTGATCTCTTCACGCACCGCAAGTCGCACCGCTTCGACGCCGTCGCAGATACGTCCCATCGAACCCAATCGGCGGCGCTGGTACTGCGCGTCGCGCTCATCAAAGAAGCCGCGATAGTCGTTGTGACCCCCGGTCTGGGAGAGGGCCTTGGCGCAGATCACCAGTCGCGGCCCGGCCAGCAGACCTTCGGCGACCGCCTGCTGCAGGCCACGGTCGGCGCCGCCCACGTCACGTACGGTAGTGAAGCCACGTGCCAGCATGCCCTGCATAATGTGGGCCGAGCGAGCGGTAACGAGCGAGTCGGGCAGCAGCGCATTGGCGCCCAGGTCGGCGGTGGTGGCGACCACATGGACGTGGCAATCGATCAGTCCCGGCATCAGCGTGCGACCGCCAAGATCGATGACACGGGCGTTTTCGGCCGCGATGGGTTCGAAGGCGACCCGGGCAATGCGTTCGCCCTCGATCAGTACCTCGATGCCGTCGACCGGCTGTGAACGCTTGCCATCGACCAGTCTGGCATTACGTAGCAGGAGACGTTGATGAGTGCTCATGAAACCTTCCCGTCATTGTGGTTATCCGGAGGTTTTCGAGCCTATTGAGATATCCGGCGGGGAGGAAAGTGCAAAAAACGCATGCATGAATGCGTGCAGCGCATGGCGGTCATGCTCGGTCCGGCGCTTTGGCCAGAAGCCAGCGATGTAGCAGGCGGGTAGCATGATTTCGATGGCGCTCGGCGGGCGTGATCAGATAGTAACCCTGGCCGTGGCTGGCTGAATGATGCGAGGCGCGTACCAGGCGGCCGGTTGCGATCTGGCTGTCGATGATATGCCGCCAGCCCAGTGCGATGCCGTCGCCAAGAGCGGCCATCTCGATCAGGGAGGGGTAGTGATTGGACGTCATGGTGTTGTGATGCAGGCGCGGTTCAAGCAGACCGTTACAGGCAAACCACTGCGGCCAGGAGAGCCAGATACTGCGGGAATCCTCCAGTACCAGCAGGGTCTCGGCGTTCAACTGAGCGGGGCCGAGCAGTTCACTGCTATCCAGCCCCAGCCGGCGGCGGCACGCTGCCAGATAGCCCGGCGAGCAGACCGGGTGGACCTCTTCGGGAATCAGCAGCGTGGTATCGAAGCCGTGGAGTGTGCTGCCGGGCAGATAATAAACCCCCAGGTCGAATTCAAAGGAGCTCAGTGAAGCGAAGTCCTTGCGCACAATCAGACGCAGCTGGATGTCCGGATGTTCGCGGCGAAAACGGCTGAGCTGCGGCGTCATCCAGAACTGCGCCACGCCAGGCGTACAGGCTACCGTCAGCTCGTTTTCGCCGACGCTTTTCATGACCTCTGCGGTGGCGTGCGTACAGGTTTCCAGCATATCGCGCACCTGATGTGCATAGATTTCACCGGCGCGGGTCAATAACAGCTGACGCTGCTGACGAATGAACAAGGTTCGGCCCAGAAACTGCTCCAGGTCGGTGATCTGGCGGCTGACGGCGCTCTGTGACAGATTCAGCTCCGTGGCGGCGCGGGTAAAGCTCATGTGGCGTACCGCGGCTTCGAAGGCAATCAGGGTGTTGAGCGGCGGCAGAGGGGACATGCGCATGAAATGAGCTCCCTGATACGGCGGAGGGTACATCATAAAGGCTGCAAATGAAGGCGGTGACAGAGGCTGCAGGAAAACTTGTTTTTACCTTAACGGGTGTTCACAGTTGCGTTAGCCGGTGTTATCAATGGTAACCCATGTTTTGATAATTAACCGGAGTTTAAATATGCGCACGACACTACCCACGCTGCTGGCCGGGGCGCTGGCCACGCTGGCCATACCGGCACAGGCCGAGCCCGAGTCGCAGCCGCTCGAGGTGATGGCCACCATCGCCATGATCGGCAATGTCGCCCAGCAGGTAGGCGGTGAGTGTGTCGAGGTGACCAACATGATGGGGCCGGGCGTTGATCCGCACCTCTATCAGGCCAGTGCCGGTGACGTGAATGCGCTGCAGCAGGCGGACATGATCCTCTACGCCGGTTATTCGCTGGAGGGGCAGCTGGGTGACGTCCTGGAGCGCTTCGGCCAGATGAAGCCGACGGTGGCGATGGCGCCGGAGTCGATCGATCCCGGCGATCTGATTACGGTGCAGGATATCTACGGGATCGATCCCCACCTGTGGATGGACGTCGGGCTGTGGTCCAATCTGGTGCCTACCCTGGTCGCGCAGTTCAGCGAACAGCGCCCCGACTGCGCCGACACTTTCGAGGCCAACGGCGAGGCGTACCGCGACGAGCTTCAGGCGCTGGATGGCTGGATCGAGGAGAGCGTGGCGAGTATCCCCGAGCAGCAGCGCATCATGGTCACCGCCCATGATGCCTTCAACTACTACGGGCGTGCCTATGATATCGAAGTGGCCGGCATTCAGGGTATCAGCACCGAGACCGAAACCGGCGTCGCCGATATTCGTGACATGGCCAATGTCGTCAGCGAGCGCAATGTGCCGGCGATCTTCATCGAGAGCACCATCAACCCGCGCACCGTTCAGGCGGTGATCGACGCCGCCCGCCAGCAGGGCCATGAGGTGGAGATCGGCGGCGAGCTCTACTCCGATGCCATGGGCGAGTCCGGCACCATGGGCGGCACCTACATCGGTATGCTCTACACCAACACCACGCGCATCGTGAAGGCGCTGGGTGGCGAGACACCGCCGCTGCCCGCAGCGCTTGGCGACTGGGCGCAGCAGTGGCAGGTCGGCGACGCTGCCGGCCAGTAACGTCAGGCAGTAATGGCGCACCTGTCACGACGACATCGCGACTGTCGTCACGGCAGGTCGCCATCAGGGCGCGAGCACTTGCTGGCGCCCGCTGTCATTGCGCTTTCAGCGGAGAAACCCTCTATGTCCGATCATCTTCACGAACCCGAGCTGGCGCTGCATGTCGAGGACCTGACCGTCAGCTACCACGGCAAGCCGGTGCTGTGGGATATCGACTTCGATATTCCGCCCGGCGTGATGGCGGCCATCGTCGGCCCCAACGGCGCCGGCAAGAGCACCCTGATCAAGAGCGTGCTGGGTCTGATCCCGCCCATCGCCGGTCACGTCACGCTGTTTGGCCGCCCCTACAGGGCGCAGCGTCGCCGGGTGGGCTATGTGCCGCAGCGCTCCAGCGTCGACTGGGACTTCCCCACCACCGCGCTGGATGTCGTCACCATGGGGCTCTACGGGCGGCTCGGCTGGCTGCGCTGGCCGGGGCGTAAAGAGCGGCGCAGCGCCATGGAGGCGCTGGAGATGGTCGGCATGCAGGATTTTGCCGGGCGCCAGATCAGCCAGCTCTCCGGCGGCCAGCAGCAGCGCGTGTTTCTGGC
Source organism: Kushneria aurantia DSM 21353 (assembly GCF_000382245.1). GTDB lineage: Bacteria > Pseudomonadota > Gammaproteobacteria > Pseudomonadales > Halomonadaceae > Kushneria > Kushneria aurantia. Next base: position 168,332 of record NZ_KB907864.1, read on the forward strand.
CCGGGCGCTGGTACAAAACGCCGATATCTACTTCCTCGACGAGCCCATGGCAGGGGTGGACGCGACCACCGAGCGGGCCATCGTCAACATCCTGCGTCGCCTGCGCGATGAGGGCAAGACCGTGATCGTGGTCCACCACGATCTGCAGACGGTGCGTACCTATTTCGACTGGCTGCTGATTCTCAACGTGCGGGTGGTGGCCCAGGGCTCGGTCGAGAGCACCTATACCGCCGACAATCTGCGCAGCGCCTACGGTGGTCAGATCGCCCTGCTCGACAGCGAGGCCTTCATCAGCCGTGCCGGCAGCGAGGGCCGCGAGAGCGGTCATGACGAGGCCGTGGATACCGGGGCCGACAGGGCAGATGCAGCCGGCGCCGATGTCAGGGAGCGCACGTCATGAGTCTTGCCGTCCTGCTGAATGACTACACCCTGCAGAACGTGGTCATGGGCGCGCTGCTGCTGGGCGCCATCAGCGGCGTGCTGGGCAGCTTCGCGGTGCTGCGCAAGCAGAGCCTGCTGGGTGATGCGCTCTCTCACGCCGCCCTGCCGGGGGTTTGTCTTGGTTTCATCATCGCCGGCTCCCGCGAGATGGGCAGCATCATGGCCGGGGCGCTGGGCAGCGGCGCGGGGGCGGCACTGATGGTGCTGCTGCTGACCCGCTACAGCCGGCTCAAGACCGATGCGGCGCTGGGCATCGTGCTGAGCACCAGCTTTGCCCTCGGCGTGGTGCTGCTGACCTTCATCCAGAGCATGAACAACGCCTCCCAGGGCGGGCTCGATTCCTTTCTGTTCGGCCAGGCGGCGGCCACCCTGCGCAGCGACCTGGTCGTCATGGCGGCGGTGACGGCGCTGGCGCTGACGCTGGTGGCGCTATTGTGGAAGGAGTTCAAGCTGGTCTGTTTCGACCCCGGGTTCGCCCGCGCACTGGGCATGCCGGTGCTGCTGCTGGAGGTGATTCTGACGGTGATGATCGCGCTGGCGGTGGTGGTCGGTCTGCAGATGGTCGGCGTGGTGCTGATGGCGGCGATGGTGATTGCACCGGCGGTGGCGGCGCGCCAGTGGAGCCCGCGGCTGGAGGTGATGGTGCCGCTGTCGGCGGCGTTCGGCATGGCTGCCGGAGTGTGTGGCGCGCTGGTCAGTACCCTCGGGCGCGGTCTGGCGACCGGCCCGCTGATCATTATCAGCGTCTCCGTTTTCGTCATCGCCTCGCTGATGCTGGCGCCGCGCCGGGGGCTTTTGTGGGAGGCGGTGTCGCGCCTGCGCCGCCGGCTGCGCCACCAGCAGCTTTTGACCACCCTGCACCGGCTGGCGCTGGCGCACGGTGACAGCCACTTTCGCTCCGAACAGGGGCTGCTTGACGGCTATCACGGTACCCACACCCGCAGCGCCATGAAACGCCTGGCGCAGCGTGGTCTGGTAGCGCGTCATGAACGCTACTGGATGCTGACCGATGCCGGCCACGAGGAGGCGGCGAACATTCTGGCGCGCATGGAAGGGAGAGTCACCTGATGCTGGCCTCGTTGCTGGGTAATCCGGCCGTCATGATCATGACCGTAGGCGCGCTGGTAGGTATCGCCGCGACCCTGGTGGGTACCTTTCTGGTGCTGCGCGGCACCAGCATGCTGTCCGATGCGATCAGCCATTCGATCGTCTTCGGTATCGTCATCGTCTGGCTGTTGACGCATCAGCAGAGCGGCCCGGTGCAGATCGTCGGCGCCGCCCTGACCGGCATTTTGACGGTCTTTCTCACCGAATTGCTGGTCAACTCGAAAAGGGTCAAGCAGGACGCCGCCATCGGCCTGGTTTTTCCGCTGCTGTTCTCGATCGGCGTGCTGCTGCTCAATCTCTACGCCGGCAACGTTCACATCGATACCCACACCGTGCTGCTCGGCGAGATCGGCTTCGTGTGGCTGGATACCGTCACCCTGGGCGGTTACGAGGTGCCGCAGTCGCTGCTGTCGATGGGCGCCATGACGCTGCTCAACGCGCTCTTCGTGGGGCTTTTGTTCAAGGAGCTCAAGCTGGCTACCTTCGATGCGGCGCTGGCCAGGGCGCTGGGCTTTGCTCCCGGGGTGCTGTTCTATGCGCTACTGCTGCTGACCAGCGGCACCGCCGTGGCGGCCTTCGATGCGGTGGGCGCGGTGCTGTTCGTTGCCTTCGTCATCGTCATTCCATCCACCGCCTATTTGCTCACCGATCGCCTGGCGCTGATGCTGGCGATTGGCGTGGCGGTATCGATCGCCTCCAGCATCTGCGGCTACGGCCTGGCCGTCAGGCTGGATGTGTCGATCGGTGGCATGATGGCGGCCATGACCGGCGTCTTCCTGCTGCTCGCCTTTCTATTTGGCCCGCGCTACGGGCTGGTGGCCCAGGCGCGCGAGCGCCGCCGTCAGCGCCACCTCAACGAGAGCCGCAACCTGGCGGTGCACCTTTACAATCACGAGGGCGAGCCCGAGCAGGGTGAGGAGAACGTCGCCCGGGCACTGCGCGAGCACCTGCTGTGGAGCCATGAGCGTTCCCGGCGGGCGATACTGCAGGCGCTGGATGCTGGCCATATCCAGCGCCAGGGTGAACTGTTGCAGCTTACCGCCACCGGGCGCGAGGTGGCGCGCGAGATTCTGGAGCCGGGGCGGCGTTGAACGGCGCCGGTGAATGCCGGCCGGTTACACTATAGAGTCGAGCATTCGGAGGAACGACCATGTTGTTTCGCTTTCTCTCCAGCGGGCGTGATTTCGACTCGCTTACAGAAAAGGAAATGCTGGCGCTTGCGATCTCCTCGGAGGAGGAGGACAGCCGCATCTACGCCGCCTACGCGGACCGTCTGCGTGATGATTTTCCCGCTTCTGCCGCCATGTTCGAGGGCATGGCGGCGGAGGAGGACGAGCATCGGCGCCTGTTGATCGACCGCTATGCCGCACGTTTTGGCAACCTGATAGTGCCCGTTCGGCGTGAGCATGTGCGTGGTTTCATCACGCGCAGGCCGGTGTGGTTGATGGCCGAGCTCAATCTTGACAGGGTGCGCGCCCAGGCGTGGGAAATGGAGCACGATGCGTCGCGCTTTTACGCCCACGCCGCGGAGCGCAGCGAGGATGCCGATACGCGGCGTCTGCTGGGCGACCTGGCCCGTGCCGAGCGTGACCACGAAAAGCGCGCCGAACGGCTCGAGGGGGCCATGCTCGGTGAAGGCGCGCGCGCCAGTGAAAGTGAAACCGCGAAGCGTAACTTCGTTCTCACCTATGTGCAGCCCGGCCTGGCCGGCCTGATGGACGGCTCGGTGTCGACGCTGGCGCCCATCTTTGCCGCCGCCTTTGCCACCGGCGATACCTGGGCCACCCTGCAGGTCGGTCTGGCGGCGTCAGTCGGCGCCGGTATCTCGATGGGCTTTACCGAAGCCGCTTCCGACGATGGCAAGTTGACCGGTCGCGGCTCGCCGGTCAAGCGTGGTTTCGCCTCCGGCATCATGACTACCCTTGGAGGACTGGGGCACGCGCTGCCCTATCTGATTCCACACTTTCAGACGGCGACGACGCTTGCCATTGTGCTGGTCTTCATCGAGCTGTGGGTGATCGCCTGGATTCAGAAGCGCTTCATGGAGACCCCCTTCTGGCGTGCCGCCGCCCAGGTGGTGCTGGGCGGTGGTCTGGTGTTTGCCGCCGGCGTTCTGATCGGCAGCCTGTAGCCCACGTCGGCCGCTGGGCCTGCTCGGTCATGGGCGACGCTGAGCCTGTCCGGAGGGCTTCAGGTTGCGCCGAATGCGGTAGTGTGTGACGGTTCAATGACAGTAACACTACTGTCCGGGGCGGCAATACCTGCCTCGATGACGCCGGGAAAACCGCATGACCACCCCCGTTTTTCTTGCCGTACTGGCCGCTGCACTGATGCATGCCAGCTGGAATGCGCTGGTCAAGGTCGGGCTCGACCGCCTGCTGAGCATCACACTGATCCAGACCGCCTGCGGTCTTATTGCGCTGGCCGGCGTGGCCTTCGTGGCGCTGCCGGGGCCAGCGGCCTGGCCCTGGCTGGGAGTCTCTACCCTGCTGCATGTGGGCTATAACGTCTTTCTGGTGCGTGCCTACCGCAGCGGTGACCTGGGCCAGGTCTATCCCATCGCGCGGGGCTGTGCGCCGCTGCTGGTCACGCTGGCAGGGCTTTTCTTCCTGAGCGAGCAGCCCTCGCTGCCGGGCTATGCCGGTATTGCGCTGCTGGTGCTGGGTATTCTGGCCATGGCGTTTCGCGGTGGGCGCCACCAGCGCCTGCCAGCGGCGGCGCTGCGCGATGCGTTGATCACCTCGGCCTTTATTGCCGGCTATACCCTTGCCGATGGAAGCGGTGCGCGCGCCAATCATGATGCCGTCAGCTATGTGGTGTGGCTCTTTCTGCTCGACGGCAGCGCCATGTTGCTGGTGCTGATCGTCATGCGCGGCGTACGGGTGTTGCCGCAACTGGGTGCGCACTGGCGAGTGGGGCTGATGGGCGGAGCGCTGTCGATCAGCGCCTACGGCATCACCATCTGGGCCATGACCCAGGCGCCGCTCGCGCTGGTTGCCGCGCTGCGCGAGACCAGCGTGCTGTTTGCCATCGCTATCGGCACGCTGTGGCTGGGTGAGCCGCTGCGTCGCGCACGGCTGCTGGCCGGAGGCCTGATTCTGGCTGGCGTGGTGCTGAGCCACTGGGGCTGAACGGGGTTTTACAGCCGCCGTTCGATCTCCTCCCACAGTTCCCGGTAGGCGTGCGCCGCGGCGCTGCGTGGTGCGAAGCTCGACAGCGGCGCCTGCTCGACGCCCATACGTTCGACCACGCTGGCGTTGGGGATAATGCTGGAGAGCTGTGCCGGCCACTGTTGCCGAAAGTCCTCGATGGTCTGCATGTGCATCTTGCGGCGCTTGTCGACGAGGGTGAAAAAGGGCCACACCGGCGTGGCGATATCCTCCCGGTCGAGGTGGTTCTGCAGCTGCTCGAGGGTGCGCAGCGACAGGGTGGTGGGTACCACCGGCACCAGCAGCACATCGACGCTGGAGAACACCTGGCCGGAGAGGGTGCTGATGCTGGGCGGGCAGTCGAGAATGACCAGATCATAGTCCTCGAACAGCGGTTTGAGCACCTTGCGCAGGCGGCTTGATTTTCTGCCCTCGAGCAGCTGGTCGAGCTCACGGGATTCGAAGCTGGCCGGCAGCAGGTCGAGGTTGTCCAGCGGCGTATCGCGCACGGCCTTGTTCAGCGCCGCCTTGCCCTTGACCAGCTTCTCCACGCCGCCGCCGCGCACTCGGGGCTTGTTGCGCAGATAGAAGGTGGTCGCCGCCTGGGGGTCCAGATCCCACAGCAGGACACGATGCCCGGCAAGGCTCGCCCGGGCTGCCAGATTGACCGCCGAGGCGGTCTTGCCCACGCCGCCCTTGATGCTGTACACCGCCACCATCTGCATACTGTCTGCTCCTTTCTGTCGCAATCAGGCCGGAATGTTTTAATGTTCGAGACTGCTTATCCTGGCAGAGATTGTCACCCTGTCGCGCCGCCCCGATTGTCCAACCGGAGTATTGCACTATGAGTAACGCTGAGCATCAGAGCGAGCAGATCCTGCACTGGGAGTGGGGCGGACGCAGCGTCGAGGTCGGGGTAACGCGCCGCGGCGAGGGGCCGCAGGTGCTGCTGCTGCCGGCGTTGTCGACCATCTCCACGCGTCACGAAATGGACGGCCTGCAGGAGAAGCTGGCAGCGCGCTTTGCTACGATTTCGGTGGACTGGCCGGGCTATGGTGACCGCCCACGCCCCTTCCTGGAGCCCAACCCGAAGATGCTGGCCGACTTCGTCGGCTGGCTGCTCGATGAAGTGGTGTTTCTGCCCGAGATGATCGTCGCCGCCGGCCACGGTGCGGGGACGGTGCTGCGCCACCTGCAGGCGCACCCGGAAGCCGCCGACCGGCTGGTGCTGATCGCGCCGACCTGGCGCGGGCCGCTACCCACCATGACGGGAGAGCGCAAGCCCTGGTTCGGCCATCTGCGCAGCTGGTTCGACCGCCCCGTTGCCGGGGCAGTGCTCTACCGGCTCAACGTCAGCCGCTGGTTCATCCGCCGCATGGCCGGTGAGCACGTTTACGAAACCCCCAACTGGCTCTCCGGTGAGCGGCTGGCGGCCAAGCAGCGGGTAGCGCGCACGCCCGGCGCGCGCCACGGCTCGATCCGTTTCGTGACCGGTGAGGTGGACCCCTTTGAAACCCGTGAGGCGTTCGTCGCGGCGCTGGAAAAATCCAGCGCGCGGGCGCTGGTGGTCATCACCGAGTCAATGCCGCCGCGTTCGCGCGCCGAAATGAAAGCGCTGTCGCCGCTTGCCGACGTGGATACGGCGTCGTTACCCCATGGCCGACTGTCGGTACACGAAGAGCACCCCGACGATGTGGCTCATGCCATTTTTGACTGGCTGGATCGATAACCGGCGGCGTTGTCAAGGCGCCCCGGTCGTTTCACGCCACCAGCGCAGCGGCAACAGCAGGGGGTTATTGCGCTTTGGCGCCAGCATCATTTTTCGCTATGAACAAAGGGGCGTATACCATAAAAAAATCATCGCCGGGTCGAAGCCGGTAAAGTCCCGGGTGGATCGGTCAGCGCTTATTTACCCCCTCTGACAAGGCCCCGAAGATCGGGGTATGCTCTATTCACGGTCCATCCGAAAGAACGTGATCGATAGCGGCAACCTTATGATTTCAGGGGGTTATATGTTGATCGGGGATGTGCATTTAAAGCGTGTCTATCAGGGCAGTTCGGACCACGACGGGGCGCGCTGGCTGGTCGACCCGGTATGGCCGCGGGGCAAGCGCGAGGAGGATCTGGCGCTGGAGAAATGGTATCGCGCGGTGTCTCCTTCGTCGCGGCTGCGGCGTGCCTGGCGCGGCGGCGAGATCGACCAGGCGACCTTCGAGCGGCGCTATCGTCAGGAGCTGACCGCCGGGGATATTGAGCCGCTGCTGGCGCGGGCACGACAGCAGCGGCTGACGTTGATCAGCGCCGAGCGCAATCTGAACGAGAGCCACCTGCCGATCCTGCGCGAGGTGATTCTTGAAGCGCTGCGGGAGAGCGACGCCCTCGAAGCCTGATCAGGATGGGGCGCCCCGGCCGCAGCAGTCGACGCTGCCGGCGGCGCGCTCCAGCGCCGGCCGGTCGAGTATCTCCAGCCGGCGACCGCGTACGGCTATCAGCTGCTGTTCCTGAAAGCGGCTCAGTACGCGGCTGACGGTTTCGATCGCCAACCCCAGCCAGGTGGCGATATCGCGGCGCGGCATGGGCAGGCGCACGGCGTCGCGGTTGTCGCCGGCGCGATCAAGGCGCAGCGTCAGCTCCAGCAGGAAGTGGGCGAGACGCTCGTCGGCGCTGCGGCCGGTGAGCAGGCGCATCAGCCGTCGGTCGCCGGCGATCTCGCGACTCATGCCGCGATAGAGCTGTCGGCGCAACGCCGGCAGGTGCGCGGCCAGTTCTTCGAGGCGTTCGAAGGGAATCTCGCAGACGGCAGCACGCTCCATGGCACTGATCATCCCCGCCCATACGCCGCTGTCGATACTGTCCATGCCGATCAACTCGCCGGGCAGATAGAAGCCGCTGATCTGTGCGTTGCCCTCGGCATCGACCGCCGTCTGCTTGAGACTGCCGCTGCGCACGGCGTAGACGTATTCGAAGCTGTCGCCCTGTTGCTGCAGCGTCTCGCCGGCGGCCAGTGATGCACGGCGGCGTACGATATTATCAAAGCGCTCGATGTCGCCGGGCGACAGCGCCAGTGGCAGGCACAGCGAACTCAGCGAGCAGTTCCGGCAGTGCGGCGAGAGATGCAGGGTATGGGCTGATGGTGCCATGAGCGGTGTGTCCCGTACGCACAGGGCGCGCGCAAGCAGCGCCGTTCAGGTTGACGGTAACAGCCATGGTAAGGGAGGCGGGGTGGTGTTGCCAGTGCCATAAAAGACACACGCCAACGAGACTGCCCGTAGAGAGGGCAGCCGTGGGGCAGGGGCTTGCAGCGGTGCTGTCGGCGCTGCTCAGCCCTTCTGCCGGGTGTCCATGTGGCGCGCCACACGCGACATGGTGCCGGTCAGTTCGATGGCCAGCGTCAGGTCGGCCAGTTCGCGGGGCGAAAAGGTGGTGATGGCCAGCTTGCGCGTGCCGCTGTCTACGGGACGGAAGTGAGTGAAGGACTCGCACCAGGCCAGGGCGGCGCGCTCGCGAGCGCTGAAGCGGTCGGAATCCGCCCAGCGCGCCAGTTCGCGCAGTTTGTCGGCGTCGATGCCCAGTGCTTCGGCTTCACTGACGCGCAGGTTTTCGCAGTTGTCGCAGCCGCCGTTGATCTGCGAGGCGCGCAGTTCCGCCAGGCAGCGGATCGAGGGGTCGAGCGAGCAGCGGCGCACGGCGCGAGTGTTGTGATAGATATCGGTCGCGTCGATTCGTCGGGATCGTTCGGCGGACATGACAGCACCTCGAAAAATAAATAGTAGGAATCTGGTCCCATTTAACGCCGCTGGCGGGGAGAATTCCACAGCCGGGCTTTACAATGTTGAATGGGGTTTAAAATCTATTCTCTCCGCGCGCCATACCGTCGGATATGGCGCGCGGCGTCTTTCAGGCGTTTCGGGCTTTTGCTTCACTGCGTAGCGCCGGCTCACGCCGCCGTCGCTGCAGGGCAAAAACCAGCGCCAGCAGTACCAGTGCCGGCAGCCACAGCCACTCCTTGGCAAAACGCGATTGTGGCAGTGCCACCCTGGTCACGGTTTGATCGAGATCAAAACCCAGCTCGGACGCCTGGCTGCCCCAGGCCACCATGTCGACGATGGTCTGCTCGCCGTCCTGACGCAGTGTCAGGCCCAGATTGTCGAGCCGCTGCTGCCCGGAATCGCCCGCTACCGCCGGTACCTCGATCACCAGACTGGTGGGCGCACCGTAGCTGTCCAGCCCCTCGACGTTGACCCGCAGCGACTGATTGTCGCCCAGCTCGCCGTAGGCCCGGGCAAACTGCGCCGTCGGCACCTGCTGCCAGGGCGACACGATCATGTCCTGCCAGAAGCCGGGACGAAAGAGGGTAAAGGCGATCAACAGCAGCGCGATGGTTTCGTACCAGCGGTTGCGGTCGATGAACCAGCCCTGGGTGGCGGCGGCGAAGATCAGCATGGCGACGGTGGCGACCACGAAGATCAGGATGCCGTGCCACCAGTCGACACCGATCAACAGCAGATCGGTATTGAAGATGAACAGGAAGGGCAGGGCAGCGGTGCGCAGGCTGTACCAGAAGGCCTGAAAGCCGGTGCGAATGGGGTCGGCGCCGGAGATGGCGGCGGCAGCGAACGACGCCAGCCCCACCGGCGGCGTCACGTCCGCCATGATGCCGAAGTAGAACACGAACAGGTGCACCGCGATCAGTGGTACCAGCAGCCCCTGCTGCTGGCCGAGCTGAACGATCACCGGCGCCAGCAGCGCCGACACCACGATATAGTTGGCGGTGGTGGGCAGCCCCATGCCGAGAATCAGGCTCAACACTGCCGTGAGCAGCAGCATCAGGAAGAGGCTGCCCATCGACAGCTGCTCGACCAGATCGGCCAGCACCAGCCCCACGCCGGTCTGCGATACGGCGCCGACGATAATGCCGGCGGTGGCGGTAGCGATACCGATGCCCACCATGTTGCGGGCGCCGTCGACCAGCCCGTCGAACAGATCCCTGACGCCGTGTCGGAGGTTGTCACCGAGCTGCAGGCGGCCGCGAAAGAGGGCGTCGATGGGGCGCTGGGTGACCATGATCACCATCATCAGCACCGTCGCCCAGAAGGCCGACAGCCCCGGCGACAGGCGCTCGACCATTAGACACCAGACCAGCACCACCACCGGCAGGATGTAGTGCAGCCCCACCATGACGGTGGGTTTGGTGCGCGGCAGTTCGGTGATGTCGCTGTCGGGGTTGTCGCGTTCGAGTTCCGGGTAGCGCGCGCCCAGCTTGAGAAGACCGACATAGACCGCCGCCAGCAGTATCGCCACCACCCAGGGGGTCGCACTGCCCAGCAGCGGCTTGAGCCAGCCGAGGCCGTAATAGACGATCGCACTGAGCGCCATCAGCCCCACCAGGCCGGTGGCGAAGCCCAGCAGCCTGAAAAGCCAGGGGCGCGGCGGATTGGCGCTCTTGAGCCCCTGCATGCCGGCTTTCATCGCCTCCAGGTGGACGATGTAGATCAGCGCGATATAGGAGATCACCGCCGGCAGAAAGGCGTGCTTGATCACCTCGACATAGGGAATGCCGACGTACTCGACCATCAGAAAGGCGGCGGCGCCCATCACCGGCGGCATGATCTGGCCGTTGACCGAAGAGGCGACTTCGACCGCGCCGGACTTGGTGGCGCTGAAGCCGACCCGCTTCATCATGGGGATGGTAAAGGTGCCGGTGGTGACGGTGTTGGCGATCGACGAGCCGGAGATCAAACCGGTCAGGCCGGAGGCGACTACTGCCGCCTTGGCCGGGCCGCCGCGATAGTGGCCCAGCATCGAAAAGGCGACCTTGATGAAGTAGTTGCCGGCGCCGGCCTTGTCGAGCAGGGCGCCAAACAGCACGAAAAGAAAGACGAAGCTGGTCGACACCCCCAATGCGATGCCGAACACCCCCTGGGTGGTCAGCCACTGGTGGTTGACCAGCGCCTCGAAGCTCACCCCGCGGTGGGCGAGCATGCCGGGCATGTACGGGCCGGCCAGCGAGTAGCCGAGAAACACCAGCGCGACGATGGTCAGCGGTGGGCCCAGCGCACGGCGGGTGCCCTCCAGCAGCAGCACGATACCGACGATGCCGACGACCACATCCTGGGTAATGGGGTTGCCGGGACGGTTGGCCAACTGGTCGTAGAACAGATAGAGGTAGAGAGCGCAGAAGGCGCCCACCAGCGCCATCGCCCAGTCCGGCAGCGGTACGCGATCCTTCGGTGAGCGCTTGAGTGCCGGATAGGAGAGAAAGGCCAGAAAGAGCGCGAAGGCAAGATGGATGGAGCGCGCCTCGGTGGCACTGAACACGCCGAAGCCCATCAAATAGGGCAGCGGCGAGGTGATCCAGAGCTGAAACAGCGACCAGGCCACGGCGACGGCCAGCAACAGTCGGCGTGTGATGCCTTCCAGTTGGCGGCCGCCGGTATCGGCGGCCTGCGCCATCTGCTGAGCGTTGGGCGTTGCATGGTCGCCGCGGGAGGCAGTGTTCATGGCAATCTCCTCGCCGTGGCGGCGGGCGGTGACAACGACACAACGCCTCCGGCGGTACCGGAGGCGTTGCAGTAACGAGAAGCCGTGTGGAGAGGATTACTCCTCGAGCCAGCCCTGTTCACGATAGTAGCGCTCGGCGCCCTCGTGCAGCGGCGCCGACAGGCCTTCGCTGATCATGGTCTGCGGGTCGAGGTTGTTGAAAGCCGGGTGGAGTTGCTTGAAGCGATCGAAGTTTTCGAACACTGCGCTGGTAGCCGCATAGACCAGATCCGGGCTGACGCGCTCGGCGCTGACCAGCGTAGCGCCCACGCCGAAGGTCTGAACGTCGTCCGGATTGCCCTGATACATGCCGCCGGGCACGGTGTAGAAGCTGTAGTAGGGGTGCTCCTCGACCAGCGTCTGGATGGTTTCGTCATCCAGCGGGATAATGTTGGCGTCGGTGGTGGTGGTCGCCTCCTGGATCGAGCCGTTGGGGTGGCCGGCGACGAACACCATGGCGTCGATGTTATTGTCGGCAAGTGCAGAGGATTGCTCGGCGCTGTCGAGCTCGGAAGCCAGCGCGAAGTCGTCGGTGGTCCAGCCCTTGGCGGCCATGATCACTTCCATGGTGGCGCGGTTGCCGGAGCCGGGGTTGCCGATGTTGACGCGCTTGCCGACCAGATCGTCGAGGCTTTCAATGCCGGAGTCGGCGCGCGCCACCAGCGTCATCGGTTCGCCATGCAGAGCGAAGACCGAGCGCAGATCCTCGCGGGCATTGCCCTCGAACTGCCCTTCGCCGTGGTAGGCGTTGTACTGCACATCGGACTGGGCCACCCCCAGGTCGAGATCGCCGTTTTCGATGCCGTTGACGTTGGCCACCGACGCGCCGGTAGAGGGCGCGTTACAGCGGTAGCCGCTGTCCCCCTGGTTGACGAAGCGGCAGATCGACTGCCCCACCACGTAATAGACGCCGGTCTGGCCCCCGGTGCCGATGGTCATGAACTGCTGCCCGCTTGCCTGGGCATTGCCGGACATGACTGCTGCCCCCAGCATCATGCCGAGGCCGGAGACGAGGGCGGTCAGGGTAGTGCGGCGCTTTCCTTGCATGATCATGATGATAGTCCCTGTTGTTGTGACGATGGCCTGCATGTCGTTGAAGACGTGAGGTGTCCCGTCCGGTCATTGCCCGAAGGGGCCCCCGATCAATGTGTGGCATTAACATAGCGCTACATTACGAAAGACTGCAAAGAATTTCCCGGCGTTGAGACCAAAGCCGAACAGCGCCGCAAGCCTGACGCAAGGTGTCACAACGCGTTATGATGCCGAGGCGGCTGCCTCGAGGCAGTGACTACCGTCCGATTCATCGCCTCCCGGCTGTCGTGAGGCACAAGCGAGGTGCCCATGGCCGCCGTCATCGCCATTCTTCCTATTTTCGGTCTGATCGTGCTGGGGTATGTGCTGGGCTGGCGCCGCTGGCTGAGCCACGACAGCATCGGCGGTCTCTCCTGGCTCACCTTCCGCGTTTTTCTACCCTGTGTGCTGCTCACCGGCATCGCCCGCGCGCCCCTGGGCGAGGCGCTGTCGCCACTGCTGCTGGTGGTCTACTTCGTGCCGGCGCTGGCGCTCTTTGCCGGTTTCAATGTCTGGACGCACTGGCGTAGCGGTCTCCCCTCCGCCGAAGGGCTGGCGGCCAGCTACTCCAATAACGTGCTGATCGGTATTCCCATGATCAGCGCGCTGTTTGGTCCGCAGGGGCTGGTCTATCTGTTCGCCCTGCTGGCGCTGCACAGCCTGGTGATGTTCTCCACTCAGTCGCTCTACGCCGCTCTCGGCCACGGGCGTGACAAGCGCCCGGGTGTCCTGTCGCTGTTGAAGACGCTGGCCAACCCGCTGGTGGTGGGGCTGTTGATCGGCGCGCTGATCAACCTGGCCGACATCGAATTGCCGGCGCCGCTGTGGCAGTTGCTCGACTGGCTGGCGCGCGCCGGCCTGCCCTGCGCGCTGATCGTGGTGGGGGTGGGACTGACGCGTTATCGGCTGCGCTCCTCGCTGCGTATCTGGCGTATCTGCCTTGGCAAGCTGGTGCTGATGCCGCTGCTGGTGCTGGCACTGGGCCTTGCGATACCGGGGCTCAACCCGCTGGCGCTACAGGTGCTGGTGCTGGCCGCGGCCAACCCCATCGGCGTCAACGTGCTGGCCTTCGCCGCCCCCGGCAAGGAGCAGCACACCGTTGGCGCCAGCATCTTCCTTTCTACCCTGCTGGCGGCGGGCACGCTGCCACTGTGGATGCTGATGATGGGGTAGCGAGGCTCCCAGACACGCTGCCTCGTTTCCCTGGAAGGTAGCCCTGACGCTATTGGCAGGGCCATCCTTCAATATGAGCGGTGGTCTCAGAGGGTCAAATTTTTAAACCAGATCCCGCGGTATGACCTCGTCCCAGTTGCGGGAAAAGACCCGCGTCTCGCCCTCCCAGGCATCCAGCGTGGCCCGGATACGAAAATCGGTGGGCGTCGAGGTCAGGCGTGTGTGGGTCACCGTGCGCACCCGCCAGTCGCCGCGGCGGAATTCGCGCTCCCAGTCGGTGATGCCCTCGACGCTGTCGTAGCTGCCGAAGGTGTAACGGTAGCGCTCGCGCACCCGGCCGGCGATCTCGAGGTCGATATCATCGAAGCGGTAGCGCCCCTCGTCGTTGATCACTTCCAGCTCGTTGACGTCGGAGGCGAGGTCGCGAATAACGCGCCACGCCTCGCTGCCGGGTTCGAGCGTGGTGGTCGCCAGCCCGGGCGCCGACTGCGGCGGGCCGAACTCGGGCAGTGCCGCTTCCTCCTGTGGCCGTGGTTCGCGCACCGGCAGCTGCAGGCGACACTCGCAGGGGTAGAGCGTCAATCGTGCCGGCTCCGGCGCCGGCCAGGCGAGCGGCCAGTAGCTGGTGGAGATCGATACCCGTATGGCGTGACCGGCGGGAAACTGCTGGGCGATGTGCTTGAGCGGCACCTGTACATGATAGCGTCGGCCCGGCTCCAGCGGCTCGGGGTGTTCGTGGCTGTTGCGGTGGGTGAGGTTGAGCACGCCCCAGGAGACGCGGGTCGCCTTGTCGTCCTCATGGATATCGCTCAGCCGCACCGCCACCATGGCCACCGGCCTGTCGGCGGAGAGCGCCAGCTCCAGCAGCGGTTCGCCGCAGATCTCCAGCGGCGTTTCCAGCAGCGGCGTCTGGAAGACCAGTGCGCCGCCGTCCTCTTCGCGCTGGTCGTGGGGCAGATCGGGCGGGGCGTTGTAGGAGCACCACTTGCCCGAATGCAGCCCTACCGACAGCGGCGAGCGTATCGTGTGCGGCGTGTCGTCGAGGGTCATGGTCTCGGCGAGCGTTTCGGTGAGCAGATCGTGGCCGGCGGTGAGCCGCCAGCTCTGGCGCTCGATGTTGGCCGAGGGCCAGTCGGGCTCCGCGACCCAGCGCCCGGGACGGTTGTCGTAGCGGGTCGAGGGGGGCGAGGCCCCCTGCATCCAGACCCGCAGCATGGGTTCGTCCATGATGCCGGTGTCGCTGCCCTTGAGCCACTGGTCCCACCAGCGCAGCGACTCCTGCAGAAAGCCGATCGCCGGCCCCGGCACGCCCAGGTGCGGGTACTTGTGCGCCCAGGGGCCGATCAGCCCCTTGCGCGGTACTTCGAGCCCTGCCATCAGGCGAAAGACGGCGTTGCAGTAGCCGTCGGCCCAGCCGCTGATGGCGTAGACCGGGCAGCGGATGGCGCTGAAGTCCTCGCACACCGAGCCGTGCTTCCAGAAGTCGTCGCGGCGCTGGTGGCGCAGCCAGTTCTCCAGCCACAGGCCGCTGCCGTCCAGCCGCTGGTGCCACATCTCGCGCCAGCGTTCGCCCACCAGCGCCGGGTCGGGCGGGCAGGCGTTGCCGTCGAACATGGTCGACGCCCAGGAGAGGTTGTCGACCAGCAGGCAGCCGCCCATGTGGTGCACGTCGTCGGCGTAGCGATCATCGGTGGAGCAGATAGTGATAACCGCCTTGAGCTGTGGCGGTTGCAGAGCGGCGATCTGCAGGCCGTTGAAACCGCCCCAGGAGATGCCCACCATGCCGACGCTGCCGTTGCACCACGGCTGGCGTTCGAGCCACTCGAGGATGGCGACGCCGTCGTCGAGCTCCAGCTGCAGGTATTCATCCTTCAGTACACCGTCGGATTCGCCGGTGCCGCGAATATCCACCCGCACCCCGGCGTAGCCGTGCCCCGCCCAATAGCGGTGCATGCCGGCATCACGCTGGGCGGTGAGGTCGCGCTTGCGATACGGCAGGTACTCGAGAATGGCCGGTACCGGAGCACCTTCGGCCCCCTCGGGACGCCAGATACGGGCGGCCAGTCGGCAGCCATCGGGTAACTCGATCCAGGTCTCCTCTTCGAAGACCTGGTGGGGGAAACGATCGACAATTTCCATGCGGTTCTTCCTGGCAGCGATATGGTTCAACCGACCACATCGGAAAACTCGAAAACGAGCCGATCGGCGAGCTGCCGGTAGTTCTCTTCCAGCTGCTCACTGCTGTCGGCGCCCATCCAGATATAGGCCAGCGCGAAGCTGTAGCTGTCCTGCTCGGGCAGCTCGGAGAGGCGCTGACCGGGTTCGACCTGCACGTCGATCACGGTGCCGGGAAACTCCCGGGTCAGTGCTTCCAGCTCCTGCGTCTCCGGCACGCGGGTGACGGTGGCGTCGTCGAAGAATACCCGATAGAAGAACTTGCCGGCGACGGCGAATTTACCTTCGCGGTGCGGCATGTCGGGGGATTGGCCCAGCGCCAGGTCGACCGTCACCTGCTGGTGGCTGACGCCGTCGACCTTTTCGAAGATATCGCAGTGCGACTGCGAGATACGGGTATTGACCTCCAGCAGCCAGACGCGATTTTGCACCTCGTCCCAGAAGAATTCGACGTTGAAGGCGGCGTTGTCATAGCCGATGTGGCGCATCAGGGTGGTCGTCAGCTCGCACATCCGGGTTTGAATGTTTTCAGGCAGTCGCGAAGGGTAGTGGTAGCAGAGAAAGCTGAGCACCCGCGGATAGCGCAGCGAGTCGACGATGCCGTAGGGGTTGACCCGGCCTTCATGCACATAGCCCTCCACCGTGCACTGCCAGCCGCCGATGATCTCCTCGGCCATGCAGAAGCCGCCGTCTACCGCGCGCACCTCGGGAGGGATGTCGGCCTGGTCGAGTATGAAGTTGAAGGGCTCGGAGATCAGGCCGATCTCCTCGCGCAGCTGGGCGATGGCACTGGCGAAGTCCTCGGGGCTGTCGATACGAAAACCGAGCCGCGAACCGGAGGACTTGATCGGCTTGACGAAAAACGGGAAGTAGAGCCCCGACTGGCCGATGTGGGCCAGGGCGTCGTCATCGAAGGGGTCAAAGGCGGTGAAACGCGGGATGTAGTTGCCGATCACTTCACGCTGTACCAGCCGGCTCCAGTACTTGTGCTCGCACTTGAGCAGGCTTTCGAGGCTGGTCGTACGGGTGCCGAAGCGGTCACACAGCAGTGGCAGCATGGTCGAGACGGGAAAGTCCATGTAGCCGACGATGGCATCGATGCTGCCATCGAACTCCTCCAGCGTCTTGCCGGCACGCTTCACCATGTCTTCTATGGGAAAGACCTCGGTGTCATAGACCTCGGCGGGCTCGATCACGCCGTGGAAGTGATAGTCTTCGGCGCCTCTCAATCCACTCAGTCGGGCGCGGTTAAAATCGTTGAGTCCCACCACGAAGATGTTTTGCTTATCCATATTTTTCTCGCTTTGGCTGTCATGGAAGTCGTCACCAGCGGATCGGCGCTTCGCAAGGAGCGCGTCATGGTGACCGAACCGACACTGTTACAGCCTGGTCGCTTTTCGGATGTTTTGTGTGGTTTTTGGACTTTTGGAGGGGGTTGGCAGCAGGTGCCAATGGCGATGAGCCAGAGTGGTGCATTTTCTTTGAGCGCTGCCCGCTTTGGGTGCGTTGAGATAGGGTTTTGTGCCGTCATAAGGCCGCCACGATCGCCAATGTGACGCAGCAAGCGCTCAAAGTGACCGAAAGCGGTGCGTTGGCACGACGATTGCAGGCTGTTTAATAAGTGTTTCAGTGGCCGATAAAAAAATACCTTCGTTTCACTGAGCGCGCTCTGCGTCCGCTATCCATTTGGAGTCTCTATCCATGACAAGCCTGTTGCACAGTGCCCGCCGCCTGCTGGTCGCTGCCCTGAGTACGACGCTGCTGGCCGCCGCCATGGTGGCGCCCGCAGCGGCGGCCGATCTCGCCACCATTCAGGAGCGCGGTACCCTGCGCGTCGCCGTACCCCAGGATTTTCCCCCTTTCGGCTCGGTAGGCACCGATCTTCAGCCGCAGGGCTATGACATCGACACCGCCCATTATCTGGCCGACAGCATGCAGCTCGATCTGGAGCTGGTGCCGGTGACCAGCGCCAACCGTATTCCCTTTTTGACCACCGACAAGGTGGACCTGGTGATCTCCAGTCTCGGCAAGAACCCCGAGCGGGCGCAGGCGATCGACTTCTCGGACAAATATGCCCCCTTCTTTTTCGGCGTGTTCCGCGATGCCAAAGCGTCGGATCAGGACAGCATCGACAGCCTTGCCGAGCTCTCCGGCCATACTGTCGGTGTGACCCGCGGGGCACTGGAAGATATCCGCCTCAGCGAGGTGGCGCCCGAGGGCACCACGATCCGGCGTTTCGAGGATAACGCCACGACCATCTCGGCCTTTCTTTCCGGTCAGGTGGAGCTGATCGCGACCGGCAACCCGGTGGCAGCGCAGATCGCCTCCCGCGACGCCTCCCGCGAGCCGGTGCTGGCGGTCAAGCTGGAGGACTCGCCCTGCTACATCGGTCTCGCCAAGGGCAATCCCGAGCTGATGGCACGGGTCAATGAATTGATCGCCCAGGGCATGGCCGACGGCACCTTCGAGGCGCTCTCCGAGAAGTGGTTCCACGCGCCGCTGCCCGACGGCTTCGCTGCCGGCGAACAGGGCTGAGCCAGGCGATTATGACGCTCGACTTTTCCACCCTGCTGCCCTATACCGACGAGCTCGTGATGGGGCTGCTGGTGACTGTCATGATTACCGTCGCGGCGACGCTTCTGGGTATCGCCGCGGCCTGCGCGCTGGTCTGGTTCAAGCTCAACGGCGCGACGCCGCTGCGCGTAATGATCCAGACCTATATCGAGCTGTTGCGCAACACGCCCTTTATCGTGCAGCTCTTTTTCATCTTTTTCGGCCTGCCGGCGCTGGGGGTAACGCTGGCGGCCTGGCAGGCAGCATTGATTGCCATGACGCTCAATCTGGCCGCCTATTCGACCGAAATTCTGCGCGCCGGGGTCGAGGCGATCCCGCGTGGCCAGTTCGAGGCGGCGCGGGTGCTGGGGCTGTCGCGGCGCCAGACCTGGCGCCATGTGGTGCTGGTACCGGCCATGCGCAACATCTATCCGGCGCTGACCAACCAGTGCATCATCGTCATGCTGGGCTCGGCGGTGATCTCGCAGATCTCGGTCAACGATCTGACCTGGGTGGCCAACTTCATCGCCTCGCGCAACTTCCGTAACTTCGAGGCCTATCTGGTCGTCACCCTGATCTATCTGGCGCTGGCGGTCGGTATGCGCCAGCTGTTTCGGCTGGCCGGCTGGTACTGGCTCGGTGGCCGTCAGGGGAGGGCGCTGTGACCGATTTCACACTGTGGGATATCGTGCGCAATCTGCTGCTGGCGATGCGCTGGACGGTGGCGCTATCGCTGATCGCCTTCGCTGGCGGCGGCCTGGTGGGGCTGGCGCTGACCGTTCTGCGGCTGTCGCCGGCGGCCTGGGTGCGGCGGCTGGTGGCGCTCTATATCGAGCTGTTTCAGGGCACGCCGCTGCTGATGCAACTCTTTCTGGCCTATTTCGGAGTGGCGGCGCTGGGGGTGGATATCTCGGCCTGGACGGCCGCCACCATCGCGCTGGTGCTGTTTACCAGCGCCTTTCTGTGCGACATCTGGCACGGCTGCGTGCGCGCCATTCCCGTCGGTCAGTGGCAGGCGGCGCGGGTGCTGGGCCTTGACCGGCTGCGCACCCTGCGCCATGTGGTGCTGCCGCAGGCGCTGCGCATCGCCATTGCGCCGACGGTGGGGTTTTCGGTGCAGGTCATCAAGGGCACTGCGCTGGCCTCGGTGATCGGCTTCGCCGAGCTGACCCGTACCGGCACCATGCTCAACAACGCCACCTTCCAGCCCTTCACCATCTTCGCTTTTGTGGCGCTGGGCTACTTCCTGCTGTGCTATCCGCTGTCGCTCTACGCTCGCTATCTGGAGAAACGTCTCAATGTCGCTGGTTCGCGTTGATGCCCTGCACAAATCCTTTGGCAATAACGAGGTGCTCAAGGGGATCGATCTCTCCATCGAGGCCGGTGAGGTGGTGTCGATCATCGGCCGCAGCGGCTCGGGCAAGAGTACCCTGCTGCGCTGTCTCAATCAGCTCGAAAGCCATGACAGCGGAGTGATCGAGATCAATGGCCGTACCCTGGATGCCACCACCATGACGCCGGCGCGCCTCAGCGAGGAGGTCGGTATGGTGTTTCAGAACTTCAATCTCTTCCCCCACAAGACGGTGGGCGAGAACGTTATGCTGGCGCCCATGGTGGTGCGCGGCGAGCGCGAGCGCGATGCCGCCCGGCGGGCGCGCAAGGAGCTGGAGCGGGTCGGGCTGGCGGAGAAGTTCGACGCCTGGCCCGAGCAGCTCTCCGGCGGTCAGCAGCAGCGGGTAGCGATCGCCCGCGCGCTGGCGCTGTCGCCGCGGGTGCTGCTGTGCGACGAGATCACCTCGGCGCTCGACCCCGAACTGGTCGGCGACGTGCTGCGGGTACTGGAGCAGCTGGCAAGCGAGGGCATGACGCTGATTCTGGTCACCCACGAGATGGGTTTCGCCCGCGACGTGGGCAACCGGGTGGTGTTCATGCACCAGGGGCGCATCCATGAACAGGGCGATGCCAAAACGCTGCTGAGTGAACCGCAGACGCCGGAGCTTCAGCAGTTCATTTCGGCGGTGCTGTAGGCCCGGTGCCGCCGCATTTGATCCTCAGGTGGCGTATCGCGAATGCGACATGGCCGCGCAGGACTCGCTCGACGGCACCTTCTCCGCGACAGGATTGTATAATGACAGCATGAACCGGCATCGGAGTTGTTGTCATGATGGAGCTTGCCGCCGCCTGTACACCTCTGGTTCTGCTGATCTTCCTGATGGGCAAAAAAAACAGCATGGCCTCCAGCCGCGCCCTGCCGCTGTGTGCCATGCTGGCCTATCTGCTGGCACTGGCCGTATTCGACCGCGATGCCAACGCGGTGAATGCCACGGTCGTCAGCGGCCTGTTGATGGCTCTGACGCCGCTCTCTATCGTGGCCGGGGCCATTTTCATGTTTCGTACCATGGAGGTCACCGGTGCACTGACCACCATCAGAGGCGCGCTCAACGGCATCAGCCATAATCCGATCGCCCAGCTGATGATTGTCGGCTGGGCGTTCGCCTTTCTGATCGAAGGCGCCAGCGGTTTTGGAACGCCTGCCGCCATTGCGGCGCCCGTGCTGGTCGGGCTGGGCTTTCCGGCGCTGCGGGTGGCGACCTTCTGTCTGATCATGAACACGATCCCGGTAACCTTTGGCGCCGTGGGTACGCCGATCTGGTTCGGCTTCTCCGTGCTGGATCTCTCTCCCGCTGCGCTGCGCGATATCGCCTGGCAGTCGGCGCTGATCAATGCCACTGCCGCGCCCCTGGTGGTAGTGGCGGGTCTGGCGATGGTGGTGCGATGGCGGGAGATCGTCGATAACCTCGTTTTTATCCTGCTTGCAACCTTCTCCTGTACGCTGCCCTATGTGGCGATCAGTTTTTACAGTGTCGAGTTTCCCTCCCTCATCGGCGGTCTGGTGGGGCTTTCGCTGACGCTTTTGTTGGCGCGCCGCGGCGTGGGGCTGGCCCGCGTGGCACAGCCGCAGGCGCCTGCGAACGCGCCGGGTTCAGGCCGGGCGCTTTTGAAGGCGACCTTTCCGCTATGGGGTACGGTGCTGATCCTGGTGGTGACCCGCATTCCGGCGCTGGGCCTGAAACCGCTGTTGCAGCTCGATACGCCCGCCCTGCAGCTGCCGCTGGGTCAACTGGGGGAGCTGACGGTCAGCGCCGGGCTGGTCGTGGGGTTGAACGAGGTGTTTCGTACCGACATCGGCTGGCATCACAGCATCCTGTACGTGCCCGCTCTGCTGCCCTTTGTGCTGGTGGGGCTTTTGACGCTGGGCGGGTTCCATCGGGCAGGCGCCGCGCGCGACGTCGGTCGGTACACTCTGGTCAGTATCCGCGCGCCGTTTTTCGCGCTGATGGGGGCACTGGTGTTTGTCAATCTGATGATGCTGGGCGACGAGGCGTCGCCGGTCGCCCTGATCGGTTACCAGCTTGCGCGGTTGAGCGGTGAATACTGGACGGTGTTCGCGCCGCTGCTCGGTGCGCTGGGGTCGTTTTTCTCCGGCTCGGCGACCATCTCCAATCTGACCTTTTCCGCCATTCAGTTCTCGATCGCTGAACAGTCCGGTCTTTCGACAAGCGGGACGCTGGCCCTGCAGGGCGTCGGGGCGGCCATGGGAAACATGATCTGTATCAACAATATCGTTGCGGTGACCGCCATCCTTGGCCTTCAACGACAGGATGGCGTCATTTTGAAACGTACCGCACTGGTCATGTTGCTCTATGCGGCCGTCGCCGGTGCGATGGGGCTTTTGATGTCGGCGTGAATTCTCTCTTCACTGCCCCGGCGCGTGGTGTTCGTGCCAGTGGCGGGCGATGTCCACCCGCCGGGTCACCCACACCCGGTCGTGGGCCTCGATGTGGTCGAGAAAGCGCTGCAGGGCGCGAAAGCGGCCGGGGCGGCCGATCAGACGGCAGTGCAGGCCAATGGAGAGCATTTTCGGCGCCTCGGCACCTTCTTCGTAGAGCACGTCGAAGGCATCGCGCAGGTAGGTGAAAAACTGCTCGGCGCTGTTGAAGCCCTGGGGGGCAGCGAAGCGCATGTCGTTGGTTTCAAGCGTGTAGGGCACCACCAGGTGGTCGCGCTCGGCGCCCTCGGCATTTTTGACTTTCGTCCAGAAGGGCAGGTCGTCGCCGTAGTAGTCCGAGTCGTAGAGAAAATGGCCCTGCTCGCCGACCAGCGCGCGGGTATTGGGGCTGTCGCGGCCGGTGTACCAGCCCAGCGGCAGCTCGCCGGTCAGCTCACGGTGCAGCTCGATGGCGCGCGCCATCATGGTGCGCTCCTGGTCGATCGGCATCTCCTGGTAGTGAATCCAGCGCAGGCCGTGGCAGGCGATCTCGTGATTTGCCTCGCGGAAGGCGGCGACTACCTCGGGGTGGCGTGCCATCGCCATGGTGACGCCGAAAACCGTCAGCGGCAGGTTGCGCCGCTCGAACTCCCTGAGCACCCGCCATACGCCGGCGCGGGAGCCGTACTCATAGAGCGATTCGAGGCTCATGTGACGATCGCGATAGGCGTCGGCGCCGATAATGTCGGAGAGGAAGGTCTCGCTGTGGGCGTCGCCGTGCAGTACGCACATCTCGCCGCCCTCTTCGTAGTTGAGTACGAACTGCACCGCGACGCGGGCGCCACCGGGCCATTGCGGGTCGGGCGGGTGTGCGCCGTAGCCGCGCAGGTCGCGGGGGTAGCCGCCGAGGTAGAGATCGTCTGTCATCATGTGCTCCGGGAAAGATGTTCGAAGGCGCCGCGCACCGGTTTGCTCAGCGGTGCGGCGCGGTCGCCGCTGGCCGAGGCGCGCAGCCCGGTGGCGCTGACGGCTTCCAGTAATGCCACACCGGCGCCGACGCCGTCTATCACCGGCAGGCCGAGCGCGTCGGTGAGCCGCTCGGTCAGCTCGCTCATGCCGGCGCAGCCCAGCAGTATGGCGTCGCTGCCGTCTTCTGCCAGGGCTTCACGACAGGCCTCGAGCAGGCGCTCGAATACTGCCTGCTCGCCGGACTCGAACGCCGCCACCGGCAGCTCGCAGGCGTGCAGGCCGGCGCAGTGGCCGGCGCGGCCGTACTCGTGCAAGAGCCGCTCGGCGATCGGCAGGGTGCGCGCCAGGGTGGTCACCACCGAAAAACGTCGTGCCACCATGGTCGCCATCTGCATGCCCGCCTCGGCGACGCCCATCACCGGTACCGGCGAGACCTCCCGCGCGGCGGCCAGTCCCGGATCGCCGAAGCAGGCGATCAGGTAGCCGTCGACGTGCTGCTCGCCGCGCTCCATTTCGATCAGCTGCTCCAGCATGCCGGGCACGGCCAGCGCCTCGTCGAAATGACCTTCGAGGCTGGCCGGGCCATGGCGCGAGGTGCGCATGATGATTTCGCCGCGCGATACGCGCCGCGCGCCGGCGGCGATGCCCTCGCTCATGGCACTGCTGGTATTGGGGTTGATAACACAGATGACCGGGCTGTTCATGAGACGCTGCGTCCGCGGTGGTGACCAAAAAGATTTTCGAAGTCGGGCAGGGCGTCGCCGTCGGCGTCGAAGTCGAGCCCCGCTTCGATGTCGTGTAGGTGGTGGCGCATCCAGTGGCGTGCGGCGTCGCTGTCGCCGGCGCGCAGCAGTGCCACCAGTTCAGGGTGTTCGCAGGTGCAGCCGGTCTGGCCGCGGCCGTAGATGGCGATGATCAGGGAGCTGCGCGACAAAAGCTGCGACAGCGTATCCGACAGCGACTCATTGCCGGCAATCGCCATCAGGCGGCTGTGAAAGCGCGCCGAGAGGCGAATGGCGCGTTCGCGTTCGGCGCTTTGCTCCTCGCGGGCGATCTGTTCGAGATCTTCGAGATCGCTCCCATTAATGCGCTTCATGACCTCGCCCAGCAGCGCATCCTCGAGAATCACCCGAGCGTTGAAGACATCGCGCGCCTCGCCCGGGCCGGGGCTGGCGATACGCGCGCCGCGATGGCTTTTCAGGGTGACCAGCTGCTCCAGTGCCAACCGCTGCAGCACGCGGCGGATGGTGGTGCGGCTGACGCCGAAGGCGCTGGCCAGCGCGTCCTCCGGCAGGCGTGCGCCGGGCACGAGGCGATGTTCGACGATCGCCTCCCAGAGCGCCTGGTAGATGGCTTCATCGCTGCGAGCCGATGGGTCGCTGCCGCGTCCGGCCAGCAGATGAAACTGACGGGTACCGTTCATGAGACTCCCTCTCTGGCTTACTCGTCCGAGCCTTTTTTGTATACAAGCACGTTTCATGCCATATGGCATCGACGCGCCACCAGACGCCCTCGGGCGAAGTGGGAGAGCGCAATTCGGCAGCTCTTTTGTATACAAAATAATATCAAATTAGTGCACGCAAAAGCCTCTGTGCTCCACTTTGGTGCGCTGTGCAGCGGTGGCAGGAGCAGCGGAAACGGCTTTGCCGGCCTGCCGCTCGGTATCAGCAGCCATTAAAAAACGCCGTATAACAGGCTGCTGCCACGTCCTGACAATTTTTTCGCCCGCCGTTGTGTCGTTCTGGCACGAAGATTGTATACGAGTAGGGTGGATGATTTCCGCTAACCCGTCCGGCGCAAAGCGATCGGCGACACGACAATTATCAGGAGTCGTACATGAACGATATCAGACCCGACGAGCAGCAGCCCGCTGCGCCTGACCCGAATCTATACAATGAAGATCTGGCGCCGGCCAAACAGAACTGGAACGCCTATAACATCTTCGCCTTCTGGATGGCGGACGTACACAGCGTGGGGGGCTATGTGTTTGCGGCCAGTCTGTTCAGCCTCGGGCTGGTGGGCTGGCAGGTGCTGGTGTCGCTGGTGGCCGGCATCATGATCGTGCAGCTGTTCGCCAATCTGATGGCGCGTCCCAGTCAGCGCGCCGGGGTGCCCTTCCCGGTGGTATGCCGCATGGCCTTCGGTACCAAAGGAGCCAATGTGCCGGCGGTCATTCGCGGGCTGATCGCGGTGGTATGGTACGGTATCCAGACATGGCTGGCTTCCAACGCCCTGATGCTGGTGCTGCTGCGCTGGATTCCGTCGCTCGAACCGCTGACCACCAGCTACTTTCTGGGTCTGTCGACGCTGGGCTGGCTCTGTTTCGCGCTGATGTGGGTCATGCAGGCGCTGGTGTTCTGGCGCGGCATGGATACCATCCGCCGCTTCAACGACTGGGCCGGGCCGATGGTCTATGCGGTGATGTTCCTGCTCGCCGGCTGGGTCGTGTGGCGTGTCGGCCCGAGCAATGTGGGCCTGTCGCTGTCCGAAAACTCGCTCTCCGGCGGCGAAGTGCTGTGGCAGATGATCGTGGCGGCAGTGCTGGTAGCGGCCTATTTCGCCGGCCCGACCCTCAACTTCGGTGACTTCTCGCGCTACTGCAAGACCGATAAGTCGGTACGCAGCGGTAACTTCTGGGGCCTGCCGGTCAACTTCCTGGTCTTTTCGATCATCACCGTCATTGTGGTATCGGGTACTCCGCAGCTGTTCGGCGAGATGATCACTGACCCGATGGAGACGGTATCGCGCCTTGACAGCATCACCGCTGCCGTTCTGGGTATCTTCGTGCTGGTCGCGGCGACCATCGGCATCAACATCGTCGCCAACTTCGTGGCGCCGGCGTTCGACTTCGCTCACGTCGCACCGACGAAAATCAGCTGGCGCATGGGCGGCATGATCGCCGCAGTGGGCTCGATTTTCCTGACGCCCTGGAACCTGTTCAACAACCCCGAACTGATCCACTACACAGTGGGCGTGCTGGCGGCGCTGATCGGTCCGCTCTACGGCATCATTCTGATCGACTACTATCGCCTGCAGCATCAGAAGATCGATCTGGATGCGCTGTTCTCCGCCGAGTCCGGCAGCACCTATCACTACCAGAAAGGCGTCAACCCGATCGCGATTCGTTCGCTGATCATCGCCGGCCTGTTCAGCATTCCCATCAGCCTTTTCGTGCCGGGTGATCTGAGCAGCTTCGCTCTCTTCATCGGCGGTGGCGTTGCGGCCGTCGCTCACGGCTGGCAGTCCGGCCTGTGGCGCAGTGGCGCGCGCAGCGCGACTGCCCAGGCGCGCAATCAGGCCTAGGCCTGAACCTGAGCCGGCAGCGATGCCGGCGCTGCCCGGCGGCTTTCGTCAGGCGGTACACCGGGTGTCCTCTGTGGGCGCCCGGTTTTTTTATTAGCGCCTCGCCGGTAAATCCTGGACTTTAGTCGTAGAAAGCGGCCGTCTATAATGAGGCTCGTTGGGTGGTGACCGGCCTGCTCGCCCGGAAGCGTTAAAGGCTCGGGCATGGGCCATCCGACAGACAGCATGTTACTTGCACAGCACGGGCAGTCTTGCGGCCTGAACGCCGGCGAGGCTGCCCGTGTATCCGTACGTCACTGGCAGAGCGAGTCCCGCCATGTCCCTTGCACTCATCGCCCTGGCCGTTGCCGCCTTCGGCATCGGCACGACCGAATTTGTCATCATGGGGCTACAGTCCGCTGTCATGGCAGATCTCGATATCTCCGCGCTACAGGCAGGGCTGTTGGTATCGGGCTATGCCATGGGCGTGGTGATCGGTGGGCCGATCCTGGCGGTCATTTCGGCACGCATGCCGCGCAAGGCCACACTACTGGGGCTGATGAGCCTCTTCCTGATCGGCAATGTGGCCTGCGCGCTGGCGCCCGGTTACGCCACCCTGATGATGGCGCGGGTGCTGACATCGCTCTCCCACGGCGCCTTTTTCGGCATCGGCGCGGTGACCGCGGCCAGCATGGTAGTGCCGGAAAAGCGCGGCCAGGCGATCTCGATGATGTTTGCCGGGCTGACGCTGGCCAACGTACTGGGCGTGCCGATGGGTACCTTCATCGGCCAGTTGCTGGGCTGGCGCTGGACCTTCTGGGCGGTAGTGGCGATCGGCGGCGTGGCGCTGGTGGCGCTGGCGCGCTGGATACCGAGCCATCTGCCGCGCAGTGAGGGGCGGGTCATGGGCGAGTTCGTGGCGCTGAAGAGCCGCACGGTACTGATGGCGATGCTGTGTAGCGTACTGGCCTCCGCCAGCCTGTTCGCTGTCTATACCTATATCGAGCCGATGCTGACCGAGGTGACCGGCATTGCCAGTACCATGGTCGCCTGGGCGCTGTTGCTGTTCGGCGTCGGCCTGACTGCCGGCAGCCTCGTCGGCGGTCGGCTCTCCGGCGGCCGGCTGATGCCGCCTACCATCGGCCTGATGCTGATGGTCATCGCGATTCTGGTGATCTTCGGTTTCACCCTCGCGACGCCGATCATGGCGCTGATTACGCTATTTCTGTGGGGTGTGGTGGCCTTTGCGCTGGTGCCGATCCTGCAGCTTCTGATCGTCGACCAGGCGGTGGAGGCGCCCAACCTGGCCTCGACGCTCAATCAGAGCGCCTTCAACCTGGGTAACGCTATCGGTGCCTGGCTGGGTGGGGTGGCGCTGCAGGGCACCCTCACCATCGCGCAGCTGCCCTGGCTGGGGGCGGCGGTCATGGTGGTGGGACTGTTTGCCGCGCTGGTGACCCGAAGCGTACTGGGACGTCGCCTGCGCCGTCTCGATGCCGAACAGCAGCAGCGCGAGGTGGCCAGCAGCGCTGCGGTGCAGTGAGACTCTACTGCGGTCCGAAATGTTGGGGCAGAAACAGGATCAGCTCGGGAAATAGAATCAACGCGCCGATGACGGCCAGCATCACAAGCAGATAGATGAGGGTGGTGCCCAGCGCCCCGAGCAGCGGGATGCCGCCGATTCTGGCCGATATCATCAGACACAGACCGTAGGGCGGCGTGATCAGCCCAAGGCCCAGCGCCATAACGCTGATGACGCCGAACTGCAGTGGGTCAACGCCGGCCTGTGCCGCCAACGGCTGAAAGATCGGCGCCAGAATTGCCATTGCCGGCAGCGAGTCCATGAAGGTGCCCACCAGCAGCATGACCAGAGTAGCGACGATCAACAGGGTGGTGGGGTCGGTGATCTCGACGCCCGCCATCAGCTGCGGCGGAATTCGGTAGAAGCTGATCAGATAGCCGAAGATCGCCGCGCCCACCAGGCTGAACAGCGACAGCGAACAGAGTCTGACGGTGTCGGTGGATGCCTGCAGCACTTTTTTGAAGCTCAGTTCGCGATAGATCACGAAGCCCAGCAGCAGCGCATAGAATACCGCCATTACCGCCGCTTCGGTGGGGGTGACAATGCCCAGTGTGATGCCGCCGATAATCAGCACCGGAATACCGGCGGCGAGCAGGCCATCCTTGCCGGAGCTGACGATCTGGCCGAGCGTGGCTCGCGGGCGTTTGGGGACCTCGTAGCGACGCACGTAGCCAAGATTGAGCAGCAGTTGGGTCGCGGCGATGAGAACACCCGGTATGATGCCGCCGAGAAAAAGCCCGGCGATCGAAGTGCTGGTGAGGGCACCCCAGACGATCATGTTGATCGAGGGCGGAATGATGATTCCCATTACCGACGAGGCGGCGGTGACCGCGACGCTAAAGTGGGCCGGATAGCCCTCCTTTTTCATCGCCGGTATCAGCACCGTGCCGATACCGGCACTGTCGGCGGTGGATGAGCCGGAGACTCCCGCGAACAGCATGCTGACCAGAACGTTGACGTGGGCGAGTGCCCCCCTGATATGACCCACCAGGTGCAGGCACAGCGTGATCAGTCGGTCGGTGATCCGGGCGGCATTCATCAGATTGCCGGCGAGCAGAAACAGCGGCACCGCCAGCAATACGAAGGAGTCCATGCCGTAATACATGCGCTGGAACAGGATCCATGGCGTCAGGCGCGGGTCGAACAGGATGATGCTGAAAGAGGTCAGTACCAGTGACATCGCAATGGGTACGCCAGCGATAATCAGCACGCCGAGCAGGACGAACAGCAGCCACGGCAGCAGCGGCAGCCAGTCGATGGGCATCATGGGGCAGTCTCCCGGTGCTGGCTTGCGTCGGTCGGGGGCGGATCGCCCCCCTGTATGCAGGGCGTCGTGTTCGGTTCATCAGGCTCCGAAAGCGTATTGAGCGTCTCTTCCATGGCATAGACGCCACGCTCGGCGGTCAGCAGCAGCCGGTGCATACTGAACGACAGGATCAATACCCCACAGACGAAGAAGGTTGAATAGGTCACCACCATGGGCAGCTGTGAGGCAGTGGCGATGCGATTGAAGCCGGAGAGTGCAAAGCCGAAGCCGAACGTGATGAAGATGACGCCGACCAGCAAACAGCTGCTGTCGCGAACGATGCGGCCCACTCGATCCGCTCGCGAGCCGTGTGGGAAGGCCTCGAGCACGAAATGGTCGCCATGCCAGACGCCGATCGCCGTACCCAGCATGATCATCCACTGGAAAGCGAAGCGGCTCATCTCTTCGGTCCAGTAGAGCTGTGGCAGGAAGCCAAGGTTGCGGCTGACGATCTGGTATACGATCAACAGCATGAAACCGGCCAGTAGCAGTAGCAGCAGGACATTCAAAAGACGTTCCAGTTGGCGGTTGATGCGGCCAATAGCGGTGGTGATGGCCATGGGCGCTCTCCTCACGGCGTGTTGACGATCATTTCATGAACGTCGCGCAATCCCATTTCGTCGATGATCCGCCCCAGCGGCTCGGCGACGATGCGCTGCATGCGCTCGCGATCCATCGGGAAGAAGGTGGCTCCCTCCTCTCTGAGCGCTTCCCGGGCCTCTCTGTCGAGTCTGATCTGCAGCTCGCGTGCATAGGTCTCGCTTTCGTTGGCGGCGGACTGCATCGCCCGCTGCTGTGTCGGCGTAAGCGCATTCCATGTTCTGTTGGAGATGGTCAGCAAGCGTACGGTGATGTCATGGGCGGACAGACCGATATAGGGGGCGACCTCATGAAAACGCATGCGGTAAATCCACTCCGCTTCGTTGAGCAGACCGCCTATGGCGCCCAGTTGAAGCCCGGTGTAGACCTCCCGGTAGGCCATCACTGTCGGCCGGGTACCCAGCGCTGCCCAGGCCGTGGTCGTGGGGCGGGCCGGATTGGTGCGTAGCTTCATGCCTTTCAGGGCATCAAGGCTCTCGAGCGGTCGCGTGCTGACGATCTGGCGCGTGCTGCCGCCGTAATAAGCGAGCACCCTGACCCCGGTTTCCATCTCGATGCGCCGGGCGATCTCCTCGCCTGCTTCGCCGTCGAGCACGTGGCGCCAGTGCTCGAGATTGCGATAGAGAAAGGGAATGGAGAAGATGCTGGCAGTGTGAGAAAACTCCGAGATCAGTCCCGGGTTGACGATCGAGAAGTCCAGCGCGCCGGCGGTCTGCTGTTCGAACATTTCGGTTTCATGACCGAGCACGCCATTGCTGTAGAGGCTCACGGTCAGTTCCCCATCGGTCTTCTCTTCCAACAGCTGTTTGAAGCGCTCGGCGCTGAGATGGTAGGCCGTCTCTTCGGTGGCGCCGTGTGCAAGGATCAACTGCTGTGCCTGGGCCACGTCGGTGGTAGCCAGTATCGCGGCGGTCAGCAGAGTGATCAGCAGAGGGCGAAAACTATAGCGGCGTCTCATGATGACCTGCTCGTCGGTGTGGCAAGTGAGCTGGTACGTATATTGAGTGGAGCGGGGGCGACGATGCTCTGGAATTCG
The DNA here is from genome assembly GCF_000382245.1 of Kushneria aurantia DSM 21353. Taxonomy (GTDB): domain Bacteria; phylum Pseudomonadota; class Gammaproteobacteria; order Pseudomonadales; family Halomonadaceae; genus Kushneria; species Kushneria aurantia. Next base: position 199,085 of record NZ_KB907864.1, read on the forward strand.
CGTGCCGGGCTGTCGAGCCGTCGCAGTGCCAGCGTGGCGGCGGCCCGGCCGAGCGCGCGGGGATGAGTGGCGATGCTGGTCAGGGAGGGGGTGGCCAGCGCGGCCTCGTCGCTGTCGTCAATACCGATCACGGCGCAGTCGACACCCGCTTCCAGGCCCAGCGCCGCCAGCGCCGCCAGTGCGCCCAGTGCCAGAGTGTCGTTGTGGCAGATCAGCGCCGTGGGGGGAGAGGCCGATGTCATTAGAACGCGGGTGCGTGCTGCGCCGTCGCGACGAGTCAGGGCACCGCGGTCGAGGCGAATCCGATTTTCCAATCCGGCTGCCTGCATCGCCTGTCGGTACCCGACCAATCGCTCCCGGTCGGCTGAATGGTCGGCGCTGCCGGCCATCAGGGTAACGTGCTGGTGTCCCTGTTCGACAAGGTGGGCCACGGCATCGCTCACCCCACGGCGAATATCGGCGCCGACATAGTCCCCGGTCGGCGACGCACCCGCGTGTCGCATAATTTCGATACAGGGCAGTCCCCAGCCGGCGATAGTTTCGATCAGGGTAGTGGACGTTCGTTCGGCAGGGCAGAGCAGCAGCGCATCGATACGCTGTTCGCGCATGCGGTCGAGAAAGCGCTGCTGTCTTGTGAGGCTGTCACCGCTGCTGGCCAGAAAGGGGAGTTGATCGCTGTCCTGCAGTGCGTCCTCCACGCCGGCCACCATGGCTGCAAAGAAGGGGTTGGCGATGTCATGCACCAGCACCCCCATGGTGGCCGTGCGTGCACTACGCAGGGTGGCCGCGCCGCGATTATAGACATACCCCAGCGTCGCCATTGATGCCTGAACGCGCTCGCGGGTTGTCCTGGCGACCAGCGTGCTTTCCTGCAGCACCAGCGACACTGTTGAGCGCGATACACCAGCATGACGGGCCAGATCCTTCAGGGTGACACGACTGCGACGCCCGGGGGTGGTCTCGGCGGCCATTTTGGACTCCTTTTGGATCGATCCAAAAATCGACCCACAGGCTATCGCCATCCCCTGCCTCTGCCTATGCACCTTTAGTGGGAAAGCGTGTCGAAGCGGTCAGGTGAAGCGTCTCGACAGCACCTCCGCATTGATCGGGCTGATCGGCCGCTCGCCATTCAGCGTCCGCTTGACGTTGTCGACCGCGCGCTGCGCCATGGCATTGCGGGTTTCATGAGTCGCCGAGCCGATATGGGGTAGCGCCACCACGTTGGCCATGTGCGGCAGCGGTGAGTCTGCCGGTAGCGGTTCCTTGTCGAACACGTCCAGCCCCGCGCCGCGAATTCGGCCTTCCTGGAGCGCCTCGATCAGTGCCGCTTCATCGACCACCTGACCGCGGGCGATATTGATGAAGATGGCGCTTTCACGCATCAGGCCGAGCTCGCGGGCGCCGATCAGATGGCGGGTGTCGGCGGTCAGCGGCACGATGGTGCAGACGAAATCGGCGCTTTGCAGCAGCTCGTCCAGCTCGCAGCGGCGGGCGCCCAGCTCTTTTTCGATCTCCGGTTTGGGCGAGGCATTGGCATACAGGATCTTCATGCCAAAGCCCAGTGCGCCGCGCCGGGCGACGGCCTGGCCGATGCGGCCGAAGCCCACCATGCCCAGCGTCTTGCCGTGCACGTCGGTGCCGAACTGTGCCGCGCCGATGCCGGCTTGCCAGTCGCCCTTTTTGACGTACTCGGCCAGTTCCACCACCCGCCGCGCGCTGGCCATGATCAGCGCAAAGCCGGTGTCGGCGGTGGTTTCGGTGAGCACGTCCGGGGTGTTGCAGAGCAGGATGCCGCGCCGGGTCAGCTCTTCGACAGGGTAGTTGTCGACCCCCACCGAAATACTGGCGATCACTGTCAGATCAGGGGCGGCATCAAGCATTTCAGAGGTGATGTTGAGTCCGGCGCCGATCAGGGCGTGAGCCTTGCCCAGCGCCTCGCGAAATTCGGGCCGTTCGGCGTCGCCGGGGCCGTCGAAGGCGTCGACGTGGAACTGTTCGCGCAGCTCGGCGAGCTGTGCATCGCTGAGGCGTCCATAGGTCAAGATACGCGGGCTCATGGGCATTCCTGCATTGTCAGATCGAGAAGTGAAGAAGTGATAGTGCAAAAGAAGTGGGGGCAGTGGCAATAATGCCCGGATTGCTGTTTTTTTGGCAGCAAGCGTCGCGACAGGACTTTCAGCCATGGCAGGAAATATCTAAGCTGACGGTTCCCGTAAAGATACGTAACAATCAAAAAGGATAGACAGCATGCGTAATGCAAAACTTGCCGGTGCTTTTTCGTTCACTTTTCTGACTGCCGGCCTGACGCTGGCGGCGCCGGCTCAGGCGCAGATGGACAGCGTTCATTTTGGTTCCTCCCCCTGGCCTGGTGTGACGGTCAAGACCGAGGTGGCGGTGCAGCTGCTGGAGGCGATGGGCTACGACACCCAGCGCACCGAGCTGGCGCTGAGTGCGATCATGCAGAGCCTCGCCGATGGCGATCTGGATGTGTATCTCGCCGGCTGGTATCCCAACCAGGCCACGATGGTCGACCCGCTGGTCGAGCAGGGCCGGCTCGAAAAGCTGGTGGTGAACGTCCCCGATGCCCTCAGCGGCCTGGTGGTGCCGGCCTACGTCTGGAACGACGGCATCCATTCGCTGGATGACCTGGTCGCCAACGGCGATCGCTTTGACCACACCATCTACGGCATCGAGGCCGGTGCGGCGATGAGTGACACCATCGACCAGGCGATCAGCAACGACTATGCCGGTCTGGGTGACTGGCAGCAGCAGAACAGCAACACTGCTGCGATGCTCTCCCAGGCAGGCAATATGATCGAGAACCAGCAGCCGGTGGTGTTCTACGGCTGGCGTCCGCACTGGATGAACCTGGCCTTCGATCTGCGCTATCTCGAGGACAGCCGTCCCGACTCGCAGATTGCCGGCGTCGAGGCGCAGGTCTGGACGCTCGCCAACCCGGGTATGGCCGAGGCCGACCCCAATGTGCACCGCTTTTTCGATCAGTTCGTGCTCGACAGTGAGATTCAGAGCGAGTGGATCTTCGCCTACAGTTACGAAGAGCGTGACGCAGCAGACGTGGCCCACGACTGGATCGCCGACAATCGCGATGTGGTCGAGGGCTGGCTGGAAGGCGTCACCGATCACGACGGCAACCCGGCGATGCAGCGCATCGAGTCAGCTTTTTACAACTGATGGCGCGGATCGGATACAGCGCCGACGACGTCTGTTAAGCTGAATAACGCCCCTGCACCCCTGCGGGGGCGTTTGCTTTGACAGGTCGATAACCCAATTCCATGTCCGCCGGTAAAAGAGTCACCATCGCCGATATTGCCCGCCATGTGGGCATGACCAATATTACCGTTTCGCGCGCGCTCAACCGCCCGGAAATGGTTCGAGCCGACACCCGCGAGCGTATCCAGCGTGCCGCTCGGGAACTGGGCTATGTCCCCAACGCCTTCGCTCGTGCACTCAAGCGCAGCGACAGCCGGCTGATCGGTGTGGTGACCGCGAGCATCGACAACCCTTTCTATGCCGAGATGATCAAGTCGATCTCGCGCCACGCCAAGCAGCACGATTACGCCATCATGCTGTTCGATACCGATGGCGATCCGGCCCTCGAGTCGATGGCGATCGACTCCCTGCTGAGCTATCAGGCCGCCGGGGTGATCCTGTCGCCGGTTACCGATGAGCCGGATTACCAGCCGGATTACATCAAGCGACTGGCGGCCGGTTCGATGGCCGTGGTGCAGCTCGACCGTACCCTGCACGACAGCGGCTTCAGTGCCGTGGTGCTGGATAATGTCTGGGCCGGTGACTGCGCTGCCCACTATCTGCTGGAGCGGGTGCTGGTGCAGCGCTCGGGGAATCAGCGGCGTCTTCTGGTGGTGGCCGGGCCGGAGCAGTCACAGATCAGCCGTCAGCGACTGGCCGGCGTGCAGCAGCGGCTCGCCGGCCACGAAAGCGACGTGGCCGTCGATGTGCTGTGGGGCGACTATAATCTGCCGCTGGCGCAGGCCGAGGTGGCGCGCTATTTGGCGCACTATCCGGTGCCCGCGGCAATCTTCGGGTTCAATCAGCTGATCACCCTGGGCGCGCTGCGGGCGCTGCGTGAGCACGGTATCGACCGCCGCTCGCTCGACGTGGTGGGCATCGACCGGCTGCCCTACCTGGATATCTTCGGTATCAGTGTGCCCTGCGTCGTGCACGACGGCTATCGCGCCGGGCGCGAGGCGCTCGAGCTGCTGCTGACACAGATGGCCGGTGAGCCGTCGCCGCGTACGGTGATCGTGCGGGGTGAGCTGCTGCAGTAGGCACGCCGCTCAGCGACAGGTGTAGCCGCCATCCACCGGCAGGCAGACCCCGCTGATCATCTTCGCGCCGTCGCCGAGCAGAAACAGAATCGGCTCGACCACATCCTCCAGCTCGGCAAAACGCCCCAGTGGGATGGCCGCCAGCATCGGGTCGCGCTTTTCCGGTGCCGACCACACTTTCTGCGCCATCGGCGTCAGTGTCACCGTCGGATTGACACTGTTGACCCGGATGCCGTGGGGCCCCAGTTCGAGGCACAGCGCACGGGTGATGCCGTCCAGCGCCGCCTTGGAGGTGCTGTAGGCGAGGTGATCGTCGAGCGCTACCAGCGCGGCCTGGCTGGAGACGTTGACGATACTGCCGCTTCGGCCCGCGGCGATCATGCCGCGTGCCACGCAGCGCGCTGCCACGGCGCTGGCGCGAGCGTTGGTATGAAAGACGTCATCGATCGCATCGGCGGGCAGCGTCAGCGCCGACTCCACGTGGGTGATGCCGGCGCTGTTGATCAGCCCGTCAAAGGGCCCCGTCGCTTCGATCAGCTGCTCCAGCGCGGCGCTGTCGGTCAATTCCAGGGCGTGGGTCTCGCAGCCGGCATCGGCCAGCGCCTGTAGCGCTTCGGGCCTGCGTCCCAGCGCGACCACGGCAGCGCCGCGCTCGCACAGCGCCAGCGCCACGGCCTGACCGATGCCGCTGGTGGCGCCGGTCACCAGGTAGCGCCGTCCCTGTAGTGAGTGGATTGCGGTGTCATGGCTCATGGGATCAGTAGCACCTTGATGGATTCGGCCGCGGTTGCCATGCGAAAGCCTTCCTCGAACTGCGCCAGCGGCAGCTCGTGGGTGACGATGCCATCGGTGGTCACCAGCCCGCGGGAGAGCAGGTCGATCGCTACCGGGAAGGTATGGGGCGACAGGTGGGCGCCGCGCACCTCGAGCTCCTTGCGGTCGCCGATGATCGACCAGTCGACGCTGGTCTCCTTGCCGAACACGCTGAACTCGACGAAGCGCCCCAGCTTGCGGATGATCTCCAGCCCCTGGCGCACGCCGCTGGGAGCGCCAGTCGCCTCGATATAGACATCGCAGCCGTAGCCGCCGGTCAGGCCCCGCACTTCGGCGGCGATATCGTCGCGGGCGGGGTTGAGCACGACATCGGCGCCGAACTTTTGCGCCAGCTCGAGGCGCGCATCCAGCATGTCGATCACGATCAGCTTTTTGGGCGTTTTCAAATGCGCCACCTGCACCATGGCCAGGCCGATGGGGCCGGCGCCGGCGATCACGACCGTGTCGTCGAGCTGGATGTCGCCGCGGTTGACGGCGTGAATGCCGCATGCCAGCGGCTCGATAAAGGCCGACTGGGCCCGCGTCAGCGTCTCGGGAATGCGGTGCAGGCGAGCGCGTGCCGGCACCCGCATATACTCCGCCATGCCGCCCTCGGCGACCTCGCGTTGAAAGCCGAGGATGTTGTGCACCTCGCACATCGACGTAGCGGCCGAAGGGCGTGTGGTGAGATGTTGCATGACAGTTTCTCCCGGCATTGGTTATAGCCTTCGAATTCGCGTTGCCGTTATCGGCATGGCGCGAATGACAGCGTTCAGTGTCATAATGTTAACGTTGTCATTTATTTATTAAGTCGCCTCTGCGGTAGCCTTGCAATGCATCTTTCGACGATGCGACCAAGGTCGATAAAACTTCGCCGCGACAGTGTGCCAGGGTAGCGATTCGGCTGCGGCGCGATGATCGGCAAAAAGTGGGCGCGTGGATGACGTCATTCCCGGCTGATGGACAAAGCCGGAACAGGACAAAGGACACGACAATGTATATCGGTGTGGATTGCGGCACGCAGAGTACCAAGGTGGTAGTAGTCAATGGCGCTGACGGTTGCATCCTCGGTGAAGCCTCGCGCCCTCATGCGTTGCATCAGGGCGACAACGGTCGGCGTGAGCAGAGCGTCGAGACCTGGACCGAGGCCTTTGGGCAGGCCCTGCATGAGGCTCTGTCGAATGCCGGGGTGGCCGGCAGCGAGGTGCGGGCGATAGGGATATCCGGTCAGCAGCACGGCATGGTGGCGCTGGACAGCGAAGGGCGCGCCCTGCATCCCGCCAAACTCTGGAACGATACCGAGACAGCCGCCTGGAACGCCCGGCTGATCGAGGATCTCGGCGGTGAGCAGGGCTGCCTCGACAAGCTCGGGCTGGTGCTGCAGACCGGTTACACCGCCTCGAAGATCGCTTGGCTGCGCGATACGCATCCCGACGCCTATCGGCGCATCGCAACCCTGCTGCTGCCGCATGACTATCTCAACTTCTGGCTGACCGGTGAGCGGGTCGCCGAAGCCGGCGATGCCTCGGGAACCGGTTATTTCGATACCCGCACACGCCAGTGGCGCCACGACGTTTTTGCCACCGTCGCGCCGGAGCTCGACGCCGAGTCGGTACTGCCGCGTTTGATCGGCTCCCGGGATGTGGTCGGTCGGGTGCGTCCCGAGCTGGCCCGCGAGCTGGGCCTGGGGCAGGATGTGCTGGTCTCCAGCGGCGGCGGCGATAATATGATGAGCGCTATCGGCACCGGTAATATCGAGCCCGGAATGCTGACCATCAGCCTGGGGACGTCCGGCACGATTGCCGTGCACTCACCGCAGCCGGTGGTGGCCGAAAACGCCATGGTGGCCAATTTCTGCGCCAGTCATGGCGGCTGGCTGCCGCTGATCTGCACCATGAACGTGACGTCTGCCACAACGACGATTCGCGAGCTGGTGGGCCTCGATATCGCCGGCTTCAATCAGGCCGTCGCCAGCGCCGAGCCGGGTGCCGGCGGGGTGACCCTGCTGGCGTTTTTCAGCGGTGAGCGGGTGCCGGCGCTGCCCCGGGCGCAGGCCAGTCTGCACGGTATGACCGGGCTGAACACCACCCCGGCGAATCTGTGTCGTGCTGCCGTGGAAAGCGCGACCTTCGGTTTACGCTACGGTCTTGAGCTGCTGGGCCCGCTGGCGAGCCGAGCCACGCAGATACGTCTGGTGGGTGGCGGGGCCAGGAGCGCCGTATGGCGTCAGATCGTGGCCGATGTCCTCGATGTCGACGTCGTTTGTCCGAAGGTAAGCGAAGCCGCGGCCTTTGGCGGGGCCCTTCAGGCGCGCTGGTGCGATCGGCGTGAAAGCGATGTCGCTCTTGAGGCGTTATGCAACGCATGGGTCGGGATCGACGCGGCGACGTTGCAGCGCCCGCAGTCCGAAGTCGTGACGCGCTATCATGACATTTACCAGCGCTATCTGGCGGTGCTCGAACAGCAGTATCCGAAGGCGTGATTCAGGGCGCCGCGGGGCCGTTGCCGGCCAGCACCTTGCGCAGAAAGCTGCGGGTGCGTTCGTCCTGCGGGTTGGTAAACAGGGTCTCGGGCGGCGCCTGTTCGACGATGTGGCCGCCCTCCATGAACACCACCCGATCGGCCACCTCGCGGGCAAACTGCATCTCGTGGCTGACCACGATCATGGTCTGCTGCTCGGCGGCGAGCTGCTTCATCAGTGTCAGCACCTCATCGACCCACTCCGGGTCGAGCGCCGAGGTGGGCTCGTCGAACAGCATCACTTCGGCACCCGCCGCCATCGCTCGACCGATGCCGATCCGCTGCTGCTGACCGCCGGAAAGCGAGGCAGGATAGGCGTCGGCCTTGTCCGCCAGGCCAATGCGTTCGAGGATCTCGCGAGCGCGGTCGTGGGCGTCGCTTTTGGACAGCCGGTCAACCACGATCATGCGCTCGGCGATGTTGTCGAGCGCCGTTTTGTGGGCAAACAGGGCGTAGTTCTGAAACACGAAGGCGGTGCGCCGGCGTAGCGCCAGAATGTCGTCGCGGCTGGCGTGCGTGGCGTCGACCTGCAGATCGCCTACCTGGATCCGTCCGGCATCGGGCGTTTCGAGGAAGTTGACGCAGCGCAGCAGCGTCGATTTGCCGGTACCCGAGGGGCCGATGACCACGATGATTTCGCCGCGCTCGAGGCTCAGGTCGATACCGTCGAGAACGGTATGATCGGCAAAGCGCTTGGTAATGCCTTCGAGTGCAATCATCGCTGATAGGCCCGGTTGAGTCGTTTTTCCAGCCACTTCTGCAACTGCGACAGCAACTCCACCACGATCCAGTAGATGATCGCTGCGACCAGGAAGGCTTCGAAGTAGAGAAAGCTGCTGGCTGCCTCCTTCTGGGTCGCCCCCATCAGCTCGGTGACGCCCAGGGTAAAGGCGAGCGAGGTGGCCTTGATCATGTCGATGAAGTAGTTCATCAGCGTCGGCGTTGCGACCCGAGTGGCCTGCGGCAGGATGATGCGGCGCATCATCTGGGCGTGGGTCATGCCGATGGAGAGTGCCGCCTCGCTCTGGCTACGGTCGATGCCCACGATAGCGGCGCGGATCGACTCTGCCATATAGGCCGAAAAATGCAGCGTCAGCCCCATGATGGTGGCGGTGACGCCATTGATCGACACCAGAAAGCTCAGAAACTGCGGCAGGCCGTAGTAGAACAGGAACAGCTGCACCAGCAGCGGCGTACCGCGGAAAAAGGAGATAAAAAGCCGCGCCAGCGGATCGAGAATTACCACCCGTGAGACGCGAATTACCGCCAGCAGCGAAGCGAGTACCAGCGCCAGTACCATGCCGAGGCTCGCCATGCCCAGTGTCAGCGGCAGGTAGCTGAGCAGAATTGGCGTCAGCGACAGCATGTAGTCGACATTGAGCGCGTGCATGGTGTGAAAACCCTGGCCCGAGGAAGGCTCGCCCCGATAGATACCGGGGCGGGTGAGGCGCTGCGATTAGCCGGCGCTGCTGTCGTTCTGCGGCGGCTGGGTAATATCGGTACCGAACCACTGCTGCGAAATCTCACTCAGCGTGCCGTTGTCCCGCAGCGTATCGAGCGCTTCGTTGACCCGGTCACGCAGGGCGCGGCCCGCGTCGTCATCACGAAACGGATAGGCATTCTCGATCCGTGAAAAGGGCTGGCCGGCCAGCGCCAACGGCAGCGGCTTGTCCTTGATGACCTGGCTGGCGCTGACCCGATCCATCACGAAGGCATCGGCGCGGCCCAGTGCGACGTCCTGTTCGATGTTGGATTCGTAGGTGCGAATGTCGATCTGGTCGGCATAGGGGAGTTCGCGCAGCAGCGATTCGTAATTGGAGCCGAGGTTGACGGCCACTGTTTTGCCCTTGAGATCCTCGACGCCGTGGATGGCGTCGTTGCCCTTGCGTACCACGACCTGGGCGCCATCGTAGACATAGGGTTCGGAGAAAGCGTATTTCTGCTGCCGTTCCGGGGTGATGGTGATCTGGTTGGCGATGGTGTCGATACGGCCGGAGTCGAGCATGCCGGCCAGTCCGGAGAAGCTGGCGGTCACGAACTCGACGTCGTCCCCGAGCTGCTCGCCGATGGCGTTCATCACATCGATCTCGAAACCCTGCAGCTGGTCGTGGTCGACGAAGGTAAAGGGGTAGTAGTTACCCGACATGCCGACACGAATCGTCTCTGCCTGAGCGGCGAGGGCGGTCATGGTCAGGGCCAGTCCCAGGCTGGCGAGACCGAGCATGCGGGCGATCAAACGGCTTGTTTTCATCATTTTCTCCTTGAGACGAGCGCACGTGCCGGCGCCGTGATGGTCGTCATCATAGCGCGACCTGTCATTATGGAATAAGAAAAATATTTTATATGCAAAATAGAGGGCGCATGTCGACAGGGTTCGTCGGCGTACCCCCTGGTGCCCGGGGGAGACGGGCGTCAGAAGTTTGCGGAGCCGGGATCGGCTTCGTTGTCGAGCTGGTTGGAGAGTACCGTCTCGATGAAATTCGCCACCAGATCCTGCACCTTCTCCTGATCGAGGCTCGAGCAGGCCATCCAGGTTTCGCCCTGCTCTTCGTGACGGTGGTGGCGCATGAAGCTGCGGTCGATACGCAGGCCGTCGTGATCGGGGTCGTGGCTCAGACGCAGGTGGTTGTAGTTGGTGAAGCCCTTTTTCATCGAGACGTGCTGTACCGGCAGCAGATGAAACTCCACCGCCTCGATCTGGCGTAACCCCTGCTCGTCCTGGCAGTTGACGTGAATCTCGCTGGCGTAGTGGTTGCTGGATGCGATATCGCGCGCCCACTCCATCGCCGGGATCAGCACCCGCTGGGCGATCTCGTCGAAGTGCAGCGGCTCCTCCGGCTCGCGTTCAATACCCTCTTCCGCTGCGGCGGGAGAGGGCGGCGGCGAGAGGTTACGGCCGTTTTGCTGCTCGTGTTTTTTGAATACCCGGTTCAGGTCTTTCATGTTCCTCTGCCTTTACAGCTTGCCGGACAACCAGGAGTTCCCCGGAAAGCTCGGGAATGAGCGTAATTATGACCAAGCGCATGAGCAGGACGTGAGTGGCCGCAATCGATCACACCAATGGGGACTGGATCGGCAGGTGGTCACTCGCAAGGCGTAAGGATGCTGGTTGAAGCTATCAAAAGGTTATCCCCCAAAACACCCTTTTTCCTTAATCTCTGTTAATTAAAAAAGCGAGTCAAGTGCGGTATCGGTCGGATAAGGCGCTGACGCGACATCATCCGTTGAAGTGAGCCGACCCTGGGTAGGTGGAAGCCGTGCAGGAGATGGTGGCTCTGGCGACATCTTCAACCGTTCAAGATTGAAAAAGGTAAACCGGTGACCAATGGCGGCGGCACTGAGGTCCTGGCCAGGGCGACAGTGCAGAGTGCTAAACTGCGCACCTCTTTGGTGCGGCGCTCTGCCGTCTCACGACCTGCTCTGGAGACTGCTCATGCCTTCCGCGACGACGAAAAACGAGCGCGAGCGCTGCGCGGCGCTGCTGTGGTTGGCCGCCTTCGCGCTGGCGGCGATTAACCTGCGTGCACCGATCGTGGTGATCGGCCCGGTGCTCGATCCCATCATGGCCGGGCTTGCCATCAGCGCCGGCGCTGCCAGCCTGCTGACGACCGGTATGCTGCTGTGCTTCGGGCTCTTTTCGCCGCTGGCGCCGGGGCTGGCGGCCCGGCTGGGGCTTGATCGAGCGATTGCCGCGGCGCTGACGGCGGTGGCGCTGGGCGCGCTGCTGCGCGGCATCGAGAACTTTCCGATAATGCTGGCCGGCACGCTGCTGACAGGGCTGGGTATCGCCTGCGGTAACGTCTTCATGCCGAGTCTGGTCAAACGCGACCGCAGTGAGAAGCTGGGGCAGACCATGGGGCTCTACACCGTCATCATGGGAATCGGCGCGACCCTGGCCGCCGCCAGCGCGGTGCCGCTGATGCGCATTGGCGAGAGCTGGACGCTGCCGGTGCGGCTGTGGGCGGGGTTGGCGCTGGTAACGGCGCTGAGCTGGTGGTGGCTGGCGCGCCGTGCCCCCGCCGAGGGCAGCACGGGGCCGCGAGGTCGTATCACGGCCCTGTTGGGCAGTTCGGTGGCCTGGTCGCTGACCCTCTTCATGGGGCTGCAGTCGCTGGGCTTCTACACCCTGCAGACCTGGCTGCCGGCAGTGGCCACCGCCGCAGGTGTCAGCCAGGCCGGCGCCGGAACCATGCTGTCGCTGATCAACCTGACCTCCATTCCGGCCAGCTATGTGATCGCCCGCAGTGCAGCGCGCAGTCATCACCCGGGGCGTCTGGTGCTGGGGCTGTGTGCGTTGATCGCCATGGCGCTGGTGGGGCTCATGGTGGCGCCGACGCCGCTGTCGCTGCTGTGGGCGGTGATGCTGGGGGCCGGGCAGGGTGGCAGCTTCAGCTTCGCGCTGACCATGATCGTGCTGCGCACCCGGCGTGCGCAGCACGCCGCCATGCTCTCCGGCATGTCGCAGAGCCTTGGCTACCTGATGGCGGCCGGCGGGCCGCTGCTGTTCGGCGCTCTGCACGGTGTCAGTGGCAGCTGGCAGCCCTCGCTGATGCTGCTGTTGGGGCTGCTGGCGGTACAGATGAGCGCCGGCCTTTTGATCGCACGGCCCCGCATGGTGGCACTGCGCGAGGCGTGACCAATCGCCGGTGTCGTCGCGGCCTCGCGCGGCGTCGCTGCGAGAACAGCCGCCGTAGCTGCGTCTCTTACCATCGTGACGGAAAATGCCAACAATCCCGTGGAACCCGTCATGGTCTATACCGCCGCCATTCTCATCAGCCTCGTCGGCTACTTTATTCTCGGCAATCTGGCCGGTCGCTGATGGTGCAGGCGCCGTGGGGTTTCGCCTGGTGCGTGAAAAAGGGAATACGGCACCGAGCGGACAGTTCGCCGAGTCCTGAAGCAGGGCCGCCGTAGCCGGTGCGGTACCGGCTACGGCGCAGGGCTGTGCAGGTCGGGCGTCGATAGCGTAAGATACTGCCCGCTGGCCGGCATAGCTCAGTTGGCAGAGCAACGCATTCGTAATGCGTAGGTCGGTGGTTCGAGTCCACTTGCCGGCACCAGCCTTTCCCTCCTGAATCAATCGCTTACGTTTCTCTGTAGATGTTTGATTCCCATTCCGATGGTGCAGTGTCAACCGAGTGTCAACGCCTGTAGCGGATTGAGCCTTGCTGCCTTCTTCACGCAGGAGAGTGTTAATCCTCGCTCAGCTGCTCAAGGCTGATGCCGAATGCAAGCGCAATCTTTTTGAGAGTATCACGACGAGGCGCCTCCGACTTCTCCTGCTGGGCATAGGCAGACTGACTGATACCGATGCGCTCGGCCACTTCTGCCTGGGTGAGCTTCAGGTATTTACGCCAGGCGGCCACCAGAGTAAGCCCATCGTTGACGATCATGCCCACGACTTCGTTGGGAATGAAACCGGACTCCGGCTGACCGGCCATGTAATCGGCGTAGGGAATGACAACAAAAGCAGGCGCGCCGTCTGGACCGCTGATGATCTGAAGGTTTTCAGTAGGTACGTTCATCGCGCTTTCTCACTTCCTGAATCTGAATAATCTGGATGCTGCCATGCCAATCAAACAGCACTCGGTAGCTGCCGACCCGCAGCCTATAGCCATAACGGTGACGCTTGAGCGCCTTGACGTTGTGGACATCCGGCATGTCAGCCAGTTGCTGAACAGCGGCATAGAGGGCCTGCTGTCTCTGAGGCGGTAGCTTCCTGAGCTGCTTGAGAGATCGCGGAGTCCAATCGATCCGGTTCATTTTGGCCCACCAGGCCTTATTATAAGAATAATAAGATATTAAAGAAGCATTGGAAAGCGTCGTATCAAAATGAAAACCGTCGACCAGGCGTCAACACCAATAGCGGGCAAAGGCGAGCATTGAGTGCATAGCATCTTGGCATATGGCTGATATGGCGGGTAAAGACGTTTTTATTCCCATTCCGATGGTGCAGTGTCAACGTCTGCGTCGGCGGTTGGGGCTGCAACATCGTCGAACCAGGCCGTACAGCCCTCACTCCATTGGTGCCATGTCTCCTGCTAACTCACACCGGGTACAGGCCACATCGCTGCGGTCGCCAGGGGATGGAATAGATGCGGACCTGTTCGGCAACGCAGGAGGCCGCTTCTCGCCCGGCGGCTCGCGGCTGATGTGCCAGAGTGTACCGGTGGCGATCAGTTCGCGCCTGCCGGAGGCATGAGCCAAACGGCTGTGCCCGCCATGAACCCAATGCGCTGGCGGCCGTTCGTTGGACGGCAAATAAGCGTTTGACAGTTTAATTTTGAAGATTGTATAAAATATACAAATCATTGATCAAATTCGGATCCCGGTACTTTCTGGAGTACCTCATGCAAAAAGTACGCGTCATTGATTCCCATACCGGTGGGGAGCCAACCCGACTGGTGATGGAAGGTTTTCCGCCGCTGGCCGGCCGCACCATCGCGGAGAAACGTGATGACCTGCGCGATCATCACGATCGCTGGCGCCGCGCCTGCCTGCTCGAGCCGCGCGGTCACGACGTGCTGGTGGGCGCGCTCTACTGTGAGCCGGAAACGCCGGGCGCTATCTGCGGCGTTATCTTTTTCAACAACAGCGGCTATCTCGGTATGTGTGGCCACGGCACCATCGGTCTGGTGGCGTCGCTTTATCATCTCGGCAACATCACGCCGGGCGACCATCTTGTCGATACGCCGGTGGGGCCGGTCAGCGTCAGGCTACACGCTGACGGTGCGGTAACGGTGCGCAATGTCCTCGCCTGGCGCTATCGGCGCCGGGTAGCGATCGAGGTGCCGGGCCATGGTCGCATGCACGGCGATATCGCCTGGGGAGGCAACTGGTTCTTTCTGGTTGGCGACCACGGTCAGCGGCTGTCGCTGGACAACGTCGATCGCCTCACCGAGGTGAGCCGCGCCATTCGCCGGACCCTTGAGGCCCTGGCGATCACCGGCGAGGGGGGTGCCCCGATCGATCACATCGAACTGTTCGGCGACGACGACGAGGCCGACAGCCGCAACTTCGTGCTGTGCCCCGGCATGGCCTATGACCGCTCCCCCTGTGGCACCGGCACCAGCGCCAAGCTGGCCTGCCTGGCGGCCGACGGCGAGCTGGCCGAGGGGGCGATCTGGACGCAGGCGGCGATTACCGGCAGCCGTTTCGAGGGTCGCTATCAGCGCGAGGGAGAAGCGGTCCGCCCCTGGATTACCGGGCGCGCCTGGCTGACCGCCGACACCACCCTGCTGATCGATGCTGAGGATCCCTTTGGCTGGGGGATTATCCCCACCCCGGCCACTTTTGACGACGGCGCAGCCGACGTGTCTGTCGAACGGAGAGATAATCGTGAATAACGCTGTCTTCAACGGCTGTATGCCGGCGCTGATGACTCCCTGCACGGCGCAGCGCCAGCCCGACTACGAGGCGCTGGTGGCCAAGGGCCGCGAACTGGTCGAACTGGGCATGAGTGCCGTGGTGTATTGCGGCTCGATGGGCGACTGGCCGCTACTGAGTGCCGCCCAGCGTCAGCAGGGCGTCGCACGGCTGGTGGCGGCCGGTGTTCCCACCATCGTTGGCACCGGCGCGGTCAACTCCGCCGAGGCGGTGTCCCATGCCCGTCACGCCGCCGAGGTGGGCGCTCATGGCCTGATGGTCATTCCCCGCGTGCTGTCGCGGGGAAGCTCGGCCGAGGCCCAGGCGGCACACTTTTCCGCCATTCTCGACGCTGCGCCGGCACTGCCGGCGGTGATCTACAACAGCCCGGTGTATGGCTTCGCTACCCGCGCCGAGCTCTTCTTTGCGCTGCGGCAAAAACACCGCAATCTGGTCGGTTTCAAGGAGTTCGGCGGCGCTGCCGATCTGCGCTACGCCGCCGAGCACATCACGTCCGGCCACGACGATATCGCCCTGATGGTCGGTGTCGATACCCAGGTGGTGCACGGTTTCGTCAACTGCAACGCCAGCGGCGCCATTACCGGTATCGGTAATGCCCTGCCGAAGGCGGTGCTGCGGCTGGTTTCGCTGAGCCGGGCGGCGGCAGCGGGTGACGTCCGGGCAAGGCGACTGGCGCTGGAGCTGGAAGCGGCGCTGGGGGTGCTCTCCTCCTTCGATGAGGGGGCGGATCTGGTGCTGTACTACAAGCATTTGATGGTCCTCAACGGTGAGCAAAACTACCGGCTTCATTTCAATCCCGGCGACGCGCTCGGTGAATCACAGCGGCGCTATCTGGAAACCCAGTATGCGCTGTTCAGGACGTGGTACGCGCAGTGGCCGGGCAACCCCGAGAGCAGCGCTGCCGGGCAACCGCAGCAGGTCTGAGCGGTATCGATCTGCTATCGCAACCTTCCCGAGGCGCTGCCGCCGCCGGTCTTGTGCGGCGGCAACCCGCTGAAACTGCGGCGGCTGGTCAATGGTCGGCGCGAAGTTTGAGTGCGTCGGCGCCGCCACAGTGCTGTGGCAGACTGGATGACTGCTGCGGTTTTGTATACAATATACGTCACTATCGCAGGGTTGACGACAGGTTCCATGGCAGGTTTTAAAACGCGCGCGCAGCAGGTGGCCGACGATCTCAGAGAGCGCATTCTCGGCGGCGAGTTCAAAGGCGGCGACCAGTTGCGCCAGGACGCTCTGGCGAGCGACTACAAGGTCAGTCGTATTCCGGTGCGCGAAGCGCTGCTGACGCTTGAAGCGGAGGGGCTGGTCGAGTTTCACGCCCACCGCGGCGCCTTTACCACCGAACTCTCGGTCGATACCATTCGCGAGCTGTTCGACCTGCGCGTGCTGCTGGAGGGTTATGTGCTCCGGCACGCCATCCCCGGTCTGACCCCTGTCCACCTCGCCAATGCCGAGCGCATCCTGCGTGAATACGATGCGGCACTCGAGGCCGGTCGCAGCATCGGCCACTGGAGCGACTATAACTCCGCTTTCCACCATGCGCTGTATGCGCCTGCCGGACTGCCCGAGTCGATGGCCATGATCGCCCATCTCAATACCCGCGCCGACCGCTATATCCGCATGCAGTTGCTCTACAGCCGCGAGATCGAAAAGGCCGAGCGTGAGCATCACGAGCTGCTCGAGCTGGCCCGCCAGGGCAATATCGACGGCGCCTGCCGGCTGCTGGAGCAGCATATTCTCGAAGCCTGCGACAGCATTGTGTCGATTCTTGAAAAGAACGTGCAGAACGCCTGAGCACGTGGCTCCCCATCTGACATCAACCTGATCGGGCGTCGGCGCCGTGGCTGACCTGCGCTCGGTGACAGCCCGTGCGACGACTCCGCCCGTCACGTTTTCCGCAGCGGGAAATGGGAATGCCTCGGCACGTCAGGATTGACTCGACAGCGTCTCGTGCGGGCAATATTATATATTTTATACAATATATAATGGGTTGTGCCATGTCTCGCCCTGAACCCGCTGCGAACGCAGCCCCGGACACCTCCCTGGACACCTCCCTGGACGCCGATGTGGTGATCGTGGGTGCCGGCATTATCGGCGTGTGCTGCGCGCTGCGTCTGGTGCAGTGCGACCCGCAGCAGCGTATTCTGATTATCGACAGGCAGTCCCCGGGGCACGGCGCCTCCCGCGGCAACGCCGGCCATATGGCGACCGAACAGGTGTTCCCGATCGCGGACGCTTCGATTCTGCGTCGGCTGCCCGCGATGCTGCTTGACCCGACCGGACCGCTACGGCTGGACTGGCGCTATCTGCCGCATCTGCTGCCCTGGTGGGTGCGCCTGCTGGCCAACCTGCGTGCCGCGCCCTTTGCTGCCAGCGTGGCCGGCCTGCGGGCATTGAACGAGCAGAGCCTGGCGGCCTGGCGTCGGCTGCTGACCTCGATCGGTCGCGGTGAACTGCTCAAGGAGAATGGCTCGCTGTTGATTACCGAAAGCCCCGATGCCCGCGAGGCGCTGGCGCCGCTGCGATCGCGTATGGCAGGGCAGCAGGTGCCGGTCGAGTTTCACGACGGCGTTGCCGTGCGGCGGATGGCACCGCAGCTCTCCG
The DNA here is from genome assembly GCF_000382245.1 of Kushneria aurantia DSM 21353. Lineage (GTDB taxonomy): Bacteria > Pseudomonadota > Gammaproteobacteria > Pseudomonadales > Halomonadaceae > Kushneria > Kushneria aurantia. The sequence goes on from NZ_KB907864.1 coordinate 216,718, forward strand.
CGGCCATCAGTGGCGGACTCTTCTTTCCCGCTACGGGGCAGTGCCTCGATTCGCTGGCGCTGGTCGAGACGCTGGCCGCTGCCGCGCAGCGTGCGGGTGTTCGTTTCGAACAGGCCGAGGTGACGGCGGGGCGCGTCGCTGCGCAGGGCGTCGTACTCGATACCCTCGGTGGCTGGCGGTTACGCGCCGGCCGGGTGCTGATCGCCAATGGTGCCCATGCGGCGCCGCTGGTGGGCGCACTGACAGGGGTCAGAATACCGCTGGATACCGAGCGCGGCTACCACCTGATGTTGCCGCGGGAGCATGGGCGCCTGCCCTTTCCGGTTACCTCCCTCGAGCGCCGCTTCATCATGACCCCCATGGAGAGCGGGCTGCGGCTGGCGGGTACCGTCGAGTTCGCCGGTCTGCGGCGGCCACCCAACATGCAGCGCGCATGGCAGCTCCACCGCCTGAGTCACGGGCTGTTCGAGAGCGATCTGAGCGCCGAGTCGGCGAGTACCTGGATGGGGTTTCGCCCCTCGCTGCCGGACTCTCTGCCGATCATCGATAGTGTCCGCAACGGCCGGGTGCTGCTGGCGCTGGGCCATCACCATCTGGGGCTGACCCAGGCGGCGATCACCGCCGAGATGATCGCTCGGCTGGCGCAGGCGCCGCGCCGCCCCGAGTCTGGCGAGGCGCTGCCCTCCTCGACAGCCTATCGGCTGGCACGCTTCGCCTGAGTGAGCCGGCGCAGGCCGCCGCGACAGGTGAATGGCCGAACTACTCGGCGAGGCCGAGATAGGCCTTGACCACCGAGGCATCCTCGCGCAGCCGGGCGGCCTCGCCCTGTAGGCGAATCGCGCCGTTCTCGATCACATAGGCGTAGTGCGCCAGCCGCAGCGCCAGGCGGGCGTTCTGTTCGACCAGCAAAATGGTGGTGCCCGCCTCGTTGAGACGGCGAATGATGCGCATGATCTCGGTGACCAGTTTGGGGGCCAGCCCCATTGATGGCTCGTCGAGCAGCATCACGCTGGGGCCGTGCATCAGCGCCCGGCCCATCGCCAGCATCTGCTGCTGACCGCCGGAGAGCAGTGAGGCGTCCTGGTGGCGTCGTTCGTGGAGAATCGGGAACAGTGCATAGACCTCCGCAAGGCGGCGGCCGCGCAGCGCGCCGTCGCGGACCGTGAAGGCGCCCAGTTCGAGATTCTCCCTGACGCTCAGGCCGCGCAGGATGCGCCGCCCCTCGGGCACGTGCACCACCCCACGACGAGCGATCTGGTGGGCGGCCAGACGCTTGATCGACTGCCCCTCGAGCTGTATGTCGCCGCGGCTGGTCCGTACCAGGCCGGAAATGGTCTTGAGGGTGGTCGACTTGCCGGCGCCGTTGCTGCCCAGCAGGGTCACGATCTCGCCCCGGCAGACGTCGAGCGACACGCCCCGCAGGGCCTGGATCCGGCCGTAGAAAGCATCCACGTCGGTGATGCTCAGGCGCACTTCGCCGCGGCTGCTGGTCGGTGCGACCGTAGTATCGGCCGTTGTCGTTGGCGTCATAGCGCCAGCTCCTCGTCGTCCTGGCCGAGGTAGGCCTCGATCACGGCGGGGTCATTCTGCACCGCCTGTGGCGTTCCCTCGGTAATCAGGCTGCCGTGATCGAGCACGCTGATGTGTTCGGAGACGTTCATTACCAGGCTCATGTCGTGCTCGATCAGCAGCACCGATACACCTCTTGCGTCGCGAATGCGCTGGATCAGCTCGATCAGCGCCTGCTTCTCGCCGCTGTTGAGGCCCGCTGCCGGCTCGTCCAGCAGCAAAAGCCGGGGTTCGGTGGCCAGCGCGCGGGCGATCTCCACGCGGCGCTGATGGCCATAGGCGAGGTTGGTGGCAAGACGGTCGCGATACGCCGTCAGACCGACGAAATCGAGGCACTCGAGGCTGGTCTCGAAGATGCGGCGCTCCTCGGCGCGCTGGCTCGGCAGGCGCAGCACCGCCGCCAGCGCGCCGGCGCGGCTGCGGCAGTGCTGGCCGGCCATGACGTTCTCGAGTACCGACATCTCGTGGAACAGACGCACGTTCTGGAAGGTGCGGGCGATCCCCAGCCGGGTGACGGTATGCGGCTTGCGCTTGATGAGCGGTTGGCCGTCGAGGCTGATCTCGCCCAGCTGCGGACGATAGAAGCCGGTGATGACGTTGAACAACGACGTCTTGCCGGCCCCGTTGGGGCCGATCAGGCTCTGAATGCGGCCCCGTTCGACACCGAAGTCGACAGCGTCGAGCACGGTGTTGCCGGCAAAGCTCAGCGATACCCCTTTCAGTTGCAACAGCATCGCGCTCTCCTCAGGAACGTTTCTCGGGCCAGATGCCGCTGGGCCGGAACAGCATGATGAGCAGCAGCAGGACGGCGAATACAAGCAGCCGCAGGGTGCCGAAGTCGCGCAGCAGTTCGGGGCCCAGCACGACGATGAAGGCGCCCAGGATCACCCCGGGAATCTTGCCCATGCCGCCCAGTACCACGGCCAGCAGAATCAGCACCGACTGCTGAAAGCTGAAACTCTCCGGCGAGATCGCGCCCAGATTGACGGCAAAGAAGATACCGCCCAGCGCACCGAAGATGGCGCCGGTGATATAGGCTGCCAGCTTGACCGCCACCCGGTTGATGCCCATCGCTTCGGCGGCGTCCTCGTCGTGCCGGACATAGCGCCAGGCGCGCCCCAGCCGTGAGTCGAACAGACGCTGGCTGGCGATATAGGCCAGTACCGCCAGCACGGCGAAGACGTAGTAGAAGTCGATGGCGCTATCGATATACCAGCCCAGCAGCGTGGGTTCGGGAATATGCGAGAGGCCGCTGGCGCCGCCGGTGATCTCCAGGTTGCGTGCGCTGAAGCGCACGATCTCGCCGAAACCCAGCGTGACGATGGCCAGATAGTCGCTGCGCAGCCGCAGCGTCGGCCCGCCGATGATCACTCCGGCGAGCGCCGCGGCGGCCAGTGCAAAGGGGATGGCGGCCCAGAAATTGATGCCGAACTGCTGGGTCAGAATGCCGATGGTATAGGCGCCGACGGCAAAGAAGGCGGCATAGCCGAGATCGAGCAGTCCGGCGTAGCCGACCACGACATTGAGCCCCAGGCAGAGCACCACATAGAGCAGGGCGTTGGTCAGGATCACTGTCATGTACTGGCTGGCAAGCCAGGGAGTAACGACCAGGATGGCGAGCAGCAGCAGATGCAGGGCGCGACGCCGGGGCGGCGACTCGAAGGCGGCGTAGAAGCGCTGCACGGCATTGCCGCGGCGCTCCTCGTCCGGCGGCGTCGAGGGGGTGGAATCGGCCATATTACATCCTCTCTACTTCGGATTTGCCCAGCAGCCCGGTCGGCTTGAGCACCAGCACCAGGATTAGAATGGTGAAGGTGAAAACGTCCTTCCATTCGCTGCCGATAAACGGGATATGGGTGCCGAAGGACTCCAGCAGGCCGAGGATCAGGCCGCCCAGCATGGCGCCGGTGATGCTGCCGATGCCGCCGATCACCGCGGCGGTAAAGGCCTTCAGGCCGATCAGAAAGCCCATGAAATACCAGATACTGCCGTAGTAGGCGCCGGCCATGGTGCCGGCGGCGGCGGCCAGCCCCGAGCCGATGAAAAAGGTGATGGCGATCACCGCCGAGACGTTGATACCCAGCATCCGGCACATGTCCTTGTCGATCGCCACCGCTCGCATGGCGCGGCCATAGAGCGTTTTCGAGACGAACAGCTCGAGCGCGATCATCAGCACTGCGGCGGTGGTCACCAGCACGATCTGATTCCACGACAGGAACAGGTTGCCGAGACTGAAGCCGCCGAAGCCGAGGTCGGTGCGAAAGGCGGTGTACTGCCCGCCGGTCAGCGTCAGGGCAGCGTTTTGCAACACCAGCGATACCGCCAGCGCGGTGATCAGAATCGACAGTCGCGGTGCCGTCAGCATGGGGTGATAGGCGACCCGCTCGATGACGACCCCCAGACAGCCTACCGCCAGCATCGACAGCAGCATGGCGATGAAAATGCCCGGCCAGCCGGCGCCGAATACGCCGGAAACCAGTGACAGCGCTCCGAAGCCGACGAAGGCACCGGTCATGTAGAGATCGCCATGGGCGAAGTTGAGCAGTTTGATCACGCCGAACACCATGGTGTAGCCGAGCGCCACCAGGGCGTAGAAAGCGCCCAGCACCAGTCCGTCGACGATCATCTGCAGAAACAGGTCATACCAGGCCATGATGGCGCGTCTCCGGGTCGCAGGTGAGTAACCCTCCGGCGACGCGACCGCCGTTTTCGAACGTTCATGCTGCTCGACGGGCGGCCGCATCGCGGATCGTTAACGCCCCTCAGGGCTGGTAGCGGATCCACTTGCCGTCCTGCCCTTCGAGCACGACAAAGTTGCTGCGCGCCAGGGTGTGCTGCGGTGTAAAGCTGATCGGCCCGGCCAGCCACGCCTCGCCGTCGGCGCTGGCCAGCGCCTGGATAATGGCGTCGGCATCGGTCGAGCCGGCCTTGTTGATGGCCCAGGCCATCAGCTGCATACCGTCGTAGGCCAGCGGTGCGTAGGGGCCGGGCGCGGTGTCGTAGGCGGTTTCATAGTTGCTGATGAACGTTTTGGCGGCGGGCAGGAAGTCGGCGGTGGGGTTGGAGAAGGCGTAGACGCCTTCGGCGGCCCGGCCGGCGATATCGAAAAGCTGCGGCGAGTTGGAGCCGTCGCCCACGGCGATAATGCCCTGGAAGCCGCGCTGGCGCAGCTGGCGGATGAGCAGTCCGCCGTCGGCGTAGTAGGCGGTCCAGAACACCGCCTCGGCGCCGGAATTGCGGATACTGTTGACCAGCGCGGAGAAGTCCTGCTCGCCCTTGTTGACCACCTCGAAGGCCGAGATGGTGTGGCCGGCCTTCTCCCAGTCGTCGCGGGTCAGATCGGCCAGATCCTGGGAGTAGGCATCGCCCTGATTGACGATCGCCAGCTTGTCGATATCCTGGCCGGCGAAGAAGTCGACCGCGGTTTTGGCCTGGTCGGCGCCAGTGGAGTTGATCATGAAGGCGTTGCCGGGATTGGCCGGAATCAGCTGCGTCGAGTTGGCCGCCACGATCACGAACGGGATATCGGCATCGCCATAAATCTTCAGCGTCGGCTGGGTAGCGCCGGAGCAGTAGCCGCCGACCACGCCCACCACTTCCTGTGAAGCCAGCCGGCTGGCGGCGTTGACCGACTGCTGCGGATCGCAGGCAGTATCGCCGCTGACCAGCTCGATCTGGCGGCCACCGAGCAGGCCGCCATCGGCATTGATCTCCTCCGCCGCCAGGCTGATGGCGTTGAACATGTCCTGACCGTAGGTCGCCTCGGAACCGGTGGTGGGCGCCTGCATACCGATCACGATAGGTTCTGCGGCCCACGCCGAGGTGGCGGTAATCAGGTTGACGGCGGCCGCTACGGTGGCCAGTTTAACGAACTTCTTCATTGGCAAGCTCCTTTATCTATTGTGGTTGTGATGCCAGCGGAGATTCAGTTCTGTTATTGCCGTCGCCCCCTGGGGGCACGGGCGGCGGATAATGGGGATATGATCCGTTTATAGCCTCAATTTTGTATAAAATATACAAAGCGGCGGGCGAAGATCAATGTTTTTTGTAGCGCGTTGTCTTTGGCAACGCTTTGTAACCTTGTCTATGGTGAAAAGCGTCTTCAGGCATATTTAAGAGGCGTGGTGGTTTTGCCTTGCTGTGCCGGACATCCGACGAAGCAGATCACATTGCAATGGAGTGCATACCATGAGCGCAGGCGTACAGGCGTCTTTCGTTATCGGCTGGATGTTAATGCTGGCCGGAGGGGTGGTCTTCTGGGTGATGAGCCGTTCTCTGCCGGCTGCCGAGAAGCGCCACGGCGTGGCGGCGATGAGCATCGTGTTTATTGCCTTTGCCAACTACTTTGCCATGGCTCTCGGCCAGGGCCACGTGAATTTCAACGGTGAAACCGTCTTCTTCGCCCGCTACACCGACTGGGTACTGACCACGCCTATTCTGCTGGTCAGCCTTGCCATGATGGCGACGCGGGAGCTTGCGCGCATCAGAACGCTGCTCTTTTCGCTGGTGGTGGCCGACGTTTACATGATCGTGACCGGTCTGGTGGGTAACCTCTCAAGCTCCCCCCACAACTACTACTGGTGGATCATCAGCATGGTCGCCTTCATCGCCGTGCTGGGCATGATCTGGGGGCCGCTGCGAACCGAGGCCGCCAGGGGCCCGGATCGTGCCGGCTTCGACAAGCTGGCCAAAATGCTTACCATTCTGTGGCTGATCTATCCGCTGGTGTGGCTGATCGGTACCAGCGGCTTCGGCTGGCTGTCGTATGGCGTCGAGAGCTGGTTCTATCTGATCCTCGATGTGACTGCCAAGGTTGGCTTCGGCTATGTGGCGTTGACTGCCGCGCGCAAGCTGAAAACCACCTGATAGAGCGATCCGGCGGCGGCGTAATGCGCGTCGCCGCCGGGGAGTGCCCGCGATGAATTCTCTTGTGTCGCTGCACGGTTGGTTGACGCTGCTGATGGGTGCGGCGCTGCTGGTGGCGCTCGGCGGTCAGCAGTGGCATCCCGCCGGTGCGCTGTCAGTGGCCATACTGGTCGCGGGCGTGGCGCTGCTGGGATTGCCCCACGGCGCCTTCGATCATCTTACCGGCATCAGGCTGATTCGCCACTGGCTACCCGGTCGGGCAGTGGGAATCTGGCTGGGGCTGTTTCTACTGGTTTATGTGCTGCTTTCGGCGGCTCTGCTGTGGGGCTGGCGGCAGTCGCCGGCCGCGGCGCTGACGCTGTTTCTGCTGCTGTCGGCGGCTCACTTCGGTACCGACTGGCGCGGTCGTCAGCCGCTCTGGCTGAGACTTTGCTGGGGGGCGTTGGTCATCGCCGCGCCCTTTGCCTGGCGTCCGGGCGAGGTTGGCCAGGTGGTCCGCGCGCTGGCCGTCGCCGACCCGGCTGCGTTTACGCGCGCCGGAATGTTCATCTTCACGCTGGTCGGCCTGGTGGTACTGTGCCGGCTGCGCTGGCTGTGGCGTCACGCGCGCGGCACGCTGATGGCGATGGCTATGCTGGTGATCGGGGCGATAGTGCTCAATCCGCTGATCTACTTCGCCTGTTACTTCTGCTGCTTTCACAGTCCGCTGCATCTGAGCGCCATTCGCCGTGAGTTCGGCCTGACCAGCCGTGCACGGGCAGTCGGGATGGCGGCGCCGATCGTGATCGTCACCTGGGTGGGAGCCAGTATCGGCTACGCCTGGATGAGCCAGCAGGCGATCGCTTCGCCGCTTCTCAAGACCACTTTTATCGGCCTTGCCTGCCTGACCGTGCCGCACATGATCGTCGAATGGCTGGGCAGTCGCGATGCTCGCCGTTCGCTTGTATCGACACGGCCCTTGCACCGGCAGTCATAGTGTCTGTCCGGACGTGGTTGGCGATGAACGGTGGCAGGCGCGCCATCGGCAAGCCGATGGCGGCACTGAACGCTGGCAAGCGTTATCATGGCAGATAGTTTCTACAGCACGGGCATACAGGTAATGGATCACCATCATCACGGCCACGGCCACGGCCACGGCCACGGCCACGGCCACGATAACGAAAGGCGGCTCTTGCTGGCGGTCGTACTGACCGGCGGCTTCATGCTCGTTGAGGTCTTCGGCGGGTTGCTTTCCGGTTCGCTGGCGCTGCTGGCCGATGCCGGCCATATGCTCACCGACAGCGTTTCGCTTTTCATGGCGTGGGGCGCGGCACGGCTATCGCGGCGCCCGCCCGATGCGCTCAGGACCTATGGCTATGAGCGCGTTCAGGTGCTGGCGGCCTTTGTCAACGGTCTCGCGCTGCTTTTGATCGTGGCATGGATTCTCTACGAGGCAATCATTCGGCTAATGTCACCGGTCACGGTGGCCAGCACGACCATGCTGGTCATCGCGGTAGCGGGGCTGGTGGTCAATCTGGGAGTGTTTGCCCTGCTGCATAGCGGCGATCGTGGCAATATCAACATGCGCGGTGCGCTGATTCACGTTATGGGCGATCTTCTCGGCTCGGTGGCGGCGATCGTCGCGGCGCTGGTAATCATGGCGACAGGCTGGATGCCGATCGACCCGCTGTTGTCACTGCTGGTGGCGGCGCTGATCGCCCGCAGCGGTTGGCAGATCACTCGCCAGTCGGCGCACATCCTGCTGGAGGGTGCTCCGGCGCATATCGACAGCCATCACCTTGAGCAGGCGATTCCCGCAGCGCTTGCCGAGGTCAGCGACGTGCATCATGTCCACGTCTGGTCGCTGACGCCGGAGCGCTCCGTGGTCACTCTGCACGCTACGCTCTGCGAGGGGGCCGAGCAGGATAGCGCCGTTCTCGCCATCAAGCGCCTGCTGCAGGAGAGGTTCAGCGTCGATCATGCCACCATTCAGATCGAATGGGGTGAGGAGTGTGTCGACGACAGGGCCTGCCGGCCGGTCTCGCATCACCACTGATGTTCGCCTCGAGCGCCGGGAGTTTGTCATGTCACAGAGTATCGAAGGGCGAGGGCGACGAACGCCGGCGAAGCTGGTGTGGCTGCTGCTGGTGCTCGCCTGGGGTGCCTTCATGGTGCCCCGGGTCGGCACTGGCGTGCTGCTGGGTTGGCCGCTCAACCTGGCCGCCTTCTGTCTTGCTATTGTCGTCATCGCTCGCGGGGGGCGTCTGGTGGGCGGTATTCAGCTGGCGCTGTCGGTTGTGGTATCGCCGCTCGTTTATCTGCTCGGCCTGCTGCTGTTGGGGCTGATCGGCGCTTTCAATACCGAGGTCGAGGTGGAGTTTCACGCCCTGCCGCCGCCCCGCGAGCAGCAGCCTGCGCCGCCGCCTGCAACCGGCCTGCAGCGCACTTCGCTGGTGGTCATCAGGGCGCAGCCGCAGGCCAGCTTATAAGCCTTTTGTCAAAGTCAGTGGCAAGTCGTGTCACGGCGGTGTAAATTTCCCTGCAGGGGTCCGCCGGGCGGGCCATGTCAAGGTAGAAGGGACGTAAAACGAGGAGACAGGGATGAAAAAGCTCACCATGACACTGCTGGCACTGATGATGGCAGGTTCGGTACTGGCAGGCTGCAATACCATGCACGGCGCCGGTGAAGATATCTCCGAAGGCGGCGAGGCGATCCAGAACGCTTCCCAGTAAGCCGGATTCGTCCGAACCGCACTGTCATCGCAGCCAAAAGGGCCCTGCCGAGCGTATCGGCAGGGCCCTTTGCGTTGTTGCCGGCATGAAGATTACATGGCGTGCTTGATGCCGCGCTCGACCAGCACCCGATTGGCCGGATAGGCAGTGGCAAAGCCTACCAGCATGGCGATCTGCATCATGAACCAGAACGACGCCGAGCCCGCGTGCAGCTCGCCGCCCAGAAAGAGCGTGGCGGCGATCAGCATCCAGATATACATGCCGATCTGAAAGGCGATCAGCGACAGGGTGTCGGCCTTGATGGCGTTGATCAGCGCCTCGCGGGGCGAGCCGCTACCCATCTCGCGAATCGGCAGATACTGAAACAGCACCCCGAAGGCGTAGGCGAATACAAAGGCGAGCAGGAAATGCCCGGCGATAGGCGAGCCGAACAGGGTAATCCCGAACGCCGTGGCCAACGGTGCGGCGACAAAATCGCCCAGCGTGCAGCCGCCACCGCAGTGCGTGGTGGAGACGAATACGCCCTGCCATTCGGGCTTGTCGCTGCCGTGGTGGTGTCCGTGGTGGTGTCCGTGGTGGTGTCCGTGATGATGGCCGTGGTGCTGCTGCTCGGCAGGTGCGGCGCGGCCCATACGGCAATAGGCCCACCAGCCGATCACCGGCATATAGAGCCCGGTGATTGGCCAGGTGACGTTCATTATCTTCATGTGCTGCGGCCGCTTGCGCACATCGAAGGCGATGGCTGCGCAGGTTGCGAGACCCAGCAGTATGAAAAACCACGACCAGAAGGTCAGCATGGCGGCACTCTCCCTCCAAAGCTTAAATGATCCTGAAGTAATAAAGGTTTAGATCACAAGCAGCGTCGAGGCAAACCGGGGGGCGGGGGCAGGGTCTGAATGGAGGGAAAAGAGAAGAAGATGGCCGGAGCCGGTAACATAATAACCGGCCCCATGAAGGGGCCGGAGAAAAAGCGCAGCGCTCAGCGGCGGGTCATCAGCGCGCCCAGGATAAAGCCGACGCCAGCGGCGATAGCCAGCGCGCCTACCGGCTGGCGCACGGTGAACTCACGAGCGCTGTCGACTACCTCGCCGTACTGCGACTGTACCTGGCCGGCGGCGCTGCGCAGCTTGCCTTCCGTGCGCATGCTCTTGTCGTCTGCAAAGTCGCCGTAAGCCTGCTGGGCCTTGCCAACGACGTTCTGTGCTTCGCCTTCCATACGATGATCGGTCATGGTGCTCCGTCTCCATGAAAAATGAATGGGTACAACCCCATAACTGTATAACATTCCGCACGGCGCGCCAGTGTTATGTTTTGTTGTAGGGCGCTATCCGTTGTGCCTTTCTGTATGACGAAAAGACAGCTGTCGGCAGGATGAGCCGCGCTGATACCATGGACATATGAACAGTGCTTCTCCCGCCGCCGAAAGCGCCCTTGCGATCGCCGATTCGCGGCGCGATCCGCTTTACTACCTCGCCAACTTCGAGACTGTGCTGCGCTGGGTCGGCCAGCGCTATGACGACCTGCTCGATAGTGACGAACGCACCTTTATCGATGCCTTCTTTGCCCTGCCGACCGCTTCGCGGGCGCTGCTGGTACGTATGGTGATGCGCAAGGGCGAGTACTTTCGCCGCGCGGCGCTTGACTACGCCGAGATCGGCGACAGCGGTGCGGCGCTGGCGCCGCTGATCGACGCGGGCCTTGTCGAGGCGGCGCCGCTGCTGGGTATCGAAACGCTGGCGGCGCTTTTGAAACGCGCCGAACTGGCCGCGCTGTTTGCCGATGTGGTGGCGCCCGGTCTGCGCAAGCGCGAGCTGCAGGCGCGGCTTGCCGAGCGCTTCGATACGCCGCGCACACCGCCGCATTGGCAGACTGCCGCCGGCCGGGTGCTGCCCGACGAGATCGTGGCGCTGAGCGTGATGCCGCTCTGCGAGCGGCTGCGGCTGATGTTTTTCGGCAACCTGCGCCAGCACTTCTCCGAGTTCGTGCTCGCCGACCTGGGGCACTACCGCTTCGAGACGGTGCCTTTCACGCCGGATTCGCGCGCCTTTCGCTGCCGTGCCGATCTCGAGCGCTACGAGCAGCTGCACCGCCTGCGCGAGCGCTTCGATGCCGGAGAGGAGCTGGCGACCCTCATCGCCGAGCTGCCGGCACCCTTTACCGACAGCCACTGGCTGGATACGCGCCGCAGCCGGCTTGTGTATGCCATCGCCCGTCACTGCGAGCGCTGCGGCGAGCTGGCGCGCGCGGCGCAGCTCTACGACGACAGCCGCCATCACGAGGCGCGGGCGCGGCGCGTGCGCTGCCTCGAACGGCTGGAGTGCTTCGAGGCGGCGCTCGAACTGGCGCAGCAGGGCGAAAGCGAACCCGGCAGCGAGGCCGAGCGTCAGCAGCTGGCGCGGGTCATACCACGCCTGCGCCGCCGCCTGGGGCTGGCCCGGCTTCCGCCCGCCGCCGCTGCCGAGCCGGTGCGGCTCGATCTGACGCTGCCCCGCGTGGCGTCGGTGGAGCGGGCCCTGTGTGACCATCTCGATAGCGCCGAGGCGCCGGTGCGCTATGTCGAGAACAGTCTGATCAACGCCCTGTTCGGCCTGCTCTGCTGGGAGGCGATCTTCGCGCCGCTGCCGGGCGCCTTTTTCCACCCCTTCCAGAGCGGTCCGGCGGACCTGCTGCGAACAGCGTTCCACGCTCGTCGCGAGACGCTTTTCGCACGCTGCCTGGCGCAGCTGGAGAGCGGCGATTATCGCGCCACCATCTGCCATCACTTCGTCGCCAAACAGGGCCTGCAGAACCCCTTCGTCGCCTGGCCGGTGCTGGATGACGCCCTGCTGGCGCTGGCCCTCGACTGCCTGCCGCCGGCCCATCTGCGGCTATGGTTCGAGCGGCTGCTCGGCGATATTCGTGCCAACCGCGCCGGCATGCCCGATCTGATCCGTTTCTACCCGCAGCGGGAGACGGCAGCGCGCTACGAGATGATCGAAGTGAAGGGCCCGGGGGATCGGCTGCAGGACAATCAGCGACGCTGGATCGATTTCTGTGCTCGCCACGCCATGCCGGTGACGGTGTGCTACGTGCGCTGGGCCGAGAAGGCGAGCCCGTGACGTCGCTGCTGCGCGTTGCGGTGCGCACGCTGTGCGACTTTACCGCCCGCGAGGGCGATCTCGATCTGCGTTTTACTCCCGCCCCCAGCGCCCGTGAGGGTATTGCCGGTCACCAGGCGGTCACCGCCCGGCGCGACGCGGGCTATGAGCGTGAAATCGCTCTCGAAGGCGTGCAGGGCAGGCTGCGGGTGGTGGGGCGCGCCGACGGCTTTGACCCGGCACGCGGCCGACTGGAGGAGATCAAGACCTTTCGTGGCGATCTCGACGCCCAACCCGAACGTCACCGGCGGCTGCATCTGGCCCAGGCCAGGGTCTATGGCGCACTGCTGTGCCGCGCCCGCGGTTTCGACGCGCTGGAGATCGCGCTGGTTTACTTCGACGTCGACAGCGGCCGCGAGCAGGTGGTGGCCGAACGCTATAGCCGGGAGGCGCTGGAGGCGTTTTTCATTGCCCAGTGCGACGCCTGGGCCGACTGGGCCGAGCGCGAGATGGCCCACCGCGCGGCGCGCGACCGGGCATTGCGCGAGCTACGTTTTGCCCATGCGGATTTTCGCCCCGGCCAGCGCCAACTGGCGGAGTCGGTCTACAAGGCGGCGAGCACCGGGCGCCACCTGCTGCTGCAGGCCCCCACCGGCATCGGCAAGACCATCGGCACGCTGTTCCCGATGCTCAAGGCGATGCCGGCACGGGCGCTGGATCGCGTCTTCTTTCTCACCGCCCGCAATACCGGCCGCGCTCTGGCGCTGGAGGCGCTGAGTGCGCTGGGCATGGCGCCCGCCGCCAGCGAGCCGGCCCCGGCGCTGCGCAGCCTCGAACTGATCGCCCGCGACAGCGCCTGCGAACACCCGGAGCTGGCCTGCCACGGTGACGCCTGTCCGCTGGCCGCCGGTTTCTATGATCGCCTGCCACAGGCGCGCCGGGCCGCCGTCGAGCGCGGCTTTCTCGACCGCGCCGCGCTGCGCGAGGTGGCGCTTGCCCATCGCCTCTGCCCCTATTATCTGGGCCAGGAGATGGCGCACTGGTGCGATCTGGTGATCGCCGACGTCAACTACTGGTTCGACAGCAGCGCCATGCTCTACGCCCTGAGCCAGCAGCACCAGTGGCGCACGGCGCTGCTGGTCGACGAGGCCCACAACCTGGTGGCGCGGGGGCGGGCGATGTACAGCGCCGAACTGGATCGCGGTGAGCTGGCACACGTACAGCGCAACCTGCCCGCGGCGCTCGGAGCGGCGCTGAAAACCCCGCTGGAGCGGGTAGCGCGCCACTGGCGTGCGCTGGAGCGCGAGCGCGAGCACCAGCAGAGCGGCGAGAGCAGCGGCTACGCCGTGCTGACCGGGATTCCGGCCGGTCTGGGGCGGGCACTGGCGCAGCTGGTCGGCGCCGTCAACGAGCTGATGGTGGAGCAGCCGATCGGCATCGACAGCGCTCTGCTGCGCCTTTACTTCGACGTGCTGCACTTCAGTCGCATGCTGGAGGCCGCCGCGACGGCGGGCGAAACACACTATCTCTACGATATCACCCGCTACGAGGCCGGTCGGCGCGGGCGAACGTGCTCACGGCTGGCGCTGCGCAACGTGGTGCCGGCGCCGCTGCTGGCGTCGCGTTTCGAGGCCGCCCATGCCGCGGTGCTGTTCTCGGCAACCCTGGCACCGGCGCACTTCTACCGCGATCAGCTGGGCCTCGATGCCCATACCCCCTGGTATGACCTGCCTGCGCCCTTCGCCGCCGAGCAGCTCGACGTCTATATCGCCGCCCATATCTCTACCCGCTACCGCGACCGCGAGGCGTCGCTCGACCCCATCGCCGATCTGATCGCCGCGCGCTATGCCGGCCGCCCGGGCAACTATCTCGCCTTCTTCAGCAGCTTCGACTACCTCGAACGGTTGCAGGCGCGGCTGGCCGAGCGCCATCCGCTGGTGCCCTGCCGGGCGCAGCGGCGGCGCATGAGCGACAGCGAGCGGCGCGACTTCGTGGCGGGCTTTACGCCGGAGGGGCAGGGCGTGGCGCTGGCGGTGCTGGGCGGCGTGTTTGGCGAGGGCATCGACCTGCCCGGCGAACGGCTGGTGGGCGCCTTTATCGCCACCCTGGGGCTGGCGCAGATCAATCCGGTCAACGAGCAGATGCGCGCCCGCATGGCGACCCTTTTCGGTGACGGCTACCGCTACGCCTATCTCTATCCTGGTATTACCCGCGTGGTGCAGGCCGCCGGACGGGTCATCCGCACCCCGGCGGATCGCGGCGAAATCCATCTGATCGACGACCGCTTCGCCCGCCCCGAAGTGCGCGCCCTGCTGCCCGGCTGGTGGCGCCTCGAGGATTGAAAACACCGCCCGCAGCGCCCATCTGAGCGTTATCCGCGCCGCTTTGAACTACGCTTCGGGTAATGCGTTACATCCTGCGGCGCGCTGCAGGACTCCAACGGGAATCGATCACATGGCACGTTTGAAATACCACAGCGAGGCGGACCACAACATCGACTGGCAGCTCGACGGCGTTGTGCAGGGCCTGCACGAGGCGCGCGACCGCTGGCGTGCCGACCACGGCCGCAGCAACGAGTCGGGCGGGCGCAGCCTGCCCTCGCGGGAGATCGTCAATGAGGTGATCGAGGCGGTGATCGGCGCCGTCTTTCCCATGCGCCTGGGCCCCTCCGACCTGCGCCACCAGAGCGAGGACTTCTACATCGGCTACACCCTCGACGCCGCGCTCAACGCGCTGCTCGATCAGGTGATTTTCGAGCTTGACCATACCGCCATGCGCCGCGGCGAGACGCCCAGCGATCATCGCGATCAGGCGGTTGGCATCGTGCGTGACTTCGCGGCGATGCTGCCCACCATCCGCTGCTGGCTGGATATCGACATCATGGCCGCCTACCGGGGTGATCCGGCGGCGCGCAGCGTTGATGAGGTGCTGCTCTGCTATCCGGGGGTGACCGCGGTGATCCATCACCGCCTGGCCCACCAGCTCTACGCCAGCGGCGCCCCTTTGCTGGCGCGCATGGTGTCGGAAGCGGCGCACTCCGCCACCGGCATCGACATTCACCCCGGCGCCAGCATCGGTTCGGGCTTTTTCATCGACCACGGCACCGGCGTGGTGATCGGCGAGACGGCGATCATCGGCGACCGGGTGCGCGTCTACCAGGCGGTGACGCTGGGCGCCAAGCGCTTCCCCGCCGATGACAGCGGTCAGCTGGAGAAGGGCCACGCGCGTCACCCCATCGTCGAGGACGACGTGGTGATCTACGCCGGGGCCACCATTCTTGGTCGCGTCACCATCGGCCACGACGCCATCATCGGTGGTAACGTCTGGCTGACCCGCAGCGTCGAGCCGCACAGCAACGTCAATCAGGCGAGCCTGCAGAAGTCGCCCTGCTGAGCGGGCCTGCTATCGCACCGAAAAGAGCGCAACGAGCCACTACCAGGGAGAAAGGTATGAACCGTTTTGCAGAGAAAGTCGTTATCGTCACCGGCGCCGGCTCCGGCATGGGCGCCGCCAGCGCGCGCCGCTTCGCTGCCGAGGGGGCACAGGTGGTACTGGTTGGCCGTACCCGTGAAAAGCTCGAAAAAGTCGCCGGCGAGATCGGCGACAACGCCCATGTCCACCCTGTTGATGTCGCCGACAACGCGGCGGTCGAGGCGCTGATCAAGGACGTGGTCGGGCGTTTCGGCCGCCTCGACGTGCTGGTCAACAACGCCGGCGTTGCCACCACCGGTCGCGTGCACGAAAGCGACCTTGAAGAGTGGCACAAGGTCATGAAGATCAACGTCGATGGCCTGATGTACACCAGCCGCGCGGCGCTGCCCGAGCTGCTGAAGACGAAGGGTAACATCGTCAACGTCTCCTCCGTTTCCGGTATCGGCGGCGACTGGGGTATGAGTTTCTACAACGCCTCCAAGGGTGCGGTGACCAACCTGACCCGCGCCATGGCGCTGGACTACGGCGGCGAGGGCGTGCGCGTCAACGCCGTTTGCCCCAGCCTCACCGTCAGCGAGATGACCACCGGCATTACCGGCGACGACGAAAAACTCAAGCAGTTCGCCGAGCGCATGCCGCTGGGTCGCCCCGCCGAGGCCGAAGAGGTGGCCGATGTCATCGTCTTTCTGGCCAGCCACGACGCGCGCTTCGTCAACGGCGTCAACCTGCCGGTGGATGGCGGTCTGTCGGCCTCCAACGGCCAGCCGCGCCTGGGCTGATATTGAACCGAGCGCCGCTGCAACGGCGAGGCATACAGGTTGCGGCGGTACTGCTAAGCTTGATGAGTTAAACACCCTTTAAAGTTTTACTTGAACACTCAGCAAGCGAGATCGCGATATGGACATCATCCGCATTATCTTTGCCATCCTTCTGCCGCCGGTCGGTGTCTTTTTGCAGGTGGGCCTCGGACTGCAGTTCTGGGTCAACATCCTGCTGACCCTGCTGGGTTACATCCCAGGGCGATCGCACGTAGCGATCCATTCTCATTCAAGCCCGAGGAGCTGGGCACGGTAATCATCCAATGTCGCCGCAAGGACTCGTTTGACCTTTAAACTGCCCTTGCGCTTTACCGGATTCAGCCGGATCAGGTTGAGGGTCAGGCGCTTGAGGATGGCCAGATTATGCGCCGCGTGGGCAGTCCGTGCTCGCATCTGGTCATCCGCAAAGGCCACATCCAGGCACCAGTGCACCCGGTTCTCGATGCCCCAGTGTTGGCGTACCGCCCCGGCCAGCCGCTCGGCATCGGGAGCCAGGCTGCTGATGT
>NZ_KB907865.1 GCF_000382245.1 Kushneria aurantia DSM 21353
CAGCGCGCTTCGCTACGTCACACCGAGCCAGCGCCATAACGGCGAGGCCAAAGGCATCCTGGCGCAGCGTCGTGAGGTCTTCGAGGCGGCGAAAAAGCGTCACCCGGAGCGCTGGTCGGGCGACATCCGCAAGCTCAGCCTGCCGGATGTGGTGCACCTCAATCCCGAGCGGAACCCGGTGCCACAAGCCGCAGGATTTTAAAGAGCCGAAGTCATTTAATGTGCCAACTATGTTGACAGGCTCCGCCTTTTGATAGTCGCCACCATCCGGTAATTAAAATACAGTTGAACCACCGTTTTTTAATTGTATTTCATTGGCGATCATCAAAATGCATGCACCTCTCGGCTATGCCTGGCTCAATGAGCAGTTCAATCTACAGGTTGTTCAGCCCCTGCCGGTGTACAGTTCAGCAGGAGGGACCCGGAAGAGTCGGAAGGGAGTACAACCTGCATTTCAACGCTTATCCGGAGGCGCGCGCTATCCCGAGCTTACACGGCACGTCACCTATCTCCATGACGTGGTGGCGCAGACACTGCAACAGGAGATGCACCGGGAGGCGGGTCTCTTAAAAGCCAACGATGATGCCCGGCAGGCGCTCAAGACACTCTTCGAAGCCCCCGACATGGATCTCGACGTTATCATTCGGTCAGTGATGCAGAACGGGTATCGGCTCTCCAACAGGCTCTCTGCCCGCTATCCGATGCTGGCGGAAGACCCCTTGCTGGCCTCGCGGACGGTGGAGGTCATACGCGAAGTCTTTGAAAGGAGATGAGGCTGAAGAAGATGAGGCGCCGCTCAGCCAGCGCCTCACTGCAGATACGGCGGTGACTCAGCCGCCGTAAACGTCGTCGACGCTCTCGAGCGGATAGTGCGTCGGATAGCCGCGGCTGGCCGCGCCGGAGTCGACCGCCGCACGCGCTACCGCCGCCGACACCCGCCCCAGCAGGCGCGAATCCATCGGCGTGGGGATGATATAGCCGCGCCCGAACTCGAGGCTTTTGACCTCATAGGCCTCCAGCACTTCCTGCGTGACCGGCTCACGCGCCAGGCCCTTGAGGGCATGGACGGCAGCGACCTTCATCGCCTCGTTGATCTCGCTGGCGCGCACGTCCAGGGCACCGCGGAAGATGAACGGAAAGCCCAGCACATTATTGACCTGGTTGGGAAAGTCAGAGCGACCGGTGGCCATGATGACGTCGTCGCGCGCCTCTCGCGCGACGTCGGGATGAATCTCCGGGTCGGGATTGGAGCAGGCGAACACCACCGGGTCGTGAGCCATTTTCGCGAGCTGCGCGGCGGAGAGCAGATCCGGGCCGGAGAGGCCGATGAAGACGTCGGCGCCATCAATGGCGTCGTCCAGGCTGCGATCTTCGGTAGTGACCGCGTAGCCCTGCTTGAACGCGTTGAGATCATCGCGGCCGTCGTGAATCACGCCCTTGCTGTCGAGCATGCGAATGTTGTCGCGACGGGCGCCGCAGGCGATCAGCAGATCCATGCAGGCGATCGCCGCTGAACCGGCGCCGAGGCAGACGATACGCGCGTTTTCAAGCGACTTGCCGGCGATATCGAGGGCGTTGAGCAGCCCGGCGGCGGTCACGATGGCCGTGCCGTGCTGGTCGTCGTGAAACACCGGAATATTACAGCGCGACTTCAGCTCGCGCTCGATGCGAAAGCACTCCGGCGCCTTGATATCCTCAAGATTGATACCGCCCCAGCTGATGGCGATGTTGGCCACGGTCTCGATAAACGCCTCGGGGTCGGCGGTGTCGACCTCGATATCGATGGCGTTGATGCCGGCAAAGCGCTTGAACAGTACGCCCTTGCCCTCCATCACCGGCTTGCTGGCCAGCGCGCCGAGGTTGCCAAGGCCGAGAATGGCGCTGCCGTTGGAAACCACCGCTACCAGGTTGCCCTTGCCGGTGTAGCGATAGGCGTCCTCGGGGTTTTTGGCGATCTCGCGTACCGGCTCGGCAACGCCCGGGCTGTAGGCCATGGCGAGGTGTTTCGAGCTGCTGGTGGGCTTGGTGACTTCGACGCTGAGCTTGCCGGGGATAGGCTGCGAATGGTAATCCAGCGCCGCCTGCTTGCGGTCTTCTGACATGAGTAATTTCCGATAGAGGTGCTTTCAATCCGATGAAGCCTAAATAAAAAGTCGTATTCCCACAAGGGAACGTCTCGGGCAAAACCCTGCCACCATGCGGGTACAGTAAAACTACAAGGCATTAGACCCCTGCCCCACAATCGACCGTGATACTCTGTCCCGGCCGCGAATGCCCCAACCCCGATGGAGCCGTGCCCTTGACCAGCCGAGCCGCGACCGAGGCTACCCTGCTGTCGGTCGCCGTGCCCTCACCACTCAGACACACCTTCGACTATCTGCCCGGCGACGACACGCCTGACGGGGGCTGGACGACCGGCGTGCGGGTGCGAGTGCCCTTCGGCCGACGCTCGGTGGTGGGCGTGGTAGTGGCGCTCGATCCACCCAGCGCGCTTCCCCGCGAGCGCCTGAAGCCGATCGAAGCGCTGATCGACCGCAGCCCGCTGCCGGCCGACTGGCTGTGGCTATGCCGCTTCGCGGCGCGCTACTACCAGCACTCGCTGGGCGATACGCTGGCCGGTGCGATGCCCGCGCCGCTGCGCCAGGGGCGGCCGCTGGAAGCCCGCACCCGGACACGCTGGCGTATCACCGAAGCCGGTCACACGCCCGGCGAGCAGCTTGGCCGCGCGCCGCGTCAGGCCGAACTGCTGGCGGCGATCGCCCAACACCCGCGCGGTATGGTCACCTCGGCGATCACCGCCATGAGCTTCAGCCACAGCCAGCTGCGCGCTCTGCATGATCGCGGCCTGATCGAATGTTGCGAGGAAAACATCGCCGCCCCCGAACAGGGCGCCGGCGGCCACAGCCTGGCGGAGCCGTCGCTGCCGCTCAACCGCGAGCAGAGCGCCGCGCTGAGCGCCCTGCACGAGGATCTGGAGCGCTTTCAGGCCTCGCTGCTGCACGGCGTCACCGGCAGTGGCAAGACCGAAATCTATCTGCAGTTGATCGAGGCGGTGCTCGATCGCGGCCGCCAGGCGCTGGTCCTGGTGCCCGAGATCGGCCTCACACCGCAGACCCTGGCGCGCTTTCGCAAACGCTTCAATGCCCCGGTACTGGCGCTGCACTCGGGTCTCAGCGACGGCGAGCGGCTCGACAGCTGGGAGGCCGCCCGCGCCGGTCGCGCGGCGGTGATCATCGGCACCCGCTCGGCGGTCTTTACGCCGCTGGCCAGACCCGGCGTGATCATCGTCGACGAGGAGCACGACGGCTCTTTCAAACAGCAGGACAGCCTGCGCTACCACGCCCGCGACCTCGCCGTGGCCCGCGCTCACTATCACGGCATTCCGGTACTGCTGGGCAGCGCCACGCCGTCGCTGGAGAGCCTCGCACGGGCGCGCAGCGGCCACTACCGCCACCTGCGCCTGACCCGCCGCGCCGGCGATGCCCAGCCCGCCGCCATGTCGCTGGTCGACCTGCGTGGCCGCCCGCAGCGCGGCGGGCTGGGGCCGCAGGCGCTGACGGCGATCGGCGAGCACCTCGGCACCGGCCGCCAGGTGCTGGTATTCGTCGACCGCCGTGGCTTCGCGCCCACGCTGGCCTGCCACCAGTGCGGCTGGCTGGCCGAGTGTCGCCACTGCGATGCGCGCCTGACCCTGCACCGCGACCCCTATCGGCTGATCTGCCATCACTGCGAGCAAAGCGCTCCGGTGCCGGCGGCCTGTCCGCAGTGCGAAAGTGGCGATCTGCGCCCGCTCGGCGCCGGCACCGAGCGTACCGAAGAAGCCCTCAGCGAGGCCTTCGACGACACCCCCATCGTGCGCATCGACCGCGACAGCACGCGCCGGCGCGACGCCTTCGAACAGCAGCTGGCCGAAATTCGCCGCGGCGAGCCCTGCCTGCTGGTCGGCACCCGCATGCTGGCCAAGGGCCACCACTTTCCCCATGTAACGCTGGTGGTAGTGGTCAACGCCGATGGCGGCCTGTATGGCGCCGATTTTCGCTCGCTGGAACACAGCGCTCAGCTCTTGACCCAGGTCGCGGGTCGCGCCGGGCGCGCCCAGCACGCCGGGCGGGTGCTGATTCAGACCCTCCATCCGCAGGACCCGGCGCTGCTCACCCTCGTTGAGCAGGGCTACGACGCGCTGGCCGAACAGCTGCTCGAGGAGCGCCGCATCGCCGGGCTGCCACCCTTTCGCTTTGTGGCCCTGCTGCGCGGCGAGAGCAGCCGCAAGGAGGCGGTCAGCGATCTGTTCGAACGCGCCGCCGGCACACTGCGCCAGTGGTTGGGCGAGCGCGGCCTGGCAGTGCAGTGCCTGGGGCCGGTGCCGGCGCCGATGGAGCGCCGTCACAACCGCTACCACGTCCAGCTGTTGCTGATTGCCGAGCAGCGCAGCGCCCTGCACGAAGCCGCCGCATGGCTCGATGAGTGGCTCGCCGGGCAGCGCGACGCCCGCCGCCTGCGCTATTCGATCGATATCGATCCGCAGGAGATGTACTGAGAGAAGGCTTGCAAAAGGGCTGTATGCCCCTGTAGCACCCTCATGATTGCCATGTAATGGGAGCCGTGAGCGGGTTGAAACAAGGGTCTATCGCCAGGGAGGGCGATAGTAGCGTCCAGGGAGGATTCATGGCGCCCTTGTGGAAACCTGCTTTCGGCGGCAGGAGCCGATTCCGAAATGCACGCCGGATGCCTGCCCTCTCGACCAACGATTTTGACACTGCCCAGCGTTGAACGATAATGGCTGTCTCGACGGCCACCGCACACGGGTTTTGCCGACACGACCCGCCTTTTAAAAGACTGATGCCCGCATGAAAGAGACGATTACCCTGCTGCTGCGAACCGCCCTCGACGCCCTGCGTGCCGAAGGCGCCCTGCCGGTCGCCGGCCGCGACGACAACATTCAGGTCGAGGCGGCGCGCGACCGGGCGCACGGCGACTACGCCTCCAATCTGGCGCTGACGCTGGCGAAATCGGCCGGCATGAACCCCCGCGAGCTGGCCGAGCGGCTGGTAAAAGCGCTGCCCGACGCCAATGCGGTATCGAAAGTCGAGATCGCCGGCCCCGGCTTCATCAACTTCTTCGTCAACGCCGGCGCCGCCGGCGAGGTCATCTTCGATATCCTGGAAGCCGGCGACGACTACGGCCGCAACAACGACGGCGGCGGGCAGAAGGTGCAGGTCGAGTTCGTCTCCGCCAACCCTACCGGACCGCTGCACGTCGGCCATGGCCGCGGCGCGGCAGTCGGCGATAGCCTGTGCCGGCTGCTGGCTGCCAATGGCTATAGCGTTACGCGGGAGTTCTACTACAACGACGCCGGTGCCCAGATCGATAACCTGACCCTGTCGGTGGCGGCACGCCTCAAGGGTATCGAGCCCAACGATCCCGCCTGGCCGAAGGACGGCTATCGCGGTGAGTACATTCAGGACGTCGCCCACGCCTACATGCAGGGCGAGACGGTGAGCGCCGACGACCGCCGCGTGACCGCCGCCGCCGACCCCGAGGACATGGCAGCAATCCGCGCCTTCGCGGTCGCCTGGCTGCGCCACGAGCAGGATCTTGATCTGCGCGCCTTCGGCGTCGAATTCGATATCTTCTATCTCGAATCGTCGCTGTACGAAAGCGCCAGGGTAGAGGCCACCGTCGAGCAGTTGATCGACGGCGGCCACACCTACGAGGCCGACGGCGCCCTGTGGCTGCGCACCACCGACTTCGGCGACGACAAGGACCGGGTGATGCGCAAGCGCGAAGGTGGCTACACCTACTTCCTGCCCGATGTCGCCTATCATCTCGACAAGTGGCAGCGCGGTTTCACCACCGTCATCAACGAGCAGGGCGCCGACCACCACTCCACCGTGACCCGTGTGCGCGCCGGTCTGCAGGCGCTGGAGGCCGGCATCCCGGCAGGCTGGCCGGAGTACGTGCTGCACCAGATGGTGCTGGTGACCCGTTCCGGCGAGGAGGTCAAGCTCTCCAAGCGCGCCGGCGACTACGTCACCCTGCGCGATCTGATCGACGAAGTGGGTCGCGATGCCACACGCTACTTCCTGGTCTCGCGCGCGGCCACCTCGCAGATGACCTTCGACATCGACCTGGCGCGCTCGCAGTCCAGCGACAACCCGGTCTACTACGCCCAGTATGCCCACGCCCGGGTATGCAGCGTGGAAGCGAAGGCCGCCGCCGAGGGCAAACCCTTCGATGCCGACTCGGCGGCCAACGCCCTGCATCGGCTGGAGGATCAGCGTGAAAAGGAGCTGCTCAACCGCCTGGGGCGCTGGCCGGAAGTGGTGAAACGCGCCGCCAGCGGGCGCGAACCGCACCAGATCGCTCAGTACCTGCAGGAGCTGGCCAGCGATTTTCACAGCTATTACAACGCTGTGCGCGTCATGGTCGACGAAGATGAGCTGCGCAACGTGCGCCTCGCGCTGGGCATGGCAGTGCGCCAGGTGATGCGCAACGGCCTCGACCTGCTGGGTGTCTGTGCACCCCGGGAGATGTAAATGGCACAGCGCCAGAGCAAAAGCAGAAAGGGCGCCACCAGCCGCGGCGGTGGCAAGCGCCAGAGCGACGGCTTTCACGTCCCGGGCTGGCTATGGGGACTGGTGGGCGTCATCGCCGGCTTTGCCGGCGCTCAGTATCTACAGCAGGACGCTCCCGATCAGCGCGACCCGATCGCCTCGATCGTGACCCGCCAGACCAACAGCGGCGGCGCTTCCGACACCGCGGCGCCGGGCGAAGGCAGCGACAGCGGCGCAGAGAGCAGCAATGATGAGGGTCGCATGCCTACCTTCGAGTTCTATACCCTGCTGCCGGAGTCCGAGGTCATCGCCCCCAACTCCGACGAGGTAGCTTCACCGCGCCCCGGCGCCGAGGGGGCGGTGATCGAACAGCACGCCCAGCGCATCGTCGAAAACGACGGCGGTACCTCGCCGACATCGCAGGCCGGCAATGACGCCGACGGCGGTGGCGATGCCATTCAGCGTATCGTCGCCCAGCGCAGCCAGGCGCAGCAGCGTCAATCCTCCGGCAGCGCCTCGTCCTCGTCACAGCAACAGACCGGCAACAGTGCCAGCTATATGCTGCAGGCGGCGTCGTTTCAGTCACAGCTCGACGCCGACAACATGGCCGGACGACTGCGTGACCTGGGGCTGGTGGCGCAGGTCACCCGGGTGCGCACCGCCGACAACACCACCTGGTATCGCGTTCAGGCCGGCCCCTACCAGGACAGCGGCGAACTGGCCCGTGCCCGCGGGCTGATGCAGGCGCGCGGCATCGAGCCGATGCAGATTCGCCAGCGCTGACCCCCTCGTCGGCAACCGCGCTACGCCGTGACTTGATTTGCCGGATGCCAGCCCGCATTTCCGAACAAGGATCACATGGCGCCTGGCGTGCCGCCCACTGGCGGTGGCCGGCGTCAAAGTCATCGGGTGCCCAGCAGATCGGCGGAATCTACACCGCTTGTGACGGCACCCTTTCAATCGGAGTAGCGCCGATGACCACGATTGTCTCCGTACGCCGCGGTGAACAGGTCGCGCTGGCCGGCGACGGGCAGGTATCGCTGGGTAATACGGTCATGAAGGGTAACGCCAGCAAGGTACGTCGTTTCCATCACGGCCGGGTTCTGGCCGGCTTTGCCGGCGGCACGGCGGACGCCTTTACCCTTTTCGAGCGCTTCGAGGCGCAGCTCGACAAGTACCAGGGCCACCTCGCCAAGGCGGCGGTGGAACTGGCCAAGGAGTGGCGCACCGACCGCGCCCTGCGCCGGCTGGAGGCGATGCTGGCGGTGGCGGACAAGGACGCCTCGCTGATCATCACCGGCACCGGCGATGTACTCGAACCCGAATACGGCATCATCACCATCGGCTCCGGCGGCCAGTACGCCAACGCGGCCGCCCGCGCCCTGCTGCAGAATACCGAGCTCTCTGCTCGCGAGGTCACCGAAAAAAGCCTCAACATCGCTGCGGATATCTGCGTCTATACCAACCATCACATCACCGTCGAGGCGCTGGACTGATCATGACCGAGACGAATACGACTGTTCCCGAACTGCCGCAATCCCATATGACCCCGCGCGAGATCGTTCACGCGCTGGATCAGTACATCGTCGGTCAGGCCGAGGCCAAGCGCGCCGTGGCGATCGCCCTGCGCAACCGCTGGCGGCGTATGCAGCTCGACGAGTCGCTGCGCGCCGAGGTCACGCCCAAGAACATCCTCATGATCGGCCCCACCGGGGTGGGCAAGACCGAAATCGCACGCCGGCTGGCAAAACTCGCCAACGCGCCTTTCATCAAGGTCGAGGCGACCAAATTCACCGAGGTGGGCTATGTCGGCCGCGACGTCGAGTCGATCGTGCGTGACCTGGTCGAGGCAGCGATGAAGCTGGTGCGCGAGCAGGCCAAGGCGCAGGTGCAGAACAGGGCCGAGGACGCCGCCGAGGAGCGCATTCTCGACGCCCTGCTGCCGCCGGCGCGAGGCAGCGAATATGACAGCGGCAAGAGCCGCGACAGCGGTACGCGCCAGACCTTTCGCAAACAGCTGCGCGAAGGCAAGCTGGACGACAAGGAGATCGATATCGAACTCTCCCCCGCCGGCCAGGGCATGGACTTCCAGGCGCCGCCGGGCATGGAGGAGATGGCCAGCCAGCTGCAAAACATGTTCTCCAGCATGGGCAAGCAGAACAGTGAAACGCGGCGCATCACGGTTGCCGAAGCGCGCCGGCTGGTACGCGACGAAGAGGCCGGACGGCTGGTCAACGACGAGGATCTCAAGCAGCGCGCCATCGAGGTGGTGGAGCAAAACGGCATCGTCTTTCTCGACGAGATCGACAAGGTCGCCAAGCGCGCCGAGTCGGGCAGTGGCGGTGATGTCTCCCGCGAGGGCGTGCAGCGCGACCTGCTGCCGCTGATCGAGGGCTCGACGGTTTCCACCAGGCACGGCATGGTGCGCACCGATCACATCCTGTTCATTGCCTCCGGGGCGTTCCACCTCTCCAAACCGTCGGATCTGATTCCCGAACTGCAGGGCCGCCTGCCGATCCGGGTGGAGCTGTCGGCGCTGTCACCGGACGAATTCAAGCGCATCCTGACCGAGCCGTCGGCGTCGCTGACGCGCCAGTACGAGGCGCTGATGAAGACCGAGGGGCTGGATGTAAAATTCACCGACGACGGCATCGAACGCATTGCGCGTACCGCCTGGCAGGTCAACGAGGGCACCGAAAACATCGGCGCGCGCCGTCTGCATACGGTAATGGAGCGGCTGCTGGAAGAGGCGCTGTTCGACGGCAGTGATATGCAGGGACCGCTGGTGATCGACGCCGCCTACGTCGACGAGCGCCTCGGCGAGCTGGCCCGCGACGAGGATCTGTCGCGCTATATTCTCTAGCAGCCTGGCGGAGAGGTTCGGCAACAGCCTGCAGCGAGGGTTATTCGCCATGGATGGCGAATTCAGGGAAACGCTGAATAAATCGACGAGCGAGATGAAGCGCAAGGCGCATGGAACACAGAACACGAGACATAACATGGGGTTAGTCGAGTGTTCGACCGGGCTGGCGCACCAGTACCACGCAACGCAGCGATTCGCTGGCGCAGGCATTTATGCAGCGTTTCCTTAGCTGTCCATGGAAGGATTTACAGCGCCCCCGTGAAAGGCTTTTCCGATCCGACAGCAATGCCGGAACACCTGGTCAGCAGCCTCGGGCAGGGCGCCCTGCTCTTCTCTGCGTCACTATCGGAGGTGCCATGACAACGCCCCCCCTCACCAACGCCCACTACCATCAAAAAAGCCGCGAACTGGCACTCACCTGGCAGATCGACGGCGAACAGCAGACCTTTCGCCTGAGCGCCGAAATGCTCAGGGTCTACTCTCCATCCGCCGAGGTGCGCGGCCACAGCCCGGAGCAGGCGGTGCTGCAGACCGGCATGAAGTACGTGGGTCTCAAGAACATCACGCCAGTGGGCAACTATGCCCTCAAGCTGCACTTCGACGACGGCCACGACAGCGGCCTCTACACCTACGCGTATCTGTGGGAGATGATCGAAAACCGCGAGCTCTGGTGGGAGGACTACCTCCACGAACTCGACAGGGCCGGCGCCTCCCGCGAACCCCTGGGTATTCCATTGCAGTCGGGCTCCTGAGCCGTCAGGACAAACCTGACAGTGGCAGCTACAATGGCTTTTTGAGCGCCGCCACAGTTCGGCTGCACCCACTCCGAGCAGACGGGAAGATCGCATGGAAAAGCAGACCACCCACTTTGGCTATGAAGAGGTTCCCGTCGAGGAGAAAGCCGGTCGCGTCGAGAAGGTTTTCGACAGCGTGGCACAGCGCTACGACGTCATGAACGACCTGATGTCGATGGGCATTCATCGCCTCTGGAAGCGTATTACGCTGGAGCGCTCCGGCGTGCGCCGCGGCCAGACGGTACTCGATATCGCCGGCGGCACCGGCGATCTGACCGAGAAATTCGTTCAGCGGGTCGGCCCCCAGGGGCGGGTGGTACTGGCCGACATCAACGCCTCGATGCTGCAGGTGGGCCGCGACCGGCTGCTCGACCGCGGCGTCGGCGCCCGGGTCGAGGTGGTGCAGGCCGACGCCCAGGCGCTGCCGTTCCCGGACAATACCTTCGACTGCATCACCATCGCCTTCGGCCTTCGCAACGTCACCGACAAGGATGCCGCACTGGCGTCCATGGCGCGCGTGCTCAAGCCCGGCGGTCGGCTGCTGGTGCTCGAGTTCTCGAAGCCGCGCAACCCGGTCTTCGAGAAGGTCTATGACCAGTACTCCTTCCATGTGCTGCCGCGCATCGGCCGTTGGGTGGCCAACGACGCCGACTCCTATCGCTATCTGGCGGAGTCGATCCGCATGCACCCGGACCAGCAGACGCTGCAGGCGATGATGGAAAATGCCGGTCTCGAGCGGGTCGAATACACCAATCTGACCGGCGGTGTGGTCGCGCTGCATCGCGGCTTCAAATTCTGAAGCCGGTGACCGCACCGATCGTCTCACTTCTTTTTCGCAAGCAGGGACTGATGCCTTGATGTCCTTTGTGACCCACGGCCTTCTGCGACGAGGCGAACAGTGTTTCAATCGCCTGCTGGCGCGCGATCCGGCCGCTACGACGCGGCTGCGCTCGCTGGCCGGCCAGCGTCTGGTGGTGGCACTCGCCTCGCCGCCGCTGCGCCTGGCGATCGACTTCACGCCCGAGGGCGTGCACCTTGCACAGGCCGACGAGGCCAGCTGGCAAAGCGCCGACAGCCGGGTCGAGCTCGACGGCGACAGCCTGGGCGCGCTGCTGGGAGGAACGCCGGTGCAGTCACTGATGACACAGAATCGGCTGATCGTGCACGGCAGCCTCGCCACTCTGATGAAGGCCCGTGAACTGGTGATGGATCTCGACATGGATGCCGAGGGCGCGCTGGCGCGCTGGCTGGGCGAGTCCCCGGCACACGGCATCGCTACCGGCCTTGCGCGGCTGGGGCGTTTTGGCCGCGACACCTCGCAAAGCTTCGAGCATGACCTGCGCGCCTACATGATCGAGGAGGGAGAGTGGCTGGCAAGCCGTGACCTGCTCGATATCGCCAGGGCGCGACTGACCCGGCTGGAGGTCGCCAGCGACCGGCTGGAAGCGCGCCTTGACCGGCTCACCCGCCAGCGCGGCGAGGGCCCTGCCTCATGATGCTGTGGCGCCTGATTCGCATCGCCTGGGTGGTAACGCGCTACCGGCTTGATCATCTGATTCCTCTCGACCGCCTGCCGCGCTACGCCCGCCTGCTGATGGCCGTGGCCCCAATCCGCCTCTTTCCCAAAGGCGACAAGAGCCGCGGGGAAAGGCTGCGCCTGGCGCTGGAGAACCTGGGGCCGATCTTCATCAAGTTTGGCCAGATGCTCTCCACCCGGCGCGATCTGATGCCACCGGATATCGCCGTCGAGCTCAAGCGCCTGCAGGATCAGGTGCCCCCCTTCCCCGGCGAAACCGCACGCGCCATCATCGAGGAGGAACTGGGCGCGCCGGTGGGCGAGTTGTTCGAGGCGTTCGATGCCGAGCCGCTGGCCTCGGCCTCTATCGCCCAGGTGCACAGCGCGCGGCTGGACAGCGGTGAAGAGGTGGTGGTCAAGGTGATCCGCCCCGGCATCGACGCCGTGATGCGCAGCGACATCAAGCTGCTCTACACCTTTGCCAGGCTGCTGCTCAAGGTGTGGCCGGAGGCGAAACGTCTGCGCCCGGTCGAGGTGGTGGAGGACTACGAGTCGACGCTTTTCGACGAGCTCGACCTGCAGAAGGAAGCCGCCAACACCTCCCAGCTCAAGCGCAATTTCCAGTACTCGCCGCTGCTGCACGTCCCTACCATCTACTGGCCCCGCACCCGTCGGCGGGTAATGACCCAGGAGATGGTTCGCGGCGTGCCGGTGGCCGATACCGACAAGCTCGAGGCCAACGGCGTGGATATGCGTCTGCTCGCCGAGCGCGGCGTGGAGATCTTCTTCACCCAGGTGTTCCGCGACAACTTCTTCCACGCCGACATGCACCCGGGCAACATCTTCGTCGATATCAGCGACCCGCGCGACCCCAGTTTCATCGCCATCGACTGCGGCATCGTGGGCAGCCTGACCCGCGAGGATCAGGACTATCTGGCGCGCAACATCATCGCCTTCTTCCGTCAGGACTACTACGAAGTCGCCATGCTGCACATCGAATCCGGCTGGGTGGGCGAAAACACCCGCGCCAACGAGTTCGCCGCGGCGATCCGCTCGGTGTGCGAGCCGATCCTGGAAAAGCCGCTCAAGGATATCTCCTTCGGGCAGGTGCTGATGGGGCTTTTTCAGACCGCGCAGCGCTTTCACATGGAAGTACAGCCGCAACTGGTGCTGTTGCAGAAGACGCTGCTCAACATCGAGGGGCTGGGCCGCAGCCTCTACCCCGAGCTCGACCTGTGGAACACCGCCAGGCCCTTCCTCGAGCGCTGGATGCACGATCGCGCCGGCCCGCGCGGCTTCTGGGAGGAGCTCAAGCGCCAGGCACCCGATCTTGCCCAGCGCGTACCGCAGCTGCCGGTACTGGCGCACCAGGCGCTGTCGCAGGTAGAGCATCAGCGCAAGCATCGTGAGCGCCAGAGCGAGGCGCTGGCCACCCTGCACTCCTCGTTGAGCGGCGTGCGCCGCGGCGCGCGACGTATCCGCATCGGCCTGGCGCTGGTCGCCGCGGCACTGGCCTGGCAGCCGATCACCCAGTGGGCGCAAACCCAGCACTGGAGCGTGGTAGTGGCCGCCGCCGTGGGGCTGGTGCTGGTGGTATGGCGCTGAGTCACATCGCCCTAAAACCGTGCGCCTTGTGCCACTTCGGCCGCCGCCTCAACGGCCTATGGCACCAGCCGAATGGTCGTCTCGCCCCTTGAAAGCGGCACGGAATAGCCCCCTCTTTCGAAGACCGCATCCGCCACTCGCAGCGCTGAGGCATCATCCGTGGTGGCCTGCAGGAAAACACGCGCCGTCGACGTAAAGTCATCGGCCGGGGCGAGCGTCAGCGTGATGTCGCCGCTCGTACTCTGGTAGGTGGCGCTCTGAATCCGCCCCGCCTGCAGGGTGATCCACTGCCCCGCCGGCGCGATGAACAGCCGCTTTTGCGCCTCTTCCAGGGGGACAACACGAATGCTGTCTGCCGATGCCTGCAACTCTCCGCCAAGGGCAAGCCAGCCGAAGGTGGGATGATTGACGACATAGGTGCCGATGGCATAGGCATGGCCGAAAAAACCCATGCCGTAATCGCCACTGTAAGGGTCCCACTTCATCATGTCCGGCCAGGCATGGAAGGCAGTGGAAGTGAAGCCGTTGCGGTGAATGCTGGCCATGGGTCCCATCATGCCGCCATAGCCGACGCGCAGCAGATGAAAGTCGGACGGGTCGCGGCGAAAGGCGTCGAGCAGCGGTACGGCGTTCAACGCCGAGCCGTAGTGGTGAATCTGGCGCTCGAAACGCTCGTATTTACCGGCGGTGCCGAAGTCCCAGTAGCGTCGCGCGTTGCCGTTATAGCCCCAGCCGGGAATTGTTGGGTCATAACCGAGGATGACTTCACGGGTCTGTTCGGCCTGGGCATCAAAGCCGAAATAGCGCATCCAGGCATAGACTTCCGGCTGACCGGTGGAGTCCCACGGCATCTCGGAGCCAAAAGGATACTCGAGGCTGTGCCAGTGCTCGGCACGCTCGCGCATCAGGCTTTCCAGCTGCTCCGCCTTGTCGGTCATCCCTTCGCGCTGCAGGTCCTTGAGAATTTCGAGAAAGACCTCGCCGCCCATCAGACCGAATTCGGCATAGAGTTCGGCGTCGCGCGGCATGGCCACCGCTACCCTGTAGGCATTGTCGAGATAGAACTGCCAGTCGTGGCGCTTGACCAGCCCCTCGTGATTGCGCGCCAGCCGGTACAGCACCCAGTGGTTGATGGCAGGCCAGGGGTAGTTGTAGGAGCGGTCGAGCCGATCACTCTCCTCCTTGTCCCAGGACCACCTGAACCTTTCCGGGTCTTCTGCATAGCCCGGGTACATGTCGGCAAAGCGCTCGGGATCGAACCAGACCAGGCTCTTTTTGATCGCCCCTGCGTGCTCGCCCTCGGCAACCTGCAACCTGCCGATCACGGTCTCATCCGTCAATCGCTCGAGCTTTGCGATCTCTTGCGGGTCGGGATTGTTGAGCTGTTTGGCGATCGCCGCCATCCAGCTCCCCGCGCCGCCCTCATCGCTCATGCCGGGGATCCACATACGCCAGTCGGAGAGCACTACCCCGCCGGCCTCGCTGTCATAGCTCAGAATGGCAGGCGCGCGGCCGAAAGGGTCATCCGGATTGTCATACCACTGCTCGGTGGTGGCAAAGTGTCCCAGATCGGCAACGGCCTGCGACAACGGCTTGACAAGATAGTAGCTGATCGTCTGCTGCTGACCGTCGGCATACCCCAGAGTCAGGCGGGCGCGCCCCCAACCCCCGACCTTCACCTTCAGTTTTGTCCAGCCATTGACGCTGCCTTCGCGGCTTACCTCGAGGGCACCGGCCGGGTCACTGTCGATATGCTCGATCGCACTCGGCGCCCGCACGAACAGCAGCGCGCTCTGATTCGCCGGGACAATATAGCCGGGCAGGCCGACGGCCACCGGCCGCTGATGGGCAATGAGCGTCTCCTCGATGGCGCGTATCGTCGGCGACTGCACGAACTGCAGGCCAAACTGTGCCGTCTCGCCGGGCGCCAGCGTTTCCGAACCGGGCGTATTCCACTGCCGCCCGGCGTCACGCCACTCGCGCTCGACATACCCCCGCGAATACACCGTCCAGTCGTAAAAACCTTCGAAAAAGTTGGGGCTGGAGCGGTCGGTAAAGATCGAATTCGGCGCCTTGTCCGGCTGTTTGAGCGGCTTGTAGGCCTCCAGTGCTGTATTCGACTCCGGCAACACCAGTAGCGCCGGTCCTTCGCCGTTGAGTCGAGTCACCTGCACATAGCCGGCGTCGCGACCGATATAGGGATCGGCAAAGCTGGCCCGGGTGTGCGCTTCGTCAAGCGTCCGCCCATCGATGATATTGTCGAACACCATCGGCATGCCCAGCACGCCGATTTCCAGCGCCTGCTCGGTGACGTTGGTAATGCGAAAGCGCAGCGCCAGTCGGCCATTGTCCCGTGCCCACACCCGCTCGACCCGGAAAGGCGGCTGCTCGCCCATGGTCGCGGTGATATCGGCGGCGGCGATCACCTCTCCCTCGGCAGGAAGCGGATGGATCGGCTTGCGGTGAGTCGATGAGGAGAAATCCCGCCATTCGCTTCCCGGCGCACGCACCCGCAGGTTGAGATCGCCAATATGATTGTAACCGTCACCGGAGCGCTCGCTCTCGAGCCAGCTCGGCACGAAACTGAAGCCGGGCTCCTCGGTTGGTGACAGACGCGACAGCGTCTGTGTATCCGGGCGCAGTTCGAACTCGAGCTGCCCGATCGAGTGGACTGCCATGCTCGATGATCCTGCCGTGCCGGCAGGTGCGGCCAGCCCACCGGCGGCACCGGCCCCACCGACAAAGCTGCTCGTCATCAGCACTGCAAAAAATGGTGATGTTCTCACTGCTATCTCCCTGAAAAGGTCTCAATGGATGAAGATTTCCGGACAAGGCGGCTGAGATGTCTCCGACCGCACGCCATGGAGGTCGCCCTGTCACCTGTCGAATCGTCGCTGTCACCAGTCTCTATCGTGCAGGGCACTCAAGCCTTCGGCTGTTCCTGCCCTTCGCCCGTCCCTTCAGCGCGCTGCGCCAGATCGCTTTTGATGGTCTTGAGAAAACGTTCGTTCACCTTGAAGAAGTAGGTCGCCAGCGCCACCATAAAATGCAGCACCCCGGGAATCACGGTAACCAGCAGCAGAATGCCGGTAACCGAAGCTGTCGTCTGATTCTCCAGGCCGGGTTGATAGTGGACCAGAGAGAGCGTGAAGCTGACGATCGCACCGCCGGTCGCCCAGGCCAGCTTGATAAAGAAAAGATTGAAGGCAAAGGTCATGCCCGAGGTACGCTTGCCGGTTTTCCACTCGCCGTATTCGTCGGTAAACGCCATCATGGCAAAGGCCAGCGGCAGCACAAAGCCGTAGAAGACGGCGCCGAGCGCATTGAGCGCCAGCCACAGCGTCGAATATTCACCGGGAATGAAGGCGACCAGACAGGAGGCAATACCCAGCACAAGATTGGTCAGAATGAAGAAGCGAACCGTCTCTATCTTCTGGACAATATACTTGACCATGAAACTGCCGCCGATGCCGACAAAACCTACCCCAAAGAAAAGAGAGGTATAGGCCGGTGACTCTCCAAGGTAGTACTGAATAAAATAGAGCAGCGCGCCCCCTTTCACCATCCCGACATTGATACTGAGAAAAATAATGAAGAACATCAGTACCAGTTGATCGTTGCGCCAG
The DNA here is from genome assembly GCF_000382245.1 of Kushneria aurantia DSM 21353. Taxonomy (GTDB): domain Bacteria; phylum Pseudomonadota; class Gammaproteobacteria; order Pseudomonadales; family Halomonadaceae; genus Kushneria; species Kushneria aurantia. The sequence goes on from NZ_KB907865.1 coordinate 16,959, forward strand.
GTGTTGCTGATCAACGTCTTCAGATTATAACGCTCGGTGTCGCTGTAACTGCTCGCCACGCGCTCCTTGACGGTTGCAAAGCAGGCCAGCAGCATAATGGCACAAAGCACCGCCATCAGCGTCACGCCCCACTGATACCCCCGGGCTTCATTGCCCTGCCCAAACCACGCCACCAGCATCGGCAGGCCAACGGTAATGCACAATCCCGCCAGCCCACAAAGCGCAAACCGATAGGACTGACAGGCAACCATCTCCTTCGAATTGCGGGTCATGGCGTTGATCATTGCGCAATAGGGCACGTTGGATGCCGTGTAGCACAATGACAGCAGAAAGTAGGTAATGATGGCGTAAACCACGAGGGCGTTACCTTCAAGACCGGGAGAGAAGAAGGTCAGGAAGAGTACAGCTCCCATCGGCAGCGCCATCCATAGCTGCCACGGGCGATATCGCCCCCATCGCGATCGGGTTCGGTCGGCCAGCATCCCCATCATGGGATCGGTAAAGGCATCGATAACGCGCAGCGACAGGAAAATAGTGCCGACGATCGCCGGCGCAATGCCGAAAACGTCGGTATAGAAGTAGGTCAGGAAGCTGCCGATCAATGCGGTAATGATGGTTCCACCGGCATCTCCCAGACCGTAGCCTATTTTTTCCCGTATCGACAGATGATCTCCGGAATCAACGGCTCTATCCGTTTTTTCTACAACATTTTCTACAACGGGAGTTGAAATTTCAGCGCGCATAACAGGCCTCCTTTGCAATGGATACCACCACCCAAACCGTCTCTCCGATCATCCAAAGGATCTATCGAGGCGTGTTTTTCATTTTTCTGTTCGGCCCCATGAGCGCGACATCCTGCTCAAGGGCACACATTATGGCAACCGGCCGACTCCTGAATAATGTCTCCCATGCTACCGATCCATGTCGTTCCGCTATTTTTATGGAAAATCCTTGTTACGCAGTATTCCAAAAAAAGCCTTGACCACCATCCGACCATGGTCTTGATGTCGAACCTCATGGCACATGGCTGGCGTGATCTTCCGGCCTTAAAACCAGGTTTCCATCTGAATGCCGTAGGTCCACTCATTACCGTCAAAATTGTCACGACCCAGACTGTCAGTGCGACAGAAACGATTGATACTCTTGTCCCAGTTACTCCAACTGGCAAAGAAACGAATCTCGGGGCGCACCAGGAAACCGCCCACTTTGGGTTTTATCGTCGGCGCCACGGTAAAACGCCGATAAGAACCCTCTATGGGTCTGAAATTCCTTGTCACATCGTCATCTTCGTAGGTCAGGCCGGCGGGGTCGATATTCATCCACTGATAGGTGGTCTCATACTGCATCTCGAAGTTACGGTTAACCTCGTTGACAAGGCGTACGGTCAGCGTGACCCAATCCTGTTTATCCCCCTGCGAATAACGGTTACGACCGCTAAAGGCGGCAAGCCAGGGTTCGATGCGCCAGTCGGGCGTAATATACGTCGTACCGCGAGTCTCCACTCGAACGCCCTCGGCACTATCAATCAAATTCTGGTCGACACCAAGCGAAACGACCTGCGCTCCCAGGCCCTTCCCCATCAACAGGGCCGCTCTGAAATTACCGTCACCCAGACCGTAAAAGCTATCGTCATCCTTGTAAGCCACCATGGCATGGAGGCCGGTATCGGCGGCAACTCCTTCGCCGTCAATGTCACGCTTATCGTTATCCCTGGCGGACATGGCGCTGAGCATCAGATACCAGTTGCCGATATGGTGGCTGTTGGAAAGAACAAGGGCATCGGTGCTGTACGCACCCTCGTCATCCGCATCATCGACGTCGCCCGGATAAACGACACCGGGTACTGCAGGGTCGCCGAAACTGCGGCCCACGAAGGAAATATCGGTATCCCAGTTTTCGCCCAGCTGTATATCCTGAATTCCCGCTCCGACACCACCCAGAAAGAAAATACCCAGCTCATCGGGGTAGAAGCGCTTGCCCGCCCACAGGATGGTATTTTCCATCGGACCGGTAAATGACGGCAGGTGACTGAACTCAACGTTGGCCTGGCGCACGTTGAAAGTCGACTCCTCGGCCGTCCAGTCGTTGAGGCTATTGTTCTGGTCGGACATCATCAGGTTATAGCGCGTGTGGGCACCGTTTTCGTAGTTCTGTTCATAGCTGAAAAGCCCCTCGAAGAAGACATCCTTCTCATTACCCAGCAGCCCCAGAGCGCCATCGTAACGCCCGGCCGGTGTCATATTGGGATTGATCGGCACGCTCTTGAAATTATCGCCCAGTATCAGCGAAGAACGGCTATAGGCATGAAAAACGAACCTGTCGCTTTTATCGGATGGCAATTCCACCTCCGGCAATTGCGTATCCTCCTCTGCCGATGCCCCTTTCAGCGCAAGACGGCCTGACTGAAGCGCAATTTTTCCCGTCTCCGAGGGTGACGATCCGGCATTCCCTGCGCTCTCGATCTGTCTTTCCGCCTGCTCTGCCTCTCGTTCTGCCTGATCGGCCCGCTGTTCGGAAGCATCAAGACGCGCCTCGAGTCTCTCGATACGCTCCTCGATAGTCAGCTCATTTTCTGTCGCGCAGGCAATTGAAGAACAGCAGCAAAGCAAGGCTACGAATAAAATCAAAAAACGGCGAAACGAAACCGATCTCATCAGACAACCCCCGGCCTTCTATTTTTCTTTTGATGTTCAATGAAAACCGCAGAACATTTTGGCACTGCCTTGAATATTCAGGGCACCCTTCAGGCGACCATCGAAGACAAGAGGCCCTTTTCAGGAACCCCCCTGCCATTCGATATGGCGTCTCACCAGCATATTGATAACGTAAAATGAGTATCAGGTCTGATGAAAATCACCTTCAGAACGCTTCTCCAGGTCCTGCTTGATGGTGGCCAGAAAAGTTTCATCCACCTTGAAGAAATAGGTGAGCAGTGCCACCAGAAAGTGCACTACGCCGGGAATTACGGTGACCAGCATCAGAATGCCGGTCACCGAAGCGTGAGTCTGATTTTCGAGACCGGGCGTATAATCGACAATGGAGAGGACAAAGCTGACGACCGCGCCACCCGTGGCCCATGCCAGCTTGATAAAGAAAAGATTGAAGGCAAACGTCATACCCGACGTTCTTTTTCCGGTTTTCCATTCACCATATTCATCGGTGAAAGCCATCATGGAAAAGGCCAGAGGCAGTGTAAAACTATAGAAAATGGCAGCCAGTGCATTAAGCAGCAACCAGACCTTCGTGTACTCGCCCGGGATGAATACCACCAGGCAGGAAGACACTCCCAGCACGAGGTTGGTTAAAATAAAGAACCGAACGGTCTCGATCTTCTTGACGATATATTTGACCATAAAACTACCAGCGATACCGATAGAGGCCACACCGAAGAAGAGCGAAGTAAAGGCCGAGGACTCCTCCAGGTAATACTGGATAAAATAAAGCGTCGCACCTCCCTTGATCATACCGATATTGATGCTGAGAAAAATGATAAAAAACATCAGCACAAGCTGATCGTTCTTCCATGTATTGGCGATCAGGGTTTTCAGCTTGTAATGGCTTTCACTACCGCTATAGCTGCTCTTGACGCGCTCCCTGACGGTGGCAAAGCAGGCCAGCAACATAACCGTACAGAGTACTGCCATCAGCGCGACGCCCCACTGATAGCCTCTGGCCTCATTGCCCTGTCCCAGCCACTCCACCAGCATCGGCAGCCCAACCGTGATACATAGTCCGGCAGTACCGGCCAACGCAAAACGATAGGACTGACAGGCCACCATCTCCTGGGAGTTTTTTGTCATGGCATTGATCATGGCGCAGTAGGGCACATTGGAGGCGGTATAGCACAGCGACAGCAGGAAATAGGTAGCGATCGCATAAGCCACCAGCGCCCTGCCCTCCAATCCAGGCGACAGGAAGGTCAGGAAAAGAACCACTCCCATCGGCAGTGCCATCCAGAGCTGCCATGGACGATATCTTCCCCAGCGTGAACTGGTTCTATCGGCCAGCATGCCCATGATGGGATCAGTAAAGGCGTCAACGATGCGAAGCGACAGGAATATGCCCCCGACAATAGCAGGCGCGATACCGAAAACATCGGTGTAAAAATAGGTCAAAAAACTGCCTATGAGTGCAGTAATAATCGTGCCACCGGCATCGCCCAGCCCGTAACCCACTTTCTCCCTTACCGAAAGGTTATCTCCGGACCCGGCGCACTCGCTTCCCTTTTCTAGTGACGAAATGTCAGCCTGCATATCACTACCTCGCATCAAACTACGCCCCCTGCTACTCATCACTGGCCTGGTCGATTTCACACGACAGTCGCAAGGAGAAGCAGATGTGCATTTAGTCAACCAGGAGTCGTGGACAAGCGGGGATTGGCTCGCTACTGATCGACATGGGAGACGCTATTACGAGGTTTAATTGCTCACTAATATCATTTTTTATATCAATTCATTTCAATAAGGCACTGCACTGCGCAAATAAAAACTGGCTCAATCCCTTACGATGCAAAGGAGGTTGTGGACACGAGACCAAAGTTTGCCTGGCATTCGTCGCTTGCGGCCAAAAGGGCAGGCCCGCGAATAGCGGCGCGCCGGGCCATTGCATGGGGATACCACTCGCTTTCGGACACTGAACGTCCCTGCTGTATCGATGATCGCGATAGCCGGGCCAGCCCTTCATCGACACCGACCTGCCGGTAGTGGTATAAGCCGATCATTGGCCAATTCTGGTATTCTGGCGGAAGAACGGATTTTTCATGAGCACCCTCCTCGACGAACTCGAGACGCGGCTGGCAAGCCGTCGCCACGGCGATGCCGACACCTCCTACGTGGCGGGTCTGCATCAGCGTGGCCTGAATAAAATTCTGGAGAAGGTCGGCGAAGAAGCGGTCGAGACCATTCTCGCCGCGCGCGACGCTGAAAACGGCGACGACAGCGCGCGCCAGGCACTGATCGGCGAGACCGCCGATCTGTGGTTTCACAGTATGGTAATGTTGTCTCACCTCGGGCTCGACCATCATACTGTGCTGGAAGAACTGGCTCGACGTCAGGGCATTTCGGGGCTGGAAGAAAAAGCCTCGCGGCCGACCGAGTAGCGCCCGGCGTCGCGCCCTGTCAAAACCCTGCAACAGCCCTGGTGCAGAGTAGCGTTTCACATAGCCTCTGCCCCGGCAGAACAGACTGGAGAAACACCATGTTGGGTGGTATCAGTATCTGGCAGCTGCTCATTGTACTGGGCATCATCATTCTGATTTTCGGCACCAAGAAGATTCGTAACCTGGGCGGTGACCTGGGCGGTGCCATCAAGGGCTTCAAGCAGGCCGTCAACGAGGAGGACGACGACAAGTCGTCGGCACAGTCGCAGCAGCGCGTCAGCCACGAAGAGAAGCGCGACAGCGACACCTTCGAGGGTCGCGCTGAAGAGAGCGGCAAAGAGAAAGAAGACGTGCGGAAATAACCGCTCATGTTCGATGTCAGTTTTCCCGAGCTGATCGTCATCGGCACCATTGCGCTGATTGTGCTGGGCCCCGAGCGTCTGCCCACTGCGGCCCGAACCACCGGGCTGTGGCTGGGCAAGATCAAGCGTACGGTATCCAGCGTGCAGAAGGAGATCACGTCGCAGTTGGAGACCGAAGACCTGCAGCGACGCATGAAGGATCAGCAGGATCGCTTCGATCGTGGCCTGAAAAAGGCGCGGGAAGATATCGAGGATCTCGGCGATGACGCCAGCGGGCGCCAGAAAAGCGTTTCTGAGCGCGCGCTCGGTGACAGTGCCGAGCGGCCGGCTGAGGAAGAGACCCAAGCCCGCGCCGCCTCGTCCGCTACCCACGCCTCCGATAGCGATGACAACGACCGGGCCGACAGGGAAACGCCGCATCAATGAGTCAGCAGCAGGATGAGCAGCCGCAGACACCGCTGATCGATCATCTCATCGAGCTGCGTTCGCGCCTGCTGCGCGCCGTACTGGTGGTGGTGATCGCTTTCGCGGCGCTCTACGGCTTCTCCAATCAGATCTACAGCTTTGTCGCCGAACCGCTGATGGCGCTGCTGCCACCCGGCTCGCAGATGATCGCCACCGAAGTCGCCTCGCCCTTCCTGGCGCCTTTCAAGCTGACCCTGATCGTGGCGGTATTCGCCGCCATACCCTTCGTGCTCTACCAGGCCTGGGCCTTTATCGCACCGGGGCTCTACGCCAACGAGAAGAAGTTCGCCCTGCCCCTGCTGGCTTCGAGCGTGCTGCTCTTCTACGGCGGTGCGGCCTTTGCCTACTACGTGGTATTTCCGCTGATCTTCGGCTTTTTCACTACTACCGGCCCCGAGAACGTGCAGATCATGACGGATATCAACGCCTATCTGTCATTTGTGCTCAAGCTGTTCTTCGCCTTCGGACTGGCCTTCGAGATCCCGGTGGCAACCTTTCTGCTGGTACTGACCGGCGTTACCACGGTGCAGGCGCTATCGGCCAAGCGCCCCTATGTGGTGATCGGCTGCTTTATCGTCGGCATGGTGCTGACCCCGCCCGATGTCATCTCCCAGGCGCTGCTGGCCGGGCCGATGTGGCTGCTTTTCGAGATCGGCATTCTCGCCGCGCGGCTGATTCGCCGCACCCGCGGCGGTCGCGACGAGCTGGAATAACCCTCACTGCCCGGGCAACCCTCGGGGTCGCAAGAGCGGCCCCGAGGCTTCAGGAACTTACCAGCGTGGCTGCACCATTAGCGCGTCCATTCTATCGACCAGCTTGAAAAGACCGGCAGCCACTTCCGAAGGTCGCCCTTCCATCAGCCAGCCGGGCGAGGTAATCACTCGGTGCTCGGCATCGACCACGATTTCAGAGACACCGGCGCTCTTGTGCAGACCCCCCATGGCACTCACTTTTCCGGACAGCTCGGCGCTCTGCCCCAGCGTCACCGGTATCGCCTGCTCGAAGATACGTAGCACCAGCAGCGCCGCCATGCCCGCCAGCGCAATCGGCTTGCGCGCCTGATGAAACTCACGCAGCAGCGCCACCAGATGCTCCAGCACCTGCATCGAGGCGCCGCTGGTGGCAAAGTCGCTGAGCTCGCTGATCGCGCCGTGGCCACCGGGTATGACAATGGCGGTAAAGGCTTCAGGGTCCAGGGTATCGAGAGAGTGCACTTCTTCGTGCAGCATGCGCCGCGACTCCACCAGGGTGCGACGCTCTTCTCCGGCAATCGGCTCGCCGCTGGCGTGATCGAGAACGTGATGCTGTGCGACATCGGGGGCAAAGCAGGTCCATGCGATATTGAGTTGATCAAGACGCAGAAGAACCAGCGCCAGCTCCTGGGGATCGGTACCATCCTGCCACCCGCATCCCGACACAATCACGGCTACCTGCTTTTTCATGATACTGCTCCCGATTGATGGCGGCCCGCCGCCGTTATCTCATGGCGCAAAACGCGACGGCCGACCAAAGGTGTTTCCCGGTCGTCAACGCGACCCCGGAACCAACTGTTATAATAGCGACCAACGATGTCATTTTGCGTTCAGGAGTCGTTCCGTGTCCTTTATACCAGCACGCCACTTTCCCGGCACCCGCATGCGCCGTATGCGCCGCGACGACTTCTCGCGACGCATGATGCGCGAAAGCACGCTGACGGCAGATGACCTGATTCTGCCCGTTTTTGTTCAGGAAGGCGAAAACCGTCGTGACGCCGTGCCCTCCATGCCGGGCGTCGAGCGTTTGTCACTCGATCTGCTGATCGAGCAGGCGCGCGAAGCGGTCGAGCTGGGCATCCCGGCGCTGGCGCTGTTTCCGGTCATCGACGCCGAAAACAAAAGTGAACTGGCCGAGGAGGCCTATAACGCCGGCGGCCTGATCCCGCGCAGCGTGCGCGCGCTGAAAACGCAGCTGCCCGAACTCGGCCTGATTACCGATGTGGCGCTGGATCCCTATACCAGTCACGGTCAGGACGGCATCCTCGATGACAATGGCTATGTGCTCAACGACCGTACCGTCGAGACGCTGATCAAACAGGCGCTGTGCCATGCCGAGGCGGGCGCCGACTATATCGCCCCCTCCGACATGATGGACGGCCGTATCGGGTCGATCCGCGACATGCTGGAAGCCGACGGCCTGATCGACACGCGCATCATGGCCTACTCTGCCAAGTACGCTTCACGCTATTACGGCCCCTTCCGCGACGCCGTGGGCTCGGCCGCCGGCCTGGGGCGAGCCGATAAGCAGACCTACCAGATGGACCCGGCCAACAGCGACGAAGCCCTGCACGAAGCGGCCATGGACATCAGCGAAGGCGCCGACGCCGTCATGGTCAAACCCGGCATGCCCTATCTCGACGTACTCTATCGCGTCAAACAGGAGCTGCAAGTCCCGACTTTCGTCTACCAGGTGAGCGGCGAATACGCCATGCACAAGGCAGCTTTTGCCAACGGCTGGCTGGACGAGCAGAGCGTCGTGCTGGAGTCACTGCGCTGCTTCAAGCGCGCCGGCGCCGATGGCATCCTGACCTATTTCGCCCTTGATGCGGCGCGGGCGCTGCGCGGCAGGTGTTGATACGACGCTGTCACCCGGGATTCACATGGATACGCGATTATATCGAGCGCCCCGTCGCTCCCCTTTTATTGTCTGCGGAGAATCCGAATGTCAGCTTCCACGCCTTATCAGAGTAACGGGGAAGACAAACAGCAGGATAGCGAGAACATCAGAGCCCCCCGCGTCAGCCCGCATCACAGCGCCGCGCGCGCACGCCTGGCAAGCCAGGAGGGCCACGAACTCTCGCTGGATGATCCGAGCCTCTACTTCAATCGGGAGTTCTCGACGCTGCGCTTTCACATTCGCGTGCTGGAACAGGCGCTGGACGAGAGCCATCCGCTGCTGCAGCGGCTGATGTTTCTGCTGATCTTCTCCTCCAATCTCGACGAATTTTTCGAGATCCGCGTCGCCGGGCTCAAGCGGCGCATCGCCTATGGCAACGAAACCCCCGGCATCGACGGCATGTCGATGTCCGATCTGTTTCAGCAGATCTCCGAAACTGCCCACTATCACGTCGAGCGCCAGTATCGGATTCTCAACGACACCCTGATTCCGGCGCTGGCCGAGCAGGGCATCCATTTCCTGCGCCGCAATGCCTGGACGGACGAGCAGCGCCAGTGGGTCAACGAATATTTCGATGAAGAGGTGATGCCGGTGATCAGCCCCATCGGGCTCGACCCCTCTCACCCCTTTCCGCGGCTGGTCAACAAGAGCCTCAATTTCATCGTCGAACTGGAGGGGCGCGACGCCTTCGGCCGCGAAGGCGGCATGGCAATCATTCCTGCGCCGCGCTCGCTGCCGCGCCTGATTCGCCTGCCCGAGCATCTCGAGGAGAGCGGCTGCCAGCAGTACATCTTCCTCTCCTCGATGATTCACGCCCACGCCGAGCAGCTCTTTCCCGGCATGAAGGTCAAGGGCTGCTACCAGTTCCGTCTGACCCGCAACGCCGATCTGTCGATGGATACCGAGGATGTTGCCGACCTCGCCACCGCGCTGCGCAGCGAGCTGCTGGCGCGGCGCTACGGCGACGGCGTGCGGCTGGAGGTGGCCAACAACTGTCCGGCGCACCTCAGCGACTTCCTGCTGACCCAGTTCCGCCTCACCCAGCAGGATCTCTATCTGGTCGACGGGCCGGTCAACCTCAGCCGGCTAATGGCGATGATCGGCGACAGCGGCCGTGCCGACCTGCGCTTCAGTGCCTTTACCCCCGGCACGCCCAAACCACTGCGCGGTGGCGACAGCATCTTCGATGTCATCAGCCGTCAGGACATCCTGCTGTTACACCCCTGGGAGTCGTTTACCGTCATCGAGAACTGGCTGGCCGAAGCCGCCCGCGACTCGGGCGTGCTGGCCATCAAGCAGACGCTCTACCGCACCGGCGCCGACTCCGGCGTGGTCAGCGCGCTGGTCGACGCCGCCCGCGCCGGCAAGGAGGTCACGGTGGTCATCGAGCTGCGGGCGCGCTTCGACGAGGCCGATAACCTCGCCCTCGCCTCCCGCCTGCAGGAGGCCGGCGCCAACGTCATCTACGGGGTGATGGCCTACAAGACCCACGCCAAGCTATTGCACATCGTGCGCCGCGAGTCGGGGCGGATTCGCCACTACGCCCACATGGGCACCGGCAACTACCACTCCAAAACCGCCAGGCTGTATACCGACTATAGCCTGCTGACCGCCCGCGAGACGCTCTGCGAGGACGTTCATCACGTCTTCCAGCAGCTCTCCGGCATGGGCGAGCCGCGCCATACCGAGCACCTGCTGCACGCCCCCTTCACGCTGCACAGCCGCCTGGTGGAGATGATCGACCGTGAAGCGGCCAACGCCCGCAAGGGCAAGAAGTCGGGCATCATTATCAAGTGCAACTCGCTGACCGAGACAAGGCTGATCCAGGCACTCTATCGCGCCTCGCGCGCGGGGGTGCGCTGCCGGCTGATCATTCGCGGTACCTGCTGCCTGCGCCCCGGTGTGCCCGGAGTATCGGAGAACATCACGGTGCGCTCGATTGTGGGTCGCTTCCTCGAGCACACGCGCGTTTTTCACTTCCACAACGCCGGCAAACAGGAGACCTGGTGCTCCAGCGCCGACTTCATGGAGCGCAACATGTTTCACCGGGTCGAAACCTGCTTTCCGCTGCTGGACAGGAAGATTGCCCAGCGGGTACGCAAGGATCTGGACACCTACCTGCTGGACAACTGCCAGAGCTGGGAGCTGGGCGAGGACGGCCAGTACATCAAAAACGATCCGGCCGAGGGCGAAGACGCCATCAGCGCCCAGGAAACCCTGCTCTACGCCTACGCCGCGCGCGCCTGAGCATCGGCTCGGCGCCGGCCAGCCCCGAAAGGCATCGGGCTGCGCAGTGCGCGGCCCGTCTTTACGCTTATCCGCCACAGGATAATGCGATCCGCCACATTCAAAAAATCACCGGGAGCGATTTTTGACGCCAAAGGCGGCCCGAAGGGTGCACGCCAGGGATGGCAGGGCACAAAAAAGCGCAGAACGCAAGCCCACCATTCTGTAATTGATCCACACCTTTCCCGCTCAGTAGATTTGATTAAAACCCGCAAATGACCCGGCGTCCTCCCACCCTTGTCCCTGCTGCAAAGCAGCTCAACAGGCAGTCAGCGGCAGTCATGCCTGACGCTGAAGGCGGCCAGTGGCAGCCGAGTACTCAAAAAGAATCTTTAACAATGCAAGGGGATCAATCATGCTCGGCAAATTCAGACCACTGCTGCTCGCATCGGCAATATTACTGTCGGCGAGCGCCGCACAGGGCAATGCAGCAGGCAGCGAAGACGGCCCACAGAGTGGCGTTCAACTGCCCGATACCATTCTCTACGGCGTGGCCTATTACGATGAATACACGCCGACCGACCGCGTGGAAAAGGATGCCCGAATGATGAAGGAGGCGGGCATCAATGTCGTACGCATCGCCGAATCGACCTGGGGCACGCTGGAGCGCCAGCCGGGCGAATTCGACTTCAGCAGTATCGATCGCACGCTTGCCGCGATGCATGCACAGGGGATCAAGGTGATCGTCGGTACGCCCACCTATGCCGTGCCCACCTGGCTGGCGCGGATACATCCCGACGTGCTGCAGACCCCGGGCGCCTTCGGCCCGCGCCAGAATATGGATATTACCGATCCTGATTATCTTGCCGCCGCCGAGCGGGTGATCGTCCACCTGATCGATCACGTCAAGGATCATCCGGCGGTAATCGGCTATCAGATCGACAACGAAACCAAGGCCTATGGCCTTGACGGCGAGCGGGTACAGAAGGGTTTTGTCGAGGCAATGAAGCGCAAGTGGCCCAGTCTCGAGGCGTTGAACGAGGCCTGGGGGCTCGATTACTGGAGCAACCGCATCAATCGCTGGGAGGATTTTCCCAGTACCAATGCCTCACTCAACGCCAGCATGAACAATGCGATGAGCGCCTATCGCCGCGGCATCGTGACCGATTTCCTGAAATGGCAGGCCAGCCTGGTGCGCGAACATGCCCGGCCGGACCAGTTCGTGACCCACAATATTGATTACAACTTCTACCCCAAGGGGTACTCCTATGGTTTGCAGGAAGAGGCCAACCATTGGGACGAGGCGGCCTTCCTCGATGTCACCGGAGTAGATATCTATCACCCCAGCCAGGACGATCTGACCGGCGGGATTATCGCCTTTTTCGGTGATCTCGCCCGCTCCGCCCGCGATGGTGAGAACTACTACGTCATGGAGACCGAGGCCCAGGGCTTTCCCCAGTGGACACCCTATCCCGGCCAGCTACGGCTGCAGGCCTACAGCCACCTTGCCTCGGGAGCCAATATGGTCGCCTACTGGCACTGGGCGACTACCGCAAATGCCATTGAAACCTACTGGCGCGGTCTGCTGACCCAGAGCTACCAACCCAATCGGATCTATGAGGAAGCCAGCACCATCGGCGCCGATCTGCAGCGGCTGGGTCCTCGGCTGGTCAATCTGCAAAAGGACAACAGGGTCGCGATCTATGTCAGCACCCAGGCACTGACCGCGTTCAACGCCTTCCCGATCGACGGACCGGAACGCAAGATCAATTACAGCGATGTGGTCCATGGCTTCTACGACGCGCTCTATCGGCAGAATATAGAGAGCGATTTTATCGCACCCGAATCGAACGTATCGCTGGAACAGTACGACCTGATCATCGTGCCCGCGCTCTATTCGGCCAGTGACGCGCAACTGCAGGCGCTCAACGATTATGCCAGGGGCGGTGGACATCTGCTCTACACCTTCAAGAGCGGCTTTACCGACGAAAACACCAAAGTCCGCTACAGCAGGCAGCCGGGAGGCATCGCCGAAGCGGCGGGCGTGACCTACGAACTCTTTACCCTGCCGCGCAATGTATCCCTGGCGGATGACCCCTTCCGCGTCGGCGAAGCGAACAACCGGGTACGCTGGTGGATGGAGATGCTGACGGCCACCGACGCGGAAGTGATCGCACGCTACCAGCATCCCGAATGGCCCGACCACGCCGCCGTGACTCGCCATCAGTGGGGCGAGGGCGAAGTCGAGTATGTCGGCTTCATGCCCACCCGGGAGATGACGAATAAAATTGTAGCCTCGGCACTCGAGCGTGCCGGCATCGCGCTGCCCGAGGTGCAGTGGCCGATTATCATACGCGGCGGCAGCACTCCGGATGGCCGCCAGCTCCACTACGTTTTCAACTACTCCGACCAGACGCGCCGGGCGCCGAGTCCGGCGGGAGGCACGGAACTGCTCTCCGGCGACAGTGTCGCCAGCCAGGAAAGCCTCGAGTTGGCCCCCTGGGGCGTGGCGATCATCGAAACCGCGGCGGACGAGGCGTCGTGAACCCGAGGATAGTCTCGGGTATGGCGAGGGTCGAAGCCTCCCCCTCGGCACCTCGGTAGACGCCACCCGCCACAAAAACGGGCCGCGCAGTGCGCGGCCCGAGTCGTTGTCACTCTCGTCGATTTTCAGACACCGACCGCACCGCCGTCCAGCTTCTGAATCACCACCGTGGAAGCGCGCGGGCGTACCGTGCCGCTGGTGGCCTCGGTTGCCGACTGCACGTTCTGGTTGGGGTCGGCCGGCCAGTTGCCCGGATGCTGAATATTGATAAACAGCGAGGTCCTGTCCGGGGTGGCAAAGATACCGGTCACCTCGCAGCCGTTGGGTCCCACCGCGAAACGCCGCAGTTGCGCCTGGTCATCGGGGTTGACCACCGCCTGATCGCCGGGCCCGATGCTCACCGTCGAGGGCACCACTGCCAGCACCTGATCGTTGGTGTAGTCGAGAACGCCGTCATAGCCGTTATCGGTCTCGATCCACAGGATGCCCCGGCCGTCGCCGCGATCGTCGTACCACAGGCCGTCGGGACTGGCGAACTGGTTGAGTTCGGTGAGACCGGAGAAGTTATCGGTATCGCCCGCCGCCGCGCCGAACACGAAAATATTCCACTCGAAGGTGGTTGCCCCGGCACTCGGCTCGCGCCAGCGAATCACCTGACCGGCCTCGTTATCGGGGCGCGGGTTGGCGGCGTTGACCGGCGCGGTGTCATAACCGGCGCCCAGTGCCTCTATGCTGCTGGCGTCGTCGGTATAGGTGGCGGCCATGCCCTCGGCGGTGCGGTCGCTGTTGTTGGTCAGCGTCATGTAAACGTCGCCGGAAGCCGGATCGACAGTGCCCCACTCCGGGCGATCCATCGGCGTGGCGCCCAGCATATCGGCGGCGTCGCAGGTGTTGATCAGCACGCCGGCCATATCGTCGGCACCGATGCCCAGCGCGTCCGACAGGCGGCGGCCATCCTGCGTCGTGGCATCGGGGGTCAGCGCCAGCCACTCGCCGCTGCCATCAGCGTCGAAGCGTGCGACATAGAGCGTCCCCTCATCCATGTACTTCGAACCGATGGCAAGGCGGTCATAGTCCTCACCCGGGCGGTTGGCATCAGCCGGATCCCAGTTGGCGGCAGAGACGAACTTGTAGATGTACTCATTGCGCGCGTCGTGGCCGGTATAGAACACCACCGGCTCGCCTTCGGTCAGCTTGCCCGGCCAGCACCCCTCGTGACGGAAGCGACCCAACAGAGTGCGCTTCAAGGCGGCGGTTTCGGTGCTTACGCTGGTGGTATTGCCGTAGGGGTCGATCTCGACCACATAGCCGAAGGTGCGCGGCTCGTTGCGATAGTCACCGCGGGCACTGGCCGCAGCGGGTGTGGCATCAAAGCGGGCAAACTCACCGTTGCTGCCCTGCGATGCCGCGGTCTCCCAGCCCCAGATGGAGCGCTCGCGCAGAATGCCCAGCCGGTCGTCGTCGGCATAGCGGTCGCTGTTCTTGATGAAGATGCCCGGCCAGTTCTCCTCGCAGGTGAGGTAGGTGCCCCAGGGGGTAAAGCCGTTGGCGCAGTTGTTGTTGGTACCACGGGTGCGAGTGCCGTCGTTCGAATAGGCGGTGACGACATAGTCACTGCCGCGCACCGGCCCGGACAGCTCGATGGGGGTGCCGGTGGTAATACGTCGGTTGTAGCGCGAACCGGTATCCGACGACCAGATGTTGTCACTGTTCTTGCTCAGCCTGACAATGGTGATGCCATAGGCGTTGATCTCGGTGCGCACCTCGTCCACCGGACGATCGCCACCCTGCTGGTTGGTCGGCCCGCCCTGCGGCGCCCACAGCGCGCTCTGATCGATGTACTCGTTGTTGAGCGCCATGATGAATTCACGCGAGGCACTCTCCTCGCTGAGCGGAAAGTGATACATGCCGTCGTGGTTCATGCCCACGCTTGCGGCCTGATACTCCGGCGTCATGCGACGATCGGTCGACCACTGTCCCACGCTGTTATTGAGCGGTGTCCCCCAGGGGATCAGTACCTGGGCGGTATAGCCTTCGGGTACCACAATGGCATCGGTTTTCGAGCCGCGGATCGATTCGAACCCGAGCGCCAGCGGCTCTACATCAGGTGTGTCGCCGCCGCCATCGTTGTCATCGTCATCGCTGCAGCCGACCAGACCGAAACCGCTCATCATGGTCATGGCGGCCATGCCCATACCACCGTGCATCACGCCCCTTCTGGAAATGTGACGCTCGAGCACCGACGAAAAGGGCTCGTTACCGCTGCGGTTCAGAATGCGATGGTCCTCGATTTCCTTGCTCATCAAGCTCTCCTCGAGTTGAGTTATTGTCACGCGACACGGCGCAATCTAGTGGAAGTCCGTGACAGCCTTTTTACAGAAAAAATTTGGCAGCAGCGTCAAATCATTCATTAAAAATAAAATCCTGAATTAAATGAAAAGGCCTCATGACCCGTAGTACAAAATAAAATCCCAATGCGTTGATTCTAAAAAAACAAAAGAACACAAAGCCGTGATTCTTCATGACATCACGCCCCGCCCATAGGTGACGCATAATGCTGCCCTGGAATGACAATAATGTTAAATCCGCACCGACCGCTGCACGCAGCTCATCTGTCACAAAAACGACATGATTTCTTCATTAACATGCCTGTCCCTGACAGAAGGTAATGCTTTACCACGACGCTCTTGAAGGAGGCGTCGGTGGCCATTCCCGGGAGCAACATGACCAATTTTGCCATCCACAGAGAGCGTTCGGCAGCGCCGGATGCCACTCGCTCGTGTTGTTTCAACATCGGGCGTCGGCGCTTTGTGGGCGCCCTGGGGGCGGGAATAGCGGGGGCAGCCCTGGCGGGCTGCGCAGCGACCGGCACGGGGGGGCGCCGCCGTTCATTGGCGCCGGGCCGGCGCGTCGAACTACTCTACCTGGCCGATACGCTGGAGTGTCTAAAGCCCTCTCGCCCGGTCGCGCCGGCAACCTTTCTGGGCCCCGCCTCGCTGCTGGGTGCCGAGCCCTGGGCGACCGCCGGAGACGTCGCCACCCTCGCCGGCGCAGCCGGCCGCGACTGGCAACGGCTATGTATTCCCGAACTCGCCGTAGCACAGCAGAGCGGCGGCTACGGCGGCCTGGCGGCGCGCCTTGAGCAGCTGCGCGAAAGCCTCGGCGCGGCGCGCACCCTGACGCTGGAGAACGGCCAGTGCTGGAGCGGCAGCGGCCTGGGCCACCTGTCCAACGGCCGAGCCGGGCTCGACGCCAGCCGGCTGCTGGGCAGCGACGCGCGGGTCAGCAGCGACGAACGGGTGCTGTGGCCACAGCAGGTCGAGAGCCTCTATCGCCGCTTCGAGCGCCCGGTGCTGGGCGCCCTGCCCGCCGGGCGCAGCGCGGCGGTGACGCCGGCGACCCGCTTCGAGCGCGACGGCGTGCGCGTCGCCGTGGTGGGCGCCACCGACCCTCATGCCTTTGACGAGTCGCGCCAGCTGGACGCCTGGTATCAGGCGCTGCACTCAAGCGTCGAGGACGCCGCCAAGGGCGCCGACCTGGTGGTGTTGATGGCCGACACCGGCAGCGGCGTGGCACGCTGGCTGGCCGGCCGGCTGCCGGCGGTCGATCTGGTGCTGGCGGCACGCGGCCAGGATTTCTGGCCCGATCTGATTCAGGTCGACCACCGCAGCGGTGGCCAGGTGCCCCTCTGTCTGCCCGGCAGCCACGCCAGCGGTTTCTATCAGCTCAGCTGTGTCAGCGATAGCGACGGCTGGCGCGTCGAGGCACGCTTTCACCTCAACGACGGCGCTCTATCCCCCGAGCGCAGCGCACCGCTGCAGGCGCGTTTCGATCAGCTGCGCGCGCCCTACGCCGGCTGGCTCGACCGCCGGCTGGCGACCGCTCCCGACTGGCTGTGGCGTCGCGACAGCGCCGGCGGCAGCTGGGATGCACTGATCGCTGCCGCCCTCGCTGAAGGAGAAGGCGATCACGCGCTGCTGCCGGGGCTGCGCTACGACAGCCCGCTCGCCCCGGGGGAAGCCATTACCCGCGACCACCTGCTGCGTCTGACCGGCGGCTATCCGGCGCGGGTGACAGGGCTCGAGTTGAGCCGCGACGATCTGCACCAGTTGGTCGAACGCAGCGTCGACAACAGCCTCGGCACGCCGCTGGTGATCAACAATAGCCAGGACCTGCCGCGCCTGAGCGGCGCCGACTGGCAGCTCGACTACGGCGCCGGGCCGGGCGAGCGCAGCCGTATCGACGCACCCGCCGGCACTCATCGCTGGCAGACCTTCAGCGCCCGCCCCGAGGCGCCGCCGGGCGAGCCGCTGTGGCAGCGCATGGAGCGCTTTCTGCTCGACCGGCCGTCACTGACCCTGCCGCCGCGACCGGATGTCGAGGCACGCTACGTCGACGGCCATCCCGGCTGGCACCCCGAAGCCAGGCTGACATGAAAACAGCGGCGCTCACCAACGCTTTCACGCACCCCGCCGCGTGGCGCTGGCTCGGCTGGTGCCTGCTGGCGTGGCTGGCCGCTCATGCGCTGTCCGGCGTCGCACAGCTGGTCGTGCAGAGTGACAGCCCGGCGGCCACAAACACCGAGGTGCGCCTCGAACCGGCCTGGTTGCCGGTGGTGTCGTCGCAATGGGGCAGTGAAGTGGCCGGCGACGAGACGATACCGCTGACCGATCTCCCCTGGCAGGTGGTCGGCCGGGCGCTGAGTGCCGGCGGCGCGGCCTCGCTGGTGGTGCTGTCGACGCCAGACGGCCAGCGCGCCCTGATGGTGGGCGATGAGATCGAGGCCGGAATCAGCGTCGCCGCTATCGATGCCCAGGGCATCGTGCTCTCCCGTCACGGTCGCGCCGAGCGCCTGCCGTGGCCCGAGCCGCAAGCGCAGGACGGCGCCATTACGCCTGCTGACAACGACATGCCACCTCGATCCTCTTCCCGGGAGCCATGATCATGAGATGTCGCCCGCTGCTCATTCTCCTGCTGCTGTTGCTGGCCCTGCCGGCGGCCGCGGCCAGCCAGTCCGACGGCGCCAGTGCACGCTACGACGTCAACTTTCAGGACACCAGCCTGCGCGAGTTCATCGACAGCGTGGGGCGCATCACCGGCCGCGACTTCATCGTCGATCCACGGGTGCAGGGCAACATCTCGCTGACCAGCCAGCGCCGGCTGAGCGCCGAGGAGCTTTATCGCGTCTTCCAGAACGAGCTACAGGTCAACGGCTACGCCACCGTACCGCTGGATAACGGCCAGGTACGTATCGTGCCGGCCCAGACCTCGCGCAGCCAGCCGATTCCGTTTGGCGACGAGGGCGGTGGCAACACCGTCGCCACCGCCGTAATCGAGACGCGCAACCTCGACGCCGCCACGCTTGCCAACGTGCTGCAGCCGCTGGTCGACAGCCAGGTGGGGACCGTCACGCCCTGGCCGGAGAGCAATCTGGTGGTGGTCACCGACTGGCGCGACAACCTGCAGCGCCTCGAACGGCTGGCCACCCGGCTGGACCGCCAGCGCAACCTGCAGGCCGAGGTAATACCGCTGGAACATGCCAGCGCCGACGAACTGGCGGAGACGCTGGATACGCTGATGGAGAACGAGGGCGGCGGCCAGGTGCGGGTCGTCGCCAACCAGCGTGCCAATGCACTGGTCGTCTACGGCAGTGGCGAGGGGCTGGCGCGGGTGCGCCAGCTGGCCGCTTCGCTGGACGAGCCGCAGTCGTCGAACCAGCGCAATACCCGGGTCATCTACCTCAACAACATCAGTGCCGAATCAGTGGTCGAGGTGCTGGGCGGGCTGAGCGGCGACAGCAATCAGGCCGCCTCGGGCATGGCGCAGCAGGCGCGTCGCTTCGCCCAGCGCGCCGTCGGCAGTGAAAGCAGTGCCTTCGGTATGGCCAGCGACGGTCTCGGCAGCGGCGGCGCAGGGAGCAGCCGCGACGGCCGCACCCTGCCCGACCTGCCCGATGCCGAGAGTCGCAATCCGCCGCTGTCCGGCACGCTCTCCAGCGGCAGCGGCGAAGTCGGCTTCGCCGTACACCCCTCGACCAATGCGCTGGTGCTGATCGGCCCGCCGGCGCGCCTTGACGAATACGAAGCGATCATCGGCCAGCTCGATATCCGCCGCGCCCAGGTCGCGGTGGAGGCGATCATCGCCGAGATCACCGAATCCCGCGCCCGCCGTCTCGGCGTGCAGTGGCTGTTCGGTGACTTCAGCAGCGACGGCGCCACTCCGGTGGGCGGCTTCAACTATCCGGCCGACGGCCAGCCCGGCATCAATTCGGTGGCCGGCGCCATCGCTTCGGGTGACAACAGTCAGCTGGGCCGCCTGCTGGGCAGCGTCACCGGCGTCACCGCCGGCGTGGGTCGCGTCAGCGACAGCGGCTTCAGCTTCGCCGCCCTGCTCAGCGCGCTGCAGAGCGACAGCGAGACCAATCTGCTCTCCACCCCCTCGCTGACCACCCTGGACAACAGCGAGGCCTATATTCTGGTGGGTCAGGAAGTGCCCTTCGTCACCGGCTCGACCACCTTCAACGACAGCCCCTATCAGATCATCCAGCGCGAGGATATCGGCGTCAGCCTGCGCATCCGCCCCTCGATCAGCTCCGACAACACCATCCGCATGGATATCGTCCAGGAGGTGTCGTCGCTGGCGCCCAACGTCCAGGCCTCGGATGTGGTCACCAACAAACGCGAGATCGAAACCTCGGTGATCACCAACGACGGCGGCATCGTGGTGCTGGGCGGGCTGATCAGCAACTCGGGCAATTCGAACTCGGCGCAGGTGCCGCTGCTGGGCGACATTCCGCTGCTCGGCAACCTCTTTCAGTACACTCGAGCCGAGCGTGACAAGCAGAACCTGATGGTCTTCATTCGCGCCCGGGTGATCCGCAGCCCGGCGCAGATGGATCGCGCCACCGGCGACAAGTACCGCTATATGCGCGCCCAACAGTTGCTGGCGGGCTTCGAGGACGAACAGACACTGGCGCCCTGGCAGGAGGCCCGCGACGCGCCGGATACCGACGCGGGTCAGCCGGCTCCCCACGCAGATCAGCAGCGCGCCGGCTGGCAGCGGCTCTACCCCTCGATGCGCAGCCGACTGGGAAGCCTCGCGCCGTGATGCCCGAAAGTACCCTTGCCGCCACCGACCACCCCGCCGGTCCGCTGCCCTACCGGCTGGCCAAACGCGCCGGCGTGGCGATCGTGCCGGAGAGCGAGCACTACCGGCTGCTGTGCCGCGATGACGGCTCGGCGCTGCAGTGCGAGGTGCTGCAGGACATTCAGCGCCGCCGCGGCCGCGCCACGGGCTGCGAATGGCTCGACGCCAACGCCTTCGAAGCCCGGCTGGGGGCGCTTTACGACGCCGACCGAACCAACAACGAAGCGCTGCTCGAAGGGCTGGCCGAGCACGTCGACCTCGACAGCCTGATGCAGGAGCTGCCGCGCGCCGAGGACCTGCTGGAGAGCGAAAACGAGGCGCCAGTGATCCGCCTGATCAACGGTGTCTTCTCCGAGGCGCTGCGGCTGTCGGCCTCCGACGTTCACGTCGAGCCCTTCGAGCGTGAGCTGCTGATACGCCTGCGCGTCGACGGCGCCCTGCGCGAGGCGCTACGCCCACCCAGGGTGCTGGCGCCGGTGCTGATCTCGCGCATCAAGGTGATGGCGCGACTGGATATCGCCGAGAAGCGCCAGCCCCAGGACGGCCGCATCACGGTGCGCGCCGCCGGCCGCGAGGTCGATATCCGCGTCTCCACCCTGCCCGGCATCCACGGTGAGCGGGTGGTGATGCGCCTGCTCGACAAGCAGGCATCGCTGCTCGACCTCGACCGGCTGGGCATGCCATCGGCACTGCTGGCGCGCTACCGCCGGGTGCTGCGCCAGCCCAACGGCATTCTGCTCAACACCGGCCCCACCGGTTCGGGCAAGACCACTACCCTCTACGCCAGCCTCAACGCGCTCAATGACCGCAGCCGCAACATCCTCACCGTCGAGGACCCGGTGGAGTACGCCATCCCCGGCATCGGCCAGACCCCGGTCAACCCCCACGCCGGGCTGACCTTCGCCCACGGCCTGCGCGCCATTCTGCGCCAGGACCCGGACATCATCATGATCGGCGAAATCCGCGACCTGGAGACCGCCTCCACCGCCGTGCAGTCGAGCCTCACCGGCCACCTGGTGCTCTCCACCCTGCACACCAACAGCGCCCTGGGGGCAGTGGCGCGGCTGCGTGACATGGGGGTCGAACCCTTTCTGCTGGCGACCAGTCTCAAGGGCGTGATGGCACAGCGGCTGGTGCGCCGCCTGTGCCCCCACTGCCGCCGCTGGCGCGCGCGCGAGGCCAGCGACGTGCAGTGGCTGGCCGGCATCGAACGCCTCGAACGCCTCGCCGAGGCGGTGGGCTGCCCGCACTGCGACCACAGCGGCTATCGCGGCCGGCTGGGGCTTTACGAATTCATTCCCATCGACGAGCGCCTGGCGGGGCTGATCCATGACGGCGCCGCCGAGGCCGAACTGGCGCAGCACGCCTTCACCGATGCCGGCGCGCAGTCGCTGACCCACGCCGCGCTGGCGCGGCTGGAGGCGGGCGACACCAGCCTCGACGAGGTACTACGCGCCATCCATCAGTGATGCCGGATGGTATTCGCAACGAGAGCGTTCATCTCACCGGGAGCAGGTTGAAGCAAGGGTCTTTCGACAGGAAGTCGAAAGTAGCGCCCAGGGAGGGGGCACAGCGCCCTTGCGTTACCTGCCCGCGGTGAAATGAAGCGCCTGAGGCGCTTTCAGGGTGACGCAAAACTGCAATCGAGCGCGGTCAGACTATCGCGCCCGAGTGCCGCTATCGCAGGAGGAGGCATGCCGACCTACCGCTATCTGGCCCTCGGCCCCGACGGCCGCCGCCAGCGCGACGTGCTGCAGGCCGACAGCGAGCGCCAGGCGCGTCAGCTGCTGCGCGAGCGCGGCCTGTTCCCGCGCCGGCTGGAAGCGGTACGCAGCGCCGAAGCACCGCGCCGGACACAGCGTGGACGCCTCGACTCGGCCAGCCTGACGCTGTTGACCCGCCAGCTGGCGACCCTGATCGACGCCGGCATCCCGATCAGCGACGCCCTCGACGCCCTCACCCGCCAGGCCGAGCGCCAGCGCGAGCGGGCGCTTCTACTGGCCGTCGGCAACCGGGTGCGCGAGGGTTATTCGCTGGCCGACAGCCTGCGACCGCACGCCAGCTTCGACCTGCTCTACCGCTCGCTGGTCGCCGCCGGCGAGCGTGCCGGACGGCTGGCCACGGTGCTGACACGGCTGGCCGACTACCTCGAACGGGTCCAGGCGCAGCGCCAGAAGGCGCGTACCGCACTGGTTTATCCGCTGGTGCTGGCGGGCGTCTCGGTGGCAGTGGTGATCGGCCTGATGACCTGGGTGGTGCCGCGGCTGGCGCAGCAGTTCGAGCGCTCCGACATGGCGCTACCGCTGATCACCCGGATGATGATCGCCCTTTCCGAACTGACGCTGACCCTCGGCCCCTGGCTGGCCGTGCTGCTGGCGCTCGCCGTGCCGCTGGCAGTGCGGCTGTCACGCCGCCCGGCAGCGCGGGCGCGTCTCGACGCCCTGCTACTGCGAATACCGCGCATCGGCGAGCTGATCCGGCTGCTCGACACCGGCCGCCTGACACGTAGCCTGGCGATTCTGACCCGCAGCGGCATCGCCCTGCTGGAGGCGCTCAAGGTCAGCCGCGACACCCTCGGCAACCAACAGATGCGCAATGCCGTCGACCTGCTGTGCCAGCGCGTCGAGAGCGGCATCAGTCTGCACCGCGCCATGGAGGAGACACGTCGCTTCTCGCCGTCGCTTTTGCACATGATCGCCAGCGGCGAATCGAGCGGCACCCTCGACACCATGCTGGAGCGCATCGCCGACGCCCAGGAGAGCACCTTCAATCGCCGCGTCGACATGGCACTGGCGCTGTTCGAACCGCTGATGATCCTGGTGATGGGTGGCGTGGTGCTGACCATCGTGCTTGCCATCCTGCTGCCGATCATGCAGCTCAACGGCGCCATGGCGCTGTAATCCCGGGCGCCCTCGACCGCCCCCGGACCGACAAGGGAGATAACCATGACGCGTCACCACAATGCCCGGCGCACCCGTGCCCATCAGACAGGCTTCACTCTGCTGGAGATCATGGTGGTGATCTTCATCATCGGCCTGCTGGTGGCGATCGTCGCCCCCAACGTGCTGAGCAATCAGGACGACGCCATGCAGCAGAAGGCGCGCGCCGATATTGCCACCCTCGAGCAGGCGCTGGATATGTACCGCCTCGACAACTACCGCTACCCCACCACCGAACAGGGCCTGGACGCGCTGACCAGCCCGCCCACCAGCGCCCCGCAGCCGGATAACTACCGCGAGGACGGCTACGTGCGGCGCCTGCCGCAGGACCCCTGGGGCAATGACTATCACTACGCCAGCCCCGGTCAGCACGGCCGCATCGACATCTACTCGCTGGGCGCCGATAACAGCAGCGGCGGCGAGGACAACAATGCCGATATCGGCAACTGGATGCTATGAGCGCGGCTCGCGCACAGGGCGGCTTCTCGCTGCTCGAACTGCTGGTGGTGATCGTGATCATCGCACTCGGCAGCGCGCTGTCGGTGGCCTGGCTGGCCGGTGCCGACGACAGCGACCGGCTGCGCACTGCGGCGCGCCAGCTGGTCGGTGAGTTCCGGTTGGCCGGCGAGGTGGCGCGGGTGCGCCAGCGCGTGATCGGCTGGCAGCCGGTAGACGGTGGCTACCGCTTCGTCAGCTGGCAGGAAGAGAGCGGCTGGCAGCCCTGGCGCGAGACCCGCGAACTGACGCCGACTCAGTGGCCGCTGCCGGTCACTGCCGTGCGCCAACCGCCGCCGGGAGCCGACACGGCGCTGCCGTGGCTGATCTGGCTGCCCGACGGCGAAGTGATGGGCGCTCGCCTGCTGCTGCACAGCGGCAGTGCCCGTCAGGCGCTGGAGGTCGATGGGCTGGGCGCACGGCTGACGAATGCGGGGTCGACATGATGCGCAACGTACGCCGGCAGGTCGGCTTCACCCTGCTCGAGGTCGTGGTGGCGCTCTTTATTCTCGCGGTGATCACGGTGATCGCTGCCCAGGGCGTGAACCAGCGCTTTCGCGTCGCCGAGGCGGGCGAACGCCGTGCGCCCATGCTGCTGTGCGCTCGCGAATTCGAAAGCCGTGCGGCGCTCGACGACTACTGGCCGCCGATCGGCACCCATCAGGGCAGCCTGCAGCAGGCCGGGCATACCTGCTGGTGGCGCCTGGAAGTCAGCGACACCCCCATTCAACGCATGCGCCGCGGCCGGCTGACCCTTTTCGACGATGCCGCGCGGGAACATCCGGTGCTGCACTTCACTCTTTTTCTGGCGCCGCCATGAGCCACTCACTATCCGCAGCACAGCGCCAAAGCGGCTTCACCCTGCTCGAGGTGATGATCGCCATCGCCCTCACCGCCCTGGTGGGGCTCGGCGTGGCCCAGCTGGTCAATCAGCTGGTGACCGCCCGCGAGCGCTTTGCCACGCCACCGCCGCTGGACGCCGATGTCGATTTCAGCCGGCTGGTAGAGCGCCGGCTGGAAGCGCTGGTGGTGCGGCCGGTGCGTGAACAGGGGCTTTTACAGTTCAACGCCCCGCTTGCCTGGCGCGTTTCTCCGCCGCGGCTCGACTGGGTGTCGCGGGGCAGCGCGGCGCTGCCGATCGGCGATTACTACACTCGCCTGCGCCGTCAACGCCTCGAGTGGGACAGTGACAGCCAGCGGTTGACGCTCTACTCGGCCGGCCTGCTGGATGCCGCCGGCGCGCCGCAGTGGCAGCGGGTAGCGGTGCTGGAAGGCGTCGAACGCCTCGATGTCGCCTTTTACGCCGGCGGACGCTGGCACGAGACGCCGCCCCCTGATGGCCACAGCCGCGGCGTGCGGCTCACCTGGCAGCACGGCGGCGACGATATCGTGGTAGTGGCGCCACTGCCGGACCCGCCACCATGACGTCTGCTGCCTCGACAACCACGCCGACGCACAGGCAGCGCGGCGCCGCCCTGCTGATGGTGCTGCTGGCAATGGCGCTGGTGAGCCTGGTGCTCACCTCGCTGACGCTGCAGGGACGGCGCGAACTGACCCGGCTGGAGCTTATGCAGCAGCAGAGCCAGGCCGACTTCTACGCCCGCGGCGCCGAAATCATCGCCCGCCGTGCGCTGACCGACGCCGCGGTACGCCGCGTACCGCTGTGGTGGCAGACACTGGCCGGCCGACCGCTCGACTACCCTACCGACGAGGGCAACCTGCGGCTGGTGGTGGAGGATCTCAGGGGCTGCTTCAACGTCAACGCACTGGCCGGCGACAACAGTCAGCTGGCGCAGCAGCAGCTGCTCTACTGGGCAAGCCACTACGCCGGCGAGCGCCTCGGTGACATGATGCCGGGAGAGCTCGTCGCCCGCCTGGCGGACTGGGTCGACGCCGACAACATCAGCCGCGAAGGGGGCATGGATGGCGCCGACTACGCCCGTCTCGCGCCGCCGCGACTGAGCGCCGACAGCCCCATGAGGGACGCCAGCGAACTCAACTGGCTGGCGCCGCTGGACAGCGCCCGCTACCGCCGTCTCGATGCGCTCTGTGCCCTTCCCGACAGCGGTCGCTGGCGACTCGACCTCAACGGCCTCGATGCCGACGACCTGCCGCTGCTGGATGCGCTGTTCGTCGGCGAGGTCGACCGCGGCGCCCTCGCCACCCTGATTCGCGCCCGGCCCGCCGGCGGCTACGACAGCCTCGACGCGGTGCGCACTGCGCTGGGCGGCGCAGCGCCCTGGCTTGACGAGTACGGCAATCGCCTGACCCTGACGCCGGATTACGTTGCGCTGCATATCCGCATCACCCTCGGCGAGCAGCACTACTATTTCTACCGCCTGCTGCTGGCCGAGGGCACCAGCGCCTTCTACCCACGCCAGCCCGCCGCCCGGGTACAGGTACTCAGCCGCCGCAGCGGTTACCCGAGCGAGCGCCTCTCCGCAACCGGCCCGGCCTCGATACCCCTGTCTGCCACCACCGCAGCGGAGCCGCCCTGATGCGACTTTCCCGACGTGCCCACCACAACACAGCGCGCCGCGGCGGCATACTTATCGCCCCGCGCTGCCGTTCCGCCCCGGCGCCGACCGACATCCCGGAGCTTGACTGGCTCGACCGCGACAGCGGCGAGCACGGCGTCATCACCGCGCAAAACGCGACCGAGGCGCTGCCGCAGCTCGCCGGACGCGGCACCATCCTGCTGCTCCCCGGCGACGCCGTCAGCCACTTCCATGTCGCCGCGCCGCGGGGCATCAAGCGCAGCGAGTGGCCTCTGCTGCTGGAGGAACCGAGCGGCGAAGACGTGCACGCCCTGCGCCTCTACCCCCTGCTGCGCGGCCGCGACCACCTTGAACTGTTGGCGCTGCCGGCCGCCGAGCTGGAGGCCTGGCGAGCCTGGGTGGCGCACCTGGGCCTATCCCTCGAGGGCTGGACCACCGCTTTCATGGCCCTGACCACGCCCGATACCCCCGAACTGGCCGTCACCCTCGACGACGGTGACCACCGCCTGTTCAAGGGGTGCGGCGAGGCCGTGGCGCCCAGCGGCGCGGCGACAGTGCAGTGGCTCGCCTGGCCGCGGGAGTGGCCGGCGCCGCCCGCCTGGCAACACAGGCGCTGGCAGGATCCCGGCCACGGGAACGCCGACCCGCGTGACAGCGGCGATCCGTCGCCCAATGGCGGCGCCGAAGCCTTCGCAAGCGCCGCCTCGGCACGACGGCGAAGTCTGGCCTGGCTGACCACACAGCTGCCCGCTCCTTTTGCGTTCGATACCCGAGGCAACCGGCGCAGCGGCCTGCCGGTTGGGCTTCTGCCCGGTCGCCGGGCGCAGCTGATGGGTGCCGCTCTGGTGCTACTGGCGGTACTCAATATGGCCCTGTGGCTGGCAGCGCAGTTCGAGCAGCGCTACCACCTGGCGCAGCACAGCGAAGCGGCGCTGGCGGCACGCTTTATCGGCCCGCCGCCGGCTGACGCCGAACGGCAGCTGGCCGCGCGCCGCGACGCCCTCGACGCCCTGGCACTGCGCAACCGCCGCCTCGGTGAGGCCATCGAGCGCGCCGACGTGCTGCTCGACGACCCGCGCTGGCAGCTTTCACGGCTGACGGTAAGCGGTCAGCGCGCCACCCTGGGCTGGCGCCGTGCACAACCGCCGGCGCCGGTGATCATCGAGCGCGCTCGCCAGCGCCTCGATGCCCTTGGCACGCCGCAGTGGCAGCCGCAGCGCGAGGAGCTGACCCTTGAGCTGTCCCTTGCGGCGCCGCAAGACGAGGTAGCACCCCGACCATGAACAACACGCCACGATATCCGGGCCGGGATACAGACGCCACGGCAACACCCGCGGGCGAGGCTCTGATCAGCGAGAATCGCCACACGTCGCACCGCCGCCGTCTCGGCCTCGGCGCCGCACTCAAGCGTCGGCTCGCCGCGCGCACGCCGCGCGAGCGCTGGCTGCTGGGAGCAGCGCTTATCGCGAGCCTGGTAGGCGCCGGCTATCTGCTCGCCAACCGTTTGCTACCGCCGCTGGTCGAGTACGTCACGGCGCCTGCCGCCGAGTACTCGCCGCTGCTGCGCGAACTGCCGCCGGCCACCCCGGTCGATGCCGAGAGCTGGCAGCGTGCGGCAGTAACGCATGGCCTGGCGCTGACCGAGGTGACGGTCAACGACGAGGTTGTCATCACCCGCGGCGAGGCTCAGCAGCCGCAGGCGCTGGTCGCCTTCGCCCGCTGGGCGGCGCAGCGCGGCTGGTGGGCAATCGACTGGGCGCTGGCGCGTAGCGACACCGGCAGCCTGCAGATAGAGGCGAGCTGGTACTACCAGCCGCAGCTTGCCGATATTCAGCGGGAGACACCATGATCACCATCCTGCGGCGCGTGCCGGCGATGATCGCGGTGGCGCTGGTATTTATCCTGACACTGGCACTCAACTGGCCGCTAACGGGGCTGACCGGCCTGCTGGCAGCAGACAGGGGACTACGCCTGGAGGGCGCCAGCGGCACGCTGACCGACGCCCGCCTGGAGCGCATCGCCCTGGCGCCGGGCGGCTGGCCGCTGGCACTGGGGCCGATTTCATGGCAGCTCGGCTGGTCGCCGAGCGTTCGGCTACAGCTGGGACAGGGGCCGGGGGCGTGGCAGGTGGACGGCGCCCGGCAGGGCCTGGTGGGCAGCCGCTGGCAGATCACCGGCGGCGACATGGCGGCGCTCGACATGTCGCGTCTACCGGTCGAAGTCGACGCACGCTGGGAGGGTCAGCTCGACGTTCATATGGCGGGACGGCGCTGCGTGGCCAGCCAGGGGGCGCTGACCGCCGCCGCTATTCGCCTGCTCACCCCCGCCCCGGTGACGGTGGGCCGGGGCCGGCTACGCCTTGACTGCTCGACACCGCGTGCCCGCCTGCTGCTGGAGCTCGAGGACGGCGAGGCGCTGCAACTCACTGCCGAACTGAACGTCGACCGCGATGGCGGCGGCGACGGCGAACTGCGCGGTTTTATCGCCGCCAGCCACCCGCTTGCCGACTGGCGCGGGTTACTGCAGCGCGGTGCCGATGACGAGCGCATCGAGGAGCACTTCAGTTGGTAGCGCAGGCGCTCAGGCGCTCGCCAGCAGAGACGCCCTGGCGCAGCTGCTGTGCGGCGCGCGTCAGCAGCGCCGCGCTCTCCTCCCAGCCGAGGCAGCCGTCGGTGACCGACACACCGTAGCGCAGCTCGCCACCGAGTTTCTGCTTGCCGGACAGGATATGGCTCTCCAGCATCACACCGGTCAGGGCGCGCTGGCCGGCAAGGCGCTGGCGCAATACGTCATCGAGCACCGCCGGCTGACGCGCGGGGTCCTTGCCGCTGTTGGCGTGCGAGCAGTCGACCATGATCGAGCCGTCGAGACCGCCCTCGAGCAGCGCGCCGCGGGCGCGCTCGACGCTTGCGGCGTCGAAGTTGGGGCCGCGCTGACCGCCGCGCAGCACCAGTTGGGTGTCGGGATTACCCTTCGAGGTCAGCAGTGCCGGGCGGCCGTGGGCATCGAGGCCGGGATAGCGGTGGCCGTGGCGGCTGGCGCCCATGGCGTCGACGGCCACGCCGATATCGCCACTGGTGGCGTTCTTGAAGCCCACCGGCAGACCCAGCGCACTGACCATCTCGCGGTGCACCTGGGATTCGGTGGTGCGCGCGCCGACCGCCGCCCAGCCGAGCAGATCCTCGATATAGTCGACCAGCATTGGCTGCAGCAGTTCACAGGCGATCGGCAGGCCAAGCGCGGTGATGTCACGCATCAGCCGACGTGTCTGGTAGAGCCCTTCGGCCATGTCGTCGCTGCCGTCAAGGTGAGGGTCATAGGCCAGTCCCTTCCAGCCCACGGTGGTGCGCGGCTTCTCGACGTAGACGCGCATCACCGGCAGCAGCACATCGCCAAGCTGCGCGTTGAGCTCGGCCAGCCGGCCGGCGTAGTCCAGCGCGCTGTCGCGGTCGTGGATGGAACAGGGACCGATGACCACCAGCAGGCGCTCGTCGCGACCGGCCAGCACGTCGCGAATGGCATCACGCTGGCGATGAATACGGGCTTCAAGGGCGGGGTCGAGGGGCACCGCACGCCGCAGTTCGTCGGCGGTCGGCAGCAGCCGGCTGCCAGCGATTTCGGCGTCGACGTCAAGGCTGGCGTCGGTTTCGGCAAGGGCGGTATCGAGCTGAGCGTTCATGATCTCTCCGGGCTTCAACAGGGTCGTGACAAGGGGGGATGCGCGCCGCGTCCCACCACGGCAGCGGTCGGCGCCGCAGGCACCGCTGCCGCGTCGATAAATCGCCAGTCGAGGTTCGGATAGCGGCGGTAAGCGGTGTCGATCATGATGCTCTCCCTGTTGATACCTTTTGATGGATGGCTCGCCGTGAGCCGTAAAAAGCAGAACCCCCGGTGGCGTCTGCCTACCGGGGGTTCGTGGATGCGGTGGGCAGCGCGGTGGTCACCGGCGCGCCCGTCCTGAAGGACTCAGGCGCGCCTGTGCCTAAACCAGTAACCGCCCCAATAATAGCCAAACCGACGACACACACCGGCGCACGCCACCAGAGCGGAAGCGCGCGTCGAAAGGATGTGCAAACCGGATACCGTCATCATGGGCTCGTCGTCGGTTGAATCGTCGTCGGTTGAATCATTGGCCGATCGCCGATGGCGATCATCTGTTCAGCACTCTAGCACGGCCTGTTCAAAAGAAAAACTCCCACACCGCCAGTGCCGGCAGCGCTGCCGCCAGCGACAGCAGCAAAAGAGCGCCAACACAGAAAGCCGCTACCAGATGCCGTTTGAAAAACGTCGTCATGACCGTAGCCTCACCACCTGATCGAGAAGGACATGCCTTCGTATATTCACTTCACGTGGCGGCCGCCGTCAACGGCCAGGGTGGTACCCGTGACGAAAGGATTATCCAGCAGGTAGCGTACGCTCTGCCAGATCACGCCCGGACCGGGCACCGCCGGCAGCACGGCGCGGCGATTGAGGTGTTCGAGATAGGCATCGTCGTCGCTGTCGTTGAGCATGATGCCTGCCGGCGCCACGCCGTTGACCTTGATGGCAGGCGCCAGCAACCCCGCCAGCGACAGGGTCAGGTTCTCCAGTCCCGCCTTGGTAGCGGCGTAGGCAATATGGCGGTGCGAACCGTGGGCGGCGCTGTAGTCGGTAATATGGATGATATCGCGCATCGGCTCGCTGCACGCCTCCAGCAGGGCGCGGCCATGCAGACTGATCAGATACGGCGCCTGCATGTGGACGCGAAACATCAGCTCGAAGCCCGCCGCATGCGGTTCGTCCTCGCCGTCGGGTTGCCAGTGCGAGGCGTTGTGGATAATGGCGCGCAGGGCCGGAACGGTCGACTTCAGGTGTTCGATAAAGGTCATGATGCCGGCCTCACTGGCGAAGTCGGCATACAGCGCGGTAATGCCACGGCGGCGCAGCGCCTCGACCGCCGGGCGCTCGCGGCGGTAGGTGATGATCACCGGATGGCCGTCGTCATACAGACGCTCGGCGCAGTAGCGTCCCAACCGCTGGGCGCCGCCGGTAATCAGAATCGGCGCCTGGCTCATGCAGAAGTACCGCCGCCCGCTCTGGGGGCGTAGCTGAACACGTCGGAGAAGATACGCCGCGCCAGCGGCTCGATGCGCTCCAGGGTATCGACCACGGCATAGACCATGCCGGGCGAGCCGGCGATGAAGATGCTCGCCTCGTCCGCCCGCTCGACGCGATCATGAAGGGCGTTATCGATGCGCTCCACCACGCCGTCGAAGTCGTCCTCGTCGGGCAGTTCGACCACCGGCGTGAAGGTGAACTGCGCAAACTGCGCCTGCCAGTCGCGGGCCATGCTCTCCAGGTAGAGTTCGCCGCGCTCGCGGGCCGCCCACCACAGGTGGATGGGGCGCGCAGCGTCATGGGCCAGCGCCGCCTCGATGATCGATTTCATCTGCGCAAAGCCGGTACCGGCGGCGATCAGCAGCAGCGGGCGCGGATCGTCGAGCTCGAGCACCGAGTCGCCGCCGGGCAGCCGCACAGTGAGCTCGCGGCCCACTTCGAGCCCGTCGAACAGCGCCCTGGCACTGGCGCTGCCGGCGACGTATTGAACGTGCAGCTCGATCTCGCCGTCACCGTTGGGGGCGTTGGCGATCGAGAACGGCAGCCAGCCCTCGCCGACGGCGATCTCCAGATACTGGCCGGGGGCGAACATCACCTGCTGCGGGTCGCCGCGCAGAAAAAGGCGGTAGACGCCGGCCGGCAGGGTTTCCATCGTTACGACCCGGAGGGTCAGGGTGGTGGTCGACATGAAATTCCCTTTCAGGCTCTCCGTCGCAGCACGGCCGCGGCGGTTTGTTCGAAGGTATGTTGCACTCAGTGCGGCGCGTCGAAGATGCCCAGCGACTGCCAGCGCTCGTCGACGCGTGTTTTGACATCGTCGCTCATGGCGATCGGCACGCCCCATTCGCGGTCGGTTTCGCCGGGCCATTTGCTGGTGGCATCGAAGCCCATCTTGGAGCCCAGCCCGCTGACCGGCGAGGCGAAGTCGAGATAATCGATCGGCGTGTTCTCTACCATCACGCTGTCCCGCGCCGGGTCCATGCGGGTGGTGATCGCCCAGATCACATCCTTCCAGTCGCGCGTATTGACGTCGTCGTCAACCACGATGACGAACTTGGTGTACATGAACTGGCGCAGAAAACTCCACACCCCCATCATGACCCGCTTGGCGTGACCCTGATACTGCTTTTTCATCGACACCACCGCCATGCGGTAGGAGCACCCCTCGGGGGGCAGATAGAAGTCGACGATCTCGGGGAACTGGCGGCGCAGCACCGGTACGAACACCTCGTTGAGCGCCACGCCCAGCACCGCCGGCTCGTCCGGCGGCCGACCGGTGTAGGTCGAGTGATAGATGGGGTCACGACGGTGGGTGATACGCTCGACGGTGAACACCGGAAAGGTATCGACCTCATTGTAATAGCCGGTGTGATCGCCGAAGGGGCCTTCCTCGGCAACATCGTCGGGGTAGATGTAGCCCTCCAGCACGATCTCGGCGCTGGCCGGTACGCTCAGATCGAAGTGGGCGCACTGCGACAGTTCGGTGCGCGAGCCTCTCAGCAGGCCGGCGAAGGCGTACTCCGACAGGCTGTCGGGCACCGGCGTCACCGCGCCGAGAATGGTCGCCGGGTCGGCGCCCAGCGCCACCGCGACAGGAAAGGGCTCGCCGGGGTGCGCCTCGCACCAGTCGCGAAAATCCAGCGCGCCGCCGCGGTGCGACAGCCAGCGCATGATGAGGCGGTTTTTCGACAGCTTCTGCTGGCGGTAGATGCCCAGGTTCTGGCGCTTTTTCTGCGGCCCGCGGGTGACCACCAGCGGCCAGGTGATCAGCGGCGCGGCATCACCCGGCCAGCAGTGCTGGATGGGAATGGCGTCCAGATCGACGTCGTCGCCCTCCAGTACCACTTCACGGCACGGCGCCTTCTTCACCTGACGCGGCCCCATGCTCATCACCTGGCGAAAGATCGGCACCTTGTCCCAGGCATCGCGAAATCCCTTCGGCGGCTCCGGCTCCTTGAGAAAGGCGAGCAGCTCGCCCACCTCGCGCAGCGCCTCGACCGACGACTGCCCCATCCCGAGCGCCACCCTTTTGGGGGTGCCGAAAAGGTTGGCCAGTACCGGCATATCGCTGCCGCGCACGTTCTCGAACAGCAGCGCAGGGCCCTCGGCGCGCAGCACGCGATCGCAGATTTCGGTCATCTCCAGATGCGGGTCGACCTCGGCGGTGATTCGCCTGAGTTCGCCCATGCGCTCCAGACCGTCGATAAATTCGCGCAGATCGCGATACTTCATGCCCTCACTCCGCTACTCCAAAGCCATCCGATACCCAAAAGCAAGGGGGCAGCATAGCATGCCGCCCCCTCCTCAAGCCTGGCATGACGCCGTGCTTCAGCGTCTTTTCATCGCCTCGAAGAACTCGAGGTTGGTCTTGGAATCCTTGAGCCGGTCAAGCAGGAACTCGGTGGCAGCGACGTCCTCCATCGGGTTGAGCAGCTTGCGCAGAATCCACATGCGCTGCATTTCGTCCTCGGAGGCGATCAGGTCCTCGCGGCGGGTACCCGAGCGGCGAATATTGAGCGCCGGATAAACGCGCCGTTCGGCCAGCTTGCGGTCGAGATGCGCCTCCATGTTGCCGGTCCCCTTGAACTCCTCGAAGATCACCTCGTCCATCTTCGAGCCGGTATCCACCAGTGCCGTGGCGAGAATGGTCAGGCTGCCGCCCTCCTCGATGTTACGCGCGGCACCGAAAAAGCGCTTGGGCTTCTCCAGCGCGTGGGCGTCGACACCGCCGGTCAGCACCTTGCCCGAGGAGGGCACCACGGTGTTGTAGGCGCGCGCCAGGCGGGTAATGGAGTCGAGCAGAATCACCACATCCTTTTTGTGCTCGACCAGCCGCTTGGCCTTCTCGATCACCATCTCGGCAACCTGCACATGGCGTGCCGGCGGCTCGTCGAACGTCGAGGCGACCACTTCGCCGCGCACCGTGCGCGACATCTCGGTGACCTCCTCGGGTCGCTCGTCGATCAGCAGCACAATCATGTGGCACTCGGGATTGTTGCGGGTGATCGAGTTGGCGATGTTCTGCAGCATCATCGTCTTGCCCGCCTTGGGCGGCGAGACGATCAGGCCACGCTGGCCCTTGCCGATCGGCGAGGTCAGGTCAAGCACTCGCGAGGTAATGTCCTCGGTGGAGCCGTTGCCGATCTCCATCACCAGCCGCTCCTGGGGGAACAGCGGCGTCAGGTTCTCGAACAGAATCTTGTGCTTGGCGTTTTCCGGTCGGTCAAAGTTGATCTGATTGACCTTGAGCAGCGCGAAGTAGCGCTCGCCCTCCTTGGGCGGACGAATCTTGCCGGAGATGGAGTCGCCCTTGCGCAGATTGAAGCGGCGTATCTGCGAGGGCGAGACGTAGATGTCGTCGGGACCGGCAAGATAGGAAGAGTCAGCGCTGCGCAGGAAACCGAAACCGTCCTGGAGGATCTCGAGTACGCCATCGCCGTAGATATCCTCACCGCTGCGGGCGTGTTTCTTGAGGATGGCGAAGATAATGTCCTGCTTGCGCGAGCGGGCCAGATTGTCGATGCCCATCTCCTGGGCAACTTCCAGCAGTTCGGGAACGGATTTTTGCTTGAGTTCGGTCAGATTCATCGGCTTGTTTCGAAAATCGCTCTAAACGGCATGGCTGTAAGAGATGTGGCCGGGACAGGAGACGATCATGGCAATGACCGTTCGAGTGTGGCCGGAGCCCGCGGCAGGTCGAGTCCGGTGAGCGTTGAAAAGCTACCGGCAGATGTGACAACCGCGAAAAGCGCCTCGTTTCGAAGGAAAGAAATGATTTGAGACAGTGCCCGAGGTCGACACCCGAAAGCCATCAGCGTCCGTATATCCGCTCGATAAATAGCGTGGCAGGTACGGAGGCGGTCGTTGTGCGATGTGCAGCGAGTGAAAGGATGACTCGGGGGAGTGCCGGACGCGATCAAAAGGCGATCCCTGTCGAGCAGCAAATCGATGTTAGACAACACCGCACGGTGACGCAAGTTCTTTTCGTATAAAGGTGGCGATATCAGAGATGTTCATCGAGCATGTCGTCGAGCTGTTGGCGCGACAGCGCCCCGACCCGGGTCGCCTCCAGCGAGCCGTTAACGAACAGAAAAAGGCCCGGCGTTCCTCGCGCGCCCAGCCGCGAGGTCAGCGCCGGGTTGGCCTCGGTATCGACACGATAAAAGCGCAGACTGTCACCCCGGGCGGCGGCGACCTCCTCCAGCAGCGGCATCAACTCGCGGCAGGGATTGCACCAGCTCGCCATGAAAACCACCAGGGCGTTGTCGTGACTGTCGATCACGTCACGCTCGAAGCGCGCCTCGTCGAGCTCTGTCATCTGCGTCATGCCACTCTCCGTGCGCCATTGTCCCGTAACGTTGACATCATATCAGCCCGGCAGCACTCTTGGCGCCACTGTGCGCCGCATGAAAGGTGCCCACAACAACACCCCGGCCACCACGAGCCGCAGGGCGGCGCATTGAACAGGCCAGGGACAATGAACTGTCACGCTGACATTGCATAATGCACGAAAGGGTCATGGATATCGGCTAATGGACAAAGCTCGGGCAGACTCTCCTCTTCGGCTTGCCGCCGTGGACCTCGGCTCCAACAGTTTTCACCTGCTGGTGGTCGAGGTACACGACGACCGCTTCGTCGAGCTGGAAAAGTGCAGCAGGAAAGTGCAGCTCGCCGCCGGCCTCGACGACGACGGCCACCTCGACGACAAGGCGACGACGCGGGCGCTCAAGTGCCTCGACACCTTCGGCAACCTGCTGGCCGAAAACCGCGTTGATCGACTGCGGGTGGTGGGCACCAATGCCCTGCGCACTGCCACCAACAGCGTCGATTTTCAACGCCGCGCCGAGCACAGCCTCGGTCAGCGCATCGAGATCATCTCCGGGCGCGAGGAAGCACGGCTGATCTATCAGGGCGCCTCCCGCGAGTGGCACGACAACCCCGAGCACTGTCTGGTGGTCGACATCGGCGGCGGCTCCACCGAGCTGATCGTCGGCAGCGCCACCAGGCCGCTGGCGCTGGAGAGTCTGGATATGGGCTGCGTGGCCTATACCCGCCGTTTTTTCCCCGACGACCGGCTCGGCGAGGCGCCTATGGACCGCGCCCAGCGCAGCGCCCTGCTCGAGCTTGCGACCATCACCACCCCTTATCGGCAGTTGGGCTGGCAACGCGCAATGGGCAGCTCCGGCACCATCAAGGCCGCCGCCGCCGTCATCCACGCCCTGCACCCGCACATCGACAAGGGCGTGATCACCCGCGCCGGCCTGTTCGAGCTGCGCCGCCGACTGACCGCGTTCGAACGCCTCGACCAGGTCAGCATGAACGGCCTCAAAAGCAACCGCGCCCGCGTCTTTCCCGCCGGCATCGCCATCCTGTGCGCCGTCTTCGAAGCGTTCGGCATCGAACGCATGTACCACACCGACGGCGCTCTGCGAGACGGTGTACTGCTTGATCTGCTGGAGCGCGACACCGGCCGCGACGTGCGCTACACCACCCTCACCGACCTGCAGAAACGCCTGCGGGTGGATACCGACCAGGCCACCCGGGTCACCGACACTTGCCTGCAGCTTTTCGACCGCATGGCCGAGTCCTGGCAGCTCGACGAGGACGGCCGCGAACTGATCGAACAGGCCGCTTTGCTGCACGAGATCGGCCTGGGGGTCTCCCACAGCCGCTTTCAGCACCACGGCGCCTATCTGCTCGCCAATGCCGACATGCCGGGCTTTTCACTACCCGATCAGTGGGCATTGGCATGGCTGGTACAGGCGCATCGACGCGACCTGCCCAGCGCCCTGCCTGACCATCGCGCCGCCCTCGAGGCCGATCAGCTGATGAAGATGGCGCGCCTGCTGCGTCTGGCGGTGGTCTTTCATCGCCGCCGTGACGGCGCCGCAGCGACGCTGCCCGCCATCAGCGCCGACGGCGACCGACTGGTACTCGACTTCAAGCGACCGCCGGACCAGCTGCTTGCCGACGACCTCGTCCAGGAGCAGGCCTGGCAGCAGCGCAGCGGGCTGGCGCTGGCGCTGCGCTGGCCCTGAGAAGGCGAGGCGTCACGTCTGCTTCAGTCGCCACCCTGTGGCGGCCAGCGCCAGCGGCCCCAGCAGTGCCACCACCTCATCCCCGGCGTAGACCACCAGCACCTGCGCCCGCCGCCATGGCGGCACGCCGGCCTCCTGAAGCACTCTTTTGACATCGCGCCGGCCGCGCCCGGCCAGCCGCAGGTGCTCGCCGCCGCAGCGCGGCCTGACCGTCAGCCGCCCCGGGCACCCGGTGCCATTATCCGACAGCAGCCGGACATTGACAGCACCGCACGGCGTCATTAGCGGTGCGACGCCGTCCCATTCCCGCTGCCAGTCAGCGAATGGCGGCGCCGGGGGCGCCTCCAGGTAGAGATGACCGCGCCACAGATGCGCCTCGACGCCCGGCCAGGCGATACAGGGCGTGGCGTCGTGGCGCGCCGCCGCCAGCTGACGCAAAAGCTCCGCCATGCGCGCCGCGGGCGGATGGGGAAGTTGCCGGCAGTCAAGGGCGTAGCGGATCAACAAGCGCTGGCGCGGCAGCGATAGCGCCATCAGGCCGGCACGCTGCAGACGCTCGGCACGGCCACCGACGTGCGCCAGATCGATCGCCGCCAGCTCTGCCAGCAACTCGTCCGCCTCGCCAAGCCACTCGGCGCTGCGCGACAGCGCCCGCGCCGCGTTCGGCCAGCGCGCGCTCAGCGGCGCCATTACCGCATGGCGCAGGTAGTTGCGATCCAGCCCGGTGTGGCGATTGGAGGGGTCCTCGCACCAGTCGAGCCCGCGCTGCCGTGCCGCCGCTTCCAGCTCGGCGCGGGAAAACCCCAGCAGCGGACGCTGCAGTCGCCGCTCGGCGTGTTGGCGCTCGCTCATCATGGCGGCCAGGCCGCGCACGCCACTGCCGCGCAGCGCCGACAGCAGGAAAGTTTCCGCCTGATCGTTGGCGTGCTGTGCCAGCCAGATCGTCTCGTGCACTTCGCTGTGCGCGATCAGCGCCGCGTAGCGCGCCTCGCGGGCGGCCGCTTCCGGCCCGTGGCCGTCGGGCTCGACTGTAACCCGCACGACCTCCAACGCCACCTCCAGCTCGGCGCAAAGACGCCGGCAGTGGGCTTCGAAGTCGTCCGCTGCGGCCTGCAGGCCGTGATGAACGTGCAGCGCGCGCAGCGCGACCGCGTGGCGCTGCGCCGCCTCGTTGGCAAGGGCAAGAAGCAGGCAGGAGTCGAGACCACCGGAGAGCGCTATCACGATGCCGTCACCTGGCGCCCGCTGCGCCAGGTGACGGTCGATATGGCAGGAGAGCGAATCCGGATGGCTCATGGGGTGCGATTCCCCCAGGGCGTTCGGCAAGGGAACGCCAGAGGCGGCATTATTGTTCCACGGTACCGTAACTCATCAGACGCTGATAGCGCCGCTCGAGAAGCGACTGGGTATCCATCGCCTGCAGCACGTCCAGCTGCTCGAGCAGCGCGCCTCGCAGCCGGCGCCCCATCTCGGCGACGTTGCGGTGGGCACCGCCCAGCGGCTCGTCGATCAGCCGATCAACCAGCCCCAGCTCCTTGAGGCGGGTGGCGGTAATGCCCATCGCCTGAGCGGCGTCGGCGGCCCGGTCGGCGCTTTTCCACAAAATCGAGGCGCAGCCTTCGGGGGAGATCACCGAGTAGGTCGAAAACTGCAGCATCGCCAGCGAGTCGCACACGCCGATCGCCAGCGCGCCGCCGGAGCCGCCCTCGCCGATCACGGTGGAGATGATGGGCGTTTTCAGCCGCGACATCACCGCCAGATTGTGGGCAATCGCCTCGCTCTGTCCGCGCTCCTCGGCATCGATACCGGGGTAGGCGCCGGGGGTATCGATGAAGGTGAGGATCGGCATATGAAAGCGCTCCGCCATCTCCATCAGTCGGCACGCCTTGCGATAGCCTTCCGGGCGCGGCATACCGAAGTTGCGCCGCACCTTGTCCTTGACGTTACGCCCCTTCTGATGGCCGATCACCATCACCGGGCGGTCGTCTAGGCGCGCCACACCGCCGATCAGCGCGGCGTCATCGGAGAAGTTGCGGTCGCCGTGCAGCTCGTCGAACTCGGTAAAGATCTCATCGAGATAGTCGAGGGTGTAGGGACGCTGCGGATGGCGAGAGAGCTGCGATACCTGCCAGGGAGACAGATCGCGGAAAATCTGTTCGGTCAGCTTGTGGTTCTTGTCCTCAAGCTTGGCAATTTCGTCGCTGATGTTGATCTTGCTGTCGTTGCCGACCAGCCGCAGCTCTTCGATCTTGGCGTGCAGTTCGGCAATCGGCTGTTCGAAATCGAGATAGTTCGGATTCATAGGGTGCGTCACAGGGCTCTTTCATCAACGCGAGCAGCGCAGGGCGACCGCGGCGGTAGGTCCGAACCGCCGCAGCGCAGGCTGAAATCGCACGGCGTCGGTGAGTCGATGCGCCATTATCCCATTGTTGTTGCCGGGTGCAACCGTCGCTCCAAAACGATTCGGCCCCCGCCTAACGATAGCTCAGGGTGACATCCGGGTGCCCTTCAACGCCTTCATGCAGGGCGATCAGCAGCTCGTCGCAGGGCGCTACCCGCCAGTCGTGACCGAACTCGAAGCAGCCGCCGGCGCGGGCGTTACGGTAGTGCAGCCGTACCGGCAGGCCGTCGTCGCTGAGATGCGGCCTCAGCCGCTCCTGCAGGCTGCGATTGAAACCGCCGTTGATACGCGCAGCGTCGATGCTGATCTCCAGTGCCTCGCCGAAGCGGGTACGCGCCGCCACCATGGGAGTGACCTCACGAGCGCGCAGGCGCAGGCCGCCGGAGTAGTCATCGAGACTCACCTCGCCCTCCAGGATAATCACCTGATCCACCGCGAGCTGGCCGCGCACCTGATCATAGAGCTCACCGAACATCGACGCCTCGATTCGTCCGGTGCGGTCATCCAGCGTCACGAAGGCGATGGTGTCGCCCTTTTTCGACTTCATGGTGCGCATCGCCACGATCAGTCCGGCGACGCGCTGCAACTCCCGCGCCGGCTTGAGATCGGCGATGCGGGTAGAGACAAAGCGGGCCAGCTCGGCCTCATACTCATCAATGGGGTGACCGGTGAGATAGAGGCCCAGCGTCTCCTTCTCGCCGGCCAGCCGGTCGCGATCGCTCCAGTTGCGCGCGCGGCGGTGGTCACTGTAGACGTCGCTGTCGTTGTCGTCTGCGCCGGCGAAAGCCTCGCCGAACATATCCAGCATGCCGATGCTCTGGTTGTTCTGACTCTGCGAGGCGGCGCGCAGGGCGTCATCCAGCGCGCTGGCCAGCACCGCCCGCGTGGGGCCGAGGCTGTCCAGCGCGCCGGAGCGGATCAGCGCCTCCATGGTGCGCTTGTTGATGCGCCGGGCGTCGATGCGACGGCAGAAGTCGAACAGGTCGCGAAACGGCCCCTCGGCGTCACGCGCCTCGACGATGGCGCTGATCGGCCCCTCGCCGACGCCGCGAATGGCGCCCAGTCCGTAGACCACTTCATCCTGCTCGTTGACGCTGAAACGGTAGCGCCCCACGTTGACGTCCGGCGGCGTGACGGCCAGCCCCATGCGCCGGCACTCCTCGATCAGCGGTACCGCCTTGTCGAGATTGTCCATCTCGGTGGAGAGCACCGCCGCCATGAAGGGCGCCGGATAGTGCGCCTTGAGCCAGGCGGTCTGATAGGAGACCAGCCCGTAGGCCGCCGAGTGCGACTTGTTGAAGCCGTAGCCGGCGAACTTCTCTACCAGATCGAAGAGGTTACCCGCCAGCTCCTGATCAATGCCGTTGTTGGCACAGCCTTCCATGAAGCCGGCGCGCTGTTTGGCCATCTCCTCGGGCTTTTTCTTGCCCATGGCGCGGCGCAGCATATCCGCCTGACCGAGACTGTAGCCGGCCAGCACCTGGGCGATCTGCATCACCTGCTCCTGGTAGAGGATGATGCCGTAGGTGGAGCCCAGCACCGGCTTGAGCAGTTCATGCTGATAGTCCGGGTGCGGATAGGACACTTCGGCCCGGCCGTGCTTGCGGTTGATGAAGTCATCCACCATGCCGGACTGCAGCGGGCCGGGGCGAAACAGCGCCACCAGGGCGATCATGTCCTCCAGCGAATCGGGCTTGAGGCGCTTGATCAACTCCTTCATGCCGCGCGATTCGAGCTGAAAAACCGCCGTGGTTTCGGCCTTTTTGAGCATCTCGAAGGTGGCGCGATCATCGAGCGGGATGGTGTTGATATCGAGCTGGCCCTCACCGCGCCGGGCACGGGTCTCGTCGACCATCTCCAGCGCCCAGTCGATGATCGTCAGAGTGCGCAGGCCGAGAAAGTCGAACTTGACCAGCCCGGCCTCCTCGATGTCGTTCTTGTCGTACTGCACCATTAGACCGCTGCCGTCCTCGTCGCACAAAAGCGGCGAAAAATCGGTCAGCCGCGAGGGAGCGATCACCACCCCGCCGGCGTGCTTGCCGGTGCCGCGGGTCACGCCCTCCAGCTGCAGCGCCATCTCCCAGATCTCGCGGGCGTCCTCATCGGCCTCGAGGTATTCGCGCAGCACGCTCTCCTGCTCGTGCGCCTTCGCAAGCGTCATGCCGACCTCGAAGGGAATCAGTTTGGAGAGCCGGTCGCCCATCGAGTAGGGCTTGCCCTGGGCACGCGCCACGTCGCGTACCACCGCCTTGGCCGCCATGGTGCCGAAGGTGACGATCTGCGAGACGGCGTCGCGCCCGTAGCGGTCGGCGACGTAGTCGATCACCCGGTCGCGCTTTTCCATGCAGAAGTCGACGTCGAAGTCGGGCATGGAGACGCGCTCGGGATTGAGAAAGCGTTCGAACAGCAGGTCGTACTCGAGCGGGTCGAGATCGGTGATCTCGAGTGCGTAGGCGACCAGCGAGCCCGCCCCCGAACCGCGCCCCGGCCCTACCGGCACGCGATTCTGCTTGGCCCAGCGGATGAAGTCCATGACGATCAGAAAGTAGCCGGGAAAGCCCATCTGATTGATGATATCGAGCTCGAAATCGAGTCGCTCACGGTAGGCGGGCTCGTGCTCTTCGCGGACGCGGCCGGGGTAGATGGGCCGCTCGCCGTCGAACAGCAGATCGAGCCGGCGCGTCAGTCCCTCGTGGGAGATATCGCGAAAGAAGGCCGCCATGGTCTGGCCTTCCGGCACCGGGTACTCGGGCAGAAAGATCTCACCCAGGCGCATCTCGACGCTGCAGCGCGCGGCGATCTGCACGCTGTTGGCCAGCGCCTCGGGGATATCGGCGAACAGCTCGGCCATTTCCTCGGGCGACTTGAGGTACTGCTCCTCGCTGTAGCGGCGCTCGCGGCGCGGATCGTCAAGGGCCTTGCTGTCGGCGATCGCCACGCGGGTTTCGTGGGCCCAGTACTCCTCGCGGGAGAGAAAGCGCACGTCGTTGGTCGCCACCACCGGGGTATCGGTGGCGGCGGCCAGTTCGACCGACAGGTGCAGACACTCCTCGTCGTTCTCACGGGCGGTACGCTGCAGTTCGAGATAGAAACGGTCGGGGAAGAAACGCTGCCACTCGGTGAGTATCGCCCGGGCGGTATCGGCATGGCCGTGGAGCAGAAAGCGGCCGACTTCCCCTTCGCGGGCACCGGAGAGCGCGATCAGCCCCTCGCTCTGCTCGAAGACCCACTCCTTTTGCACCAGCGCCCTTCCCTGCTGCTGGCCGTGCTGCCAGGCGCGCGAGATCAGCTCGGTGAGGTTGGCATAGCCGGTCTGGTTCATCGCCAGCAGCGTGAGCCGATAGGGGTGGGCACTGTCGAGGGCGTTGTGCAGCCACAGATCGGCGCCCACGATCGGCTTGAGGCCGGCCCCCTGGGCCAGCTTGTAGGCCTTGACCAGGCCGAACAGATTGGTCTCGTCGGTAATCGCCAGCGCCGGCTGCCCCAGCGCCACCGCCCGTTTGTTGAGCGCCTTGAGGCGGATCAGGCCGTCGGTGAGAGAGTATTCACTGTGAAGGCGCAGGTGCACGAAGGGGGTGGTCATCGCGGGGAATCGCTCCGGCTGGCAGATCGGCAAAGGGGCGGTGAATCCGCAGGCCCATATGGTAACGCCGGGGGCCACAGGGAGCCAGATGATCTGCCGCCGGGGAAACGCCCTCGGCCGCGATCAACCGTAGCGCCCGGTAATATAGTCCTCGGTGCGCTTTTGCTGCGGATTGGTAAAAAGCGAGTTGGTGTCGGCATACTCGACCACCTCGCCGAGGTGGAAAAACGCAGTGTAGCCGGCCACGCGCGCCGCCTGCTGCATGTTATGAGTGACGATCACGATGGTGTAGTCTTCGCGCAGTTCATGGATCAGCTCCTCGATCCGGAGGGTGGCAACCGGGTCGAGCGCCGAGGCCGGCTCATCGAGCAGCAGCACCCGGGGCCTGACCGCCACCGCACGGGCAATACACAGCCGCTGCTGCTGCCCGCCCGACAGTGAACTGCCGCTACTGCGCAGCTTGTCCTTGACCTCGTCCCAAAGCGCCGCCTTGCGTAGCGCCCACTCGACCCGCTCCTCCATGTCGTGGCGCCCGAGGCGCTCATAGAGACGCACGCCGAAGGCGATATTGTCGTGGATACTCATGGGAAAGGGCGTGGGTTTTTGAAACACCATGCCGATCTTCGCGCGCAGAGCGTTGAGATCGATACTGCTGTCGAGCAGGTTGGCGCCGTCCATACGGATCGTGCCGGTGGCGCGATGGTGCGGGTAGAGCTCGAAAATGCGGTTGAAACAGCGCAGCAGCGTCGACTTG
Source organism: Kushneria aurantia DSM 21353 (assembly GCF_000382245.1). Lineage (GTDB taxonomy): Bacteria > Pseudomonadota > Gammaproteobacteria > Pseudomonadales > Halomonadaceae > Kushneria > Kushneria aurantia. Next base: position 61,258 of record NZ_KB907865.1, read on the forward strand.
CCGCAGCCCGAGGGGCCGATAAAAGCCGTCACTTCATTGTCGACGATATTGACCCGAATATTTTTGAGGGCATGAAAACCGCCGTAGTAAAAATTCAGATCCTCGACCGCGATCCTGCAGGGGTTGTGCCTGGCCACCACGCCCTGCTGTCGGTGCCCCGGGCCGCTGGGCTGGTCCGCCACGTCAACACTGTCGCTGCGCCACTGTGACGCATCGGCGGCAGCGTCCGACGACATTGTGGCGGAAGGCACCTCCCGTTTTGTACCGGCCATGTCATTGCTCCTGTCTATTCGAGCGCAAGCCGAAGCGCACAAGGATATTGAGCGCCAGAATCGCAAAGGTGATCAGAAAGGCGCCGACCCAGGCCAGATGGTGCCAGTCCTCATAGGGGCTAAGCGCGAACTGGAAGATCATGATTGGCAGGTTGGCGATCGGTTGGAGCACATCGAGGCTGAAGAAATTGTTGTTCAGGGCGGTAAACAAAAGCGGCGCGGACTCGCCGGCAATACGTGCGATGCCCAGAATGACACCCGTGGCGATGCCGCTCATGGCGGCGCGATAAACGATCCGGGTAATGATCTTCCAGCGCGGAATGCCCAGCGCAGCGGCGGCTTCACGCATCTCGTCGGAGACCAGACGCATCATGTTCTCGGTAATGCGCAACACCAGCGGGATCATGATCAGAGCCAGCGCGACGCCACCGGCCAGCGCCGAAAAGTGGCCCATGGTGACCACCATCAACTGATAGATGAACAGACCGATGATGATCGAGGGCACCGACAGCAGCACATCGTTGAAAAACCTCACGATCGCGCCGAGCCGCGAATAGCGACCGTATTCCGCCAGATAGGTGCCGGCCAGTACGCCGATCGGGGCGCCCACCAGCGTTCCGATGCCAACCACCAGCAGGCTGCCGACGATAGCGTTGGACAGGCCGCCGTCATTGCCCGGCGCCGGCGTCGGCCGAGTAAACACCTGCCAGTCGAGATGGCCGACACCGTGACTGACCAGCGTCCACAGCAGCCACATCAGCCAGAACAGTCCGAAGGCCGTGGTGGCCACGCACATGCCCATATTGAAGCAGTTGATGGCCTTGCGCTTTTGATAACGCGTCATGACGCTCCCTCACTGTGGCCCTGCCCTCCGGCCAGGCTCATCAACAAAAGCCGTGCCAGCACCAGTACGATCAGGGTAATGAGAAACAGCACCAGCCCCAGCGCGATCAGCGACGAGGTGTAAAGCTCGCCGGTCGCCTCGGTAAATTCATTGGCCAGCGTCGCTGCGATGCTGTTACCGGGATAGAAAAGCCCCTGCGGGATCGTGTGCGCGTTGCCGATCACAAAGGTCACCGCCATGGTTTCGCCGAGCGCGCGGCCCAGTCCCAGCATGATTCCGCCGATCACCCCGACTCGGGTATAGGGCAGAATGACGCTGCGGGCGACTTCCCAGGTCGTCGCCCCCAGCGCATAAGCCGACTCCTTCAAAAGCGGCGGCACAACGTTGAAGGTGTCGCGCATGACGGCCGTAATGAACGGCACGATCATGATCGACAGCACCAGTCCCGCGGTAAAAATGCCGATACCGATCGGTGGCCCCCTGAACAGGTAGCCAAGCAGCGCCATGTCGCCCAGCCAGCGACTCAGCGGCGGCTGCACCCAGGTCGATAGAAAGGGGGCGAACACGAAGATGCCCCACATGCCGTAGATAATGCTGGGCACCGCGGCGAGCAGCTCGATGGCCGTGCTGATCGGCTGTCGCAGCCACGCCGGGGCCAGTTCAGTCGTAAACAGGGCAATCCCGAAGCTCACCGGCACGGCAATGATCAACGCCATCAGCGAACTGGCCAGGGTGCCGAATATCGCCACCAGGGCGCCGTACTCATCGGTTACCGGATTCCACTGCGTGCTGGTCACAAAACCCACGCCGAACTGCCGCAGCGCCGGCCAGGCACCGATCACCAGCGCGACGGCAATGGCCATGATCAACCCCAGTACGATGAGCGCGCAGAGGCCGCTCAGCTGCCTGAAAACACGGTCGCCGACAATTCCTGTCGCGCGTCGCCCGGGCTGGACCACGGCGTCACCCTGCTCATTCGCTGTCAGGTTGCTCAATTCACTCTCCGTTCATCGGGCAGCGCCCTGATGGGTCATACATCCGGCAACGCCGTGACCAACGGGCGACCGACCCGAAAGTCGATCGCCCCCTCACCGGCGCCAGCCCCGTCAACCCGGCAGACACGACACCGGCCCCACCCGCCACTTACTGCGGCTGGTTGTCGAGCGGCCACAGCGGCTGGCCGTCACTGCCCTTGATCTGCTTGTGCCACTCGCTTTTCACCATGTCGATCACGCTCGACGGCATCGGCACATAGTCGAGATCGCGGGCCATGTCATCGCCGTTACCATAGGCCCAGGCAAAGAACTTCAGGGCAGCCTGCGCGACCTCGGGATTTTTTGGCTGCTGATACATCAGGATGAAACTGGCGCCGGTAATCGGCCAGCTGTTGTCCCCCGGCTGATCGGTCAGCACCATGTAGAACCCCGGTGCGTTCTGCCAGTCGGCATTCGACGCCGCCGCCTGGAAGGTCTCGGCAGTCGGCTTGACGAAATCGCCGGCGCTGTTCCTGAGCCGGGTGTAGGTCATGCTGTTCTGCAGTGCATAGGCATACTCCACATAGCCGATCGAGCCCTGAATACGATCCACATAGGAGGCTACGCCCTGATTGCCCTTGCCACCCACGCCGGTGGGCCATGACACGGCCTTGGCATGCCCCGGCCCTTTCGCCCAGACATCGCTGACCTTTGTCAGATAGCTGGTAAAGATCCAGGTGGTGCCCGAGCCGTCCGAGCGATGGACTACCGTGATGTCCTGATCCGGCAGAGTGATATCCGGGTTGAGTGCGGCGATCGCCGGATCGTTCCAGCGGGTGATGTTGCCGGCGTAGATATTGGCCAGCGTAGCGCCATCCAGACGCAGTTGACCGGGCTTGATGGCATCACCCAGATTGACCACCGGCACCACGCCCCCCATCACCATGGGGAACTGCAACAGCCCGTACTGATCGAGCTCCTTTTTCTCCAGCGGCGCATCGGAGGCACCGAAATCGACCGTTCCGGCCTCGATCTGCTTGATGCCGCCACCCGAACCGATGGCCTGATAGTTGAGCTTGACGCCCGTCTGCTGCTGATAGGTCTGCGCCCACTTCGAGTAGACCGGGTACGGGAAGGTGGCGCCGGCACCGTTGAGGGTATCGACCGACGCCATGGCAGTCGCGCAGAGCGACAGCGCGGCGGCGGCCAGCGCTGTTTTAATGAAGTTGAATCGCACGGCAATCTCCTTTGACAGAGCAACGCTTATGGGTTCGAGCGGTCTGAAGCAAAAGAAGGTTACTGCGCTTTTGTGAAGCTTAAGTGACAACAAACAGGGTTGACATCTACCATCCTGAACGTATCCAACCCCCGCAAACGCGCCAGGCCTATAGCGACGCGCCCTCTGCGTCGCTGTCATTCACCGGCGCACGCCGGTGCTGTCAGGAGGAAGGGGCCGAACGGTCTCTCAGCGGCCGGAACGAGCGCCGGTGCTCGGGCAGCGGACCCAGACGCGCCAGCGCCTCGAGGTGCCCCCTGGTGGGATAGCCCTTGTGGGCGGCAAGACCGTAGTCCGGGTAACGACGATCGAGCTCGACCATCTGCGCATCGCGGGCCACCTTGGCCACGATCGAGGCGGCGGCAATCGCCGCCACCCGGCTGTCGCCGCGCACGATCGCCTGGCCGGGCAGCGCATGGCCGGGCAGCCGATTGCCATCCACCAGCAGGTACTCGGGCGTTACCCCGAGGCCGTCGATGGCGCGGCGCATGGCAAGATGGGTAGCGTGATAGATATTGAGCGCATCGATCTCGGCGGGGCTTGCCTCGCCCAGCGCTACCGCCAGCGCCCGCTCGCCGATTGCGCTGGCCAGCGCCTCGCGCCTTTTGGCGCTCAGTTTCTTGGAATCGGTCAGGCCGGCGATCGGCCGCTGCGGGTCGAGAATCACCGCGCAGGCGACCACCGGGCCGATCAGCGGTCCGCGCCCCACCTCATCGACACCGGCGGCGAGGTCGCCCCGGTAGTCGATGATCGGCGCCTCGTGGTCGATGCTCATCAGGCGTATTCCCTTGCCACCAGCGACAGCACCGCTTCGGCAGCGCGCGCACTGGCACCGCGCATGAGCGTTCGATGCATCGCGACAAAGCGCTCCGACAGCGCCCGGCGCTGCGCGCTGTCGTGCAGCAGCGGCGTCAGCGCCGCGGCGATCGCCTGCGGCTCGGCGTGGTACTGGATCAGTTCCGGCACCAGCGGCTCGTTGGCGATCAGATTGGGCAGCGAGATCCAGCGCGTTTTGACCAGCCGTCTGGCAATCTGCCAGCTCACCGGCGCCATGCGGTAGGCGACGACCATCGGCCGGTGACACAGCATCGCCTCCAGTGCCGCGGTGCCGGAGGTCAGCAATACGGCATCGGCGGCGGTCATCACCTGCCAGGCGCGCCCTTCGACCAACTGCATACCCTCGGCCTCGACACCCTGGTCGATCAGTTCGGCGCGACGCTCGGCGGAAGCGGCCGGAATGACCACTTTCAAGTCGGGACATTGATCGCGCAAAAGTCGCACCGCAGCGATGAAGGTGGGAGTCATGAAGCCGATCTCGCTGGCCCGCGAGCCTGGCAGCAGCGCCAGCACCCGGTCGTCGTCACCGAGCCCCAGCGCGCGACGCGCCGCCGGCCGGTCGTCGTCCAGCGGCAACTCTTCGGCCAGCGGATGGCCGACGAACGCGACCGGCACCCGGTGGCGTTGATAGAAGGCTGCTTCAAAGGGCAGAAAGGTGAGCATAAGATCCACCGCGCGGTGAATCTTTTTAATTCGCCCCTGCCGCCAGGCCCACACCGAAGGGCTGACATAGTGGGCGGTGGCCACGCCGCGCTGACGCAGGGCCGCTTCCAGGCCAAGATTGAAGTCCGGTGCGTCGATGCCCACCATCACTTCAGCGCCCCATTCAAGCGCGTCGCGCTGCAGGTGGCGGCGCACACCGATCAATCGCGGCAGGTGGCGCACCACCTCGGCAAGGCCCATTACCGACAGGGTCTCCAGCGGGTAGAGACTCTCCAGCCCCTCGGCGATCATGCGCGGGCCGCCGATGCCGCGAAATTCGAGTTCGCCGTGGCGCACCTTCATCTCGCGCATCAGGGTAGCGCCAAGAATATCGCCGGAGAGCTCACCGGCGACGACAAAAACGCGCATGCCGTCTTCCTCCGGGCTGATGTACTTTCAGCGCGTCAGCCCGCGCGAAGAAGTCTTCAGCGAGTCGATAAAGAGCTCAAGCCAGGCACTGCGCTCGCCCTGCTGTTCGAGCTCTTCCAGCGCCTGATTGAGGGTGCGCTGGCTGCGAAAGACCAGCCGGTAGGCGCGGCGAAGCTCGCTGACCACTTCGGCCTCGAAGCCGCGGCGCTTCATGCCCTCGGCGTTGAGGCCGTGAGTGGCAGCGGGGTTGCCGCTGATCATGACAAAGGCGGCAATATCCTTGGTGATGATCGAGCCACCACCGCACATGGCGTAGGCGCCCACCCGGCAGAACTGATGAACGGCGCTGAGCCCGCCGAGAATGACGTGCTCGCCGATATGCACATGTCCGCCCAGCGTCGCCTGATTGGCCATGATGACGTGGTCGCCAATCACGCAGTCGTGGGCCACATGAGCGTAGGCCATGAACAGACCGTGGCTGCCGATACGGGTCACGCCATGATCCTGAACCGTGCCGCGATGCACGGTAACGCCTTCGCGAAATACGTTGTGATCGCCGATTTCGAGACGGGTCGGCTCGCCGCGATACTTGCGGTCCTGACACTCTTCGCCGATCGAGGCGAACTGGAAAATACGATTGTGGCTGCCAATACGGGTCGGCCCGCTGATCACCGTATGGGGACCGATCACACAGCCGGGTCCGATCTCGACATTGGCGCCGATCACTGCGAACGGACCGATCTCGACATCGTCGGCCAGGCGGGCATCCGGGTCGATAATGGCAGATGGATGAATCAAGAGACCTTCCTTTCGGCGCAGATGATATCAGCTTCGCAGACCACATCGCCGTCGACGTGGGCGCGGCAGGAGAACTTCCAGATGCCGCGACGCGCCTTGAGCATGCGCGCTTCCAGGGTCAATTGATCGCCCGGAAACACCGGCCGCTTGAGGCGTACGTTATCGCTGCCGACATAGTAATAGATGTAACCATCGGCGGGCCGCTTGTCGACGGTCTTGAAACCCAGAATACCCGCCGCCTGGGCCAGCGCCTCGATGATCAATACACCCGGCATGATGGGGTGATCGGGAAAGTGGCCCTGAAAGAAGGGCTCGTTGTAGCTGATGTTCTTGTAGGCCGTGATGCACTCGCCCAGCTCAAGCGCGACGACGCGATCCACCAGCAAAAACGGGTAGCGGTGGGGAAGATATTCCTGGATCTCTTTGATATCCATGACCATGGGCTCACAACCTCTGACATAACGAAATGCCTGCCGGTACGGCAGGCATGTGACTGGCGGCCCGACGGGCAGCCATGACGATTTTTATTACAAGGTGCGCAAGGGTATCGAAAAACGGCATGCGGCGCAGAACTCTAGGCGCTGTCGCGACGCTCGAGTCGCACAATACGACGCGCCAGCTCATCGAGCTGCTTGAAACGTACCGCGTTCTTGCGCCACAGCGCATTGGGCATTGAACCGGTCCCGGACGAGTAGACACCCGGCGCGTCGATCGAGTTGGTCACCAGGCTCATACCGGTAACGTTGACCCCATCGCACAGGGTCAGGTGGCCGGCCAGGCCGACACCACCACCCAGCTGGCAGTGACGCCCCACCTGTGTGGAGCCGGCGATACCTACGCAGCCGGCCAGCGCGCTGTGATCGCCAATATGCACGTTGTGGGCGATCTGCACCTGGGAGTCGATTTTGACGTCATTGCCGATCCGGGTGTCATCCAGCGCGCCGCGATCGATGCTGGTGCAGCTGCCGATCTCGACGTCGTCGCCGATCACCACTCCACCGAGCTGGGCGATCTTGTGCCAACCGCTGCCGTCGTGAGCGAAGCCGAAACCGTCGCCACCGATCACGGCACCACTGTGCACGATCACACGCTGACCGATCACCACGCCATGATAGAGCACTGCACCGGGGTGCAGCAGGCCGTCGTCGCCGATTCGACAGTAGTCGCCCACTACAGCATTGGCACCGATACTGACGCGGTCGCCAAGCACTACTTCGGCGCCGATCACGGCGTGGGGGCCGATAGTCACATCAGCCCCCAGCCGGGCGCTATCGTCGATCACCGCGGTAGGGTGAATGCCGCACCGGCGGCTGGGCAGCTCGGGCTCGAAGAAGTGCGACAGCTGCGCATAGCCCAGATAGGGGTTGTCGACGCCAAGCGCCGGCACCGGGCACTGCGACACCAGCTCATGATGCAGCACCACGGCGGCAGCACGGGTATTGGCGAGATCGCCGAGATAGGCGCGATTGGCGAGAAAGGCGATATCAGCAGGGCCGGCGTCTACCAAAGTGGCGAGACCTTCGATGCGCAGCTCGGCGTCACCGTATAGCGTCGCATTCAGGCCCTCTGCCAGTTCCGAAAGTAGATAGCTGTGGCTTGAGTATCGGGTCATCGTGTTGAAGCGACGCGCGCCTTCAGTTAAGCGAATTGAAGGTGCTGGTCACTTCCCGGGTCATATCCAGCGACTCCCCGGCGTAGATCACGCTGTCGCGGTCCACCAGCACATCGATGTTGTGGTGTTCAACCACCTGCTTGATGGCACGATCAAGCTTCGGTCGTGCCTGCTCCAGAAAGGCCTGCTCCTGCTCGTCGCGAGCCTGTTCGAGCCGGCCGCGCTGACGCTGGAAGCGACTGCCCTTGTCACGCAGCTCACTGACCAGCGCCTGGCGCTCGGCGTCGGACATCGTATCACCATCGCGCTCCAGACGCTTTTGAAGGCTCTGCACCTCATCGGCCAGAGCCCGAACCTGGCGCTGCTGATCGCTTAACCGGCTTTTGAGCTGGTCCAGCGAACGTTGCGCCTGGTCGGTGTCCATCAGTGCCTGACGCCAGTCGAGCACCGCCACTTCATTGGCCCGAATCTCGGTAGCAATCACCGAGGCGCACAGCAGCGCCATAACCAACGCGGCCCGACGCACCGTCGCCAACCGTGCAAAGGCGCCGCTCATCAGAAGGTCTGACCCAGCGAGAACTGGAAGAACTGCGTCTCATCGCCGTCCTTCTCGTTGAGCGGGCGCGCCACCGAGAAGGTCAGCGGCCCCACCGGGGTCAGCCACGACAGGCCAAGGCCGGCGCTGTAGCGCAGATCGCTCAGATCGACACCCGAACTACAGGCGGAGGTGACATTATCACCGACCGGATAGCAGTCGGTCAGATAGGTGTTACCCGCATCGATGAAAAACGAGGTCTGCACCTGACGTTGATCGTCGATGAACGGCGTGGGGAAGATCAGCTCTGCCGAGCCCTCGACCAGCACGTTACCACCGAGGGTATCGTCATCATCATCTCTGGAGCCGGGGCGCGGCGTGGTGGGCTGGCCCAGGGTGTTGCTGCGAAAGCCACGCACCGAGCCCAGGCCGCCGGAGTAGAAGTTCTCGTAGAACGGCAGGTTGTCGGTACCGCCGATGCTGTCGGCGTAGCCCAGCTCGGTGGCGAACCTGAGCGACCACTCCTCGGTCTTGATCGGGAACAGCTTGCGGCCACGATAGCGCAGCTTGTAGAACTGCGCGTCGCCGCCGGTGACATCCAGCGAGGCGTTCTGGTAGCTGCCGGCGGTGGGCAGAGTGCCGCGGTTGAGGTTGTTGCGCGTCCAGCCGGTGCTCAGGGTGGCGGTATCGAAGTTATCGCCCTCACTGTCGACGAATTCGACGATCTCGGCGGGCGAGTCGTTGTAATAGTCGACCGACAGGCTCTCGAGATTGAGGCCGAAGTTGACCCGCGACAGATCGCTGATCGGATAACCGAAACTGACCCCGCCACCGATGGCATCGGTAGAGTAGGTGGAGATATCGGAGTCTTCATAGTCGGTCGAGCGGTAGTAGAGATTATAACCGCGCGAAATACCGTCCAGCGTCCAGTAGGGGTCAGTGAAGCTGAAGCGCAGATTGGTGTAATAACGGCTGGTCTGGGCGCCGATATCGACCCGGTTGCCAGTACCCAGGAAGTTGCGCTGCGACAGCGAGGCGCCATAGATTATTCCCTCGGACTGGGCGAAACCGAGACTTGCCGAGATGCTGCCGGAGGGCTGCTCCTCGACGTTGTAGGTCACATCCAGCTGGTCGGGGGTATCCGCCACCGGCTGGGTATTGACCTCAACGCTGCGGAAAAAGCCGAGCCGCTCGAGACGCTGCTGGGAGTCGCTGATCGCATCGGTCGATGCCGGCGCTCCTTCCAACTGGGTAATCTCGCGGCGCAGCACTTCGTCGGCAGTCGTGGTATTACCCTGGAAGTTGATGCGTCGCACGTAGGCGCGCCGCCCCGGGTTGACCCGGAATACCACGTCGACACGACCATCGGCCTCGTTGACCTGCGGCATCGCATCGATCTGAGCAAAGGCGAAGCCCTCGGCGCCCAGCGCCTGACGCAGCGCTTCGGTAGAGGCGGTCAGATCGGACTGCGAAAACGTCTTGCCGCTCTCGACCTGAACCAGCGAGCGCGCACGGGTCTCATCGATCTGCAGATCGCCGGCGAAGCTGACGTCGCCGAAGTCATAGCGGTTGCCTTCATCGACGTTGATCGTCACGAAGATCGATGACTGATCGGGGCTGATCGATACCTGGGTGGAGTCAATGGAGAAATTGACGTAGCCGCGATCGAGATACCAGGAACGCAGCCGGTCGAGATCGCCCTGCAGCTGCTCGCGGGAGTACTGATCGGAGGAGAACCAGCCGAAGAACCAGCCGGGCCTGTCCGACAGCTCGAACTGATCGAGCAGGGTGGCATCGTCGAAGTCCTCGTTGCCGACGATGTTGATCTGGCGAATCCGGGCAACGCTACCCTCGTTGATATCGATGTTGACCTGAACCCGGTTCTGGCCCAGCTCCTCGACCGAGGTGTTGATGCTGGCACTGTAGCGCCCCTGGCTCTGGTAGACGCGCTCCAGTTCGCGCTGCATCTCCTCGAGAGTGGAGCGCTGCAGCACTTGGCCTTCGGCCAGACCGGCGTCGGTCAGCCCCTGACGCAGGCGATCCTCGGGGATCTGCGAATTGCCCTCGATATTGATACCGGCGATCGAAGGGCGCTCCTCGACGTCCACGACCAACACGTCGCCGTCGCGTCCGAGACGCACGTCATCGAACAGCCCGGTGGCGAACAGCGCCCGGCCGGCGTTGGAGATCGCCTCGTCGTTGACACTATCGCGGGCGGAAATCGGTAGCGCGTTGAACACGGTACCCGCCGAGACGCGCTGCAAGCCTTCCACGCGAATATCGGAAACCTGGAAGGATACGGCCAGTGCCGCCGGAGAAACCCCCGCCAGCGCTACCGCCAAACCCATAGCTCTAATCTTCATGCCGTCATTTCGCTTGTTTCGGAATTCCGCCCGCTGATTCGAACAGGCACCTTATACACAACCCCACCACCCTGACAAGCGCCGTGCTCGGTGGCGAGCGTGGCAACCGCGCTCACAGTCGCATAATGTCAAAATAGAAGGCCATCAGCATCAGCGAAGCGACCAGCGCCATGCCGATCCGCAGGCCTACAGCCTGGACGCGCTCCGAGACCGGCCGGCCGCGTACCGCCTCGATCAGGTAGTAGACCAGATGACCACCATCCAGCACTGGAATCGGCAGCAGGTTGAGCACACCCAGGCTGATGGAGAGATAGGCCAGAAAACTGATAAAGCTCTCTATCCCGGAGCGCGCCGAATCTCCCGCCACCCGGGCGATGGTGATCGGCCCGGAGAGGTTGGAGGGAGCAATCAGGCCGGTGATCATCTTGCCGATCGACCCAACGGTCAACGCGGTCATTTCACCGGTACGCTCAAGTGCCTGACCCACTGCGCCCAGCGGTCCCCACGACAGGGTGCGCTGATACTGCTCGGGCCAGGCTGCCTGTGTCGCCGCGGCACCGATGTAACCGCTGCGCTCGCCCCCCTGCTCATTGACCTCGGGAGTGATGGTCAGTTCGCGGCGCACACCGTCACGCTCGACGGTCACGTTCAGGGCGTCGCCGGCCGCAGCGCGCACCCTGGCTACCAGATCGCCCCACTGCGCGATCGGCTCACCGTCGATCGCCACCACCCGGTCGCCGGCCTGCAGGCCACCGCGCGCCGCCGGGCCATCCTCCAGCACGCGCCCGATGAGCGGTGCCACATCGGGCCGCCAGGGGGTAAAACCCAGCGTCTGCAGCGGCTGTGGCGGCTCCTGGCGAACCATGAAACGTTCCACCGGCAGGCGATGCTCAACGCTGCCACCGGCCTCGCTGCGGGTGGTCATCGTCAGCTCGCCGGTGGTACCGATCTCGCCTACCAGCGCCAGATTGATATCGCTCCAGCTGGGCGTGTCACGCCCCTCGACGGCGACGATCTGCTGGCCCTGCTGGAGGCCGCCACGATCAGCGGGTGAGCCGGGCGTCACCTCGCCGACCATGGGGACTACCGTGGTGGTACCCACCATGAACATGACCCAGTAGGCGAAGACAGCGAGTATGAAGTTGGCCAGCGGCCCCGCCGCCACGATGGCAATGCGGCGATAGACCGACTTGCGATTGAAGGCGCGGTGCTGCTCGGCGGGGTCGACCGGGCCCTCGCGCTCATCGAGCATCTTGACATAGCCACCCAGTGGAATGGCGGCCAGCGCGAATTCAGTGCCGTGGCGGTCGACGCGCGATACCAGCGGTTTACCGAAGCCCACCGAGAAGCGCAGCACATGAACGCCACAGCGCCGTGCCACCCAGAAATGGCCGAACTCATGAATGGTGATCAGCACGCCCAGCACGACGATCACCGCGGCAATGTTCTGTATTACCCCCATGGCACTCTCTCCACCGTTACCGCCGCACCCTCGTCGATCAGCGCCTGCACCATCCGCCGCGCGGAGCGGTCGTGGGCCATTATGGTCTCCAGCCCATCCGCCGAGACGCTTTCGATCTCCTCCAGCGCCCGCGCTACCAGCGCAGCGATCTCGGTAAAGCCAATGCGCCCGGCGAGAAAGGCCTCGACGGCCACCTCGTTGGCGGCGTTGAGGATCGCCGGCGCCGTACCGCCTGCCGAGATTGCCTCGCGGGCCAGCCGCAGACAGGGAAATCGCTGCATATCGGGGGGTTGAAAGTCGAGACGCGCCACCGCGAACAGATCCAGCGCCTCGACGCCGGCATCGATGCGCTCCGGCCAGGCCAGCGCATGGGCGATCGGCGTGCGCATATCGGGGTTACCCAGTTGCGCCAGCACCGAGCCGTCGCTGTAGGCAGCCATGGAGTGAATCACGCTCTGCGGGTGCACCACCACCTCGATCTGCTCGGGACGGGCGTCGAATAGCCAGCACGCCTCGATCAGTTCCAGCCCCTTGTTCATCAGGGTGGCGCTGTCGACCGAGATCTTGCGTCCCATCGACCAGTTGGGATGAGCGCAGGCCTGCTCGGGAGTAACCCGCGCCAGCGCCGCGGCATCGAACTCGCGGAAAGGGCCACCGGAGGCGGTCAGCAGCAGCCGCGTGATGCCGTGGCGGCCAAGGCCGCCGCGGTGCTCGCGGGGCAGGCACTGAAAAATGGCATTGTGCTCGGAGTCGAGCGGCAGCAGCACGGCGCCGCAGCGCTCGACCTCGGCCATGAACAGCGCACCGCTCATTACCAGCGCCTCCTTGTTGGCCAGCAGCACCCGGCGCCCGGCGCGTACCGCCGCAAGCGTCGGCTGCAGGCCGGCGGCGCCGACAATCGCCGCCACCACCGTATCGGCCTCGGCCGCCACTTCACACAGCGCTGCCTCGCCCCAGCTCACCTCGACATCGCAACCCGCCTCACGCAGCGCATCGGCCAGCCAGCGCGCCCCCGCTTCGCTGCCCAGCACCGCCCGCTCGGGCCGATGCTCGAGACACAGCGCCAGCAGCTTGTCGTGGCTTTCGTGGGCGGTCAGCGCATGCAACCGATAGCGCTGCGGATGACGCGCGAGAACGTCGAGCGTGCTGCTACCGATCGAACCGGTAGCGCCCAGCAGGGTTATCGTCTGCATGGCGGACTCCCCGAGAGAACTGCCCCGGGCGTCACGGCCCGGGTGCACTGGATAGACGCCGGAGAAAGGCGACAGTCAGCTGACCCACGGTGCCAGCAGCGCAAAAATGGGAATAGCGGCGGTCAGGCTGTCGACCCGGTCGAGCAGGCCACCATGGCCCGGCAGCAGATTACCGGAATCCTTGATGCCGCGAAAACGCTTGAGCATGCTCTCGGTGAGATCGCCCAGCACCGAAGCGCCGGTCACCACCGCGCTGATAATCATCAGCCATAGCGTCTGGCCGACGCCAAAGCCCTGCCACAGTGCCATGATCAGCGCCAGCACCAGGGTTGCCGCCAGCGCACCGTAGACGCCCGCCCACGACTTGCCGGGACTGACTCGCGGCGCCAGCTTGCGCCTGCCGAAAGCGCGGCCGGCGAAGTAGGCGGCGATATCCGACCCCCACACCACAAACAGCACGTAGAGCAGCCACAGCGGTGACTCACGCAGCAGTACCAGCGCCACCCAGCACGGCAGCAGCACCCAAAGCCCCATCACGTAGCGCGCCGCGCGGCTGCCCCACTGCTCGCTGCGCCGCGGGTAGCGAATCACCCAGTAGAGGCACGCCAGCCAGCCCGCCAGCGCGAACCACAGCGGCCAGACATGGGTGGCAATGCCGCTCGACCAGGCCAGCGCCATCAACGCCACCAGCGATACCGCCGAAAGCGCCCGCTCGCTGGTCGACTCGGCCCCGGCAAGATTGGACCACTCCCAGCCGCAGGCGGCGATCAGAACGCCCACGAAGGTGGCATACCAGCCGCCCCCCAGGGTGAAGAGAAGAATCAGCGAGGCGGGACCGATGGCCAGCGCCGTGAGCACGCGTTGTTTAAGCACCCTGAACCTCGATCTGTTCGTCGGTCATACCGAAACGGCGCTTGCGCCCGGCGTAGACCCGCAGCGCCTCATCGAAGGCTTCGGCATCAAAATCCGGCCAGTAAAGCGGTGAAAAATAGAACTCGGCGTAGGCCATCTGCCAGAGCAGAAAGTTGCTGATACGCTGCTCGCCGCTGGTACGGATGCAGAGATCCACATCCGGCACGTCATCGAGGGCCATCTCGCCGGCAAAAGCAGCTTCGTCGATCGCGTCGGAACAGAGATCGCCGTTCTCGACACGCTGCGCCAGCCGCCGCGCGGCGCTGGCGATGTCCCAGCGGCCGCCATAGTTGACCGCCACCACCAGGTGCAGCCCGCGGTTGTGACAGGTCAACGACTCGGCGTGTTCGATGGCACGATTGAGCGGCGCCGAAAGCGGCGAGCGCTCGCCGATCACACTCAGCCGAATGCCGTTTTTGTGCAAACGCGACACTTCGCGCTTGAGCGCCATGATGAAAAGCTCCATCAGGGCACTCACCTCGTGCTCCGGTCGCTTCCAGTTTTCGCTGGAGAAGGCGAACAGGGTTACCGCCTTGAGCCGATGCTCTGCCGCGCGCCGAATGACGGCGCGCACCGACTCGACGCCGGCATGGTGGCCGCGCACCCCGGAAAGACCGTGATGTCTCGCCCAGCGGTTGTTGCCATCCATGATAATGGCGACATGGCCAGGCAGATTGGTGATCGAATCAGACGTCATGGCATCTCACGGGGCACGAGGCAGCACTGCGTGGACAAATGAAGACAGCGCCGGAAACCGGACAGCAGCGTTTGGCGGCAGGACACCTCTGCGCTCAGACCTGCATCAGGTCATGTTCCTTGTGTTCGAGCGCCTTGTCGATATCGGCAATGAAACGATCGGTCAGCTTTTGAATATTGTCTTCGGCCTGACGCTCCTCGTCCTCGGTGATCTCCTTCTGCTTGAGAAGGGATTTGGCCTCGTTGTTGGCATCGCGACGCACGTTGCGTACCGCGACCCGGGCGCTTTCCGCTTCCGAACGGGCCTGCTTGATATAGCCCTTGCGGGTCTCCTCGGTCAGCGGCGGCATGGGTACGCGGATGACGGTGCCGGCAGTCGCCGGGTTGAGGCCCAGGTCAGCGGTCATGATCGCTTTTTCGACCTTCTGCACCATCGACTTCTCCCACGGGATCACGGCGAGCGTGCGGGCGTCCTCGACATTGACGTTGGCCACCTGCGAGACCGGCATCTCGGCGCCGTAGTACTCGACCCGCACTGCATCGAGAATACTCGGGTGAGCGCGGCCGGTACGAATCCTGTTGAAGCTGCCGTGAAGCGCCTCGACGCTCTTGCTCATGCGGCTCTCGGCGTCTTTCTGAATCTCGTTGATCACGTGTAAACCCTCTGCTCTGACTGATGGCAATACTGACCGACAGGGCGATGCCAGCACTTCCCTGCTACTGCGACGGCCCTTCGTCGACGATGGTACCTTCACGACCGCCCATGACGAGGTTCAAAAGCGCGCCCCGACGGGACATATCGAAGACGCGAACCGGCATCGAATGGTCACGCACCAGGCAGATGGCGGTCAAATCCATCACGCCCAGTTTCTGATCGAGAACATCGTCGTAGCTGAGCCGTTGGTATTTGGTCGCCTCCGGGTAACGTACCGGGTCGCGGTCATAGACACCATCCACCTTGGTGGCCTTGAGTACCACGTTGGCGTCGATCTCGATTCCGCGCAGACAGGCGGCGCTGTCGGTGGTGAAGAAGGGGTTGCCGGTACCGGCAGAGAAGATCACCACGTCGCCGGCGGTGAGATAGCGGATGGCGGTACGCCGGTCGTAATGTTCGACCACGCCGCTCATGGGAATCGCCGACATGACCCGCGAGCGAATATTGGCGCGCTCCAGGGCGTCGCGCATCGCCAGCGCGTTCATCACAGTGGCCAACATACCCATGTGGTCACCCGTCACCCGCTCCATGCCGGCGGCATGCAGCGCCGCACCGCGAAACAGGTTACCGCCGCCGATCACCATGCCGACCTGCACGCCGATACCGACCAGCTGGCCGATCTCCAGCGCCATGCGATCGAGCACCTTGGGGTCTATACCAAACTCCTGCTCGCCGGTCAGCGCCTCGCCTGACAGTTTGAGCAGGATACGCTTGTACTTGGCGTTGCGTTCCGCATTGGGGGGCATGTGGCATCCTCCTGATGACCCGGGACGGAGAAAAGTGATGCGCCGCCACCGATGACCGTCGCCGGTCGCTCACCGGGGGCAGATACACGAAAGCGTGCGCGAACGCACGCCTTCGATAATGCCGTCGATCGATCGGACCGGCCGACAGCATGGCAAAACAGGCCGCGCTCTCAACCGCGACGCGCCTGTTCCATGACCTCTTTGGCGAAGTCGACCTCTTCCTTCTCGATGCCTTCGCCGACCTCGAAGCGCAGGAAACTCTCCACTTCGGCGCCGGCCTCTTTGGCGTACTCGGCGACCGTCTGGTTCTGGTCCTTGACGAACGGCTGGTTGACCAGGCTGTTCTCGGCAAGGTACTTCTTCAGCCGGCCCTGCACCATTTTCTCGGCGATTTCGGCGGGCTTGCCGGCCATGTCGGGCTGCGCCATGATGATCGCCTTCTCGCCGTCGAGCTCTGCCTGCGGCATCTTCTCGGGATGCGATACCGACGGGTTGATGGCCGCCACGTGCATGGCGATATCGCGCGCCACTTCCTGATTGCCACCCTTGAGCACGACAACGGCACCGATGCGGTCGCCGTGCACATAGGCACCGACGCTGCCGCCCTCGGGAGCTTCGATCACGGCGGCACGACGCACGGTGATATTCTCGCCGATCTTCTGCACCAGCTGAGCGCGCGCCTCTTCCAGCTCACCGTCCATGATGATCGCGACGTCTTCGCTACGCGTGTCGAACACCTTGTTGAGCACTTCATTGGCGAAGTCGCGGAAATTGTCATCGCGCGAGACGAAATCGGTCTCGGAGTTGACCTCCAGCATCACGGCGGTGCTGGCGTCGTCGGAGACGCGCGTCAGCACCGCGCCCTCGGCAGCGACACGGCCGGCCTTTTTGGCCGACTTGAGCCCGGCGTTCTTGCGCAGGTTGTCGATCGCGGTGTCGATATTGCCGTCGGCTTCGGTGAGCGCCTTTTTGCACTCCATCATGCCAAGCCCGGTGCGTTCGCGCAGTTCCTTGACCTGAGATGCGCTGATAGCTGCCATGTGATTAACCTCTGTATTCAAGTCTGAATGTCACAACAAGGGGGCCCGCAAGCCCCCTTCGGCGCCGCTGGCGGCGCGGACGACACTTGCCCCGGGGCCGACTCAGTCGGAAGTGGCCTCGGCATCGGCGGTTTCGTCAACCTCGACAAACTCGTCCGGGCGGCCCTCTTTCGACTTCGCGCAGGCGTCGGCGATGGCGCGCACATAGATCTGAATGGCGCGGATCGAATCGTCGTTGCCGGGAATGACGTAGTCGACGCCATCCGGATCGGAGTTGGAATCCACCACGCCGATAACCGGGATACCCAGCTTGTTGGCCTCGTTGATGGCGATCCGCTCATGGTCGACGTCCACCACGAACATCACGTCCGGCAGACCGCCCATGTCCTTGATACCGCCGATGGAGCGCTCGAGCTTCTCCTGCTCGCGGGTTGCCATCAGGACTTCCTTCTTGGTCAGCTTGTCGAAGGTGCCGTCCTCGTGCATGGCTTCCAGCTCGCGCAGACGCTTGATCGACTGACGAATGGTCTTGTAGTTCGTCAGCATGCCGCCCAGCCAGCGGTGATTGACGAACGGCTGACCGGCGCGGCGCGCCTCCTCGGCAACGATTTTGGCGGCGGCGCGCTTGGTGCCAACAAACATGATCTTGTTGTTGTTGGCGGCCATGCGCTCGACCACTGCGGTGGCTTCATTGATCGCCGGCAGCGTATGTTCGAGGTTGATGATGTGAATCTTGTTACGCGCCCCGAAGATGTACTTGCCCATCTTCGGATTCCAGTAGCGGGTCTGGTGGCCGAAGTGGGCACCCGCCTTGAGCAGATCGCGCATATTGACTGACATGATGACTCTCCTGAGTATCGGGTTAAGCCTCCACGAACCCCATGGATCCAACCGCTGCACCTGTGGCGGCGACGGCGGCACCCGGGACCATGTGACGGTACGTGTGTGGTCTCTGTGTGGTTGAAACGCTCTCCCGGCATCAGCTGCGCCTGGCACTTGTTGCCTCGCAGTCGATGGATTGCAGGAAAACGCGCGGCTTTATACCATACATCACCGCCATGATGAAGCCGAACCTTGTCGGTGGCCGCCGGGATAGTCTCCGCGACGCCATCGTGCGGCGCTATTTTCTTCCGGGCGTCACCGCCGCTGCAGGCCGCCTGCCAGCAGAGAGCGTGACGCGCCCGTCAACCACGAGACGACATGAATATCCCCATCCATAGTGCTGAAGAGATCGAAAAACTGCGTATCGCCGGACGGCTGGCCGCCAGCGTGCTGGAGATGATCGAGGCGCATATTCGCCCCGGCATCTCCACCGGCGAGATCGACCGCCTCTGCCAGCGCTACCTGGAAGACGAACTGGGCGCCATCTCCGCTACCATCGGCTACCACGGCTATCAGCACGCCACCTGCATCTCCCTCAACCATGTGGTCTGTCACGGCATTCCCGACTTCGGCAAGAAACTGAAAAAGGGCGATATCTTCAATATCGATGTTACGCTGATCAAGGAGGGCTACTACGGCGACACCAGCCGCATGTTCGTGGTGGGTGAGAACATTCGCGGCGAGCGCCTGTCGCGAGTCACGCAGGAGTGTCTCTACGCGGGAATGAAGGTCATGCGCCCCGGTGCCCGGCTTTCCGACATCGGCCGTGCAATCGAGACCCATGCCCACCAGAATGGCTACAGCGTGGTACGCGACTTCTGCGGCCACGGCATCGGCTCGCAGTTTCATCAGGATCCGCAGGTGCTGCACTATAACGGCTACGGCGAGCACAACGACGCCGTACTCGAAGCGGGCATGTGCCTGACCGTCGAGCCGATGATCAACGCCGGCGGCTGGCAGACCAGGGTGCTCAAGGATGGCTGGACCGCGGTGACCCGCGACAAGAGCCTGTCGGCGCAGTGGGAGCATACCCTGGTGATCACCGCCGATGGCATCGAAGTCACCACCGCCCGCCATGACGAGGACCTGAGTTTTCTTCATGACTGAGCGGTGATGCGCGACGGGGCCCCACAACAACATCCAAGGCTGACGATACTCCGCCCATGCTGCTTCACCACTACCGCTTCATTGCCGATGACAGCCTGATCGATACGGTTTCCCTGAGCGCGCAGCTCGAACGTGACGACTCACCGGTTGCCGCCGTTCGCGATACCCTCGACGACCTGCGCCGGCGCCTCGACGAGCGCTTCCGGAGCGGCGCCGATATTCGCGACCTGGTCTTCGGCCGAGCCTGGTGCATCGACCAGCTGCTGGCGCTGCTGTGGCAGCGCTTCGAGTGGCCCGGCGACGGCGTTGCGCTGATCGCGGTGGGCGGTTACGGCCGCGGCGAGCTGCATCCGAACTCCGACATCGACCTGATGGTGCTGCTCGAGCACAACGACGACAGCCCCTGCCGCGGGCCGTTGAGCGAGTTCATCACGCTGCTGTGGGATATCGGCCTGGAGATCGGCCACAGCGTGCGCTCGCTCGATGACTGCGAGCGCGAGGCACGCGACGACGTCACCGTCATCACCAACCTGCTCGAAACCCGCACCCTGGCCGGTCCCGAAAGATTGCTGGAGGAGATGCGCCGGCGCCTGTCGCGCGAGCGGATGTGGGACAGCGACGTCTTCTATCGCGCCAAGCTGGAGGAGCAGCGCAGCCGCTACCGGCGCTTCAACGACTCCGAGTATCATCTCGAACCCAACGTCAAGAGCTCTCCCGGCGGTCTGCGCGATATCCAGACCGTGGGCTGGATCGCCAAGCGCCACTTCGGTGCCGATCTCATCGAGGAGCTGGTGGCACGCGGCTTCATGACCGACTCCGATCTGCGCATCGCCAGCCAGAGCCGCGCCTTCCTGTGGCAGGTCCGCTACGCCCTGCACATGATCACAGGGCGCGCCGAGGACCGTCTACTGTTTGACAACCAGCGCGCCATCGCCGCCCTGTTCGGCTACCGCGACACCCACGAGCGGCTCGGCGTGGAGGAGTTCATGCGCCGCTACTATCGCGTGGTGACGGCGCTTGCCGAGCTCAACGACATGCTGATGCAGCATTTCGACGAAAATATTCTGCAGGGCGATGAAGCGCCGGCCATCACACCGCTCAACGACCGCTTCGAGATACACGGCCGCTATCTGCGCATTCGCAGCGCCAACGTTTTCAAACGCCGCCCTTCAGCGCTGATCGAGATGTTCGTGCTGCTCGCCCAGCATCCCGACATCGAGGGCGTGCGCGCCGAGACCATTCGCGCCATTCGCGACCATCGCCACCTGATCGACAACAGCTTTCGCGCCGACCTCAGAAATCGCAGCCTGTTCATGGAGCTGCTACGCAGCGGTGGTCAGGTGGCGCGCGAGCTGGGGCGCATGGCGCGCTACGGCATCCTCGGCAAGTATCTGCCGCGTTTTGGCCACATCATCGGCCTGATGCAGCACGATCTGTTCCACATCTACACCGTCGACGCCCACACCCTGCGGGTGCTGGCAGCCATCGAGCAGTTCCGCACGCCAGGGGGGCGCGAAGCGTATCCGCTGTGCGCCGCCCTGATCGGTCGTCTGCCCAAGCTGGAGCTGCTGTGGATCGCCGGGCTCT
This sequence comes from Kushneria aurantia DSM 21353, assembly GCF_000382245.1. Lineage (GTDB taxonomy): Bacteria > Pseudomonadota > Gammaproteobacteria > Pseudomonadales > Halomonadaceae > Kushneria > Kushneria aurantia. Next base: position 82,180 of record NZ_KB907865.1, read on the forward strand.
ATCATGATATTGCCAAGGGACGCGGCGGCGATCACTCCCTGCTGGGGGCCCGCGACGTGCAGTCGTTCTGCACCCGCCACGGCCTGCCGCGGCGCGACACCCAGCTGGTGAGCTGGCTGATCGAGCACCATCTGCTGATGTCGACCACCGCCCAGAAGCGCGATATCAGCGACCCGGAAGTAATTCGCGAGTTCGCCGGCGTGATGCAGGACGAAGTCCATCTGGACTACCTCTATCTGCTCACCGTGGCCGATATCAACGCCACCAACCCGACACTATGGAACAGCTGGCGCGCCGCGCTGCTGCGTCAGCTGCACAACGAAACCCGCCGGGTACTGCGCCGCGGCCTGGAAAATCCGCTCCACCGCAGCGAGCGGATCGAGGAGACCCGCGACGAGGCGCGCGCCCTGATCAACTGCATGGGCGGCGACTGCCGGCCGGTCGAGACGCTGTGGCAGACGCTGGGCGATGACTACTTCCTGCAGTACAGCGCCAGCGAGATCGTCTGGCACACCCGAGGCATCCTGGAAGCCGGGAGCGATAGTGTACCGCTGGTGCTGATCAGCGCGCCCACCGCAGAGATGACCGACGGCGGCACCAAGGTGTTCGTGCACACGCGCTCGGCCAACAATCTGTTTGCCGCCACCGCCGCCGCCATCGACCAGCTGGGACTGTCGATCCACGACGCGCGTATCGCCACCTCCAGTCACGACTGGACCCTCAACACCTTTATCCTGCTCGATGAAGACGGCAGCGCCATCCGCGACCCCGGGCGGCTCGGTGAGATTCGCCAGCATCTTGTCGAGGAGCTCGACGACCCCGACGACTATCCGCGCATCGTGCGGCGCCACACCTCGCGCCAGCTCAGACATTTCCGCGTACCGACGCGGGTGCTGATCGAACAGGACGACGCCAACGGCCGCACCGTGCTGGAACTGATCGCCGCCGACCGTCCGGGACTGCTGGCACGGGTCGGGCAGATCTTCATGCGCTTTGACATCGCGCTGTCGATGGCGCGCATCGCCACCCTCGGCGAGCGGGTCGAGGACGTCTTTTTCATTACCGACACCGAGGGCATGCCACTGGTCGATCCTGCACTGCAGCACGCCCTGCGCGACGAGCTGTGCGCGGTGCTCAATGCCGAAGCCGGCGTCACCCGCCAGCAGGACGCCTGAGCGACCGATTTGAGCCGCGCCTGCCGGGGCGCCTATAATCGCCGCCTTGCCTGCACACAGCACCGACGGATCAGACTGCATGCTCAAGCTCTACGGCCTTGCCAACTGTGACAGCTGCCGACGCGCCCGCCGCACCCTGGAGGGGCGTGGCCTTGCGGTCGAGATGATCGACCTGCGCCGACTCGCCGAGCGCGGCGAGCTCGACGACGCCCTGCTCACCCGCCTTGCCGCCGAACGCGACTGGCAGGAACTGCTCAACCGGCGCAGCAGCGCCTGGCGCCAGCTGGATCAGGCCAGCCGCGACGGCATCGACCGCGACCGCGCACTGACGCTGATGCGCGAGCAGCCGACGCTGATCCGTCGCCCGCTGCTCGACAGCGGCAACGCGATACTGATCGGCGCCGAGGTTGCGCACTACGGCGACTGATCGTCTTTATTTTGCGCGCCCGGCACTCGGAGCGCGCCTTTTTGTGCCTGTCACCATTTTCAAGGAGTTCCCCATGCTGAGCTTTGCCCTGGGCGTCGGCACCCAGAACCTCAAGGGAGAGTGGCTGGAAGTCTACTATCCCGCACCGCTGCACCAGCCCGATGCCGGTATCGTCAAAACCCTGCGTGACACCCTGGGTGCCCCCGAGGGCAACGTCGCGGTGAGCTTCCTGCCCGAGCACTGCGAGAGCCTCGCCGAAGCGCTGGAGCACGAAGGACTCACCGACCAGGGCGAGATCGCCCGCGCCATGGCCGCCAGCCGCCGCCCGCTGGTCGCCATGTTCCTCGCCGAGGACCGCCCCCCCGAGAGCGTGCCCGAGGTGTATCTCAAGCTGCATCTGCTGTCGCACCGCATGGTCAAACCCCACGGCATTAAACTCGACGGCATGTTCGCCCTTTTGAAGAACATCGCCTGGAGCAGCGAGGGCGCCATCGACATCGGCGAGCTCAACGATCGCCGCCTGCGCGCGCGCCTGGAAGGGCGAGCGCTGTCCGTCGACTGCGTCGACAAGTTCCCCAAAATGGCCGACTACGTGGTGCCCGGGGGCGTTCGTATCGCCGATACCGCCCGCGTGCGCCTGGGGGCCTATCTGGGCGAAGGCACCACCGTCATGCACGAGGGCTTTTGCAACTTCAACGCCGGCACCGCGGGGCCCGGCATGGTCGAAGGCCGCATCGCCGCCGGCGTGATGCTGGGCAGCGGCTCCGACCTGGGCGGCGGTGCCTCCACCATGGGCACGCTCTCCGGCGGCGGCAACATCGTCATCGGCACCGGCGAAAACTGCCTGATCGGCGCCAACGCCGGCATCGGCATTCCGCTGGGCGATCGCTGCACGGTGGAAGCCGGTCTCTATATCACCGCCGGCGCGAAGGTCGCGGTGCTCGACGACAAGGGCGAGCTGGTCGAGACGGTGGCGGCCCGCGAGCTGGCCGGCCAGAGCGACCTGCTGTTCATTCGCCACTCGGTCACCGGACGCCTGGAGTGTCGCACCAACAAAAGCGCCGTGGCGCTCAACGACGCCCTCCATGCCCACAACTGAGACCGTGGCGCATTCGCACAGCGCCACCCTGCAGCTGGCACTGGCACTGCTCGAGCGCCGCTCGCTGACCCCCGACGATGCCGGCTGCCAGACGCTGATCGGCGAGCGGCTGGCGGCGCTGGATTTCGAGCTCGAATGGCTCGACCGGGGCGACGTGCGCAACCTCTGGGCCGTGCGCGGCGACGCCGCCAACGGCCCGACGCTGGTGCTGGCAGGCCACACCGATGTGGTGCCCGTCGGCGCCGAAGCGCTGTGGCACACGCCCCCCTTTGCGCCCCGAATCGACGCCGACGGCTGGCTGCGCGGGCGCGGCGCCGCCGACATGAAGGGCGGACTGGCGGCAATGGTGACCGCCGTGGAGCGCTTTATCGCCCGCCACCCGGATCATCCCGGACGCCTCGCCTTTCTGCTCACCAGCGACGAGGAGGGCCCGGCGATCGACGGTACCCGCGCGGTGGTCGACATACTGCACCAGCGCCGCGAACGCCTCGACTACTGCATCGTCGGCGAGCCCTCCTCGGAGTCGCAATTTGGTGACGTGATCAAGAACGGCCGGCGCGGCTCGCTCAACGGCGTACTGCGGGTTCAGGGCGTACAGGGCCACGTGGCCTATCCGCAGCGCGCCCGCAACCCTGTCCACCAGGCGCTGGCGGCGCTCGACGAGCTGGTCAGGCAGCACTGGGACAGCGGCAACGACTTCTTCCCGCCCACCAGCTTTCAGATCTCCAACCTTCATGCCGGCACCGGCGCCAACAACGTGATCCCCGGCGAGCTGGAAGTGACGTTCAACCTGCGCTTCTCCACCGAAAGCGACGCCGACACCCTGAAAAGCCGCATCGAGGCCGTGCTGGCGGCACACGGGCTCGACTACGCCATCGACTGGCAGCTCTCCGGCGAGCCCTTTCTGACCCGTCCGGGGGAGCTCACCGAGGCGGTTACTACGGCGCTCGAACGCCTCACCGGTCAACGGCCGACGCTCTCCACCGGCGGCGGCACCTCCGATGCCCGCTTTATCGCTACCCTGGGGCCGCAGGTGATCGAACTCGGGCCCTGCAACGCCACCATTCATCAGCGCGACGAGCGCATCCGTGCCGGCGATCTCGACCTGATGAGCGAGGCGCTGGAATTCACCCTCGATCAGCTGATGCGGTGACGCCATGGAGCACTACCCGGATATCGAAGTCTATCTCGACTGCAGCGACATCGAACGTATCGCCGCCTGGCTGAGCGACGCCCTGCAGGCACCGGTGAGGCTGGAGCGCGCCGGCAAACGCCAGTGGCGTGCGCTGCCGCAGTGCGATGGCCTGCCGCTGCCGATCCTGCTGGTGGAAGCGGCCGCCGACCGCTTCGCCAGCCTGTGGCTCGACAGCGACCGCACCCCCTGGCCGCGCGATGCCGACTGCGCCCGCGAGGCGAGCCGCCAACTCGAGTGCGAGGTGCGCTGCTCACTGGGCGGCTGGCAGCCCGGCGACGATCCCGACCGCTTTTTTCAGGTCAAACCCGATGGCAGCGAGGGCGTCATCCACTGGCCCGATGCCGGCGCCTGAAGCGCCCTGCCCTACTGCTTTTTCCGTTCAGGCCTTCTGCGGCAGCACCGAGCCCCCGCGCTCGGTTGCAACAACTTGTTATCGCGCTATAAATCACTATTATGGGTGAGGCGTTATTTCATAAATGGACATTCAATAAAAATATCGCGTGGCACACCCCGGTTGCGCGCTATCGTCATATCAAGGAGCCAAAGGGATGCATAACACCACGACGCTACGCTGGCTGGGCGTTGTCGCACTCGGCGCCGGCCTGCCGCTGTCGGCCTCGGCCAACGACTGCAGCACCGTACGCTTTGCCGAGGTGGGCTGGACCGACATCACTGCCACCACGGCGCTGGCCAGTGAAGTCGTCGAGGGGCTCGGCTACGAGGCCACCACCGATACGGTCTCGGTACCGATCGCCTACACCGGCCTGGCCAACGACGACTTCGACGTCTTTCTGGGCAACTGGATGCCGTCGATGGCCTCCATCAGCGACCCCTACATCGAGGAGGGCAGCGTCGACCGGCTGGTCGCCAACCTCGAGGGTGCCAAGTACACCCTGGCGGTGCCGCAGTATGTGTATGACGCCGGCGTTACCTCGGTCGCCGATCTGAACGACCACGCCGACCGCTTCGATCATCGCATTTACGGCATCGAAGCGGGCAACGACGGCAACGTCCTGATCCAGCAGATGATCGACGACGACGCCTTTGATCTCGGCGACTGGCAGCTGATCGACTCGAGCGAGGCCGGCATGCTGGCCACCCTGCGCGCCAGCGTGCCGGATCAGGAGTGGATGGTGTTTCTCGGCTGGGCGCCTCATCCGATGAACAGCAACTTCGACATCGCCTATCTGAGCGGCGCCGATGACTACTTCGGCCCCGACATGGGCGGCGCCACCGTCTATACCAACACTCGCGGCGGCTACGCCGAGCAGTGCCCCAATATCGCCACGCTGCTCAACAACATGACCTTCACGCTGGAGATGGAAAACCGGCTGATGGGTGAGATCATGAACGACGGCACCGAGCCGCGAGTCGCGGCGCGCCGGTATCTGCGCGAGCATGATGCACTGCTCGACGAATGGCTGGATGGCGTCGAGACGCTGGACGGCCAGCCCGGCGCTGCCGCGGTACGCAGCGCGCTGAACGAAGGCTGAGCGACAGCCGCGCAATCACAGCGCCCCTGCCGGTTTCCCGGCAGGGGCGCTGTGCTGTCGGCCGTTTGCCGATACGGGCGTGATGACGTCTCAGGTGATGACGGTCACATCCTCGGCCTGCAGGCCCCGCTCGTTCTGCACCGAGTGGTAGCGCACGCGCTGCCCCTCGGCCAGGGTACGATGCCCCTTGCCGCGAATGGCGCGGAAGTGGACGAAAACGTCCTCACCGCCATCGCGGGCGATAAAGCCATAGCCCTTGTTGACATTGAACCACTTGACGACACCGATCTCACGATCGTCGTTCTCCACATCGACAACGTTGGAGAGCGCGGGCGTCAATATATGCATGACCAGGGTAGCAATCTCCAGCACGATGAAGGCCGCCATCGAGACAAGCGCCCAGGTGGATACGATGCCCGGGCTGCCGCCGAGGGCGGCAAGGGCAGAAGGACTTGCAATATAAAGGAAAAAACCAGCCAGCAACGGCATGGCCAGCGCCAGCAGCAGGCTGATAAAGGTACAGCGCCAGACGGTTTTTGCACTCATGACGATACTCTGTTGCAACTATAAGGATTTTTTGAAAAACAGACGTCGTCACTCCGGATGTTCCCTGATACCGTTTGTACCGAAGTGTCGACACGGCAACGGCCTTGCGACACGTCACCGACCACGGCAGAACCCTCTCATGGAAAGTCCCCCGCAGCGCGACGATTCTAACACGACGATTGACACTACGCTTGAGCGGGTGCTAGCGCGCGTCGACGACCTGGAAAGCCGCCTCGCCTGGCAGGAAAACTGGCTCGAGCGCCTTGATCAAACGCTGATCCATCAATCGGCTACCATCGAACGCCTCGAGCGTCGGTGCCAGCTGATGGCGACGCGGCTGGGTGAGCACCGCAGTGCGCTGGAGGCGCTCGGCGGCGAGCCGGAGGGGAGTGACGAGCGCCCACCACACTACTGAGATGAACAGCGCGGCGGCGCTCTTTTCACCCCTTTTGGCGATACCCAGCAGCCCGGCACCGTGCCGGGCTTTCGTTCGTGGCAGGATGTTGTCCCGCTCGCCTACCAGGCCGAGTGCGGCACCGAGGGATCGAGATCGTCGAGAAAGCGCTCGGCATCCAGTGCCGCCATGCAGCCGCTGCCAGCCGAGGTGATGGCCTGTCGATAGACATGATCGGCAACGTCGCCGGCGGCGAATACGCCCGCAATACTGGTCGCGGTGGCATTACCCTCCAGCCCCGACTTTACCTGGATATAGCCGTCGCGCATCTCCAGCTGACCGGCGAACAGTCCGGTGTTGGGGCGGTGGCCGATCGCCACGAACAGCCCCGGCGCGTTCAACTCGCGGATGGTGCCATCAGCCACCGATTTGAGCCGCACGCCGGTCACCCCGGAGTCATCGCCCAGCACCTCGTCGACCGTGGTATTCCACGCCATCTCGATGCTGCCGCTGTCGACACGCTCCTGAAGCTTCTGCTGCATGATCTTCTCGGCCCGCAGGCTATCGCGACGATGCACCAGCGTGACCTTCGAGGCGATATTGGAGAGATACAGCGCCTCCTCGACGGCGGTATTGCCACCGCCGACCACCACGACCTCCTTGTTGCGATAGAAAAAGCCGTCGCAGGTGGCGCAGGCCGAAACCCCCTGACCGCGGAACTTCTCCTCCGACTCCAGCCCCAGATAGAGGGCGCTGGCACCGGTGGCAATGATCAGCGAATCGCAGCTGTAGACACCGTTGTCGCCCTCCAGTCTGAAGGGCCGTTCGCTCAGGGTTGCCGTATGAATATGGTCAATACGGATGTCGGTCTCGAAGCGCTCGGCATGACGGCGCATACGCTCCATCAACTCAGGGCCCTGGACCCCGCTGTCGTCACCCGGCCAATTGTCGACATCCGTCGTGGTGGTCAACTGGCCGCCCATCTCCATGCCGGTGAGCAGCAGCGGCGACAGATTGGCCCGTGCGGCATAAACCGCCGCCGAATACCCGGCCGGTCCGGAACCCAGAATGATCAGCGGATGGTGGCTCGCTTCGCTCATGACAACCTCGATAAAAAGTGTATCGCGTGATGGACGCGATTGTAGCACCGGCGGCGACGTACTTCAGTGCTGCATGCGGCCTGCGAGCAGCGCCGGGCCGCCCTCGCCCGTCACCTCTACACCTCGTCGTCGCGCTTGAGCACCACCGACTCGAGGGTGTCATCCAGCGGCGATACGGTTATCGCCACCATGATGGGCGCACAGCACCAGTGACAGTCGACCCAGGTCTCGTGAGAGCCCTGGCTGATATCGACGGGAATGTCATTGGCTGCACCGCAGTGCGGGCAGCCTTCCTGCTGCCAGCTCAACCATTGGTCGCACATGGGAAGTCACCACACTCATGACAAGGAATTGAAACTATATGACCGAACCGCGAATATGCTAGGATCACAGTTTGTCGACAATCCGGCGAAACGTTCATGGTGCAGTCAACCGCCGCTTCGCCGACTATACTGCATTGTCCGGCATCACCGTCGAGCACTCGACCGTGGCACGACCCTTACCGGATACAGCCTGCCGGCCCTGTCCACCCCGCATTCTGGCGTATGCATCGGGAAAAGGCGCCGCCGGCCGGAAACCAGATGATGAGGAGGTTTCATGAGCACCGACAACGCCCAGGATACGCTCAATGAACTCAAGGTAGGCGATCAGACCTATCACTATTACAGCCTGAAAAAAGCCGCCGAGCAGTATGGCGACATCACGCGTCTGCCCTTCACGCTGAAGGTGCTGCTGGAGAACCAGCTGCGCTTTCAGGATGGCGAAACCGCCACCGAAAACGACATCCAGGCGCTGGTCGACTGGCAGCAGGAAGCGAAGTCGAGCCACGAGATCGGCTATCGCCCGGCCCGCGTACTGATGCAGGATTTCACCGGTGTTCCCGGCGTGGTCGACCTGGCCGCCATGCGTGACGCCGTTGCCAAACTGGGCGAAAAGCCTTCGCGGATCAACCCGCTCTCCCCCGTCGATCTGGTCATCGACCACTCGGTGATGGTCGATGACTACGGCAATCCGCAAGCGTTCGAGGATAACGTCAAAATCGAGATGGAGCGCAACCTGGAGCGCTACGAGTTCCTGCGCTGGGGCCAGCAGGCGTTCGACAACTTCCGCGTCGTGCCGCCGGGCACCGGCATCTGTCACCAGGTCAACCTCGAATATCTCGGCAAGTCGGTGTGGACCAAAGAGGAAGATGGCAAGACTTTCGCCTTCCCCGACACCCTGGTGGGCACCGACTCCCACACCACCATGATCAACGGCCTTGGCGTACTCGGCTGGGGCGTTGGCGGTATCGAAGCGGAAGCGGCGATGCTGGGCCAGCCGGTATCGATGGTGATCCCGGAAGTGGTCGGCTTCAAGCTCGAGGGCAAGCTGCGCGAGGGTATCACCGCCACCGACCTGGTACTGACCGTGACCCAGATGCTGCGCAAGCGCGGCGTGGTCGGCAAGTTCGTCGAGTTCTACGGTGACGGCCTCAAGGATCTGCCGCTGGCGGATCGCGCCACCATCGCCAACATGGCACCGGAGTATGGCGCTACCTGCGGTTTCTTCCCGCTGGATGAAGAGACCCTGAACTACATGAAGCTCACCGGCCGCAGTCAGGAGCAGATCGATCTGGTCAAGGCCTACGCCCGGGAGCAGGGCCTGTGGCGCGAACCCGGCCATGAGCCGATCTTCACCGATACCCTCTATCTCGACATGAACGAGGTCGAGGCGAGCCTGGCCGGCCCCAAGCGCCCGCAGGATCGCGTCGCGCTCACCGACATGAGCAGCACGTTCGAGAAGCTGCTGGCCGATCAGTCAAAGGACGCCTCGAACCAGGAAGAGAATCGCTGGCAGGGTGAAGGCGGCAGCACCGCGCCCTTTGTCGACAACAGTTTCGATGAAGAGCCCAACGTCGACTACAAGGGCGAGAAGTTCCGCCTGCAGGATGGCGCCGTGGTGATCGCTGCCATCACCTCCTGCACCAACACCTCCAATCCCAGCGTGCTGATGGCCGCCGGTCTGCTGGCCAAAAAGGCAGTCGAAAAGGGCCTGGTCAGCAAGCCCTGGGTCAAGACGTCGCTGGCGCCCGGCTCCAAGGTGGTCACCGACTACCTCGCCACCGCCGGTTTCCAGGAGCCGCTCAACAAGCTCGGTTTCAACCTGGTGGGTTACGGCTGCACCACCTGCATCGGCAACTCCGGGCCGCTGCCCGAACCGATCGACCAGGCGATTCAGGACGAGAGCCTGACGGTCGCCTCGGTGCTGTCGGGTAACCGTAACTTCGAAGGCCGCATCCATCCGCTGGTCAAGACCAACTGGCTCGCCTCGCCGCCGCTGGTGGTCGCCTATGCGCTGGCCGGTAACGTCCGTATCGATATCTCGAAGGACGCGCTGGGCAAGGACAACAGCGGCAACCCGGTCTATCTGAAGGATATCTGGCCGTCGCAGAAGGAGATCGCCGAGGCGGTCGAGCGCGTACGCAGCGACATGTACCGCAAGGAGTACGCCGAGGTGTTCGACGGCGACGAGGCGTGGCAGTCGATCGACATCACCGAAGGCGAAGTCTACGAGTGGTCGAAGGACTCCACCTACATCCAGCATCCTCCCTTCTTCGAAGGCATGGATCGCGAGCCGGCACCGGTCGAGGACGTTAAAGAGGCGCGCGTGCTGGCCAGGCTGGGCGACTCGGTGACTACCGACCACATCTCGCCGGCCGGCTCGATCAAGCCGGACAGCCCGGCGGGGCGCTATCTGCAGGAGAACGGGGTAGCAGTCAAGGACTTCAACTCCTACGGTTCGCGGCGTGGCAATCACGAGGTGATGATGCGCGGCACCTTCGCCAACGTGCGCATCCGCAACGAGATGCTCGACGGCGTCGAGGGCGGCTTTACCCGCCACGTGCCCTCCGGCGAACAGATGGCCATCTACGACGCCGCGATGAAATACGCCGAGAGCGACACCCCGCTGGTCGTGATCGCCGGCAAGGAGTACGGCACCGGCTCATCGCGCGACTGGGCGGCCAAGGGCACACGCCTGCTGGGCGTGCGTGCGGTGATCGCCGAATCCTACGAGCGTATCCACCGCTCCAACCTGATCGGCATGGGCGTGCTGCCGCTGCAGTTCCCCGAAGGCGAGGATCGCAACTCACTGGGTCTGACCGGCAACGAAACCGTCAGCATCAGCGGTCTGAGCGATATCGAGCCCAACGCCAAAGTGAAGGTGTCGATCACCTTCGAGGATGGCAACAGCAAGGAGATCGACGCGGTCTGCAGCATCTTCACCGCCAACGAGCTCGCTTACTTCCGCCACGGCGGCATCCTGCACTACGTACTGCGCAGCATGCTGTAAGCCTTTCGTGCCGGCCGCTCGGCGGCCGGTATCGATCACAACGAAGGGCCGCTATCCACCGCGATAGCGGCCTTTTTCGTGCTCCGCCGCTCGGCAACCTGACCACAGCTCAACCGGCGCTAACGGCAGAGAGCGCTGGCCCCCCGCGTAAGCCCTCGTCTGCGTCATAAGACAACTCCTGAAAGTAATAAAAGATGGGATGATTGATATTTTATAGGCATATAGCGGTGCGGCCCAATAAGGTCTTGCTAACCGATCGATCGGCCCGCGCGCCCACACTGCGTTATGCTGGGGGCATGACGCCTCGATACGCCGAGGCAATGACCCATTTTGCGTCAAGGAGTTTCTCATGCGCTGGATGCATCCGGCCCCGATCACCCCGATGAGTGCCACTGACAGCGCGGGCGGCGGCGCCGAGGACGTACCGCTGATCGAACGCCGGCGACTGTTCGGCAACCCCAGCCGCGTGCAGGGTCGGCTCAGCCCCGACGGCCGCTGGCTCTCCTGGATCGCGCCGGTCAACGAAGTCCTCAACCTTTGGGTAGCGCCCACCGAAAGTCCCGAAGACGCGCGCGCCCTGACCGACGAGCGTACTCGCCCCATTCGCAGCTACTTCTGGTCGCCGGACAGTCGCCAGCTGCTTTTCGTCAACGACCAGGGAGGCGACGAGAACTTCCGCCTGTTCGGCGTCGAGGTGGAGAGCGCGACCCAGCGCACCCTGACCCCGCAGGAGGGCGTACGGGTGCAGGTGCTGGGCGTCAGTCGTCACGTGCAGGATCACATCATGGTGGGCATCAACGACCGCGATCCGCGCTGGCACGACGTCTACCGCCTTGATCTGTCGAGCGGCGAGCTGACCCTGGTGATGCAAAACGACGGCTACGGCGGCTTTCTGCTCGATGAACAGCTCGCCATCCGAATCGCCGAGCGGCCCCGTGACGACGGCGGCGAGGATTTCTTCCGCATTCAGGACGGCGAGGTGGAAAGCGAGCCCTTCGTCAGCATCAGCTTCGAGGACAGCGCCAACACCGGCCCGGTGGGCTTCAACCGCGACGGCGACACCCTCTACTGGATCGACAGTCGCGGCCGCGATACCGCCGCGCTGATGGTTCAGAGCCTGGAGAGCGGTTCCATGCAGGAGGTCGCCGCCTCGCCGAAAGCGGATATCACCGACGTGATGACCGACCCTGACAGCCAGCATATCCAGGCCTGGGCGGTCGACTACCTGCGCACCGAGTGGCACTTCATCGACGCCGCCATCGGCGAGGAGATGCGCTTTCTCGACGAGCAGCTCGACGGCGATGTGCATGTTACCTCGCGCAGCGACGACGACCGCCGCTGGATCGTGGTCAATGACCCGGTCACCGCTCCCCCCGAAACCCGGCTTTTCGACCGTGACAGCCGCAAGCTGACCCTGCTGTTCGTCAGCCGCCCGGAACTGACCGGCGCCCCGCTGGCGGGCATGACCCCGCTGGAAATCACTGCCCGCGACGGCCTGACCCTGACCGCCTATCTCAGCCTGCCGCGCGGCAGCGACGCCGAGGGTTTCACTGCCCCCGAACGGCCGCTGCCGATGGTGCTGCTGGTACATGGCGGCCCCTGGGCGCGCGACGACTACGGCAGCAACGGCATGCATCAGTGGCTGGCCAACCGCGGCTATGCAGTACTGTCGGTCAACTATCGCGGCTCGACCGGCTTTGGCAAATCCTTCACCGCCGCCGGTGACGGCGAGTGGGGCGCGGCAATGCACGACGATCTGATCGACGCCGTCGACTGGGCGATCGAGCGCGACGTTGCCGATCCCGGGCGAGTGGCGATCATGGGCGGCTCCTACGGCGGCTACGCCACCCTCGCCGGCCTGACCATGACCCCCGAGAAATTCGCCTGCGGGGTGGATATCGTCGGCCCCTCGAACCTCACCACCCTGCTGGAGAGCATTCCACCCTATTGGGAAGCCGGCCGCCAACAGATGTATCGCCGCATGGCCGACCCCGGCACCGAGGTGGGGCGCGCCTGGCTCGAAGAGCGCTCGCCGCTCACCCGAGCGGAGCGCATTCAGCGCCCGCTGCTGATCGGCCAGGGAGCCAACGACCCGCGCGTCAAGCAGGCCGAGAGCGACCAGATCGTCACCGCGATGGCGGAAAAATCGATTCCGGTCACCTATGTGCTCTTCCCCGACGAGGGCCACGGCTTCGCCCGTCCGGCCAACAACATCGCCTTCAACGCCATCACCGAGGCGTTTCTGGCCGAGTATCTGGGCGGTCGCGCCGAACCGATCGGTGACGCTCTGAGCGCCTCGACCGCCACCGTGCCCCACGGCGCCGACTACTCGCCGGGGCTGGCCGAAGCCCTGGCGCAGGGCACCACAGAGACCTGAGCGCGTAACGGGGCGTCCCTGCCCCGTTCCGTTCATCGCGGAGAGCAGCGATGCCCGATAACCACGACCAGCCCCTCGACAAGGCCTGCTACAGACAGCAGGCCACCGAGCTGCGCGAGCGGCTGCTGGAAGCACAGTTCGAGATGCGGCAGCGCGGCGACTTCCCGGTGCTGATCCTGATCGCCGGCTTCGAGGTAGCGGGCAAGGGAGAAAGCGTCAAGCTGCTGCATGAGTGGCTCGACCCGCGTCACCTGCGGGTCGATACCTTCGGCGAATTCACCGACGAGCTGCACGCCCGTCCGGCGGCCTGGAGCTACTGGCAGCGGCTGCCGTCGAAGGGGCATATCGGCATCTTCTTTCTCAACTGGTACACCCGGCTGCTGCGCGCCCGGGTCAACGAGGAGGTCGATGAACAGGGTTTCGAACAGCAGCTCGACGACATCCGGCGGCTGGAAACGATGCTGGCCCATGAGGGTGTGGTACTGCTCAAGCTGTGGTTTCACCTCTCCAGGGCGGAGATGAAAGCACGCCTCGAGGCGCAGCAGCACAGCAGCGAGCGCAGCTGGCGGCTGACCCCGCTGGAGTGGCACCAACTGGATCACTATGACACGACCCGCCGCCACGCCGAACAGATGCTGGCACACACCCGCTGCCGCCACGCTAACTGGACAGTGATCGACTGCGCCGACCCAAGGCGACGCAATCTTGCCGTCGGCCGGGCGCTGCTCGACGCTATGCGCTGCGGCCCGGCCAAGGGCCCGCCGCTGCCGGCGCTGTCGCAGGGTGGCGCCCTGCCCCCGCGGCCGCGGTCCGAAGCGATGAAGCGCAAGGACTACAAGCGCGAGCGCAACCGCGAACAGCGGCGACTGCTGAGTCTGATGCGCAAAAAACGTATGCGCCGCCACGCCGTGGTAGCGGTCTTCGAGGGCAACGACGCGGCCGGCAAGGGCGGCAGCATTCGTCGCGTCACCGACGCGCTGGACCCGCGCGAATACCGCATCGTGCCCATCGCCGCACCGAGTCAGGAAGCGCTGGCACACCCCTGGCTGTGGCGCTTCTGGCAGCAGTTGCCGCGCCTTGGCGGCCGCATGACCATCTTCGACCGCTCCTGGTACGGCCGGGTACTGGTGGAGCGGGTCGAAGGACTGTGCACGCCGGCGGACTGGCAACGCGCCTTTGAAGAGATCAACGACTTCGAAGCGCAGCTGGCCGAAGCCGGCATCATCGTCGTCAAATTCTGGCTGGCGATCGACAGCGACACCCAGCTGGCGCGCTTCCGGGCGCGCGAGGCGTCACCGCTGAAGCGCTACAAGATCACCGACGAGGACTGGCGCAATCGCGGCAAATGGGACGACTACGCCACCGCCGTGGGCGACATGGTCGCGCGCACCAGCACCGATACCGCGCGCTGGACGGTGATCGACGCCAACGACAAGCGCCACGCTCGGGTCGCGGTGCTGAAAACTCTCAACGACGCCATCGAGCGGGCTTTTGCAAAGGATCGGCAAGGAGACGGCCAATGAGCGATAGCCTGCTGCGCCAGCGCAGTCTGGCACTACTGCAGCAGGCGCTCGGCGAGCGGCTGCTGGCACTCTACGCTTTCGGCAGCCGCGTTTCGAACGAGGCCGGGCCGCACAGCGACCTGGATCTCGCCGTGCTGCTTGACGAGCGAGCCGACCCGTTCAGGCTATGGGAGGCGGGACAGCAGCTCGCCGTGGCGCTTGATCTTGACGTCGATCTCATCGATCTGAATGAGGCCTCTACCGTCATGCAAGCGCGGGTGATCACCAGCGGCGAGTGCTGGTGGTCACGCGACGATAGCCGCACCCTGCAATTCGAAGTCTTCGTCATCAGGGAAAAGCTGGCGCTCGACGAGGCACGTGCACCGCTGCTGGCGGATATTCGACGAGAGGGGCGCGTTTATGGCCGATGACACACCGATCAACGATGTGCTGATCAACAAGGCGGCGACCATCGAGCCCTCTCGCTACGCCGCCGAACGCGCCGTGGTCAGCCTGAGCAGCCCCTTCTGCAGCACGATAAAGGCCAGTAGCAGCACGCCGATGGCGATGCGGGTCCACCAGCTCGACAGAGTACCGTCGAAAACGATGTAGGTCTGGATCAGCCCCATGGTGAGCACCCCGAACAGGGTGCCGAACACATAGCCGGCACCGCCGGTCAGCAGGGTACCGCCGATCACCACGGTGGCAATCGCGGTCAGCTCGGTACCCACGGTGGCCAGCGGATAGCCCGAGCCGGTATAGAGCGCGAAGACGATGCCGCCAAGCCCCGCCATCAGGCCCGAAAAGGCGTAGATCATGACGGTCGTGCGTCCCACCCGGCTGCCCATCAGCCGCGCCGTCTGCTCGCCGCCGCCGAGGGCGAAGACATTGGCCCCGAAGCGAGTACGGTGGGCGATGATATGGCCGACCACGAAGGCCAGCAGCATCACCACGCCGATCAGCGTCAGCCGCCCCTTGCCCGGCATCAGCCAGTAGACCCGCTGCAGCGAGGTAAAGAAGGGGTGGTCGATGGGAATGGAATCGATGCTCATCATGTAGGCCACGCCACGAACCAGAAACATGCCGGCAAGGGTGACGATAAAGGCGGGCATGGCGAGGCGATAAATCAACCACCCCATGGCCGCACCGAAGGCGGTGGTTATCACCAGCAGCAGCGCGAACACCGCCAGCGGGTGCAGCCCGCTGTCGCGCAGCATGACGGCGATAAAGACCCCCGAAAAGGCGATCACCGAGCCCACCGACAGATCGATACCACCGGACAGAATGACGATCGTCATGCCCACCGCGACAATGCCCAGGTAAGCGTTGTCGGTCAGCAGATTGCCGGCCACCCGGGTGGACAGTATGTAGGGAAACTGCAGGTAGCAGATGGCGTAGGCGATAATAAAAATGGCGATGGTCGCCAGCAGCGGATAGAGACGTGGATTTCTCATCGATCCGACCTCTGTGGGGCCGCCTTCGCCGAGCGGCGCGGCGCGCGGCGTGACAGCTGCGAACCCAGGCGTTTCAGGTCGCCGGCCAGGCTGGGCGACTGCACCACCAGAATCAGGATCACCAGCACCGCCTTGATGACCAGGTTGTACTCCGAGGGGAAACCGGCCAGCAGAATACCGGTATTGATGGTCTGAATGATCAGCGCCCCGATCACCGCAGCAGAGATCGAGAAGCGCCCGCCACGCAGCGAATTGCCGCCCAGCACGGTGGCCAGAATGGCATCCAGCTCGAGCCACAGCCCGGCATTGTTGGCATCGGCGCCGCGAATGTCGGCGGTGGTGATGATGCCGGCCAGCGCCGCGCACAGACCGGACGCCATGTAGACGGCGATCAGGATGACTCGCGCATTGACCCCCGCCAGCGCACTGGCGCGGCGATTGATACCGACCGACTCGATCAAAAGCCCCAGTGCCGTGCGGCGCACGATGACGATCGCCAGTGCCGTGACCGCCAGCCAGATCCACACCGGCACCGGCACGCCAAGCAGCGTGCCGGAACCGAGAAAGGCAAACCCCGGCATATTGAAGGTCAGAATGCGGCCCTCGGTAATCAGCTGGGCGATACCGCGCCCCGAAATCATCAGAATCAGGGTGGCAACGATCGGCTGAATGCCGACCACGGCGACCAGAAAACCGCTGAAGCCGCCGGCGCACAGGCCGGCGGCCAGGGCCAGCACAATCGCCAGCACCAGGCCGTGACCGGCCACGATGGCGGCCGCGGCGACCGCCCCGGTGATCGCCATCAGCGTGCCTACCGACAGATCGATGCCGCCGGTGGCCACCACCAGCGTCATGCCCACCGCCAGCAGCGCCACCGGCGCGCCGCGTTTCAGTACATCAATAACAGGGCCGACCAGTCGACCGTCGCTATAGTCGATACTCAGGAAGTCGGGAAACACCAGACTGACCAGCACCATCACCCCCAGCAGGGTGATCAGCTGCGGCAGAATACGCTTCACTGCGGCGGGCATCAGGCACTCACCTCCCTGTGTTCGTCCGAGGCAGCGATGGCATGGACGACGTTTTCCAGCGTAATGTCGCTACCGCTGAGCCTCGCCACCTGGCGACGGTCGCGCAGCACGATGACGCGATCGGAAACGGCGATCAGCTCATCGAGCTCGGAAGAGATCACCAGCACCGCCATGCCCCTGGCGGTCAGTTCGCGGACCAGCTGGAGAATTTCGGCATGGGCACCGACATCGATGCCGCGGGTCGGCTCGTCGAGCACCAGGAAGCGCGGATTCATCGCCAGCCAGCGGGCCAGCACCACCTTCTGTTGATTGCCGCCCGACAGTTCGCCCACCGCCTTCTCCGGCCCGGAGGTGCGGATATCCAGCCGCTCGATATAGTCGGCGGCAAGCCGCTTCTGCTCGGCGCGCGGTACGCGCCGCAGCCAGCCGCGGCGGGCCTGCATGGCGAGGACGATATTGTCGCGAATCGACAGGTCGGCGATGATGCCATCGGTCTTGCGGTCCTCCGGCGCGAAGCCGAAGCCGGCGGCGATGGCATCGCGCGGGTTGTTGAGGCGCAGATCACCCTCGGCGTCGCTGACGGTACCGCTGTGCATGCGCCGAATACCGAACATGAGCTCGGCGGTCTCGGTACGCCCGGAGCCCAGCAGACCGGACATGCCGATCACCTCGCCGCGCTGCACCTCGAGATCAAAGGGTTCGACAAAGCCCCGCCGACCGACGCCGGCAAAGGAGAGCAGCGGCTCTCCGGCCAGCGGAGCGCTACGGCGATGACGCTTCTCGCTCTCCTCCTGCGCGGCCAGCTCGCGCCCCAGCATATGTTCGATCAGGCGCACGCGGTCGAGGCTGTCGCTGCGTTCGGTGACGATTCGGCAGCCGTTGCGCAGCACCGTGATGCGATCGCAGAGCGCATAGACCTGATCGAGAAAGTGCGATACGAAAATGATGCCCAACCCCCGGTCGCGCAGCCGGCGCACCACGGCGAACAGCATCTGCACCTCGCGATCATCGAGGCTGGCGGTGGGCTCATCAAGGATTAGTACGCGTCCCGAGAGCTCCACCGCGCGGGCGATGGCGACCAGTTGCTGCACCGCTACCGAATAGCTGCCGAGATCGCGGTCGAGATCGATATCAAGCCCGTAGCCCTCCAGCATCTGCGCCGCCCGGCGGCGCTGAGCACGGGGACTGATGATGCCGAAGCGGCGCGGTTCGTGGCCGAAGGTCAGATTCTGGGCCACCGTCAGGTTGGGCAGCAGATTGACCTCCTGATAGACCGTGCCGATGCCCAGCGCCTGCGCCCGAGAGGTGGAATCGGGCGAAATGTCACGACCGTCGAGCAGGATACTGCCGGCGTCGCGCCGATAGACCCCGGTCAGGCATTTGATCAGGGTCGACTTGCCCGCGCCGTTCTCGCCCAGCAGGGCGTGCACCTCGCCGCTGGCGAGCTCGAAATCGACCTCGTCAAGGGCTTTCATGCCAACAAAGGTCTTGGTCAGGGATTGCAGCGCAAGCAGCATCGGGGTCCCCATGACAACAGGCGAAAGGTAACGGCACCGGCTCTTCACAATACGCCAGAGCGACCGGGCCGGGACCACTACGGCCCCGGCTTCAGGCCACCTTCACGGCAGCAGAATGTCTCAGTAGCCGAGATCCTTGCGACGCTGGTATTCGCCCTCGGGGTCATCGGCCTGGGTGTAGAGCGTCGATGGGGTCTGGATAAACTTCGGCGGCAGCGTGCCGTCCTGCCACCAGGCCTGCAGCGCATCGAAGGCGGGACCGGCCATATTGGGCGTCAGCTCGACGGTGGCGTTGGCATCGCCGTTGGCCATGGCCCGGAAGTAGTCCGGTACGCCATCGATGGAGACGGTCAGGATATCCTCGCCGGGGTTGAGGCCCGCCTCCTTGATCGCCTGGATGGCGCCGACCGCCATATCGTCGTTGTGCGAGAACAGCGCACAGATATTGCGACCGCCGTTTTCCGCCTGCAGGAAGCTCTCCATGACTTCCTTGCCGCCGGAGCGGGTAAAGTCGCCGGTCTGGCTGCGAATGATGCTGATATTGGGGTGATCGGCGATGGCGTTTTCGAAACCCTGTTTGCGTTCGATGGCCACCGACGAGCCGGTGGTCCCCTGGAGCTCGACCACGTTGCACTGGCGATCGCCGACTTCATCGACCAGCCAGCCGCCGGCGACCTCGCCCTCATGTACGCTGTCGGCCCCCACCGCCGTCATGTAGAGATCATCCGGCGCATCGATCCGGCGGTCGAGCAGAACGACCGGAATCTCGGCGTCCCTCGCCTCCATCAGAATATTATCCCAGCCGGTCGACACCACCGGCGCCAGCAAAATGGCGTCCACTCCCTGGGCGACGAAGGAGCGCAGCGCGGCGATCTGATTCTCCTGGCGCTGCTGGGCATCGGAGAACCTGAGGTCGATACCGCGCTTTTCGGCCTGCTGCCGGGTGATGGTCGTCTCCGCCGCGCGCCACCCGGACTCCGAACCAATCTGTGAAAATCCTACCGTTTCGGCAACCGCCGCGGTGGTACCAAAGCCCATTACCGCGACGCTGATGGCGAGTAACTTTTTCATTGCAAGATCCCCTTTGGTCCTGTCCCCGGGCCGACCTTCAACGCTTTGATGAGCGTCGGCGGCCTGGCGCTTCGACCGTCTATTGGCTATTGAAACGGCTCGCATGACCCGCATCGATCCGCGAGTCGAAAATTCGATTAAAGATCGCTGCCGATTGATTCACATGATGATGATTGGCAACGAGAGGGCGTTAAAGATTCTTTCCCGAGATTTAAATCACCCTCTTTCGGAGCATTTAGCCGCCAAAGCGATATGTCAGACAATCACTCTTTGGTCGGGTAAGGCTTAAAAAAAGCTATCGACAGAGACCGCCCGATCTGTCCGATAACCCAAAAAACGCGGCCGGGTTTTTCAACCCGGCCGCGCCGTCTTTCCAATTGAACTGACTATCCTGCTGAGTTCTTTATAGAAACCGTCCCAGGCCAACGGCACTGCGCAGTCGATCAAGTCGCTCGGCAGCCTCGGCGCGCGCCCGCTCGGCACCCTTTTGCATCACATTTTCGATATGACCGGGATCGGCCAGCAGCTTTTCGTACTCCTCGCGCGGCCCGGCAAGATGGGCGTTGAGATACTCGAATAGTTCGTTTTTCGCCTCGCCCCAGCCGATCCCCTCGGCGTAGCGGCGGCGCATGTCGGCGGTTTCGGTCTCGCCGGCAAAGGCGGAGAAGATCTGAAACAGGGTGCAGGTTTCCGGGTCCTTGGGCTCCCCCGGCTCCAGCGAGTTGGTTTTGATTTTACGCACCAGCTTGAGCAGTTTCTTCTCGGAGACGAACAACGGGATGGTGTTGTCGTAGCTTTTCGACATCTTGCGACCATCGAGCCCGTTGAGCGTCTGCACCCGCTCATCGACCACCGCCTCCGGCAGGGCGAAGTAGTCGCCCTTGTAGACATGGTTGAAGCGCCCCGCCATGTCGCGCGCCATCTCGATATGCTGCACCTGGTCGCGCCCTACCGGCACGCGGTTGGCGTTGAACAGCAGAATATCGGCGGCCATCAGCACCGGGTAGCTGAAAAGTCCCATGGTGATGCCGCGATCCGGATCGGGGACGCCGGCCTCTTCGTTATCGGCCACCGCCGCCTTGTAGGCGTGGGCGCGGTTCATCAGCCCCTTGGCGCAAACGCAGGAGAGCAGCCAGGCCAGCTCGGTGGTTTCGCGCACATCCGACTGGCGGTAGAAGATGGCGTTGTCGGTATCCAGCCCCAGCGCCAGCCAGCTGGCGGCGATCTCGAGACGCGACTGCTGCACCCTTTTGGGGTCGTTGGCCTTGATCAGGGCGTGCAGATCGGCAAGGAAATAGTAGGAGCGAACCTCGGGGTCCTGGCTGGCGGCCACGGCGGGGCGGATCGCGCCGACGTAGTTGCCCAGATGCGGCGTACCGGTGGTGGTAATACCGGTGAGTACTCGAGAGATGGTCATGAAGGCGGTATCTGGTTGCTGATGACTCGGAAACGACGGTCAGTGTAACGCCGAGCCGGGCCGGTAGCGAACGACGCGCCATGAAGCGCTCAGCGACGCGCCTCGCCGCACTGCCAGCAGCGGTCAAAGGCGCCGTCGTGCACCTCACCGCACTGCGCACAGCACCAGCGCTGGCCCGGTTCGCTGTCGCCGCGCTGCCAGCGCGCAATCACCCCGGCCGCACGCTCGGCGTTGTGCGGCGCTACCCACAGTTGCGGCTCGCAGTCCAGCGGAGCGAGATCGCCCATGCCGCCGGCCAGCGTCCAGTTGCGGATCTCGCAGGGGACGCCCTCCCCCTCGACGAGGTTGCGAACGTGACCGACCAGCAGGCTGTCGGGGTGCTGAAAGACTCTGACCCAGTCGCGCATACCGATCAATCGCGGAAGATACGCACCCCGAGCGCCTTGAGATAGGCGGTTTCGGGGATCGCCGGATGCACCGGATGATCGCTGCCCTGATGGCCCTGATAGATCAGCTGAGCGTGGCGGTCCTGATGCCGCGCGGCACCGCGCACGATATCGATCAGCCGCTCATCGGCCAGATGCATCGAGCAGGAGGCCGACACCAGCAGACCATCGCGGTCCAAAAGGCGCATCGCCTCACGGTTGAGGCGTGAATAGGCGCGCTCACCGGCAGGAATGTCCTTGCGCTTGCGAATGAAGGCGGGCGGGTCGAGCACCACGGCATCGAACTGCTCACCGCGGGCCTTGAGCTGCGCCATGACCTCGAAGGCGTCGCCCTCCAGCGTCGATACCCGCGCCTCCACGCCGTTGAGAGCGGCGTTCTCGGCCACCCGCGACAGCGCCGCGGCGGAGCTGTCGACGCAGACCACATCACGGGCGCCGTGGGCTGCCGCCTGCACGCCCCAGCCGCCGACATAGCTGAACACATCCAGCACGCGCTTGCCCGCGACCAGGCCGTTGAGCCAGGCGCGGTTATCGCGGTGATCGAAGAACCAGCCGGTCTTCTGGCCGCCCAGCACGTCGGCGACGAAGCGCACGCCGTTCTCTTCCATCGGCAGCGGCTGATCCAGACTGCCCTTCACCACCTCGACCGCGGCGTCGAGCTTCTCCAGCCGGCGACCGGCACTGTCGCCACGCAACACGATCGCCCGCGGCGACAGCACCTTCTCCAGCGCGTCGATAATGTCGCCACGTACCCGCTCCATGCCCAGCGTGTTGAGCTGAACCACCACCACATCGTCGAAGCGGTCGATCACCAGCCCCGGCAGCAGATCGCCCTCGCCGTGCACCAGCCGGTAGAAAGGGCGTGAATAGAAGCGCTGACGCAGCGACAGCGCCTGCTTGAAGCGGTGTACCAGCAGTGAACGGTCAAGGCCGGTAGATGTATCGCGAGAGACGATACGAGCGCAGATCAATGAGTGCGGATTGACGTAGGCAATGCCCATCGCACGGCCGTTGGCGGCCTCGATGATCGCCTGGGTGCCGGGCTCGAACGCCTTGAGGGGCGTGGCATCGGTGTCGATCTCGTTGGAGTAGAGCCACAGATGGCCCGACTTGAGGCGGCGCTCGGCGTTTTTTCTGAGGCGAAGAGGTTGGGTCACGATAGCTTCCGCAGTCGGAGGTGAAGAGTCGTCGGGATGAGTACGAGCGCTATTTTACCAGCCTGATGGCCCGCCGCGCTGTCTCCCCTTCAGCGCTGACAGCCGGGGCAATAAACGCTGGCGCGCTGGCCGAGCGTGATCGAGCGCAGTTCGCGTCCGCAGACCCGACAGGGCTGGCCGCCACGGCCGTAGACATTGAGGCGCTGCACGAAGTAGCCCGGCTCACCGCGGCCACTGACGAAATCGCGCAGGGTGGTGCCGCCCTGCTCGATCGCCGCCGCCAGCACTCTCCTGATCGCCTCGGCAAGGCGCCGGTAGCGCACACTGGCGATCCGCCCGGCCTCGCGGCGCGGGTCGATACCGGCCAGAAAAAGCGCCTCGGCGGCGTAGATGTTGCCCACCCCCACCACCACGGCGCTGTCCATGATAAAGCTCTTGACCGCCACGCGTTTACCCCGCGAGCGGCGATAGAGATGAGCGCCGCCGAAGTCGTCGCCCAGCGGCTCGGGGCCGAGGCTTGCCAGCCGCCGATCGGCGCAGGGATCGCCAGCGATAAAATCGACCAGCCCGAAACGGCGCGGGTCGTGATAGCGCAGCACCAGCTTCGAACTCATCACCAGATCGATGTGATCATGCTTGCGCGGTGGCGTACCGATCTCCTCCAGCCGCAGGCTGCCCGACATGCCCAGATGCCAGAGCAGGTGGCCGTGCGCCACCGGCATCAGCAGATATTTGGCGCGCCGCGCGATATCCCCCACGCGCCAACCCACCAGCTCCTCGAGCGCCGACGGCACCGCAATGCGCAGCTGACGCTGGCGCACGATGACTTCATTGATCTCGAAGCCGGCCACCCAGGGGGCGATACCGCGACGTGTCGTTTCGACTTCGGGGAGTTCGGGCATGGGGAGCTGGACTATCGATCGTTGATGGCACGCAAACATGAAAAAACCCGGACGCGACCGGGTTTTTTCGTACGCCCCTGAGAGCGCGACGGGCCGGCATTACCGGCTGTCGTACTTACTTGATCTTCGCTTCGCGATAGATCACGTGCTTGCGCACGACGGGATCGTACTTTTTGAATTCCAGCTTGTCGGGGGTGTTGCGCTTGTTCTTGTCGGTCGTATAGAAATGACCGGTACCCGCGCTCGACACCAGCTTGATCTTGTCACGCATTGCAGTTGCCTCCGCCTACGAACGCTCTTTGCGCCCGAAATGTGATCATGAATAGGTGCCTAGACCCGTTCGCCCCTGGCGCGGATATCCTTCAGCACGGCATCGATACCCTTTTTGTCGATGATGCGCATCCCCTTGGAGGAGAGGCGCAGCCTGACAAAGCGCTTTTCCGACTCGACCCAGAAGCGATGCGCATGCAGATTGGGCACGAAGCGACGACGCGTGCGGCGCTGGGAGTGAGAAACGTTGTTACCGGTCACCGGACGCTTGCCGGTAACCTGACAGACCTGTGACATGGAAGCCTCCGTCCATGACCCCAAGGGGTCATACGATTGTCGTCTATGAAATGCCGGGCAGGACCGGTGAGAGAAGTGGCAGGTGCCGAAAAAGGTCGCAAGCCCCGCGAACGGCGCTTTCGAACCCTCTTTCTGGTGCCTCTCTGCCCCCTGTTCATAACCCGCAGAAAGTCAAAGGGCGTACTTTATACCAGAGCAGCCCGCTTTCGGCAATGTTTAAGGTGTCTACAGCAGCCCCCGCTCGGCAAAGGAGAGCACTTCGCCGTCGCCGACGATGAAGTGATCCAGCACGCGAATGTCGAAAAGCCCCAGCGCCTCGGTCAGCCGGGTAGTGATGCGCCGGTCGGCGTCGCTCGGTTCAGCGACGCCCGAAGGGTGATTGTGAGCAAATATGACCGCTCCGGCGCCCACTGCCAGGGCCTGCTTGACCACTTCACGCGGGTAAACGGCGGCGCTGTCGAGGGTGCCGGTAAACAGCTTTTCAAAGCGCAGCACCCGGTGCTGGCTGTCGAGAAAGAGTGCGGCAAAGATCTCGTGGCCGGCGTCACGCAGCTGGGCGCTGAGATAGCGACGCACCGTCTGCGACGAGTTGAGTACGTCACCGCGCACCAGCAGCGTTTCCAGATGACGCCGGGAAAGCTCCAGCGCCGCCTGCAGCTGCACATACTTGGCATCGCCCAGCCCGTGGGCGCTGCAGAACTGCTCGCGGCCGGCCTCCAGCAGCGGCCGCAGGCCACCGAAGTTCATCAGCAGATCGCGTGACAGGTCCACCGCCGAGCGCCCGCGCACGCCGGTACGCAGAAAGATCGCCAGCAGCTCGGCATCCGACAGCGCCTGCGACCCCATCGCGATCAGTTTCTCGCGCGGGCGCTCCCCCTCCGGCCATTCACCGATTCCCATCCCGCCTCCCTTGCATGACCGGGTTGGCCAATTTTATATTGGAATTTAAATTAGCGTGCTAATAGAGTCGGCATCAGCAACGATAGGGTAGAGATCGGCACGCTGCCCATTTTCTTCACCGGAGAGCCATGATGCGTTTTTATAAACTGCCGAAGACCGGCGCCATCAGCGACCTGACCCTGGATGAAAAAGAGACGCCGCAGCCGGCGCGCGGCCAGGTGCTGGTGCGCATGCGTGCCGCCTCGCTCAACTACCGTGATCTGATGGTGGTCACCGGACGCTACGGCCGTGGCGGCGTGGCCGAAAACCGCATCCCGCTTTCCGACGGCGCTGGCGAAGTGGTCGAGGTGGGCGAAAACGTCGACCGCTTCGCGGTCGGTGATCGCGTGGCCGGCATCTTCATGCAGAACTGGCTGGCCGGTGAGGTCAAAGACAGCCATTCGGACTCGGCGCTGGGCGGCGCCATCGACGGCGTGCTGAGCGAGTTCGTGCTGTTCGATCAGCAGGGGCTGGTGGCACTGCCGGCGCACATGGATTTCGCTCAAGGGGCCACCCTGCCGTGCGCCGCGGTGACCGCCTGGAACGCGCTCTATCATGGCCGCTCGCCACTGAAGGCGGGCGACAGCGTACTGCTGCTGGGCACCGGCGGCGTCTCCATGTTCGCCCTGCAGCTGGCGAAGGCAGCGGGTGCCGAGGTGATTCAGACCTCATCGAGCGATGACAAACTCGCCCGGGTACGTCAGTTGGGCGCCGACCATGTCATCAACTATCGCGATACCCCCGAGTGGCAGGATGAAGTCAGGCATCTGACCGACGGCCGTGGCGTCGACCACGTGGTCGAGGTGGGCGGCGCCGGCACCCTGGCCCGCTCGCTTCGCGCGACACGCACCGGCGGTCAGGTCAATCTGATCGGCGTGCTGACCGGCGGCGAGATCAATCCCACCATTTTGCTGGGCAAAAGCATCAGCCTGCGCGGCATCTACGTCGGCTCGCGGGAGCTGTTCGAGCAGATGAACCGCAGCCTGTCGTTGCACCGCATCGAACCGGTGATCGACACTACCTTCGACTTTGACAACGCGCCCGCGGCACTGGAACATCTGGCAAGCCAGCAGCATCTGGGCAAAATCGTCATTATCATCGACTGAGACGATCGAGGCGGCTGGCCGATCGTCTCGTCGCCAGTCGAACGGGGGCGCCATGTCTCACCTGATCCTGATTCGCCCCGGCCCGGAGGCCTTCCGGACGCCGGCGGCCTCCACCGCCGGCGCCCGCGACTATCGCTTTGATATCGCCTTCACGCCGATACTCAAGCGCACCCTGCATATCCGCTACGAACTGCTCGATGGCGAAAAGGAGGGCGCGCATCGCAGCTGGTATCTCGACGATTACCAGTGTGCCGCCATTACCGGCCGTGACAGACAGGCTGCCGGTGAGTTTGGCGCGGAGCAGATCAGGCGCTGGCAGCGCAGCCTCGAATCCCTGGACGACGTCTCGCCCGATGCCGCCGCCGGTGCCGTCACCGAAGCGCGCCTGCTGCCTGCCGGTGCGCAGATGCAGCGAGCACTGGAGCGTGCGCTGGCCTTCTGGTCGTTCACGCTTTATCGCTCCCTGCGCCGTGACGGCGTCGCGCTGGTGGCCACTCCCGACAACAGTCTGCAAATGCTGACCCGTTTCATGGAGAGCGTCCCGGAAGACGAGATCACCGAAAAGAGCCTGCCGACCGGCGCGCCGCTGCTCTATACGCCGCTGGATCGGCAGAAACAGCACGACGGTCAGCGCAAGCTGGCCTGAGCCGCCTCCGGTCCCGACCACTTTTCCAGGGCGGCCTGGCGTGCGCTTGCCTTCTGCGCTGCAGTCAGACCGTGCTCGCCGTCATAAAGCGCCGACTCCCAGCCACCGTAGGTGGGATTGGGCAACACGATCCACCGTTCGCCAAAATGGGCCCGGTCCTCGGCGGCGCGCCGGTTGCGCGTGGCAACGTCGTCAACGTCATAGCGGGCGGAGAAGTCACCCAGGTTGTCACCGATCATTACGGCGACGCGATAGCTGCGCTCGATACGCTCGCGCCGAGCGCTCTTGTCGCTGCTGTCGGTGCGCATCAGCAGATGGGCGTCGTCGGCATCGGGAAAGCCTACGGCCTGAAGATTGCG
Source organism: Kushneria aurantia DSM 21353 (assembly GCF_000382245.1). Taxonomy (GTDB): domain Bacteria; phylum Pseudomonadota; class Gammaproteobacteria; order Pseudomonadales; family Halomonadaceae; genus Kushneria; species Kushneria aurantia. The sequence goes on from NZ_KB907865.1 coordinate 109,430, forward strand.
CAGGGTCGCCGCCCGCCCACTCTCTCTGCTGTTGGTCACATAAAACACTGCCACATCATGGCGCCGGGCATAATCCAGAAACGCCTGCGCACCGGGCACCGCCACTGCGCTGGCCTGCGCCACCCAGGCGCCCCAGCTTTCGCTCGAATAGCCTTCGTCGCGGCCCACCAGCCAGGCCTGATAGGGAGTATTGTCGAGCACCGTCTCGTCGACATCGACAATCACCGCTGGCGGCAAATCTTCTTCGCGAGGCTCGGCCAGCTGACGCTCGAGCTGCAGCCGGGCGAGGTGAAATGCCTGCCACGCCAGCGCCCGGTATTCGGCGGCGCTCTGCATCCACAGCGTCGCCAGCACCAGCTGCTCGTTGAGATCGCGCGTGGTGTAATCCTGTTGCGGCGCCTGTGTCTGCGCGCCGCTGCAGCCTGTCAGTCGCCACTAAAGCGGTCGTTCGTCGCGGAGCCCACCTCAAAGCCTTGTCTTTTCCCGAAAGCATGGGGATCCCCTGTCATTGTTGGAAAGGTTATGGCGCGTCCCGCCGTTTCGCCGGCGACCAATGCTACGCAAGCCACGCCCGCCGGTGTTAAGGTAACACTCCTTCGAAAACTGTCCCGCATCGGAGCTTTCGATGTCGCTCGCCGGCACACGCGTGGTACTGGGCATCAGCGCCGGTATCGCCGCCTACAAAAGCGCCTTCCTCGCCAGGCTTTTGAAAAAAAGCGGCGCCGAGGTGCGCGTGGTGATGACCGAAGGCGCTCAGGCCTTCATCACCCCCCTGACCCTGCAGGCGCTGACCGGCGAGAGCGTGCGTACCTCGCTGCTCGACCCGCAGGCCGAGGCCGGCATGGGCCATATCGAGCTGGCGCGCTGGGCGGATATCCTGCTGATCGCCCCCGCCACTGCCGACCTGATGGCGCGACTGGCCGCCGGCATGGCCGATGATCTGCTCACCACCCTGGCGCTGGCCACCAACGCCCGCTGCCTGCTGGCGCCGGCGATGAACCAGGCGATGTGGGCCCATCCGACGACCCGCCGCAATGCCGACATCCTCGCCGGCCTCGGCTGGCAGCTGCTGGGTCCGGACGCCGGCGAACAGGCCTGTGGCGATGTCGGCAGCGGCCGCATGCTGGAACCGGAGGCGATCCTCGAAGCGCTGCGAACACCCCCACTCGCAGCGCCCGACAGCACCGGTCCGCTGGCCGATACCCGAGTACTGATTACCGCCGGCCCCACCCGCGAAGCGATCGACCCGGTGCGCTATCTCTCCAACCGCAGCTCCGGCAAGATGGGCTTTGCGCTGGCCGAAGCGGCCCGTGCGCTGGGCGCCGAGGTCACCCTGGTCGCCGGCCCGGTACAGCTGCCCACCCCTGCCGGCGTGAGCCGCATCGACGTGGTCAGCGCCCGCGACATGCTGGCGGCAGTGGAGGCGCGGGTCGACAGCTGCGATATTTTCATCGGCTGCGCGGCAGTGGCCGACTACCGCCTCGCCGAAATCGCCGAACACAAGCTGAAAAAGCGCGGCGATGAAGCACTGAGCCTGTCGCTGGTACAAAACCCCGACATCATTGCCCGCGTTACCGACCGCCCGGCACCGCCCTTTACCGTCGGCTTCGCCGCCGAGACCCGCGACATGGCCCGCTACGCACGCGATAAACTGGAGCGCAAGCGTCTCGACCTGATCATCGCCAACGATGTCGCCTCACCGGGGCTGGGGTTTGGCGCCGACGACAACGCCGCGGTGCTCTATCACTTCGCTGACGCCCCGAGCGAAGAGCTGATATCGCACAGCCTGACGCCGCGCCGCAAACGTGATCTGGCGACCGCCATTTTTGACTACCTGCTGACGCGCTATCACCGCGCCCCTTTATCAGCCACCGCCGGGAGCCCGACCGACCCATGACCGCCCAGGCCGACCGCCCACGCCTGCGGGTGCGCATCCTCGACGAACGCGCCCGTCAGTATCCGCTGCCCCACTACGCCACCGAAGGCAGCGCCGGCATGGACCTGCGCGCCCTGCTGGACGCGCCGCTGACGCTGGCGCCGGGCGACTGCGAACTGATTCACACCGGCCTCGCCGTGCACATCGACAACCCCGCCTGGGCGGGTATGATCCTGCCGCGCTCGGGACTGGGTCACAAGCGCGGCATCGTGCTGGGCAACCTGGTCGGGCTTATCGATGCCGACTACCAGGGCGAGCTGATGATCTCGGTGTGGAACCGTGGCCGCGAGAGCGTCACCCTGGCGCCCTTCGAGCGCATCGCTCAGTTCGTGCTGGTACCGATCCTTCAGGCCGAGCTGGAAGTGGTCGAGGCGTTCGATCAGGGCGACCAGGGCCAGCGCGGCAGCGGCGGTTTCGGCCACTCCGGGCGCCATTGAACGAGAGTGCCGCAGGACATATCCACGCCCCTCGCGGGATGAGCAAGCAGAGAGAGACGACATGAGCAACGCCCCGGTTCCCGCCTCGATCTTTCGCGCCTACGACATTCGCGGCCTGGTCGACGAACAGCTCGATGAACACAGCGTCGAACTGATCGGCCGGGCGATCGGCAGCGCGGCGCGCTCACGTGATGAATCCACCGTCGCGGTGGGCCGCGACGGCCGCATTTCCGGTCCGCGGCTGGCCACCGCCCTGATCGCCGGTATTCGCGCCGCCGGCTGCGGGGTTATCGACCTCGGTATGGTGCCGACGCCGGTGGTCTATTTCGCCGCCGTCGTGCTGCCCGATACCGACTCAGGGGTGGCCATCACCGGCAGCCACAACCCGCCCGACTACAACGGTTTCAAGATCGTGCTGAATGGCGTGACGCTGGCCGATGACGAGATAGGCGCACTGCATCGCCGCATTCTCGACGGCGACCTGGTGGCAGGAGAAGGGGACTATCGCCGGCACGACATTCGCAGCGCCTATCTCGAACGCATTCTCGGTGATGTGCAGCTGGTCAGGCCGCTGAAGGCGGTGGTCGACTGCGGCAACGGCGTCACCGGTGAGCTGGGCCCGGAGCTGATTCGCGGCCTGGGTGTGGAGACCATCCCCCTTTTCGACGAGGTCGACGGGCGCTTTCCCCACCACCACCCCGACCCCGGCCGGCCGGAAAACCTTGCCGATCTGATCGCTGCGGTACAGGCACACGGCGCCGATATCGGCCTTGCCTTCGATGGCGACGGCGACCGGGTGGGCGTGGTCACCCCGGCGGGCGAGATCATCTACCCCGAGCGGCTTTTGATGGCTTTCGCCGAAGACCTGCTGCTGCGTCAGCCCGGCGCGCGGATCGTTTTCGATATCAAGTGCACCAGTAACCTGATCGACGTTATCGAGGCCGGCGGCGGCATCGCGGAGATGTGGCGCACCGGCCATTCTCCGATCAAGGCCCGCATGAAGGAGAGCGGCGCAGCACTGGCCGGCGAGATGAGCGGCCACCTGTTTTTCAACGAGCGCTGGTACGGCTTCGACGACGGTCTCTACGCCGCCGCCCGCCTGCTGGAAATTCTGTCGCGTCAGGCCGAGGACGCCGATGGCTACTTTGCCCGCTTCCCGCAGGACCCCAGCACCGGCGAGATCAACGTGGCGGTCGATGACGAGCGCAAGTTCGACATCGTCGAGCGCCTGGCGCGCGAGACCGACTTCGGCCCACAGGCGACCCGTAATACGCTCGACGGTATTCGCGTCGACTACCCCGACGGCTGGGGGCTGTGTCGCGCCTCCAATACCACGCCGGCGCTGGTACTGCGCTTCGAGGGGCGCTCCACCGAGGCGCTCGACAGCATTCGTGATCGTTTCCGCCGTGCCCTGATCGCGGTGCAACCGGATATCGAACCCGGTTTCTAAAGCCGGCGGCAATCACGCCGATCAACAGGAGTCATGGTCGATATGCCCATACCCGATAGACAAGAGAGTGACAGCGACTACGCCCCGCACCGGATCGTCGAGATTCTTTCCGAGGCACTGCCCTACATTCAGCGCTTCTCGGGCAAGACGGTGGTGATCAAGTATGGCGGCAACGCCATGACCGAGGACAACCTGATTCACTCCTTTGCCCGCGACGTGGTACTGCTCAAGGAGGTGGGTCTCAACCCGGTGGTGGTACACGGCGGTGGCCCGCAGATCGGCCAGCTGCTCAAGCGGCTCAATATCGAGTCGCGCTTCGTCGACGGCATGCGGGTCACCGACGCCGAAACCATGGACGTGGTCGAGATGGTGCTGGGCGGACTGGTCAACAAGAGCATCGTCAACCTGATCAACGGCGTGGGCGGCAAGGCGATCGGCCTGACCGGCAAGGACAACGCCCAGATTCGCGCCCGGCAGCTGACCGTGCAGCGTCATACGGCGGAGATGACCGCCCCCGAGATCATCGATATCGGCCATGTCGGCGAGGTCGAATCGATCTCCACCGACCTGATCGAGATGCTCAGCGAGGCGGACTACATCCCGGTGATCGCCCCCATCGGGGTCGACGCCGAGGGGCACTCCTACAACATCAACGCCGATCTGGTGGCGGGGCGCATCGCCGAGGCGCTGAATGCCGAAAAGCTGATGCTGTTGACCAACGTGGCGGGGTTGATGAACAGCGAAGGCGACGTGATGACCGGGCTGAGCACCGCCGAGGTCGACCGCCTGATCGAGGAGGGCGTGATCTACGGCGGCATGCTGCCCAAGATTCGCTGCGCGCTGGAGGCCGCGCGCAACGGCGTCAACAGTGCGGTGATCGTCGACGGTCGCGTCGAGCACGCCGTGCTGCTGGAAATATTCACCCGCTCGGGGGTAGGCACCCTGATCACCGACCGGGGCCGCGACGCCTCCTGAGCTCGCCCTATCAACGACCGCCTTGCAGCGGTCAGTGCAGGACAACAACGCATGACCCAGGACAACAAGATCTCCAGACGGGAACAGATTCTGCAGGCGCTGGCGCTGATGCTGGAACGCTCGCGCGGCCAGCGCATCACGACCGCAGCGCTGGCGCGCGAGGTCAGCGTCTCGGAAGCGGCGCTCTATCGCCACTTCCCCAGCAAGGCGAAGATGTATGAAGCGCTGATCGAGTATATCGAGCAGTCGATCTTCGAGCGGGTGGCGCTGATCGTCAGCGACGCCGGCGACATCAGAGCACGCTGCTACAGCATTCTGACCCTGCTGCTGGTGTTCGCCGACCGCAACCCGGGGCTGTGCCGGGTGATGACCGGCGAGGCGCTCATCGGCGAGCACGAGCGCCTGCGCGGACGCGTGGTGCAACTGTTCGAGCGGCTGGAGACGCAGCTCAAGCAGGTAATGCGCACCGCCGAGGTCGAAGAGCAGTGGCGCGCCCCGATCACCATCTCGGCGCTGGCCAATCTGGCGCTGGCGACCGTCGAAGGGCGCATCGTGCAGTACGTGCGCAGCGACTTTCAAAACAGCCCGCTCAATCACTGGGAAGACCAGTGGCCGCTACTGGCCGCTCAGTTGGCAGCGGAAGAGCTACCGCCGGCCTGACTCGACCGGCACTGCGGGCACTGCGCCAACGTGAAAACGCCCGCGACCCTTCAGGGGTCACAGGCGTTGAGCTTCAGATCGATAACGCCGGGCGAAGCGGTCGTCAGACCGCTTCCATGCTCTCGCCCATCGCCTGCTTGAGCTTTTTCATGGCGTTCTTTTCCAGCTGGCGAATACGCTCCGCCGAAACGCCGTAGGTATCGGCCAGCTCATGCAGGGTCGATTTCTGCTCGGCCAGCCAGCGACGCTGGAGAATATCTCGCGAGCGATCGTCGAGCTGCGCCAGGGCTTCGCGAAGATGGGTAGAGGAGTTCTCCTGCCAGTCGCTCTCCTCGAGCGTTGCAGCCGGGTCGCTGCGCTGATCCTCGAGGTACTGCGACGGCGATTGATAGCTCTGCTCGTCATCCTCGCTGCCCGGCGCCGGGTCGAAACCGGCATCGTAGGCGGAAAGACGCCCTTCCATCTCGCGTACCGCCTCAGGGCGAACGTCGAGATCCTTCGCAATAGCATCGACCTCGTCGTTATTGAGCCAGGTCAGACGCTTCTTGGCGCTGCGAAGGTTGAAAAACAACTTGCGCTGCGCCTTGGTGGTCGCCACCTTGACGATGCGCCAGTTGCGCAGCACGAACTCGTGAATCTCGGCCTTGATCCAGTGCACGGCGAAGGAGACCAGCCGTACCCCCTGGGCCGGATCGAAACGCTTGACCGCCTTCATCAGGCCGACGTTGCCTTCCTGAATCAGATCGGCCTGCTGCAAACCGTAGCCCGAATAGCTGCGCGCGATATGAACCACGAAACGCAAATGCGACATGACCAGCCGACGCGCCGACTCGATGTCGTTGTCACGGTGCAGACGCGTTGCCAGATCATGCTCTTCATCGGCGGTCAGAACCGGAATGCGGTTGACCGCTTGAATGTAGCCGTTGAGGTCATTACCCGGCGAGAGATGACCGATAGGCTGAAGACTGGTGCTCATGTGCAAAATGTCTCCAATGGCCTTTAACAATTATCTGAACACCATTATAGACCAGAATGTGGCATAACGGTTCCCCCGAGGGCGATTTTCCCGTCGATCCGGTCTACACTTTCTCGCCCCGCGTTCTCAGCGTGGGCGTATCTCCGCAAGATGCCGCCCCACCGCCAGCCAGGCACCGATCAGACCCAGCAGCGTACTGACCAGCAGCAGCAGCAGGCTGCCACCCGGGCCAATGCCGGGCAGCTCGAAGCGGCTGCCAAAACTCTGCGCGATCGCGTTGATCGGCGCCGACAGCCAACCGCGCCCCAGTGTCAGCAGCGCCAGCGCCAGCAGCCCGCCGCCCAGCCCGTACCAGGCCCCCACATAGAGAAAGGGGCGGCGCACGAAAGCATGAGTGGCGCCAATCAGGGTCACTACCTCGATCTCCTCGCGGCGACTCTCCACCGCCAGACGGATGGTGTTGCCCACGACCAGCAGCACGCCAAGTCCGAACAGGACGCCGAACACCAGCACGATGCGCCGGCCCAGTTCGCCAAGCTGACGCAGTCGCTCCAGCCACGCCATGTCCAGGCGCGCCTCCTCGACCCCGTCGATGGCGCCCAGACGCTCGGCCAGCGCCTGTGCCGCCTGCGGATCGCGGGATTGCGGCTGTACCAGTACGGTCGCCGGCAGCGGGTTGTCGTCGATCATCGCCAGCGCGTCCTCCATGCCCAGACGCTGCTGGAACTCGGCCAGTCCCGCCGCCGCGGTAATCAGTTCGGTGCCGGCAACACCCGCTTCTGCGCGTGCGCGCTCGGCAACCGCCATCGCCTGTGACTCGGAAAGGCCCTGATCGAGATAGAGCGTCATCCGGGCGCTGTCGTCGAGGTTGGCATCCAGAAGCTGCGCACTGCCCAGCGCCAGCCACAGGGTGGCCGGCAACACCATGGCGATGGCGATCGCCAGCATGGTCAAAAGTGTCGACAGCGGCCGCCGACGCAGCCGCCCCAGGCTATCCAGCGCCATCTGACGGTGGTGACGGCGCCACGCCCGCGAGCGCCCCTCGGCGGTAATCTGATGAGTTCGCGCGCCGCGCCGCGGCGGTGCCGAATCCCGGGAAGGGGGTTGCGATCGCGTCATGCGGCCTCCTCGTCGGCCACCAGCCGCCCCTCGCGCAGACGCAGCACGCGGTGGCGCAGGCGGGCGATCAGCGCCAGGTCGTGGCTGGCGAGCAGTACAGTGGTACCGACGCGATTGAAATCCTCGAACAGCCGCATGATATCCGCCGACAGCTGAGGGTCGAGGTTACCGGTGGGCTCGTCGGCAAGCAGTAGCGCGGGCCTGGCCACCACCGCACGCGCAATCCCCACGCGCTGCTGCTCACCGCCGGAGAGCTCGATCGGCAGTGCCTTTTCGCGGTGCAGAAGGCCGACCCGGTCGAGCGCCGCGTGCACCCGGTTGCGGGCCTCCTGCGGCGCCGCGCCGCGGATGATCAGCGGCAGCGCGACGTTGTCGAAAATGCTGCGATCGTGCAGCAGCTGGTGGTTTTGATAGACCACGCCGATCTGGCGGCGATAGAAGGGAATCTGCGACACGTGCAGGCGGGTGATGTCGTGGCCGGCCACGCTGATCCGCCCGCGCGAGGGCCGTTCCAGCAGCATCAAAAGACGCAATACCGAACTTTTGCCGGCCCCCGAGTGGCCGGTCAGAAACACCATCTCGCCACGCTCGACGGCAAACCCGACGTCGGCCAGCGCCTCGAAGCGGCCGCCGTAGCGCTTGCCGACGTGTTCGAATTCGATCATCGCCACGGTGGTTCAGCCGCCTTCGCGATCGAACAGCGCGCCGACGAAGTCCTCCGCCTCGAAGGGACGCAGGTCATCAAGCGTTTCGCCCACACCAATGTAGCGAATCGGAATACCCAGCTGTTTGGCAATCGCGAAGATAATGCCGCCCTTGGCGGTACCGTCGAGCTTGGTCAGGGTAATGCCGGTAACCGGTGCCGCCTCGCTGAAGGTCTCCGCCTGGGCAATGGCGTTCTGGCCGGTGCCGGCATCGAGCACCAGCATCACTTCGTGGGGCGCGTTTTCGTCAAGCCGCGCCATAACGCGCTGCACCTTACTGAGCTCCTCCATCAGCGGCCCCTTGTTGTGCAGCCGCCCGGCGGTATCGGCGATCAGTACGTCGATATTGCGCGCCTTCGCCGCCGCTACCGCGTCGTAGATCACCGAAGCGCTGTCGGCGCCTGTGTGCTGAGCGATCACGGGCACGCTGTTGCGCTCGCCCCACACCTGCAGCTGCTCCACCGCCGCGGCGCGGAAGGTATCGCCTGCCGCCAGCATCACGCTGCGCCCCTGACGCTGAAAGCGCTGGGTCAGCTTGCCAATGGTGGTGGTCTTGCCGACGCCGTTGACACCCACCATCAGAATCACGAAGGGGCCCTCGCCTTTCGGCGGCAGCCGCAGCGGCTTCGCCACCGGTTCCAGCATGCGCGACAGCTCCCGCTGCAGCGATTGATACAGCGCGTCGACGTTTTTCAGCTCACGGCGCGCAATCTGGCCCTCGAGGTTCTCCATGATCTCGCTGGTCGCCGCCACCCCGACATCGGCCATCAAAAGCTGTGTTTCCAGCTCCTCGAGCAGATCGTCGTCGATCTCCTTGTGGCCCAGCAGCAGCGTCGCCAGGCCATCGGTGAGGTTGGAGCGGGTCTTGCCCAGCCCCTGGCGCATGCGTGAGAACCAGCCCTTTTTGGTCGAAGCGCTCTCGGTGACGTCGGCGGTTTCGGGGCCACTCTCACTGCCCAGCTGCTGGCTGCCCGCACCCGGCTTGTCACGGCCGCGATTGCGCACCTGGCGCTGGCTTTCAGAGGCAACCGGCTGTTCGGGTTCGGGCTCGGGTTCGACAACAGGCGCTTGTACCGGCTCGACGACAGCGTCGCGACTCGCTGCGGCCTCTTCGGGTCGTGGCGCGTCGTCAACCGGCTCGAAGGCCTCGTCCTCTGCCGGCGGCTCGCTGCTTGGCGCGCGCTCATCGAGGCGTTCGCGCGCCTCGACACTGTCGGCTTCGTGCGGCGCATCGCCGTGCTCTTCGGCTGTCTGCTCAGCGTCGTGCCGATCCTGCTGCTGTTCGTCGCGATCATCACTGTCGCGACGGTCCTTTTTGCGTTTAAGAAAACCGAACATGGGCGCTATCGTCACAATAAAATGGGTCGAAACGCACCGGCCGACGGTGCTGCGAATGGCGCCATTCTACCACCGTGGTGCCTGGCGCCGGTACAATCCCCGGCGCGGCGGCATGCGCTGCCGCGCCGGCCGCCCGGCGTCGCGTCAGATCACAGGTTATCCATGAGCCGAAAACGTCAGAATAGCAGAGCCCGCGCGGCCCGGGGTGGCCGCCTGCGGCTGATCGGCGGCGACTTTCGCCGCCGCCTGCTGCCGGTCCCTGACCATCCCGGGCTGCGCCCCACTCCCGACCGGGTGCGCGAGACGCTGTTCAACTGGCTATCGGGACACATCGACAGCCGCACGCGAGCGCTGGATCTGTTCGCGGGCACCGGCGCGCTGGGGCTGGAAGCGCTGTCGCGGGGCGCCGGCGAGGTGGTGTTCGTCGAGTCGGAACGCCGCGTAGCGCGGCAAATCGAGGACAACCTCGCTACCCTCGGCGCTGCCATGGCGGTCCATCAGCAGGACGCCGAAGGCTTTCTGGAGCGGCCACCGGCGCGCCCTTTCTCGCTGGTATTTCTCGACCCGCCCTTTCGCTGCCAGCTGATCGATGCCTGCTGCCAGCGCCTGAGCGGCGACGGCTGGCTGGCCGACGGCGCCTATATCTACATCGAAACCGAAGCCGAACTTGCCTTCACGCCACCGCCCGGCTGGCAGCTCGAACGCACCACCCGCGCCGGCGACAGCCTGGCACGACTTTATCGCTGCGTGAGCGACCATGCCGCCGGTGCAGGTAGATGAAGGTAACATGCGCCATTCGGAAGTGATGGCAGAGGTCGAGTGCTGCGTCGCGGGTAGCCGTGCGCTTGTTTTGAGTAGAGCCCAAATGACGTTGATTCAAATACCGGCAAAGCTTTTGCTGGCTAACAGTGCGGCCGCAAGAATCATGACCAATCCGCAGCATCTGCTCACAAGGCGGGAGGAATAACGCCGCAATACATTGGCTGCGCGGATTCCGAGCCACCCCCAGCCGACAAGCGTCAGGCCGTCAACGACAAGATATGTCCCACCGAGAATAAGTATCTGCAGAGACAAGCCTCGATCGGATGCAATAAATTGCGGCAAAAGGGCACCAAAGAAGATGATCGCGAACGGGTTGGACAGGGACGTAAAGAATCCCTGCCGGAACAACGTCCAGTTGGACGTCTCGGTGCGGACCCCGCTGCTACCGAAGCCGGTGGATTCCGATCTGAAGACTCGTATGCCGGTCCAGACAAGATAGATAACGCCCAACCACTTGATGATCGTGAATGCATGACTTGATGCGGCGACAATCGCTGCCAGACCAAGGCCGGCCGCAGCGATCTGGATGGCATTTGCGAACAAATCTCCTGCAATCGTATTGATGCTGCGATCCAACCCGTGGCTAATGCTGTTGGATATGATGAGCAATTGACTCGTGCTTGGCGGCGTCACGAAAAAAGCCGCTACGACGAGCAGATAGGCGACATAGGTTTCGAGCATCATCACGAATGCGTTCCGAAAAGCTGATCCACTGGCATGTCCGTGCTGTCAGCAGGCTTTGCCATCACGATAACGATGCTGCCGGTATTTCCGAATGGCAGTAGCACATTGAGGCGCGAGCAAAGCACCGCCAAAACGCCCTTCCCCACGTCTGCCACAAAGTACCTTTCCTCGCCGCATATAATGGGATGCCGGAACCCGGATAATGGTTGTCTCCTGCCAGGAAATATGCTCATTTCGTCACTCCCGAAGGTCAGCTTTGAATAACTGCAACAACGGTAGTTAAATTGGATATCCCCGTGTTACGGATTCCGGACAAATGACTGCTCAAACCGGCCAGAATAGTGGGTGCGAAGATGTTCTCGACGATTCTGCGATATCTGTTTTGCCCTACCCACTCCAGGCAAGGCAGCTTGATCAGCTCCATGTCCACAGCTATCACCAGATCGCGACGTGCGAGCAACCCGGCGCGACCCTGCTTCTCGACTCTCAAGTTGTCAGCATCCCACCGGATGGTGCATTACTCGTCCCAAGCGGTAACGCCCACGCCCTGACTTCCGATGCTCGATGCCTTGTAAACTGCATCTATTTCAAGGCCGCGCTCCCGAGCCCATCCATCGGATCGCTTTTTCTCAACCGGCTTACAAAAGCGTTGATCCAGGAGGTCTCTCGACCGGGCGTTAAGCAAAGATCGCGCCGATTGATGGAGGCGTGTCTGTATGATCAGATCGGCCAGCTTCTGTGGACATCGGGAAGCGGAATGATGCCCCCGTCACACTCACTTCGGATAATCTGCAAGCGTATTTTTGACACACCCGAAGAAGACGTTCCTGTCGCAACGTTGGCAAAGGACGCAGGTTTAAGCGAACGATCCTTGCGCCGGTTGGCACGCGACGAACTTGGCTGCACTATCTCCCGGCTTCGGACTCGTTGTCGAATCTACAAGGCAACTCAGCTACTGCAGGCGGGCACTCCAGTAAAGTTAATCGCAGCCGATGTGGGCTACCAATCGGATAGTGCTTTTTTTGCAGCATTTCGTGACTTGATGGGGATGTCACCGGCCCGCTTCCAGCAGACTGTGCGCCTTCCAGTCGTCTCGGCCATTTACGATTGAAACAGTGAGTGTTCAGACCGAGCGATTGTGCCTCCAGCAACTCGGCACGACTTTGCTGCGTGAGCGACCATGCCGCCGGTGCAGGTAGATGAAGGTGACATGCGCCATTCTGTAAAGGCACATCTCTTGCCGCACGCGACGCGCGGGCGTAGTCTGGCCCCGCGCGGGCACCGGCGCGGCGGCGCCACGATACGAATCAGGAGCAGAGCATGAGCAACGAACTTTTCGAGCAGCTTGAACAGCGCGTTCACAGTGCCGTCGAGACCATCGAGATGCAGCGTATGGAACTCGACGAGCTGCGCCAGGAGAATGAGCAGCTGAAAAGCGATCGTCAGCAGTGGGAGGCCCGACTGGGCGCTCTGCTGGAGCGCTTTCGCGAACTCGAGGGCGGCGGTGGCGAACAGCACGACGGCCATCACGATAACCACCAGCACAACGATCATCAGCACAACGATCACCAGCCCTCCTGGTGAGGCGCACCGGGCCGGAAGTCATCCGGCCCTACAGCATCCGCGACATCAGCACGGCGTCCTCGCGCACCAACTCCCCCGTCGGCGCCGGGTAATACCCCCGGCGGTGGCCGTCAACGGCGAAGCCGTGCCGCCGGTAGAGCGCGATTGCCGCTGCATTGCCGGCACGCACTTCCAACAGCGCCCGCTCCATCTGGGCGGCACGCCCCGTCGCCAGCATGGTCTCGATCAGCACGCCCGCCAGACCGCTACGGCGCCGCGCCGGTGCCACGCCCACCATCTCCAGCTCGATGTCGAAGGGTCCCTGCGCCCAGAGAATAAAGGCGATCAGCTCGCCGTGCTCACAAATGCCCCAAAGGCCGCGACCGGGGTCCTCGGCCGCGGCGGCGAACTGTGCCGCCGACCCGCCATCATGGCCGCGCAGGGCATGATCCAGACGCGCCGCCGCAGCCGGATCCGTCACCGGCTCGACATGCGGCGCAGTGGCGTCAGGGTTCATCGTCGTGGCGCTCGTCGGCACCGCCGTTGGCGCTACCGCCCTCGGGCAGCGACTCGTCGTCCTGCCACCAGCGCGGCCAGCTCTCCATCTGCCGCCACAGCTCACGGCGGCTGTCGGCGTCGCTCAGCGCCTCCAGCGCCGGACCCTGCCACAGCGGCAGGTCGAGCAGACGGCTATGCCCATCGGCGATATCCAGTACCTGCTCCAGCGCCGGCAAGCGGCCAAACAGCAGCACCTGCTCAGGCACCCAGCCGCGCTCGCGGCGTCCGGCCATGAAGGCGCGAAAGCCCTGGCGGGCCTCGTCCAGAGGATCGCTCACCGGTACGCCCTCCATCATCGGCCAGTCGAACTGCTGAAACGACAGCGGCCGCGAGCTGCGCGCTTCGACAGCGGCCAGAATCGCCTCGAGCAACCGCAGTTCGGTGTCGCTCGGTGCTCGCTCGCGGGGCAGCAGCAGTAGCCAGCGCCCCTCCAGCGCCGCTACCTGCAGGGTAAAACGCAGCGCCTGGCGGTCGCCGTCAGGCGCCTCGTGCGTCGCTGCGAGGCTATCGGCAGCATCGCGTTCGCGTGTTTCGCCACCGCTTGCGGCCGGCGCCGAAGGGGATGACGACGCAGCATCCGGGCCATCGAGCAGCGCACGCGCCGAGCGTGGCGTAGCGGAAGTAGAGGCATCGGACGAGACATCGCCCGGCGCAGTGCGGGCCTCGGTGGCAGACGTTTCGGCCGATGGCTCCTCGGCGGCATCGTCGATCAGGGCATGCAGGCGCTGGCTGTGGTCGGCAGGCGTGTCGTCAGCGTCAGCGGGCGCTTCGACCTCCGGCAGAGGCCGATCGAGAGCGTTGGGCAGCGGCCGGCGCGCTACCCACAGGCCAATGCCCATGGCCTCGAGATACTGCCGACGGTGTCGTTCACTGACCATCAGGCTTTTCCGGGCAGGGCCGGCGTCGGCGTTTCAGCGGCCGCCGCCGCGGCAGTCGGGGGAATCGGGGCGCGCCCCGCCGCGTGCCTGCCACTCTTCGGGGGTGTAGAGATGCAGCGCCAGAGCGTGCACCGGCCCCGCCAGTTCGTCGGCCAGCGCCGCGTAAATCTGCTGGTGGCGCTTGACCGGCATCATGCGCTCGAAGCGGCTCGACACCAGCGTCACCTTGAAATGGGTCTGGGCATTGGGCGGCACGTTATGGCGATGGCTTTCGTTTTCGATCTGCAGCCACTGCGGCTCGAAGGCGGCCAGCTTGTGTTCGATCAGCGCAGCGATATCGACGCTGTCGGGAGAGTCAACCGAAACGGTCATCGTCATACCTCCGGCGGGGATGCAGTTTGAGTATCGTCGACAACGCCCTTGCGGTTCAGCGGCGCCACTTCAGGCCTGCGAGTAACGCCCTCGCCGCAGCGCAAAGCGCGAGGTTGAGGTGACCAGCGCCACCATGGCGGAGAACATGCCCAACCACAGCGCCAGACTGACGGACAGGGCGTTTTCCGTATCGGCTGTCATTATCCCAGAAAGCACCAGTGCAACCAAGGCGGCCCCGACCGACTGACCGAAGGTACGCACACTGGCCAGCACCCCGGAGGCGCTGCCGCTGCGCTCAAGCGGCAGCGAGCCCATCATCTCGCGGTTGTTGGGCGCCTGATAAAGCCCGAAACCGAGTCCGCAGACGGCGCTGCGCCAGATGATATCGAGCGTTGCCGGCGATTCGCCCAGCAGGGCCAAAAGCGCCATGCCGACAATAAAAAGCGCCAGACCGATGGCGCAGATCAGCGGGGCGGCGTAGCGATCCGCCAGCCGTCCGCCCAGCGGCGCGCCGATCATCACCCCCAGCGGCCAGGGAGTGAACAGAAAGGCCGACTCCAGTGGCGTATAGCCCTGCACGCTCTGAAACAGAAAGGGCAGGCTGACAAAGGCCATGGCCTGGGCCAGAAAGGAGAAAAAGGAGGTGATTACCGCCAGCGTAAAGCGCTGTTCGCGAAAGATCACCAGCGGCAGCAGTGGCGCCTCCAGCCGCCGCTGGCGCGCCACGAAGGCGCTCATCGCCACCACGCTGACCACCGCCAGCAGGGCTACGCTGCGCAGACCGGTTTCGGCGGCGCCGGCGAAGCTGTCAAGCATGACCACGAAGGCGCCCAGCCCCAGCGCCGACAGCAGCGCGCCGAGCACATCGAAGCGGTGCGGATGGCTGTCTTCCCAGGGCAGGGCGCGCACCGCCAGCCAGATCGCCGCCACGCCGAACGGCAGGTTGACCCAGAAAAGCCACGGCCAGTCAGCCAGCGCCAGTATGACACCACCCAGCGCCGGCCCGGCCGCCACCGCCATGGAGACGGTCAGGGCGGTCAGCCCCATCGCCCGCCCCAGCAGCCGGGTGGGAAAAATCACCCGGTAGAGCGACGGACCGATGCTCATCATCGCCGCCGCACCCAGCCCCTGCAGGGCGCGAAAGGCCACCAGCCAGGCCAGGTTGGGCGCCAGCGCGCAGGCCAGTGAGGTGAGCACGAAGATCACCATGCCGCCGATATAGAGCCGGTAGCGGCCGATACGGTAGCCCAGCGCCGCGAAGGTCAGCATCGAGGCCGCACCCACCAGCTGGTAGACGTTGATCACCCATACCGAGGCGGCCGAGGAGACACCCAGCTCACGGGCGATGGTGGGCAGGGCGATATTGACCATATTGATGTTGAGCACCGCCATCACGGAGCCCGACATCAGTACCATCATGGCAAGAATACGCTGACGCGGCGCGAGGCCGTCGTCGCCTTCACGCCACGAAAGAAGTGCTTTCAATAGTGTTCACCGACAGACGCCGCCCGGGCAGGCGCGGCGCTGTTTCACTGCGAATTGTCGCTATCCGACACCAGCCCGTCTTCCAGCTCGCTCTGTACCAGCTCGGCCTCGTCGTCGAGGTCGACCGCCAGGTAGCTATGCTCGATGCGTAGAAAGCGGCGGAAGGTGGTCTCATTGATATCCGGCCACAGGCGCGGGCTCTCCTCCCAGGCGGCGAGTTCGTTTTCGAGGATATCGGCGAAGCGCTCGCCCAGGCAGGCGTTGAGCGCCGCCTCGGTATCCATCTCGGGGATCAGATAGACGGTGCTTTCGTGCTCGACGTCCTCGAGGGTCAGATCGTCCTCTCCCTCGGTCGCTTCCAGCGAGTTGATCCAGTCCACGAAGGCCTGGGTGGGACGCACGCTGAGCGCCGAGCGGTTGACCAGTTTCATCACGCTTCTCCCGATGCGGGACGGTAAGGGGGTTACCCGATTGACAGCGCTCCAGTATGGCGCGGACAGCGCCGGCGCGCCATGATCAGGGTCAGAAACCTGCGAGCGCTATTGGGCGCCGCCCCCCTCCGGACGCATGGCCGGAAACAGCAGCACGTCGCGGATCGAGGCGGCATCGGTCAGCAGCATCACCAGCCGGTCGATGCCGATCCCCTCGCCGGCGGTGGGTGGCATGCCGTACTCCAGCGCGCGAATATAGTCGGCGTCGAAGTACATCGCCTCCTGGTCACCGGCCTCCTTCTCCGCCGCCTGAGCGGCGAAGCGCTCCGCCTGGTCCTCGGCGTCGTTGAGCTCGGAGAAGCCGTTGGCGATCTCGCGGCCGCCGACAAAAAACTCGAAGCGCTCGGTCACGAAGGGGTCGCTGTCCTTGCGCCGCGCCAGCGGGCTCACCTCGGCGGGATATTCGATAATGAAGGTGGGCGCCGCCAGGCGATGTTCGGCGACATGTTCGAAGAGCTCGGTCCACAGCCGGCCCAGCCCCCAGTCGGCGTTGACCGCAATACCCAGCCGCTCGGCCAGCGCCGCGGCGCGCTCGCGGTCGTCCAGATCGGCGGTCTCGATGCCCTCGCCGTAGTGCAGTATCGCCTCGCGCATGGTGAGGCGCGCAAAGGGGCGGGCGAGGTCGATCTCGCCGCTGTGCAGCGCCAGCCGGGTAGTGCCCAGCGCCTGCTGCGCCACGTCACGCAACAGCGCCTCGGTCAGCGCGATCAGGTCGCGGTAGTCCGCAAACGCCCAGTAGAACTCCAGCATGGTGAACTCGGGGTTGTGGCGCGTCGACAGCCCCTCGTTGCGGAAATTGCGGTTGATCTCGAACACCCGCTCGAAGCCGCCCACCACCAGCCGCTTGAGATAGAGCTCGGGGGCAACGCGCAGGTACATGTCGATATCCAGCGCGTTGTGGTGGGTGATGAAGGGCCGTGCCGTGGCGCCGCCGGGAATCGGCTGCAGCATCGGCGTCTCCACCTCCATGAAGTGGCGCTCGGTGAAGAACCGGCGAATGGCGCTGATTACCGCGGCGCGGATGCGAAAGGTATCGCGCACCTCGGGGTTCATGATCAGGTCGACATAGCGCTGGCGGTAGCGCGCCTCCTGGTCGGTCAGGCCGTGAAACTTGTCCGGCAGCGGGCGCAGGCTCTTGGTCAGCAGCCGCGCCTCGCCCATCATCACGTAGAGATCGCCCTTGCCGGACTTGTGCACCGGGCCGCGGCCGAACACGATATCGCCGATATCCCAGCTCTGAATATCGGCCAGCAGCTCGGCGGGCAGGCCCTTTTTATCCACGTAGAGCTGAATCTGCCCCGAGACGTCCTGAATGACGATAAAGGGGCCGCGCTTGCGCATGATGCGCCCGGCCACCGCCGCCTGACGATCGAGCTGCTCCAGCTCGCTCTTCTCCCTGTCGCCCAGCTCGGCCTGCAGCTCGGCGGCCAGGCTGTCGCGGCGCAGGTCGTTGGGAAAGGCGCTGGCACCGCCCGCCTTCGCCTGTTCGCGGCGCTCGGCCAGCTTGGCGCGGCGCTCGGCGATCAGGTGGTTGTCGTCGCTGGGTCGGGAGTCGTGCTGGTTCGCCATGGCGGTGTCGATTCTCGTCAATGTGTCGATGCGCCGCTGCGCGGCGGGAAGAGTTAGCGCGTGCCGTCGGCCCGATCAGAGCCCCTGTTTGAGACTGGCCTCGATAAACGGATCCAGCTCGCCGTCCAGCACCTTCTCGCAGTTGCTGGTCTGCACGCCGGTGCGCAGGTCCTTGATGCGCTGGTCGTCGAGCACGTAGGAGCGGATCTGGCTGCCCCAGCCGATGTCCGACTTGGAATCCTCGGCCTGCTGCTTCTCGGCGTTGCGCCGCTGCATCTCCACTTCCCACAGCTTGGCGCGCAGCTGCTTCATGGCGAAGTCGCGGTTGGCGTGCTGGCTGCGCTGGGTCTGACAGGAGACCACAATGCCGCTCGGCTCGTGGGTGATACGCACCGCCGAGTCGGTCGTGTTGACGTGCTGACCGCCGGCGCCGGAGGAGCGGTAGGTGTCGACCCGCAGATCGGCGGGGTTGATCTCGACCTCGAAGCTGTCGTCGATCTCCGGCGACAGAAACACCGAAGCAAACGAGGTATGACGCCGGCCGCCGGAGTCGAACGGGCTCTTGCGCACCAGCCGGTGCACGCCGGTTTCGGTGCGCAGCCAGCCAAAGGCGTACTCGCCCTGCACATGGATCGTCGCCGACTTGATGCCGGCCACCTCGCCGGCGCTCACCTCGGTCAGCTCGGTTTTGAAGCCGTGGTGCTCGCACCAGCGCAGATACATGCGCAGCAGCATGTTGGCCCAGTCCTGCGCCTCGGTGCCGCCGGAACCGGCCTGGATATCCAGATAAGCGTTGTTGGGATCCATCTCGCCGGCGAACATGCGGCGAAATTCGAGCTTTTGCAGCTGCGCATCGAAACGATCGAGGTCGCGGCGAATCTCCGCCATGGTCTCCTCGTCGTCCTCCATGTGCGCCAGCTCAAAAAGCTCCTGCTGGTCGTTCAGACCGCTGCTCAGGCCGTCCAGGGTGGTAATGATATCGTCGAGCTGCGCGCGCTCGCGGCCGAGCTTCTGGGCGTGCTCCGGGTCATTCCAGACATCGGGATTTTCCAGCTCGCGGGTTACCTCTTCCAGCCGATCCTTCTTCTCGGCGTAGTCAAAGATACCCCCTCAGGACGTCTGTCCGCTCGGACAGGTCCCTGACGATCTGATGAATGGGTGCGTGTTCCTGCATATGCTCACTCGTGTCGGGGCCGCCTGTGCCGGCGGCCCGTGAAAAAAACCGGCCTTTCACGAAGGTGAATTTTTCATGAAAGCGCAAAGGGGCGCTATTGTAGCCAATAGCGGGCGCGGGCGTCACGCCACCGGGATGCCACGCCGCACAGCACCAAAACACTCAGGGGAATTTTCGGAGACAACATGATGACAAGGACTACCTCTCTGCTTGCCGCACTGGGCCTGAGCCTGGCCACACCCTTCGCCACCGCTGCCACGCTCGATGTCGGCATCAGCGGCGACCCCGCCTCCCTCGATCCGTCGCGCATCACCGGCGGCGTCTGGGAGGAGGACGTGCTGCGCGATATCTTCGAGGGGCTGATCGCAGTCGATGCCGAAGGCCGGACAATTCCCGGCGCGGCGCGCGACTGGGAGGTCAGTGATGACGGCCGCAGCTGGACCTTCCATCTGCGCGACGACCTGCACTGGTCCGACGGGGAGCCGCTGACCGCCGAGGACTTCGTTTTCGCCTTTCGCCACCAGCTCGACCCCAATACCGCCTCCAACTACGCCCATCGCCTCTACCCGGTGGTCAACGCCGAGCAGATCAACGCCGGCGACATGGCGCTGGAGGAACTCGGCGTCGAGAGCCGCGATAACGGCCAAACGCTGGTGATCCACCTCAACGAGCCGGCGGCCTACTTCCTCAAGACACTGATTCTGCCGTTTGGCTACCCGCTGCCCGAGCACGCCCTCGAGACCCACGGCGAGGCCTGGAGCCGACCGCAGAACATCGTCGTCAACGGCGCCTTCAAACCGGTCAGCCGGGTCGCCAATACCCGTATCGAAACGGTTAAAAACCCCGAGTTCCATGACGCCGCCAACGTCAGCCTCGACGGCGTCAACTTCTACCCTATCGAGGACAAGAACGCCGGCATTTCGCGCTTTCGTGCCGGCGAGCTGGACGTGCTGCGCGACTACCCGGCCGAGCGCTATCAGTGGCTTTCCGACAACCTGCCGCAGGCGACCCGCATCACCCCGTCGCTGGGCAGCTACTACTACGTCTTCAACCTCGACGAAGGCTCACCGGTCGCCGACCCCCGAGTGCGCGAGGCGCTGTCGCTGGCGATCCGCCGCGAAGTGATCGCCAACCAACTGCTGAACGGCGCGGTCACCCCGGCGCAGTCGCTGGTGCCGGGCGGCGTCAGCGACTATACCCCCGCAGTGCAGCCGGGCCTCGACGCCAGCCAGGACGAGCGCATGGCGCGCGCCCGCGAGCTGATGCAGGCCGCCGGCTACAGCCCCGACAACCCGCTCGACCTGACTTTGCGCTATAACGCAAGCGAGGAGCATCAGCGCATCGCCGTGGCCGTAGCCGCCATGTGGGAGCCGCTGGGCGTGGAGACCGAGATGCGCGCCAGCGAAGCCAACGTGCACTACGCCGAGCTGATGGAGGGCGATTTCGAAGTGGCCCGCGCCGCCTGGATCTCCAGCTATGACGATGCCCAGAACTTCCTGCAGCTGCTTTCGAGCGACGGCAACAACAACTACGGCGACTACGACAACGCCGACTACAACCAGCTGCTGGCGGCCTCCGACCGCGAACAGGACCCCGCCACACGCCGCGACATGATGCAGCGCGCCGAGGCGATGGCGCTGGCCGACTATCCGCTGGCACCTATCTATATCTACAGCGCGCGCAACCTGGTCGATCCGGCGCTCTCCGGCTGGGAAGATAACGCCCTGGATATGCATCCGTCGCGCTGGGTCCAAATGGCGCAGTAAGCGCCGCTGCGGGCGACATCCAGGAGGAGTGACGATATGTCGCACGCCCAGCGGCACGGCGAAAGTTTCAAGGGCCTGCGGTCGATATGGCAATAGCGGGCTGCAACTCCGCAGACCCGGCTATTCGAGGAATCAAGTCTCGATGTCTCATCGGTGCACCCAACCTCGGTGGCACCCTGACCCGATAGCGAGGCTCGCTATGGAAAACATCGATGCACTGATCCTGGACGCCGGCCTCAGCCGTGGCGCCTTTATGGTCGTCTTTATTGCGGTAGTACTGAGTCAGCCTGACGAGAGCTATCTGTGGCACTGGCTGGCGGCACTGGTGAGCTCAACGCTGGGCTCGCTGCTGCTGGCCTTGTATCCCGCTCCCGCCCCACCGCCGCTGTCGATCGCCATGCTGATCAATACATGCTACACCGCCAGCCTGGCCTTCTCGCTGAGCGGCCTGCGGGTTTTTTACCGCCGCCGCGTAGCGCCGACGGCCCTGCTGCTGGTGCTAGGCTCGCCGCCACTGCTTCTGGGCGCAACGGTGTTGCCGGGCATTCCCACTCATGTTGCCATCGGCTTCACCTGCCTTATCTGCGCCCTGCTGACGGCGCTATCGGTGCTGGAGATCGCGCGACCGCCCCGCGAGCGGCTCTACTCCCCCTGGGTCGTCGCGCTGGCGTTCGCCGCCTACTGTGCCGTCCTGTCGGTGACCGGCACCCTGGTACTGCTGAACTTCATTTCTGCCGAGATGCAGAACAGCAGCTATTCCGCGATGTTGACGGATCGCATCGCCAGCATTCTGGTCTACTTCAGCTTTATCGCCATGGCCTGCGAGCGCGCCAATCTCTCCCTGCGCCAGCAGGCGGAAACCGACCCGCTCACCGGGCTGGCCAACCGCAGAGGAGCGCAGCATGTGCTGCGCCGGCTCGACCGGGATCGTGCCGCGGGCGCGGTAGCCAGCGTACTGATCGGCGACATCGACCACTTCAAGGCGGTCAACGATACGCTGGGGCATGACGCGGGGGATCAGGTGATCCAGGCCTTCGCCGCTCGCATCCGCTCGGTGCTGCGCCAGCAGGATATCGCTGTGCGATGGGGGGGTGAAGAATTCCTCGTTCTGCTTCCCCGCACCGATCTCGCCGAGGCCCTGCAGGTAGCACAGCGTCTGCGCGAGCAGATCGCCGCCTCGCCCTTCCCGGCAGGCGGTCAAACCGTCGCGATCACCACCTCCGTCGGTGTGGCCGAAGCCCGCAACGACGCGCGCAGCCTCCAGAGCGTGATCAGCAGCGCAGACGACGCCCTCTACCGGGCCAAGCGCGAGGGGCGTAACCGGGTCTGTCACGCTCCGTCACGCCATGTGTTGCCAGACAAGTGACACCATGCCCTGATGATGTGCGAAACGCCCTCTCCCGGCACGCTCGATTCGCCGGGAGAGGACAGTAAAGCGGGCATGGGGCAGCATTCAACTAAATTCAAACTTAAATGCGCAAGAAAATGCGCCATATGCTGGACAGCCTCGAAATGGATCGGTAATTTTTCCTGTCATTCGCCAAAAGCGAAGCGGTCCGGTTCAACACACTCTGCTGCGCTGGCCGCAATCCTAAAACAATGTCAACAAGACAGGCAGGAACCCGCTATGCCCGCAATGAAGCTGCGCTCCGGCGCACTGGCGCTTGCCCTATCACTGGCTGCGGCCACCGCCTCCCACTCCGCCAGCGCGGAGACCCTTGATATCGGCGTCATGGGCGAGCTCGCCTCCTTCGATACCTCCCAGGTCGCCGGCGGCGTGTGGGAGTCCCAGGTGCTGAGGGACGTTTACGAGGGGCTGATGAAGCTCTCTCCGGAAGGCGAGCTGCTGCCGGGCATGGCAACCGACTACAGCGTGTCGGAAGACGGCAGAACCTACACCTTCCAGCTGCGCGAAGGGGCGCAGTGGTCCGACGGCGAACCGGTCACCGCCGAGGATTTCGTGGTCGGCTGGCGTCACCTGCTCGACCCCGCCAACGCCTCCAAGTACGCCTATATGCTCTATCCGATCGTCAACGCCGAGGCGGTCAATACCGGCGAGATGCCGCTGGAGGCGCTGGGCGTCGAATCGCTGGATAACGGCCGCACCCTGCGCGTCGAGCTGGAAAGCTCAACGCCCTATTTCCCGCAGCTGCTGGCCCACTACACCGCCTATCCGCAGCCGGCGCACCTGCTCGAAAAGTACGGCCGCGACTGGGTCAATCTCGACCATATCGCCACCAACGGCGCCTTTCATCCGGTCAACTGGGTGTCGCAGTCCTACATTGAGGTGGAGAAAAGCCCTACCTATTACGACGCCGATGACGTCACCCTCGACGGCGTGACCTACCACACCACCGAGGATCGCAACGCCGCTATCTCCCGCTTTCGCGCCGGCGAACTGGATATCGTGCGCGAATACCCCTCGGAGCGCTATCAGTGGCTCAAGGAGAACCTGCCCGACGCCACCCATATGGCGCCATACCTGGGCAGCTACTACTACGTTCTCAACCAGCGCGACGGCCACCCCACCACCGACGTCCGGGTGCGCGAGGCACTCAACCTCGCCGTTCGCCGCGACGTCATCGCCCAGCAGCTGATGCAGGGCACCTTCGAAGCCGCCCGCTCCTTCGTACCGCCCGGCGTTGCCCACTACCAGCAGCAGCAGATGCCGCTGCCCGGCGGCGATATGGATGCTCGCATGGCACGCGCCCGCGAGCTACTGCAGCAGGCCGGCTACGGCCCCAACAATCCCCTCGACCTGCGCCTGCGCTACAACTCCAGCGAGGAGCACAAGCGCATCGCGGTGGCGATCGCCGCCATGTGGCGGCCGCTGGGCGTCAACGTGGAGATGATCAACTCGGAAGCCACGGTGCACTACCAGAGCATCGCCGAAGGTGATTTCGACGTTGCCCGCGCCGGCTGGATCGCCGACTACAACGACGCCGAGAACTTCCTCGCCCTGCTCGAAACTGGCGTGGGCAACAACTATGGCGCCTACTCCAATCCCGAGTTCGACGCCCTGATGAAAAAGGCGGCGCAGACCCAGGACGCCGATGCCCGCGAGGCCGTGCTGGAGCAGGCCGAACAGCTCGCGCTGGATGACTACGCGCTGATTCCGCTGCTGTTCTACGTCAGCCGCAACCTGGTCAACCCGGCGCTCAGCGGCTGGGAAGATAATGTCCAGGACAACCATCCCTCGCGCTGGGTCAGCTTCGACGACTGAGTCTGCCACTGTCCGCGGCCGGTGGCGGCCGCGGGCTCTCTCCTGCTGACTTTCGGGAGTCCTCTCCATGACGACTTTCAAGCTTCGCGGCCCGGTCGCGGCACTGCTGCTGTGTCTGCCGTTCGCGGCCAGTGCCGCTACGCTGGATATCGGCATTCAGGGCGAGCCCTCCTCACTGGACGCCGCCGGGGTCAACGGTGCGGTACTCGACAACGACGTACTGGGTGATCTCTACGAGGGGCTGGTCACGCTCGGCCCCGAAGGCGACTATCGTCCCGGTGTGGCGCGCGACTGGTCAGTCAGTGACGACGGTCTCGTCTGGACCTTCGAGCTGCGTGATAACGCCCGCTGGTCCGACGGCGAAGCGGTCACCGCCGAGGATTTCGTGCTCGCCTTCCAGCGCGTGCTCGACCCCGCCACGGCGTCGGTCTATGCCAACCTGCTCTACCCCATCAGGGGCGGCGCCGCCATCAACGCCGGCGAGGCAGCGCCGGAAAGCCTGGGCGTGCGCGCCGACGGCGAACACCGGCTGGTGATCGAACTCGCCCATCCCACCCCCTGGCTGCCGACGCTGATGGCGCACATCGTCGCCTCGCCGGTGCCGGCACATCTGCTGCGCGAATACGGCAGCGACTGGACCGATCTCGACCATATCGCCACCAACGGCGCCTTCACGCCGCACAGCTGGACCTCTCACGACCATCTCGCGGCGGTGAAGAACCCCTGGTTCCACGCCGCCGACGGCGTCGCCCTCGACGGCGTCAACTACTATCCGGTTGAAGATCTCAACAGCGGGCTGGCGCGCTTTCAAAGCGGCGAACTGGAGATCATGCGCGACTTCGATGCCAACCGGCTGGCATGGCTGCGCGACCATCTCGGCGATGCCGTGCATCTGCACAACCAGCTCGCCACCTACTACTACGCCCTCAATTCGCGCCCCGGCCACCCCACCGACGACCCGCGGGTGCGCGAGGCACTCAATCTGGCCCTCGACCGCGACATTATTGCCAATAAAGTGCTGAGCGGCGCCGTCACTGCCACCGACGCGCTGGTACCGGCCGGTACCAGCGGTTATACGAGTCAGACCATGCCGGGCCTCGACGCCGACCGCCAGGCGCGGCTCGCGCGTGCCCGTACCCTGCTCGCCGCTGCCGGCTACGGCGCCGACAACCCACTGCGGCTGGCACTGCGCTACAACGCTCGCGACGACCATCGCCGCATCGCGGTAGCCATCGCCGCCATGTGGCGGCCGCTGGGCATCGAGGTGGCGATGGTCAATGCCGAGGCCAGCGTGCACTACGCCGCCCTCGCCGAAGGCGATTTCGATGTCGCCCGCGCCAGCTGGGTGGCGGATTTCGACGACGCCAGCAACTTTCTCGGCATCCTCACTTCCGACAGCGCCAAGAACTACGGCGACTATGACAGCGCCGAGTTCGATGCGCTAATGGCCGAGTCCGCCAGCGAGCGCGACCCCGAGGCACGCCAGGCACTGCTGGAACAGGCCGAGCGCGTGGCGCTGGGCGACTACGCGCTGGCACCGATCTTCTCCGATGCGGCGCGCAACCTGGTCAGCCCGACGGTCGAGGGCTGGGCCGACAACGCCATCAATCGCCATCTGTCGCGCTGGATCAGTCTCGACGCAGCGCCGTAACCCCGTTTGCAACGAACCGACAGCGAGTAACAGGGACCGGATTCGACATGATTAACAGCAAAAAACTCACTATCGCGGCGGGGGTCATGGCCCTGGCCGTACAGAGCCTTGACCTTTCGGCCGCCACCCTGCGCATCGACAACGGCGCCGAGCCCGGCACCCTCGACCCGCACCAGTCCAGCGGCACCTGGGAGTCGCGCATCATCCGCGAGATGTTCGAGACCCTGGTCAGCCACGGCCCGCAGGGCGAGCTGGTGCCGGGCCTGGCCGAACGCTGGGAGATCAGCGACGACGGTACCACCCTCACCTTCCATCTGCGCGAAGAGGCACAGTGGTCCGACGGCGAACCGATCACCGCCGAGGATGCGGTGTTCAGCCTGCGCCGCCTGCTGCAACCGGCCATGGCGGCCTATAACGCCAATCTCTACTACCCGATCGAAGGGGCCCGGGCGATCAACAGCGGTGAGGCGCAGGCCGAGACCCTCGGCGTCGAGGCGCTCGATGACCACACTCTGCGCATTCATCTCGTACGCCCTACCGCCTGGTTCATGCAGGCGCTGGCCATGAACGAGGCGGCGCCGCTGCCCGAGCACTACCTCAGCGAACATCCCGATAACTGGATCGCCCCCGGCCGGACGCCGGTCAGCGGCCCCTTTTCGCTGAGCGAGTGGGTGCCCCAGGACCACATCACGCTGAGCCGCAACCCGGCCTACTTCGCCGCCGACAGCGTCGCACTCGACGAAGCGGTGTTCTACCCCATCGAGGACGCCAACTCGGCGCTCAACCGCTACCGCGCCGGTTCACTGGACATCAGCTATAGCAGCGTGCCGTCACAGCGCTTTGACTGGGTGCAGGAGAATCTGCCCGAGGCGCTGCGGGTCAGCCCCTTCGTGGCGGAATACTTCTATATGTTCAATCTGCGCGAGGAGAGCCCCTTCAGCGACGTTCGCGTGCGCGAAGCGCTCAACCTGGCGACCCGCCGCGAGGTGATCACCGAACAGCTGCTGGGCATGGGGCAGATCCCCTCCTCGTGGCTGGTGCCGCGCGTCACCGAAGGCGGTACCCGCGGCCAGATGGCGTTTGCCGACATGTCGATGGACGCGCGCATGGCACGCGCTCGCGAACTGATGCAGGCAGCCGGCTACGGCCCTGGCAACCCGCTGCAGGTCGAGCTGCGCTACAACACCCTCGAGGATCACAAGCGTATCGCGGTGGCACTGGCGGCGATGTGGAAGCCACTGGGCGTCGACATCACGCTCAACAACAGCGAAGCGGCAACCCACTACGCCGCGGTCAACGAAGGCAACTTCGAACTGGCCCGCTACGGCATGGTGGCCACCATCAACGACCCCTACGACTTCCTTGGCAGCTACGCCACCGACGGTTCGGCGGCGCGCAGCACCGGCTATCACAATGCCGCCTACGATGAACTGGTGACACAGAGTAGCCGCATCCTCGACGACGAGGAGCGCGCCCGGGTACTCACCCAGGCGCAGCAGACGCTGCTTGACGACTATGCGCTGCTGCCACTCTACGACTACGTCAATACGGCGCTGGTATCGCCGCGGGTCTCCGGCTGGCATCCCACGCCGATGAACGTTCATCCGCTGCGCTACGTCAGTATCGAGGAGTAACCCCATGCCCGAATCGACCAAACGCCTTTCGCGTCGGGAACGCCCGTCATGCTGAACTATATCGCCAAACGCCTCGCCATGGCGGTGCCGACCCTGCTGATCGTCATCACGGTGTCGTTTTTTCTGATGCGGGTAGCCCCCGGTGGCCCCTTCGACGGCGAACGCCAGCTGCCGCCGGAGATCGAGGCCAACCTGATGGCCGCCTATCACCTCGATGAACCCCTGTGGATGCAGTACCTGCGCTACATGGGCAACCTGGTGCAGGGCGATTTCGGGCCGTCGTTCAAGTACAAGGACTTCTCGGTCACCGAACTGATCATGCAGGGCTTCCCGGTCAGCCTCGAACTGGGCGCGCTGGCGATCGCGCTGGCGCTGCTGCTGGGCATTCCCATGGGCGTGATGGCGGCGCTCAGACGCAACTCGGCGCTCGACTACAGCCTGATGGGGGTGGCGCTGGGCGGTATCGCGGTGCCCAACTTCGTCATTGCGCCGCTGATGGCGCTCTTTTTCGGCGTCATCCTCGGCTGGCTGCCGGTGGGCGGCTGGAACGGCGGCGCGCTGCCCAATCTGGTGCTGCCGGTGATCGCTCTGGCGATCCAGCAGATCGCCTATATCGCCCGCATGATGCGCGCCTCGATGATCGAGGTGCTGGGCAGCCACTTCATTCGCACCGCCCGCGCCAAGGGCCTCAGCGAGCGTGAAGTCATCCTGCGTCACGCCCTGCGCCCGGCGATGCTGCCGGTGCTCTCCTATCTGGGGCCGGCGATTGCCGGCATCATCACCGGCTCGGTGGTGATCGAGCAGATCTTCGGCCTGCCCGGCATCGGCCGCTACTTCGTGCAGGGCGCGCTCAACCGCGATTACACCCTGGTGATGGGCACGGTGGTGTTCTATGGCGTGCTGATCGTGTTGATGAACCTGATCGTCGACCTGCTCTACTCGCTGTTCGACCCCCAGATTCGCTATGACGACGACTGATCGGAGTACGCCATGACCTCTTCTCATAACGCTACCTGCGAAGACCGGCGTCCCGACCACGTCGGCGGCGAGGGGCCCAATCCGCCACAGGCACCGGTCAAGGGCGAGAGCCTGGGACGCGAAGCCTGGCGCCGGCTGCGCCACAACCACGCGGCGATGGCCAGTCTGATCGTGCTGGCGCTGATGACACTGATCTGCGTGGTGGGGCCCTGGCTGTTGCCCTGGGGGCTGGCCGAGGTCGACTGGAACGCCTTCGGCGTGGCACCGACACTGGAGGGCTTTCACCTGCTGGGCACCGATGCCAACGGCCGCGACCTGCTCACCCGCACCCTCTACGGCGGGCGTATCTCGCTGTCGGTGGCGCTGGTTGCCACCCTCGTCAGCCTGGTGATCGGCGTGCTCTACGGGGCGATTGCCGGCTACATGGGCGGGCGCGTCGACAACCTGATGATGCGTTTTGTCGACATCATGTACTCGCTGCCCTTCATGTTCCTGGTGATCCTTTTGATGGTGGTACTGGGGCGCAATATCCTGCTGATCTACGCCGCCATCGGCGCGGTGGAGTGGCTCGACATGGCGCGTATCGTGCGCGGCCAGACGCTGTCGCTCAAGCGCCGCGAGTTTATCGAGGCCTCCCACGCGCTGGGCGTCAAGGACAGGACCATTGTGGTGCGCCACCTGATCCCCAACTCGATCGGCCCGGTGATCATCTACGTCACCCTGACGGTGCCCAAGGTGATTCTGCTGGAGAGTTTCCTCTCCTTCCTCGGCCTGGGGGTGCAGGAGCCGCTGACCAGCTGGGGCGTACTGATCAGCGAAGGCACCTCCAACATGCAGGGGGCGCCCTGGATGCTGATCGTACCGGCGTCTTTCCTCGCGGTGACGCTGTTCTGTCTCAATTTCCTCGGCGATGGGCTGCGTGATGCCCTCGACCCCCGTACTCGCTAGGAGGCTTTCATGTCGAATACGCTACTGGAAGTCGACAATCTGCAGGTGGACTTCGAACTGCCCACCGGCACCGTCTCGGCGGTCAAGGGGGTGAGCTTCACCATTGCCGAGAACGAGACGCTGGCGCTGGTGGGCGAGTCGGGCTCCGGCAAGTCGGTGACCTCCACCGCCCTGATGCGGCTGCTGCCGGAGATGGCAAAAGTCTCCGGGGCCATCCGCTTTGACGGCGAAAACCTGGTCGAGGTGTCCCATTCGCGCATCCGCAAGCTACGCGGCAACGATATCTCGATGATCTTTCAGGAACCGATGACCTCGCTCAATCCGCTGCATCGCATCGGCCGCCAGATCACCGAGGTGTTGAAAAAACACCGCCATATGGACAGCGGCGCAGCGCGCTCGCGGGCGCTGGAGCTGCTCGCTCAGGTGGGGATTCCCGAGCCCGAAAAGCGTATTGCCAGCTACCCCCACGAGCTCTCCGGCGGCCAGCGCCAGCGCGTCATGATCGCCATGGCGCTGGCCTGCGAGCCGCGCCTGCTGATCGCCGACGAGCCCACCACGGCGCTGGACGTCACCGTTCAGGCGCAGATTCTCGACCTGCTGGCCGATCTGCAAAAACGCTACGGCATGGCGATTTTGTTCATCACCCACGACCTGGGGCTGGTGCGCCAGTTCGCCGAACGGGTCTGCGTGATGCGCCAGGGGGAGCTGGTCGAGAGCGGCACCACCGCCGAGGTATTCGCCAACCCCCGCCACGACTACACCCGCATGCTGCTCGACGCCGAGCCCAGTGGCCGCAAGGCAGCGGTCGCCGACAGCGCCCCGCTGCTGCTGCAGGCCGGTGACGTGCACGTGCGTTTCACCACCAAAAGGCGCCTGTTCGGCAAGGATGAAAAGTTCGAGGCGGTGCGCGGCATCAGCCTCGATGTGCGCCGTGGTCAGACCGTTGGTATCGTCGGCGAATCGGGCTCCGGCAAATCGACGCTGGGGCGGGCCCTGCTGCGCCTGCTCAAGAGCGAAGGGCAGCTGCGCTTCGAGGACACCGACATCAGTGGCTTCGATAAATCGCAGATGCGACCGCTGCGCTCGCGCATGCAGGTGGTCTTTCAGGACCCCTTCGGCTCGCTGTCGCCGCGTCTGACCGTTGGCGAGATCATCAGCGAAGGGCTGCGCGTGCACTTCCCGGAACTGAACCGCCGCGAGCGTGAACAGCGCGTGATCGAGTCGCTGCAGGAGGTGGCGCTCGACCCCCTGATGCGCAAGCGCTACCCGCACGAGTTCTCCGGCGGCCAGCGCCAGCGTATCGCTATCGCCCGTGCGCTGGTGCTCAAGCCCGACTTCCTGCTGCTCGACGAGCCCACCTCGGCGCTCGACCGCTCGGTGCAGATGACCGTGATCAAACTGCTGCGCGATCTACAGCAGAAGTACGACCTCACCTATCTGTTCATCAGTCACGACCTTGCCGTGGTACGTGCGCTGGCCGATACCGTGCTGGTGATGAAGGAGGGGCAGATCGTCGAGCAGGGCAGCGCCGAGGAGATTTTCGCCCATCCTCGCAAGACATACACGAAGACGCTGCTGGAGGCGGCGTTTCTCAACGACGACAGAGCCGCATAGCAACAAGCGAGGCCCAAAAGAGGCCTCCATAGCAACCTCGCGTGGCGTGCAAGCACCCGTGTACGCCACGGGGAAAGAGCATCGGCCGCCGTCATCAGCGTCATAAAGCGCTTTCCTGTCGGCCGGTCGTTGAAGGGGTACCACCCCGTTTTAACCACAAAGGGAGCAAGCGTTTCATGAAAACAAAAGCAACTCTGGCATTTGGCCTGACCCTTCTGGGCGGTCTTGGTGGCTGTACGCAACTGCCTTTCGGCGATGGCGAGGGCAGTTTCGAGCGCGGCAAGCTGGAAAACTCACTGCCGCCACAGGTCGTTGCCGATTTCAATCGCATCGACAGCGATGGCAACGGCTATATCGATCCTACCGAAGCCTCCGCCTCGGCCGATCTTATCGGAAACTTCGGCTTGATCGATACTAATTCGGACCGGCAGATTTCTCTGCAGGAATATGCCAACAGCATGGAAGCCCGTTAAGCACAGCAAATAAGTGTAACCGGATACCCGTTGCACCTACTTGCATTAATGAACTCCTTTTTCGCTGCTTATTTGGCAGCGTTACAGGCCGGTTTTTCCCGCATAACGGCTTTTAAAAGCAAATTGCCGACAAATTACAACATCTGGCTGGAAACGAAATGTCCACAATCAAAAGAATCTCTATTGTCTCGGGGCTGCTTGGCGCCACCGCTCTCAGCCCGGCAGCTACTGCCGTAACGCTCTACGAAACCACCGACGCAAGGCTCGAACTGAGCGGTCGTATCGCCGCCTACAGCACCTTCGAAAACGGCGCCGATAACGATACCGATCCCAAAAACGCCGGTTCGCGTGTCAGGCTCATTCATGAGTACAACCTGGAGGATGGCTGGTCGACCATTGCACGCGCCGAGTGGGGTTTCGATCCCTTCTATGAGAACGGCACCGATGCGCACTACAAACGCCTGCTCTATGCCGGTGTCAGCAATCCCGACTACGGCACCTTCCTGATCGGCAAGCAGTATTCGATGTGGTATGACATGGTCGCCTGGTGGACCGACTATTTCTGGATCAATGGCGCCACCGCCCAGGGCAGCTTCAACGGTGGCGGTACCTCGGATGGCGCGCTTCAGGGGCTGGGTCGACCGGATAATGCCATTTCATGGCGCAAGGACTGGGGTAAGTGGGACACCGGTCTGCTTTACCAGACTTCCGGCGACGATATTTCCGCTCCCGGCGACTTCGGCGGCATCAGCCGGCTTGAGCGGCAATATACTTTCCAGGGCGCTGCTATCTACCACTTTACTGAAGATTTTCAGGTTGGCGGTACCTGGAGTACCAGCAAGCTGGAGACAACCCGTGACGCCGGCGGCAATGGCAAGGATATCGACGTCAATTCCGGATTGATGGCAGTCAACTGGACGCCGGGTAACTGGTACTTCGCACTTACCGGCGGCAGCTACCATAATCTGGTGTTCGACGGCGACTTCCAGGGTGTCGAAGGCAACAACGGCCTCATCGACGAGGCACGCGGCTACGAGGGCGTGGCACTCTACAACCTCCTCGACCAGACGCCGGGCACGGTGCAGCTCTACACCGGTTTCAACCGCCTGCAAGACCAGGATTCGGACGCCCGTAACGGCTTCTACCTGGCGGGTATCGCGTGGCTTTTGCTGGACGATGATCTGATCCTGTCGGCGGAATACAGCCTGGATGACTCCCAAAACGCCAGCGGTGACGATGTCGGTAACAACGACACCAAGCTGATGGTGCGCTACAACTTCTGACCCGGCGCTATTTCCTTCGCTGGCTTTTTGCCCCGCCTCCAGGCGGGGCTTTTTTATGCCACTCAGCGATACCGTAAAGTATTGACCCCGGGGCTACCCCTGGGTTTTATGCTGCCTGACATGACGACAGCGACAGGAACGGCAATGAAGATCGGTGAACTGGCCAACGCAGCAGCGGTTACCCATGAAACCGTGCGCCACTATGTCCACCAGGGGCTGATTCACGCCGGGCGCGACCCCAACAACGGCTATCAGCTCTTCGATGACGAGGCGCTGCGGCGGCTGCGCTTTATTCAACGCGCCCGCACGCTGGGCTTCAGCCTGCGCGAGATCGGCGAGATTCTCGACCATACCGACCACGGCGACTCGCCCTGCCCCATGGTGCGCGACCTGCTGCGCGCCCGCCTGCCGCAGGTGCGCGCGCAGATCCGCGAGCTCGAACAGCTGGCCGACCGCATGGAGCAGGCGCTTGGCGTCTGGGCCGATATGCCCGACGGCGCCCCGGACGGCCATACCCTCTGCCGGCTGATCGAGCACTGGAACGACGACCATGGGCGTGACCATGGAGGTAAACGCCATGAGCATGACTGAACAGCACTATCGCCTCGAAGGGCTGCACTGCGGCGGCTGCGTCAAGCGCACCCGAGCCGCGCTGGAGGCGCTCGACCCCGAGGCGGCCATCGCGCTGGATACCGAGCAGCTGACGATCACTACCGACGCCGCTGAAGATGACGTCATCGCGGCGGTCGAAGGCGCCGGTTACAGCGCTCACCCGCAGGAGGCAGGCACGCCGCACGTCGCGCCCGATCCGCAGTCCGAAGTGGAAGCGCCCCCGCGCGATAACGCCTCGCACTCGTCGTCCGCTCGCGTCGCGTCGTCACCTTCGGATGCCCCGGCGGCCAGCGGCGAGGCCGTCGAACTGCAGCTTTCGGGCATTACCTGTGCCGGCTGCGTGCGCACCATTCAGCAGGCGCTGGCGAGCGTCGCGGGAGTGCGTGAGGCCGACGTCAACTTCGCCACCCGCAGTGCCAGGATCGAGGGTGATGTGGCAAGCGACACCCTGGTTCGGGCAGTGGAGAACGCCGGCTACGGCGCCGAGGTAATCGAAAGCGTCGAGCAGGGCGAGCGGCGCCGCGAACAGCTGGAACAGCAGGCGTACCGGCGCAAGGTGCGCGACAGCGCAGTGGCGCTGATCCCCGGCGTGGTGCTGATGGCACTGATGTTTTTCCACCACCCGCAGTTGGCCGGCGGCGAACGCTGGGTCTGGGTCGTGCTGGGGCTTGGCGTGCTGGGCGTGATGGCCGTCGCCGGGCGCGGCTTTTATGACGCCGCCTGGAAGGCGGTACGCCACCGCATGGCCAACATGGATCTGCTGGTGGCGATCGGTACCGCCACAGCCTGGGGCTACTCGATGGCGGTGGCGCTGTTTCCGACGCTGGTACCGGAAGCGGCGCGCTCGCTCTATCTGGAGGCGCCGCTGATGATCATCGGCCTTGTGAGCCTCGGTCAGGCGATCGAGACGCGTTCGCGCGGGCGCACTTCGAAAGCGCTGTCGCAGCTGCTGTCGCTGCGCGCCGACAGCGCCCGGGTCATCCGCGACGGACGCGAGTTCGATATCGCTATCGATGAGGTGGTCAGCGGTGACCGCCTGCGGCTGCGCCCCGGCGAGCGTGTACCGGTGGATGGCGAGGTCGTCGAGGGGCAGAGCCATATCGACGAGTCGATGCTTACCGGCGAACCGCAGCCGGTCGCGCGCGGCGTGGGCGACAGGGTCAGCGCCGGCACCCTCAACACCCGCGGCAGCCTGGTACTGGGTGCCATCCGGGTGGGTCGCGATACCGGCCTTGCGCGCATTATCGAGCAGGTGCGTCGCGCCCAGGGCTCGAAGCCGCCGATCAGCCATCTGGCCGATCGGGTCGCCAGCATCTTCGTGCCGGCGGTGATGATCGCCGCGGTCCTCACCGCACTGATCTGGTTCAATTTCGGCCCCGAGCCGCGCCTGACCCACATGCTGGTGACGGCCACCTCGGTGCTGATTATCGCCTGCCCCTGCGCGCTGGGACTGGCCACGCCAATCTCGACCATGATCGGCGTCGGCCGCGCCGCCCGCTGCGGGGTACTGATCCGTCACGGCGAGTCGCTGCAGCGCATCGGTGAGCTGACCGCACTGGTGGTCGACAAGACCGGCACCCTCACCGAGGGGCGTCCGCGCGTCACCGACAGCCTCACCCTCGATGACCGTAACGATCGCCTCGCCCTGCTCGCCGGACTGGAGAGCGGCTCCGAACATCCGCTCGCTGCGGCGCTGCTGGCCCACTGCCGCGAGGCGGGCGCCGAGCCGGCGAAGGTGCGCGACTTCGAAGCGCTGTCAGGACTGGGGGTGACCGCCAGTGGCCCGAACGGTGAACGCCTGGCGCTGGGAAATGCGGCGCTGATGCAGCGTGAGGGCGTCGATCTCGCCGCCACCGGGGAGCAGATCGAGGCGTGGCAGCGCGACGCCAAAAGCGTGCTCCACTTCGCCGTCGACGGTCAGCCGGTCGAACTGCTGGCGGTGCGCGATCCGCTGCGCGACGATGCCGCCACGGCTATCGCCCGGCTGCACGAACGCGGCGTGCGGGTGGTGATGCTGACCGGCGATGCCGAGGCACCGGCACGCGCCATCGCCCGGGAAGCGGGCATCGACGAGGTGCACGCCGGCCTGCTGCCCGGCGACAAGCACGATCACGTCGAACGGCTCAGGCGCGAGGGGCATATCGTCGGCATGGCCGGCGACGGCATCAACGACGCCCCGGCGCTGGCGGCAGCGGATGTCGGCTTTGCCATGGGCGCCGGCAGCGACGTGGCGATCGAGTCCGCCGGCGTGGCGCTGATGCGCGACTCGCTGCACGGCGTGGCGGATGCCATCGAGATCAGCCGCGCCACCATCGGCAATATCAAGCAAAACCTGTGGGGCGCCTTTGCCTACAACAGTCTGGGGATACCGGTCGCCGCCGGGGTGCTCTACCCGCTGACCGGCGCCCTGCTCTCGCCGATGGTGGCGGCGCTGGCCATGGCCGCCTCGTCGGTGACGGTGGTGACCAACGCCAGCCGTCTGCGCCACTTTACGCCCGGCGGCGCGCCGCAGCCGCACCGCGAGAGCTGATCGTCCGCTGGCCAACATCAGGAGGCAAGCGCATGAATATACTGATCAATCTGGCCGGCCTGGCCATGATAGCCGCCATTGCCTGGTGGTTTCGGCTAATACCCGGCAGTGTCAAAAAGCCTCACAGCCGCAATTGACAGCCGTCAGAGCAGGCGCTTAAATGCATAAGCTAAAATTAAGCGTGTAAAGCATCTGTCGAGCGCTTTTGCTTGCCCGATTCATTGCGGCTGTGACAAGGAAACCCCGTGAGCGATTCGCAGTCTTCTGCTCCCTCTTCCGACGACAGCCCCGATAGCGGGCGGCGCAAGCGTCGCCTGCGCATCCGGTTGATGCTGGGACTGACCGTCGTGCTCCTGCTGGTCGCGATCGGCTGGGGCCTGTGGTGGTATCTGGTCGCGCAGTACAGCATTTCGACCGACGATGCCTATGTGCACGGCAATCGGCTCAATATCATGCCACGCATCAGCGGCACGGTGACGGCCATCGAGGCCGAGGATACCGACTACGTCGGTCAGGGCGAGATGCTGGTCAGGCTGGACGACAGCGATTACCGGCTCGCCCTCGACGAGGCGCTGTCCAATCTTGCCCAGACTACCCGCCAGGTGAGTCAGCTCTACGCCGGCCTGCAGCAGCAGCAGGCGGTCATCGCCAGTCGTGAGGCGAGTCTTCGCCAGGCGCGCGACGACTACCAACGCTCCCGTTCCCTCTATCAGCGCAACGCCGTCTCACAGTCCAGCAACGAGCAGGCGCGCACCACCTTTCAGTCCGCCCAGGCCAACCTGCAGGAGGCACGCAGCGAACTGCAGAGCCTGCAGACCCAGACCGCCGGTGTCGAACCGCAAAATCATCCGCGCGTGCAGGCCGCTGCGCAGCAGGTACGCCAGGCCTGGCTCAACCTGCAGCGCACTACCCTCAAAGCGCCGGTAGCCGGCCAGGTCGCCCAGCGCAGCGTGCAGCTGGGCCAGCAGGTCTCGCCGCAGTCGCCGCTGATGGCGATCGTGCCGCTCGACCAGCTGTGGGTGGAGGCCAACTTCAAGGAGACCGAGCTGGCGCAGGTGCGCATCGGCCAGCCGGTCAACCTCGTGTCGGACTTCTACGGCGACGACGTGATCTACCACGGCAAGGTACTGGGGCTCTCCGCCGGCACCGGCAGCGCCTTCGAACTGCTGCCGCCGCAGAATGCCACCGGCAACTGGATCAAGGTGGTGCAGCGGGTGCCGGTGCGCGTCAGCCTCGATGGCGATGAGCTGAACCAGCATCCGCTGCGGGTGGGCCTCTCCATGACGGCCACTATCGATCTTCACGACACCAGTGGCGCGGCCCTTACCGAACAGCCATCATCGCGCTCACCGCGCTATTCCACAACGGCCTACAGCGATGATCCGGCACCGATCGAAAAGCGTATCGACGAGGTGATTGCAAACAATCTCGCCGGGAATGCCACTGCGAGTGCGCAGGGTAGCGCGGACTCGAACCGCAATGGCCAGTGAGAGTGCCGCGCGCCAGCCGCCACCGCCGCTGAGCGGCGCAATCCTTGCCATCGCCTCGGTGGCGCTGGCGCTGGCGGTGTTCATGAACGTGCTGGATGTTTCGATCGCCAACGTGTCGATCCCCACTCTCGCTGGCGATCTGGGCGTCAGCGCCAATCAGGGCACCTGGGTGATCACCGTGTTTGCCGTCTGCAACGCCATCACGGTGCCTATCTCCGGCTGGCTGGCACGCCGCTTTGGCCAGGTCAGGCTGTTCGTCAGCTGTATTCTGCTCTTTACCCTCGCCTCCTGGCTGTGCGGCTTCGCCGTCAGCTTTCCCATGCTGCTGGCCTGCCGCGCCTTCCAGGGCGCGGTGGCAGGGCCGATGATACCGATGTCGCAGAGCCTGCTGCTGTCGTGCTATCCGCGCGAGAAGCGCGGCACCGCCAACGGCATTTTCGGCATGACAGCGGTGGTAGGGCCGGTCGCCGGCCCCATTCTGGGTGGCTGGATCACCGACAATATCAGCTGGCCGTGGATTTTCTACATCAACGTGCCGATCGGGCTGATCATCGCGCCGCTGTGCTGGTTTCTGCTCAAAGACCGCGAAACGCCGACCCGGCGAGAACCGCTCGATGTCATCGGTCTGGCCCTGCTGATCATCGGCGTCGGCAGCCTGCAGATCATGCTCGATCAGGGTAACGACAAGGGCTGGTTCCAGTCGGGTTATATTGTCACGCTGGCGGTTATCGCCGTCGTCTTTCTGATCTACCTGGTCATCTGGGAGCTGACCGCCGAGCGTCCTGTGGTCGACCTGACGCTGTTTCGCGACCGCAACTTCACCATTGCGACCCTGGTGCTGTGTCTGGGCTACATGGTCTTTTTCGGCGCTATCGTGTTGCTGCCGCTCTGGCTGCAGACCGGGCTGAGTTATACCCCCACCTGGGCCGGTCTGGCCACCGCAGCGCTGGGTATCATGGGGGTGGTCGCCTCGCCTATCGCCGGGCGGCTGAGCGACAAAATGGATGCCCGCATTCTGGTCACCATCGGCTTTGCGATCTTTGCCGCTACCTCCTTTTATGTCAGCAATAGCTCAACGCAGATCCCCTTTGTCGATATCTTCCTGCCGCGCCTGCCCTGGGGTATCGGTACCGCCCTGTTTTTCATTCCGCTTTTGAGCATCGCCTTTTCCAGCCTGCCGCACGAGGAGGTGGCCAGCGCCTCGGGACTGCTCAACTTCCTGCGCCAGCTGTCGCTGGGTTTTGGCACCTCCTTCACCACCACGCTGTGGGATCACCGCACCAGCTTTCATGACCACCGCCTGACCGAGCACGCCACCGTCTTCGACCCCGCTACCCGGCAGTGGCTGGAGCAGCTCCAGGCACTGGGTATGAGCGATGCCCAGAGCCATCAGATGCTGGCCCGGACCATCAGTAACCAGGCGCTGGTGATGTCGACCAACGACCTTTTCTACCTCTCCGGCTGGGTCTTTGCCGGCCTGATGCTGCTGATCTGGATCGCCCGCCCGGCGAAGAGCCACTGAAACTGCCAGACTGACAGCCATTGGCGGTTTTTAAATGCGGAGGGGGGTCATGCAGCCCAGGGGTATTGTCGAAACGGCGCTCTATACCGCCGACATGGCGCGGGCACGGGAATTTTTCGAAAGTGTACTGGGGCTGGCGGCGCATCTTGCCGATGAGCGCTTTACCGCCTATCCGGTGGGTGGCGCCATGCTGCTGCTGTTTCAGCAGGGCCAGACCGACGAGACGGTGCAGCTGCCCGGTACCATGGGCACCATCCCACCGCACAATGGCAGCGGCGCGCAGCACATCGCGCTGGCGATCGGTGCCGAGGAGCTGGACGGCTGGGAACGGCGGCTCAAGGCGCACGGCGTCGAGATCGAGGGGCGCAGCCACTGGCCGCCGGGGGGCGAAAGCCTCTACTTTCGCGACCCCGACGGCCATTTGCTGGAGCTGGTCACGCCCGGCCTGTGGCCGAACTACTGACCGGCAACCCGCCGACGATCAGTTGCTGCTGACCCCGGTATAGCGCCCGGGGCGATGGTTGAGGGTCAGAATGCCCGCCAGCACCGCCGCACCCAGAATCGAGTAGAGCACGTTCTCCACCGGCAGGACGAAAAAGGCGGCCAGCATCACCAGGCCATCGAGCGCCATCTGTACCTTGCCGGCGCTCCAGCCGTAGCGGTCCTGAATATAGAGGGCGAGAATATTGAAACCGCCCAGGCTGCCGCGATGGCGAAACAGCGCCAGCACCCCGAGGCCGATCAGCGCGCCGCCCATCAGGGCGGAGAACAGCGGTTCCACCTCGCCGATCTCGACCCAGCCCTGGAGATTCCAGCTGATCCAGGAGAGCAGTGCGATGGCGGCAAAGGTCTTGAAGGTGAACTGATGGCCCACCCGCTGCCAGGCGAGCCAGTAAAACGGCAGGTTGACGACGAAAAACACCGGGCCGAAGCTCCAGCCGGTGGCGTAGCTGATCAAAAGCGAGATACCGGCGGTGCTGCCGATCAGAATCTGGGCGTGCTCGTAGAGCCCTACCCCCAGCGCCGCACAGGCCGAACCGAGCAGGATGGCAAGCACGTCCTCGTGAAAGCGATGGCGGGTCTGTCCATTATCCATTGACGATATCCTTGTTGTTGTCCGACCGCCGGATAGGCGGCTTTAACGACAGCGCTTGTGGCGCCTCAGGGCATTATCGTCGGCACGGTCAAGAGCGTCGAGCCCGTTGGCTGTCGAATACCGAAACAGACTGTCGGCTTTATCACTCTCCGGAAATTTCGTTTTCAGCGTCGACGCACGCCTCGCTCAATTGCACAAGCAGCGTCGGTAGCGCGGTCTGTAGCGTATTCCAGACAATATCGAGATTGATCTCGAAGTAGCCGTGCGCAATACGGTTACGCATACCACGCATATTCCGCCATGGAATAGCATCGTGCCTACGAATAAAGGCAGGAAAGCCATCCATAATTCTTGCTGCCGCCTCACCCACAATGACGAGACTCATCACAACGGCCTGCTGAGTGCGTCTATCAGCGAAAAACGTCTCTTTTTCCATGCCGTCGGTGAAATCGCGCGCATCAGCGGCAGCCTGACGCATATGCTTCAGATGGTCTCTCAAGCGCTGCGCTTTCATACCGGCCGTGCCCGTGCAAGGATACTGGCCCGATAGCGGACGGGTAGATCTTCCGCTGTCAGCAGATCGACACGAATACCCAGCAGCTCCTCCAGTTCGTCCTGCAGGCCGCCAAGGTCGAAAAGCGTCACGCCGGGCAGCGTGTCCACCAACAGATCAAGGTCGCTGCCCTCCCGATCAGTACCCTCCAGTACCGAACCGAAGATGCGCGGATTCGTGGCGCGGAAACGCTCCATTACTAAACGTATGGCGCTGCGCTGGTGGTCGAGTATTGTCGAGGGTCGCATGAGCATCTCCTCCTTTCGCCTCTACCCACAGGATAATCGATAGGCGCCCACAGGGCAGCTACCTATCCCTCCTGCCGGCATGCTCCACCATCAATTGCAGGCTTTCACGACCGCGGTAGCGGTTGCGCGACAGCCGGTAGGCGCAGTGAATGGCGTCACCCGGGGCAAAGGGCGGTGCCTCGCCGGGGCTGACGGCGCGAAACCAGATAGCGCGCAGCTGGCGGC
The DNA here is from genome assembly GCF_000382245.1 of Kushneria aurantia DSM 21353. GTDB lineage: Bacteria > Pseudomonadota > Gammaproteobacteria > Pseudomonadales > Halomonadaceae > Kushneria > Kushneria aurantia. The sequence continues at coordinate 150,467 of NZ_KB907865.1, forward strand.
TGCCGGCATCCAGCGTCATCATCAGGTGGTTGCCCTCGCCGCCCACCAGCCGCGCCTGGTCAATGATGAAACGCCCTTCGAACAGCGGTGCCTCGAACTCGCGACCAAAGGGCGCCAGCGCCTCCAGCTCGTCGAGAACGTCAAGATCGAGTTGCCGGGCATTCAGTTCGCCGTCGCACAGAATCAGCGGGTAGAGCTCGCGGCCGTTCAGCTGCTCATCGACGGCACTCGCCAGCGCGTCGCTAAAGGCATCCAACAGCGCCAACGGCACGCCCACGCCGGCAGCACCGCTATGACCGCCAAAGCGTGGCAGCGCCTCGGGGGCCAGTTCGAAGGCGCGCTGCAGGGCGTCACGCAGGTGCACGCCCGCCACCGAGCGCCCGGAGCCGGTCAGCATGCCCGCTTCGCTGGCCGGCGTCAGCACCAGTGCCGGGCGGCCGAAGGCCTGCACCAGCCGCGAGGCGACGATGCCCTGCACCCCGGGATGGCCCTCCGGCAGATAGATCACCAGCAGCCGCGCCCCCTCCTCGAGCTGCCGATGGGCAAGCGCGCGCGCCTGCTCGGCCATGTCGGCCTCGATCGCCTTGCGCGACTGGTTGTCGTCGTCGAGTACCGCCAGGTAGCGGCGCGCACTGGCGTCGTCGGCGGCCAGCATGAAGTAGAGCGCCGCATAGGGGTCGTCAAGGCGTGAGCGGGCGTTGATGCGCGGCCCCATCTGAAAAGCCAGCGTCTCGGCGGTGAAAGGGGTACTGTCGGCGCCGAGACGCTCCGCCATCACCCGCCAGCAGGGTGCCGCCATGCGGTTGATCAGTTGGAGGCCCAGCGTCACTACCGCCCGGTTGATGGCGCTGTCGCCCAGCGATACGCAGTCGGCCACCGTACCCAGCGCCACATAGGCAAGCCAGGGGGAGAGTTTGGGCGCGTCCTCGGACAGCACTCCGGCAGCGATCAGCTGCGAGCGCACCAGCGACATCAACAGCCAGCTCACCATGCAGCCGGCAATGGTAGCGTCGGGGTAGCCGCAGTCGTCACGCGACGGATTGACTACCGCGTAAGCCGACGCCGGCGGGCCCTCGACGGGCAGGGCGTGGTGATCGGTCACCACCACGTCGATACCGGCTTCCTTCAGCCGGGCGAGACGCGCCTCGTCGCTGGAGCCGCAGTCGGCGCTGATCACCAGCCCCGGCCGCGGCGTCAGCGCCAGGGTTTTTTCCACCAACGCCGCGCTGATGCCGTAGCCGTCGTGAATGCGGTGGCCAATCAGGCTGTGCAACCGCTCGCGGGGGACACCGAAGAGTTCGTTGAGGGTACGCAGGATCACCACGTGGGAGGTGATACCGTCGACGTCATAATCGGTGATGATGCCGATATGCTCGCCGTCGACGATGGCACGCAGGATTCGCTCGGCGCCGCGCTCGGCATCGACGAGCCTGGCGGGATGTTCGATCCAGCGCAGCGCGGGTTGAATCAGCGCCTCCAGCGGCGCCCGCGGCGTTTTCAGACGGCCGGCCAGAATACGCGCCTGCAGCTCGCTGAGGCCGGCGTCGAGCGCTTCGCGATAGAGGGTGTCGCTGCACTCGCGCCCGACGATGCGCGGCACCAGCGATGAGGAGAGCATGGTGGTCATGGGCTACCGAAAAACGAAAAACACGAGAGCCGCCCGGCACTGCGCGGGCCGGAGCGGGCTGGCCGCCCCCGGCCCACTTTTAACGGCGCGTACGAGCGACGAACGCCTGCACCGCCGAGACTTCGGCGGGCAGCACTTCGTAGCGCTCCTCGCGGCTGAGCAGATCGCTCATCGAATCCGGCAGCGCCGCACCCTCGAAGCCCGCCTTGACCACGGCGTCCTCGAACTTGGCCGGGTGGGCGGTGGCCAGCGTAATCATCGGCGTACCGTCACCCGCCCCGGCCACCTCGGCGGCACGGTAGCCGGTGGCGGTGTGGGGGTCGAGCAGCTCGCCGGTGCGCTGGTAAGCCTCGCGAATCACCTCGAGGATGGTGTCGTCATCCACCCGGTGGCTGGCAAAACGCGCCCGCAGCCGCTCAAGCGGCGCCTCGGCCAGTGCCGCCGGCTGCTGCTGGAAGCGCGCCAGCAGGTCGCGCACTGCGTCGCTGTCGCGCGCGTAGGCGTCAAACAGCAGCCGCTCGAAGTTCGACGACACCACGATATCCATCGACGGTGCCAGGGTAGCCAGCAGCTCGCGTTTGGAGAAGTCGTTGTCGGCCAGGGTGCGGTGCAGGATGTCGTTGGCGTTGGTGGCGATCACCAACTGCTTGACCGGCAGGCCCATCTGCGCGGCGCTATAGCCGGCGTAAAGATTGCCGAAGTTGGCCGACGGCACGGTGAAGCTCACCTCGCGGTACGGCGCACCCAGCGCCACGCCGGCAGCGATGTAATAAACGATCTGCGCCATGATGCGCGCCCAGTTGATCGAGTTGACCGCGATCAGCCGGGTGCCGTCGAGAAAAGCCTGGTCGGCGAAGCTCGCCTTGACGATCGCCTGGGCGTCGTCGAAGTTGCCCTCGATGGCAATATTGTGGACGTTATCCGCCAGCACCGTGGTCATCTGACGACGCTGCACCTCGGAGACGCGCTGATACGGGTGCAGGATGAAGATGTCGAGGTGGTCACAGTGGCGACACCCCTCGATCGCCGCCGAGCCGGTATCGCCGGAGGTGGCGCCCATGATCACGCCCTTTTCGCCGCGCTCGGCGAGGAAGTGATCGAGCAGCCGGCCCAGCAACTGCAGGGCGACATCCTTGAAGGCCAGCGTCGGACCGTGGAACAGCTCCAGCAGCCAGTGGTCATGGGAGAGCTGTTTGAGTGGTACCACCGCCTCGTGTTTGAAGGTGGCATAGGTGTCGTCGATGATACGCCTGAGCGTGTCATCCTCGATCTCGCCGCCAACGAAGGGTTTCATGACCCGAAAGGCGATCTCGCTGTAGGGCTGGCCGGCCATCGCCGCCAGCTCCTCGCGGGAGAAATGCGGCAGGGTTTCCGGCACATAGAGGCCACCGTCCGGCGCCAGGCCGGTCAGCATCGCCTGTTCGAAGTTGAGCGCGGGCGCCTCCCCGCGGGTACTGATATAGCGCATGCTCGATTTTCCAGGGTCGCCGCCGGAGCGAGCGACAGCAGCTGTGGGTGTCAAAGCGCCATCGTTGCGGAAGCGCTGAATAAATCACCGAGCGAGGTGTACCGAAACGGCGCACCCTCGCAAGGCGCACGGAACCACAAGACGAGACATGACACTGGATCAGGCTCGCTCGGTAGCGGGGCTCGATAATGGCGCGGCAGATCGCCTGCGGGTGCGATCACCGCGCCCGGCCAGCAACCCCGCCACCGAAATATCTTCATCAAGGGCCTCCCAGTGAATGCCGCGCGGACTCAATTCGTAATCTTCCAACTGCTCGCGGGTGGCCTCCAGCAGACGCGGAAACCACGCCAGCGGCACACCGATGGTACGACCGTCATTGAGTTCGACCCAGAAGCTGTCGGCGTCGAAAGTGACACGCTCAGGCGAAGTAGTCATGCCATGCCCTCTCCAGTTGATCTCTGTGCTCACTCACCATCCGAAGCAACCGGCGCAGCGTGCTGGCATCGAAACCGTCGTTACGTGCCAGTTGAACATTCGGCTCCAGTCAGAATTTGGCTTCCGCACCCGCCCTGAAAACGTGAACGTGTGGCGGTTCGCGCGGCTCTCCCTCGTCCGAATAGAAGAACAGTCTGAAGCCCTCCAGGCGCAGTACGACAGGCATAATGTCTCCCTGCAGCGCGCCTCAGACGTTCTCGTCGAGATTCTCGATGCGAATTCGCGTCACCGGACCGGCAATATCGGCCAGCGCTTCCAGCTGACGCATCGCCTCGTTCATGTTGGCCTCGCGGGTGAGGTGGGTGGTGATGATGATCGGCACCAGCTCGCCCTCGGTCGCCTCCTTCTGGATCAGCGCCTCGATGCTCACCCCCTGCTCGGCGAGAATGGTCGCCACTCGCGCCAGCACACCGGGGCGATCAACCGCCTGCAGACGCATATAGTAGGCGGTGACGATATTGTCCATCGGCAGGATCGGCAGGCTGTTATCGCCCTCGACGATACCGCTGAAGGCCAGATAGGGGGTGCGGTAGTCGTGGTGGGTGGCCATGTCGCGGGCCACGTCGAGCAGATCCGCCACCACCGCCGAAGCGGTCGGTTCGGCACCGGCGCCGGCGCCGTAGTAGAGCGTTGGCCCCACCGCATCGCCCATCACCTCGATGGCGTTTTTCACTCCGTGCACGTTGGCCAGCAGCCGCTCTTTCGGAATCAGCGCCGGATGCACGCGCAGCTCGACGCCTTCCTCGGTACGCCGCGAGATGCCCAGATGCTTGATGATATAGCCCAGCGAGTCGGCCTGGGCGACGTCGTCGAAGGTGATGCGCGAGATGCCCTCGGTGTAGGCGCGCTCGAACTGCAGCGGTACGCCATAGGCGATGGAGGCCAGAATGGTCAGTTTGTGGGCGGCGTCGATACCCTCCACGTCGAAGGTAGGGTCAGCCTCGGCGTAGCCCAGCGCCTGCGCCTCGCTCAGCATGTCATCGAAGCTGCGCCCCTGATCGCGCATGTGGGTGAGGATATAGTTGCCGGTGCCGTTGATGATGCCGGCTACCCACTGAATGCGGTTGGCGCCCAGCCCCTCGCGCAGCGACTTGATCACCGGAATACCGCCGGCCACCGCCGCCTCGAAGGCAACGATCACGCCCTTGTCGGCGGCGGCGCGGAAAATCTCGTTGCCGTGTACCGCGATCAATGCCTTGTTGGCGGTGACCACGTGCTTGCCGTTGTGGATCGCCTCGAGCACCAGCTCGCGGGCGGTCTCATAGCCGCCGATCAGCTCCACCACCACATCAATACGCGGATTGCGCACCACGTCGAAAACGTCCGCGGTGACGGGAATACCGGTCAGATCGCACTGCGGGTTGTCGCGACGCGCCGCCACCTGCTCGATCACCAGCGGGCGTCCGGCGCGACGCTCGATGTCCACGGCGTTGCGCATCAGCACGTTGAACGTGCCGGCGCCTACCGTCCCCAGTCCGCAAATGCCTACCCTTACCGGTTCCACCTTGTTCGACCTCTATGCGTTATGCGTTCACTGATCGGTTATCGACTGTCATGTACTGAACGAAGCGGCCGCAACCGCCCGGACAGCGCAGTGTAACGCCGCCGACGGCCTCTTTGCATGTCCTCATGGCGTGCTATTGGTCGAGCGCCAGCATGCTGATCAGCCTGTCGACCGGCACGTAGCCCGGCACCATCTCGCCATCGGGCAGTACGATCGCCGGGGTTCCCTGGATACCGATGCGCCGCCCCAGTGCGAACTGCTGATTGACGACAGCACTGCAGGTCTCGTCGCTGTCGATCTCGCGACCCTGCATGCCGGCGGTCATCGCCTCGCTGCGGTTGTCGCTGCACCAGACACGCGCCAGCTGCCGTGCCCCTTCGCTGTCGGGGCCGGAGCGCGGAAAGGCGAAGTAGCGCACTTCGATACCGCGATCCAGCAGCGCCGGCACCTCCTCGTGAAACTGGCGACAGTAGGGGCAGGTGGTATCGGTAAAAACATTGAGTACCGCCTTCACTTCACCGGCGGGGCGAAAAATCACCGTCTGCTCGTCGGGCACCTGCGCCACCAGTTCGCTGCGCTCGCGCTGCTGTCGCTGCTCGGTCAGGTTGACCATCTGCCCGTCGGCGTTGCGGTAGAGATTGCCCACCAGCAGGTACTCGCCGCTGCGGTCGCTGTAAAAGGTCTGGCCGCTCTCCAGTTGCACCTCGAAGATGCCGGGAAGCGGCGTGCTGGTTACCGAGCTGACCGGCATGGCGCGCCCGTTGACCACCAGCCGCTCGGCCAGGTTGTCGGGAACATCGCCGTCGCCGGCAAGGGCGGCACCGGGCAGCATCATGGCGCTCAGCAGGGTGGCAGCCAGAACGCTACCGGGCCGGGTAAAAAGACGTGCCAGCATAAAAAGATCAGCCTCTGGGATGGTGTTGTGCATGAATGGCTTCCAGCCGCGCCTGGGCGACCCGGGTATAGATCTGGGTGGTGGAGAGATCGCGATGGCCCAGCAGCTCCTGCACCACACGCAGATGCGCACCGTGATTGAGCAGATGGGTGGCGAAGGCGTGGCGCAGGGTGTGGGGCGACAACGGCGCGTCGATAGCGGCGCGGGCGGCGTGATGCCGGATACGATGCCAGAAGGTCTGACGCCTCATGAAGCAGTCGTCGCGGCCGGGAAACAGCGGCGCGCGGGTAATATCGCGCATCAGCTCGCCACGCCCCTCGCGCAGGTAGCGCTCCAGCCACTCGATCGCCTCCTCACCCAGCGGCACCAGCCGTTCGGCATCACCCTTGCCCAGCACCCGCACCACTCCCTGGCGCAGATTGACGCTGTCAACCCGCAGCCCCACCAGCTCTGAGACCCGCAGGCCACAGCTGTAGAGCACTTCCAGCATAGCGCGGTCACGCAGCCCCAGCGCCGTCGCGGCGTCCGGTGCGCGCAGCAGTCGATCGACATCGGCCTCCGACAGCGTAGCGGGCAGGCCGGCGCGCGCGCGAGGGGCGACGATATCGGCCAGCGGATCGCGCTCGAGGCGCTCGGTGACCATCGCCCAGCGATAGAAGCGGCGCAGGCTGGAGGTCAATCGCGCGCTCGAACGGTCGCTGTAGCCCTGGGTGCGGCGCTTGTCGATCAGCTCGCGGTAGTTCACACCGTCGGCATCCAGCAGCCTGCACTGATGTTCGGCCAGATGGCGCTGCCACTGCTGCAGATCGCGTCGATAGGCCGCCAGCGTGTTGTCGCTGGCGCCGCGTTCAAGCCACAGGGCATCGAGAAAGGTATCGATCAGATCGGAGGACATGGCGGCTCATATCAGGAAGGCGCGGCTAACCGTCCACACACGCCTGTCGCGGCGTTGCGCAGGAACAGCATACACCAGCGAGGGTCCGGTTGGCCTGCGACCGTAAACAGAAAACCCCGACCGCTGTTCACGGACGGGGTTGATCGAAGCGCCTTGCGCAGCCTGCGACAGATTGCAGCTTACGACTTGCGCGACAGCTTCTCCTTGATACGCGCCGACTTGCCGCTGCGCTCGCGGAGATAGTAGAGCTTGGCCTGGCGAACGTCACCGCGACGACGCACTTCGATGTCGGCGATGACCGGGCTGTAGGTCTGGAAAGTACGCTCGACGCCCACGCCGTGGGAAACCTTGCGCACGGTGAAGGCGGAGTTGAGGCCGCGGTTGCGCTTGCCGATCACAACGCCCTCGAAGGCCTGCAGACGCTCACGACTGCCCTCGACTACCTTGACCTGCACCACCACGGTGTCGCCGGGACCGAAGGAGGGAATTTCCTTGTTGATCTGCTCGTTTTCGAGCGCCTGGATAATCGGGTTCTTGCTGCTCATGACATGCTGCTCCATTGGGTCCCGGCACCGGGCACGGGAGGTATAAAGTGGGTGACGCGAAAAACGCTTTCAGGGCGCCTTTCGCACCGCCGCATCAGGAGAATCGCAGGCATCCCCTGTTGCGTGTTCGTCGATGAATTCATCGAGCAGACGACGCTGTTCATCATTCAGCGTCGTCTCCTGCAAAAGCTCGCGCCGACGTTGCCAGGTGCGCCCCAGCGACTGTTTGAGACGCCAGCGGCGAATCTCTTCGTGATTCCCCCCCAGCAATACCGGCGGCACGCGCAGACCGTCGATCTCCTCCGGCCGCGTATAGTGCGGGCAGTCGAGCAGGCCGTCGCTGAAGGAGTCCTCCTGCGCCGAGGCCTGATGGCCCAGCACACCGGGCACCAGCCGCGCCATGGCGTCGCACAGCACCATGGCCGGCAGCTCACCACCGCTGAGAACGTAATCGCCGATCGAGCACTCTTCATCGATATCCAGATCGATGACGCGCTCGTCGATGCCCTCATAGCGCCCGGCCACCAGAATCAGCCGCGAGTAGCCGGCCAGACGGCGTACACCGCTCTGATCGAGCGGCTTGCCCTGTGGCGACAGATAGACGACACGGGCGGGTTCCTGACTCGCCGCGTCGCCCGTCGCCCGGGCCGCACCGCGCTGTGCCTCGGCAATGGCGCGGCGCAGCGTATCGACCTTCATCAGCATGCCGGGACCGCCGCCATAGGGGCGATCATCAACGCTGCGATGACGATCCAGCGCATAATCGCGCGGGTTCCAGCACGCGATGTCCATCAGCCCGCGATCCACCGCGCGCCCGGTCACCCCGTGACGGGTAACCGCATCGAACATCTCCGGGAACAGCGAGACGACACCAATCCACACGGCCGTATACTCAAAATTCCGGGTCCCAGTCGACCACCAGCTGGCCGGCCTCGAGGTCGACGCGGCGAATCACGTCGTCGGGGACGAAGGGCAAAAGCCGCTCGCGATCCTCGCCGCGCACCACCAGCACGTCATTGGCACCGGTTTCGAACAGGTACTCGACCCGCCCCAGCGCCACGCCATCCAGGGTGATGACCGCCAGCCCTTCCAGCTGATACCAGTAGTACTCGCCCGCTTCCAGCCGCGGCAGCTCGGCGGTTTCGAGCAGTATGGTGGCACTTGCCAGCTGCTCGGCCGCTTCGCGGCTATCAACCCCTTCCAACCGGGCAATAAGCCCCTTGCCGTGGCGCTGACCACCCACAAGACGCAGCCTTTTGCACTCGCCCTGCTGCTCGATCAGCCAGTAGTCGTAGTCGAGAATGCCCTCGATCGGGCTGGTCCATGAGTAGACGCGCAGCCAACCCTTCACGCCGTGTGGGCTGGTCAACTGCCCCAGCACCACCTGGTCGTTCGACCGCGCTGAAGATGAAGAGCTCATGCGCTACTCACTGACCGGATCGGCTTCGGTCTCAGGCGGAAGCGGTCTGCTGCTTGCGCGCAAAACGCACCAGCTCGGCGACGCGGTCGGAAAGCTGAGCGCCGTGCGACTGCCAGTGCTCAATGCGTTCCAGATCGATACGCAGACGCTCCTGCTGACCGCGCGCCACCGGGTTGAAAAAGCCCACCTGCTCGAGGAAGCTGCCGTCGCGCTTGGTGCGCGAATCGGTGACGTGAAGATGGTAAAAGGGACGCTTCTTGGCGCCGGCACGTGCCAGACGAATGGTTACCATGGCGTTGACAATCCTTGAGTTGAAATGGTGCCGCGCCTTTCCGTAACCGGAAAGGCGCGACGAAACCGGATTCAGGCCGCGAGCATTGCCCCATCGCGTTGTGCCACGACCGCGATATGCTGATCATCGGGTCGGCACTGTACGCGGGCACCCGCCGCAAAGACGCAGCATTCTACGCCAATTGACAGCTTTTGGAAACTACCGGACGGCAGGCGTTCAGCGTCGCCGGGAGCGACCGCCGCCCATGCCCCCCATACCGCCGGGACCACCCATTCCCCCGGGGCCGCCCATACCGCCACCGCCCATCATCGCGCTCATGCCGCGCATCATGTTCTGCATGCCGCCTTTCTTGCCCATCTTCTTCATCATTTTCTGCATCTGCTTGTGCTGCTTGAGCAGACGATTGAGATCGGGAACCTGGGTACCGGAGCCGGCACAGATGCGGCGCTTGCGCGAGCCGTTGATAAGATCGGGTTTGCGACGCTCCTTCGGTGTCATCGAGTTGATCATCGCCTCGAGCTTGCCGAACTCCTTCTCGCTGGCCTGCCCCTGGGCCATTTCGGCCATCTGCCCCATGCCGGGCAGCTTCTCCAGCATGCCGCCCATGCCGCCCATGCTCTTGAGCTGCTGAAGCTGATCGCGGAAATCCTCCAGATCGAAGCTCTCGCCCTTCTTGATCTTTTTATTAAGCTGGTCGGCCTTCTGGCGGTCGACCTTGCGCTCGGCCTCCTCGATCAGGCTGAGCACATCCCCCATACCGAGGATGCGCGAGGCGATGCGGTCGGGGTGAAAGGGCTCCAGCGCGTCGGTCTTCTCGCCCATGCCGAGAAACTTGATCGGCTTGCCGGTGATGTGACGCACCGACAGTGCCGCACCGCCGCGCGAATCGCCGTCCGCCTTGGTCAGGATCACGCCGGTCAGCGGCAGCGCATCATGGAAGGCGCGCGCCGTGGTGGCGGCGTCCTGGCCGGTCATGGCATCGACCACGAACAGCGTCTCCTGCGGCGCAATAGCGCGATGCAGGTCGCTGATCTCGCCCATCATGGTGTCGTCGATGTGCAGGCGGCCGGCGGTATCGACCAGCACCACGTCGAAGAACTGAATGCGGGCGTGGCGAATCGCCGCCTCGGCGATAGCCACCGGCTGCTGCTCGCTGGTGGAGGGGAAGAACTCGACGCCCACTTCCGAGGCCAGCGTCTCGAGCTGATCGATCGCCGCCGGACGGTAGACGTCCGCCGACACCACCAGCACTTTCTTTTTCTCCCGCTCGCGCAGAAAGCGCGCCAGCTTGGCCACCGAGGTGGTCTTGCCGGCACCCTGCAGGCCGGCCATCAGGATGATCGAGGGGGTCTGCCTGAGCTCGAGGGGCACGTTGCCCTCGCCCATGGTGGCCTCGAGTTCCTGCTGGACGATCTTGACGAACTGCTGACCCGGCGACAGGCTTTTCGACACCTCCTGGCCAACGGCGCGCTCGCGCACGCGCTCGACGAAGTCCTTCACCACCGACAGCGAGACATCGGCCTCCAGCAGTGCACGGCGGACTTCACGCAGGGTATCCTTGATGTTCTCTTCGGTCAGACGCGCCTGGCCGGTTACCGACCTGAGCGTGTGCGAGAGACGATCTGACAGGCTATCAAACATGGGCTTCTCCACGGGAGCGGCGGCGCGTCCGGCAGGCAACGAATGCCTGTGCCATGCGCTGAAAGCCGTGCTCCTGAACCGATGGCGGGAAAATAATGGGCACTATTATAACGTTTCAGGGCACCACCATGCATCCGCTCTCCCCGCCCCGCGCTCGCGCGCCGGTTTCAGTCGGCAGCGGCTGCCGTTATAGTAGGCCATGCTGACGCGCGCATGACTGTCGCGTCGCCCTGTCATGGTCGTCCGTCGTAGCGGGCAGGACGACCCTGCCGAACGGACTTCCGGTTATTGATGCTCACGCTTTTATTCGCGCTGGCCGCAGTCGTGCTCTACTGCGTGGCCGCGCTGCGCCAGATGCTGGCCCTGACTCGACACCTGCCGGTACGCAACACCCCGGTACGCATCGCCGGCGGGCTGGCCGTGCTGTGCCACGCGCTGGTCGTCTGGCACGCCGTCGACACCACCGTCGGCTTTAATCTCGGCTTCAGCGAAATCGCCTCGCTGGTATTCTGCGCGATTACCGCACTACTGCTGGGCGTCAGCCTGTTCAAACCGGTACTGCCGGCCGCTGCCGGCTTTTTTCCGCTGGCGGCGCTGAGCGTGATCGCCACCGTCGGCCTGCCGGACCCGAGCATCGAATACGGTTTCACCCCCGGCATTCTGATCCACGTGGCCACCTCGGTGCTGGCCTACGCGCTGCTGCTCATCGCCGCCGGTCAGGCAATCCTGGTCGCCATTCAGACCCACGCTCTCAAGCACAATCGCATCCGCGGCGTGATCCAGGTGCTGCCGCCGTTGACCGCCATGGAGCGGCTGATGTTCGACCTGATCCGCTATGGCACCGGCGTGCTGACCGTTTCCATCCTCAGCGGCCTCATCTTCATCGACAATATTTTCGCCCCGCAAATGGCGCCCAAGTCAGTGCTGTCACTGTGCGCCTGGGTACTCTTCACCCTGCTTTTATGGGGGCGCTATCGGCGTGGCTGGCGCGGTCCCATGGCGGTGCGCTGGACACTGGCCGCGGTAGTGGTACTGATCATGGCCTGGTTCGGCACCCGGCTGCTGCTGTAGGACTCGCCTACACTTGCCCCGGCACCTGTTTACTGCAAGAGTTCGATAACCGATATCGAGGATCCGATACCCTTGAGCAATGACACTCCCCTTGGGCTGATGTTCGGCCTGCTCGTGCTGCTCATCATCATATCCGCCTTCTTCTCCAGTTCGGAGACCGGCATGATGTCGATCAACCGCTACCGGTTGAAGCATCAGGCCAACACCGGTCAGCGCAGCGCGCGGCGCGTATTGCGCATGCTGTCACGCCCCGACCGTCTGATCGGCGTGATTCTGATCGGCAACAACTTTGCCAACAACCTGGCGGCGTCGATCGCCACTCTGATCGCGATCCACTTCTTTGGCGAGGTCTCCGGCCCGGCGATCGCCACTGCGCTGCTGACGCTGGTGGTACTGATCTTCGCCGAGGTAACCCCCAAGACGCTGGCCGCGCTACGACCGGATCGCATTGCCCTGCCCGCCTCGGTCATTCTGGAACCGCTGCTGCGCGCGCTCTATCCGCTGGTGTGGCTGGTCAACGGCATCTCCAACAATCTGCTGCGACTGGTCGGGGTGCGTGAAATCGACGGCAGCACCTCACATCTGACCCGCGATGAACTGCGTACCGTGGTCCACGAGGCGGGCACCATGATTCCGCGCCGCCACCAGACCATGCTGCTGTCGATCCTCGATCTGGAAAACGTCACCGTCAACGACATCATGGTGCCCCGCCACGAAATCGTGGGACTGGATCTCGAGGATGACATCGACACCCTGATCGATGTCATGCGTACCAGCCAGCACACTCGTGTGCCGGTCTATCGGGGCGACGTCAACAACATCATCGGCATCCTCCATCTGCGCAACTCGGCGCGCATCCTGTCGCAGTCCAGCGTCAGCAAGGCGTCGATCGTTCAGGAGGCACGCGAGCCCTACTTCATTCCCGAGTCGACGCCGCTGCATACCCAGATGCTCAACTTTCAGCAGCAGAAACGGCGTATCGGCATCGTGGTCGACGAATACGGCGACGTGGAGGGCCTGGTGACGCTGGAGGATATCCTCGAGGAGATCGTCGGCGAGTTCACCACCGATATTGCCGACAGCCATCAGGAGATTCACACCCGGGAGGATGGCAGCTACATCATCGGCGGCACCGCCAATATCCGCGAGATCAACAAGGTGCTGGGCTGGCAGCTGCCCACGGCCGGCCCCAAGACCCTCAACGGCCTGATCCTCGAGCATCTCGAATCCTTCCCCGACGCCCCCGCCAGCCTCGAAATCGGCCCGGTACGGATGGAGATCCTCGATATGAAGGAAAATCTGATCACCTCGACACGCTGCTGGCAGCCGGTCCGGCGCGGTTCGCGACGTGGCGAGGGCGACAGGAGCTGACAGCGCCTTTGGGACTGGCTTAAGCCTTCGCTGTTAGGCTTTACGTCTCCGCGATAATCCTGTCGAGGACACGTCATGACAGCTCCCCTTCACAACCGCTCGGCGCGGCATGCGGTATCTGCCGGAATGCGCCACCGCTGGCGTATCGCCATCGCTGTGCTGCTGGTCGCCTCGGTGCCGGCCATGCAGGCGTATGGCTGCGAAGAGAGCCGCGACAACGTCAGCCAGGATGACGTCCTGCAGATGACCGAAAACGGGCGCATCGAGCCCTTTGGCCGGATTCTCGAAAAGGCCCACGCGCGTATCGAGGGCAAACTGCTGGAAGCCAAGCTCGACTGTATCGACCATCGCTATGTTTACGAAATCGATATGCTCGCTCATGATGGACAGATCAGGGCGCTGAAATTCGATGCCGTTACCGGCCGGCACCTGGACCTTGCAGAAGATTGAGGAAAATACCATGCGGCTGCTACTGATCGAAGACAATGTCCCGCTGGCGGACGAGTTGACCGCACTCTTTACCCAGCACGGCTACGCCGTCGACTGGTGCACCGATGGCCGTGACGCCGCCGTCATGGCCACCAGCGAACCCTTCGATGTGATCGTGCTCGACCTGGGTCTGCCGGGCCGACCGGGGCTGACGCTGCTCGAGCAGTGGCGCGCCGACGGTCTCGATATTCCCATCCTGATTCTGACCGCCCGCTCCAGCTGGAGCGAGCGCATTACCGGTCTGCGTGCCGGCGCCGATGACTATCTGCCCAAGCCCTTCCACCCCGACGAGCTGATTCTACGCCTGCAGGCACTGGTGCGTCGCCGCCATGGGCAACGCCCCTCGCCGACCATTTCGGTCGCCGGCGTGGTGCTGGATGAAAACGGCCAGAGCGCCTGGCGCGCATCCAACGAAACACCGGTCAATCTGACTCGCGCCGAGTTCGCCATCCTGCGCTATCTGATGCTGCATCCCGACCATGTGATCGCCAAGGACCGGCTGCTCGATCACCTCTACGACAGTGAGCACGACCGCAACCCCAACGTGGTCGAGGTGCATATCAACCATCTTCGTCAGAAACTGGGGCGCGGCGTCATCGTCACTCAGCGCGGTCAGGGCTACCGCTTCGGCGGGGACGCCACCGCCGCCTGATGTCGCTCACTCGCCGTCTCGATCTGGGGCTGCTCGCCTCGGTACTGGTCGTCATGCTGCTGCTGGCCCACGGCAGCGTGGTGCTGTTTGACCAGGTGATGCGCGACTATCTGACCGAGCGTCTGCGCGAAGACGCCGAGAGTCTCGCCACCCTGCCGGTAAACAGCAATAACGAGGTGCAGATCGACCCGCTGCGCCTGCGCGCCTCCTTCAATCAGGTCTACTCGGGCCAGTATTTCGTCATCGATATCGACGATGACATCCACCTGCGCTCGCGCTCGCTGTGGGACTATCGCCTCAAGCCGGCGAGCGGCGATACCGCTCAGATTCGCCGCGGACCCGAGGGGCAGTCACTGCTGGTCTGGACCGGCCGCTACCACCGCGGCGACCACCACTTCACCATCACCACCGCGCTCGACTACAGCTCCGTCACCCGGCGACTCGACTGGCTGCGACTGTGCATCTGGGCGCTGGGCGGCGTGATGGCGATTCTGCTGGTATTCATCCAGCGCCGTGTGATCCGACTCGGTCTCAAACCACTGGGGCGGCTACAGCGCGAACTGGCGCAGCTCCACGAGGGGCGACGCATGGCGCTGGAGACCCGCGTACCGGACGAGATCGCGCCCTTCGTCGCGGAGCTCAATCATCAGCTGGGACGCATCGAGCAGGTGCTCAACCGCTCCCGCGACGGCATCGCCAACCTCAGCCACGCCCTCAAGACGCCACTGTCGGTAATGGAGGCGCAGCTGGCGCGGCGCGAGCTGGAGCAGTTCCCGGATCTGCGCAACTCCCTGCACGCCCGCCTTGACGACATTCACCGGCTGGTGGAACGCGAGCTGCAGCGCGCCCGGCTGGATACCGGCGAGGTCTCCCCGGCGGCGCGCTTTCGCCCCGCTACTGACCTCGCGCCGCTGATCGAAACGCTGCGCGAAATCTATCCCGACATCACCTTCGTCGACGACAGCGCCGAGCTACCGTCGCTGCCGTGGGATCGCGACGAGATGCTGGAGGTACTCGGCAATCTGCTCGACAACGCCGGCAAGTGGGCCGCCAGTCTGGCAAGGCTGACACTCGCCAGGGAGGATGAGTGGCTGGTCATGACGGTCGAGGATGACGGCCCCGGCATCCCGGCCGAAAAACGCAGCCACGTCATGGGGCGCGGCACACGGCTGGACGAGCAGGTCAGCGGACACGGGCTGGGACTGGGGATCGTCGAGCAGATCGTGCAGCACTACGGCGGCCGGCTGCGCCTGGAGGATAGCGCGCTGGGCGGGCTGATGGTCACCGTCGAGCTGCCGATAAGCGGCGATTGAGAAGGCGTTGACGGAGGAACCCGGACAACAGCGTGAGGAGCCGTCTAGCGGTGATCGTTCTCGCCCGTTCGTTCGTCATCCGGCGCTTCAGCACTGACCGGACTGTTCTGCGCCTGGCCATCAATGCTCGCCTTGAGCGCCATCACACTGGCCTGCAGCGTCTCTCGACTCGCCTCGTCGGCAGACAGGGGCTGGGCAAAGGCCAGACAGACCCGCGCGCGAAAGCGATGCGGCAGACTTCGGAAGGCCCCCTTGCCATAGCGTGACGACCAGGAGCCCCACAGCCCGGAGAGCGCCGCGGGCACCACCGGCACCGGGTCGCGCCGGATGATCAACTCGATGCCACGGCGAAACTCCTTGGTGCGGCCGTCGCGGGTCAGCCGTCCCTCGGGGAACAGCATGACCACCTCGCCGTTGCCCAGCGCCTCGCTGACCAGGTCCAGCGCTCGCCTCATCCCCTTGGGATCGCGACGCTCGGAGGCCACCGGAATGGCGCCGGCCATGCGAAAGAACCAGTGCAGCCAGGGCGATTCGTAGATCGGCTTGTCCATCAGAAAACGCAGCGGCCGCGGACTGGCACCCCCCATGACCAGCGCGTCCATGAAGCTGACGTGATTGCAGACCACGATCGCCGGCCCTTCACGGGGAATATTGTCGAGCCCGCTGATACGCAGCCGATACCACAGGTGCACCAGCACGAAGATGCTGATGCGCATCATGGCACGCGGTACCAGTAGCGCGCAGACCAGCGCCGTGGCCAGCGAGATGCCAGCGAGCGCGGTGAAAAAACTGCTCAGTGAGATATCCAGGATGCCGATCAGCAGCATGCCAAACAGCGCCGACAGCACCATGAAAAGCGCATTGAGCACATTGTTGGCGGCGATCATGCGTGCCCGCTGCGTCTCCTCGCTGCGCACCTGGATCAGGGTGTAGAGCGGAATGATATAGAGCCCGCCGCCGATACCGATCAGCACCAGATCCGTCAGCATCCACCAGAAGCGCGGCATGGCGATCAGGTCGAGGAGCGTGTTGGCCGTGCCGGCGAAGGTCGGATGGGCGGCGAAGTCGAAGCCCGCCAGTGCCAGCAGCAGACCGCCGATCGGCACCAGACCGATCTCCAGCCGCCCGGCGGAGAGGTGCGCGCAGATCAGCGAGCCCAGCCCCACGCCCACCGCGAAGGCGGCCAGCAGGGCGGTCACCGCATCGGCCTGACCGCGCATCACTTCGGCGGCCCACAGCGGCAGTTGGGTCAGATAGCTCGCTCCCAGAAACCAGAACATGCTGATCCCCAGCAGAGTGCGAAACAGCACCGGCGAGCGCCACGCATCGCGCAACACGCGGAAAGAGCCGCTAAGCGGCTGCCAGCGCACCGAACCACCCGCCAGTGCCGGCGCCGAGGGCACCAGAGTGGACGCTGCCAGCCCCAGCAGCGACACGCCTACCAGCACCGAGGCGATAATCCAGCGCGCCTGGACGCCCCCGATGGCGGCCAGTGCCCCGGCCCCCAGAGTGCCCAGCAGTATGGCGAGAAAGGTGCCCATCTCGACCCAGGCGTTGGCGCGCACCAGCTCGGTACGCGGTACGTGCTGCGGCAAAATGGCGTATTTGACCGGACCAAAAAGCGCCGACTGGGTGCCCATCAAAAACAGAAGCCCCAGCAGCAGCGCATAGGCGTTGAACAGCAGCGCAGCGGTAGCGGCGATCATGGTCGCCAGCTCCAGCAGCTTGAGGCCAATGATCAGACTGCGCTTGTTGCGATGGTCAGCGAGCTGACCGCCCCAGGCGGAGAACAGCAGGTAGGGCAGAATGAAAAGCGCCGCGGCCAGATTGTTGACCAACCCGGCGTCCCAGCCCAGCTGCGGTACCGCCACAAAGGTGATCAGCAGCAGCAGGACATTCTTGAAGACGTTGTCGTTGAAGGCCCCCAGCGCCTGGGTCCAGAAAAAGGGCGCGAAACAGCGGCTGCGAATCAGGTGACGCTCGGCGCTCAAGGCGTATTCTCCGCCTCGGCGCGCAGCCCGGCCAGTATGGTACGCAGCAGTTGCTCGAGCAGATCGCCGACCTCCAGCGCCTGGTCCTCACCGTAGCCCAGCCGCTCGTTGAGGCCCAACTGCACCAGACCATGCACGCTGCCCCATAGAGTACGTGCCAGCCGTCGCGCCTCGCCGTCGTCCATACCCGGACGAATCTCCTTGAGGGTGCTCTCGACCCACACGAACAGCGTTTCGATCATACGCCCCTGGCGGGTATCCAGCTCCCCCTCCTGAGCCAGCGGATAGTCGAACAGCAGCTGCCAGTGGTAAGGGTACTGGCGGGCGAACTGCCAGTAGGCATCGGCCAGCGCACCCAGTCGCTGATCGGGCGTTCCCATGGAGAGCGTTTCGATACGACCACGCAGACCATCGAGCGTTTCGAGATTGACGTACTGTAAAAGGTCGTTGAAGCTGCCGTAGAGCTTGAGCAGGGTGCTGGGCGCACAGCCCACCTCGCGAGCGATCGAGCGCAGGGAGAGCGTATGGACCGGATTTTCGGCAAGCCAGGCGTTACAGGCTTTCATGACACTGGCGTGCAACTCCTCCGGCGAGTGCTGTCTCGGACGAGCCATGTTGTTCCCCTGACTTGTATTGTGTACTCGAACACTGTTTTCGCACAGCATATCCCGCGAGTTCACAAAAGCAAACATTGTTCGAAAAATTCCCCGACCTTCGACGCTTATGACCATAACCTGGATTAAAAAAGGCCCATACAGCGCGGCTTCTGCCCGTTACCGGGCGCACATTGACCAACCCGGGAGTCTGCATGGCAGGGCGTCTCTATATTGAAGCGCTCGCCCCCGGGCAGTGGCTGGCCGATGTGCGAGTCGACGCCGAGCTGATCGCCAGCCCCAATCTGGCGCCCCGCAACTGGCTGTCGCTGCTGCGCCATCAAAACGGCGAGGTGCATCTCGGCCGCGCCTTCTGGGGCTTCACGCCGAGCTGGCTCGAGGTGCTCGATCACGCCATGCACTGCGCGCGCGCGGAGTCCCTCGAGGAGCGCGCCATGTTCCGCGAGGCGCTCGCCACCAGGCGCTGCCTGGTGCCGGTATCGGGCGTCTATATCTGGAAGTCGCTGCCGCGCGGCAAGCAGCCCTTTCTGGTCACGCGAACCGACCGCGCGCCCTTCCTGCTGGCCGGGCTGTGGTGTCGCTACTTCAGCGACATCCACACCGCCTTCGACTCCATGGCCTTGATCACCACCACCGTCGACATGCCGCTGACGCCGCTTACCGACCGTTTTCCGGTGGTCATCGACGCCGCCCGGGCTCACGCCTGGCTCGACCCGGCGACGCCGCCTGCCAGCGCGCGCGAGCTGCTGGCCCCGGCGGCGCCGGCACTGCTGGGTGCCTTCCCGGTCGAGCGGCTGGTCAACAATCCGGCCAATCAGCAGTGGCACTGCGCGCGCCCCACCGGCCACATGATGACCGCTACCCATGGCGCCGTGCGCGCCGAATAGCCGTAACCGTTTCCATTACACCGCCACAGGGGTTGACCACATGCCCGATACCGACGTGCAGCAGCATCCGGCAAGCCTCGTCACCAACGCCGCCGATCGCCTCGACTACCGCCCCCTGCGACTGGCCAACGGCCTGCAGGTGCTGCTGGCCCACGACCCCGATGCCGACCGCGCCAGCGCGGCGATGAACGTCGCCACCGGCAGCGCTTTCAACCCCGAGCGCTTTCCCGGCCTGGCCCACTTTCTCGAGCACATGCTGTTTCTGGGCACCGACCGCTACCCCGACCCGGACGACTACCACCACTATCTCGGCGAGCACGGCGGCAACCACAACGCCTTTACCGCACCGCGCGACACCAACTACTTCTTCGATATCGACCCGGGTGCCTTCGAAGGCGCGCTGGACCGCTTCAGTCGCTTTTTCATCGCTCCGCTGCTGAACGCCGACTATGTCGAGCGCGAACGGCGCGCGGTGCACTCCGAATACCAGGCCAAACTGCACGACGACGCCCGCCGCATCGAGGACGCCCTGAGCACGGTGCTCAACCCGCAGCACCCCTTCAATCACTTCACCGTCGGCAGTCTCGACACGCTCCGCGATCATCCCGATCTATCGCTGCGCGAGGCACTCAGGCGTTTTCTCGCCGAGCACTACGACGCCAACACCATGCAGCTGGTACTGCTCGGCCCGCAGCCGCTCGATGAGCTGGAAACCCTGGCGCGGCGCTGCTTCAGCGAAGTACCGAATAACGGCCTCATTCCCGGCGCCATCGACGTGCCGATCACCGCCGAAGGGCAACTGCCCGCCGCCATAGCGGTCAACGCGCTGCAGCAGCAGCGCCATCTGCGCTTTCTGTTTCCGACCGACGATCCAGAGCGTGAGTTCCGCCTCAAGCCGGCGTTCTTTCTCTCCGACCTGCTGGGCCACGAGGGCGAGCACAGCCTGCTGTCGCGCCTGCGCGCGTGCGGCTGGGCCGACGGCCTCTCTGCCGGCAGCGTGCGCGGCGACGGCCGGCGCGCCATGCTGGCGGTCAATATCGAGCTTACCGCCGAGGGCGCCCGGCATATCGACGCCATTCAGGCCACGCTGATGGCGTGGATCGCGCTGATCCGCGAGCATGGCATCGCACAATGGCGCTTCGATGAACAGGCACAGCTATCGCGCCAGCAGTTCGATTTTCAGCAGCGCCTGCCCCCGGCGCGCCAGGCAACGGCGCTGTCGATGGCGATGGCACGCTACCCGCTGGCGGAGATACGAAGCGCCCCCTTCCTGATGAGCGGCTTCGACGCCGAGCGCATCGGCCATTACCTTGACGCCATGCGTGTCGACAACCTGCTGCGCCTCTACAGCGGCCCTGACGTCGAGGGGGGCCAGCAGTCGCCCTGGTTTCACGCCCCCTGGCGCTTCGATGAACGTCCGGATGCCGTGAGCGCCGCGCCGCTTGACGGCCTGGCACTGCCCGGCGCCAACGACTTCATCGCCCGCGATTTTTCACTGCTGGCGGTAGGTGACGAGCGTCCCCGTGCGTTGATCGACAACACGGGCCTCGATCTGTGGTACGCCCCCGCCGAGCGTTTTCACTCGCCCCGCGCCGAATGGCGCCTCAGCCTGCAGAGCCCGCAGGCGGGAAGCAGCGTGCGTGAAACCGTGCTGACCGAGCTGCTGGCGCGCTGGCTGGAGGAGAGCCTGCTGGAGAAGCTCTATCCCGCCCGCCTGGCCGGTCAGGATGTGCATGCCCATGCTCACGCCCGGGGTATGACGCTCACCTTCAGCGGCTGGCGAGACCGTCAGTTGCGGGTGATCGAACAGGTCCTTGAAGCGCTCGTCTCGGACAGTATCGCAGAGGATGATATGGCTCGCGCCGCTCGCGAGCTGGAGCGCAGGTGGCGCGACGAAATCGCCGACCCGCTGCACGAGCAGCTGCAGCGCGCCCTCTCGCGGGCGCTGATTCACCCCGCCTGGCACCGCGACGAGAAGCTTGAGACGCTGGCCGAAGTGAGCGCCATCGAATTCGCCAGCTTTCGTCGCCGCTGGCTCTCCGAGCTGCATGTCCAGGCGCTGGCAGCGGGCAATCTCGACGAGGCGCAGGCACGCCACGGCGGCGACGGTATCGAAAGGGTACTGGCTCCTCGGGTGGCAGCAGGCGACATACCCGATATCGCGGTACTGCACGCCGAGGCGCAGCCGCCGGCGCTGCGGCCGCAGAGTCAGCGCGGAGATGGCGCCGTGCTGCGCTACCTGCAGAGCAGCGAGCGCACGCTGGACGATCAGGCGCAACTGGCGCTGCTGGGGCAACTGATCGACGCGCCCTTTTTCCATCAGCTGCGCACCCAGGAGCAGCTCGGCTACATTGTCGCAGCGCGCTATCTGCCCCTGCTCGAGGCCCCCGGCCTGATGCTTTTGGTGCAGTCGCCGGAAAACGACAGCGGCGCGCTGATCGCGCGCATCGATGCCTTTCTGGAGAGCTTCGACGCCACCGTCGAGGAGCTGGACGACACCACCCTGGCCCCCTGGCGCAAGGCGGTACAGGATCGCCTGAACGAGCGCGAGCAACGTCTGGCGCAGCTGAGCAGCAGACTATGGCAGGACCTGGCGCTGGGCTTTACCCGCTTCGACCGTCGCGAGCAGTTGGCCGACCGAGTGGCAGCCATCAGCGCCGAGGCGCTAAAGGGAGCGTGGCAGTCGCTGCGCCAGCGGCCGAAGCTGGATGTACGCTTTGACAGCGTCGCGGCGCCCAACCAGAGCGAGGCGCCGTGGCAGCCGGCGCTGCGCCGGCCGGTCGCGTAAGGAAGGCTGCCCCCGGGCGTTGTTACACGAAAGCCTGGGGCGGCATCATGCCCTCGACGAACATTACCAACTCCTCGAGGTGCTGGCGGTCACTGTCGCTCAGGCTGTTCAATTCGCCGTTGAGCCGCTCGATCTCGCGAGCAAAACCGGACAGCGTCATCGACGCCACCGAGGCGTCATTCATGCGCTCCCAGCGGTCGTGCTCCCAGCGCTTCTGCTCCTCGTCGCTCAGCACCTGCGGATAGTTGCGCGCCTTGAAGCGAAAGAACATCTCCTCCAGCCGGCTGTCCTGAAAGGCCGGCTGCAGGCTGTCCAGCGCCTCCACCGGGGTCTCGCGGATACGCACCATCTGCTGGCGGTCGCTTTTGGAGAAAAAGCCTCCCGAGTAGAGCATCAGATCGGGATCGGCGGGCGGATTGGGCATCTCACCGGAGAACGCCTGCGCCACTCTGGCGGCAAGATCGCTCGACACGGCCAGCTGCTGCCAGTGGCGCTCGGCGGCAGCGCGGTCGATGCCCAGGCGCTCGGCGACGGCGTCATCGACCACGCTGATCGGCATCAGCACCGGACTGCGATTGAGCTGCACCACCTTGAGCGGAATACGCTCCTCGCCTTCCGACAGCTCGTCGGCATTGGCAAACACCCGCTCACGAATCGCTTCGCCACCAAGCGCCAGCAGCGGCCCGGGGTCGACCGACAGATCGACCACGATCACCCCGTTGGGATTGGTGGGGTGCATCGCCAGCGGTGCGATCAGTGCGCTGCAGCCGCGGCTGGCGGGGTAACGCCGCGAGATGTGCAGCATCGGCTTGCGACTGTTCACATCCAGCAGCGAGGCGACCCGACGCTTGTCGCGCAGCCCCAGCAAATAGTCGAAAAGGCGAGCATTGCGACCGCGCAGCAGCCGCGCCAGCGCAATGGTGGCGTGCACGTCGGCCAGGGCATCATGGGCGTCGGCATGCTCGATGCCGTTGGCCGGGCTGAGCTGATCGAGACGAAAACTCGGCGCACCGTCGTCACGCCGCGGCCACTCGATGCCGTCCGGGCGCAGGGCGTAGAAGGCGCGTACGGCGTCGATCAAATCCCAGCGTGAATTGCCGTTCTGCCATTCGCGGGCGTAGGGGTCGATGAAGTTGCGGTAGAAGAGATGGCGGCTCACCTCATCATCGAAACGCAGCGAGTTGTAGCCCAGCGTACAGGTGCCGGCCTGCTGCATCATGGCGTTGATGCGACCGGCAAACTCGCTCTCCGGCACGCCGCGGCGGGCGGCCTGCTGCGGCGTAATGCCGGTAAGCAGGCAGGCGACCGGCTGCGGCAGGTAGTCATCGCCGGGACGACAGTAGAGCACCTCCGGCTCGCCGATCTCGTTGAACTGCGCATCGGTACGGATAGCGGCGAACTGCGAGGGGCGGTCGCGGCGCGGGTCGGCGCCGAAGGTTTCATAATCGTGGAACAGAAAACTGGCCGACAAGACAGCGTCTCCCGGAGTAAACGGCACGTCACCCCCGCCGATGCCAGCGCACCGACGCGCGGGCGTCAGGAGCGGTTGGGCAGGGTAACGTTGAGTTCAAGAATCGAGCAGTCGTCCTCGCTGTCGAGGCTGATATTGATGGCGTCCTGGTCAACCTCGACGTAGCGCC
The DNA here is from genome assembly GCF_000382245.1 of Kushneria aurantia DSM 21353. GTDB lineage: Bacteria > Pseudomonadota > Gammaproteobacteria > Pseudomonadales > Halomonadaceae > Kushneria > Kushneria aurantia. The sequence continues at coordinate 174,065 of NZ_KB907865.1, forward strand.
GAATGACCTCGAGCAGCTCGCGCTCCAGCATCGGCATGTAGTCGGGCTGATCACGCTGGCTGCGCTGGTGGGCGACGATGATCTGCAGGCGCTCCTTGGCCACCGAGGCCGACTTCTTGCGCTCGCGCTTTAAAAAATCGAGTAGCTTCACCGCCGCCCCCCGCCGAAGATACGGCTCAGAAAACCTTTCTTTTCAAACTGGTGGAAACGCAGCGGTTTCTCTTCACCCAGCAGCCGATCAACCGTATCGAGATAGGCCTGGCCGGCGTCGCTCTGCTCATCGTGGGTCACCGGAACGCCGGAGTTGGAGGCACGCAGCACCGCCTCGGATTCAGGGATCAGGCCAATCAGCTTGATGGCCAGAATCTCCTGGATATCATCGAGATTCAGCATATCGCCGCTATCGACCCGGTCAGGGTTGTAGCGGGTGATCAGCAGCCGCTCGACTACCGGGTCCTGACCCTGCTCGGCGCGGCGCGTCCTGGAGGCCAGCAGCCCCAGAATGCGGTCGGAGTCGCGCACCGAGGAAACCTCGGGATTGGTCACCACGATCGCCTCGTCGGCGAAGTACATCGCCAGCTGAGCGCCGCGCTCGATGCCGGCCGGCGAATCACAGACGATATAGTCGTAGTCCTCGGAGAGCTTCTCCAGTACCTGCTCGACCCCTTCCAGCGTCAGGGCTTCCTTGTCACGGGTCTGGGAGGCGGGCAGGATGTGCAGATTTTCCGTGCGCTTGTCGCGAATCAGGGCCTGGTTGAGTCCCGCCTCACCCTGAATGACGTTGACCAGGTCATACACCACCCGGCGCTCGCAGCCCATGATCAGATCCAGATTGCGCAGGCCAACATCAAAGTCGATCACCACCGTCCTGTTACCCTTGAGGGCCAGGCCGGTCGAGATGGCTGCCGCACTGGTGGTCTTGCCAACCCCACCCTTTCCTGATGTCACGACAATGATTCTCGCCAAAATACGCTTCCTGTAACCTGATGATATTATTTACGAAGGAGAGTCAGACCAGCGCTTCGATCGCCAGTTGATCCTCTTTCAGCCCAATCTGTACCGGGGTACCGAGGAGTGCCCTGTCGACATCCTCGAGGCGTTTGTAGGTACCCGCCACCGACAGCAGCTCGGCATGCAGTTCGCGGCAGAAGATGCCCGCCTGGCGGTCGCCGTGAATACCGGCCAGCGCCCGGCCGCGCAGCGGCCCGTAAACGTGGACGCTGCCCGCCGCCAGCACCTCGGCCCCGGCGTTGACCGCACCGATAATGACCAGATCGCCGCCCGGTGCGCTGACCTGCTGGCCGGAGCGCACCGTGCCGCGATGAATACGCCCGCTGCCCGTTTCGTCGATACCGGCGGATGTCTCATCCACGGTCGTCAGCGGGCGCGTCTCGCGTATCTCCTGCGGCGGGAACCAGCCCAGCCCCAGCGCCCAGGCGGATTGCTTGATCCCCTCGCCGCCGCCGCGCACGGCTACCGGCAGCAGCCGATGCGAGCGACAAACGGCGCAGAGACGCTCCAGCGCCAGTGCGGTATCATCGAGCTTTTCCACGCTCAATACGACCGGCGTGTGCTGAAAGAACGCCGGCGCCTGGCTAAGCTTGCCGGCGAGCTGCGCGCCAATGCGCTCGGGGTCGGAGGTGCTCAGCTCCATGACGGTCATGGGCAGCATGCCACCCTTGAAGGTAAAGGCAGTAGTCGCCTGTTCCACCTTGAGACTCATGCCCGATTCCCTGTCGGATAATGAATGAACGCCGTGCGTGATGATAGCCTGCCCGGATACCATCGATCATACGGCCTGTACCGGCGTCTGTCAGGTGTCGCAAGCCTGCGACGCTCGCGCTTCCATGCCGCTGGCGATACGAACGACGACAGGGGCACGACACTGGCTCGGACCTTCGACGCCAGCGCACCCCGGTCGCCACTTCGAACGACGTCTGCTTTTTGAAAAGATTTCAAACTGATGCCCGGATTTTTGAAACGTCTCTTTGCTCCCCGCTGGCGCCACGGCGACCCCGCCGTACGTCGCAATGCTATCGCCCGCCTTCAGCTCGAACGCGACCGCGACAAGCTCGAACGCCTTTTGCAGGACAGCGACCGCGAGGTGCGCTACGCCGCCCTCGAACGACTGGCCGAACCGTCGCTCTATCAGCGGCTGCTCAACGACGACAACATTGCCGGCGCCGCTCTGCGCCGCACCCTGCTGGAGAGCCTGAGCGGCGAACAGACGCCGCTTTTATCGCTCGAACAGCGCCTGACAGTCGTCGCAGCGCTGAGCGTAGAGAGTGTGCTCGATCACATCGTTGCTCATGCCGACAATCAACAACTGCGCCTGGCGGCGCTGGCGCGCATCCACGGCGAAGCCTCGATGGTGCATCACGCCGCTCATAACGCCATCGCCGGCGTGCGCCATGCCGCCGCCGCCCGGGTGGAAAGCGATGAAGGGCTGGAACGACTGACGCGCGAGGCCCGGCGTGACAAACAGATCGCTCGCCAGGCCCGCGATCAACTTGCCGAGAGGCGCCACCAGCGCCGCGAGCAGAGTGCCCGCGAACAGCGTCGCAACGAACTCATCGCCGCCATGACGCGGCTTGCCGAGCAGCCGTGGGAACCCATGCTGCCGGCGCGCTATCGCCATCTTGCACGCGAGTGGCAACCGCTCGCCGAGGAGGCCACCGCGGCGCAGCAGGCGCAGTTCCGCCACGCCGAACAGCGTGCAGCAACGCGCATTCGCGATCATGACAGCGCCGAGCGCGAAGCGCGTGAGCGCCAGCAGTCGCTGGAGCAGGCGCGCCACGACAGCCGACGCATCCTCGATTCGCTGGCGCAGGCGCTGGATGACATCGCCGCACTGGAGAGCCCCGACGATCAGGATATCGCGCAGCTGCGCGCCCACTGGCGGCTGCTCAACGAACAGTGGCGCGAGCTGGGTGATCGGATCGCCCCGGACGCAGCCGATCAGCAACGCTTTGAGGCGCTGACCCAGCGTGCCAGCGAGTTGAGCGCAGCCCACCACCGCTTCGAGACCCACCGTGAAGGTCTGAGCAAAGCCCTCGCAGAAGGCGATACCGACACCTTCGAGACACTGGCAGAAGAGATCGCCTGGCCACAGGCCTTCCCTGCCCCTTCTCTGTTGCAGCATCGCCCGCAATCCCCCACGACGACCGCTGCGGCCGCAACCGATAGCCCGGCGGAGGCCGACCGCGACGCCTTCGAAGGCGACCTCGAGCAGCTCGAACAGCACCTTGAGCGTGGCGAGCTGCAGGAAGGAGGGCGCCTCCTCGACAGCCTCATGCAGCGTCGCCCCCGACTTGCCGATGAGGCGCAGCAGGCGCTGGGACAGCGCCTCGCTCACCTCAACCAGCGCGCCCGTGAACTGCGCGACTGGCGCAGCTTCGCTGCGGCACCCAAGCGTGAGCAGCTGATCGAGCAGATGGAAAGCCTGGGAGATGCCGAACTCGATGACAGCGGCCGCGATCACCAGCATCGGCGGCTGGTACGGGAGTGGAAAGCACTCGGTGACGCCGCCGCCTCGCGCGAGCGCTCCGCTCGCTTTCGCACCGCCTCCGATAAAGTGCGCGAACGGCTGACCGAGTTTTATCGCCTGCGCGACCGCCTGCGGGAAGAGAACCTGGAGGCGCGACACGCGCTCTGCGAACAGCTGGAGACGCTGGTCGATCATCCGGCCCGAAGCTCCGACCCGGACGCCCTGCGCACCATCCGCGACCGCGCCCGCGAGGAGTGGCGCCAGCACTCACCCATCCCGCGCGAGCGGGAAAACGAACTGCGCCAGCGTTTTTCGCGCGCCCTGCGGGGATTGCAGACACTGATCGATCAGCAGGCGCGTCATATCGCCGAGGCCAAGCGCGAACTGATCGAGCAGATCAGTCAACTGGCGCAGCAGACAGGTGACGATGAGCGCCGCGCCGAGCAGGCCAAGGCACTGCAGACACGCTGGCGCGAGCTGGGACGTGCCCCGCGTGGCGAAGAGCAGGCCCTGTGGCGTACCTTTCGCCAGCACTGCGACGCCATCTTCGAGCGCCGCAATGCCGGTCGCCACCGTCAACGCCAGCATCGTGACGAAAGGCTCGACGCCATGCAGGCGCTGATTGATCGTCTTGATCAGTGGCAGCCACGCCACCATGACGAACTTGCCACACTTGCGGCCGCCGAGCAGGAGGCCGAAGAGTTGGCACCGCTGCCAAAGGGCAACCGTGCCAGTGGCATGCAAAAGCGCTGGCAGGGGATCGTACGCGACCGCCAGCGTCAGCTCGACCGGCTGGCACTGGGCGCGCTGTACGAGCGCTGGCAGCAATGGCAACCGCTTCTCAAGGCCCACGTCGAGGCGGACACCATGATGACCAATGGTCATGCCGCCGACGCCGTCGAAAGCGACCAGCCCCTACCGCCCGCGGCGCTGGAAGCCCATCGCCTGCGCAATCGGCGCCGGCGTGATGGCGACGCCGACGAAGCCCGAGAGTGGCTTGAACACCTGCGCGTTCATCTCGCCGTGCTGGTGGACGCGCCGCTCGGCGAGGAGGACGCTTCGCGGCGCCTTGATGTGCAGGTCGCACGGCTCAACAACGCCATGGGCAACACTCCTGACTTTCTCGATGAAATCGATAAGCTACAGTGTCGGCTGCTGGCCAGCGGGCCGATCACGGCAGACCAGTGGCAGCGACTGGCACCGGTTCTGGAGGAGCATATGAAGGCGCTGACAAAAGTTGAACCGGACGCTTGACGCACTGCAAAAAAAGCGTAATATGCGCATCACGTCGATGCGGGGTGGAGCAGCCTGGTAGCTCGTCGGGCTCATAACCCGAAGGTCATCGGTTCAAATCCGGTCCCCGCTACCATCGACACCAGATATTCAAGCCGGCCTGACAGGGTCGGCTTTTTTATTGCCTGGAAGAGGTGGAAGAAGACGCGGAACCCGGGCTCATAAGTTCAGGAGAAGCAGGTCCGTGGTCTACCGGTCCGGCTCTTCTTTGCTGCCTGCAGCGAAACGGGAATATCGTCCACGCCCCACACCTATTCATCAAAAAGTGACTCGATGGGAAGACAGGGTTTGATGAAGGGTGACTTGACCACGATGTAGTTGAAGTACTTTTCGATGCCAATTTCCTGATCGACAAGGTCTTCGATAATTTCCTGGTATTCCAGAATCCCGCGCGTTACGAACTTGAGCAGATAGTCGAACCCACCCGAAACAAGATGGCATTCGACACAGCCCGCAATCTTCTCGACCGCCGTCTGGAAACGATCGAAGTCGATACGGCGGTGGCTGGCCAGTGTCACTTCGGTAAATACCGTCAGCACTTCACCCAGTCTGGCCAGATCGATGAGTGCCGCGTAGCCGGTAATGTAGCCGGCCGATTGAAGCTTCTTGACTCGCATCAAACAGGGGCTGGGCGACAGATGGACAAGCTCGGCCAGCTCGACATTGGTGACACGTCCGTTCTTCTGTAGCTCGGCAAGGATTCTCAGGTCGATGCGATCCAGCTTCATTGTTCTCTCCATAAACGCCAGTGGCCACGAGTACGCCGTTTCAGGACCGCGTCTACCCCGCCGCCCGGCACAGGCGACATAGCGTTGACCCCTGACAGGCCTTCACCTGCGTTAATTCAGCCGATCGCCTGAGCGGCCAATCCGAAAGTCTTCACACCGTCACCGCCCCGCTGCCGCCCCAGCCGCATCTGCGTCACGCTATCGTAGTGCGCCAACCCTGCCGCTATCAGAAATTCGGACATCACCTGACCCGCCATGGGCGTGTCCAGACGCAAAAAATACCCTTCATGGCGTTGTATCAGCGGTGAGATCAAACTGATCGCCATTTCTTCATCCTCGGCGACCACCGGCCCGATTACCCGGCCCCGTCCGAAATCACGGATCAGTGCAAATCCTGTCGGCATATCGTTGCGCATGGCGACCATACCGCTACTCACCTTGAAAAGGGCATCAAGCACCGGGCTGCGGTCGGCCCCGAAAGCCCTGATGTCCAGTTGTCGAAGCGCTTTATCATCCCCCTTCTCGACCTCCCTTACCGATAACCCGGATATCCGGCCCGGGCAGGAGACAGGACGCGCCAGCCCCTGATGCTGGCGAACAGCCGCCACCGGCACAAAACCCGCGTTCTCATAGAGTCGATAAGCCGGGCGAGTCGCATTCAGGCGCAGATCACGCCCGGCACAATCGGCCATCAGACGATCCAGTAACCAGCGGCCCGCTCCCCGCGCCTGCAGGCGCGGGGCGGTCATCATCATGCCGATCATGGCGAAATCCGATCCCATGTGGAAATACATACCGGAGGCAAGCACACGGTCGATCTCGTCGAGCGCGAGATAACCCTGCCCCAACGACATCAGCAGTGCCAGGTCCGGCGCTCGATGCGGCCAGTAAACGCTTACTGCCAGTTGATGAAGCCGTGCCAGGTCGGAATGCTGCAATCTGCAGGCCTCGGCGACAAAAGCATCCACCCGCCGAGTCGAAGAGGCGTCGCTCTGTGTCATGCTCTACTCCTTTCTCGAGCTGGCAGGCCAGCATGATCGGAAAATTTTTCGCATCCATCACCATGGTGGAGAGATGGCATCAGCAAGTGCTTCGGAACCACGGCTGTCAAAAAGAGGCGCCATCGGTGCCGCCCGTACCCGATTCTGACAAGCAACGTCCGACAGGCGAATCTGCGGAAAAGCGGCCGATTTTGATCCCCACCGAGCATCTCGACTCTCAAAACAGCATCTTCTGCCCGGATATTGCCTTAAGCTGATCTTTTGCACGCGAGATGACGCTATATGGCACTGATCTACAAGGCCGATCCCGAGCGCGGCAAGCGCTGGCAGGAACTTTTCGCCCGCCATGCTCCCGATATCGAGTTCCGTCAGTGGCCCGATATCGGTAACCCTGACGAGATTCGTTATATGCTGGCATGGCAGCCGCCAACGGCGATCGATACCCGTTTCCCGGCACTGCAGGTACTGTTCGCGACCTCCGCCGGTGTCGATCAGTTCGATGCCCGCCAGCTCCCCGCCGGTCTACCGGTGGTACGCATGCTCGACCCCGCCATTGAGCGCGGCATGACCGAATACGCCAGTTTCGCTGCGCTATGGCTTCATCGTCGTATGTATCACTATGCTCAGCAGCAGCACAGCGCGCAGTGGCAGGCTCATGCGCTGATCCCGGCCAGTCAGCGACGCATCGGTATCCTGGGCCTCGGACGGCTGGGGCTGGCGATCGCCACTCACCTGAGCGGTTATGGCTTCCAGGTGAGCGGTTGGTCACGCCGCCGTCAGCAGCACGCGAAAATCGATTGCTATGCCGGCAAGGATGAGTTGGCGCCCTTTCTGGCCCATAGCGACATCCTTTTCTGCGTACTGCCATTAACCGATACCACCCGAGATATTCTCGACCGCCACTTGTTCGATCAACTTCCCAGCGGGGCTTCTCTGGTCAATATCGGTCGAGGCGAACACCTGGTCGAGGCCGATCTGCTGGACGCCCTCGATCGCGAGCAGCTATCGGCCGCGGTAATCGATGTCCTGCGCGACGAACCTGCCGCCCACGACCATCCGTTCTGGCAGCATGCGCGTATTCTAATGACCCCACACATAGCCGCCATGACGCAGCCCGACAGCGCCTTTGCGATTCTGCTGGACAATATTCGCCGTCATCAGCGAGGCGAGCCGATGGTCGGCACGATCGACCGCCAGCAGGGCTATTGAACGCTGTCGTCCATTACGCTCTCTCGTGAAGTCTCGGCCTGGCAGCTCTCCAGCCAGCCCGGACGCAGTTCCGGCACCGAACCGATCAGCTTGCGTGTATAGGGGTGGCGAGGCTGCTCCAGTACGGCATCACAGCGGCCCGCTTCGACACACTGCCCCTGGTGGAGCACCATGACATCGTCACAAAGCGCCCTGATGGTGGAAATATCGTGACTGATGAACAGATAGGCCACCCCCAGCTCATGACGCAGTTCGTCCAGAAGTTCCAGAATCGCGGCACCCACTACCGTATCCAGTGCCGAGGTCACTTCGTCGCAGAGCAGTAGATCCGGCTCGGCGGCCAGTGCCCGCGCCAGATTGACCCGTTGCTTTTGCCCTCCCGATAGCTCGCCGGGACGACAGTCCAATAGCTCCGGAGAGAGTCTGACCAGTGCCATCAACTCTTCAACCCGGCGGTTGCGCGCTGCTCGGTCGCGCTTGAAGTAGGTCTGCAAGGGCCGGCTGAGCAGACGCCTGACGGTATGAGAAGGATTGAGTGAGTTATCGGCACTCTGAAACACCATCTGAATACGCCGAAACTGCTCTGGTGTGCGGCCACGCAGGGTCGGTGAAAGCTCGCGACGGGCAAACTGCACGGCGCCTCGGGAGGGGGCGACCAGTCCCGCGACCGCATTCGCCAGGGTGGATTTGCCTGAGCCCGACTCGCCGATGATGCCCAACGCACCGCCGCGATCGAGGCGCAAGCTGATGTTATCGAGCACCACGTCAGCAGGTGTACCGTCCGAGTCTTTTGCACCATAACCGACCTGCAGGTTATCGATGTGCAGAAGCTCCTCGCCGCTACTGCTCGTTGGCGGCCGCCGGCGCTGCGGGCGCGCCGCCGCCAGCAGGCTGCGCGTGTAGTCGTGTTCGGGCCGCTCGAGCACCTTGTCGATCGTGCCCTGCTCCATGATCCGCCCGGCGTTGAGCACCAGCACTTGATCAGCCATCTGCGCCACCACGGCGAGATCGTGAGAGACGTAAATGGCCGTGGTGCCGCGCTCACGCACCGCACGTTTGAAGGCATTCAACACTTCCACCTGGGTGGTGACATCCAGTGCCGTGGTGGGTTCATCGAAAATGATCAGCGCCGGATCGGTCAGTAGCGCCATGGCTGCCATTAGCCGCTGCAGCTGTCCCCCCGACACCTGGTGGGGATAACGCTCGCCGATATGCTCCGGGTCCGGCAGTGCCAGTTCGCGAAACAGCGCCAACGCCCTCTGGCGTGCGCTGCCACGATCCATGGTGCCATGGATCAGCGCCGCCTCGATGACCTGCTCCATCAGCGGCCGCGAGGGATTGAAGGCGGCCGCCGCACTCTGTGCCACATAGGCGATCCGGTCGCCGCGCAGAGCGCGGGTGCGGGCCGCATTCAGACTCAGCACCTCGCTCTCGCCCAGGCGCACGCTACCGGCGGCGATGCGACAGCCGCGGCGCGCGTAGCCGAGCATCGCCAGTGCAATGGTAGTCTTGCCGGAGCCGGACTCGCCGATCAGCGCCATCACCTCGCCGGGCTGCAGCGAAAAATTGATCTGCTCGACCAGCGTTCGTTCTTCACCATCGACGGATGTCGCACGGACCTCGAGATCGCGCACGACGAGAGATTCGCCCTGCATGGGATTACTCCTTCTGCGCTTCACGGCTGGATGACAGGCTATCGATCAGCAGATTGGCCCCGATGGTCAGCATGCCGATGGCCACCGCCGGCGCGATGACGGCCAGCGCGCCTTCGCTGAGTCCACCGATGTTCTCGCGCACCAGTGATCCCAGATCCGCCGCCGGAGGCTGTACACCGAGGCCGAGAAAACTCATACCGCTGAGCAGCAGGACGATGAAAACGAAACGCATGCCCATATCGGTGAGGACCGACTGCAGCATATTGGGCAGAATCTCGACTATCGCGATATAAAGCCGCCCCTCGCCGCGCGTGCGCGCCACCTGCACGTACTCCAGAGTGGAAAGATTGGCCGCCAGGCTATGTGCAATGCGAAAGGCACCCGGCGCGTAACCCAGCACCGCGGCAAGGATCAAAAGCGGAATCGAACTGCCGAAGGCCGACACCATCACCAGCGCCATCATCTTGCTGGGAATGGAGATCAGGGTATCGAATACCCGTCGGATGGTTTCTTCCAGCCAGCGCGGCGTCAGTACCGCCAGCATGCCAAAACCCGCGCCCACCAGGCTCGACAGCACTGCCGCAATCAACGCCAGCCCGAGCGTGTAGCGGGCCCCCACCAGCACGCGGCTCAGCATGTCGCGACCCATGTAATCAGTGCCCAATGGAAAGGACGCACTGGCTCCGGCATAGATCTCATCGGACACGAAGGCGCCCATGGGGTGAGGTGCCAGCATCGGTCCGAAGAGCGCTACCAGCAACCAGGCACCGAAGAGTGTCAGTCCCACCCAGCGGGTCCACTGCACAGTGCGCAGTCGGCGCACAGCCAGGGTGGCCACCGGACCACGGACACCTGAACGACCGCGCGTCGCGTTCTCTGCTCGATTCATCGGTTTCGCAGCCTCGGGTTGGAAAGGATCGCGCACAGATCCGCCAACATCACCAGCAGCAGATAGGCGCCACAAAACAGCATTGCGCAGGCCTGTACGAGGGCAAGATCGCGGTTGGACACGGCGTCCACCATCAGGCCGGCAATGCCCGGATAGTTGAAGATGGTCTCGACGATGATGACGCCGCCAATCAGATAGGAAAGGCTCAGCGCCACGGCGTTGGCAATCGGCCCGACAGCATTGGGTAACGCATGACGCAGCACTCGCCGCATCGGTGGTACCCCCTTGAGACGGGCCATCTCGACATAGGCGCTATCGAGCTGATCGATCAGCGCCGCCCGCGTCATGCGCGCCATCTGGGCCACCAGCACGAAGCAAAGGGTCAGCACCGGCATGGTGTAGATTTTCAAAAAGTCGGTGAAACTTTCGACATTGGCGACATAGGAGAGCGCCGGCAACCAGCCCAGCTTGACCGCGAACAGCAGCACCGCCAGGGTCGCGACCAGAAATTCGGGCAGCGCCACCATGGAGAGCGTCACCAGATTGAGCACACGATCGGTGGTACCGCCACGACGCATCGCCGCCACCATGCCCATTACCAGCGCCAGCGGCACCGAAATGGCGGTGGTCACTGCCGCCAGAATCAGCGAGTTGGGCAGGCGAGCGGCCAGCAGCTGCGCCACCGGGACGCCGTTACTGGCCGACTGGCCGAGATCGCCCGTAACGAAACCACTCAACCAGTGCCAGTAGCGAATCAGCGCGGGATGATCGAGCCCCAGCTGGACACGTAGCGCCGCGACCTGCTCGGGAGTAGCGAACTGTCCCAGGATCTGCTGAGCGGTATCGCCGGGCAGCAGGGCGGTAATCGCAAAAATTACCAGCGACACCAGAAAAAGCGTTACCAGGCTCGAGGCCAGTCGACTCAACACCAGCACGGCAAGGGTATGTCGCATAGCCGTCTCCGTCGGAAAAGCCGGGGCCGGACACGACCTGCACCGTGCCCGAACATCCGGATGAGAGCGGGAATAGCGGGATCAACCTTTCCACCAGACGAATTCCGGGAACATATAGGCCATCAATCCGCCCAGCGGCACGGTACGCTGCATACCGCCAAGCCGCGTGTCGTAGCCATCGATGTCGCTCAGAAATACCGGAATGCCGATGCCGCCCTCGTCGTGAATCAGCGTCTGCATGTCGGCATACATCTGCCTGCGGGTCGCGGCGTCGGGCTCACTGCGCGAAGCGATCAGAAGCTGATCAAACTTCTCATTGTGCCAACCGGACTCGTTCCATGGCGCGCTGGAGAGGAAGAACTGCGAGAGCAGAATGTTGGCCGTGGGACGCGGATTGATATTGCCAAAGCCCAGTGGATGCTTCATCCAGTGATTGGACCAGTAGCCATCCGCCGGAACCCGGTTGAGCGCCAGCTGCAGTCCGGCGCGCGACGCCGACTGCTGCAGGAACTGCCCCATCTCCTCGGAATAGCTGGCCGCCGGAGAGACCACCAGCGGCACCCTGGCGCCATCCAGGCCGGCCTTTTTCAGCAGCGAAGCGGCGCGATCGGGGTCGTATTCGCGCTGCGCCAACCCATCGAAGTAGTAGGGCGTACCGGGCGCGACGGGTTGGTCATTGGCAACCTCGCCATAGCCGCGCAGCGCGACGCGCAGAATCTGATCGCGATCGAAGAGATACTTCATCGCTTCGCGGAACTCGGGAGCACTGGTCGGCTGCTGATCAACGCGCATGACCAGATCGGTGTAGTTACCCGAGTTGACCGATTTGATGGCACTGCCCTGCGACTGTTCGATACGCCCGGCGTTACGTCCACTGACGCTATTGATCAATTGCACATCACCGGACAGCAGCGCATTGATGCGAGCCGACTCGTCGCTGATGCCAACCATCTCGATGCGGTCGAGCCAGGGTCCTCCCCCTTCACGCCAGTAGTTGTCGTTGCGCAGCGCCACGGAGCGCACCCCGGGAGTGAACTGCTGGCATACGAAAGGCCCGGTACCATTGCCGCTGGCAAAGTCGCTGGTCCCCTCGGCAACGATCATCATATGCGAGACGGCCAGAATCGAAGGCAGCTCGATATTGGGCGAGACGAGATTGATTTCGACACGACGGTCGTCGATGGCACGGACGCTGTCGATCTGCTCGGCCATCGACATCACCTTTGAACCGGTGTCCGGATCCTTGTGACGCATCAGCGAGAAGACGACATCCTGCGGCGTCAGCGATTTGCCACTATGGAAGGTCACGCCCTGACGCAGCGTGAAAACCCAACGCCCGCCGTTGTCGGTGGTTTCGAAGGACTCCGCCAGACAGGGCTGCGGCGTCAACTTTTCATCGAATTGGGTAAGTCCGTTGTAGAAGGTAAAGGCGCGCACATAATCTATGGCGGTGTCGCCCAGAGCGGGATCCAGCGTATCCATGGTCGATGAGGAGTGCGCCGCCACACGGATGCTGCCCCCTTTTCGCGGCGTGCCGTCGCCCGTCTCACCGGCATAGGCCCCGGGTATGCCGGGCAGACTGCCCAGCCCCGCTGCCGCCAGCCCCCCAATACCCAGCAGTTTCAGCGCCTCGCGACGGGATAATCCGTTCTGCATGGCACGGTAAACGAGCTGACTCTGCTGCGGGGAAATCAGCTGAGTTTCACAGTTGTCATCGCACTTCATAAGCCTTCTCCTCGCCGAAAGATCGGCATTGTTGTTGATTCGGATACAGCGCTTATCGAACCTGGTACTGTCTTTTCACTGTTGTCGTTTTTTTCCTGCTCCGGCAGCCCTCAGTGAAGGCGATCCTGCAACCGATACCAGCCTCCTGCCAGCGGCAGAAACCAGGGTTTGCCGAAATGCCCCGGAATCGCCCGCCAGCGCGTTTCCTGCCAGGGAAATTCGTCGCGCTGACCCAGCATCGCCTCGGCCATGAGGCGCCCCATGTGCACCGACATCTGCACACCGTGGCCACTGAACCCCATGACGTAGTACATACCCTCGTGGCGACCGGCATGCGGCAGTCGATCGCGACTCATGTCCACCAGTCCGCCCCAGCAGTAATCGAGACGCACACCGTCCAGTTGGGGGAAGATGGCAACGAGCGCACGGCGCAGAATGTCACCGCTTTTGGCATCGGAGGCGCCACCGGACATGGCAAAGCGAGCACGCCCGCCGAACAGCAGCCGATTGTCCGGCGTCAGCCGGAAGTAATTACCGATAATGCGGCTGGTGACACAGGCGCGCCGACCCGGCAGCAGCCGCTGGCACAGCTCAGGCGACAGCGGCTCGGTAACCACCACGAAACTGCCGACAGGTACCAGCCGGCGGCGAAACCAGCCCAGCGGACCATGCCGGGAGGTACCGGTCGCCAGCAGAAGATTCTCCGCCTTCACCTCACCTTCCGGCGTGGTCAGCCGAAACCCGCCCGCCTCACGGCAGTAGCCGGTCATCGGCGTGTGCTCAACGATGTGGGCACCCTGTTGCGCCGCCGCCTCCGCCAGTCCGACGCCGAAGCGACCCATATGCATCTGACCGCTATTTTTCTGCAGCAATCCGCCGTGAAAATGCGAGGAACCGATCTCGGCGCGCAGTTCCTGCGCCGTCAAGAGTTCGACATCCGCATCGACGTCGCGCCGTATCGCCTCGCCGCTACGCACCAGCTGCTCGTAATGTGCGGGTTTGGCGGCCAGCTTGAGCTTGCCGTTGCGCTGGTAATCGCAGTCGATGGACGCTTCGTCGATGACAGCTTCGACCGAGGCCACCGCCTCGGCGAAGGTACGGTAATAGCGCTTCGCGCGCTCGCGACCCAGCCGCGCCACCAGCCCGGCATAGTCCTGGGCGACACCGGTATTACACTGCCCGCCGTTGCGACCGGAGGCCTCGCCGATCACCCGTCCGGCCTCCAGCACCGCCACTTTCACCCCGGAGCGCGCCAGCGTCAGCGCCGCGCAGAGTCCGGTGAAACCGCCGCCGATCACAACCACGTCGTAACGATCATCCGGCGCCCGGCATCCGGAAACAAAGGGTGGCGCAGTATCCAGCCAGTAGGTGTCGTATTGCATGGCGGCTTCTCCTGTCCGGCGCGGCGTCTCAGAGCCCGACCAGCGCCGGCAGGGCGCGAATATCGGCAATCTCGGTGGCGCCATAGCCGGTGCACCAGGGTTCATGGTTACGCGCCACAAAGGCCTTGTTGCGAATTCCCATGAGATGGGCCGAGATCAGGTCGTAACGAAAGCTGGAGGAGACGTGCAGGATCTCCTCCGGGCGACAATCGAGACTGTCGATCATCGCCTCGAAGGCCGCCAGCCGCGGCTTGTAAACCCTGCAGCTATCGGCGGTGAAAACCCGGTGAAAGGGTACTTCGAGCTTGTCGACATTGGACATGATCTGGCGGTCGTCGGCGTTGGAGTAGATCACCAGCGGTATTTTATCGGCGATCTTCGCAAGCCCCTCGATCACGTCCGGGTGCGGTCCCCAGCTCGGCACCGCCTCGTAAAAACGCATGCCCTCGTTGTTGCGATACTCGATCCCCCAGCGCCGGCAGGTCCGCTCCAGTGCGCTACAGATCACCTCGGCGTAAGGCTTCCAGGCCCCCAGCACCTCATCGAAGCGATAGGCGCCGAAATCCTGTACAAACCCCTCCATATGCGCCGGCTCGGGAAGGCGATCGGCAAAAATTTCGCGCGCCATGGCGCCCATCCTGAAATTGGTCAGGGTGCCGTAACAGTCGAAGGTAATGTACTTCGGGCGCATCATGTCACTCATGGCAGTTCGTCCTTTAATTGGGGAAGACCGCTGCAACGGCCCCTCTTTTTATGGTCAAAGACGTTATGGTCAAAGACGTTATGGGCAAAGACGGCTTTCCTGTGTGCAGAGTGCTTACCAACAGCAGCAGCGAAGAGTGCTGATCCCATTAGAGCACCCACTGCTCAGTGGACGGCACTGAAACGCGCCGCGGGGCCGACATAAAACGCTCTTTGCGACCACCTCGACAGCACAGAATGCGGCGGCACGGCATGACACCGACCGCACGGCGCATGCCTACATCATTTCCGGCTGACGTATCTCTTTGCCCTGCGCAAAACGCTTGAGGTGGTAGGGGGACGGATCGACCAGGGGAGGCGCCCCGGTCGCCAGGTCGGCTGCCAGCCGCCCGCCCCCCGGTCCGATGCCAAAACCGTGGCCACTGAAGCCCGACGCCACGACAAGACCCGGGATCGAGTCGATCGGCGAGATCACGGGTACCAGATCCGGCGTGGTGTCGATCATCCCCGCCCAGGCACCGGCAATGTGTACGCCGCGCAGCTCGGGATATTCGTCATGCATGGCGGCCAGCGCTCTCAGCGCCTGGTTGCGATCGGGCTCGGGGTCGAGAATGCGCTGGCGCTCGAACGGTGAAACTTCATCGAGCTGCCAGCTACCGGCCGCCTCCGGGCCGGCGAAGAAGGAGCGGCCGATGCGCACCTGCAGTTTTTTGGCCAGTTTGCTGCGATAGGCACGATAGAATTTGCTGGCGTAGCGCAATCCCTGGGGGCTTATCTCGATTCTTCCGTGTCCCGGCATGGCCAGGCTGTAGCTGCCGTTCAGACGTCGACAAAGCGCCATTTTCGATGTCACCAGACAGCCCGGAGTGACCTCTGGTGCCGTCGTGGTCTCCAGCGCCGTTCCCATGATATTGGCGGCCGGCAACTCGATACCGTGACGTCGGCACAGCCGAGAGCTCCAGGCGCCACCGGCGCAGATAACGCGGGAGGCTTCGACCAGTCCGCGCTCGGTCCAGACCCCCCTGAGCTGCCCACCGGCGATCTCCAGACCCCGTACCGCACAGTTCTGCTGCACATTGGCGCCCTGCGCCTGCGCGCCGGCAGCGATCGCCGGGCAGGCCATCGACGGCTCGGCGCGGCCGTCGTCGGGCGACCATACCCCCCCCAGCCACTGCGAGGTGCTGCCGGGGGTGCGCGTGCGCGCCTCGTCGGCACTCATGAGATAACTGATAAAACCCTGCTCGCGGGCCCGCCGCCCCCAGTCCGCCCACTTGTCCATGCTCTGCTGGCTCTGCGTAACATAGACAATGCCGCTGCGCCGGAAGCCGACATCGCGACCCATTTCGGCGGAGAGCGCCCCCCAGCGCTGTAGACTGTGCATCGCCAGCGGCAGCTCGAACATGTCACGGTTCTGCTGGCGCACCCAGCCCCAGTTGCGACTCGACTGCTCGGCGCCGATCAGCCCCTTTTCGAACAGTGCGACCGACACGCCATCCCGGGCCAGTTCATAAGCCGCGCAGGTGCCGATAATGCCACCACCGATCACCGCCACATCGACGTGCCGGGGAAATTCGGGACTATTGCCAACGGCATCCACCTTGACCCACATGCCATACACCTCGTGTCAGCGGCGAAACCGCGCTATGACGCTATATCGATGAGAACGCTCTTGTGGCGCAGATTCGCTTCGAAGGCGGCACGCCCCAGGTCGCGACCGATCCCCGAGCACTTGTAGCCCCCGGTGGGCAGGATGTAGTCATGACTACGACCGTAGCGATTGACCCACACCGTGCCTGCCGACAGCCGTCGTACCACGCGCAGCGCGCGGCTCAAATCGGCGGTATGGACGCCCGCCGCCAGGCCATATACTTCATGCTCGGCCAATGCCAGCGCCTCCTCCTCATTCTCGAAGGTCTGCACCGTCAATACCGGTCCAAAGATCTCTTCGGCGATCGCCGGATTGTCGCGCTCACCGATCGCCAGCAGGGTGGGCCGGTAGAAACAGCCCCCGCCCTCCTGCTGCGGCGAGAAGCGCTCCCCGCCGCACAGCACTTCGGCGCCGGCATCACGCGCGCGGCCAACCGTTGCCGCGATGCGATCAAGCTGGACCGACGAGATAATGGGTGAAAAGGGCGACCCCGACTGCCAGGTAGGCCCGGGCGCCAGGCTGGCGAACTCGGCCATCAGACGCTCGACCATGGGGGCCAGCAAAGAGCGCTCGATCACCAGCCGCGAACCGGCTACACAAACCTGACCGGCATTACCGGTAATCGCCCGCGCCAGAGTCCGGGCGGTGCGGTCCAGATCGGGAATATCGGCAAACACCAGCTGCGGGCTCTTGCCACCCAGCTCCAGCGTTACCGGCCGCGGACCGGTTTCGGCACAGGCCGTCATGATCCTGCGGCCGGTCGCGGTCGAGCCGGTGAAGGTCACCTTGTCGATCTGCGGATGGCGACACAGCGCCTCGCCGGTCACCGGCCCGCTGCCCTGCACCAGATTGAATACTCCGGGCGGCATACCCGCCCTGATCGCCAGTTGCGCCAGCCGTACGGCACTGAAGGGCGTCAGTTCGGATGGCTTGAGTACCACGCTGTTACCCGCTGCAAGCGCCGGGGCGATCTTCCAGCAGGTCATGGCCAGCGGAAAATTCCACGGCGCAATGGCCGCCACCACGCCCATCGGCTCGGCAATCTGCATGCCAAGACTACTGGCAGCGGTAGCCGCGACCTCGCCCCCATGTTTGTCGGCAAATTCAGCAAAGAAACGGATCCCCTCCGCCGTATAAGGCACATCCCAATCACGCGCCTGTTCGACGGGGCGACTCGACCCCAGCGCCTCCAGTTTTGCCAGCTCATCGACATCGGCCTCGATCAGATCCGCCCAGCGGCGCAGGATACGCCCTCGTTCGCGCGGCGCCTGGCGCCACCAGTCACCGCAGCGGAAGGCCCTGCTCGCGTCGCTGACCGCTTCATCGACCCCGACCTCACCGGCCTCCGGCAGCTCGGCATAGACCCGACCGTCCGACGGCCGCGCCACCGGCAGCCGCCCCTCCCCTTCAACCCGACGGCCGGCAATGAAGTGGGCACAGGGAATGGCCACCCGATCGGGTTCAAAGGCGATCCTCTCGCTATCAAAAGCGGGCATGTCACTCTCCGCTGAAAGCTGAAAACACAGGCTTGAAAATGATGGCAGCGCCTTGATCTCGCCTGCCGCATCCGCCTTTTTCATGCTAGAGCGAATTCCGCCGCATAAGGTGCCGAGTCGGGCGCCTGCAAAAGCACTTGATGCGTTGATCGGGTTCTGCGGCAGGCAAATCTGCCGAATTCTCTCGCCCTGCATGGCAGGCATGGCACTTGCTCGCGCCGATGCTTAAGGTTATGGGCGCAACGGCCCCACCATGAACCTTGCCACCAGGGAGTCCCGGTCATGTCAGCTCATTCCACCAGCGCACAAAAGCAAAAGAGTGACGCCGGCCCCTATCGATGGTGTCGTTTCGAAGACAACGACCTGACCGCAGCGCTCGAACTCTCCACAGCACTGGGCTGGCCTCATCGCCGCGAAGACTGGGCACAGATGCTGGCGCTGGGAGAAGGGATCGCCCTGAAGGATGGCAACGGCGCGCTGATCGGTACCGGTTTTCGCATCGACCAGAACGACACAGCGACGCTGGGATTGATCGTTATTCACGACCAATGGCAGGGCAAGGGGCTGGGGCGCGCCCTCACCTCACGGCTTGTCGAGGCAGGCGGGGCAGCTACTCTGATGCTGGTCGCCACAAGCGCCGGCGCGCCGCTTTATCGCCGGCTGGGATTCGAACCGTGCAACCGGGTCTTGCAATATCAGGGCGTGATACAGGCCGTACCACCGACCCGCCCGCCGCAGGGGCTGCGCCCGATCGAGACAGCAGATCGGCAAGCAGTGGCGGCACTCGAGGCGGGCAATCAGGTTTACGGCCTGGCCCTGCGTGAAGCCGAGGATGGTGTCATTATCGAAGACCGGGGACGCCTTGTCGGCCTCGCGCTGCGCCGACCTTTCGGCCGCGGCGAGCACATCGGCCCGGTGCTGGCAGAAAACGCCGAGCAGGCCAGAGCGCTGATCGCGGCCCTGCTTGCACGGGCCGAAGGCCGCTTTGTGCGCCTCGATCTGGTTGATCCCGTGGAGGATGAGTGGCTGAGCCCTTTTGGATTGAAGCGTGTGGATCAGGTCGAACGTATGTACCGCGGCACGCCCCCCACTGAAGGACGACTGCGACGTTTTGGGCTGATGAGCCAGGCGATGGGGTGAGGAGATATGGTAGATGATGCGCTGAGCGCCGCTATCGCGGACCTGACACCACAGCTGGTCGCGTGGCGGCGTGACTTTCATCGATACCCGGAGCCGGGCTGGTGTGAATTCCGCACTGCCAGCCTGGTCGCCGAAGAGCTTGCGCGCCTGGGCTTCGAGGTCAGCGTCGGCGAGTCGGTTCTTGAAGCTGCATCACGGCTGGGCGTACCCGATGAGGACACCCTTGACGGTGCGCTTGCACGCGCCCGGCAACAGGGCGCGGCCGAACCCTGGCTAGCCGCTCTCGCCGGCGGCATGACCGCTGTTGTGGGTGTATTGGACAGCCAGCGCCCCGGCCCTACCCTCGCCTTTCGCTTCGATCTCGACGCGCTCCCGGTTGTCGAGTCCTCGACGAACACCCACTTCCCACGACGACAGGGCTTTGCATCGGTTAATCCGGCATTCATGCACGCTTGCGGGCACGACGGCCACACCACCATCGGCCTTGGTCTGGCGCATTTGCTCGGCCGGGGCGCGCTCTCTTTCGCCGGCAGAATCAAATTGATCTTTCAGCCCGCCGAGGAAGGCGTCAGGGGCGCGGCTTCGATAGCCGCGGCAGGCGTCGTCGACGACGTCGACTATTTCATCGCCGCCCATCTCGGGCTTGGTCAACCCCAGGGCACTCTGGTATGTGGTGCCGACGGCTTCATGGCAACCACCAAACTGGATGTGCGCCTGACGGGGCAATCGGCGCACGCTGGCGGCCGCCCGCAGGAGGGCCGCAACGCGCTGCTGGCGGCTGCCCACGCCACAATCGGATTACACGCCATCGGGCCTCATGGTGATGGTGTCTCGCGCCTCAACGTCGGCCGCCTGACGGCCGGGCAGGGCCGCAACATCATTGCCGATACGGCCTGCCTGGAGCTGGAAACCCGTGGCAGCTCTACTGCCATCAATGACGACATGGAACGTCGTGCGCGAGAAGTGATCGCCGGTGCCGCGGCAATGCAGAATGTCGAAGTCGACATTATTCGGGTGGGCGCCGCTGACAATTGTGGCGCCAGCCCCGAACTGGTCACTCGCCTTGCCGACTGTCTCGAAACGACTTCGCTGTTCGAGCACATTATTCGCCACGATACCGCCCCGATCGGCTCGGAGGACGCCACGTCGCTGATGGCCAGAACGATCGCTCAGGGTGGCCAGGCCACCTACCTGATCCTGGGCACGCAACTTGCCGCAGGCCATCACCACCCGTGCTTTGACTTCGATGAAGCGACGCTGCCGGTCGCCGTCGAATCGCTGGCGCGGATCGTACGCGAACTTACCTGTTCCTCCTGATGACCCCCTCCTTCAAAATCCGCAGCCCACGCTCTGAAGAGCACGGTCCACCCCCCTTGGCAACCTGAGGTGCCGTCATGTCTTGACGCGGCGGTGTACATCTCTCGGGTTGAAGTTGGCCGGACGACACTCGGCGCCCTGCCGCTTAAAGGCACCGAGTGTGCGTCAAGGGCGACATTCAGGCCCTGTCGGGCGGTTCAGTCGCGGCGATAAGTGCCCACCAGGCGGCTCATGCCGAGAATATGCGGCTCGAGCTTTTCAAGCAGCTCCGACTGCGTCAGCCCCTCGGGCAGCTCGGTCAGGGTATCCAGCGCCAGCACCCAGAAATAGTACTGGTGTGTCCCGTGTCCCTCCGGCGGCATGGGGCCGCCGTAACCAATGGCATTGCCATCATTGATACCGGCGGTGCCCTGCGTCGTATCCTCCTCCAGCGAAGTGACCCCCGCCGGCAGGTTGTAGAGCAGCCAGTGGACATAGCCATAACGGCTCTCCTTGACCAGCGGCGCATCCGGGTCGTGACAGATGACCGCAAATCCTCGGGTTTCCGCCGGCACCTCCTTCCAGCTCAGTGCCGGTGACAGATCCTCACCTTCTGCCGAATGGCGCCGGGGAATCGCCTCACCCGGTGCAAAGGCGGTGCTTTCGACTTGCATGCTGGACGGTGCAAAAGGCATTTATGCGACTCCCATGAAATGCATTGAGTGGTGACTTGAGCGAGGCCATCACGGCGTCGTCCTACCATGGTAGATGATGATCGTGGCCCGGGATTCAACCCGGCACGCCACTGCTCTCTCCCCTGTATCAAACGGCCGGGATCGGGTAGGGGCCGGGGTTGCCCCCGGCGCCCTCCCACACCACCGTACGTACCGTTCGGTATACGGCGGTTCATGAAGAACGGGTAAGCCATCTTACCGTATCCAGTACCGAGATCAGGCCTTGCTGCTCGAACCACCTCCGCGGCAAGGCCTGATTCATGTGCGAGGCACCGGCATTCCACCAGGGACCTCGCCCATTCCCCGTTGACTTCCACGCACGGTATGCATCCAGACCCAGCCCCAGAAGCTTGCGGCACCGAGTTCCGGGTCGTTTCCACTGCCGCCATACCACGC
>NZ_KB907866.1 GCF_000382245.1 Kushneria aurantia DSM 21353
TGACAAAAGGGGGCTCAATACGAAAATACATGTGGCCGTGGATGCGCATGGTATGCCGATCCGACTCCTTGCTACAACAGCTACCCGAGCGGATTATTCAGAGGCTTTGCCCTTGATCAAGGGCCTGAACGCGGAGCATCTGTTAGCTGTAGGGTCCCGGGTGATTGACTACCCGCTTGGTAAATAGCGCTGGCCGTTTGACCTGCCATTCCTTCATTGCTGCCACTGGCGATTGATGGTGTAGCGCCTTCTGCGGAATATGGTGATTGTACAGCCAACAGTACCGCTTCAGCGTCTGCTCCAGGTCTTCGCGTGAGGTATAGCGATGCGTCGCCAGCACGTCGCTGATACGACCATTGAAGCGCTCCACCATGCCATTTGTCTGCGGCCGCCCAGGCTTGATTAGGCGGTGCTCGATGCCATGGCCCTGGCACTCCTGATCAAAAGGATGTCGGCCGCTGGGCTTGCGCTCACCGGCCCGTGTGAAGCGATCGGTGAAGGATTTGCCATTATCGGTCAGCACCGTCTGGATCTTGAAAGGTGCCTTCTCTTCCACCTGCTTCATGAACGCGCGTGCATCCTTCGCGGACTGGCTGCTTCTGATTTCCAGATAGACCCAGCGCGTTGCCCTATCGATGGCCACGTACAGGTAGCGCTTCTGCTGCTCATCGGGCATCTGGGGCAGGTGTTTGATATCGATGTGCACATATCCCGGTTCGTAGTCCTTGAAAGGCTTGTGCCGAGGCTTATCGTCACCACTGGCATCTTGCCGAGCCAGTTCCGCGAGCGTTGGTACCTCGCGCCGCTTGAGCATGCGATGCAAGCCGGAACGTGACAGCCGAGGGTTCAGAAACTCACGGGCCACGATCAGCAGATCATCCAGGCCGAGCCGAAGAAACTCGCGAGTGGCGATCAGCACTTCCTCCTGCTCGGTCGTCAGCGTGGCCAGCAGGTTGTGGCGTGTGTGCGAACGGTCATGGACATCATCACGATACCGCCAACGGCGGATGGTGGAGTCGCCAACACCATACTGTCGGGCCAACTCGCTATCGCTGATACCGGAGGGCGCCGCCTGGATCTCGGCACGAATTTTCGGTGTCGTCGTTGCTTGCTTATGCAGTTTGATGTCCATGAACTTGCTCCCCGATGAATTGCTGTAGAAGTTCTCTGGCTGCCAGCAGAGGATAACTTCTATAGCTCATCTGATCATCAGGGACCCTACAGTTAGCCGACAAGGGCTACGACAGTGACGCCATCGTCGAGCAGGCTCAGCAGCAAGGCATGCAGCCGCAAATACCGCCACGCAAGAATCGTAAGGCTCAGCGCGCGTATGACAAACACCTCTATCGTCAGCGCCACCTTGTCGAAAATGCGTTCTTGCACATCAAACAGTGGCGGGGTATTGCGACACGCTATGCGAAAAATCTGGTGTCATTTCTCGCCGCCGCCCAGATTCGTTGCCTTGTTTTGTGGCTTAGAATTTCGTGACGACACCATCTAGAGCCGGGCACTTCCAACGGGTATCATCAGCACCATATAAATTTCCACCGGCCAGGCCTCGTCGCCTGGTCGTGCTGTCTTTTAATCGCCTGAATTGGCGGGACCTTCTCGCCAGTTACACAAGCTGATGAGAACCAATCAATGGCTGTAGCAACCGCGGACGACCGCAAGCAACGTTTCATCGACCTGCTTCACGAGCTCTTCCAGCTCGACAAACCGGAGCTGGATTTCGGGCTCTACCGCATCATGCACGCCAAGAGCGACCAGCTCTCTCGATTCATCCGCGAAGATCTGGCCCAGTCTATCGAGGAGGCGTTTGCCGAGCAGGGCGAGCAGCAGCTTACCGCCATGCGTCAGGACATCGAGGAGAAGCGTCGTCAGGCCGAAGAGCTTGGCGCCCCGGATCCGGATAGCGCCCCGGCGGTGAAGCAGGCGCTGGCCGCTTACGATGTTGCGAAGCAGGAGCAGAACGCCTCGGCCGACATCTACGACCACCTCTACCGCTTCTTCTCGCGCTACTATGACAAGGGCGACTTCATGAGTCGCCGGCACCACGTCGCCGAGAACGACAGCCGTGCCGCCCCCTATGCGGTGCCCTATGATGGTCGTGAGGTCTATCTTCACTGGGCCAACAAGGACCAGTACTACGTCAAGTCCTCCGAGACGCTGGCCAACTTCACCTTCAATCTCAACGAGGCCCTGAAGCAGCTGCACGGTTCCGCCGCACAGGGTGGCCTGAGCTTCAATTCGGTAGATGCGGCGCTCAAGGTCCACTGCCGCGTGGTCGACGCCGATGAGGGCGAGCACAACGATGTGAAGGAGAGCACCGAGCGCTACTTCATTATCCACCACGACGAGCCGGTGCGCCTGGAAGGGGCTGACCTGGTGTTGCAGTTCGAGTACCGGCCCGACCCGGAAAAGACAGGCCAGAGTGGCACCTGGCAGAAGAAGCGGCTCGAGGAAGCCGAAGAAGTCATCATGGCGGGGCTGCGCATCACCGATGGTGTCGCTGCCTACCGGGATGGGTTCGCCACCCCGGCACCTACCGACAAGCAGAAAAGCCGCACCCTGCTGGGAAAGTATCTGCAGCAGTACACTGCCCGCAACACGATGGACTATTTTATCCACAAAGATCTGAGTGGATTCCTCTCACGCGAGCTGGATTTCTATATCAAGAATGAGATCCTACGCCTAGACGATATCGATAATGCCAATGTACATGTCGTAGAGCAGCAGCTTAAGAAGATCCAAACTCTGCGCAAGGTCGCCAAGAAAATCATCATCTTTCTAGCGCAGCTGGAGAGCTTTCAGAAAAAGTTGTGGCTAAAGAAGAGGTTTGTTGTAGAGTCCGATTATTGCATTACGCTTGATCACTTTTTTGGTCAGGGTAAGTTGTTGGAAAAGATATTCTCGAATAATGAGCAGCAGAAGTTGTGGGAGAAGGTTTTTTGTTTGGATTTGTCTGAGCTGAACAGAGACCTTCTTGACATGAAATTGTCTGAGTTGATGAGCTTGGATAAGTATCGCTATTTGATGCTTGATACAAAGGTTTTGTCTGAAGAGCTTAAGCATGAGGTGATTTCTTGTTTAGAAAGATTGGATGGCCGATGTGGCAGCGTAGCTTTCAATGCTGATAATAATGATGCTCTTCGGTTTTTTAAAAACAAAATCAAAGATGTTGACTGTGTATATATTGATCCACCATACAACACTGGTGGTGATGAGTTTTTGTTTAAAGATAGTTATAAGCACTCAAGCTGGCTGTCAATGTTGTCTCAAAAGTTTGGCGATCTAAAGGAAGTTGTTTTTAATGGGGCGACTTTTTTTGTTAGCATTGATGATAATGAGTCAGCAAGAGCCAAGGTTTATTTGGACAGTGTTTTCTCAGAAAATAACTTTATTTCTCAGATAGTTGTTCAGTCTAACAAGAGGGGGCAGACGTACCAGAAGATTGCTAAAACTCATGAGTATATTCTTTCCTATGGGTTTTCTGAGTTTTCAAGTATAAGAGAAGTGGAGAAAGAGGAAGATCAAAGCTCTCTTTTAGATGAGATTGGCGCTTACGAGCTTTGGGAGTTGAGGAATAGGAATCCAAAATTTGGGAGGCACAACCGACCAAATCTCTACTATCCGATCTATGTAAAGAAGGGTGAAATAGATAAGCATGGTTATGCTGAAGTGACATTAGCCGATGAGGGGGCGGGGTGTGTTGCTGTGTACCCTAAAAACAGTAAGGGGGAAGACTCTTGCTGGAGATGGGGGAAAGATAAAGCCAAATCGGCAATCAATGCAGGTGGCAAGGTTGTTTTGCTGGCCAAAGAGAAAAGGTCAGGTGGCTGGAATATCTATGAAAAAGCTAGAAAGGGAACGAAAAAGGCCAAATCTATTTGGCTGGATAAAAGCTTCATTAATGAGTCAGGCACCGTCGAGAATGGCCATCTTGGATTTGCCGAGTTTGGCTATCCGAAGCCGATATCTCTTGTGAAGAATGTTTTAAAAGTGGGTGCTCCTAGGGATGGTCATGTTCTGGATTATTTCGCCGGAACTGGGACTACTGCACACGCGGCGATATCTCTAAATCGAGAAGATTCTGGTGAAAGAAAATATACGCTTGTGGAAGCGGGCAGGTATTTCGACACTGTTCTAAAGCCAAAGTTGATGAAGGCTGTTTATTCAGGAGAGTGGCAGAATGGTGTGCCTAAAATCTCCGAAGGTGGCTCTGTAAGTGGCGTTTCCCATGCTTTTAAATACCTTCGTCTTGAAGCCTATGATGATACGCTCAATAACCTCGAACTGGACGATAACCCCAGGCGCGATGCGCTGATGGCGCAAAATCCTGAGCTACGGCGCGACTACACCCTCAAATACCTACTCGACGTGGAAACCCGCGGCTCGGCCAGCCTGCTCAACACTGAAGGGTTCCGAGACCCCGAAGGTTACACCCTGAAGGTCAAGCAGCCCGGCAGCGACGAGACTCGCGAGACGGCCGTCGACCTGGTTGAGACATTCAATTGGCTGATTGGCTTGCATGTCACTCACTTGGACAAGCCTCGCACCTACGTTGCCCGCTTCGAGCGTGAGGAAGACCCCGAGCTGCCCGAGGACCAGAATACCCGGCTCAAGGCCGCTAGCCTGCGCGAGAACGAAGATGGCGCCTACTGGATTCGCCAGGTGGAAGGGCATGTCCGCCGCATCCCGGGCAGCGACGAGGACCTGGCCAAGGTGCTGGTAGTGTGGCGCAAGTTGACCGACGATCCGGAGAAGGACGCTGCGGTGCTGGAGGCACTGCTGGCCAGGGTCAAGATTGGCACCACCGACAGCGAGTTCGACGCCATCTACATCAACGGCCCCCATGGCCTGAACTTGACCGGCAGCGCACGCAGTCGCGTGCATAGCCTGGAAGAGACCTTTCATGCGCGCATGTGGGAGGACTGCGACGATGACCTCTGAAGCCAGCGCCCCCACCTGCTGGATCGTTGCCGGTCCCAATGGCGCCGGCAAGACGACGTTCGCCCTTCACTACCTGCCTCAGGTGGCCAACTGCGCGCACTTTATCAATGCCGATCTGATCGCCGCTGGGTTGTCACCGCTGCCTGCGGGTCGCAGAGCGTGTTTCCCACGGTGGCCACAATATCCCGTTTAAGGACATCCAGCGTCGATTCCCGCGCAGCCTGCACAACCTGCTGACACTCTATGCTCCCAGTGTTACTCGGGCGCGCTGTTTCATGAACGCAGGGGGAACCCCTGAGCCGGTGTTCAAGCAGACAGGTTCACAGCGCTATATTCTCGATGACTTCCACTTCAACGCCCTAGTCAAGGAGGCACGGCCATGACTCAGCCGACACCGGATACCCAAACCATGCTCGACAGCCTCCGTGAAGCAGTCTCCGAGACCCTGGAGCGCAAGCGGCGCCTGGGCCAGTATGCAGTGATATGGCAGGACGGCAAGCCCGCGCTGGTGGGGGATGATGCGCCGAAACCGCAGATGGATGACCAGGATGATCAAGGCCGGGAGTCGCATTGATGGCACGCAAGCCACGCCAAGCCAAGATCAATCAGCTCAGTGCCAAGAGCGACTTTCTCAAGAAGCTGGTACTCAACCAGTGGGTGCTGACGCGCTTTGGCATCGACCCGTTGGAGCAGTATCGCGACGGCGGCAGTCGAGTCCGTCCGATTACGCTACTCAGCAAGACGTTGAAGGAGAGTGACCCGGGGCTGACCGGTGACCGCCAACATCATTACCTCCATGCCTTGCTGGGTAGCTACCAGCCCACCTGGAAGTACGGCGAGGAGGATCTGAAGCGCTTTGACGCCAATATCGTCAGGCATACTGATGCCCTCAATCAGCAACGTGAGACCGAGGTCGACTGGAAGTACTTCCAGTGGCTGACTCTGCTGTTCGTTGAGATATATCTTCACGAGTACTTCCGCGACCGCGAGGCGCTCAAGGCCAGCCTCAACCGCCAGGTCGAGCGATTCAACAGCTTCTGGCAGGGGCAAGGCTACCAGACCGGTATCGGCCCCTATGAGGAAGATGACCTCAACAAACTGTGTCTGCAGAATGCCACGGGCTCTGGCAAGACCTTGCTGATGCACACCAACGTGCGTCAGTTCCGTCACTACGCCCGTGAGCACCACCGTATCGCCGACTATGGCCAGATCATCCTGATCACGCCCAATGAGCGGCTCAGCGAGCAGCACCTGCTGGAGTGTCGCGATTCCAGCCTGGAGGCGGAGCGGCTGAGCCAGGATGGTGGTGACCTTTTCAGCGGTGAGCGAAAGTCCCTCAGCCGCGTTGCCGTGACCGAGATTACCAAGCTCGGCGTCGAGCAAGGCAAGAAAACCATGGCGGTCGACAGTTTTGGCGATGGTAACCTGCTGCTGGTCGATGAGGGCCACCGTGGGTTGGGCTCAGCCAGCGAGGAGAAGGGCTGGTTGTCACATCGTAACAAGCTGGCCGGGCGTGGTTTCACCTTCGAGTACTCGGCCACCTTCAAGGAAGCCGTGGTAGCCGCCAAGGATACTGGGGTGGAGGAGACCTACGCCAAGAGCATCCTCTTCGATTACGGCTACCGCTACTTCTACGAGGATGGTTACGGCAAGGATTACCGCATCTTCAACCTGCCGGAGAAGGAGACCCAGCAGCGCTACACCTACCTCACGGCGGCACTGCTGGCTTTCTATCAGCAGCAGCGTTACTACCAAGAAGAGCATGGCCAACTGCCCCAGTGGAACCTGGCCGCTCCGCTGTGGGTGTTCGTCGGGGCCAGCGTGGTCAGAGACGACGGCAGCAAGGAGACAGCCAAGAACTACAAGGAGCGTGCGTCCGATATCGCGCAGGTCTTGGGCTTTTTGGCTTGGTTCTTGGGGGAGAAGGATGAGGCTCGTCGAGCGCTGAGCGCGGTTTTTGAGGGTGACGCGGCAACGACCGGTTTGATCGACAAGCAAGGCAACGAGATATTCTCGGGCAGCTTCCCCTGGCTCAAGGCTAAAGGACCGTTGGTTGATGAGCTCTACCGCGACATCCTCACCCATACCTTCCATGCCCCGGGTGGCGGCACGCTGAACGTCGATCGCATCACCGGTGATTCTGGCGAGCTACTGCTGAAAGTGGGAGAGGCGGAGAATCCCTTTGGCCTGATCAACGTGGGCGACGCTCTGGGACTGGCCGAGCACATCGAGGGCCGCAAGATACCCCACCTGCAGGTCCGCAAGTCGGAGCTGGCCAATCCTATCTTCGCCGAGGTCACCCGCGAGAGCTCACCGGTCAACCTGCTGATCGGTTCCAAAAAGTTCATCGAAGGCTGGAACTGCTGGCGTGTCTCCAGCATGGGGCTGATGAACACCGGCAAGAAGGAAGGCTCGCAGATCATCCAGCTGTTCGGTCGCGGCGTACGCTTGAAAGGCCGCGACATGAGCCTAATGCGCTCCAGCCGGCTCGATCCAGTGTTGGCGCCCAGGCACCTCTATCTGCTGGAGACCCTCAATGTGCTTGGCGTTGGCGCCGACTTCATGGCGACCTTCCGAGATTTCCTGGAGGACGAAGGTCTGCCGGGCAATGACCAGCCTGAGATCCATACGCTCAAGCTGAACGTGATGGAGGACGTCGGCAAGTCGCTGAAGATGTTGCGTCCAAAGGTTAGGCAGGACACCAAACAGGCCTACAGCTTCCACCGCGATGGCCCTCTAGTACGCTTTGGGCATTCTGTGACTGCCGTCAACAGCGATTTCCACCATGAGCTGGGCCTGACGCCGGATATCGTGCTGAAGGAGCGCAGGGTCGAGCTTGACCGCTACCCTCGGGTCGAGAGTCTTCAGGCTTCGGGCGTGAAGGACGTGATGGCCAAGCCTGGCCAGGCCAAGCAGCACGAGCGCCACTTCGATGACGATCATCTGCTGTTCATGGACATGGCCGCCCTGGAACGCGATCTAGAGCGCTACCGCCGCTCCCGTGGCTATGCCAACTTGTTGATCGATGCAGGCCGATTCCCGGCACTGCTGAAGAGCCAGGTGTGGTACACGCTGCTGGTCCCCGATGATCAGTGGAAACTGCATGCTGACAACTTCCACCGCTATCAGAGCATGGCGCTGGAGCTCTTGTCGCTGCTGATGGGCCGGGTCTTCAACTACCATCGACGCGCCTACCTGGAACCGCGCCTGGAATTGGTGGCGCTAGAGGACGCACGTGGCAACCTGCCCGATACCAAGGAGTATCAGCTGATCGTCGACGGTAGCGAATCGGCGCTGATCGACGATATCAAGCAGATGAAGGAAGCCATCGAGCAGCAGCGCCAAGCCATCTACCGCTCATCCAAGGCCAGCGGTGTCAGCGCAATTCAAATTGATACCCACCTCTACAGTCCGCTGCTGCACCTGGGCAAGGACAGCCGCATCCGTGTCGAGCCGGTGGCCCTAAACGACAGTGAGTTCCGTTTTGTTGAAGAGTTGAAAGGGTGGTTGGAGAGAAACCAGCAGGGGCTCTCTGAACGAGGCGAACAGCTCTACCTGCTGCGAAACCTGGTGAAGCAGGGTATCGGCTTCTTCGAGGCGGGTGGCTTCTACCCCGACTTTATCCTTTGGCATGTCCAGGACGACCGCCAGCGCATCGTCTTTGTCGACCCCCATGGGCTCCGCCATACCGGGCCTAAGGACGAGAAGATTGAGTTCGGAGAGCGCATCAAGGATGTGGAGCGGCGCCTGAAGAGTGAGCACGTTGAACTGGAAAGCGTCATCCTGGCACCTTCCAGCACCACGCGGGAGTGGATCAACAACCACTGGGGCATGACCGCGGAGGAGCTGCGTGCCAAACACGTGCTGTTCATGTCTGACTCCGACTACCTAGACCAATTAATGCGCCTAACAGCATCTGAGCCCGCTTGAACGCTGTCACGTTAGGACATAGCAGCCCCTCCACAGAGGGAGGGGCTGTTATACAGCGGGATTGCAGCAAGGGCGACCCGGCACGACCTCCAGTGCAGCATGGGTACCAAACACAACTACTACGACAATGCTTGGCTTCTTCCATAGCCTCAAGGTCGAGGCGCTCCTGTTGAGCGATTCGATACTTGGGGCGCCATGCGGCGGCAAGTGTTCGAGTACATCGAGATGGACTACAACCGGCAAGACCGACCCAGTGCGATTGGGGGCTCGGCCTGATGACCTTCGAAGCCCGAATGATCGTTGAGATTGGTGTCCACAATTGCTGGGTAAGATCAGTGGTTGCCCCGGTACTCGGAAGCGGTACTGAACATGCCGCTGACCCTGAATGAAGAAAGTCTGGGCGCCCCCCTTGCTGGATCTTGGACTGACGGATCGCGAGATGTTGAGTCAGCTTGCCCATCGACTCACCATTCTATCACTATGGCCTCAACATGCCTCGCCATAGGCGCTTTCAGAGACAGGATACCCTGACAAGCTCGGCTATAAATTCACCGTGGAGTTTACAATTCTATTCTAAAAGCGGCCTTTAATGGCGATTTAGTGCTTGAAGATAAACCGGTGTGGTTTATTCTTCACTTTGAAGACGGAATTTAAGGCCGCTTTTTAACGTGAAAATAAACCAGCTGCTGCACAAGATCCCGTATGGCGCCGTGGTGACGACCGCCTGGCTGGCGTCACACGGCGTCACCTCGGATCAGGCGCGTAAGCTGGCCAGCAGTGGCTGGCTGCAACGCGTGGGGCATGGCGCCTACTGCCAAGCGGGGGAGCCTCTTACCTGGGAGAGCGCCGTGTTCGCCTTGCAGACGAGCGACGACACGGGCTTACCACTGCTTTGGCCGGGTGGCCAGACGGCTCTGGCACTGCATGGTTTTGCCCACTATCTGCCCATGGGGGAGAGCACAACGCACCTGTATGGCAAGGAGGCCGCTCGGCTGCCCCGATGGTTGAGTGATGCCGAGTGGGCAGGGCGGATGGTGCTCCACTCCGAAAAGGGCCTGCCGGTGCAGCTCCCCGGCAGCTTCACGGACTACGCGCCGGATGGCAGGGCCTTTAGCTTGCAGGTATCGACCCCCGAGCGAGCGGTCCTGGAGTGGATCGCCGTGACGCCGAATGCGCTGCTGTTCAGCAGTGAGCTGGTCGACACCTTCGGCGGCCTCAATACGCTGCGTCCGCGCCGGCTGCAGGCATTGCTGGAGGGGTGCCGTTCGGTGAGAACCAAGCGGGCCTTCCTGGTGCTGGCTCGCCACGCCGGGCATGCCTGGTACGGTCGTCTGGAACCTCGTCGACTGGACCTCGGCAAAGGCAAGCGGCAGCTCTGCCGAGGCGGCAAGCTGGACACGGAATATCACGTGACGGTGCCGGAGGCGTTCCTGCATGCCGATTGACGCTCGCTACCACGAACAGGTCAGGCTGTTGGTCTCGCTGCTGCCATTCCTTAATGACGAGACGTGCTTCGCCCTGAAGGGCGGAACGGCCATCAACCTCTTCGTGCAGCCATTACCCCGCCTATCGGTCGACATCGACCTGGCCTACCTGCCGCTGGCGACCCGTGACGAGGCCCTTCGACGTTGTCGCGAGGCGCTGCAGCGACTGGCAGAGACTTTCAGCGACCGACTGCCAGGCGCGCGGGCCGAGCTTCAGGATAATCGCCGAGACGAGCTGAGAATCCTGGTGCGCCGAGGGCGTAGCCAAGTAAAGGTGGAAGTATCGCCAGTGCTACGTGGCACTCTGCACCCGCCGCAAGAGCGCGATGTCGTGGAAGCCGTGGAGGACGATTACGGCTTTGCTGCGGTGCAGGTGGTGTCACTGCCGGACCTGTATGGCGGCAAGATCTGCGCCGCGCTGGATCGCCAGCATCCCCGGGACCTTTTCGATGTGAAGCTGCTGTTGAACCAGGGCGGCCTGGATCGAAGCGTATTCGAAGGCTTCCTGGTCTATCTGCTGGGGCACCCGAGGCCCTTGAACGAAGTGATCAATCCTCGGCTGAAACCGTTGGGTGACGTCTACCGACAGGAGTTTGTCGGGATGGCCAGGGTTGACCTTCCCTTGCAGGAGCTGGAGAGCCTCCGTGATGAGTTGCTGTCAAGTCTGGGGCAGCTAATGACCGATGAGGATGTTCGCTTCCTGCCGTCCTTCAAGCAGGGGGCGCCTGACTGGGCGCTACTTCCGCTGCAGGGCGTTGATCGGCTGCCTGCCGTGCGCTGGAAGCTCGCCAATATCCAGAAAATGAGGGCTGACAAGCATCGTCAGTCACTAGCACTCCTGGAGCAGGCGCTGGGTAGCCTTCGGAGATGACGCCTAATACCCCGGCTATGTAAGTGGTTATTCAAAATTGATCGCGTAATCAACTCCGTAGCCACTGAGTAGGTGATAGACCTCGTTGCAGAGGCGATCAAACGAGAGGTAGGCGCTCAAAGGCAGCCAGGTGTACTTCATCCGCTACCACAGAATCTCAATCAGGTTCAGCTCCGGCGAGTAAGCCGATAGATAGACCAGGTGCACACGATGCGACATCCACTTCACGATCTTTCGTTTGAAGGCCCTGGAGCGATGCATGCTGGCATTGTCGAGCACCACGACGGCGAAGGTATCGGGGTCTTTCAGGGCCACAAATTGATCAAATGCTTCGATGACCGTCGCGGTCGTCACCGGTTCCGTGGTGGTGTGGTAGACCAGCTTTCCGGCTCGGCTGAGGAAGTCCGGTACGTTTAGTCTTCGGCTATGAGAGTAGGCAGTCACTTCGAAGGGCTGACCGATGGGGCTCCACGCGTACGGCACCGACGACGATTGTGAAAAGCCTGACTCATCAAAGTAGTAGAGCTCGTGTTCGCCCTGGTCTTCCCACTGCTGAAGCACCTTGAGGAGACCCTGAGTGTTGCGGAAATCCGTTTCGTCACGCCGTGCCTTCAGTGAATGACGAATGCGCTTGAAGCTGAGGTTATTTTTTTCAACGCCCGGCGAAGGGTCACCGTGCTGACCGTTTTGCCGGTCTCTTCTTGAAAGCGAGCCTGCAAGGATCGAATCTGGTTAGGCTGCTCGGCGACCATTTCCTGCAATCGCTGGTGGTCGTGCTCATTCAGGATTGGCGTGCGGCCGCTGCGCGGTTTGTCGATGAGCCCGTCGAGCCTGTCGTCTCACACTGTTTGAGCCATCGAGATACGGCATCGCGGCGGACTTGCAGTATTTCACTGATCTGGTTGATGGTATGGCCTTGATCACCCAGCAGGATGGCATGCGCACGTCGTCGTAGAGTGTGCTTCTCACCATGGTGATAGGCAGAGTTCAGCGTCTGCTGTTCAGGTTCAGCGAGAGGAGTAACAACGCGCCTTGCCATGGTTCCATCCATGTCAGAGTTTCTGACATGGATGTTACGCGAAAACTTCAGGTTAGGCACTTACCACCCTAAGTAGACTTCTCCTTATATCTCTGAAGCGCTAGGCTGTTACACATAATTACGCTAGGCGCAGTGGATAACATGGCGGGCAGCAGGGAAGCACAGTTCAAGCGGGACACCATTGAGGCTATAACGGCCCATGGCCGGGGGGCCAGCATGGCCGGCGGCTACGACCTTAAGGGGAAGTACGTCAGCTGGATGGAATTGTCCCACTTTCGCCTCATCAAGCGTGAGGCGGAACGGCAGCACTTGGAAATGGCCGGCGAGGACTGTGGCCGTACCTCGGCTAGCTATGTCCACTCAGGCGAGCTCCACGATCCCGATAAGCAGCGCTTGGCCGAGATCATCGAACGCGACGAAGCCTTGATGGCTCAGGCCCACACACCCGGCCAGGACCAGATGAGGCACGGTCTCTTCCTGAATAAGGTCACCGATGCAGTGTTCGATGCCCTCAGCGACCACGAGAAGCTCAGCATGCCCTTGCTGGAGGATAAGGAGACGGGCAGGCAGTTCGCGTTGTTGATCCTGAAACTACTCTGGCAGGAAAGAGTGCATGTAATGTGCAGCCAGGGAAGTAACCTATCGATCTTGCAGGTGATAAGGGCTGCTATCTGTAGTGGTCCAAAAGATGAGAGTGCTTCCGGTACGAAGATAATCCATGAGGCATGTGATGGGGTTGCGTGATCTATTCAAGAGAGTTCTGAGAAGCGGTAAAGAAGAAGATCTACGGTCAGAGCCGGTGGAGGCTATGGAAGACTATGAGTCCGGCAGAAGTAGAAACTCGGAACTTACTCCCGAAGGTCATGAGTCCGAGGAGAAATTTCATGAAGAGGAGTTGCAGTCCATGGAAACTCTCTTAGACGACACATGGATCTACAAGAAGGGCGTCGCTGAGCCTCATCATTCGGAGGTACCAAGAACAGCTTTGCCCGAGCAGAAACCTGACATGGGGGAGGCCGTGTCAGATATTGATGAAACATTCGGGCTGCCTGCAGCAGTGGGCGAGATACTGGCTCCGGGGGAGCGTGCCGAGCGATTGGTTCCTCCCCATGATCATGAAGTGGAGAAGGACTTCTACGAAGAAGAACAGCGCTGGTTCGAGACTCTCCATGACGAAGCTTGGATATATGAAGAGATAGATACCCCCACGGGCCGTTCGATCCCTGATCCGAGGAAGCCGCCTCCATCCTCCGGTAAAGTATCAGGGCTTGCGCTCGGTGAACCTCCATCACGGTCCGATAGAGGAGGCCTCGGACGCAGGAGACAACGCCTGTCGCTCAAAACGAGCCGCGCAAGATCCTCTCCTCATAGATCAGCGCGCATAGGTCATAAGGTATTCCTCTCCAACAAGGATGCTGAGACGGGCCACTGCCTGCCCCCTCGGACAACGCAAGATCCCTCTGGCGACACAGGTGATGCAACGTTGCCTGTTGAAGAAGTGGATGCACAGATTAAGCAAGATACTTCCAGCTCAGTAGGTGAGGCTGGCTTTATCACAACCGAGAGCGCGCTGATAACACTCCGCACCGATTCTGACAGCCAGCCGGCCCACCAGGATGCATCTACATCGGTCATGCGCGACGAGAATGCCGCGGAGGCTTCCTGTTCAGATGAAGCCTCTGCTGCTGCTTGGGGGCAGGCCCATTTACCGGTACCTTCTGACGAAAATCCGGAGCCCTCAATGACAAGTGACCTAGAGGAGGGCGAAGGTGGTCTAGTAGTCTCGGAGAACAAACGCAATGCTTCACTTGGGCCTGTGACAGCTGAGCAGTTCTCCGTAGCCACTCAATTCTTATCTGAGACCGGTCGGATCCAAAAGTCTAACCTTCAGCAGGAAGACGCTGAGGAGGAGTACGGTCAGGAGCCGCCGGATTACCTCTATGACAATCAGGACGATTACGGTTTAACTGCTTTATTTGATGATGAGGTCTATGGCCATGAGCTCTTGGGAGACTTTGCTCTGGGTGCAGAGTCGTTAGAGGAGTTAGAAGGCTTCACTGAGGATGAAGGTCATGAATTCGATGATGACCTGACCGACCAAGAGTTGCTGGATGAGATACTACCGAATGAGGGGGAGGATCAGGGTAAGACAGAACGTATCAGCCAGTACCTCAGGGCATGCCAGCGAGCGGCTGAGTTTATCAGGAAGAACCATTGGGACGATGGCTATCTGCACGCGCTCGCCGAGGTGCTCAACACACGAGGCTATGGTGCGATCCTCACCTACCTACAGCGCCATGCGGATGACGGTATGGTGCCTGAGGAGTTCCAGTTGGCTATCCAACTGAAGGCCTTCTGGTCACAGAATCGGATGCTCTGGATTGCGTTTTACCGCAACGGTGATTCCGACTCTACTTATAGAGTGCTCAGCTGGGCGCAATGTCTGCGTATCATTGGAATGCTTGGTACCTCAATGGGTGGAATCCCCCAAATAGAAGAAGTCGAGAAGTTCATTGAGGACCTCTTCGATGAATGGTATGGGGATGATGGATTGAGGAAGTATTTTAAGTCCTTCAGCAAATACCTAAACTATGTGACCTATCGGGCCGATTCTGAAATCCCGGTGTACATGCAGCTCAAATGGGAGCCAGATGGTTTAGAGCATGAGGATATGCCTAGCTGGGCTCCAATGGATCCGATGCATGAGAACCTTCGCAGACAGCTGATGTGCTTCGGTATAGCGTCTATAATGGATTACCCCCAAGAAGCAAAAACGTGGTTTGATCTGCGCTACCGAGACCCTAACTTCAATCCCGAAATAAAGTCAAAGAGTGCCGATGAGAAGCGCAAGAATCGGAAGGCAAGCAACAAGAAAAGTAGCAAGGAAAAAGCGAAAAGCCCTAGCAGATCGTCAGAGAGGCTGAATAGAGAAAAGAGTGATGCCGAGGAATCTTTGTGTTTGGAACCCAGCAATGCAGGAGCATTGTCACGCTCGGCTGAAGAAGTAGTATCTTCACTACAGGAGTTATTTCTAAAGGGTTACAGCAAGGAAGAGGCCGCTCAAATACTGGGCCTCAACCAAATTGAAATTAGCAACTACCTTCTGGTAATGAAATGACTATTACTGAACGCCACCTGCCGGTCGCTGGCTGTAGGGTGCTATGTCCGTTGCCTTCCGGGGAGGAGAGCGCCGCACGAGTTATTCTTAGTGACACAATTCAGAATGAGGCCAAAGCCCAGTTGGCTTGGTCGGGGAGGAAGGAGACTACTTGGATATCTGTCAGCCGGCTTCGATCCGGGTTTAAGGCAGGAATGCATGTAAGTGCCGCAGGATCACGGGAAGCTAGGCGATTCGGCGAGGGGATGATTGTACAGTCCAATCATGTGGCAGGAATGGACCTCCATCTAGTTGAGTTTCCGGAACAGCAGGTCAGGCGATGGTTGCCATGGTATGTCCTCTCTTTGGTTCCAAGCGTCAAGCAGAGATTTCTGACTGGCCAGCTTGACGCCAGCTGCACTTCCGAGCGTGCGCGTCTGCGCATATTGGCCCACCTCTTCCAGCACTGGCAGCAGAATACCGGTGCACTTTCCAATCTGGATATTGACCCGCTCCCCCACCAGATACACTTGGTCCACCACATCCTTAATTCCGGCAACTATAACTGGCTAGTGGCCGACGATGTAGGCCTCGGAAAGACTATCGAAGCTGGTATGTTGATCTATGCTTTACGACAGCGGAAGGAAGCAAGGCGAGTCCTGATCATCACGCCCTCTGGCCTTACCACGCAGTGGCAGGAAGAGCTGTCGAGTCGCTTCGACCTTCATGATTTCAAGATCTATGGGCGGGATTTTACGATAAGGAAGGCGAGTCACTGGCACGATCACTCCCATGACTATGTTATAGGTTCGATGGACCAATTGAAGCAAGCGCATCATCTTGAGATGTTGCTACATGCTGAACCATGGGATCTAGTTTTGGTCGACGAGGCACACCGGCTGTCACGTAGACAGTACGGATTAAAGTTAGATGCTTCCGAACGTTTCGACCTTGTCAAGGAGCTACGCCGTCGTGAGAAGATAGAGAGCCTGGTTCTTCTGACAGCTACTCCACATCAAGGCATGCAAGACAAGTTCACAGCACTGCTCGAATTACTGCGGCCAGAATTGCGAGATGAGCTTCAACTTATTGACCTCAATCCTGACCTGCTGGGCGAGATGGTGATCCGAAACTACAAGTCGGACGTTACCGACAAGGAAGGCAATTTTATCTTCCAGGGCAAGACCACTCATGCTGTCGAGGTCCCAACTAGTGAGGAATCGCGTGAGTTCGATAAATCTCTACAGAGCTACCTGAAGAAAGGCTATCGTGCCGGTGCCAGCTTGGGGCGCACCGGAAATGCGATCGGTTTCGTCATGACCGTATATAGGAAGCTGGCGGCTTCAAGCGTTGCTGCGATTCACCAATCATTGATAAACCGGCTGGAACGTCTTGAGCTCGAGCTCGAAGAACAGGAAGATTATGATACCGACCCTTATGAGGATCACAGGTACCAAGGTGAGTCTGAGGAGACAACAGCAAGGCTAATTTCAGAAGGGGAGGAAGAGTTCTTTTCCGGAGAAAAGGAGCACTTAGAGGACCTCATTAGACGGGCTCAGGCTCTGAACGAGAATGACCTGAAACTACAGAGCTTTATGCAGACTATCATCCAGTCAACCTTGGTGAAATCCGCAGAAGAAAGGGTACTCATTTTCACTGAGTACAGAACTACTCAGAGTTATTTAGCCAAAGCACTTGCGGAGCGTTTCGGAGCAGCTACGGTACACTTGATCAATGGGAGCATGTCACTTGATGAACGAATGGCAGCTATCGAGGAATTCGAGTCGGCCGGTCAGTTCCTAGTCTCGACTGAGGCGGGTGGAGAAGGCCTTAATTTACACCGACAATGCCACATAATGATCAACTACGACCTTCCTTGGAACCCCATGCGTTTAGTGCAACGCATAGGGCGCCTTTACCGTTACGGACAGAGAAAGCGTGTCGTAGTCCTGAATGTTAATTCCAAGGGAACGCTAGATGAGGACATCATCGCCATGATGTACGACCGGCTCAACCAGGTCGTGACGGACATGGCTCACGTCCAAGGCGATGAGTTCAATGAGAACCTGAAAGATGACATCCTAGGTGAAATGGCCGATATGGCTAGTCTCGAGGAGATCATTGAGAAGTCACAACAGCAGGATATTCGCCGTACCCAGCAGAGGATCGACGACGCACTTGAGCGCGCAAGGGAGGCAGCCAGCCTACAGCGTGACCTGTTCGAGCATGCTGCCAGCTTCAATGCCGCGATATTCAACGAGCAAATCGTGGTGACTGAAGAGCACCTTAAGTCGTTCATCTCTGGCATGTGCCGGATCCTCGAGATCGAGCTGGATACTGCCTACTTGAAGGGATCTGCTTGGAGGCTGCGATTCCCAATCCATCTTAAAGAAAAATTCAACCTCACACGCGCTATTCACTCCATCACTTTTGATCGGGAGCTTTCTCGACAGCGAGAGGATATCGAACTAATTAACTATAATAGCGAGTTCTTTAGAGCCTTGATTGATATTGCGACGAGCATCGATTTTGGCGGCAAGCTCGCCTCTACTGGCTTGAAAATAAGGCCAAGGCAAAGCATCATCTTTGCAGCTCTTCTACGTTGGCAGAACGAGGCAGGACGACGTATGAGCGAAGAGTTCTCTCTATTTCTTGATGCCGCGGGTGAGATCCGACTTAATCCGGTGGAAGTGCAGGAATGGCTTTTACATGATTCCGAAGATGTGCCACCTCCCGCCTATGATAAGGAGGTTGCGCGGCAGAGTTTTCTTGGGCTTCATAACCACTGTGCCCAGCGGGTGGGAAGGAACATGGGGTCGGGACTGATACCCGAGCGCATTGACCCCATTTCAATTTTGTGGGCTAGTACGGATGAGGAAGCGCCGGTTGATTCGTATGTTGATCAATAGTGCAAGCAGTGGAATCGGGAGCGTGCTCCAATTTCCGAAAGACAGCGCCCGGCCGAAATTATCGATCGGCTTAACGTGTCAGCGCCAATGAAGGTTGTTCGGATTCTATCAGTTCAGATTGTCCGGTTTTTGTCAGTGCTCTTTTATCGGAACAGATTCCGCTGGTGGGCGGTGATTCCTTCCGACAGGGATTTAGCTCCCGGCGGCTTCTGTCGGGTCCCGGGGAAATCAATAACCGGGACCCGACGGGTAAGCGCGCCATAAAACCCATCTACCCAAGCTAAGCTGTGCTGATTACACTGACAATCTCCAAAACCAAAGTAAGCGATCCACAAAACCCATTTACCTAATCCAGTGAGGACTGATCACACTGGTGATCTCTTTGGTTTTGGAGATTGTCATGACCTGCGAACTCAACCCCACTCGCGCCTTTTGGCTGGGCCATCTTTACTGTGCCTCGACACTCAACATGCCGCTAAGTGACTACGCCGACTCACAGGCGTTAACTCTCACCGACCTGCTGACATGGGAGAAGCGCTTGAACGTGCAGGGCTTGCCGGTACCACCACGCTGCCGCCCCGCGCGTTTTTTGTCGGTGGAGGTGGTGACATGATCCGCCCCGGTACCGATCTGACGGTATACCTGTGCCGCGAGCCCGTGGATATGCGGAAACAAAACGATGGGTTGGCCCTGTTGGTCCAGGAGGCCATGGACTTGAACCCGTTCGATCAGGCGCTGTTTGTGTTCGGCAACCGCCAACGCGATAAGGTGAAGCTGCTGTTCCGGGAGCGTAACGGTTTTGTGGTGTGGTACAAGCGCCTGGAGCGCGAGCGGTTTAAGTGGCCAGCGCACCTGGAAGGCGACACCGTCACGTTAACCGGCCAGGAACTGAACTGGCTGCTGGACGGGGTTGATCTGAAGGCCATGCAACCCCACAAAGCGCCGTATTTTCAGCAGGTTGGTTAGCTTTTTTACTCCTGTTTCAGTGGCGTTTTTGGTACACCAAGCGGTATGAAAAACGCCGATCCCTCCTCGCCAACGATCTCCCGGCTTGAGCGCAAGCTGGCCGCTGCCGACGCTGAAAATGCGCGGTTGTTGGCGTTGATGGAGAAAAAGGAAGCCCAGTGGGAAGCCACCAGACAATCGCTGTTTGAACAGTTCCGGTTGGCCCTGGAGCGTCAGTTCGGTCCTTCCACCGAGAAGTATCAGGTGGACCAGAAGGATTTGCTGATCAACGAAGCCGAAGTGGCGGTTGACGAGGAAGACGGCGGCACCGACGAAAAAGCGCCGCTCTCGGGGTGGCCGGGTGGCGCTGCCCCCCGAGCTTCCCCGGGTTGAGGTGGTGCATGAACTCCCTGAAGAGGCGCGCCACTGCCAGGACGATGGCACCGCGCTCACGGTCATTGGCGAAGAAGTGAGCGAGGAACTGCATGTGGTGCCCGCCCGGGTCGAGGTGATCCGTCATGTGCGACACAAATACGCGTGCCGCACCTGCGAAGAGGGCGTCAAAACTGCCCCTGCGCCCGCCAGATTACTGCCCAAAAGCAATGCCAGCGCCACGCTGCTGGCCTATGTCGCGACGGCTAAATACCAGGACGCCCTGCCGCTGTACCGGCAAAGCCAGCTCTTTGCCCGCCATGGTGCCGAGATCCCCCGTAACACCCTGGCCCGCTGGATGGTGCAGGCCGGTGAACGCATCGCCCCGTTGGTCGAGACGCTACGCCAACACCTGCTCCGTGCCCCGCTGATCCACATGGATGAAACGACGCTCCAGGTGAACCAGGAAGCGGATCGTAACGCGAGTGTCACGTCCTGGATGTGGGTACAGCGCGGAGGGCCGCCGGGCCAACAGGTGGTCTTGTTCGACTATACCGCCAGCCGCGCCGGACAGGTGCCCGTTGACCTGTTGGGCGACTATGCGGGGCGCTTAATCACCGATGGCTACGAAGGCTACACCGAGATCGTGCGTCGCAATGGGATCACCCATGCGGGCTGCTGGGCACATGCCCGGCGCAAGTTCGTCGAGGCGCAAAAAGTGCAGCCCAAAGGCAAGACCGGCAAGGCCGACTGGGCGCTCAACCAGATCCGTAAGCTCTACGCCGTGGAGACGCAGGCCAGGGCCCCGGGACCGGAGGCGCGCCAGGCGCTGCGTGACCGGAAGAGCCGCCCGTTAATCGATCAACTGCGTCAATGGCTCGACAAGTCACTGGCCCGGGTACTGCCCAAAAGCGCACTGGGGAAAGCGCTGCACTACCTGGATAATCAGTGGCTACGCCTGACCCGGTTCCTGGACGATGGTCTGATCCCGCTGGATAACAACCCGGCCGAGAACGCTATCCGCCCGTTCGTGGTGGGGCGCAAAAACTGGTTGTTCAGCCACACCCCGAGCGGTGCACAGGCCAGCGCGGCGATCTACAGCCTGATCGAAACCGCCAAAGCGAATGGCCTCTCGCCCTACGAGTACCTGCAGTTCGTGTTCGAAACGCTGCCGACCCTCGGCGAGGATGACGAACTCAATACGCTGCTCCCCTGGTGCTGGAAAGACACTCTACCGGTTTAACTCAGGCCGCAAAAGGTGGGGTTCGTGGACCGCTTACGAATGTCCCAACAAGTCCCTGATACTCGTCAGAGCTTCTCCCTTACTAGCGAACGAGGAGGCGTAACAGCGTCGCAAATCGTGGAAGCGAATCTCGGGGCGCCCCATCTTTTCTCTGGCTTCCTCGAAGTGGTCGATCTGGCCAGGACCAACTGGCCGTGGCGGCGCAAGAAATAGTTAGTACTCTGTGGTGGATGAATCGCGCGTCAGCAGCCCCGAGGCCAGCTGACGGAACGCATCGGTTGCTCTCTCCAGCACGTCGGCATCATCGCTGGCGGCGACCCAGAGCGCGGCGTTGAGCGCCGCGCCATTGACCAGCCGGGCGGCGGCTTCCACGTCCACCGGCTTGACGACTCCTTCCCTGCTCAACGTTTCCAGCGTCGTCATCGTCGCCAGCAGGCAGCGGTTCTGGCTCGGCCACTGGGAGGGATCTCCCAGTACCGCCGGG
This sequence comes from Kushneria aurantia DSM 21353, assembly GCF_000382245.1. Classification (GTDB taxonomy): domain Bacteria; phylum Pseudomonadota; class Gammaproteobacteria; order Pseudomonadales; family Halomonadaceae; genus Kushneria; species Kushneria aurantia. The sequence goes on from NZ_KB907866.1 coordinate 21,325, forward strand.
CCATCCAGCAGCACGATGCGCTGGATCTCGGGATCGCGCGCCAGCTCGATGTAGGCGCCGCCCTCAGCCAGCAGTCCCTCCCAGGCGTTCGTATGGCGCTGCCCGATCTCGTGGGCACGGGCGGCCATCTCGCTGTCGAGCCGGTCGACCACGGCAGCGAGCAGACCCCGCTTGTCGCCGAAGTGATGATAGAGCGCGCCACGGGTCAGGCCCGCGCGGGCGGTGAGTTCATCCATCGAGGCGCCGGCGTAGCCCTTCTCGGCGAAGGCTGCTCGCGCGGCATCGATCAACCTGGCGCGGGTCTCTTCCAGCATCTCGGCGCGACGGCGTCGGGCCATGGTGTCTCCTGTCTTCAAAGCGGAATTCACGCTGCAGAGAGTATCGCAGGGTAGAAAAAAATGGCATACGCGGCGTATCTCTATTTGACATACACCCCGTATGTGTCATTAATATACCCCTCGTATGTCAATGAACTCGCGCGTAGCGCTTCCCCAAGGAGTCAAATCATGTTGCAAGCTCAGCCTGACCAGTCGCCGCAGCCGGTCTTTCCGGCCAACCGTAGCGCACTCTACGAGAAGCACGGCTACTCGGCCGCGATTCGCTCCGGCGACCTGCTGTTCGTCTCCGGTCAGGTCGGTGGCCGGGAGGACGGCTCGCCGGAGCCCGATTTCGAACGCCAGGTCGCGCTCGCCTTCGACAATCTAAAAGCGGTGCTTGCCGCCGCCGGCTGCGGGCTGGAGGATCTCGTCGACGTCACGACATTCCATACCGATCCGGAGCATCAGTTGGATGCGGTGTTGGCGGCCAAGTCGCGCCACTTCCCGGCGCCGCCCTATCCCAACTGGACCGCCGTGGGCGTGACCTGGCTGGCCGGGTTCGATTTCGAGATCAAGGTGGTGGCGCGAATCCCCTGCGATGGCTGATGCCGGCGGCCTCGCAATCAAAAACGCCCCGCGATGGCGGGGCGGGATAGAAGACCATCATATCCTTTAAACGCTAGCTGCCATGCATAGGCGTACTCGTCGTTCTTTTGATAGCATTGATAGCATTGTAATCACAAGGAGGGTCTGGCATGGCTTCGATCACGATCCGCAACCTGGATGAGCAGTTAAAAGCTCAGCTTCGTATGGAGGCGGCCAGGCATGGTCGTTCCATGGAAGAGGAGGTTCGCATCATTTTGCGTAGTGCCTTGAACCAGACTCAGGCAAAGGGGTTGGGGAGTCGCATACGTGAGCGATTTGCAGACGCGGGGGGCATCGAACTGGAAGTACCGCCCAGGTCTGATAAGCCTCGTGATCCGGGCTGCGGCACATGATTATTCTCGATACCAACGTGCTATCCGAGCTGATGCGGCCTGTGCCAGATGCTCGGGTTGCCGACTGGCTGGATAGGCAGGATGCTATTTCCGTGACAATTTCCTCTATTACAGTCGCTGAAATTCTTTATGGCATCGAACGCCTGCCCAACGGCAGGCGTAAGCGTGGTTTTGCAGCCATGGCGGCGGCTATGTTCGAGGAAGACTTCTCTGGACGCATCCTGTCATTGGATAGCGGGTCTGCGATTCACTACGCAGAGCAGGTTGCTGCCAGCGAGAGTGCAGGAAGGCAGGTTCACATGGCTGATGCCCAGATTGCGGCTATCTGCATCCAGTATGAAGCGGTATTGGCGACACGCAACGTAAAGGATTTCGAGACGTTGAGTGTGAAGACGATCAATCCCTGGGAAATGGGATGATATCGGTACACTATCTCCATCACCCCCGCAGCGCCTCCAGCACCACGCGAAAGGCCGCGGTATGCTGGCGTCGGCTGGGGTAATACAGATGATGGCCGGTGAAGGGCTCGGACCACTCGGCCAATACCTCGCACAGCTCGCCGCGCTGAATCGGCGCTGCCACCAGGCCGTCGGGCAGCTGCGCCAGGCCCACGCCGGCGAGACAGGCGTCCAGTATCTGCACCACGCTGTTCATGATCAGCGGACCGCTGACGCGGACGCGAAACTCGTCCTCGCCGCTGCCGAATTCCCAGGCAAACAGCCCGCCATGAGTGGGCAGGCGCAGGTTGATGCAGCGGTGAGTGGTCAGTTCTTGCGGCGTTTGCGGTGCGCCGTGGCGGGCGAGATAGGCCGGCGCGGCAACGGTGACAAGGCGCATTGCCGGGCCGATGGGCACGGCGATCATGTCGGCGTCGATGGTGCCGCCCAGCCTTACGCCGGCGTCGTAGCGCGTGGCGACGATATCGGTCAGACCGTAGTCGGTACTCAGTTCGATCGTAATGTCGGGATGGGTGTCCCACAGCGTTTTCAGCCTGGGCCACAGCACGTAACGGGCGGCGAATTCGTCGGCGTTGATGCGAACTGTGCCGGTGGGGCGTTCGCGGAAGTCGACGACCTCGCTGACGTGGGTCTCGATGGCATCGAGCAGCGGCGCGATTTCGCGCAGCAGCTTTTCGCCGGCTTCGGTATGGGTGACGCTGCGCGTGGTGCGTGTCAGCAGGCGCACACCGAGGCGCTCTTCCAGTGCACGGATGGTCTGGCTGACCGCCGAGGGCGAGACACCGAGCTGCGCCGCCGCACGGGTGAAGTTACCCTCGCGGCCGACAGTGACGAAAACCGCCAGGTCGTTGAGATGCTGCGCTGCCATTGTGAAGCTCTGCTTAAAACTGTAATTAGCATTATACCCATAAAACCGTTAATCCATCCTTGCTATCTTGTCGATATCGAGGCGCTTTGGCCTCTTGAGACAGGCAATCCAATCCCGAGGAGGATGGCAATGGACGACTATATCTTTACCCTCAGTGACAGGGTGGTGCGTCAGCCGGTCACTTATGAAAACCGCTTCGGCATCGCGCTGTCCGGTGATCTTTACGTTTCGAAGGATTTCGATGAAAGCGGTTCACTGCCGGCGCTGGTGGTCGGTGCTCCCTACGGCGGTGTAAAGGAGCAGGGTCCGGGTATCTACGCCAACGAGCTGGCGCAGCGCGGCTATGTGGTGCTGACCTTTGACCCCTCCTATAACGGCTATTCGGAAGGCGTCCCCCGTCGCATCTCCTCGCCGGAGCTCTTCGTCGAGGATTTTCACGCCGGCGTCGACTTTCTGGGCAATCTCGAGGGGGTCGATCGCGAACGTATCGGCGTTATCGGTATCTGCGGCTCGGGCGGCTTCGGGCTGAGTGCGGCGCAGGTCGATCCGCGTATCAGGGCGGTGGCCACGGTCAGCATGTACGATATTTCGCGCATGCACGCCGAGGGGTTCGCCGGCAGTCTGGATGAAAAAACGCGCAGGGCGAATCTCGACATGATGGCGCGCCAGCGCTGGGAGGACGCCGCCAGCGGCCGGCCGAAGCTCTCGCCGCGCGGCTCACCGCTGCAGATCGACGAAGAGACGCCGGCCATTGGCTGCGAGTTCGGTGAGTTCTATTCGCGTCCGCGCGGCTATCATCCCAACTCCACCACCCAGTTCACCCTGAGTTCGTCGATGGCGTTCATGAACTTCCCGATGCTGGACAAGCTGTCGTGGATTGCGCCGCGGCCGATTCTGCTGGTGATGGGGGAGGAGGCGCATTCGCGCTACTTCAGCGAAGACATTTACGCCGCGGCTGCCGAGCCTAAAGAACTTTATGTGGTCCCCGCAGCCAACCACGTCGACCTGTACGACAGAACCGACCTGATTCCCTTCGACAAGCTGGTCGATTTTTTCAATGACGCGCTGAGATAATCGTTTTGATCGCAGGTGGGCGATTATCCTGATGGCGGCACGCAATCCAAAGGTGTTTCACCCACAGGGAGGTGGTCATGAAAATCGGTATTCTGGGGTGTGGCCTGATGGGCGGCAAGCTGGGCGTACTGTTCGCCCGCGCTGGCCATGAGGTGATGTTCAGCTACTCAAGGCGTCAGGCAAAGCTCGATGATCTGGTGCGCCGGGGCGGCGCAACGGCGCGCAGCGGCACCCCCGCTCAGGCGGTGGCCGAGGCGGCGGTGATTCTGCTGGCGGTGCACTGGTCGCGGCTCGACGACGTACTCGCGCAGGCCGGCAACCTCGACGGCAAAACGGTGGTGACCTGCTGCGTACCGCTCAGCGATGACGACTCGGCGCTGGTGGTTGGCCACAGCGACTCCGGTGCCGAGCAGATCGCCCGTAAACTGCCCGGCGCGCGAGTGGCGGCGGCGTTTCAGACCACGCCCAGCGAGGTATTCGCGGAAGTCTTCGCCGCCCGTGAACGCGCGGTGAAGGCAAGCTGTGTCTACTGCAGCGATGACCCTGAAGCCGGACGTGCAGCGGCGCAGCTGCTCGAGATCATCGGCTTCGAGCCGGTGGATGCCGGGGCGCTGCGCAACGCGCGCTACACCGAGCCCTTTGCACTGCTGACCGCGCAGCTCGCTTACGGCACCGGCAACGGCCCCGAATGGGCCTACCGCTTTGGCCGCTTCGACACGCTGGTGGGTTGAGCACGCTCAAGCGGGCCAGGAACGCTGCAGGCGGCGCGAGGATGGCTGACGCCTCCCGCCTGCGCGCGGTAGCCAACAGGACACTTATACCCGGTATCACGAATGCCGATTGGACGCTCGCCGGGACCCTTTATAGAGTGGTGTTATCGAACACCCAACAATGACAAGGGCCGCCGCCATGACCACCCGCCAACCGCTGGGCATCACTGATGTGGTGCTGCGCGATGCGCACCAGTCGCTGCTTGCCACCCGAATGCGCCTCGAGGATATGCTGCCGATCGCCGAAAAGCTGGATCGGGTCGGCTTCTGGTCGCTGGAAACCTGGGGCGGCGCTACCTTCGATGCCTGTATTCGTTACCTGGGGGAGGATCCCTGGGCGCGGGTCCGCGCCCTCAGGGAGATGATGCCCAACACGCCGCAGCAGATGCTGCTGCGCGGTCAGAATCTGCTCGGCTACCGCCACTACGCCGATGACGTGGTCGACCGCTTCGTCGAGCGGGCAAGGGTCAACGGGATCGATGTGTTTCGCGTCTTCGATGCCCTCAACGACCCGCGCAACCTCGAACGGGCGCTGGCGGCGGTCATCAAACAGGGCGGTCACGCCCAGGGTACGCTCTCCTACACGGTCAGCCCGGTGCACAGCATGGACGGCTGGGTCGAGCTGGCGCAGCGTCTCGAGTCGATGGGCGTGCACTCGGTGGCGATCAAGGATATGGCCGGGCTGCTGACGCCCTACACCGCTTTCGAGCTGGTCACCAGGCTCAAAAAGACGCTATCGGTGCCGGTTCACCTGCACTGCCACGCCACTACCGGGCTCTCGACCGCCACCATCGTCAAGGCGGTGGAGGCGGGGGTCGATAACGTCGACAGCGCCATTTCGTCGATGTCGATGACCTACGGCCACACCCCCACCGAGTCGATAGTGGCGATCCTGCAGGAGAGCGAGCGCGATACCGGGCTGGACCTGGTGCTGCTGGAGGAGATTGCCGACTGGTTTCGCCGCGTGCGCAAAAAATACGCCGCCTTCGAGGGCTCGCTGCGCGGTATCGACGGCCGCATTCTGCTCGCCCAGGTGCCGGGCGGCATGCTCACCAACATGGAAAATCAGCTTCGCGAGCAGAACGCTGCGGACCGCATGGACGAGGTGCTCGAGGAGATCCCGAAGGTGCGCGAGGAGCTGGGCCATGTGCCGCTGGTGACCCCCACATCGCAGATTGTCGGCACCCAGTCGGTCATCAACGTGCTGACCGGCGAGCGCTACAAGTCCATCTCGAAGGAGGTGCAGGCGCTGCTCAAAGGGGAGTATGGCGCTACGCCGGCGCCGGTCGATGAGCAGCTGCAGCAGCGTGTGCTGGAGGGCGGCAGGCCGATCACCGAACGTCCCGCCGATGCCCTCGAACCGGAGATGGACGAACTGGCAGCGCAGCTCAGAGAGAAGGCCGGCGACAAGAGTATTCGCCTCGAGGAGGGCGAGCGCGAGATCGACGACGTGCTGACCTACGCGCTCTTTCCGCAGATCGGGCTGAAGTTTCTCACCCAGCGCGATAATCCGGACGCCTTCGAACCGGCACCGGGGCGCGAACCGGCGCAGCAGGGCGAAGACGACCCCCGGGCACACCAGCAGGGTGAGCAGGGCGCTTCAGAAGGTGCAGACAGCGTAGCGGTAAGCGTCACCGTCAACGGGCGTCGCTACAGTTTCGAGGTGGGCGGCGGCGATGCACCGCCGGTTGATCGCGAGACGTCGTCGGGCACGGCCGGTGAGGAGGGCGATACCGCGCCGGGCCGGGCGCTGACCGCGCCGCTGAGCGGCAATATCTTCAAGATCGAGGTGCAGGAGGGGGACGAGGTCGCCGAGGGCGAGGTGGTGATGATCCTCGAGGCGATGAAGATGGAGACCGAGGTGCGCGCCGACGCCAGCGGTCGGGTGGCATCGCTGGCGGTGGCGGAAGGTGACAGCGTCAGCGTCGGTGACAGGCTGTTGACGCTCGAATAGTCGCGCCCCGGCTGCCCGGAATCAAAAGGCCCCGCAGGTCACGAGCTGATCTGCGGGGCCTTGCGGTTGGTAGCGCCGAGCGTCAGCCGCTCATTGCCTGCGGCAGATAGAGCGCGATGCCCGGAAACATCGTCAGCAGCACGATCGACAGCACCATCAGCAGGAAAAACGGCAGGGTAGCGCTGGCGATAGTGAGGATATCGCGGTGGGTCAGGCCCTGGATCACGAACAGATTGAAGCCTACCGGCGGCGTGATCTGCGACATCTCGACCACGATGATCAGATAGATACCGAACCAGATCAGGTCGAAACCGGCACTCTGGATCAGCGGCATCATGATCGAGGTGACCAGCAGGATCAGCGAGATGCCGTCGAGAAAACAGCCCAGTACCAGCAGAAACAGGGTCAGCACGACCAATAGGGCGATCGGCGAGAGCCCCATGTCGGTAATGGCGTTGGCCAGCCCGCGGGGCAGACCGGTGAAGCTCATCGCCGAGGAGAGAAAGGAGGCGCCGGCGATGATGAAGGCGATCATGCAGGAGGTGCGCAGCGCGGCCATCAGCGAGTCGCGAAAGATGTGGCGGTCGAAGTGGCCGTTGGCGCGCGCCACCAGCATCGACAGCACCACGCCGGAGGCGGCGGCCTCGGTGGGCGAGGCGAAGCCCCCGTAGATGCTGCCCAGAATACCGCCGATCAGCGCCAGCAGCGGAATCAGTTGCAGGCTGTCGCGCAGCTTCTGCGCCAGCGTGGTGGCGCCCTCATCGCGTCCGGCGCTGCCGCGGCGGTTGCCGACCAGCAGCGCCCACACCACCAGGTAGAGCATGAATAGCGCCAGCAACAGCAGGCCGGGGCCGATACCGGCGATAAAAAGCCGCGAAATCGACTGCTCGGTGACCACCCCGTAGACGATCATGACGATCGAGGGCGGAATCAGCAGGCCCAGCGTCGAGGCGCTGGCCAGCGTACCGATCGCCTGACGGCTGTCATAGCCGCGCCGTTCCAGCTCCGGCAGCGACATCTTGCCCACCGTAGCGCAGGTGGCCGAGGAGGAGCCGCACACCGCGGCGAACAGACCGCTGCCGATAATATTGGAGTGCAGCAGTCGCCCCGGCAGGCGGTTGAGCCAGGGGGCCAGGGCACGAAACATATTGTCCGCCAGGCCGGAGCGAAACAGCACCTCGCCCATCCATACGAACATCGGCAGTGCGGTCAGCTCCCAGCCGTAGCTGGCGCCCCAGAAGTCGGAAGCGAGGATGGGGCCGGGGGCAAAACCGGTAAAGGTCGACAGCGCGATCCAGCCGGTGCCCAGCAGGGCAAGGGCGATCCAGAGGCCGCTGCCCAGCAGTACGGCCAGTGACGCAATGGTGACGAGACTGAGGGTCAGCACGGGAAGAGTCTCCGAAAATCACAATGGTGAGGTCTGCTCAAGGCAACAGGCGCCTATTCGCTGATCGCGTCGCTCTGCTCCGGCGGCACGTAGCGCCCGGGTTCGCGAAACGCCGTGCGCAGCGTCATGATCAGCGCCTCGGCGATGGCGATCGCCAGCAGCGCGACGCCGACGATCAGCACCGTCTGGGGAATCCACAGCGGTATCGCCAGTAGTCCCGAGGAGACATCGTTGAATTCGATGCTCTCCCGCACCAGCACGATCAGCTCCCATGTCAGCACCAGGCTCAGCAGCAGGGCGATTGCCAGGCAGATCGATTCGCTCCAGACCCGCACCCTGGGGGGCAGGCGCGAGACGACCAGGGTGACGCGAATATGGGCGTAATGCACGAAGGTGTAGGCCAGCGCCAGGCCGCTGGCGCCGACCAGCAGATAGGCGGCGATCTCCGAAAGGCCGGAGATTTCCAGGCCCAGCCGGCTCTGGCCCAGGGTTACCAGCACGCCATCCAGCACTCGCGCCAGTACCTGCAGAGTAACCAGCGTGCAGATCGCCAGCATGCACAACGCTGCGCCCCAGGCGCCAAGGTCATAGAGCTTGCGCAGTCGAAAGGTCATGGTTGTCTCTCCGGACAGAGGGGAGAGGCGCACCGCCTGAGAGCTGTCGAGGCGGTGCGCCCGTGGTGGCCGCCTTACTGGGCGCTCTCCTGCTGGCGATACTCGGAGAGAATCTCGAGCGCCGGTTCATCGGCGCGCTGACGCCAGCCTTCTACCAGCTCATCGCCGGCGGCCTTGAGAGCCGCGGCCAGCTCGCCCTCGGGTTCGCTGATGGTCATGCCATGCTCCCGCAACGCCTCGGCGCTGGACGCCTGATCCTCGCGGCTCATCTGCCAGCCGCGCTCCTCGGCGCGCGCCGCGGCTTCCATCAGCGCCTGCTGGGTGCTGTCGTCGAGACGGTCAAAGGCGCGCTGATTGACGAACACGATGTTCTTGGGGAACCAGAGATTGGCATCGGTGTAGTCGGAGACGTAGTCCCAGGCGGACATGGCGTTGCCGGTAGAGACCGAGGTGATCATGCCGTCGACGCGGCCGGTACTGAAGGCGGTGGGAATATCCGACTCCTCGGTTTCGGTAGGAATGCCGCCGAGGTTCTCGATATAGCGCTGGGTGTTGATGTTGGGGGCGCGCATGCGCAGCCCTTCCAACTGAGCCGGGTCGGTCAGCTCGAAATCGGTGTAGATGCCCTGGGAGGGCCAGGGGACCGAAAACAGCGGCTTGAGCCCCTGTTCAGCGAACATCCCGGTGATCACCGGCTTCGATACTTCCCACAGGGTGTGGGCCTGTTCGTAGCTGTTGGCCAGCCCCGGCAGGGTGTCGATCTCGTAGACCGGCGATTCGTTGGAGAGCGTCGACATGAAGACTTCGCCGGCCTGCACCGTGCCGCGGCGCACCGAGGGCTTGATCTCGGAGTGACCGATCAGCGAGCCGCCGCTGTGCACGGTGATCTGCAGCTCCCCGTTGGTGGCTTCGCTGACGTCCTCGGCGAACTGCTTGATGTTTTTGGTATGAAAGCTGACATCGCCGTAGGGCGTGGCCATGTTCCACTGCTGAGCCGCCTGGGCCGGCAGCGTCACAGCGAGAGCGCCGGCCGCGACGGCCGCTGCGAGAGTAGTCAAACGTACGGACATGATGGTGAACCTCATGTTGTTATTGAAGTCAGGGGGTTGCCGTATTTTTCGGCGATGTGTCATGAGCCGTCAAATGGTTAATTCTTATGCACGATATCGGCGTCGGTTTTAGCTCTGGGCAGCAGGGCGTCGTCGGCGTGCTGCTCGCTGTAGGCGTTGGCGCACGCCTGCGCCAGTGCACAGACGTCGTGGCTGAAGCCGGAGTAGCTGGTGGCGCGCCAGATCACCTTGTAAACCATGGGCGGCAGCGGCGCGGGCAGTTCGAGCTGTAAAAGCTCGCCCTGTCTGACCTGTTCAGCGATCGTGGCGACCGGCAGCACACCGATGCCCAGCCCCTCGGCGCTCATCCGGGCGATGGTCATCAGGGTGCTGGCGCTGTGAATGCGGGGCGCTTCGAAGCCCTGCTCGCCGAGCCAGCCGACCAGCTCGCCCCAGGGCCGCGCCTGACGGCTGAAGGAGATGAAGGGCAGGGCGTTGAGCCCGTCGCGACGCAGAATTTCAAGGTGTCGCGGGGCGACGAACATGCCCATCTCGTAGCTGTCCAGCGGCGCCTGCTCGATGTTGATCCCGGGCGGTATGCCATCCATGGCGAACAGCATGTCGAGGTCGTTGTCGATCAGGCGCTGATGCAGCAGCGGCGACATATCCACCGTCAGCTCTATTGTCAGCCGTGGGTGACGCTCGGCGAGGCGGCCCATGAAATCGGCAAACCAGCTGTTGGCAATGGTCTCGACAATGCCCAGCCGCAGCGTGCCGGTGAACTCATCGGCATTGTGAAACAGCTGCAGCGCCTCCTCGCGGCCCGCCAGCAAACGCTCGGCGTGGATATGGAACTCGCGCCCGCGCAGGGTGGGTTGAATGGGCCGCTCGCTGCGCTCCAGCAGCGGCTCACCTACCGCTGCCTCGAGCCGATTGATGCGGTCGGAAATGGAGGGCTGCGTCAGATGCAGCCGCTCGGCTACCTTGCTGAAGGATCCCAGCCGCACGACCCACACAAAGGCTTCAAGCTCCTTGAAATCAAACACGTTCGTGCTCCCGGGTTGGGGAACCACGGCATAAATGCCTGCACGAGCGAATGGCTACGTTGCGCGGTACTGGTGCGCCAGCCCGGTCGAAGACTCGCCTAACCCCATGTTATGTCTCGCGTGACGCGTTGCCTTCGGCAACTTGCCCTGACGGGCCGCCCTGCGGGCGTTCTCTACGCGTTGCTTCGAGTCTGCGTTCCGTGCGCCTTGCCCTTCATCTCGTTCGGCGATTTATTCAGCGCTTCCCTGGCGACGGTCAGGGCGCTTTTATTTACGGAAAAGCTGGCCTTCGCGATCCTGAAACGCCTTGAATTCCAGCGCATTGCCGGAAGGGTCGTAAAAGAACATGGTGGCCTGCTCGCCGGGTTCGCCCTTGAAGCGAATGTAGGGTTCGATCTCGAATTCAATGCCGTTATCGCGCAGTTTGTCGGCCAGCTGCTGCCAGGCGCCCATCTCCAGCACGATACCGAAATGGGGAACCGGTACGCCGTGGCCATCCACCGGGTTCTTGTGGCTGGAGACCGGGTTGTCCTTCAGTGCCGGGTTGAGGTGGCAGACAAACTGGTGACCATAGAGGTTGAAGTCGACCCAGCTCTCCGATGAGCGGCCTTCGGGGCAGCCCATGAATTCGCCATAAAAACGCCGTGCTTCTTCGATATCGCGGACCTGGACGGCAAGATGAAAAGGATCGCTGACGGCCATGACAGGAGACTCCATTGAGCGGGTTGAAAAGGACTGAAGGCAGTGATTCTTCTCCCGGCGCGGCCTGGACGTCAACCTGTCTGATGCAAAAAAATGCCGAAAAAAGATTCCCTTATATGCAGTATCGCCAAAAACGATTGGCGCCACCCTGAAGACTCTTTTAAATTGTTTTAAAAGCGATGAAACAATCAATAATTATGCCGGCGTCAAGGTAAAAGAAAATTGCCTCGGCAGTTCATTGCGCCACCAGACTATTCATGACAGTAGAGAGGATGAGAGCCATGCCGGTTCCACTACTCAACTGCGATATGGGCGAGAGCTTCGGCAACTGGAAGATGGGCCTTGACGAAGAGGTCATGGCCTGGATCGACTGCGCCAATATCGCCTGCGGTTTTCACGCCTCCGACCCCGGCATTATGCGCCATACGGCGGCACTGGCACTGCGCCATGGTGTCGAGATCGGCGCGCACCCCGCCTATCCTGATCTACAGGGCTTTGGCCGCCGTTCGATGACGTGCACGCCGGCAGAAGTCGAGGCTATGCTGCTTTATCAGGTAGGTGCGCTGGAGGCGATCTGCCGCGCCGAGGGCGGCCGGGTCAGCTACGTCAAGCCGCACGGCGCCCTCTATCAGGACATGACTCGCGACCCCGAGCTGCTGCGCGCCATCATGCGCGCCATTCACGCCCTCGATGCGCGCCTGCCACTGCTGGTGATGGCCACCGCCGATACCGGCGCGGTGCGCGCCATGGCCGAAGAGGAGGGCATCAGCCTGCGCTTTGAGTCCTTCGCCGATCGCGCCTATGACGCCGAGGGGCTGCTGGTATCGCGACGCCTGCCGGGAGCGGTGCATCATGACCGCGAGGTAATCGTCGACCAGGCGCTCAGGCTGGCGCGCGGCGAGGCGCTGGAGACTATCGACGGGCACTCGCTGGTGCTGGCCTCCGATACGCTCTGCGTCCACGGCGACAACGCCGAGTCGGTGGCTGCGGTGCGCGCCATCCGCGAAGCCTTCAACGCAATGGCGACATCATGACCCCGCGTATCGAAACGGTCAGCATGGACAGCCTGATTGTGCGCCTTTTCGATCATATCGACGAACGCCATATGCCCTGGCTGATGGCGGCCGAGCGCGCCCTGCGCCAGGCGCTGCAGGAGGTGCTGATCGATCTGGTGCCCTCCTATACCACTTTGCTGGTGCACATCGATGCCACCAGGCTGTCGCTGGCCGAGGCGCGCCGGCGCGTTGCCGCCGCCCTCGAAGGGCTGGCGCCGCTGGAGCAGGCCGAGGGGCGTCACCACATCATTCCCGTCTGGTACGACCACAGCGTCGGCCCCGAGCTTGGCCGTATCGCCGAGCGCGCCGGTATCGACTGCGACGAACTGATCCGCCGTCACAGCGGCCGCGACTACTGCGTCTTTGCGCTGGGGTTCGCGCCGGGCTACGGCTTCATGGGGCTGGTCGAGGAGGCGCTGGCCACGCCACGTCTGCAGACCCCGCGCCAGCGCGTGCCGAAGGGCAGCGTGGCGATTGCCGAGCGCCAGACGGCGGTTTACCCCATGCGCTCGCCGGGCGGCTGGAATCTCATCGGGCGCACTGCGGTCGAGCTTTTTGATCGCGACAGCGACGGTTACAGCCTGCTGCGGCCCGGTGACCGAGTACGCTTCGAAGCGGTGGATCGCGACACTTTCGTGACCGCGGGGGGCGATCCCACGCCGCTTGAGGAGCGCGCCTCATGAGGGAGCTGATGAACCGATGAAGGAACTGACCGTAGAGCGTGCCGGACCGCTGGCGCTGGTGCAGGATGGCGGCCGCTTCGGCGTGCGCCACCTGGGCGTGACCCAGGGGGGCGCCATGGACCCGGTGTCGATGGGCTGGGCCAACTGGCTGCTGGGCAATGATCCCGGCGCCGCAGCGCTGGAGATAAGCCTTGGCGGTCTGACGCTGCGCGCCGGCGCCGATGGCTGGCTGGCGCTGTCAGGCGCCGACCTTGACGCCCGCCTTGATGACGAACCGCTGTCCCGCAACGCCGCCTTTGCCATCCGCGCCGGGCAACGCCTCAGCTTCGGGCATCCGGTGAAGGGCGTGCGTGCCTATCTGGCGGTCGCGGGGGGGATTGCCGGTTCACCCACCCTGGGTAGCCTGGCCTGCGTGGTGCGCGAGGGCCTGGGCGGTGCTGACGGCGAGGGCCGGGCGCTGGCGCAGGGCGATGTCATTCGCTGGCAGGGCGATACCGACAGCCCCCGACAGCTGCCCAATGAGATTCGCATGCCGCTCGACATGCCGCCCGAACTGGCGCTGATCCAGGGGGCGCAGAGCGATTACTTCGCGGCGGCCAGCCTGTTCGATGCCTTCAACAGCGACTGGCAGGTTGATAGCCGCGCCGACCGCATGGGCATTCGCCTGCGCGGTCCGCAGCTCGACTGTCGGCTGAGCGGCATGGTGTCGGAGGGGATTCCGCTGGGCGCCGTTCAGGTACCCGCCGACGGCCAGCCGATCGTGCTGATGAACGACCGCCAGACGGTGGGCGGCTACCCGCGGCTGGGGGCACTGTCGCCGCTGGCCTGCGCCAGGCTGGCGCAGTGTGCACCCGGTGAGAGGGTGCGTATGCTGCCGACCACGCCGGAGCGGGCGAGGGAGGCCTGGCGGCGTCAGTTGAAGTGCTGGTAGCTGCGCCGCCGATATCCTCACTCGGTTGCAGAATCAGTTGCAACGTCAGTTGCTGAATCGGTCGTGGCAGACACAGCACAGCTTGTTGCCGTCCGGATCGCGCAGGTAGGCCCCGTAGAAGTAGTCGTGATACTGCGGACGCAGCTCTGGTGCCCCCTCGTCGCTGCCACCCGACAAAAGGCCGGCCTGATAGAAGCGATCGACGGTTTCATGGTCATGGGCATTGAAGGCCACCATGGTGCCGTTTCCCTGACTGGCTGAATCGCCGTCGAAGGGCGCGCAGACGATGAACAGAAGCTTTACCTGAGGGGCGCTATAGCTGAGCCAGGGGTGATCGCAGGGGGACCTGTCGCGATACAGGCCCAGCTCGGCCAGTACCGGATCGTAAAATTCCTGTGCCCGATCAAGATCGTTGCTGCCCACCATGATGTGACTGAGCATTTCCTTTTGCTTCCTCTTTAACGGCTCTTGCCGTCATTGCTTTGTTATAACTTATGTTATTTTTAGCAGAGAGCGCCGGGTTTTGCATGCTGCTATTACGAAGTAGCACACTGTTCGGCTATCGGTATGGGGTGGCACTGCCGTCCGAGCTGGTCGAAACGGCCCTTTTTGCCTAGGCTTGGTCAAAACCCGGGCCGATCAAAGCGCTCGGCGGTCGGTCGCGTCGCTGCTTGGCCCTTGCTATGCAGTGGCGTTTTGATCGCGCCCCTTCCACCTGACGAGGAAGTTGCTGCCATGGATGACCTTTCCGAAGAGATGAGAATGCCGACGCCCTGTCCCGAATGCGGCAACCATCGCGTTCGCCTGTCGGAGGTGCGCAACCCGGACGACAAGGTGTTCTGCTCCTCCTGCAACACCTTTCGGGGGCTATACAGCGAACTGCAGCAGGAGCTGCAGGAAAAGCCCAAAAGCAACGCCGAAGCGCTGATCGAAAAGGCGGTCAATCAGAAAGGCAAGCGCAGCGACCCCTGAAAGGCTGGATAAAACGAAAGACGCTCCGCAAAAGCGCCCGCATCAGTGATGCGGGCGCTTTGCTGTGCGATGCTCAACTCATGATGCCGCCCCAGTGGCGTCGGTGACAGTCGCAGTCGCTCTGTTGGCAGGGCTGGTTGTCCGGGTGGGCAGTGGCGCACGCCTCGCAGCAGTAGAACTTGCCGTTGATCTCCGGCGCGGTCTCGGGCACCGCGCACTCGCAATAGGGACAGGCGCAGACTCTTTTCTCCATGACGCTCTCCTCATCGCGCGGCGAAGGCCGCCTGTCCTTCAAGCATAGGCCATCGTCGCCCAGGCAGCCTTGGTTTACATCACAGCGTTGGCAATTATATCTTCGAAGCGCCGGAGTCGACCATTTTGGTGGTGAACTCGGCGGGAATCAGATAGGACATGGCAGTATCTCCTGTGATGGCAGGTTTTTTAATGTTGTGGTGCAATCGGTGTGCAACGGCACCGGCGTTCAGCGCTCCAGCACCACCTGATCGCCCTCCAGCCGCAGCAGCCAGACCTTCAGCCGTACGCTGTCATCCTCGAGACAGATACCGTCGCGCAGGCGAAAGTGCTGCTTGTAGATCGGCGAGGCGACCACCGGCTCGCCTCCCTTGTCGCCGATAATGCCGCGGCCGATGACGTTGGCATTGGAGAAGGGGTCGTGGTGGTCGATGCCGAACACCGCCGGCTCGCCCCGCCGGTCGATGCCGCGAGGCAGATAGAAAATCGCGATCTGGTGACCGTCGTGCAGGGCGACCACGCCGGAGTCGTCGACCAGGTCGCTGCGCCGACACAGCACCTTGTGAGGGGTAGCGGCAGTACGGTTCATCAGCGGATCTCCACGGCAAGAGACTGAATTTCGTCGGCGCGCGCCGGGCGGGGCTGGCCGCGCTCGCTGACGTTGACGATGTCCGGGTCGCCGCACTTGTCGTTGACGAAGGTGCGAAAGCGCTTGAGCTTCTCCGGGTCACCGAGGGCGTTGGCCCATTCGCACTCATAGGTGTCGACCACGTGCTGCATCTGACGCTCCAGCTCTTCGCCGAGCCCCAGGCTGTCATCGATAATCACCGCCTTGAGGAAGTCGAGACCGCCCTCGAGGCTTTCGCGCCACACCGAGGTGCGCTGTAGCTTGTCGGCGGTGCGCACGTAGAACATCAGAAAGCGGTCGATGTAGCGCACCAGGCGGTCGCTGTCGATATCGGTGGCGAACAGCTCGGCGTGACGCGGACGCATGCCGCCGTTGCCGCACACATACAGGTTCCATCCCGCCTCGGTGGCGATCACGCCGATATCCTTGCTCTGCGCCTCGGCGCACTCGCGGGTGCAGCCCGATACGCCCATCTTGATCTTGTGCGGCGTGCGCAGCCCCTTGTAGCGATGCTCCAGTTCGAGCGCCATGGCGACGCTGTCCTGCACGCCGTAGCGACACCAGCTGTTGCCGACGCAGGATTTCACCGTGCGCACGGACTTGCCGTAGGCGTGACCGGTTTCGAAACCGGCGTTGATCAGCGCCTCCCAGATATCCGGCAGCTCGTGCAGCTCGGCGCCGAACAGGTCGATGCGCTGGCCGCCGGTGATCTTGGTGTAGAGATCGTACTTTTTCGCCACTTCACCCAGCGCCACCAGTTTGTCCGGGGTGATTTCGCCGCCGGCCACACGCGGCATCACCGAGTAGGTGCCGTTTTTCTGCATGTTGGCCATGAAGGTGTCGTTGGTGTCCTGCAGGGCGACGTTCTGCGCGTCCATGATCGGCTGATTCCAGCAGGTGGCCAGAATCGAGCCGATGGTGGGCTTGCAGATATCGCAGCCCAGGCCCTGGCCGTGCTTCTCCAGCAGTTCGCCGAACGATTGGATGCCTTCGACGCGCACCATGGCGTAGAGCTCCTGGCGGGTATAGGCGAAGTGCTCGCAGAGGCTGCGATCGACCGCCACACCGCGCGCTTCCAGCTCGTGTTCGAACACCTGTTTCAGGAGCGCCGAGCAGCCGCCACAGCCGGTACTCGCTTTCGTGTCGATCGTGAGTGCGGCGAGATCGGCGCAGCCGGCGTCGACGGCGCTGCACACCGCGCCCTTGGTGACGTTGTGACAGGAACAGATGGTGGCGCTGTCGGGCAGCGCGTCGGCGCCCAGTGCCGGGGCGCCGCCCTCGTTTTGCGGCAGGATCAGGCTGGCCGGGTCATCGGGCAGGGCGATACCGTTCTGGGCGTACTGCAGCAGGGTGTCGTAGTAGCTGTTGTCGCCCACCAGCACCGCGCCCAGCACCTTTTTGCCGTCGGCGGAGACCACCAGCCGGCGGTAGCCGCTGCCGGCCTCATCAATATAGCGGTAGCTTTTGGCCCCTTCGGTAGCGCCATGGGCATCGCCGATCGAGCCAACGTCGACCCCCAGCAGCTTGAGTTTGGTCGACATGTCGGCGCCGTTGAAGTGCGCCTCTTCGCCGGTCAAACAGCCCGCCACGGTGCGCGCCATGGTGTAGCCCGGCGCTACCAGACCAAAGATGCGGTTCTGCCACAGGGCGCACTCGCCGATGGCGAAAATCTCCGGGTCCGAGGTGCGGCAGCTATCGTCAATGACGATACCGCCGCGCTCGCCGGTCTCCAGACCGCAGTCGCGCCCCGGTTTGTCCTGCGGACGGATGCCGGCGGAGAAGACGATCAGGTCGGTATCCAGCGGCTCGCCGCCCTTGACGTTCATGCGATAAGCGTATGCGTCGTTCGGGGTAGCAACGATCTCCTCGGTGGCGCAGCCGGTATGCACGCCCACGCCGAGCGCCTCGATGCGCTCGCGCAGCGCCGCGCCGCCCTGCTCGTCGAGCTGCACCGGCATCAGGCGCGGGGCGAACTCCACCACGTGCGCTTCCAGACCCAGCGACTGCAGGGCGTTGGCCGCTTCCAGCCCTAAAAGGCCGCCGCCGATGACAACCCCGCGGCGCGCACCTGCGGCCTGTTGGCGGATGGCATCAAGGTCGTCGAGGGTGCGATAGACCAGCCGCGCCTGCGGGTGTGTGGCGGTATCGGGGCCGGGAATCGGCGGCACGAAGGGGTATGACCCGGTGGCGATGACCAGGCTGTCGTAGGCCAGCCGCCCCTCGGCGGTGACCACTTCCTTGCTGTCGCGGTCGATGGCGGTGACCGCCACGCCCAGATGCAGCGCCACGCCGTGGGTGCGGTGCAGATCGGGCTCGCCGAGAGCGAGGGCGTCGGCATCCTTGCCGGAGAAGTACTCCGACAGGTGGACACGGTCGTAGGCGCGGTGGCGTTCGTCGCCGAAGACGTGGATCTGCCACTGCGCCGTGGCGCCGCGCTCGATCAGTTGTTCGATGCAGTAATGGCCCACCATGCCGTTGCCGATGATGACCAGCTGTTTTCTGTTGGTATCGATACTCGGCTGGTCGTGGTTGAAAGTCGCGTCCTGATTACTCATGCAGCCTCCTCGAGCTGTTGGCTGGCGTCATGGGCGCCGAAAAGAAGGGTGTCGCGGCAGGCGCGCAGGTCGCGCCGCCGCTGCGCCTGGTGGAAGTACCAGGGGCCGTCGCGGGTGTCGCCGTAGAGTACGCCGCCGACGAGAACGCCGTGGCGCAGGATCAGGCGGCGGTAGTCTCCTGCCTCGATATCCACGTAGCGCAGCACCTCGTCGCCGGCTTCGGGGTCGAGCACGCCGAAGGCGTAGAGGTCGATGCCGCTGATCTTGAGTTGGGTGGCGCAGTCGCCGAGGGCGTAGCGGGCGTCACCGCCGCACAGGCGCTCGGCCAGTACCTCCACCTGGGCGTGAATCGGTTCCACCAGGCCGAAGGTGGTGCCCTCGAATTCACAGCACTCGCCCAGCGCATGGATGTGCGTATCGCTGGTGGTCAGGGTGTCGTCGACGGCGATCGCCCGCTCGCCGGCCAGACCTGCGGCCAACCCCGGTTCGGCGTTGGGCAGGATGCCGGCGGCGGTCACCACCAGCGCCGCAGGCAGCCGCTCGCCGCTGTCCAGCAGCACACCGTCGACGCGCTCGCCGTCGCCCTCAAAGGCGGTCGGCTGACAGCCCAGTCGCAGCTCGAGGCCGCGCCGGGCCAGCTCGGCGCTCAACAGCTCGGCGGCCTGCGCATCGAGCTGGCGGTTCATCAGATGGCGCGCGCGGTGCACCAGGGTAACCGTCATGCCACGTTTTCTGAGCCCTTCGGCGGCCTCCAGCCCCAGCAGGCCGCCGCCGATGACCACCGCACGGCGTCCACAGCCGCTGGCCGCCAGCAGGGTGTCGACATCGGCGGTGGTGCGAAAGCCGTGAATGCCGGCAAGTGCTGCGCCGGGCAGATCGAAAAAGCGCGCCCGCGAGCCCGTGGCGATGACCAGCCGGTCGTAGTGCCAATGCTCGCCGCAGTTGTCGGTCACGCAGCGGGTCTGGCGGTCGATCCTTTCGATGCGCCGGCCGCTGTGTAGTCGGATGTCGTGCTGTGCGAACCACTCTGCATCGCGCAGGGCAATGCCGTTTTCGTCGATCTCGCCGGCCAGCAGCGGTGAGAGCAGAATGCGGTTGTAGGCTGGTCGCGCCTCGTCACCGAAGACGTGAATGTGGCGCGGACGTTCGTCACGCTCGGCGAGGCGCTCCAGCAGGCGCTGACTGGCCATGCCGTGGCCGATAATCACCAGTTTGTCGATAGCCCTGCTGCCCTGTCGCAGCATTGTCATATCGCCTCCCCGAACGTTGACGACGGTCTGAAACGCAAAACGGCGCCTGCGGTCGCGGGGGATAACCCCGGTTCCGCAGGCGCCGTTGCCTGAAATGCCTGTTGCTGTGCTGACGATCTTGCCGCCAGGCGGCGAGGCGGCTCTGCCTCGCCGCTGGCGCACGACGGTGTGCGCCATCTCGTTCATTTGGGGCAGAATGCGTGCCAGGTATGCCAGTGGCCTTTTTTATCAGCGCTTTATGTTATTTAAAATGGCGCTTTTTATTTTTATACCGTTATCTTGACGGGTGGCGACACCATCAGGGTGCACGGGCAATAGCGCTTTGTGCGTTATTGGTGCGCGGCGCTGTGCCGGCGCTGCCAAAAAGCGCCTTGCTGCTGTCCAGTGGACTACTTATCTGCCTGAGCAGGCTGTAAAAGGCGCCGGGCGGTGCGGTTTTTGCAAAACGGGCGGTGCGTTTTTTGCAAAAGTTAATGTACAAGAGTCTGCCGCGGCGGCGGCACGCATCAATGGCGATGTCGTGTCACAACGCTGCCCGGCGACACCACCGGTTATCGGGGCATCGGGGCCCGAATCCGCCACTGGCGGGTTCGGGCCTCGTGCGTTTATAGCCGGTCACCACACCCGAGAAGGCAACGTCTGCACGCCGGCGTCGACCGTCAGGGCCTGCAGGGGGCCACCGCACGCAGACGTGAAGGAGTCGAACATGCATGAAACCACCACCTGCCCCTACTGCGGCGTGGGCTGTGGCGTGGTCGCCAGCGTCGAGGAAGGTCGGTTGAACGGCGTCGAGGGCGATCGCGATCATCCCGCCAACTACGGTCGGCTATGCGTCAAGGGTTCGGCGCTGCACGAGACGCTGGGCCACCAGGGGCGGCTGACCCGGCCCCGTATCGAGGGTCGCGAGGTGGACTGGAATGAGGCGCTCGATACCATTGCCGATCGCCTTGGCGAGGTGCGTATGCGCCACGGCGGCGCGGCGATCGCCGGCTATCTTTCCGGTCAGCTGCTGACCGAGGACTATTACATCGCCAACAAGTTCTTCAAGGGCTTCATCGGCACGCCGCACCTGGACACCAACTCGCGGCTCTGCATGGCCTCGGCGGTGGCAGGCTACAAGCGCGCCTTGGGGGCCGACGCCGTACCCTGCTGCTACGAGGATCTGGAGAAGGCAGAGCTGGTAGTGCTCAGCGGCAGCAATCTCGCCTGGAACCATCCGGTGTTGTTTCAGCGCCTGCGCACCGCCAAAAGCCGCAACCCGCTGATGCGGGTGGTGGTGATCGACCCGCGTGTGACCGACACCTGCGAGCTGGCCGATCTCTATCTGCCCATCGCTCCGGGCAGCGACATCGCGCTGTTCAACGGTTTGCTGGCCTACATGGCGGCAAGGGGGCGGCTGGATCGTGACTTTATCGCCCATCACACCGAAGGATTCGAAGCGGCGCTGGCGGCGGCGCGCGACGAGGCGGCGGATATCGCTACCGCCGCGCGGCGCTGCGAGGTCGATGCCGAGCGGCTGGAGACCTTCTATTACTGGTTCGCCAGCCAGCTGCACGTGGTGACGCTCTACTCCCAGGGGGTCAATCAATCGAGCAGCGGCACCGACCGGGTCAACGCCATCATCAACTGCCACCTTGCCGGGGGCAGCATCGGTCTGCCCGGCGCCGGGCCCTTTTCGATCACCGGGCAGCCCAACGCCATGGGCGGCCGCGAAGTGGGCGGGCTGGCCAATCAGCTCGCCGCCCATATGGACTATCACACCCCTGGCGCCATCGATCGGGTAGCGCGCTTCTGGAGCGTGCCCGGGCTGACGCCGACGCTGCCCGAGGCGCCGGGGCACAAGGCGCTGGCGCTGGTGGAGGCGATCGAGCGCGGCGAGATTCGCGCGCTGTGGATCATGGCTACCAACCCGCTGGTGAGCCTGCCGGACGCCAACCGGGTGCGCCGTGCGCTGCACAAGTGCCCGCTGGTGATCGTCTCCGACTGTATGGCCGACAGCGATACGCTGGGCTGTGCCGATATCGTGTTGCCGGCCAGCGGCTGGTCGGAAAAGGACGGCACGGTGACCAACTCCGAGCGGCGTATCTCGCGTCAGCGCGGCCTGCTGCCAGCGCCGGGAGAGGCGCGCCACGACTGGTGGATCATCTGCGAGGTGGCGCGCCGCATGGGCTTCGCGGCAGCGTTCGATTATGACGGCGCCCATCGGATCTTCGACGAGCATGCCCGTCTCTCCGGCTTCGAGAACGGCGACGGTCCGGGCGAGACCTTTCGGCTTTTCGATATCTCCGCGCTGGCCGGCATGGACCGCGCCGCCTATGACGCTCTGGCGCCGGTGCAGTGGCCGGTCAACGCTGCGTCGCCGCGGGGTACGGCGCGGCTTTTTGAAAGCGGTCGCTTCATGACCGACAGCGGCCGGGCAAGGCTCGTCGCCGTGCGCTCGCGCGCCGCGATCCAGCAGCCCGAGGGGGAGGCGCGACTGTTGCTCAACAGCGGCCGCATTCGCGATCAGTGGCACACCATGAACCGCACCGCCCGTGCTGCCCGCCTGATGCACCATCGCAGCGAGCCCTTTATCGAGGTTCACCCGGCGGATGCGGCGCGGTATGGCGTGCACGACGGCGGCCTGGCGCGACTCGTCAACGCCCGCGGTGACTATCTGGGTCGGGTGCGGGTGACCACTTCACAGCGTCGCGGGGAGCTGTTCGTGCCGATCCACTGGAACGATCAGTTCAGCACCCGGGCGCGTGCCTCGGCGCTGGTAGCGGCGGTGTGCGACCCGCTTTCCGGGCAGCCGGAGTCCAAGCAGGCGCGGGTGGCACTGGCGCCGCTGCCGCTGCCGCAAGAGGCTTGTCTGCTGCTCGGTTCGGACGACAAGGCGCCGCTGGCAGAGAGCGGCTGGTGGTGCCGCATTCCCATGTCCCACTGTCAGCGCTGGCAGCTGGCGTTGGCAAACGCAGAGCCCTGGTGGGAATGGTGTCGCGAGCAGCTGGGCAGCGCGCCGACGCTGTGGAGCGAAGATCCGGGCAGCGGTCACTTTCGTGCTGCGCGGATCGAAGCCGGACGGCTGGTGTGGTGGCTGGCGGTGGCGCCGACCGGTCGGCTCAATCCGCTGCTGGGTGAGATCGGCTGGCTCGATGACTGCTTTGCTCTCGAGAAAATCGAGCGCGAACAGCGCCGCCGACTGCTGGCCGGTCGAGCGGCCAGCGGTGAGGATGCCGGCGTCACGGTGTGCAGCTGCCACCAGGTGGGGCAGAAGACCATCGAAAGGGCGATTGCCGAAGGCTGCTTGAGCGTCGCGGCGCTGGGCGACAGGTTGGCCTGTGGCACCCGCTGCGGCTCCTGCATTCCCGAGCTCAAGAAGCTGGTGGCGGCACAGGCCGAGCGGCATGCCGAAGCCGAATCGGCCTGAACAATGAGAGTATGGGAAGGGTGTCGGCTGAAGGTCGAGCGGCGCGGCGCTAGCGATAGCCCGCCGCCTGTAGTTCGAAAAGCCTTGAATAGCGGCCGCCGGCGGCCAGCAGGCTGGCGTGGCTGCCGCGCTCGATGATGTGGCTTTGCAAGAGGTTTGGGTTGCTCAGAAGTTGGCCGCACGACTATCGTTCCCGTCAAACGATCATTGGATTCGGCCCAACAAAAGGGGCCGGCTATCTTTCCAGCCAGTTCTCTACGTTGAGGTCACGAATGCGGCTGAATTCGCGCGTGTTGTCCGTCACTAGCGTGAGGCCGAGCGCATGGGCGTGTGCGCCGATCAGCAGATCGTTCATGCCGATAGGCTGGCCAGACGCTTCCAGCTCGGCGCGGAGGCCGCCGTATGCAGCGTCAGCCGGAATATCCAGCGGCAGCACCGGGATCGTTTCAAGGATACCATCCACCCTGGCAAGCAGCCTGGGCGAACCCTTCTTTGCACAGCCATAGCGCAGCTCGGCTGCGACGATGATGCTGGTGAAAATCTCTTTTGGCCCGACCTGCTCAATGCGGCGTGCGGCAGGCCCATCCGGGCTGCGGATCACATCGCTGATGATGTTCGTATCCAGCAGATATCCGCTCAAAATATGTCCTCCGGCTGGGCGGGCATGTCCTCAATGGCCGGGAGCTGATCTTCTGGCCCAAGCGGCGCTTCTTTCCTCCACTCGGCCAGCAGTTCGACGATGTTCGTTGGCCGAGTCACTGGCTCGATGATGAGTTTGCTGCCTTCGCGGTGGATTAGCACACGATCTCCTGGCAACTCGAACTCCACAGGAATACGCACCGCCTGGCTGCGGTTGTTGCGAAACAGCTTGACTTCCTTGGGTCTGGATGGCGTCGATAGGGTAGGCATGGCATTGTGCTCCAATGTATATGCCAAATTGTATATGCCAGCCTGCGCCGCGTCAATCGGCCGGGCACCGTTACGTATGACGCCCTGGCAGCCTGGGCGTTGGCCCTGATTTGGGTGCCGTCCAGGCTGATGGTCCTTACCTTGAGCAGTTGCATCTCGCGGGCCACTTCCAGCACCTGAACGAACAACTCGGCCAGTTCGTCGAGAAAGCGCCGGCGGAAGGTGGCTCATGGCGGATCCGGGATCAGGTGGATGTCGGTATTTATCTCATGCCCGGCGTGGAAAGTCCGACAGGCTGCTAGCGATAGCCCGCCGCCTGTAGTTCGAAAAGCCTTGCATAGCGGCCGCCGGCGGCCAGCAGGCTGGCGTGGCTGCCGCGCTCGATGATGCGGCCCTGTGCCATCACCACGATTACATCGGCGCTGCGCACGGTAGAGAAGCGGTGCGAGATCAGAATGGCGGTTTTATCACGGCTGTAGTGGCGAAAACGCTCGAACACTGCCGCCTCGGCGGCGGCGTCCATGGCCGCTGTGGGCTCGTCGAGCACCAGAATATCGGCGCTTTCGCGCATCCAGGCACGCGACAGGGCGATGCGTTGCCACTGGCCGCCGGAAAGTTCCTGGCCATTTTTGAACCAGCGCCCCAACTGAGTATGGTAGCCCTCGGGCAGGGCGTCGATGAAGTCGTCTGCCAGTCCGCGGTGAGCGGCTTCGCGCCAGCGCTGCTCGTCGCTGAAGGCGTCGATATCGCCCACGCCGAGATTCTCACCGACCGGGAACTGATAGCGCACGAAGTCCTGAAAGATCACGCCGATGCGGCGGCGCAGGGTGCCGAGCTGCCAGTCGCGCAGGTCGCTGCCGTCGAGCAGAATGCGGCCGCTGTCCGGCTGATAAAGGCGGGTGAGCAGCTTGATCAGGGTCGTCTTGCCGGAGCCGTTTTCGCCGACCAGGGCGAGGCTCTCGCCGGGGCGCAGGTGGAGTGAAATATCATGCAGTGCCGACCGGCCGCCGGGGTAGGCGAAACCGACGTTTTCGAAGCGCAGGCCGTCGCCCGGCACTTCGCCCTCGGTCAGGCTGCCCTGGCCCGGCTCGGTGGGGAGCTCAAGGAACTCATAGAGGTTGGAGAGGTAGAGGTTGTCCTCGTACATGCCGCTGATAGCGGTCAGTCCGGCCGAAAGGGCGCTCTGGCTTTGGCGAAACACCATCAGGTACATGGTCATCTGGCCCAGTGTCAGCGTCCCTGCCACGGTTTCAAGCACCACCCAGCCATAGGCGGCATAGAACGTCAGGGTGCCCAGCAGACCGAGAATGAACCCCCACAGGGTGCGACGCAGGGTAAGGCGGCGCTCCTCGTCGTAGAGGCGTGCAAATATGGCTCGATAGCGCTGGCGCAGCAGCGGTTCCAGACCGAAAAGCCGCACCTCGCTGATACTGTCTTCACGGGCCAGCAGGGTTTCGAGATAGCGCTGCTCACGCATCTGCGGTGAGCGCCAGCGGAACAGGCGAAAGGCCTCGCCGGAGAAGCGTGCCTCGGAAAAAAACACTGGCAGCGCTCCCAGCACGATAATCGCCAGCGCCCAGGGCGAAAACTGCACCAGCAGCACGCCAAAGCTTGCCAGCGAAATCAGGTTCTGCGAGAGCGTGAAGGTACGGTTGACCAGTGACAGCGGGCGGGTCGAGGCTTCACGACGGGCGCGGGTAAGACGGTCGTAGATCTCGGAGTTTTCGAACTGCGCCAGTGACAGCTCGCCGGCCTTGTCGAGAATCATGACGTTGACCCGCTGCCCCAGCCTGGCCCGCAGCAGCGACTGTTGCGCCTCCAGGGCGCGCTGCGACAGCGCGATCAGGGCAATGATGGCGCCTTCCAGGGCTACCCGCCAGAGCACCGGGGTGAGCACGGCCAGTGGCTCGGTAGCCTCGGCGTAACGTTCGGCGGCGTCGACCACGCCGTCGACGATCAGCTGCCCCACCCAGGCAGCAACCGCCGGCAGTACGCCGGCGATCAGCGTCGCCCCTGCCAGTCCCGCCATCATCAGCGGCGAGGTCTTCCATACCAGCGAAAGGGCGCGGCGGCTGTAGCTCAGTATGCTGAAAAAGGGGGCAAGGTTAGCGGGGCGAAGAGAGCGCAACATCAGGGCAACGACCGGGGAGATGGCACCTCTTCAACGACTGCGATGTGCTCGACGACGCGGTGTCGCGCCATGACGAGGAGCGCGACGCGCGCGAATTCTGCCCTGCCATGGAGTATGAAGGGTGGAGGAGAGGGGGTGCGCGCGCGAATGGGTCGCGCGGCCTCGCGCCGGCGATCGAATTTCACGGCGCCCTTCGATGAGGCACAGTCCGAAGGTGGCGGCAATGACGACGCTTGCCACGCTCAGGCTGGCCGTGGTGTTGATGATAATCAGTGCGGCACTGATGATGCCGGCAGCGACCAATATCAGCGATAGGCTGATATCCCGCGAGAATCCCCGTTTCAGGCCGTATCCTCCCAGAAGAGCGATCAGCGATGCTATCCAGATCAGTGTGGCCATGTATTGACCTGCTCCTGTCCCTGTCGGCAATGCCCGCCATCCATGTCGGGCCGTCTGGTCATGTCACAAAGTGTAGTGTTAATAGCGTCAAAACGCCCGCATCTCTTGAGCTCGAAGTACTTCCTTACCCTTCAGACGTTTAAACGGGGCGGTTGATGTGGAGCAGATGGCGTTAACAATGGAGTGATGTCGAAAATATGCCAGGCTGTTCGATACAAGTTGCAACACGACACAGGGAGCGTGTCATGACCTCAAAAGCGCGCCGGGGTTCCATCATTGCCGTCGCTGCAATGGCTGTGCTGGTACTGGTTCTATATGTTGCCGGCCCCTGGGCGCTGCGCAAATGGGCGGTCAACCATTTCAGTAACAGCCTGAATACGCCGGTAGCACTCGAGCACCTGGGCTTCAATCCCTTCACCGCGACCGCTCACTTCGACGGGCTGCGTATTGGCGACGCCGACTCGCCCATGCTGACCGTGAACGGTGGCGAGGCGATATTTCAGTGGTCGACGCTGTGGCAATCGGGGGTGCATCTCGACGAGATACGACTCGAGTCGCCCCATCTGCGGCTGGTGTCGCCGCCGTCAGGCCCGCTCAACGTGATGCGACTCGGTGGACAGTCACAAAACGATTCGTCGCCGCTGACTGTCGCCCATATTCGTGCCGATAGCGGCCGGATCGACTGGATTGATCAGCGCCAGGGCGGCAGCGACAAGCTGTCGGTCACCAATGTCGATATCGCGCTGAATGGCTACAGCAGGCTCTCCGACAACCCCATGCAGGGCAGCGCCAGCGGGGCGCTGGGCGATGGTACCCTGCAGCTGGAAGGCAGTTTCGGCCTCGCTCCCTTCACCGCCGAGCTGTCGATCTCGGCGCAGCAGGTACCACTGACACTCTTCCCGTCGCTGATGACCCGCGCGCTACCGGTAGAAGTAGACGACGGCAGTCTGGCGGGGGAGGGCACTCTGACGCTGGGTACTGCCGCCGAAAACGGGCTCGGCTATCAGGGGGCTCTACAGTTGTCATCGCTGTCGCTGGTGAGCCGTGGCGGCCAACCGCTTTTGAATGTTGACCAGGCGAGCCTGTCGGCAATCGAACTGGTGCCGGGTGAGCACCTGCGCATCGCTCGCGCGACACTGGAGGCGCCGGAGCTGACGGCGTTGATTACTGATAACGGTAGTTTCAACCTTGCCACAGTGCTGGGTGGCGGTGGCGATTCTTCGGATCGTGCTGCCTCCGGCACGACAGACAGTGCGACTGTCTCCGACAGCGCGAGTGATAATAGGGGTAGTCAATCCGACACTGATGGTGGTGCCACGGCGCTGGTGCTGCAAAGGCTGGAGGTCAGGGGCGGGCGCTTTCGCTTCGAGGATCGTCATATGTCGCCGACGGTCAGTCTCGACGTTGGCTCGCTCAATGGTCAGTTGACCGGTCTCGATACAAGCAGTGACGCAGCCGCCGACTATCACTTTGAAGGCCTTGAGAGTGACAACACGCCGGTCACGATCGAAGGCAGCCTCAACCCCGGCGCCCCGCTTTCGGCGCACATGCATCTCGCCACCCAGCGGTTGATGCTGGAGCAGTTTGCACCCTATATACAGCGGTTTGCCGGCTATCGGATCGAGCAGGGCGTAGCCGATCTCGATCTTGACTACCGTCTACGTGACGGAATCCTGACCGCCAGTAATCACATCATTGTGCGCCGCCTCGCTCTGGGCCAGCAGGTGGATCAGGATGCCAGCGGCCTGCCGCTCAAGAATCTGATCGCGCTGCTGCAGGCCGAAGATGGCACCATCAATCTCGACATTCCCATCGAAACCGATGTCGATGGCAGCAGTGTGGATATCAGCGCCGTGGTGTGGCAGGCGATTCGTGAGTCACTGGAAAACCTTGTGACATCGCCTGTCGATACCCTGCAGGCCCTGATCGGCGGTAGTGCAGAGGGAGAGGGCGGCGAAGGAAACGGTAGTCGCAGCCAGCGCGACGAGAATCAGGGCAGTGGCGAGAATCAGGGCAGCAGTGAGGGCCAGCGCGGCAACCGGGGGCAGGATGGCGATACCGAACGGGTGGAGCCGGCTGCCGATGGCTACCAGGGAGGACCACTATCTGGCGTAAGCGCCAATCCGCCGGACTGAGACTCGCTGTTTTCAATCGATAAAAAACGCCCCGCAGTTTCCTGCGAGGCGTTTGTTATCGACATCACCGGAGGGTCAATCGTCGTGGCTGACCTGTGCCACTGCGCGATTGTTGTCGGCATCATCGAGCTTTGCCAACAGCTCCTTCGAATCGGATTTGAAGCTTGCCAGCTCCTGACCGGTGAGCGTCTGACCCTCGGGCAGCTTGACGCGCATGGCGTTGACCTGGCTGCCGTTGGTGATGATTTCGTAATGCAGGTGAGGGCCGGTACTACGGCCGGTATTACCGGATTTGGCGATCTCCTGCCCCATGCTGACACGCTCGCCGGGTCTGACTTCCTGTTTGGAAAGGTGCAGGTAGCGAGTCTGATAGCCGTTGTCGTGCGTGATCACGATATACTTGCCGGCCAGCGGATGAGTGACCACTTTGGTGACTCGACCATCGGCCGGTGCCAGTACCGGCGTACCACTCGGCATGGCAAAATCGGTGCCCTTGTGAGGGCTGATGCGGCCGGTTATCGGGTGGCGACGCTTGAGGTTGAACGGCGAGCTGATGCGATAGCTGCCCTTGAAGGGGTAGCGATTGAAGGCGGCATCCAGTCCCTGGCCGTCCGGCGTATAAAAACTGCCGTCGTGACGTACCACGGTCAGATCCTTGCTGCCTTCATACCTGGCGGCAAGGATGCGCGAATCGTAGGCCTGTCCGTCGATCATGTCGGATTCGAGCAGCACCTGGAAGTGATCACCTTCGCGGGTCTCGCGGTTGAAATTGAGCTTCTTGCTCAGTACCGCGATCAATTCCGCGGTCTCGACGCCGGAAAGGCCGGTAGCACGCGCCGATGAACCAAAGCTGCCGCTGACGGTGCCGGCGAACAGACGCTGTGTCGATTCACCGGTGCGCTCGATGTCGTTGACGGCAAAGGTCTGATCGTCGCTGTCGCGCTCGAACAGATAGCCGCTGCGCGAATTCTTCATGACGCGCAGTGCCAGCAGATGGCCCTTCTCGTCGACCTTGTAGTCCAGTTCGTCGCCGACCTTCAGGTTAGTGAGCGCGCGCTTGTCGGGGGCGTTGTCGAGCAGTGCCAGAACTTCGCTGTAGCCCAGGCCAAAGCTGTGCTCGGCCATCTCGGCAAAGGTGTCGCCGGTTTGCACCGTATAGGTCTGCCACTCCGGCTGCCAGCTTTCGCGAGCGGCAACCTGGTTGCCCAATGACAGGCTGGATTCGCTGTCGATACCGTAATCACCCACTTCGATATCGTCGTCGCTGAAGTTGTCCACGTAGGAGGTGTGGCCCTCTACGTCGGCATTGATATTCTGGACGACAGCAAGTGCGAAGCTGCTTTGAGGCAGTTTGTCGCTGCTACCTGTATTCATCCGGTCGAAAGCGGCAACGGCCTGCATGGCGGCGATATTCGAGGCCACGGCGAGGGCGCTGTTGATATTGAGTGTGTATTGAACGTCGGCCGGCGCGTCATTCTGTTGAGCGGCTGCCAGGGCACCGGCGATCTCGAGATGGGTGGGGGCCGTGAAGGAGCGGGCGGAGCTGTCGTGGGAAGCCGCCAGTGCCGAGCTGATGGGCTGCGCCGCCTGACGGATGTCTGTCATCGCTTC
The DNA here is from genome assembly GCF_000382245.1 of Kushneria aurantia DSM 21353. Classification (GTDB taxonomy): domain Bacteria; phylum Pseudomonadota; class Gammaproteobacteria; order Pseudomonadales; family Halomonadaceae; genus Kushneria; species Kushneria aurantia. The sequence goes on from NZ_KB907866.1 coordinate 51,482, forward strand.
AACGGTGTCAGACGACGTGTTCATGCTCTGATAAGCCTGATGAACTCCCAGCACGCCGATCATGGTGGTAACCGGTAATAGTAGAAGGCGATGGGTGCGTGGGAGCGAACCGATAATTCGCAACATATTATTAGCGCCGTATACAAGTAGGTAAAATGATAAAGGCACGCTTACCTTACCTGATGGTTACTGAACTGCATAGACCATGAGAGCGTCAAATTGACGCCTCATTTCATGTTTTTTGTAGCCTGAATGTCTGTACAAGGATAAGACGGGTGTTCTGTGTAATTGTTGTACAACAAGAGCGACAATTGTTTGACGAAAATGAGTAAGCAGAGAGCGGCGATTCAGAATGAGGTCAGCCCGCTCGCCTGAGAGCGCCGCTCGGCCGGAAATTTCTCCCGAGAGAAAGAGGGCCTTTGGCACATTTTAAAAAGAGTCGAGGGCGCTATATTTTTCGATATTGAAACCGTTTTTTCCTTCTTCAAGAGAGAAAGAAAGGTTGTTGCGATAGGTTTTTCGTGAGAATAAAAAAGGATTGTCCACTCTTAATTCTACTTTTAGCGTTATTTTCAGGTGCCAGGGGAGTTGAAAGATGGAAATGATTTCCTGCTTTTTTGGAATGTTCCGATTGAAAAAGGCGGCGTTCCTGGCGTCTATGCCGGGTTGAAAATGGTTCGAATGCGTCATGATGGCAATGTTGCTTCATGTAACGAGTTTTCATTTTTGTGTGTAGCATTATGAAATATTTGAATTTTTCCTATGAAAGAGAAGGTCGGTGTGTCGTTCATGGCATCGAATGAGGTGCACCGGCGCCGCGTTTTTGCTGGTGGATAACCGTTTTTTTCGTCGGCCTCTCGGCCAGCTCGTGCTGCGCCAGTTTACAGCGACAGAGTTTTCGAACAGTCAGTATCAAATGTTTTCCGCAAGGATGGCGGCGGGCGCGTGCAGATTACGGGGCTTTCCTTGCGATGCGGTCACTTCTCTATGATGCCTCCGGGAGGCGTTACACTCGACAATCAGCTGTAAAATTCGAGGGGGCATAGCGGTATGGGGCAGTTGATCGACGGCAAGTGGGTAGAGCCTGGTTACGACCCTGACAGGCAGGGTGGAGAGTTCGTGCGCGAGTCGGCGCAGTTACGCGACTCGCGTGTCCGCACGATTGCGAGCGCCTGAGTGGCAGCGGCGTGCATCAGCGTCAGCCTCCTTGCTCTCTCGTTTATACGACTTTCGGCGTGCATTGAAATGCGAGACGTGATAGATTGTGTATACCTCGCTTGTGAAGACCCTACCATCTCTGCTGAGTCGCCCCCCGATTGTGAGTGCTGCCGCCCAGGGGACGATTCCCATGGGGCCCTGAAGCCCACGCATCGATGGAGCAGTTAAAGGTATAGCGGTATACCCGCCTGCAAACCTCGCTGCATCAACGGTCGCCACATGCCACGGAAGTCGCCGCGCATCGCGCTCGGCGACAAGTGCGACCGGTCCGAAAGCTGCCGCCGTCAGACACGGGCAGATTCCTTTCGACCCGACATTTTCCCTGCCGGCACCATGCTGGCTGTATAGGTGTGATATGACATCCGATTCCGCTGCCTCGCTCAAATTCGGCGACATGGCACTGCTGCCCGCCGTTCTCGAATCTCTCGAAACCCTGGGTTACGAACAACCTTCGCCGATCCAGGCGCAAACCATTCCTACCCTGCTGGAAGGCGCCGATCTGCTGGGTCAGGCGCAGACCGGTACCGGCAAGACGGCCGCTTTCGCGCTGCCGCTGCTGTCGAAGCTGGAGCTGGAGCGTCGCGAACCGCAGGTACTGGTGCTGGCACCTACGCGTGAACTGGCGCAGCAGGTGGCCGTCGCCTTTGGCCGTTACGGTCAGAACCTCAAGGGGCTGGAAGTGGTGACCCTGTGTGGCGGCCAGGACTACCGCGAACAGATGCGCGGCCTCAAAAGCGGCGGCCAGGTCGTCGTGGGCACGCCCGGGCGTGTGATCGACCACCTCGATCGCGGCTCGCTGAGCCTCGGCGGCCTGAATGCGCTGGTCCTCGACGAAGCCGACGAGATGCTGCGCATGGGCTTTATCGATGACGTCAAGCGCGTGCTCAAGGATACGCCCAGCGACGCGCAGCGGGTCTTTTTCTCGGCCACCCTGCCGCCGGAGATCACGCGCATCGTCAGCCGCTATCTGGTCGATCCGGTGACCGTGCAGATCGAGGCCCGCGCCGCGACCACGACCATCGAGCAGCGTCTGTGCCGCGTCGACGGTCCGGCCAAGGTCGAGGCGCTGGCGCGCATCCTCGAGGTGGAGCCGGTAGATGCCGCGATCGTCTTCGTGCGTACCCGCGCTTCCTGCACCACCCTGGTCGATCAGCTGGTCGCGCGTGGCGTTGCCGCGGCGCCGCTCTCCGGCGATCTCGATCAGAGCCTGCGCGAGCGTACCGTGCAGCGCCTGCAAAAGGGCAAAATCGACGTACTGGTTGCTACCGATGTGGCGGCGCGCGGGCTCGACGTGCCGCGCATTACGCATGTCATCAACTACGACATGCCGCACGACACCGAAGCCTACATCCACCGCATCGGTCGTACCGGCCGTGCCGGCCGCGAGGGTACCGCGATTACCTTTGCCGGCGGTCGCGAGCTGCGCAAGGTACGCTGGCTGGAGCAGGCAACCGGTCAGAAGATCGACAACATGGAGCTGCCCGACGAGCAGGCCATGCGCAACCACCGCGATGCGAAGTTCAAGGCGCGCGCCGAGGCGATGCTGGAGCGTGGCCATGACCACCAGCGCGCGCTGGTCGAGTCGCTGTTGGAAGAGGGTATCGATCCGGTCGATCTGGCCTGCGTTTTCGCCAGCCTTGCCCGCGCCGGCGAGCCGCCGATCCGGGCGCTGCCCAAGTCCTCGCCGCGCAATGAGCGTAGCAATAACGACAGCCGCGAGCGTCGTCCGCAGCGCCGTCGCGACAGCGCGCCCAATGAGGGCATGACCCGTTATCGTCTGGCCGTCGGTCATCGCGACAACGTCAAACCCGGCCAGCTGGTCGGGGCGCTGGCCAACGAAGGCGGGATCGAGGGCGGTCGCATCGGACGCATCGATATCCGCCAGACCCACAGCCTGGTGGACCTGCCTTCCAGCCTGCCCGGCACCGTGCTGGCCAAGATGTCCCGCGCGCGTGTTGGTGGCCGCCAGCTCGAGATCAGCCAGGACAACGGTCGCCCCGAAGGGAGTGATCGCCCGCGCCGCGACGACCGTCGTCGACAGGCGTCGTAGGCCTTTCGCTCGATCGCCGACCGGCACTGGCCCCGAAGGGCGTCCCGCGAAAGCGGGGCGCCCTTTTATATTGTCTCTACCCTGCCGCCTTAGCCGCCGTCTGCATCGGGTCCGGGTGAGCGGCTCGTCGGCGCTGCGTCGCCGGCTGTCTTGCCGGCCGGGGTGCCGGTGCCGAGCGGCCTGCGGCGGGGCGGGGCGTCCTCCTCGGCATGGCGCTCCTCGCGCAGGGTCAGCGCCGACTCCTGAAGGCGCAGGCGCGAAATCGGCAGCGCCAGGGTGGCGCCGTGCTCTTCGACGATTTCGCCGGCGCGAATCAGAATATCCTCCTTGAGTTCCTGAAACGTCTGCCAGTCGGTGGGCACGGTGAAGGCGTAGACCATCAGCTCCAGCGCATGATCGCCGTAGGTGACGAAGTTCACCGTGATCAACTCCTGCTGGTCGATCTGATGGTGCTCGCGCAGATACTGGCGTATCGCCGAGGTGATGGGGCGTACCCGCTTGCGGTCGCCATAGTCGATACTGATCCGCTCCCAAAGCCGCCGGCTGTACATGCGGGTGGGGTTCTCCACCACGATCTGATTGAAGATCATGTTGGGCACATAGATCGGCGGACCGGCGAAAGTGCGGATGGTGGTCAGACGCCAGCCGATATCCTCGACCACGCCCTCGATATCGCGCTCCGGCGACTTGATCCAGTCGCCCACCACGAAGGGCTTGTCGATATAGATCACCATGCCGCTGAAGAAGTTGGCGATCAGATCGCGCACCGCAAAGCCGATCACCAGCCCGCCGAAGCCGCCCAGCGCCAGCAGACTGGAGATCGAAAAGCCCATCAACTGCAGCGCCATCAGTACCAGTACGGTAAGAATCAGCGCGCCCACGCTCTTGGTGATCGCCGAGGCGCTGGTAGGGTCCACCGAACGCGCGCGACTGGAGGCGGGTGGGAATACCAGCCGCTTTTCCAGACGCACGATCAGGCGCAGCCCGGCCCAGCCCATGCAGAACAGCGTCGCCAGCGACTGCGCCAGGGCAACGTGCTGATTGATCGGGTCGATGGTGAAGGCTTCACCGATCAGGCTGGCCAGCACGCTGATCACGGTCAGCCATACCCAGAGCCGGAAGGGGCGGCGCACGCCGAAGATCAGGGCGTCGTCCCAGCGGTGGCTGCTGCGATTGAAACGCTTTTCCAGGCGACCGAAAATGAAGTGCAGCGACGCATCCAGCAAGAGCGCAAGCAGTAGCGTGGTCAGCGCAATCCACAGCCAGCCGGGCAGCGTCAGCAGGCCGTCGTAGCGCTGTTGCAGTTCTTCGATCGGTGGCAATCCGGTATCGGTACTATTCATGACGAGACGTTCTTCATGACGAGGGTTTCTCCTGCCGCGATGTGCGCACCTTACCGATAGTGGACGCCAAAGACGATGGTGTCCGACCCTGCAGATGGGCGTTGATGATCCCTGTTCATGCGCCTTGACCCACTCTCCGCCGTTGACAAGGGGCGCTCATGGACCTGCCACCCGATCTGCACGACTGGACGCTCGATCCGGCAACGGCCGTCGCGCTGCAAACCTCGCTGGCGCCGCGGGTGATTCGCGAGGATCGTTTCGACAGGGTACGCCATATCGCCGGCGTGGATATCGGCTTCGAGGACAAGGGGGCCACGACGCGCGCGGCGGTCGTCGTCATGCACTGGCCGTCGCTGACCGTCGTCGAACAGGTGCTCGAACGTAGTGCCACGCGCATGCCCTACATGCCGGGGCTGCTGAGTTTTCGTGAGCTGCCGGCGGCGCTGGCGGCGTTCGAGCGCCTCGAAACCCGTCCTGATCTGCTGATGGTCGATGGTATGGGGATCGCCCATCCGCGCCGGCTGGGTATCGCCGCTCACCTGGGGCTGTGGCTCGACATGCCTGCCATTGGCGTTGGCAAGAGCCGTCTGTGCGGTCATCACGGCGAGGTGCCCGCAGCGCTCGGTGGCTGGACGCCGTTGACTCATGGCAGCGAGACCATTGGCGCCGTGCTGCGTACCCGCGAGCGGGTCAAGCCGCTATATATCTCGGTCGGCCATCGCATTGCGCTCGAAAGTGCCCTCGACTGGGTGTTGCGCTGCCTGACCCGCTACAAGCTGCCCGAGCCGACACGGCAGGCCGACCGTCTCGCGTCGCGACGTGGCGCTATCGCGACGAGAAGTTGTTTGCCATGATAAGAGCGCTCATGGACTCGAATCTCTCTTGAAAGGAAGCAAGGCTCATGGAAAAGAAGGGTATCGGCGATTTCTTTTTTACGATCGTCCTGTGGCTGGTGATCGGTGCCATCGCACAGTGGTTGATGCAGTCCAATACCGGCGCCGGGGCGGCGATGGGGGCCGAGGGCGGCGGTATCTCCTCCTACTGGAGCGCGCTTGGGCTGGTCGCTCTCTTTTTTGCCGTGATTGCTTTCATGTTGCGCGATCTGATGCATAACAATCCGTTTACCCGTTCGCTGCGGGTGATCGGTACGCGCCTTTTGAGCACCACTTTCGATATCGGTTTGTTTGCCCTGGGCGGCGTTCTCTATGCCGTGCTGTGGCCTTCGTCCAGCGGTCAGATACCCCAGTGGCAGGCGCTGTTCATCGGCATCGGGATGACGCTGTTCATCGTTATTCTGGTCGTGCTCGGGCTGGTGTGGATGTTGCTGAAGTTCTCGTCGCTGTCGCTGGTCAATATCCCGGCGCTCGAGTTCCGTCCGCTGGCGCGTACCGGCATTTATCTCGGCCTGCTGGTGCTGCTGGCGCTCGCCGCCTGGCTGACGCTATAGCCTATCCCACATAGCCTTCCCAACATGCGACAAAGCGAGAGGGGCGGCTGCCGAGGCAGTCGCCCTTCGCGATTTTCATACACGCGGCCCGGCCGTCTGCTAACCCCGCAATACCCGGATTTCGCTCTGGCCGTTGCCGCAGGGTGAGATGTCGATACGGGTTGCGATACGCTCCTGCATCTCCTGAACGTGCGAGATGACGCCGACTCGCCGGCCCTGCGACTGTAGCGCATCGAGGGCGTCCATGGCCTGCGCCAGCGAGTGAGGGTCGAGGGAGCCGAACCCTTCGTCAATGAAAAGCGTTTCGATATTGAGCTGGTGGGAGGTCATCGACGACAGCGCCAGTGCCAGTGCCAGCGACACCAGAAAGGTTTCGCCACCGGAGAGTGAGTGTACCGAGCGCCGCTCGTCGGCCATGTCGGTATCGACCACCAGCAGCCCGAGCTCGCTGCCGCCGCGCTCCAGTCGGTAACGTCGTGCCAGTCTCTCGAGATGCAGGTTGGCGAATTCGATCAGCCGGTCGAGATTCCAGGCCTGCGCGATGCGGCGGAAGACGCGGCCGTCGGCGGAGCCGATCAGTCCCGAGATGCGCCCCCAGCGCGTCAGTTCTTCACGGCTGCGCTCGAGCGTTTGTTGAAGTTCGCTGGCGCGCTCCCGGCGGCGTTCGTCTTCACGCAGCGCATGGTTGGCCTCGTCGCGCGCCTGGCGGGCGGTTTCGAGTTGCTCGTGAAGCGTCCGTTGTCGTTCATCCAGGGCCTCGCACAGGGTGTCGCGCTGGTCAATCAGTTGTTGCGCGTCGTCCGGCAGCAGCTCGGTCCGGGCCGGCCGGTTACGACGGTGCTCGGCCAGCAGTTCGGCGCGCTCCCGGGCCAGCAGCCGGTTCTGGTCGCGTTGCCTGTCGAGTTCGGCAAGCGCCGCGGCAAGCTGGTGGTGGCGGACTTCGTCGACCGCCAGCAGCTCGCCGAGAACGTCATCGTCGATATCGTCATGCTCGGCGCGCCAGCGTCGGATATCGGCGAGCAGGGCGTCGCGATCGTGGCGCACGTCCTGCTGACGCTGGCTGAGGTCGGTCAACTGACGCTCGATCAGCGCCAGCGCCTGCTGGCGATCCTGTAACAGCTGGCGCGCCCTGTCGAGCTGACTGGCGCAGGTGTCGACCGCCGCTTCCAGCCGCTGACGCCAGGCGCTGCTGTCGGCATACTCGTCCAGCTGTGCGTCGAGCCATTCGTCGAGCTCGGCAATTTCGCGCTCACGGGGCGCCAGCGCTGTCTCCAGCGTCTCGCGCTGTGACTCCCCGTGATGCCGGTCGCGCTCCAGTCCGGCTTCCTTCAGCGCCAGTTGGTTGAGCCGCTCGCGCAGCGGCTGTTCGCGGCGAAGATCGGCATCAAACTGTGCAAGTTTTTTGTTCAGCGCGTCTTCTTCGCTGGCGAGGGTTTCAATGCGCTTGTGCAGCACCCGGTCGGGCTCACTTTCGGGGAGCGCATCGAAGGCGTCGCAGGCCCGCAGTGTCTGCTCGGCCGCGTGGGTATCGCTGGTCAGCCGTTCAAGCTGCTGACGGCGCTGCTCGATGCGGCTTCGCGTCTCTTCATCGCGCCCGCGCAGCCTGCGCCACTGTGCCTCATCGGCATCGCGCGCCCGGCGCAGCGTCTCGAGCTGGCGCTGCTCTTCCGCTTCGGTGGCCTTGAGCATGGCCTGTTCGGGTGTGGCGGGCGGCGCATCGTGCCAGGGGTGATCAAGGCTGCCGCATACCGGGCAGGGAGAGTCGGCCTCGAGTCCGGCGCGCAGTGCCGTCACGCTATCGCTGCGCGCGGCGCGCAGACGTTCCACCCGCTGCTGCAGGTCGCCGAGGGCGCGCTCCTGATGCGCGGCCCTGTCACCGGCACTGGCTGTTTCGACAGCGCCGGCATCCAGTGCGGCGCGGTCGCTGTGCTGCGCCTGCTCGAGCGGCGTCAACTGCGACATCAGCCGCTGGTACTGCTGATGCGCCTGACGCAGCGTTTCCAGCCGATGGCGCTGGTGACGTTTTGCCTCTTCTTTTTGGCGGGTCTGCTCGCGCCAGGCGTCGGGCGTATCGGCATCCTGTTGTGAATCCGCCCGACGCTGGCGCAGCGCCGTCAGCTCCTGCTGCGCTTCGGCCTGCATTTGGCGACAGTGTGCCAGGGCGCTCTGGCACGTTTCATTGTGGCTTTCAAGCCGCGCCAGCTGTTGGCGCTCGCTATCGATCCGGTCGGCAAGGTGCTGGCGGCGCTGCTCGGCTTCGGCACATGCTTCGATTCTCGGCAACTGCTGCTGGCGGCCGGCGCGTGTCGCACTCAGCGTCTGCTCGCAGCTGCTCGCGGCCTCGCTCGCGGTATTCCGGTCTGAAAGTGCCTGCTGATGCGCTATCTGTTGTTCGCGCTGCTGGTCATCGAGCCGTGCGAGCTGCCGGTCGCACTCCGCGCGCCGTTCAAACAGATGACGCTGCGGCGCCAGGGCATCGAGGCGCTGGCACAGGCGGCGCTCTTCGGCGCGCTCGGCAAGATCCGCTTCGGCGCTGCGCTGCGCCTCATCGGCGCTGCGCCAGTGGCGCTCAAGGCGGCGATCGCTGTCCAGCCACTGTTTTTCGGTTTGCAGGGCGCGGTCGCGCTGCTCGAACACGGCCAGCTGCTGCGCGCTTTGGCGGGCGTTCTCCTCCAGCGCGCGGCGCGCCTCGGTATCGGCCGGGGGCTGGTCGTCAAGGCGACTTTCGAGTTCGCGCACTTTCTCCTGACAGTCGCGCGAGCGCTGATAGGCGGCGATCGACAGACGCGAGTAGATGGTGGTGTCGGTGAGCTTTTCCAGCAGCTCGCCGCGTTGATTGTCATCGGCGCGCAGGAAACTGCCGAACTCGCTCTGCGCCAGCAGCACCGCACGGGTGAACTGATCGAATGTCAGCCCCAGTCGCTGCGGCAGCAGCTGGTCGAATTCGCGCTTGCGATCGGTGATCAGGGTTCCGTCGGGCAGGCTGATGAGCCGCTGCTCGGCGCCCTGAAGGCGTCCTGCGGCGCGCTGGCGAGCGCGTCGCACCTGCCAGACGGCGCGGTAGTCGTGACCATCGCAGCCGCGAAAGTCGACGCTGGCGTAGCCGCTGGTTTCGCCACGTCGCAGCAGGGTGCGCGGGTCGGCGGTGGTCAGTGTCTCGCCCGCCACATCGGGAGCGCTGGAGTCGCGCTGTGGCGCGCGACGCAGGCGCGGCGTATTGCCATACAACGCCAGACAGAGGGCGTCCAGCAGGGTGCTCTTGCCGGCGCCGGTAGGGCCGGTAATGGCAAACAGGCCGGCGTCGGCCAGCGGTTCGGTGGTGAAGTCGAGCGTCCAGGGACCGCCCAGCGAGGCGAGGTTGTGAAGTTGAATGGCCAGGATGCGCATCAGTCGTGTTCGCTGTCCTCGATTTCCTGCAGCAGGGTGTTGAGATCGTCCATGGCGCTCTGCGGCGGCGCCTCGTCGAACCGCTGCCGCCAGCTGTGGGCAAAAAGCTCGCCGGGCGCTGGTGTCTCGCGCGTGGTGGCGGCGGTGGGCCCCTCTTCGCTGCGCTGTAGCCGGGCCGACAGCGACACCAGCCTGACTGCGCGGTCGGCAAGGGCACGCTCGATGCGGGCGCGCAGGTCAACGCAGGGGCTGTCGAGGCGGACACGCACCTCGAGCCAGGGCCACGCCTCGCGCGGGGGGCTATCGCCATCGGCGGCGGGCAGGTAGGCCAGCGCCTTCAGCGTCTCTTCCAGCGGCGCCGGCCCGAGGCGCTCGAGCGCCAGCGGTGCCGGCACCGGCAGGCTGTCGACGCCGACCAGATGCTCGCCATCGAGAGTCACTTCCAGCACCTGGTGATGGTAGCCGGCTTCGGAGAAATCCAGTGCCAGCGGCGAGCCGCTGTAGCGCAGGCGCTCTTCGCCGACGCGCTGCGGCCGGTGCAGGTGGCCCAGCGCCACATAGGCAAACGACGCCGGAAACAGCGAGGCGGGCAGCGACTCCTCGCCGCCGATCACGATGGGGCGCTCGCTGTTGGCGGAGACGCTGGCGCCGCGCAGATGGACATGGCTCATGGCGATCAACGCCTGCCCCGGTGAACGTCGGCGCAGGCCGGCATCGAGCAGTGCTTCGTGCAGCCGGCTGGCGCCGGTCAGGTAGGGGTTGGCACTATCCTCGTCGCGCGCGCCGAGTTCGGAAGGGCGCACGAAGGGCAGCGCGAGACACCAGGCCTGCACCTCGCCGGCGGCATCGGTCAGCGGTATCGCCAGCCGGTCGCAGTCCGGCTGGCGGTCATGACGATAGTGCAGCCGTCCCAGGGCGTGAACGTTGAGCCGCGCCAGCAGCGGCGCAGGCAGCTCGATGCGGGCGCCGCTGTCGTGGTTGCCGGCGATCATCACGATGTCGAGCTGCGGCAGCCGCTCATGAGCGCTGACAAGGAAGTCATAGAGCAGCTGCTGAGCGGCCAGCGACGGATTGACCACATCGAAGATATCACCGGCGATCAGCAGGGCGTCAGGGCGGCGTGCGCTCAGGGTGTCGAGCAGCCAGTCGAGGAAACGACGCTGCTCGAAGTGGCGTTCGCGACCGTGAAAGCTCTGGCCGAGATGCCAGTCGGCGGTGTGGATCAGTTTCATACGACTCCGGCTGTCATGAGGCATTACAGGTGGCGTCTGCGGTATTGCGTTGCGCCATCCGGCAGGCGTTTGTAAGCCTGGGTGAACGATACTCCTCATCGTGCTCACGGATCTTCACTCGGCGTTACCCGTGTGGCCGTTCCTCGAGGTGCCGAGCTTCATCAAAGCGGTTAGGATGATGGCCTTCCAGGGGTTGCACAGAGGAATCATCCTGACATGGATCGAAGAACGCTACTCAAGGCATCTGCGGCGCTTTCAGCGCTGGGTCTTTCCGTACGCTCCGCATTTGCCGGTGCGGGCCAGCAAAGCGGTGAAGGTGACGGCGTCGCCGTGGCGCTGGACGAGCAGAGCACATCGTTTGACTACGACTGGCTCAAGTCGCACGCTCGCGAACTGGCCGGCAGCGCATGGCAGGATACCACTCAGCAGCTGCCCGATACCCTGACGCTCAACAATCTCGACCCTCGCGAATACTCCGCCATCAGCTACGCGCAGAATCATGCCCTGTGGTCGGATCTGGCCCGCGGTGATCTGCAGGTGCAGTTTTTCCATGTCGGCATGCAGTTCAATCAGCCAGTGCGCATGTATAGCCTGGTCGAGGGCCAGGCCCGTCAGATCCATTTTCTCCCGGAGCTTTTCACCTACGGCGATAGCGGCGTCGATGTCAGTCAACTGGAAGGGCACGATCTGGGCTTCGCCGGCTGGCGGGTATCGAAACGCCCTGATTTTTCGGCCTATGCCAACATCGTTGCCTTTCTGGGTGCGACCTACTTCCGGGCCATCGACAGCGGCGACCAGTTCGGTCTGTCGGCGCGCGGCCTGTCTATCAATACAGCCGTGTCGCCGCAACACGGGCCGGAGGAGTTCCCTTACTTCAGGGCATTCTGGTTCGAGCAGCCCGCTGCGCACAGTACACGCATGACGGTCTATGCACTGCTCGATTCGCAGTCGGCGACCGGCGCTTATCGTTTCGATATCGATATGCAGCAGGGCCGTGTGGTGATGGGTATCGATGTCAATGTCTATCCCCGTGAGCCGATCGAGCGGTTGGGTATCGCGCCGATGACCAGCATGTTCCTGACCGGTACCAGTCAGCGCATGCGTCGCGATACCATCGTGCCGCTGATTCACGACTCCGATCGGCTGTCGATCTGGACGGCGGAGGGGGAGTGGATCTGCCGCCCGCTCTACAACCCCGAGACCCTGCAGTACAACATCTTCAGAGACCACAATCCGCGCGGCTTCGGGCTGGTGCAGGATGACCACGAGTTCGCCAACTACCGCGATCCGGTCAACTACTACAGCGCTCGGCCCAGTCTCTGGTGCGAGCCCACCAACGACTGGGGCGAGGGCGGTATCGTACTGCTCGAACTGCCGACGCTGGGGGAAACGGTCGATAATATCGGCGCCTTCTGGCAGCCCTCTCAGCCTGTCGAGGCGGGCCAGGCGCTGCACTACAGTTACAACCTCTACTGGAGCCCGCGCCCTCCCGTCAAACCCTCTCTGGGCCAGGTCGACAAGACCTGGAGCGGCATGGGCGCGGTGCGCGACGGCTGGATTCCCGGTGAGCACAACCCGGAGACCTGGGCGAAGCGCTTTGCAATCGATTTCCGCGGCGAGCCGATCGCCAGCATGCCTGACGACGCCGACATCGGGGCGGTCATCAGCGCCTCCCGTGGCGAAACCCAACTGGTGTCGGTGACCCGACTGCGGGCGCCGCTCAATATGTGGCGTGCCCAGTTCGATTGGTATCCGCAGAGCGATTCAGTCGAGCCGGTAACGCTGCGGCTTTATCTCCAGCAGGGCGATCAGACCCTGAGCGAAACCTGGCTTTATCAGTTCGTGCCGCCGGCGCCTGCCAATCGCAACTGGAACGGCTGATTCCGCCATGGCCCCGGCGCTGTTCATCGGCGCCGGGGCGTCTACAATAAGTACTCTATTTTTTTCTACGGTACCCGGGATTGATGGCTGATCTTGCCCCGCGCCCCTTTGTATTCGTTCGTCACGGCGAAACCTTCTATAACCGCGCCGGTCTGGTTGCCGGGCGGCTGGATGTTGCTCTGACCCGTCTGGGCGAGCGCCAGGCGCGGGAAGCCGGTGAACTGTTGGGCGGCTTTCGCTGGTCATATATTGCCGTCAGCAGCCAGTTTCGCGCCCGCAAGACGGCGCGCCTGCTGCTGCCCGGTGCCCGCCTTCATTATCATGATGGATTGCGCGAGCGCGACTGGGGCGTGCTGGAGGGCGGGCCACTGCAGGCACCCATGCCCTATTTCGACGAGCCTGCACAGGGCGAGTCATGGGAGATATTCCGCAGCCGGGTGCTTGCGGCCCTCAATGCGGTGATCGAGCGCTACGAGTGGCCGCTGATCGTGGCTCACTCGGGCGTGTTTCGAGTGATTCGCCACGCCACCAGCGGCAGTCTCGACGGCCCGCGGGTCGGCAACGTTGAACCGGTTGTCTGTCAGCCGCCGGGGCGCCCCGGCGGTAACTGGGAGCTGCTATCCTGCTATCAGGAGCCCGAGGCGCTGAATTCGCTGACAGCACTTCGTCGTTGCTGAGTCGCTATCGGCGTTTCGCCACCTTACGGGCAGCACATACTCGCAGGCAGGAATTTTCAGGACGGTAGAGGTCATGACAAGGATTCTGCACGGTGAAGAGCATATCGATGTCGAAGGGCATTTTCCGGAAGTGGGTGAAACGGTGCCGCCCTTTACACTGACCGGTCGCGACATGGTCGATGTAGCGCTTGCCGATTACGCCGGGCAGCGCAAGGTGTTGTCGATCGTGCCCAGCATCGATACCGGCACCTGCGCTACGTCGGCGCGCAAGTTCAACGAGCGCGCTTCCGGGCTCGACAATACGGTGGTCATGGTCGTGTCGGCCGACCTGCCTTTCGCTGCCGGTCGTTTCTGCGCTGCTGAAGGGCTTGATCAGGTGATGACGCTGTCGAATTTTCGTCATCACCCATTCGCTCGCGACTTCGGTGTCGACGTTGTGACGGGGCGCATTCGCGGTCTATGCGCCCGCGCCGTAGTGGTACTGGATGAAAACGATCGAGTTCTGCACAGTGAGCTTGTCGATCAGATCAAGAACGAGCCCGATTACGAGGCGGCGCTGGCCGCATTGAAATAGTTGATCGGATCGAACTGGCGGTATAGCGGTTCTTCTGACTATGCTGTCAGGGCAATTCGGTAGTGGGCTATCGAATACAGTAATCCATGAATGTCACGGAGGATCATGATGGCGATTCAGAAGAAGGGTTCCGCAGAGTGGAAAGGTAGCCTCAAGAAGGGCAAGGGCGTCGTGTCGACCGAAAGCGGGGCGCTCAAGGAAAACCCTTACGGCTTCAACACCCGTTTCGAAGGCCAGCCCGGTACCAATCCGGAAGAGCTGATCGGCGCTGCCCATGCCAGCTGCTTCTCCATGGCGCTGTCGATGATGCTTGGCGAAGAAGATCTGGAGCCCGAGAGCATCAATACCGAGGCGACCGTGACACTGGATCAGGACGACAGCGGTTTCTATGTCAGCAAGGTCCATCTGCAGACCGTGGCAAAAATTCCCGGCGCCGACCAGACCGCCTTCGACCGCGCGGCGAAGAATGCCAAGGAAGGCTGCCCGATTTCACGCCTGTTCAACGCCGAGATCACGCTCGACGCCAAACTTGAAGGCTAAGGAAGCGCCGCATAAATCGCCGAACGAGATGAAGGGCAAGGCGCATGGAACGCAGAAGGCGAGACATAACATGGGGTTAGGCGAGTCTTCGACCGGGCTGGCGCACCAGTACCGCGCAACGTAGTCATTCGCTCGTGCAGGCATTTATGCAGTGGTTCCCTAATGCCTTTCGGCCTGAGTTGAACGCGAACAGCCCCGCTCTATGCGGGGCTTGTTGTATCCCACCCTTTATTGTCCTGAACCCTCGAGCCCCGGGCGGGAGTCGCTCGGGCAGATCAGATCATGAAAGACGTTGTGATAGCTGTTGGAGGAAATGGCAATCAGTACCAGATCATGGCCAACACGTCGCCAGGCATAGCCTTCGAAGCGGGGCAGGGCGTCGACAAGTCCTGGCGGCAACTGTGTGCTGCTGACTTCGGTTGGCACCATCTCTCCGACCCGGGGCTCATGGCCGGATACCCCGATGCGCTTGCAGCGAAAGCTGTCGCCATGGTACTGAACGACTTCGACAATGCGTACATGATTGACGCTGGGGCCGCTGTCAAGCCAGGTGACGACAACAGGGCCGTGCTGGCTGTCGATAATCTGTGTAAGGCTTGAGGAGACGGTGTCTCCCCAGGCGACGCCGCCCTCTGTCGCCAGCGATGCGGCGAGAAAAAGGGTAACGATGAAAACAAAACGTGCGGCAAGCACATCAACACTCCTGCTCTGGATCTGCAAACAGCAAGCCAATAATTTTCCGGGGCCCGTAGCGAATGCAGGACAGAGCCGATGAAATCCGGGCCGGCTTTGCAGAGGTATTTCGATCCGGATGTTGTTTTAAATGACGTATGCTACGTCAATGTCACCAAATTTTGCAGCCTGAAAAACGATGACCTGGTGGTGACGAAAGCGGTGCCATCAAGCGCGCCGGATTCCGATTGCGGCTCAATGCATTACGCTGTCCTGCCCGGGCCGGATGATGCTGGGAGCCGGTGCAGTGCCGTATTTTTCGAAGTAGGCCTGACGCTGGCGCCATTCTATGAGTTGTTGCCGCCTTTTGAAGTCATAAAAACTCTCGCTGCGTGCCATGTCATCGGCTGCAACGTGAAAATCATGAGTCACCACTTTGTTACGGCGGCGGCTGGAGCGTCTGAAAATGCCCATGCTGTCTTCCTCCCTGCGACCACGTTGATATGACGTCGATCCTTCGCATCATCACACCCAGTGTAGTCTACAGGTTCCGCTAATGTTACAGCATGTGATCCTTTGCGGCATCAGGGTAAAGCTGCGACCCTCGCGAGCAGGGCCGGGGCAGGAAAAGGTTCAGGGATAGGGTGTTAAGCCGAAGTCCTTCAAACGATCCGGATCGAACTGCTTCCTTCGGGAAGCGGGAAGGCATCGTCAAGGCGCTCCAGCGCATCCTCGTCCAGTTGGATCTCGAGCGCTGCGGCGTTTTCATCCACGTGCCCGGGGCTGACGGCCTTGGGTAGCGCAATAACGTCGTCATCGCGCACCGACCATGCCAGCAGCAACTGCGAAGGCGTAATGTCGTACTCGTTGGCAATGGCGCGTACCGTTCTGTTATTAGCCAGACGTTTAAAGTCGCGTCCGCCCTGCGCCAGCGGGCAGTAGGCCATTGTAGGCAGGTCGTTACGCCTTTGTAGAGGCTGCAACCCCAGCTCTATCTCGCGAGAACCAAGGTGATAGAGCACCTGGTTGGCAGCGCAGCGCTCGCCGGCCTTGAGAGTGTAGAGCTCCTCGATGTCGTCGACGTCGAAATTGGAAACGCCAAAGGCGGCGATCTTGCCCTCGCGCTCCAGCTGTTCGAAGGCTTCAAGCGTTTCCGACAATCTTGTGCCACCGCGCCAGTGCAGTAGATAGAGATCGAGCTGCTCTACGCCAAGGCGTTTGAGTGACGCTTCACAGGCTGCAACCGCCTCATGACGGCCGGCATTGGAAGGTAGTAGCTTGGAAACCAGAAAGGCGTCATCGCGGCGTCCGCTGATCGCCTCGCCCACCACCTTTTCGGCTTCACCGCTGGCGTACATTTCGGCGGTATCGATCAACGTCATGCCGGCATCAAGACCGCGTCGCAGGGCATTGACCTCGTCCTGTCGAGGGTACTGTCCTTCACCCATGTGCCAGGTGCCCTGGCCGATGGCGGGAACGTCGCTGCCGGCGAGTCGAACATAGCGCGTCATGAGAGATTCTCTCCTGTCGACATGGCTTGTACTGACAATGCTTGTACTGATAATGATGGTTGATGTAAGCGAAGTTTGCCTGGTCAATGACGACATTGAGATGTCAGTCATCCGAAAGCGCGCCCGGCCTGGTCATGAAACGCCCGCCATCCCTGGCGGGCACCCTTCGGGGTCGTCGCTTGTGCGACGTTAAAAATCGTTCCCGACGATTGTTGATGCCCGCCATCCCTGGCGGGCACCCTGCGGGCCATCGCTTCGCGACGTTAAAAATCGTTCCCGACGATTTTTGATGCCCGCCATCCCTGGCGGGCACCCTGCGGGCCATCGCTTCGCGATGTTAAAAATCGTTCCCGACGATTTTTGATGCCCGCCATCCCTGGCGGGCACCCTGCGGGCCATCGCTTCGCGATGTTAAAAATCGTTCCCGACGATTTTTTCTGGTAAGCTGTTGCGCCGCTGAAGCGAGTCGTTTCCAACATTTTAGCTGCCGTTGTCGGCTTTTGCCGCAGGGTATGCCAGCCGCATGGCGATTCGCAGAACTGTCAACGTGCTCTCCCGCAGGCGATTTTGCAATGAACAACGAATCCACCGAAGACCACAATACATCGGCGGCCCGTCCGCTGGGCGCCAGGGATGTCAAAACACTGGGGCTCTCGGCACTGGGCGGTGCGCTCGAGTTCTACGATTTCGTTATCTTCGTCTTTTTCGCCAGTATCGTCGGGCGGCTGTTCTTTCCTCCCGACATGCCGCAGTGGCTGACGCTGGTGCAGACTTTCGGTATCTTTGCCGCCGGCTACATCGCCCGGCCCATCGGCGGTGTCGTCATGGCACACTTTGGCGACAAGGTGGGCCGCAAGAAGATGTTCATGTTCTCCATCATGCTGATGGCGCTGCCTACCCTCATCATGGGTCTTCTGCCCACCTATGCCACCATCGGCTATATGGCACCGATTTTGCTGCTCGTCATGCGTATGCTGCAGGGGGCGGCAATCGGTGGCGAAGCGCCGGGGGCCTGGACGTTTGTCACCGAGCATGTGCCGGCACGTCATACCGCCTTTGCCACCAGTACGCTCTCTGCCGGGCTGGTGGCCGGCATTTTGCTCGGTTCGCTGGTGGCGACCGGCCTCAATTACGCCATGAGCGCCGAGACGCTGGAGAGCTGGGGCTGGCGTCTGCCGTTTCTGCTGGGCGGGGTGCTGGGCTTTGTTACGCTTTACCTGCGTCGCTACCTGCACGAAACGCCGGTCTTTACCGAAATGCAGCAGACGAAAGCGCTCTCCGAGGAGCTGCCGATGCGTGCGCTGCTGCGCGACTACCGCAATGGTGTGGCAATCTCGATGATCGCCACCTGGCTTTTGACCGCAGCGGTCGTGGTCACCATCCTGATGGCACCGACACTTCTGGAAAGCTTTGCCGGTCTCGACCGCGGGCTGGTTCTGCAGGCCAACAGCGTGGCGATCGTCTGCGTGATCATAGGCTGCCTGGTGGCCGGCTGGCTGGCCGATCGCTTCGGCGACGGCATCATTCTGACCCTGTTCTGCGCCGGCCTGGGTATCAGTTTTTTCTGGTTCTTCTGGCTGATGCACCAGAGCACCGAACTGCTTTTCCCGCTCTATGCGCTGGTGGGGTTCTTCTGCGGCCTGGTGGGTATCGTACCGGCCATTGCGGTCAAGTCCTTTCCCGCCGCGATTCGTTTCACCGGTCTGTCGTTTTCCTATAACGTGGCCTACGCCTTTGCCGGCGGCTTCACGCCCATGGTCGTGACCTCATCGATCGAGGTATTGCCGATGTCGCCGGCCTGGTATGTCGCTCTGGTGATGCTGGTCGGCGTGGTGCTGGGGCTATCGCTGGCGCGCCGCCACTATCGCTATCGCAGCGCTGCCCCGGTCTCCTGAGGCCGAGGGGCTGCGGTGCTGCTGCAAGGGCCATGAGTTCGGCTCTTTTTTAGCGCTACGCCTTGTAGCGGTACTTTCTTGCACAAGTGCCGTTGCACGCCTTTCTCTTTTTATCAATGTGCCGCTTTCCCGGCGCCCGGTTATCGACCAGACTTGCGCTGACGGGTGCGGCCGTAGAGGCCGTTTTCATCGCAATACAGGGAGAGTTCGATGGATATTCGGCTGAATGGCAAAACGGCGCTGGTCACCGGCGCCAATCGGGGCATTGGCGCCCACATGGCGCAGGCGCTGGCCGCGGCCGGCGCCAATGTGGCACTGCATACCCGCAAACCGCGCGAGGACGTCAACGACCAGGCGCAGCGGCTGGCCGACGATTACGGCGTCGACACCACGGTGCTCAGCGGTGATCTGAGCGAGCAGCGCACTATCGACGAGATGTTCGAAGCCTTTGATCGCCACTTTGGACAGATCGATATTCTGATCAACAATGCCGGCTTCGAAAACGCTCACGCGCTGGAGGATATGCCGTTCGAGGACTGGCAGCAGCTGCTCGACGTCAATCTCAGCGCGCCCTTTCTGTGCTCGCAGCATGCCGCGCGGCGGATGAAAAAGGCCGGCAGCGGCGGCGTGATCATCAACGTGCAGTCGATTCACGACGATGTGACACGCAAGGGCGTGGCGCACTATAGCGTTGCCAAGGCAGGGCTCAAAATGCTCACTCGCGCTGCCGCCGTCGAATGGGGCGAGTACGGCATTCGCGTGGTCGGGCTGTCCCCCGGGGCGATCCAGACCGATATCAACCGCGAGGACAACGAGGCGCTGGGCATCGACAACATGAACAGCTGGATTCCGCTCGGCTTTATCGGCGAAACCGGTGATGTATCCGGCGTCACGGTGTTCCTCTGCTCCGAGCAGGCGCGCTATATCACCGGCACCACGCTCTACGTCGACGGTGGCTTCATGCACAACGTGATGCGTTACGATATGCGGCCGGATCACGATCTGGGGGTATAGTCACAGGCGCCCGGGCGGGCGCCTTGCGAAGCGTATTCGGCGGGCTGCTAAAGCCCATTCCGGTTGAGACCGGGATGGTTCTCCGGGCGCGGCCCCGGCGCCGGCCAGCGAAAGCGGCGTTCGCTCTCTTCAATGGGGATTTCGTTGATGCTCGCCTCGCGGCGCACCATCAGGCCGCGCTCGTCGAATGCCCACATTTCATTGCCGTAGGCGCGATACCACTGATCGGAACGATCGTGCCATTCGTACTGAAAACGCACGCCAATTTTCGCCTCGTCGAAGCCCCACAGCTCCTTGCAGAGGCGGTAATCGAGTTCGCGCTGCCACTTGCGCTGCAAAAACGTGACGATGGCTTCGTGGCCCTGAAAAAACTCGCTGCGGTTGCGCCAGCGGGCGTCCTCGCTATAGGCCAGTACTACCTGTTCCGGGCGGCGGCTGTTCCATGCGTTCTCGGCGGCGCGCACCTTCTGCAGAGCACTGTCATGGTCGAAGGGAGGAAGCGGGGGGGCGTGGCGTCATGAAGGCTCCTGGGTTCAAAAGCGTCACCATAGCAGCCCTGTCGCAAGAGGGTAGAGCAGGAGGGGGAGTGCTATCCTTTGCAGACTCACTTTTTCCTCTTTTTTGCCGGACGAGGATTGTTCATGCGTCATCTCGATCTTCAGGTGGTTCAGCAGGCGCGCCAGTGGGCGGCCAGCGAGTCTGTCATGTGGCTCTGCACGGTACTGGGGACCTGGGGGTCATCGCCGCGTGCGCCCGGTTCGATGCTGGTGGCGCTGAGCGATGGCCGCTATATCGGCTCGCTGTCCGGCGGCTGTGTCGAAGAGGCCTTTATCGAAAGCCTGCGCGACGGTGCCTTCGAGCGGCCCGCCACTATCATTCGCTATGGTGAGAGTCAGGAGCAGAGTCAGCGCCTGCAGCTACCCTGTGGCGGTATTCTGGAGGTGCTGATCGAGCGGCTGGAGGTCAACGATGAACTCTGTGTTCACCTCGA
This sequence comes from Kushneria aurantia DSM 21353, assembly GCF_000382245.1. Lineage (GTDB taxonomy): Bacteria > Pseudomonadota > Gammaproteobacteria > Pseudomonadales > Halomonadaceae > Kushneria > Kushneria aurantia. The sequence goes on from NZ_KB907866.1 coordinate 71,914, forward strand.
GGTGCTGGAGGCGACCCTGCTGGGCCAGAAGCGGTTGATCCGACGCGTCGACCCGCACAGCGGCCGCTATCGGGTGATCCTCGACGAGGCGCCCGGCGGGCCGGCGGTGTCGCGCGACGACGAGCAGCGCCTCAATATTCGTATCGGCCCCGCGCTGCGCCTGATTCTGGCCGGTATCTCGCCGGTAGCGGGCTTTTGTGCCCGGTTTGCGCGTTCGCTCGGCTACGAGGTGATCGTCTGCGACCCGCGTGACGACGAGCGCCACGCCTTTATCGCCGCCGGCCATGGCGAGGGCATCGAAGTACAGGCGGCATTGCCGGCGCTGTTCATCGCCTCCGGCGCCTGCCATGAATCGACCGCCGTGGTGGCGCTGACTCACGACCCGCGTATCGACGACCCGGCGATGATCGAGGCGGTGCGCACGCCGGCTTTCTATATCGGTGTCATGGGCTCTCAGCGCACCTCGGCACGGCGTGCCGAACGGCTCAAACGCTCCGGCGGGCTCAACGACGCGCAGATCGCAAGGCTGCACATGCCGATCGGCATGGATCTGGGCAGCAAGACGCCGGCCGAGATCGCGCTGGCCGTGGTCGCCGATGTGATGCGTGTCCATAACGGTCGCGCTGGCAGCTACCGTGACGAGGCGCAGCCGGTCAGTGTCCATGCCTGAGGACAGAGCGAGGGCGTGCCACGGCGTGGCGGCGCTGGTACTGGCCGCCGGCCACGGCCGCCGCTTCGGCAGTGACAAGCGCCGCGCTCGGCTGACGGATGGCCGTACCCTGCTGCGTGCCACCCTCGACAGCCTTGCTCCCTGCTTTGCGACGCCGCTGGTGGTGCTGCGCGCAGAGGATGACGACGCGGCTCTCGAACTGCCCGGCAGTGCGAAGCGACTGCACGTTGCGCCCGACGCCGCCGGTATGGGTGACAGCCTCGCCACGGGTGTAAAAGCGCTGCTGCATGACGCGCCGCATTACCGCGCACTGGCGGTGGTGCTGGGTGATATGCCCGCGGTACGCGAGGAGACTCTGCGCCGACTGTGCACTGCCGCCTCTGCCGAGAACATCGTCAGGCCCGCAAGGGCAGGACGCTGCGGCCATCCGGTACTCTTCGGCCGCCACTGGTGGCCCGAACTGGCCGAGCTCGGTGGCGACGAGGGTGCGCGGGCGCTGCTTCAGCGCCACGCTGCGCAGTTGGTCGAGGTGGCGGTCGACGACGACGGCATTCACCGCGACGTGGATACCCCGGAGGCGCTGCCTTGAACATCTCGTCGTCCGCACCGGCGAGTGCCGCGACGCCTGCCGTGGCGCTGTTCGCCGACGTACAGAATCTCTACTACACCAGCCGCGACGTCCACGGCCGTGCGCCCGACTACCGCGCCCTGTGGCGCCACGCCTGCAGGAGCGAGCGGGTCGCGATGGCCAACGCCTACGCCATCGAGCGCCATGATGCGCGTCAGCAGCAGTTTCAGAACGCCCTGCGCCAGATCGGCTTCAACGTCCGCCTCAAGCCCTTTATTCAGCGCCGCGACGGCAGCGCCAAGGGCGACTGGGACGTGGGTATCACACTGGATATGATCGAGGCTGCCGAATGTGCCGAGCGGCTGGTACTGATGTCCGGCGACGGCGATTTCGTTGAACTGATCGAGCGGCTGCATCGGCGTTTCGGCGTGATCGTGGAAGTCTATGCGGTTGAAGCCCTGACCGCCCGCGCCCTGATCAACGCTGCCGACCGCTTTTACCCCATTGATGACCGCTTTCTGATCGCCGAACGGCGGCAGTGAGCGGCCGTAGAGCAGACCATGACGGATCACCTCAACGCCCGCCAGGCACGCGCCATGACGCTCCGGGCCCAGGGCTTCGGTGTCCGCCGCGACAGCGCCGAGACTGATGGCCGCGCCCTGTTGCGCTGTGTGCGGCGGCTGGGCGCGCTACAGATCGACAGCGTCAACGTGCTCTGTCGTGCCCACTACATGCCGCTGTTCTCTCGGCTTGGCGGCTATGACCGCGCAAGGCTCGATGCCTTCAACCAGGGGCCGCCGTCGCGGCGGCGACTGTTCGAGTACTGGAGTCACGAGGCGTCACTGCTGCCGCTGGAGGACTATCCGCTGTATCGCTTTCGCATGCAGCGCGCCTGCGAGGGCGGCGGTGGCCTGTGGAAGCACCTCGCGCGCTTCGCGCGTGAGCACCCGGACTACCTGGCGGGCGCGCTGGCGGAGATCGAACGCCACGGGCCACTGTCGGCGGCGGAGCTGAGCGGCGCCGGTCGCAGCCGCGGCAACTGGTGGGGCTGGAGCCACGGCAAGTCGGCGCTGGAGGCGCTGTTCTGGTGCGGTCGGGTACTGGTCGCCCATCGGCGCGGCAACTTCGAACGCGTCTATGATCTGCCCGAGCGAGTGGTGGGGCGGCTCGCCCATGAGGTGCCCGCTGTGCCCGAAGAAGCCCAGCGCGCCCTGGTCGAGCGGGCGATGCGTGCCATGGGGGTGGCGACGACGCGCGACGTGCAGCGCTACTTTCGCCTCGACGGCGCCGAGACTCGCCAGCGGCTGGCAGAGCTTGCCGAGGCGGGTGTGATCGCGCCGCTGCGCGTGGAGGGCTGGCCGGACGGTGGCTGGCGCCATGTCGAGGCCCGCGCCGGCCGCCATGCAGCGAACGCCACGGCGCTACTGGCGCCCTTCGATCCGCTGATGTGGGACCGCGAGCGCGCCGCCCGGCTGTTCGACTTTCACTACCGGATCGAGATCTACACCCCGCAGGCGCAACGCCGCTTTGGCTACTATGTGCTGCCCTTTCTGCTGAATGGCGAACTGGTGGCGCGACTCGATCTCAAGGCCGATCGCCAGCGCTCGACGCTGCGGGTGATCGCTGCCCATCCCGAACGCGATCAGCCGCTTGTCGAACTGGCTGCGGCGCTGAGCGACGAGCTGCGACGGTTGGCGGATTTCCTGGCGCTTCGGGAGGTGAGCATCGAGGGCAGCGGCGAACTCGATCGGGCGCTGCACCGGGAGCGGTCGGCCGCTTGTCACAGCGGCCCCGATCGATGGTGAAGGCGTAGAGCAGCATGTTGGCAGGCGATGCCGCAGGTCCGACTGACTGCCCCTCGATGACAGAGATAGCAGCGGCCTCAGCTGTCGCTGGATTGATCCGAGGCATAGTCGGCCGGATGGTCCCAGCCCTGTAGCGGGAGAGTGCTCCAGTCGCCATAGGTGGCATTGGGAAAGACAATCCAGCGGTCGCCGAATTTTTCGGCGTTGCTGGCGACGCCTTCGTACTGCCTGTCGAGGTCGTCGTCGTCAAACAGGCTGGCAAAGTCGTGCAGAGTATCGCCCATCATCAGCACGATCTCGTGATTTTGCTTGACCTTCGCGCGCCGCTCTTCCTTGCTGAGGCCATAGAGTTTGACGCTGTCCTCGGTCACCTGCGGCAGCCCCAGCTGTTTGAGCGTTGCCAGAGTAGCGGGCTCGTTCTCCTGAAAGCGATCGGAGATGTAGTAGATGGCCACGCCCTGTTCGTTGGCGTAGTCAAGAAACGCTTTCGCGCCGGGAATCAGCTTCGGTGTGCCTTCGCGTTCCCAGTTGCTCCAGGTATCCCAGCCGCTGTAGGTGTGGCAGTTTTGCATGTCGCGAATCAGCAGCGCACTGTTATCGATCACCGTTTCGTCGAGGTCGGTGACGACGGCCAGCCGGGAGGGCGCCTTGTCACTGTTGGCCAGCGCCTGCTGCAGACGCAGCCTTGCCAGCGACCAGGCCTGGCGCTGAAGGGCGCGTACCTCGGGCGACTGCTGATAGCGCAGCGCCATGGCATAGGCCGCCACCGGGCACTGCTCCAGCGCCTTCGCGGGCGTCATGTCGGCGTTTTGCGGGGCGGCAACTGCGTTGCAGGAGAGCAGCAGTGCGCCCAGCGTCAGGCCGATAGCAGTGCAAGTCGATGTCGGGTTCATCATGTTGTGTTGTTCCTTGCGTTGGTGTTCAAGGCAAATCTGCCTCTCGAATCACGCTACGTAATTTTATTCGCTCATTCAATAAAAATTCGTGATCAAATGCTGTTGGCCGCCTTCCCGTTTGCGGCGTGATGGGGCAGGGCAGGGGGCAAGGGGAGGCGGCGAAATGGCGACCGAAGACGTCAGTTATCGGGATGGATAAAGGAAGAAGGCGCTCATGCGCTGCAGGAAGCCTTTTACAGGCTGTCTTTGTCGCTCTATACCTTGACCGACAGCGAACCGCCATTGAGCGCGGGCAGGGTTGCGGTGTCGGCCGTCGGGATGCCCCGGGCGCCGTAGAGCTTCGGCATCAGGCTGTCCATCAGGCGATTATCAAGCTTGCGCAGCTGCTCTTCGGCATTTTTCAGCTGGCTGCGCGTGTCGCGGTCATCCTTGTCGGCGATTGACTTGAGATTATCGATCAGCTCCTTGAGCAGCTTGCGCGCCTCGATCAGCGTCTCGCGCAGGGCGCTGTCGTCACCTTCACCAGCGCCACCGCCGCGGCGCTCTTTGCGCTCCTGACTCTCCTGCGGCTGCTCATTGGTGCCGCTGCTGGCTGCTGCGACAGCCTGGCTGGCAGTCGCTTCGGCATCGGCTGCCTTGCCTTCGCTGTCGTGGGTTGCCTGCGACGCCTCGACCTCGGGCATTTTCGACCGCGCAGCCTGTGATAGCGATGCGGCCGGGATGTTCGGCACGCCCGTAGCGCCAGTGGTTGCGCCACTCAACTGTTTGGCTGCATCGCTCAGCTGCCCGGCGATGCTTTTGATCTCGCGGGCGATACTTTTGATCTGTGCGGCGGAGGCGCCGAACATCATCATCGACTGTATCAGCGCCTTGAGCTCCTTGAGCCGCTTGACCAGCATCGCCGCCTTGTCTTCGGCACTTTTGCGCGGCAGTTGTTTGAGTTTCTCGAGCGCCTCGAACTCTTTTGCGAACCTGTCCTGCGACGCTTCGCTGTTTTCCGAGCGGCGCTCACGGGGCGGCGTAGCGGCGGACGCGAGGGAAGTACGCGATGGACTCTGCTGCGGAGAAAAGGACCAGCCGATCTGCATGGGAAGCTCCTCGATGGTCGGCAGCGTCGGGATAGCGTGCGCTGTCTGCAGGTTCTGGAAGGTGAAGGTCCGGCTTGTCCTGTCTTATCGGTCCCGCCGCGAAGAAGCTTTAAATTTTCTTCTGCAGACTCTTCGCGCTCGCCGATCTGTCAGACGGCGCCTCCCGCTGCTGCGCTGTCGGCAAGCTCCTGCTCGAAACGTCGAATGTTCTCCGCCACCAGTCGGCTACCGGTGGGGGCGTCGATCATCGAGGCGATATGCGGTGTGACGGTGATCTGTGGGTGGTGCCAGAAGGGGTGGTCGGCGGGCAGCGGCTCCTGGCGAAAGACGTCAAGGGTGGCATGGGAGAGCCGTGCGCTGGCCAGCGCATCGAGCAGATCGGCCTCGACAAGATGCTCGCCGCGGCCGGCGTTGATCAGCCCGGCGCCTCTCGGCAGGCGGGCAAGCAGGCGATGATCGAGGATGTCGCGGGTGGCGTCGGTCAACGGCAGCAGGCAGACGAGAATCTCGCAGCCGGCGAGAAAGTCGTTCAACTCATCGCCGGCGAAGGTGGTGACGCCGCCCAGCTGATGCGGCGAGCGCGCCCAGCCGCGGGTATCGAACCCCAGAGCCGCCAGGCTTGTGGCAGCGGCGCTGCCCAAAAGGCCCAGTCCCATCACCCCTACGCGGCGCTCGGGAGCCGGTGGGGTGACCTGCGGTTGCCACTCGGCGCGGCGCTGCGCCGCCGCAAGCTGCGGCATGTCGCGATGGTGGCGCAGCACCTGCAGGCAGACGTATTCGCGCATGCGCTGGGTCAGCGCCTCGCCGGTGGTGCGCAGAATCGGCGGCCGATGGGCGGGCAGGGCGTCGGCCGGGATATGGTCGATGCCGGCGCCCAGCGACACCACCGCACGCAGCGCGGTAAAGGGGGCCAGCGCCCCTGGTGACGGCTTCCATACCACCGCATAGCGCACTCGCTCGGGGGCGACCGCCTCGTCGATGGCGGCCAGCCTGAATGCCGGCAGCAGCGGTGCCAGCCGCGCGATCCACGCCGCGACGCGCTCGGCCTGCGGGTGGCAGACCAGTATCACCTCCCTTGCATCGCTCATGGCCGGGCTCCCTGGCGAGGCCGATCACTGTCAACCGCTGTGAAGGGGGCGGGAATGGCACCGCCGCCCACCGGCTGGGCCGGGTCACAGAGCGCTTCGTATTCGCCGCTGCTGTTACGCGCCACGCCGCCGGGGCAGGCGTAGAGGCGTGGAAATACCAGCTGCTGGGCCGGCTCCAGCACATAGTGTTTGCCCAGTTGTGCCAGCACTTGCGGCGCCAGCCGCGGGTCGACGCGCAGCGAGCCGCGATCGCTGGCGTCCAGTCGGGGATGATGCATCGCCTCCTCCAGACTCATGCCGAAATCGGTCATCAGCGCCACCAGTTGCGTTACTGCCGGCATAATAAGGTCGCCGCCGGAGGCGCCCAGTGCGAAGCGGGCGCTGGTGTCGTAGATGCCGATGGTGGGGCACATATTGGAGGAGTTGATACGCTGACCGCCGGCCATTGAGGTGGGGTAGCCGGGGCGCGGGTCGAAGTAGCTGACGCCGTCGTTCATCAGGATGCCGCTGCCGGGCAGCGTGACGCCGGAGCCGAAGCGATTGAGCAGGGTGTGGGTGAGCGCCACCATGTTGCCGTCGCGGTCTGCCGCCGACAGCGAGGAGGTGCAGCCGCCCTGTTCGGTGACCACGCCACGGCGGATTTTATGCTGCCGCCAGCAGTGTTCCAGCGCCGCGGCGTAGCTCAGCCAGCTGCCGGCATCGGGGCGCTCGGGCGGCTGCGGCATCGAGCGTCGGCTGTGGGCGAGCATGTCGCGCTGACGCTCGCCGCCGGAGATCTCCCCCGGCGTATAGAGCGTAAAGCCGCGGTGCTCGGCGCGCATGGCGTCGAACTCGCGCACCCGGTAGGCGGCGAAGTCCTCCACCGACAGGCGTGAGCCGCCGCGCTGCAGGTCGTCGACCATGCGCTCGGCCAGCGCGCCGCGATAGAAGCCCTCGCTGCCGGTAGCGGCGATCTCCTTGAGGCTGGCGGCCAGCCCCGGAATGTGCAGGCGGCTCTCCGGCAGCGCGGGGTGACCGCCGGGCAGATAGATATCGCGGGAGACCGGATCGCGGGCCAGCACCCGGGCGGCAAGGCCGATCTGCAGGCTGGTGAACCAGTCGACGGGATGACCGCGCTCGGCCAGTTCGATCGCCGGCGCCATCACCTGTGCCCGCGACAGGCGACCAAAGCGTTGTCGGGCGTGCTCCAGCCCGGCGACACTGCCGGGCAGCGTCATGGAGGGGTAACCCTCGGTATTGGCGCGATCGGCTACCGCCGGAAACCCCATGGGTGTGTCCGGCAAATCGGGGTCGAGAGGGTAGTCGGCCGGGTCCAGTGTGCTCGCCAGTACGCCCTGAAAGTCGAGCGCCACGGCGCGCTGCTCGGCAGCCAGCCATACCACCATGAAGCCGGAGCCGCCCGGGCCGCTCATCCAGGGTTCGACGGCGGCCAGCGCCCAGCCGCAGGCGACCGCTGCGTCTACCGCGTTACCGCCCTGGTGCAGCATGGCGGCGCCGGCGCGGGCGGCAACCCGGTGCTGAGCGGCCACCGCGCCGTCGGCCGAGCGTACCGGTATGGTGCGTCGCTGCCACTGTTCGGTATCAGCCAGCGATGAGCTCATGGCGTCTCCTCTATGCGCTGTCGTCGGCGCTGGTGTGCTGTGGTTCGGTGGCGCGGATCAGCGCTTCCACCACGCCCTTGAGACGGTCGTTGTAGCTGCCGTTGGAGGGCGGTGTGGGGTCGGAGGTCATCACCACCGTCATGGCGCGGTCGGGGACCACGAACAGCACCTGGCCGCCGTAGCCGCGGCCGTAGTAGACCCGGCTGCCGGCCAGCTCGTCCATGAACCAGCCGTAGCCGTATTGGTCACCGCTGTAGACCGAGCGAGTGCGCGGCTGCCAGCTCTGCTCGACCCACTCCGCGGAGAGTACCCGCTGGCCGTTGAACTCGCCCTGCAGGCGGTACATCTCGCCAAAGCGCAAAAGCCCCAGCGGGGTGATGCCCATCTCGTTACCGCCGAAATAGACCCCTTCGGGGCTCTGTGTCCAGGGCGGAATGGTGATCCCCAGCGGCTCGCCCAGCCAGTCGCGGGCCAGTGCCAGCGTCGAGCGGCCGGCGGCATCGGTGAGCGCCGCCGACAGAATATGGCTGTTGCCGGTGGAGTAGAGCATCGGGCCGCCGGGCTCGGCGACGAAGGGCCGGGCGAGGGCGTTGCGCGTCCAGTTGCCGCTGGCCACCCAGCTGCCGTAGTTTTGCCCCGAGGTGCGCTCCAGCCCCGACTGCATGGAGAGCAACTGGCCCACCGTGATGTCGTCAAGGCGCGGGTCGGGGTCGGCGGGCAGCCGGGAGGGGGCGAGCAGCTCGACCACCGGCTGATCGGCGCTGCGGATAATATCGCGATCGATGGCCGCGCCCACCAGCGCCGAGATCAGTGTCTTGGAGAGCGACTTGATGTTGGCGGTGGCATCGGTGCGGTGGCCGCGAAAGCTCTCGTCGATCACCGTGTCGCCGTCGATGGCCACCACCAGCGTATGGGTACGCGGCAGTTCACCGGCGCGCTGAACAATGTCGTCAAGGCGGTCGCGCTCGCCCGCGGCGCTGGCCGGTGTCGCCAGCAGCCCCAGCGACAGCAGGGCCGGAGAGAGGGGGAGAAGCAGTCGTGACAGCATGGCGTTGGTTTCACCGAAGGTATGGAGATTTTCAGCGTAGCGGAGATCGGCGGATATCAGCAGTCAGGTTCTGGATTTGGGGTAGCCCCAGCTCAGCCTGGCCTCAGCGGTCAAAGAAGTTGCTGGTCATGGCTGGCGCTGCGCCATCATCCTGTGTAGGGTCAAATCCGGCGACTACAAGGAGAAGTTGATGACGCGCCCCAATATTCTGGTCCTGATGGCCGATCAGGTGAACGGTACGCTGTTCGAAGACGGCCCGGCGGATTTTCTGCACATGCCGAATCTCAAAAAGCTGGCCCAGCGTTCGGTGCGTTTCCGCAACGCCTATACGCCCAGCTATCTCTGCGCGCCGGGCCGCGCTGCCTTCATGTCGGGCCAACTGCCGTCGCGCACCGGCGTCTATGACAATGCCGCCGAGTTTCCCTCCAGTGTGCCCACCTGGGCCCACCACCTGCGGCGTGCCGGCTATGAGACCTGCCTGTCGGGCAAGATGCACTATGTCGGCCCCGATCAACTGCACGGCTTCGAGTCGCGCCTGACCACCGATGTCTATCCCCCCGACTTCGGCTGGACACCGGACTACCGCCGCCCCGGCGAGCGCATCGACTGGTGGTACCACAACCTCGGTTCGGTAACCGGCGCCGGCGTTGCGGAAATCTCCAACCAGATGGAGTATGACGACGAGGTGGCGTTTCACGCCGAGCAGAAGCTCTATGACCTCGCGCGCGGTCAAGACGAGCGCCCCTGGGCGCTGTGCGTCAGCTTCACGCACCCCCACGACCCCTACGTGGCACGGCGCAAGTTCTGGGACCTCTACAACGACTGCGATCACCTCGAGCCGCAGGTCGGGGAGATTCCCTACGACCAGCAGGATCCCCACTCGCAGCGCATCTTCGATGCCAACGACCACACCAAATTCGATATTCAGCCGGAGAATGTGCGTCGCGCCCGCCAGGGTTACTTCGCCAACCTCTCCTACATCGATGACAAGGTCGGCGGCATTCTCGATGTGCTGGAGCGCACGCGCATGATGGACAATACCATCATCCTGTTCGTCTCCGACCACGGCGACATGCTCGGCGAGCGCGGTCTGTGGTTCAAGATGAGCCCCTATGAGGGGTCGTCGCGGGTACCGCTGATGGTCGCTGCCCCCGGCCTCGAGCCCGGGCGTATCGACACGCCGGTGTCGTCGATCGACGTCAACCCGACGCTGGCCGATCTGGTCGGTATCGACCTGAGCGCCATCGAGCCCTGGACCGACGGCGAGTCGCTGGTGCCGCTGATGAAGGGCGGCGAGCGCAGCAGCCCGGTCTACATGGAGTACGCCGCCGAGGGCAGCTACGCGCCGTTGGTCACCATTCGCAAGGGGGACTGGAAGTTCAACCACTGCGAGCTCGACCCGCCGCAGCTCTACAATCTCACCGACGATCCCCATGAGCTGACCAACCTGGCCGAGAGCCCCGAGTATCACGCCACGCTCACAGAGTTCACCCGCATGGCGATGGACCGCTGGGATATGGCACGCTTCGACGCCGATATTCGGGAAAGCCAGGCGCGCCGACTGATCGTCTATGAAGCGCTGCGCAACGGCCACTACTACCCCTGGGACCATCAGCCGCTACAGGTTGCTTCGGAGCGCTACATGCGCAACCACATGGACCTCAACGTGCTGGAGGAGTCGCAGCGCTTCCCGCGCGGCGAATAAAGCAGGTCCGCTTTGTTGAACCATAACCCGCCCCCTCGCAGGAGGAGGCGGGTTTTTTGTGCCCTGCCATCCCTGGCGGGCACCCTTCTCGGGCCGCCACGCGCAAGGCCCAGACCATGAAGGGGTATTGCCACACCTTCATGCGCCTTGGTTTCGGCCAAGGCGTTTTGCTTTGAAGGAATCGAAGTCAAGAAATAGGTGCGCCGAATCCCGCCCCGAAGGCATCGAACCCCAGGGGCCGGAAGAATCTCGCGTTACTTCTTCGACTCGGGCTTGGAAATTGTCGCCATTAACGCCTCGGGATAGGCGACCTCTTGTTTCACCCGCTGCCATTCCGCTTTGAGGATCGCTTCCGTATGTGTCTGTGCTTCGCCGACAAGCGCTAGCATGCGGCTGACACACTCCCGATTGGCGTCCAAGGTATTGGCTCCCTGCATTTTATTCATCACATATCGGATGTTGTCGAGGCACTGACGAAGCTGGATATGCAAGTCTTCAGTCGGATTGAGTCGGAACATGATGCGTATATGCCCTTCGTGATGCTCCCGCTCGCGTTTGCTATTTTCCGGAGAGAACTTGTCGGCTTCTTCTTGATGAATCTGATCCACTTTGGCTGGGGCGTATATGCCATCTTCATCCTTGGCTTCGCTTTCAACTCGCTGCGCTGCTTCCATGCGCAAACCGTCCCATTTCCAGATTATTTCCTGCGACAAGGCAAGATGGAACGCCATGTCTATGCGCAACTCGTGTATCCAGTGCTGGCGCTTGTCGGCGATGAAAGAGGCCGTGGATCGATGCGAGACCAAGTGCTGGAGGTCAAGCTGCTTTCTGACTTGGCTCCGGCCGAGATAAGCAATCAGAAACTGAACCAGTACGCCGCAGGCCGCGACACCCACTGTCAGCCATTGCTCAGTTGTCAGAGTCATTTGAATCCATCGTCAGAAGATTGGCGAAGTAAAAAACTATAGCTACTCACGCACGCAATTGTCGAACCTTTGCGTGTCGGCGCGATCTACCGCCGGGCTTTCGGGCCGAGTCCCGTGCCGTCTTCGCCGTCATGGCCATTCGCCACCAATCTCTCACGCCTTCGCGCCTGCGGCGCTGCGCGCTTTGCTTGCACCCCGCCGTAATGGGCGGGGCTTGTGGGGCTACGCTCCGGAATGCTGCGGCAAGTTGTGCCAAAGTGTGCCGTCCTCGACGCTGGAGGTTCGCGCCTGTACGTCATGAAGGACGGTTTACCGACACGCCACGCCTAAACAATGTCGTCGCAATCTGCGACAAGGAGTGTTCTCGCTCGTCGTTGGGGTATTGGCCTTGCCCGCGTCAGGGCGCAAGCCTGCGAAGCCGGGCGGGATTATCTGTCGTTGGCCATCGACGATCCTTCGTTCCCGGCAACGGTCTATGCCCGCCTGATCGAAGGCGAGAACGGCACGCACGACCTGATCTGGTCGCGCAGCAAGCCACAGGCGGCGTGACTGCCGCCCACCGCGCCCCGCCGATTGCGGCGGGGGCGGTGAAGCACCGTCAGTCAATGCGCGAACATTTCACTTTGCTCGTACTTCAAGGCGTTGAGCCTCGAAAATAGGCCAATTTTCTGTTCGGCTTTCATATGGGCATGGGAACTCATGCGGCTCAATAAAGTGTGTAATTGCTCCAGGTTCCCGACGTTCACGAAGTCTTTGTCCTTGTTAACGAAGACTACGGCCTTTTTCTTTTGCTGCAACAGCTCCAGCACGTTGCTCAACGTCCCGGTACTCTTGGCGTCCCAGATCATCAACCCGTAGTCCGCGACTCGCGCCATCTCTATATCCTTAGCCGTGAAGAACGCGCGAGTACCGGGAGCAGCCTTGGCAGCCACGTAGTGAACAGGCCATCCCCCAAGATTGTTGCGCGGATTTTCTCCGCTGCAAAACACAGTGGTGTGCTGATCCTGCTTTTCAGCGAGGTAGCTCTGAATCGACGAATCCGCACCATCCGCGTCACCTACCACGACACCAAAACCGGACTCTATGATGCGATCAAGTCGTTCCTTAACCTGACGATCAAGGTTTTTGATATTGATGGATCCTGCTACAAATATAGTGGTCATGGTTTCATCTCCAGGTGACGGCCGCCACATAGATACGGTCAATTTTCCGGTAGGTGCGTAATGCCGTGCAAGCTGCCTCCAACGATGCGCCCGTGTGAAAGAGATCATCAACAAGCAATGCGTTCCAACGGCCTTCGTTACTGATGCCCTCGTGCAGCGTGAAGCTATCGGCCAAAGCCGCCTGCTTATCCGCCTTGCTTGTGAGATCCTTCAACTGCTGGCCGTTGGCCGTTTTAGTGAGCAATTCATCGAAAACGGGCTTGCCGACCAACCTGCCCAGTCCCAGCGCGAGTTCCGTCACTGGTTGGCGGTTTCGGAAATTCGATGCAGGCATTGGCACAATAAGACCGACCCGATCAAATCGCGGATAGATCGACTCACTTAGCTCAGCGGCCAGCGACTCAACTTGGCTGAAATCTCCCCTGTATTTTAGCTGAAACAGAGCTTCCCCTGCTTCGGTGCGAGTAGTGTTCCAAACGGGATAGCCCAGCGCATTCTGACCCACGACTTCGCTGTGTAGGGAATGCTTATCAAGCACGTACCCCGCGTCCCAATTGCCAGCAATTTGCCTGATGTTTACTTTCATCACGAAAACTTCAATTCAAAAAATGCTTGACAGCCCGTGCGGCAGGTAACCCCAGTTTCAGCTACTCGGATAATCCATCAAGCTCCTGGCGCACTTGCGCTAGCAATTCGTCGGCGTGGTGCGTGTTGTCTTCGGCATAGGCCAGTGTCAGCAGCGTGAGTGGATGAACCCTCATCACCTCGCACAGCTCCCCCAGCTTGCTCAGAGTCGGGCTCTTCAGCCCGCGCTCCAGTGAATTCAGGTGGGTGCGGCTGGACACGTCCGAGAACGCCTCTTGGCTCAGGCCGCGAGCCTTCCTGATCCGCCGCAGTGCCTCGGGCAACGATGGCTTCGCCGTTGTCATTCTGGACTTTCCCCAAAATCCAGAATGACAACCTGTTGCGCCCTATAGAGCTACAATCTATAGCGTTCATTTGGTGTTGTGAACCGCTATCTCTGTTCTTCCGTGCTTTTACGGAAATCCGCTTCTGTGTCTTTGATGCTTTCTACCGTTCCGGCTTTGCGCTTTCACGCTTTCACGCACAAGTGCATCCGTGCCTCGTCGGCTTTGCACACTTACGCCCCCACCAGAAGGCCGCGACCATGAAGACGCCCTTCGTCACCGACGCCCAGCGCGCACAGCTGCTCGCCAACGGCCGCGCACGCGCGGCCGGGCAGGCCTTCGATCCGCTGCCCGTGGTGCGGCTGTTCACCCCGGACGCGCATCCTGAAAGACCCATATTTCGTCGGCAACGTCGCTCTGTCGGTGGTGGTGTTCACGGCGATGTTCGCCGCCTACACTTATCTCGCCGACACGCTGGAGCGCATCGCCGGCGTGGCGCCGGCGCATTCTCGCTGCTGCTGGGGCTCGGCATGGCGGCCAGCGTGCCGCTGGCGGGTTCATTGGCTCTGCTGGGCTTGGCGCTGGCGGTATGGGGCATCGCCTATACCGCGCTGTTCCCCATCTGCCAGGTGCGGGTGATGAAGTCCGCCACGCACGCCCAGGCGCTGGCCGGAACCCTGCACGTCTCGGCGGCCAACGCCGGCACGGGCCTGGGAGCAATCATCGGGCGGGCTGGTGATCCCCCAATGGGGATTGGAAAGCATCGGTTACGTTGCCACGGGCATCGCGGTCGCGGCGATCCTCATGGTGGCTTGGGTCGCGCGCTTGCAGCCGCGATGATTGGCGTGGGGAGGTCGCGATGGAACTGCGCCATCTTCGTTGTCTCCTCGCCGTAGCCGAAGAACTGCACTTTGCCCGTGCGGCAGAGAAACTGCACATCGAACAGTCGCCTCTGTCGCGTGCCATCAAGGAGCTGGAGGAAGACGTGGGCGAATAGTTGTTCGTCCGCACGTCCCGCAGCACGCGCCTATCCCGCGCGGGCAGGCTGTTCCTCGAACACGTGCCGCGAGTCTTCAACTACCTTGCAGCAGGCGCGCGAGAGTGTGAAGGTCGCCGCCAATGGGTTCCACGGCCAACTACGCGCCGCCCTGTCCGACAGCAACACGCCTTCGCGCCTGCCGGCCTTGTTGGCGCTGTGCAGGCAGGAAGAACCCGAGGTCGAAATTCGCCTGACCGAAGTACCGCTGTCGCAGCAGATCAAGGGGCTGCGAGACGATCTGTACGACGTGGGCTTTGCTCGCCCCGACGAATGTAGGTGACGGCATCGTTGCCATGCCAGTCTGGAACGATCCGCTGATGGTGGCCGTGCCGGCCCGGCATGACCTGCTCCGGTACAAGCGCATTCCGCTCGAAGAAATGCTGCTTTGTGAAATGATCCCTGGCGGGCACCTTTCGGGCCGCCTGCGGCGTCAAAAATCGTTCCCGACGATTTTTTGTGGGCGCCGCCGTAGCGCTGCTGATGGGGTATCAGGAGTTTTCATGGCAGCCTTCGCCACGCCGGTCACAATAACGCCTCATCCTTGTGTGAGAAGAAAGGAGAGCGGGCGATGCTGGAGGCGGGACTGGCGGGGTTCGGGCTGGGGCTGTCATTGATCGCAGCGATCGGGGCGCAGAACGCCTTCGTGCTGCGACAGGGTGTGCGCGGCGAGTACGTCACGCGGGTCTGTCTGGCCTGTGCACTTTCTGACGCCGTATTGCTGACGCTGGGCGTTATGGGCTTCGCCGCCTTGACCGCACGGTTGCCGGCGCTGGAGATGGTGCTGCGCTACGGCGGCGCGCTCTTTCTGCTGATTTACGGCGCACGCAGCCTGCTGGCGGCGCTGCGCGGTGGTCAGCGCCTCGACCCCGCCGAGGGTACCACTTCGGCGCGCCGCACCCTGGCGGTGTGCCTGGCGCTCACCTGGCTCAATCCTCACGTTTATCTCGATACCCTGGTGCTGATGGGCTCGGTGTCGTCCGGCTTCGATGAAGGGCGTGGCGCTTTTCTGTGCGGCGCGATTCTGGCCTCCTTTCTCTTCTTTTTTGCTATTGGCCATGGCGCTGCGCTGCTGCGACCGCTGCTCGCCAGGCCCATCGCCTGGCGGGTGCTGGATGCGCTGGTAGGTGTCGTCATGGGAGTGATTGCGGTTTCCTTGCTGCGGGGCGGCTGAAGCGGTTTGTATTTTGGTTGCACCCAGACACCGTTGCGTTGGCCGGGCTGTGTTAGGCTTTTTGTCGCTTGATTGGAGTTAACAAAAAGCAGGAAGATCATAATGGCTGAACAACGTTTTGCTACCGCCATGGTGGCGCTGGATGCGCTGCACGCCGAAGACCCGCGGATTGAGCGTGACGCTGATGGCGCCGATCAGCCCTACGAACTGCTTTACGCCCGGCGCATGAGCGGCTGGCTGGCGCGCCTGCGGCCGCAGGCGGGCGAAACGCTGCGGCTGGCGGTGCGCGCTCAACATCTCAAACGCTGGGAAGTGCCGCGCGACAGCTACGCCATGGACCGTTTCGGCTATCATGCCTGGCGCACCGACTTGAAAAAGCGTCAGGGACAGATGGCGGCCGATGTGCTGAGTGAAGCGGGTTATGATGAAAAGAGCTGCGAGCGAGTGGCAGCACTGGTACGCAAGGAAAATCTCAAAAGCGATGACGAGACCCGCGCACTGGAAGATGCCGCCTGTCTCGTTTTCCTGCAGGACTATTACACCTCCTTTGCCGGCGAGCATGACGATGACAGGGTGATCACCATCTTGCGCAAAACCCTGCGCAAGATGTCGCCTCTGGGCCATCGGATGGCCGGCGAGATTGTCCTGAAGGGACGCCCGAAAGCGCTGCTGGAGCAGGCGGTGGCTGCCGAAACGCACTGATTTGCCACAATCGAGGGACCTGCAGTTTCATTGACGACGTGAGAACAGGCGTCGGATTATGCGGTATAAAGTTCCGCCGGTTATGGTCGATTTATCCGTGAGAGCCCGTCATGGCGAGGTTTTCGTGGCGTATCCAGCTAGAGGGGTAGACCGTGTGTTGAATACCGTAACAACAGGATCGATAGTCGGCCTGCCCTTCATCTGTAGATATTTCACTCATGTTTCGCAATATTTTCTTTTGCTGTTGCATCGCAAGGATCGCCGGGAATGACGTTACGACGTCGCCTGATGCTGACCATGCTCGGCATGGTGATCGTCGCGCAGCTGATTGTGGCTGTGGCAACCCTGGGCAATATTCGCCACTACGCTATCCAAAACGGCGCCCACGAACTCGGAATTGCCACCAATGTGGCGCGCCAACTGATTGACGAGCGTGTGCGGCAACTGGCCGACAGCGCCGCGATGCTGGCCGCCAACGGTAGTTTTGCCGCTGACGTGGCAACCCGTGACAGCCACGCGATCGGGGAAGAACTGCGTGATTACGGCGAGCGCGCCGGCGCCGATATGGTAATGCTGGTCGGCCCCGAAGGGCAGTTGCTGGCCGGCAGCCACTGGCTGCCCGGGTCGCTGTTCCCCTACCGGGAGCTTCTGCAGCGAGCACGCAGCGAGCAGTATGCCAGTGCCGTACTGATCGATCAGAGGCAGCCCTACAAACTGGTCATGGTGCCGGTCCCAGCGCTCGATTCCATAGGCTGGATCGGCATGGGGCTGCAACTTGATGATGCCCTCGCCGATGAGATCAGCGGTCTGATCCAGCGTCCTGCCACCTTCATTGCCGACACCGATACCGACGCCTCGCCACAAGTCGAGTTCGTTGCTGGTGCGCTGAAAGGTGCCGGGGTGGCGACTGTTGATAGCCTCGGTCGAGCGCTGGCTCAGGGTCGGTATCTCGACAGCGCCTTGCCTTTCTCACCCAATGATGCCCTGACCCGCGCCGCCCGGCTGGGAGAAAACAGCTCCGGCAGTGTCTATATCGTGATTCAACAAAAATTCGATGAACTGCTGGCGGCTTTCAATGAGCTCAGCTGGCAGCTATTGGGTATTTTCGCAGTCATGCTGGTGATCGCGGCGCTGGCGGCGGGCTTCAGTGCCCGCAGTATGGCAGCTCCTCTGATACGTCTTTCCGAGGCGGCCGGGCGTATCGGCCGCGGCGAACGGGCCAATCTGTCTCCCGAGCGTTTTGCCGGTGATATGGCGGTACTGGCCACCACGCTGAAAAAGATGGAAGCCGATATCGACACCCGCGAGCGGACGCTGCGCTATCAGAGCTACCATGATCAGCTGACCGGACTGGCCAATCGCCAGAGCGCTCAGAAGGATCTCGAGGCGGGGGTCGAAGGCGAAGCGAGCTTTACCCTGATACGCCTGTCGATCCGCGGTTTTCGTCACATCAACGATACCTTTGGCTATGCCACCGGCGACTTCGTGCTGCAGACCATGGCCAGGCGTTTGCTGACCCTGATCGGCTCCGGAGAGCAGGCCTATCGGCTTGGCGGTGATGAGTTCCTGCTATGGCTGACCGGCAGCGAAGCCTCCGAGGCACGTGTGCAGGAACTGCATCGCCAGCTCAGAGTGCCGATCGTGCTGGATGAGTCGCCGCTGAGTCTGAGTATCGCTTCCGGCGAGGTCAGTTTCCCCCTGCACGGCTATACCGCCTGGCAGCTGCTGCGCCGCGCCGAAATTGCCATGGATCGCGCCAAGGCTTCGCGCATGCGGCATCTACGCTATCTGGAAGGGCAGGACGAGCAGCATCAGCGTCGCTTGATGCTGGTGCGCGATCTGCAGCACGCCGCGGCCCAGGGGCAGCTCAAGCTGGTCTATCAGCCGCAGATCGACACCAAAAGCGGTGAGATCAACGGCTTCGAGGCGTTGATGCGCTGGCACCACCCAACGCTTGGCCTCGTTTCGCCGGATGAGTTTATCGGCCTCGCCGAGCAGTCGGGCAACATCGCTTTGCTGACCCGCTGGCTGATCGATAGCGTGGGGCGCCAGATGGCCGAGTGGGAAGCGCGTGGTCGTATGTTGCGGATATCCATCAACCTGTCGGCGCAGGATGTTATTGATCCCGCACTGCCCGACCGGTTGGAGAGCGTTATGCACCATTATCGCCTGAGCCCTGCACGCCTGTGTCTGGAGGTGACCGAAAGCGCCATTATTCAGGACCCGGTGCTGGCCCATCGTACGCTGGAGAAACTGCGCTGCCGTGGTTTTCGTATCGCCGTCGACGATTTCGGCACCGGTTACTCGTCGCTGTCGCAGATTCGCAGCCTGCCCATCGAGGAGTTGAAGATCGACAAGTCCTTCATCTTCGGTCTCGACGACAGCGCCGACGACCGCACCATTGTGCGCTCCACCATCGAGCTGGGGCACAACCTCGGTCTTGAAATAGTCGCCGAGGGGGTCGAGTCCTCCGTCTCGCGGCAGCTGCTCAACGAGCTGGGCTGCGACTACCTGCAGGGGTATTTCATTTCGCGGCCAATGGCCGTCGAGGATGTTCCCGACTGGATCGAGCAGTACGACAGCCAAAAGAGTACCGGGAAGGGCAGTGACAAGGGATAGTTGACGCCACGTTTCATGACGTCGCGAGGTGACCGTCAGCCGCCATGGCTGTTAACCTTTTAAATTTACAGGGTTGACCAAAGGGGTGTGGGCATGAGTTGATAACCGCAAAACGACGCTCGGTTAAGGAAACGCTGAATAAATCGACGAGCGAGATGAAGCGCAAGGCGCATGGAACACAGAACACGAGGCATAACATGGGGTTAGGCGAGTGTTCGACCGGGCTGGCGCGCCAGTACCACGCAACGCAGCGATTCGCTAGCGCAGGCATTTATGCAGCGTTTCCTTAACAGGCCGGGCGAAGATTATCGATAACAGGACCGCTCATGACCACATCGACCGCTGCGCTGCGCCACGACTGGCGCCGCGAGGACATCGAGGCGCTGCTGGCGCTGCCCTTCAACGACCTGCTGTTTCGCGCCCAGAGTGTCCATCGCCAGTATTTCGACCCCAACGCGGTGCAGATCTCGACCCTTTTGTCGATCAAGACCGGCAGTTGCCCCGAGGACTGCAAATACTGCCCGCAATCCGGCCACTACAATACCGGCCTTGAGCGCGAAAGGCTGATGGCGGTCGCGCCGGTGCTGGAAGAGGCGCAACGCGCGAAGGCCTCCGGCGCGACGCGCTTCTGCATGGGCGCCGCCTGGCGCCACCCGCGTGAGCGCGATATGCCGGCGGTACTGGAAATGGTGCGCGGCGTGCGCGCCATGGGGCTTGAAACCTGCATGACGCTGGGCATGCTCGACCGCGATCAGGCACGGGCGCTGGCCGACGCCGGCCTCGATTACTACAACCACAACCTCGACACCTCGCCGGAGTACTACGGCGAGATCATCACCACCCGCACCTATGACGATCGCCTCGAAACGCTATCCAACGTGCGCGAAGCGGGTATGAAAGTGTGCTGCGGCGGTATTGTCGGCATGGGCGAGAGCCTGCGCGACCGCGCCGGCCTGCTGACCCAACTGGCCAACCTGCCGGAGCACCCCGAGAGCGTGCCGGTCAATATGCTGATCCGCATCGAAGGCACGCCGCTGGAGAACGTCGAGGATCTCGACCCGCTGGATTTCATTCGCACCCTGGCTGTCGCACGGATCGTCATGCCGGCCTCCCGCGTGCGCCTTGCCGCCGGGCGCGAAACGATGAGCGATGAAACCCAGGCGCTGGCCTTTCTTGCCGGGGCCAACTCGATCTTCTATGGCGAGCGCCTGCTGACCGCCGACAACCCCCGGGCCGAGCATGACCGCCGCCTGTTCGAACGCCTCGGGCTGCGCGGTGAGCAGCGTCATGCGCCGGATGACGACGGCCTCGAAGCCGAAATCGACCAGCGTATGGCGCGCGCCCGGCTCGATGCCATGACCGTCGATGCCGCGGCACAGCAGTGATGGCGGGAGTGCCGGGCACTTCGCCGGCGGGCCGCCTCGATGCTGTGCTGGCGACGCGTATCGCCGATCAAAAGCGCAGACGTCGCTATCGCCAACGTCGCACCCTGACCCGTGGCGGCGTGCATGTGCGACTGGACGGCCGTGAACGGCTCGCCTTTTGCAGCAACGACTATCTCGGTCTCGCCGACGATCCGCGCCTTGCCGAGGCGATGGCGGAGGGCGCGCGCCGCTACGGCAGTGGCAGCGGTGCCTCGGCGCTGATCAGCGGCTATCGCACGCCTCACGAGGCGCTGGAAGGGCGTCTTGCCGAGTGGACCGGGCGCCGGCGGGCGCTGCTGTTTACCAGCGGCTATCAGGCCAACCAGGGTGTGCTCTCGGTGCTGGCCGGCCGCGGCGATCACGTCGTCCATGACCGCCTCAACCACGCCTCGCTGCTGGACGCTACCCGGCTCGCCGGCGCGCGTTTGCATCGCTACCTTCACGCCGACTGCGATGCCGCCCGCGACCTTCTGGCGCGCCTTGCGGGCGGCGGACGGCGGCTGCTGGTCAGCGATGGGGTATTCAGCATGGGCGGCGACTGTGCCGACGTGGCGGCGCTGGCGCGCATCGCCGGCGATCACGCCGCCAGCCTGGTGATCGACGACGCCCACGGCCTTGGGGTGCTGGGAGAGAGTGGCGCCGGGGTATTGCAGGCGCAGGGGATGAGCGCCGCGCAGGTGCCGGTGCTGATCGGCACGCTGGGCAAGGCGCTGGGCACCGAGGGGGCTTTCGTGGCCGGCAGCGATACCCTGATCGAGGCGCTGACGCAATTCAGCCGCGCCTGGATCTATACCACCAGCCCATCACCGGCGCTGGCCCACGCCACCCTGGCGGCGCTTGACATCGTACGCGACGAGCCCGAGCGGCGTGCCCATCTCGAGGCTCTGATCGGCCATTTTCGTCGTGAAGCAAAAGCCCTTACGGGGGATCGGGCGCGGCTATTGCCCTCGGGCACGCCCATTCAGCCGCTGATCATCGGCAACGGCGATGAAGCGACACTGCTGGCCGTGGCGCAGGGGCTCGAGGAGGACGGTCTGTGGTGCGGCGCGATCCGGCCACCGACCGTGCCGGCGGGTAGCGCTCGCCTGCGCATCACTTTGTCGGCGGCACATGATTTTGATGACATCGACCGGCTGTTGACGGCGCTGCAGGCGCGGCTGCCGTCGATCAGGGAGACACCGCATGCCTGACGCCACCGCTGCCGGCAGTCCACAGCGGCTGGTGCTGCTGCCCGGTTGGGCGCTCGGTCCCGAACCGCTGCGGCCGCTGGCCGAGGCGATCGAGCAGTGCAGCGACGCGATCAGCGTCAGCTGCTACCGCTACCCGCCGCTGACCAGCCAGCGGCTCGACATCTGGCTCGAGGCGCTGGATGAGGAGATCGAAGCGGGCTGCTGGCTGGGGGGCTGGTCGCTGGGCGGTATGCTGGCCACTGCGCTGGCCGAGCATCGGGGTTCCGGGGCACGGGGATTGGTGACGCTGGCCAGTAACGCCTGCTTCGTGACCCGCGCCGACTGGTCGACGGCGATGGCGGGCGACACCCTGAGCGCCTTTGGCAACGGTTTACGGCATCGACCGCTCGATACAGTGCGCCGCTTTGCGCTGCTCTGCGCGCGCGGCGGGCATGACACTCGGCGGCTGGGTCAGCGGCTGCTGATGGCACTGCCACAGCTGCCGCCGGAGCAGGCCGCGGCCGGGCTGGCACTGTTACGCACGCTCGATCTGCGCCGGGCGCTGGGCCGCCTTGCCGTGCCGCAGCTGCACCTGTTCGGCGAGCAGGACGTGCTGGTGCCGGCGGCGGCGCGCCAGGCCATTGCCGAACTGCTGCCGCCCACGGGTATCACGCGACTGATCGCCGACAGCGGCCACGGATTCGTACTCGAAAAAACCGAACAGAGCGCCGCCCTGATCGCCGCTTTCATTACCGCTGGGGGCCGCCTTGAGTAACGCCCCGGTCATGACGCCAGCGGCGCGGCGCTTTTCACGTGCCGCCCACAGCTACGATGGCGCTGCTGCCCTGCAGCGCCGGGTGGCCGACAGACTGCTGACACGGCTGCCGGCCGAACTGGTCCCGCGGTGCGTGGTGGATGCCGGCTGTGGCACTGGCCATGTCACCCGCGCGCTGGCGCAGCGCTATCCCGGCGCCGAGCTGACCGGCCTCGACCTGTCGCCCGCCATGCTGGCGCAGGCGCGTGCCGCCGATATGGCGACGGTGGTGCGCTGGCTGCAGGGCGATATCGAAGCCCTGCCGCTGGCCGCCGGCAGCGTCGATCTGCTGGTTTCCAGCATGACGCTGCAGTGGTGTACCACACCCGCGGCCTTTCTCGCCGAGGCGGCGAGGGTGCTGCGTCCCGGTGGCGTGCTGGCCTTCACCACCCTGCTCGAGGGGTCGCTGGCGGAGCTGGCCGGCGTCGACGGCGCGGCGGTCAATGCGTTCATTGCTCCCGAGGCGTTGCAGGCCCGGCTCGACGCCGTGCCTTTTGTCGGCCTGACGGCGTGCGATGATCTTCATCGCTGCTTTTATCCCCGCCCGTTGGCGCTGCTGCGCGAGCTGTCGGCGACCGGCGCCACCACCCTGATGACGTCGCGGCGGCGCGGACTGGCCGGCCGGCGTCGGCTGGCGGGCTGGCTCGAAGGGCTGGAGCGTCAGCGCACGCCGCAGGGTATTCCGCTGGGCTGGCATATCGCCCACCGGGTCATGCGCCGTACGGCGGCAACGGGCTGAGCCATGTCACGCAGCGCCGGTTTTTTCATTACCGCTACCGATACCGATGCCGGCAAGACCCTGATCGGCTGCGCGCTCCTGCACGCCGCTGCTCAGCGTGGATTGACCACCGCCGCCGGCAAGCCGGTGGCGTCCGGCAGTGCGATGACCCGGGCGGGGCTGCGCAACGCCGATGCGCTGGCACTGCAGGCACAGTGCCGCCCGCCGCTGCCCTATGAGGCGATCAATCCTGTCGCGCTGGCACCGCCCATCGCGCCCCATATCGCGGCTCGTGAGGCCGGCGTGGCACTTGATGTCGAGCGTCTGGCGGCTCCCATGCGCGCCCTGCTGGCACGCCGCGCAGGGCTGACCCTGATCGAGGGAGCGGGCGGCTGGCGAGTGCCGCTCAATGCACGCGAGTGCCTGTCATCGCTGGCGATAGCGCTGGCCCTGCCGGTGATCCTGGTGGTCGGCGTGCGGCTGGGTGCGATCAATCACGCCCGCCTGACGCTGGAGGCGATCCGCCGCGACGGGCTGCCGGTAGCCGGCTGGGTTGCCAACCTGATTGATCCCGACATGGCGCGCGGCGAAGACAATCTCGCCGCGCTCGATGACGGGCTGAGCGTGCAGGGTGGCGCGCCCTGTCTGGGCGTGGTGCCCCCGCTGGCGACCGCGACAGCCCGGGCGGCTGCGGACCAACTCGATCTGGATGCGCTGCTCGGCGGCGCTTCGAACCCCGCAATTGACTGAGAAGAGCCTCGCATGACCAACCTCAATCAGCACTGGATGCAGCGCGACATCGCCGCGCTGTGGCACCCCTGCACCCAGATGAAGGATCACGAACATCTGCCGGTAGTGCCGATCAAAAGCGGCAGCGGCGTCTGGCTGGAGGACTTCGATGGCAAACGCTATCTGGACGCGATCAGCTCCTGGTGGGTCAACATCCTGGGCCACGCCAATCCGCGCATCAACGCCCGTATCAAGGCGCAGCTCGATGCGCTGGAGCATGTCATTCTGTCGGGCTGCAGCCATCGTCCGGTGATTGAGCTGTCGGAGCGGCTGGGGGCGCTGGCGCCTGCGGGTCTGGGCCACTGCTTCTACGCCGACAGCGGTTCGGCGGCGGTCGAGATCGCTCTCAAGATGAGTTACCACTACTGGCAAAACCGCGGCCGACCGGAAAAGAAACGCTTTTTAACCATTACCAACGGCTACCACGGCGAGACGCTGGGGGCGCTGTCGGTAGGCGACGTGTCGTTTTTTACCCACACCTATCGCTCGCTGCTGCTGGATGTCATCAAGGTGCCGGCGCCGGACTGCTTCGCGCTGCCTCGCGAGCAGTGGGTGTCGCACGCCGCCGCACGCTTTGCCGAGATGGAGGTGGCGCTGGCGCGTCACGCTGACGAGCTGGCGGCGGTGATTGTCGAACCCCTGATTCAGTGCGCCGGGGGGATGCGGATGTACCCGCCGGAGTATTTGCGCTGGCTGCGCGAGGCGTGCGACCGCTACAACGTGCAGCTCATTCTTGATGAGATCGCGGTCGGCTTCGGGCGTACCGGAACGCTGTTTGCCTGTCAGCAGGCCGAGGTGCGTCCCGACTATCTGTGCCTCTCCAAGGCGCTGACCGGCGGCTATCTGCCGCTCTCGGTGGTACTCACCACCGATGAGGTGTATGACGCCTTCTACGACGACTACGCCAGTCTGCGCGCCTTTCTGCACTCGCACAGCTACACCGGCAATCCGCTGGCCTGCGCAGCGGCGCTGGCGACGCTGGATATTCTCGAAGAGGACGACGTGCTGGCCGCCAACCGTGACAGGGCGGCGCGTATGGCGCGGGCAGCAGCGCCGCTGGCGTCGCATCCGCTGGTCGGTGACGTGCGCCAGACCGGCATGGTAGTGGCGATCGAGATGGTACGCGATCGCGACAGCCTCGAGCCTTTCGACTTTCGCGAGCGCAAGGGGCTGGAGGTGTTTCGTCACGCCCTGTCGCGCGGTGCCCTGCTGCGCCCGCTGGGCAATGTGATCTACTGGATGCCGCCCTACGTCATCAGTGACAGCGAAATCGACTTTCTCGCCGAGGTGACCGGCGAAGGGCTGGAGCGGGTGGCGGACAGCCTGTGAGTCTCTGAACAGGGCCGGGACAGTAAAAGGGCGGCCCGAATCCGCCCTGAGGCTGCTGACAAGGTTGCTGTCGGATCGCAAAAGCCCTGCACGAGGGCGCTATAAATCCTTCCATGGACGCTAAATTCGCCATCCCTGGCGAATAACCCTCGTTGCAGGCTGTTTCCGACCCTCTCCGCAAGGTCTTCAGCAAGGCTTTTACGGGCTTTGTCATCAATCCGGGAGGGCGGCCGAAGCCGCCCTGAAAGATGTTATTGCACCATCCTGATCAGCGCGGCCCGCGCGGTGAACGGCCGCTGCCGCCCTTGCTGCTGCCCTTGCGCTGCTGATAGCGGTTCCACACCTGCTCGGCGGTACGTTTGGCTTTGGCACGGTTCTGCGGCTTGCGCAGCCAGTTGGCCAGCCAGGTACCCAGTAATTTTTTCATGGTCGACTCCCTTCGCGATAGTTATTGATCTGCAGTATAGATGCCGTCGTCAGTGGCGCGATTCAATCCTGCATTCCGAGGCAGGGTTGAAAACACCGGCGTTAAAGCGTCAGCTCGATGATTTCGGGGTCGTCGGCCGGCTTGCCGAAGCTCAGCTCGGCACGCTTTGCGGTCAGATTCATGACGATGGTGAACAGCGTCTCCATGCGGTCACGTGCTTCGAGCTGCGCGTTGTCGCGGCGATTGATGGCGTCCGGCGTGCCCTGTTCGTCGGCCAGATGGGCGCGCAACGCGGCGAAGTCGGGGTTGTCGTTGGCGGCCACCAGTTCGCGCAACCGCTCCAGCCGCGAGAAGGAGTCCTCGCGGGGGAAATCCTCCAGTCCCGGGGGCAGATGTTTGGCGATCAGATGGTTGGTGTGGCACAGCCGACCGCCGCGCGGCGTCATGGCGCTGTCTCCCATCGGCGAGACCTCGACGCCGGCGGCGTGGCCGGTGGCGTCGGCGATCAGAAAGTGCGCCGGCGAGGCCACGCCCACCTCATCGATCATATCGAGGGCGTGCTCGACGTTGCTGCTCTCCAGCACCCGGCGCAGCATCACGTGCACCGGCAGTTTGGGATAGCAGATGCGCGAGCGCAGGGCGTTGAGACAGACCCCCACGCCGTGCTCATTGAAGCCGATCTTGCCGACGATGCCGGCCTCGGTCACCATGCGGATGGCGGGTTTGTCGGGCGCGCGGATCGTCATGTGAATGAGCGCGTCGCGCTGCTCCGGCTTCCAGTCCCAGTTCTGCGCCAGCCACTGGGTTCCCGCAGCGCTGTCGTACTGGGCAAAGGCCGAACAGCCGTCGGGCTGCACCGGCGCGTCGGCATGGGTCAGGGCAATCTCGCTGCGCGCGTTGAGCACCAGCACGTCGAGGGGGTCGATGTCGGCGCCGCGGGCAATGCCGGCCATCTCCTCCAGAAGCTCCGGGCAGACGTGCTCGATGGCGGCCTTGAAACGCTCTGCCTCGTAGCGTGCGCCGTTCCAGTCCAGCCCTGCCATCTCCTCGAACAGGCGCCGGTAGGTGGCAAGGCTGACGGCGATCTCGGCTGCTGCCTGGCGACCGTGTGCCTCACCGATCTCGAAATGCGACCCCCGGGCGTCGATATGTTGGACCACCGTGCTCTCCTTCTCAGTTCACGTCCTGCGCTATTGTTGCTCCCGGTTGCCGTGGCGGTCGGGGCGTCCTGTGTCGAGTCTCGCTGCCCGCGGCGAGCGGCGCAAGTCCCGTGGCGTTGTCGGGGAGAAGTGAGTGGTGGAGAGTGCCGCGGCCGCCGCTGCGGACAGGGCCGCGGCATGAGGGTTCGGAAGGTTATCGATCGAGCACCGAACGCATCGAGCCTTCGCGCTGCGCCGCGGCGTGCCACGACAGCGCCTCTTCCAGGCAGTGGGGCGTATGGCCGCCGCGGGCGCAGGCACGTTCGAAGTAGTCGTTCAGTGCCGGGCGGAAGAAGGGGGCGGCGCAGTGGTCGATAATGCGCCGCGCCCGCTCGCGCGGTGCCAGCCCACGCAGGTCGGCAAGACCGTGCTCGGTAACCAGCACATCGACGTCGTGCTCGCAGTGGTCGACGTGGCTGGCGAAGGGTACCACGCTCGACAGCTCACCCTTTTTGGCTGTGGCGTTGGCGACAAAAATCGACAGCTGACCGTTGCGGGCGAAATCACCCGAGCCGCCGATGCCGTTCATCATCTGGCTGGCGTTGATGTGGGTGGAGTTGACGTTGCCATAGATATCGAACTCCAGCGCCGTGTTGATGGCGATGACCCCCAGTCGTCGCACCATACCCGGATGGTTGGAGATCTCCTGCGGGCGCAGCACGATGCGATCGCGGTAGCGTTCCAGATTATGCCAGACACGCTCGCCGCAGGCCTGTGACAGAGTGATGGCGCTGCCCGAGGCAAAGCGCATGCGGCCGCTGTCGAGCAGGTCGAAGGTACTGTCCTGCAGCACCTCGGAGTACATCGTCAGATCCTCGAAAGGGCCCTCCATCAGGCCGTGCATCACCGCGTTGGCGACGCTGCCGATACCCGCCTGCAGGGGCAACAGCGAAGGCGTCAGGCGCCCCGAGGCCACTTCGTTCTCGAAAAAGTCGATCAGGTGGCCGGCAATGTGGCGGGTGGCGTCGCTCGGTGGTGTGACCGTCGACGGGCTATCATGGCCCTCGGTGACCACAATGGCGGCGATTTTTGCCGGATCGACAACAATCCAGGGATGACCGATACGGGTATCCGGCGCCATGATCGGAATTGGATGACGCTCGGGACGCATGTCGGGCAGATAGATGTCGTGCAGACCGATCAGCGCGGCCGGGGCGGCGACGTTGAGCTCGACGATTACCCGCTCGGCCTGGGCGACGAAGCTGGCGGAATTGCCCACCGAGGCGGTGGGTACGATATAGCCTTCGGGGGTTATCGCCACCGCTTCGATAACCGCCACATCCAGCCGGTTGAGCTGCTTGTTGCGCAACAGCTCGGCGGTTTCCGACAGGTGCTGGTCGATGAACATCACCTCGCCACGATTGATCGCGCCGCGCAGTCGACGATCGACCTGAAAGGGCATGCGCCGCGCCAGTACACCGGCGTCGGCCAGAATACCGTCGATGTCGTTGCCCAGCGAAGCGCCGGTCATCAGGGTAATCTGCAGTGGGTCCTGCTCGGCGCGCCGCGCAAGCGCCAGTGGCACTGCCTTGGCTTCACCGGCGCGCGTGAAGCCACTCATGCCGACGGTCATGCCGTCACGGATAAGCTGTGCGGCATCATCGGCGCTCATCAGGTAGCGTCGCCAGTCGGGCAATCTACAGCGGTAGTCGGCGTCTTCGAGCATAGTGGCCTCTGGTCGAATTTGTCGTCGACCAGTCTATACCCCTTGAAGCGTTAAAATGATCTTCGGCGACAGGGTGTCGCACTATTCATGCGCGATGCGGGTCATGCGCGATGCGGGTCATGCGCGATGCGGGTCATGCGCGAGGCAGGCAATGCCCGATAGCGAAAAATGGGGAGGGTCGGAAGTGCCTTCAGGATCCAATTGCACAATACCCGTTTAAAGACCCAACAGGCGGCGCAGCAACTGAATGCGTACCGGCGCCGGACAGGTCGCCAGATAGCGTCGGATCATGGGGCGCGGCAGGCTCTCCATGTCGGCCAGGCGAGTGTTGTGGACCTTTTGGTAGTCGTTTGCGGACATGACAGTCTCCGAAGGATTTCGACATGTCGTCGTGAAAGACAGCGTTGATGGTGCACCCTTGTACAAGGGTTTGTACATTATTGGTACAACAATGAAAAAGCGCCAGCGAGCACTGATTGAATTTACCAATCGTCAGCGCTGAAGCGCTGTATCACGCTCTCTGGTTGCTGTGCTGCTGCTGAAAGGCAGCGCCACATGGCGCCCCGTGCTCGCGGGATGGCGCGAAAAATCATAAAGTTGTACAGGATGGTAGCGCCCTTGAAGTGCAGGGCGCCGGATAGACCAGCCCGGTGAAGTTTCAATGGCCGATTCACATATCGACGACGACCTCGCATGGCAGCATCTTTTGCGCGCTCGCCATCATGACTGGCGCGATAGTGCCCACTATGGGGCAACGCCACTCGCCTTCAGCGCCGACGGGCGCTGGCAGTCGGCAGCCGCAGTGAGTGCCGCGGCGAGCCAGCTGCTGGATATTATGACGCCGCTGGTAGCGCGCTCAACGCCACTGGTGATCGCGCAGTTCGGCCAGAGCCTGGATGGCCGTATCGCCACCGAGTGCGGCGACTCCTGCTATGTCACCGGGCATGAGGGGCTGGTACATCTGCACGCCCTGCGCGCGCTGGTCGATGCGGTGTTGGTGGGGGCCGGCACGGTGGACGCCGATAATCCGCAGTTGACCGTGCGTCATCGGCATGGAACCCATCCTGTGCGGGTGGTGCTTGATCCGCGCGGACGGCTGTCGCCCGATCGTTTCGTGTTCGACGACGACAGTGCCGCTACCCTGCATCTGGTCGACAGCGCACAGCGCCAGCAGTGGCAGCGCCGCCATGATGAACGCGGCCGCAGGGTAGAGGTGCTGGGCCTTGAAGGCGGCGAG
This sequence comes from Kushneria aurantia DSM 21353, assembly GCF_000382245.1. Lineage (GTDB taxonomy): Bacteria > Pseudomonadota > Gammaproteobacteria > Pseudomonadales > Halomonadaceae > Kushneria > Kushneria aurantia. The sequence goes on from NZ_KB907866.1 coordinate 101,683, forward strand.
CAGGGCGTCGACCCACGCCGGATCGTGGCGCTGCTGGCCGAGCGCGGACTGACACGGCTGCTGGTCGAGGGCGGCGGGCTGACCATCTCGCGCTTTCTGCAGTACGGCTGTCTGCACCGGTTGCACTGCATGGTGTCGCCGATGCTGATCGGCTCCGGGCGGCCCACGCTGACGCTGCCGGTTATCGACCGCCTCGCGCATTCGCTGCGACCGCGGGCGCGCCATTTCACTCTCGGCAGTGATGTGCTTTTCGATCTTGATTTCGAAGACGAATCGCCTGCCGGCTGAGGCTTCAGCGCTGGCGCCAGCGGCCCAGTAGTAGCCTGACCGCCCCGGGTAGACTGGAAACCAGCACCACTGCGCCGTAGGTCACCGAGATGGCCACGCCCTGCTGGGCGGGCAGGCCGGCAAGGATCCACACCAGCGCCGCAGCGCTTTCACGAATGCCCCAACCGGCCACCGACAGCGGAATGGCCATCGCCATCAGTACCAGCGGTGTCAGCGCCAGCAGCGTCGTCACCGGCAGAGGGGCGCCCAGCGCCCGGGCACAGCAGATAAACACCAGCACGTAGCTCGCCACGATCGCCAGCGATCCCGCCAATTGCCGCCGCCAGAGACTACCCGCCCACAGGGTGCGGTGCAGGTCGTGGTGCAGGCCGGCCAGCCAGCGCGGCGCCATTCGCCACACAGCGGCAAATGCCAGTATCACCAGGGCGACGCCAATCAGTGTCAGTATCAGCGGGCCGTTGGCGGCAAGGTCGCCTATTGCGCCGAAGCGGGCGGCAATGCCATCGCGCAGCGGTGCAAACAGCACCAGACTGACCAGCGCCACCAGCGCCAGCGCCAGCTGGCCCGAGGCGCGTTCGATGACGACCGCGCGCAGTGCGGCGCGCCTTGACACCCCTTCGCTGCCGTGGCGCCAGGCACGCCCCAGGTCGCCGCTGACACCGCCGGGGAGTATCTGATTGAGAAAGGTGGCGAGGTAGTACTCGGCGACCGCCGTGCCGGGGCGCAGCTCCAGGCCCATATGGCACGCCGTCAGCCGCCAGCGCCAGGCCGAAAGCAGCACCTGCGGCACCGTCAGCGCCAGTGCCAGCGCCAGCCAGCCGGGGGAGAGCGATGCCAGCCGCGACAGCAGGGCGTTGTGATCGACCAGCAGCGCCACGCTGCCGAGCAGGACCAGCGACAGCAGCCAGCGCAGCAGTGGCGATCCCGGCGCGCCGCGCAGTGACGCCAACAGACGTCCGGCACTGCGCTGTGCACTGCGTTCGCTCATTGACGCCTGTCACCCTGCGGCAGGGCCAGCAGGTCCTGATGGCCGACCTCGATGTCGAGCGTACCATCCTTGATGGCGGCGCAGCGGCGGCTGTACCAGTGATCGAGCGCCTCGCGCCGTATCGGGGCCTGCTCCAGCGCCGCGTCATACCAGCCTGCTACCAGCGCGTGCATTAATTCGGCATGATTCGGCCGGCGGCTGTCGAGCTGCCAGGGGGCGGTCGCCACGCTCACCTCGAAGCCGCGTTCATTCAGCAGCCGCTGCGCCACGACCGGGGCATCGCAGCCCAGGGCACCGTTGAAGCCCTTGTCGCGGCGCTGGTGGCGGGCGATCAACTGCTGTACGTCACGGTCCAGCGCCCGCATGGCGTCATCGCTGCCGGTGCGCTCGGCAAGACGGTTATCGCCGTCGATACTCAACGCCAGCAGCAGGGCGCAGCGGCGTTCGCCGCACCAGTCGGCCAGCGTCGTCAGCCAGCTTTCGGCGACCAGGTCGAGCAGCGCGGAGGCGGTCACCAGATCGGGGTGCGGCGGGGCGTGGCGAGCCAGCGCCTCTTCCAGTGCGACCAGATCGCAGCGTCGGGTTGTCAGTGCGGAGACCTGCGCGGCATGCGAGGTGTTGGCAGCGCTATCGAGCAGGGCGGCGTCCTGATCGAGCAGCCACCACTGCTGCTCGGACGTCAGCCGCGCACTCAGATAGCGCAGGTTGCTGCCGCTGCCGCAGCCCAGGTCAACGATCTGTACGCTGTCGTCGCGCGCTTTCAGCCAGGGCGCGAGCCGTTTCAGCAGCGGGTGGCGGTCGCGGGCGTCGTGGTCGGCGGCTTCGCGCAGGGCCAGCCATTCGCCGCTGAAGTCGCTGTGCGGTGCCTGATCCTGATCGCTCATGGCTGCTCCATCCTGCGCTGGCGCACGATGCGGCCCTGTGCCACCAGGCGTGCCAGGGCGTGGTGGAAAAGCCGCGCCGCACTCGACCAGTCGGCAAACGTCTCGCGGGCGGCGATCGCCCCCTCGCGCAACTTTTGATAGCGCTCGCGGCTTTTAACGTCGCCGCCAAGCAGCGATGCCAGCGCCTCGCGCAGCGCTTCGCTGTCTCCCGGTGCGATCTGCAGGCCGGCACCCGCCGGCAGGGTATCGGCCAGCGCGCCACCATGGGTGGTGACCACCGGCAGGCCGTGGGCCAGCGCCTCGCTGACCACCATGCCGTAGCCTTCGTAAAAGGAGGGCAGTACGAAAACGTCGGCCGCCTGCCAGAAGGCTTCCAGCTGTTCGAAGGGCAGGGCGCCGTGCAGGCTGATTCGCGCTTCAAGCCGATGGCTGGTGATCAGATCGTGCAGGCGCGTGGCATAGGCCGTGTCGCGTTCGCTGTCGCCGATCAGGTCGCAGTGCCAGCCCTGCTGTGCCAGTCCCGCCAGCGCCTCGACCAGTAGATGCTGGCCCTTGCGCGGAATCAGCGTGGCGATGCACAAAAGCCGCGGCGGGTTGCCCGCTGCAGGCGACAGCGCCACCGGCTCGACGCCCGGCTCGACCACATCGATACGCGCGTCATCGATACCCAGCTCGATCAGCCGGCGGCGGGTGAAGGGGCTGGTGACGATGATGCCGGCCACCGCGTCGAGGGTCTGACACTCCAGCGTCAGCAGCCGTTCGCGCTGCGCATCGCTCATGCCGGTTTCGTCGCCCAGCGGATGGTGAATCAACGCCACCAGATCGAGGCGCTGGCGGTGTACGGCGACAACTTCGGGCATGGCGCTTGCCGCCAGGCCGTCGAGCACCACCGTGGCACCGTCGGTGCAGCCGCCCAGGGCGCGCTGTAGCGACTCACGGGCGATGTCGTCGGGCAGCGGAAAACGGCCGTCGAGGCCGATCACCTCGACCTGCACGCCGAGCGCCTGCAGCCCCGCGACGACATGGCGGTCGTAGAGATAGCCGCCGGTGAGCTGATCGAGGCGCCCGGCGATGATCAGGGTGAGCCGCTTCGGACCGGTGTCTTTCTCTGCCGCGCCTTCCTTCACAGCTCACCCTCGTAGCTGGCCCAGGCGATGTGCGATTCGTGCAGGGTGATCAGCATGGCACTCAGGCCGTGACCGCCTTCGCCGAGGCGGTCGGCGGTAATGGCGTCGACCAGCCGATCGAAAATCACTTTCGCCATGAATTCGGTGGTGGTGTTGTGACCCTTGAAGGCCTCGACTTCGTCAAGGTTTTGCATGTTGATCTCGCCCAGCACGGCGGCCAGAGCCTGGCTGGCGAGACCGATATCGACCACCAGGCCGTGCTCGTCGAGCTGCGCGCGGCGGAAGGTGACATCCACCACATAGGTGGCGCCGTGCAGCTGTTGCGCCGGGCCGAAGATCTCGCCGCTGAAGCTGTGGGCGATCATGACGTGGTCGCGAACGGTAAGGCTGAACATAAGAGCTCCCTGGTCGGAATCAGGCGGTTTGCAGATAGCGGATACGGTGGCAGAGCGCACCCGGTCGGGCGGTCAGTTCGGCCATGGTAGCGGGCAGATCGTCGAAGCCACTCTCGCCGTCGATCAGTGCGTCAAGGCGGGCGTCATCGAGCAGTGCCAGCGCCTGCGCCATGCGCTCGGCGAAGCCGCGGCGGGCGGCGCGCGCCGGGGAAACGGTGCCCACCTGGCTGGCACGCAGGGTCAGTCGGCGCGAGTGAAAGGCCTCGCCCAGCGGCAGGCTGATCGACTGGCTGGCGAACCAGCTCATCTCGATCACGCTGGCTTCCCGGCCGGCCAGCTGCAGCGCGCGGGCCAGCCCGGCCTCGCTGCCGCTGGCGTGAATCACCACATCGCACTCGTCAGCGGCCTGCTCGGGAGGGCGAAAGTCGAGCGCCAGCGATCGGGCCAGGGCGGCACGCTCCGGGTTGATATCGATCAGCTCGACGCGGCTGCCGGGCATGGCGTTGCACAGGTGGGCCATCAACGTGCCGACCACACCGGCGCCGATCACGGCGATGCGATCGCCGATGCGCGGTGCGGCGTCCCACAGGCCGTTGAGGGCGGTCTCCATGTTGGCTCCCAGCACCGCGCGGCTGGCCGGTACTCCGGGCGGCAGCGGTGTGACCATGGCAGCCGGCACCACGTAGCGCTGCTGGTGCGGGTGCAGACAGAACACTTCGCGACCCAGCAGTGACGGCGGGCCGGCTTCGACCACGCCGACGCTTGCGTAGCCGTACTTGACCGGAGCCGGGAAGTCGCCCTGCTGAAAGGGCGCGCGCATGCGCTGATATTCGCTTTCGGGTACCCGACCGTGAAAAACGGTGGTTTCGGTGCCGCGGCTGACGGCGCTGTAAAGCGCGCGCACGCTGACCTCGTCGTCGCCCGGCGGCGCCAGTATCTCGCGGCGCAGGCTGCCGTGTCCCGGTGATTCGATCCAGAAAGCGAGGGTCTGCTGCTGTGGGGCGGTCCCTGAAGACATAAGGCTCCCTGCGTTCATCCCTGATGGTGGCGCTGAAAGTCGAAGCGACAACGGTTACCGAACGACTACGCTATGATGACAGTTCATCATAGCGCGTCCGGCATGGTACCGACCTGTGATGACGTTTGCGTCCATCCCTTGCGATCGAATAAAGGGGTGGCAGCGCCAGTGCCGATGCGCACAGGGCTGATTTTCGAGCAGACGCCACGCGATAGAAAAAGTGGTGCGTCGCCGGCGCTTCAGGGAGGTAGCGACATGAGTGACCGCAATTCGGTGCCGCAGCGCTGCGTACGCCATTGGCCGCCCGCAATCGGTGAGCTGGGCGTCGGGCTGGGGGCATTGCTGGTGCTGGTCGAGGTACTGCGTCTGGGCGTTCGCGTGCCGGCGCTTTTGCACCTCAGCGCCGCGGCGGTCTATCTCGCCATTGCCGCACTGGTGGCCTATGGCGGGCCGGCGCGTGCCGGTGGATTGGGCTGGGCCAATCGTGTGACGCTTGCACGCGCCGTGCTGATCGCGCTGGTTGCCGGTACGTTGCCGCTGCCGCACTTCATTAATGATCACCATCTGCTGCTGTTCGTGGTAGCGCTGGTGGCGCTGTGCATGGATGGCCTTGACGGTCTGGTGGCGCGCCATACCGACAGCGCCACCCATTTTGGTGCTCGCTTCGACATGGAGCTCGACGCCTTTTTCATTCTTGCGCTGTGTCTGCTGCTGGTGGTGCAGAGCAAGGCCGGTCCATGGGTCATCGCTATTGGTGCGATGCGTTATCTGTTCGTGCTGGCGGCGCAGTACTGGCACTGGCTCGAGGCCGAGCTGCCGGTCAGCTATCGGCGCAAGACAGTCTGTGTGATCCAGCTCGGCGCGCTGATGCTGTGCCTGCTGCCGGGCGTAACGCCGCCGCTGACCACTGTGCTGCTGGCGGCGGCGCTGGTAGCGCTGCTGCTCTCCTTCCTGCTGGATATTATCTGGCTGCGCCGTCGCTCGCATATACGCTGATCGCATCAATCTGCTCGTTTAACGTATTCAACGTGGCCCGGTGACAGTCCGGCCTCAGGATGGCAGATGAGATGACGATAAAATGGGATTTGAATACCGATTCGAGATTTTCGCATGGCCCGTGATCCTTTCGTTCTCGCCGGCGAGCATGTCGCGCCCGGCCAGCGTCGCCAGATTGATGTTCCGGTGGCGCGTCTTTATACCCACACCCCCCTCAATATTCCTGTCGAGGTCGTCCACGGTCGTCGCGCCGGACCGGTGATGCTGGTGTGCGGCGCGATTCACGGCGATGAGCTCAACGGCGTCGAGATCGTGCGCCGCGTGCTGCGTACCCGATCGCTTTCCAGGCTACGGGGAACGCTGATCGCGGTACCGATCGTCAACGTGTTTGGTTTCGTACAGCACAGCCGCTACCTGCCCGACCGGCGCGATCTCAACCGCTGCTTTCCGGGCAGTGAGTCGGGCTCGCTGGGCTCGCGCATGGCGGCGCTGTTTCGTCAGGAGGTCGTCGATCAGGCCAGCCATATCCTCGATCTGCATACCGGCGCCATTCACCGTACCAACCTGCCGCAGATTCGTGCCCAGCTGGATGATAACAGCGCTACACAGGCGATGGCGGAGGCCTTCGGGGCGCCGGTTATCCTCAATGCCGAGCTGCGCGAAGGCAGCCTGCGCGAATACGCCGAGAGCCGCGGTATTCCGGTGCTGACCTACGAGGCGGGCGAGGCGCTGCGTTTCGATGAGTGGGCGATCAGCGCCGGCGTGCGCGGCGTACTGCGGGTGATGCGGCTGCTCGATATGCTGCCGGCCGGGCGGGGCAGCCGCCCCGCCGCCTGCGAGATTGCGCGCGGTTCGAGCTGGGCGCGCGCGCCTATCGACGGCGTGCTGCGGCCGCGGGTGCGGCTTGGGGCGCGAGTCGACAAGGGTGAGCGGCTGGGTGTGGTGGCCGGTCCCTTCGGCAATGAGGAAGGCGAGGTCGTGGCGAGCGGTGCCGGTATCGTTATCGGCATGACCAATCTACCGCTGGTCAACGAGGGTGAGGCGGTGTTTCATATCGCCCGTTTTCGAGGTATTGACGAGGCGGAGAGCGCGGTGGAAGCCTGGCAGTCGCGCTCTGCGGAGAGCTGAGGGGCGGCGCGTCACCGCCCCTGCCGATCAGGAGGCCGCGCCGGGAATGGGCGCCTCCATCGAAATCAGCTGCTCATCCCACAGCGTTTGCCACAGTTCGCCGGGAATGGCGATGTCCATCAGCGCCAGGTTCTCGGTAATACGCTCCGGGCGAGTGGTACCGGGGATCACCGAGGCGACGCAGGCCGGCGCGGCGGAGAACTGCAGTGCCACGGCGCGCACATCCACCCCGAACCGCTCGCAGACATCGCGCAGTCGGGCGGCGCGGTTGCGAATATCGTCGGGCGCCTTTTTGTAGTTGTAGTGCTCGCCGCCGGCCAGAATGCCGGAATTGTAGGCGCCGCCGATCACCAGCCGCGCGCCGCGACGTTCGCACTCCGGCAGCAGGTGTGTCAGGGCGTTATCGTGGTCGAGCAGTGAGTAGCGACCGGCGAGCAGGAAACCGTCCGGGTCGGCCTTTTCAAGGGCACGTGTACAGGCCTCGACGCGATTGACGCCCAGCCCCCAGGCCTTGATGACGCCTTCGTCGCGCAGCCGGGTGAGCGCTTTCGCGGCGCCATTCATCGCCTGGTCGTGAACCTCCTCCCAGCGGCTGCCGTGGGCATCCTCGGCGCAGTCGTGAATCCAGGCGATATCGATGCGGTCGGTATCGAGGCGTTTCAGACTCTCCTCGATGGAGCGCAGTGCGGCGGATTCGGAGTAGTCGAACACGACCCTGTTGGGTCGACCGTTGGCGAAAATGCCGCTTTTCTCTTCGGTTTCGTCGAGCAGCAGACGACCCACCTTGGTCGAGATGACAAAGTTGGCCCGTGGCTCGTCGGCCAGCGCGGCGCCGAGGCGCATCTCGGAGAGCCCGGCGCCATACTGCGGTGCGGTATCGAAGTAGCGTATGCCTTCCTCCCACGCCGTCTGCAGCGTCTGCATGGCACGCTCGTCGGGTATCTCCTCGTACATGTTACCCAGCGGCGCGGTACCCAGCCCCATTTTGCCCGGTAGTTCAAAGCGCATCTCTTTCTCCTGACCTGTTGAAGCCTTCCGATGGTGTGTCGATTCGGGTATCCCAGTATGGTCTGACAGGCCAAAAGGGCAAAACCACGGCGTTGTGGCCACCGTCGTTAGTAGGTCATTCGCTCGGGCGGTTCGCGCCGGGCGTCCTGCTCGGCGATCAGCGCCATGGCGCGGTCATATACGTCGAGACCGGCATCGCTGCGGTGGGCGGTTTCGGAGAGATAGCGGCGAAAGCGTCGGCCGCCGCGGCAGCCGCTGAAAAGACCCAGGATGTGGCGGGTGATGTGGTTAAGCCGCACCCCCTCGGCCAGCCGTGACGCGACATAGGGGCGAAAGGCCTGCATCGCCTCCAGTCGGGTGGGCGGTGTGCCGGCATCGCCGAAGATATCGCGATCGACGTGGGCCAGAAGCCAGGGGTTCTGATAGGCCTCGCGGCCGACCATGACGCTGTCGACCATCGCCAGCTCCTGCTGACACGCCTGTAGCGTTTTCAGCCCGCCGTTGAGACCGATATGCAGCGCCGGGCGCGCCTGCTTGAGGCGATGGATACGCTCATAGTCGAGCGGCGGCACGTCGCGATTCTGCTTCGGCGACAGGCCCTGCAGCCACGCCTTGCGGGCGTGGACGATAAATGTCGTGCAGCCGCTGGCCGCCACGGTGTCGATGAAGTGAGCGAGATCGGCCTCGTCGTCCTGGTCGTCGATGCCGATGCGACACTTCACCGTCACCGGGATGGTGACCGCGGCGCGCATCGCCGCCACGCAGCGCGCCACCAGTTCGGGGTAGGCCATCAGGCAGGCGCCGATCAGATTGTTCTGCACCCGGTCACTGGGGCAGCCGACATTGAGGTTGACCTCGGCGTAGCCCCACTGCTCGGCAATGGCGGCACACTCGGCCAGCTCGAGGGGGTCGCTGCCGCCCAGCTGCAGCGCCAGCGGCTGCTCGATGGCGCTGTAGCCCAGAAAACGTTCGCGCGGCGAGCCGTGCAGGATGGCGCCGGTGGTTACCATCTCGGTGTAGAGCAGCGCACGGCGGGTCAGAGTGCGCGCGAAAGCGCGCTGATCGCGCGGCGTCCAGTCCATCATCGGCGCCACCGAGAAACGGCGTGCGGCGTCGGCTGCGGTCGTGTCAGGATTCATGCGGGTTGAGGTGGTGGCCTTGTCTACCATGGCTGTTCGGGGAGGCTCGCGTGGCAACGATCAAAAGCGCTGGCGAAAGGACGGTAGTTTCTCATATGTGACCCTTATCCGCATCGCTCGCGGACTTCCGGTAAATAGCGTTTGCTCTGTTTCATGGCTTCAGCCTCTAAAGTATTGGAGCCTTCGACGATCCCGGGGTGGTTCACGATGGGCTGCCGCCGAATGCAGCAGAAAGGAACTACTGGAATGCTCAAAAATCGGTGGCCAAAAATACTTGACCACTACAGCTTCAATTTGGCGGCGTGAGAGTGGCGAGAAGGTCAGTTTTTCAGATACCATCCTGGATGCGGCTGTTGGTGCTTGATGGATTGATCAAGGTTCTTGAAATCATGGCATTTTCAGTCGCTTTCTTTATATACCCTGTGAGAAATTCGGGCTAGATCATGCTGGGCGCAGAATCCAGAGCCACGGTTTGGCGCTTGCAGGGGCATTATCTCGACAAGGACGTGCCCGTCTACAGCGCGAGAATACCCGGCCCTGGCGCTTTCCGCACCTGCCGCGTGGACCAAATCGCCGGAGGGCACCCTCACCCGTGAACGCCATGCCCTCGACGATCTCGATGAAAGCCGTCGAAATCCGTAGTAAACGTCAGACCCGGAAACTAGAGAGGTGAGAGAGTAATGATCGGACTCGATAAGATCGATTTGGCCATCCTTCGAGCCTTATCGGAGGATTCAACTGCAACGAATATTGAGATCGGGAAGCAGGTAAATCTTTCCGGTCCGGCAGCATTTGAGAGGATAAAACGCCTTAAAAAAGAAGGGGTTATTCTTGGAACAAGAGTAGATATCGATGCAGACGCTATCGGCCTTCCATTCTTGGCATTCGTTTTTTTGAAAACGCGGGGAAGTGGAAAACGTAAACAGGTAAATAGCTTGGAAAAAATTCGTGAGATCGAGGAAATACACTCCACAGCCGGACAATTTTCAATTTTGCTCAAGGTGAGGACCAAAGCTGCCAAGGATATGGAGGATATTTTTGAAGAGATTTATTCCGTCGATGGTGTTGAAGCTTCCGAGACAATCATTGTGTTCCAAACCTTTATGACGAGGCCAGTGTTCATCGAACTCGAACCGTAGACTGTTTGATCCGCTCAAATACCAGATCAATTCGCCAATGCAGCTAAATATAGTACCCTTGTCTTCTGTAATGCTAACTCTAGAGCGGGGGTTGTTGAGTTTTATTAGCACAGAGCGCTTTTCATAATTAGTCGGTCCTGCAAAACCAAAAATCATCATAAAATCATGATTATGCGCCTGGATGATGCTCCCTTTTCGGCGTAAAATCTGGTCTATCCTCGCCAAAATCGTGAGAAATCGACATGACTCCCCGCGATCAGCGCCAGAATCCACAGCGTGACCTGCTCAACATCTACCTTGATGACATCATCAACATGCGCCACGAGTTGGTGCAAATGAGTCAGAGAATCGACTGGTCCGATTGCGAGAACATTTTTGCATCAGACTACACCAGCAACAACGGTAGACCCGGCTTGCCCATCCGGTTGCAGGTCGGTCTCCAGATGTTGAAACATCTCTATGGGCTGTCGGATCGCGAGGTGCTGGATCGCTGGGTTGAAAATCCGTATTGGCAGTTTTTCTGCGGTGAAACCCTCTTCCGTCATCGTTTGCCCATGGATGAGACGACCATGCTGCGCTTCAGACAGCGGATTGGTGAAGAAGGGGCTCGTCAGATTTTGAAGATGACGATCCAGTTGGGACAGGATACCGGCATCGTGAAACCTGAGAGTTTTCGCGCAGTGGTCATCGATACCACCGTCATGCCGAAGGCTATCGCCTATCCGACTGATGCCCGTCTGGTGAGCCGTTGCCACTATAAAATCGTGACCCTTGCCAAACAGGAAGGCGTCAAATTCAAGCGAACGTTCTGCCGAAGTCTTGAGACAATGGCGCGCAAGGTAGCGGTGGCCGCTCGGTTTGACGAAGCGCGCGTCGACACCAAGATCGGTATCGACGCCTTGACATTTAACTTGCCTCCCGTGTTTCAGCGGCGGGTTCGATGCTGGCCTGCTCGGAAGATCGCTGGAGGGCAGCGACACGCCCCTGCATTGACCAGATATAGGAGAAGCCGACCCCAGCTGTTTGATCGAAACCTTCGTAAGATTCATATGAGGAAATGCCGAGATTGTAGAGCGAGTTAGGCGAGCGTCGCGCCGCAACAATAATCCGTCCCCGATCAAGCTGAAGTATAATGGTTCCGTTCACGCGCTGCGCATAGCCATCGAAAAAACCGTCCAATGCCTCGCGCTTGCCGCTGAACCATTTCCCTTCGTAGATCAGGTCGGCATATTGCTGCGATAGGAGAGGCTTGGTGTGCAGGAGATCACGGTCGAGAACCAGATTCTCCAGCTCACTCATCGCCGCCGAAAGAATTTCGGCGGCCGGGCTTTCATAGACGCCACGCACTTTAAAACCCACCACGCGATTTTCGATGATATCCAGCCTGCCGATGCCGTGCCTGCCGCCGATCTCGTTCAAATCTGTGACCAGTTCGACCGGTGGTAGCGCTTTTTCATTGAGCCGTACCGGCCGTGCGGCCATGAATTCAATGGATACCGTTTCCGGCTCTGACGTAGAGTCATTTGGCTTCCGCGTGATGGTGTAGGCGTCCTCGGGCGGTAAGCTCTCAATGTTGTCGATCTCGCCGCACTCGACGCTTGTGCCCCAAAGATTGGCATCGCGGCTATAGGGGCTGGTCTTGAAAACCGGCATTTGGATACCGTTGGCATGAGCATACTCGATTTGTTTTGAACGCGTTGTCAGATCCCACTCCATGACGGGTGCGATAACGCGCAAGCGAGGGTCGAGCGCAATGATGCTCGTGTAGAAGCGAATCTGGTCATTGCCCTTTCCGGTCGCCCGTGGGCCACTGCGTCAGCTCCCTCCAACCGGGCGATTTCAACGAGACGTTTTGCGATCAATGGGCGGCCTAGAGATGCGGCCATATGGTAGCGCCCCTCGTAGAGCGCGCCGGCACGCATAGACCGGAATGCGAATTGGCGAATGAATTTATCCCGAAGATCTTCGATATAGACGGCTGCCGCGCCATTGGCTTTCGCCCGCTCTTCCACCGAAGACAAGTCTTCCCCTTGGCCGATGTTCGCGCAAAATGCGATAACCTCAGCGTTATATTGTTTCTGAAGCCAGGCGAGTGCAATCGATGTATCGAGGCCGCCGGAATATGCAAGTACGATCTTCATGGATTAAACCCTCCTAAGCTGGAACTTCAACAGGTGAGAATCTTGACCTTCGCGCATTTCATGCCGCGCGAGCATCGCTCGCGTATGGAGTGTGGGGCTCCACTTTTCATCACAGTCACTCGGAAGTTTCTGCCCGCAAGCGATCCGTTGAACGATCTCGTAGAAAAGGATAAGGCAGTAGGAAGCTGTTCGATCGCGCAAGCTGTCGACAGTCTCCGAAGGCAGGATCGGGAAACGCAAAACTTTGATGATTGGGCCGAAGTCGATCTCCTTCACGATATGATGGCACGTTGCTCCGAAAACCGGCCGGTGCTCCGTTATGGCATAATTGTAGCCGCCGATACCCCGATAATCTGGAATGCTTGGATGAAAATTGATAGCCGTTTTCTTTACCTGCGCAAGCACGGCCGGGGTTAGTATCAGGTCTGCCTTGAAGGTAAAAAGGCGATCTCCCTCCCAGTTTTCGACTGCTGATGGTGGTTCATTCCCATGGTCCCAAAAGATCCTGTCAACATGTCGAAACACAATGGCAAGGCAATCTGCTGCTGAATAACTCCATCTGGATGAATCGCCAATGAATAGAATCTTTTCATCAATCATGCTTGACCTCCGTTTTTGCTAGTTCTAAATATTCACCCTTTTCGCCGCGTCTCTTTTTTCCTGCGTTATCGGCTAGCGTTTTGCTTACTTCGCCTCCCGACCACGCAGGATACACGCAACGCCGATCAATACGAAAAAGAGAGAGAGAGCAGTGTAAATACCCACGTTTTCATTGAGGAAGTACATGCCAAGGCCAACTGCCACGATAGGCGTCACGAGCGTGTAGCTTGTTGCCACCGACATGCGTACATTTTGTAGAAGGTACATGTAAGCGCTATAGGCGAGAATCGATCCGCCGATCACTAGATACAACAAAGCAATCAAAGCCCCCGGCCCCGGGAGTGTGTTCATGCGTTCTCCGAGCATTAATGCGATCAACGTGATCGCGATTCCTCCCGTCAGCATTTCATAGGCGTAACCCGTCATGCCTTCGGGAACCGGAAGGACCTTGCTGAGAACAGACCCCAAACCCCAAAAAAGCGCTGCGGCGACGATTATGACGGCACCGATTCCGGCGTTACCTATGCCGCCACCCTCAAGATTGAGGACGACCACTCCGGCGAAGCCAAGTAGAATTCCCCACACTTCCCAACTGTTGGGCCATTCACGGAGAAACAGAACGGATAGCAGTACCGCCCAGATCGGGACAGTCGCGATGCCGACCGAAGCCATTCCGCTTGAGATTGTCTGTTCAGCAATAGCGATTCCGCCAACGCCGAGGCCCAGCATCGAGCAGCCGACAATCATGCAACTCAATAGTTCTTTAAAGGTGGGTAATCCGACACCACGGATCGCCAGAACGCCGACCATAAATAGACCAGCCACGACAAACCGTGATCCAGTCATCAAGAGCGGTGGCATTCCTTCGAGAGCAAGAGCAATCGCCAGATAGGTTGAGCCCCACACGATATACACGATGATCAGGCAGGCCATGACTATCGGCGTGAACGGGCTCCTCGCAATAGCTGCGCGTAGATGCATTTCGTATATCCTTGATCAGTCCTCTTTGAGGATCTTGGGTGTATGGGTATAGCCGAGCACCAGAATGTCCCGGATCGCCGGTTTATCACCGTTCGCCGGTGCGATCGGCGTGACGGAGTGCAGCACTTGCCGGTCGGCCCAATAGAGCGTGTCGAACAGTCCTTCCAGGCAGTGCTCAGCCTTCACGCTCCGGTCGTTTTCATGAATGCGCGAAAGACCACCAACGGTGTTTTGTCGTTTGATAAGGTGGATTGCGCCGAAATCGATATCATCACGATGCACGCCTTCAGGTGTTGGCTCGCCCAGTTCGCTCTTCCGTCCGATAATCCGGAACATGTGGCAAGCGACGAGCCACCAATCGTCTTCCGGATAGTCGCTAGCCGGAAAGCACTTGAAGTCGTGCTTGATCAGCGTGCTGAGAACCGGATTTGATGTAATCGAGTCAGTTACCGGTGCGACCACCCGCTGGACGCCACCGGCATAGGCGTTGGTCTTTGCAGCCTGGAAATAGGGCTTTTGCTTCAGGAGGACGATACGTTCGGTGCTCGGTTGAAATGCATATCGCCCATAGCGCCGTTCGCGAAACGTTGCTCCATCCTTGAGGTACTTGTCGACCTCCATGCTGTCCCATTCAGCGACGAATTTCTCAGCATGGGGAGCGAGTTCGTCGGGGATAGGCAGGGCGGAACCTTCAAAGAAGGCGCAGCCATCTTTACGAAGGTGATTTTGCGCTACGGTTTGCATCGGCATATCCTCCATTCTCATTCGAGATGACAGGCGCAATTTCCCTTCCTTATCCCAGCGCATGTTGACCAGGGAGACGCAGTGATGCAGGCGGCACGACTGCACTTTGCCTAACAATAATTTGTTTTTATAATATAAAACTAACGATATTCTGAATAATGCCTTCTTTTCAAAATGAAGTCAAGTAATCTGGTGCTCGTGTAAATCCAAAACAGAAATTTCCCCTCGGCATGACAGGCCGAGGGGCTCAGAGTGATGCCGAACCATCTCTTGTTCTCGCCGTTCGCCGCCAGGGAGGTGCTGCTGAATACGCGCACTAACGCAGGGTTTCGACCGATAGCACACGACCGTGACAGGCCCGCAGCTTCCCGCAGGCCTGGGTGGGGTTGAAATCGGCGCAGCGCTCTCGCTCCAGCGTCAGGACCGAGTGGCGGACAGCCTTGGTCACGGCGTTGCTTGGGCGCCGGCCGCGGCGACGTCCCGATAGCGGCGCACGAGACGCTTGATCTGCCGCGTGGTCAGGCCCGGTTTGCCCGAGGCGTCTAAGAGAGTGTTCGTGCCAAGTGGGTACCAGGCACTGAAATCATGTTTACCGGTTTCCCGAAAGCGCGCCGGGGGAGTGCTGGAGGCGGGCGAGTTCGACGGTGTACATGCTGGACATGCTGTCGCGTGCGAGTCCTGGGCGATAGCCGGGACGGTTTGTAAGGGGTGGGGGGTACATGAGGCCCTCAATGTCTGCGAATGCTGACATCGTCAGTACCGAACGCTGATCGTGCGAGATTTGTTTGTTGTAAACGACGGTGTTACGGCGGGAGGGCAGTAAAAGGGCCCGCGTGGGCGGGGCCTGGTACCTGTTGGTGACGGTTTACTTTCCGCTAATGGCGGCCAGCAGTCTTCTGAGTACGCGAATGGCCGCAGCGTCGTCGCTGCCATTATTGGCGTTGGATTGGCTGCCGCCGCGCCTTTCTTCGTTGATGAAGTCGGTGGCGAAGCGCGCCAGAGTGATGAACATCAGCAGGGCAAAGAGGGACAGGGAGAAGATGGGCAGCATGGGCAGGACATTCGACCAGGTGCCGGTGTCGGGAAAGGGGGTGGGCACCAGCTCTCGTATCGTGAAGGTGGCAATCAGCTTGTAAACCAGAAAGGTGGCGGTAGCTATCATGGCAGTCGTGACCAAGCTGAATACCACCATGAAGGTCAGGCCAGCCCACCGTCCCCATCTCCTGCGTGTAAGGTTTTCGTCTGTTGAATCATTCTGCAGTTTTTGACTGCGCTCTCGCTCTTTTGAGAAACGCTCGCCGGCCAACTGCTCACCTTCATCCACTCCATATGAATCTGGCCCCGAATTGGCATTTTCGGGGCCATCCTGATACTCCGGTTCCACTTTATACTCGTTGTCGTTCGCCATCAGGCGATTCCGAGATTTTTCAGCCGATTGGAGATCGCTGACGTCGAGACACCAAAGATACCCGCCAAGTGCCTGACGTCGGTCGCCGAGTGTGCATGCCTGCGTATCTCGGCTTCCGGCATCAGTAGCTCGGCCGCGAAGGCGTTGGCGCCGGTTTCCAATGGATCGCCGTAGGCATTGAAATTGGTATCTCTTCTGGGCTCTACGCCAGGCTGGACGTGGCCCATAAGTACGTGGCCCAGCTCATGTGCCATGGTGAAGCGACGACGATTTTGGTGTTCGTCGGCGAAGCACGACACAGCCGCTATACAGGATGACCTGCCAGAGAGCATGGCGTACTCTTGCCTTTCGTCAAAACCCTACTGAACCGGCAGCCGACGGTTGAAATCTTCCAACGCAAGAGAATGTCATGAAAAGAGCGATTACCTTCCTGCTGCTGGCGTCATCCCTGCTGGCCGCGACGGCCTGGGCGTCATCCGTCGCCGACCGTCGCGCCGAGATTGAAGCCGGTAGCGATCTTGGCATGAGCGCCGAAACCTTCGTGACCCGCTTCAATGATCTGATGGCCGAGTCGGAGCTGCCGTATCAGGCACAGGGCGAGCTGCAGAATCTGGACGGGCCACAGGGCACTTTCAGTGAAACCTTCAGCGACAACATGGGGCTGCTGGGCTCGGTAAAGCCCGAGTCGCAGCTCGTTAACGGGCTGGTGTTTTTCGGACGCGAGAGTGAATCCGGCGAGTCCGGCGCGCGTATCCAGGCGGTGGCCGCCAGGGTTCTTGCGGCCAGCAGTGATGATCTGTCCGTCGACGATGCCATGGGCATGGTGCTGGTGCTGAACCAGGCCTGGAGTGGCACGCCGGTTTCACAGACGCAGGATGGCATCGAGTACGGTTTCTCCCGCGATCCGCTGATGGGCAATATGTATACCGTGACCGCCGTGGAATAAGTGCGCGGTGACGTCCCGGGACGCGGGTTAGCCGAGCTTCAGCGATGATCGCTGATGGTGGCCAGCGTCTCACGGCACCAGTCGGCGCCCCGGGCTCTGAGAAACTCGGCGTTGCGCTGTGGAATACGTTCGGGATGCGGGAAGTGGGCCAGGGCGGCTTCGATGCCTGTTTCACGCAGCAGATGCAGCATCGGCCAGGGGGCGCGGTTGCTGTAGTCCGCCGCGTCTTCACCCTGTCGGTCGGCGCGACTGTCAGCGAAAAGATAGTCGGGGTGGAAGCTGGCGAGCTGATAGATACCCTCGTAGCCCGAGACCGACAGCCAGCTTTCGGCGCTGTCGACCAGGCCGAGATAGCGCATGAAGTCCTCCGCGCCGGAGGTCACAATCAGCAGGGTGGTCGCGGTGGTGTCGCACTCGTCGAGATGGCGACACTCTTCGGCCAGCCGTTCAAGCAGGGTAGCGGTGTTGGTGCCGTCGATGCAGCAGTAGCGCACACGCTGGCGGTCGAATTCGAAAGCGGCGAAGGGGCACAGGTTGTGGGCGATAACCCACTCCCTGAGCCAGCGGCGGGTAATGGCGATCGGATCGGAGATCATGAGTTTCGGCTCGGCAGTGTCAGGCACAATGGCGACAGAATACGCTTGCCGGCCATCCGCGTCTGCCGTCCTTAAAGCGCTTCGCCTTCCAGCGTAATCGGCATGCGGTCGTCGGCGGTCGACGCACCGGAGCCCATCATCTCGTCGTGAGCGACGCTGTGACGGAAGAAAAGCGGCATGTCGCGGGTAACGCCCATATCGCGCAGCAGTGTCTTGGCGGCGTTGAGAGATCGCTGCCTGAGCAGACTGCCATCCTCGCTGAGCAGCACTTCAGACTCGCCTTCGACGCTGGGACGAACGAGGTAGATATCGCCCTCCATCGCTTCGATAACGATCTCGTCGACGGCGCCGTCATGCATCTTTTCAGTGAATTCTGCCAGTTTCATTGAGCCTCTCCGTGGCCATGTTGAACATGAAGTCGAGTTGGTGGAATGTTGACCTGGATCAATATAGTGGTTTTGCGGTCATCGCGCAGTGCTACGGGCGTTTGCGGGGCGAGCGGCTATAATTCGGTCGGGTACCGGTGGTGAATCCAGGGAGAGGTAGCGCCATGAGTGACGACCATAAAAGCCCGCCGCTTGAAGATCTCAAGGGCAAGCTCAAAGAGGGGTGGGGCGAGTTTGCCGACAACGAGTCGCTCGCCGAGGAGGGCGAGATTCAACAGCTGGCGGCAAAGCTCGAAAAGCAACAGGGTCTTGAACCGGAAGAGGCGATGCGCCGGGCCCGCGAGCAGGTTCTGAATCGCTGAGTCTTTTTTTTAACTCTCTTTCAGCGCCTCTGCAGCTGCGCATCGCGATCACCGTAAAGCGGCTGATAGTTGTCATCGACAGGCCGCATGGTGCTGTTCTGCGCCATACGGAAGTAGCGCCGTGAGAACTCCTCGCCTCGCGGTGCCGGGCGCAGCACATAGATCGACCCCTCACCGGAGACCTGCGGACCACTGATCACTCGCCATTCGCCCTTGATGTCGTGGGTCTCTCCATCGTCTGGACCGCCGCGTCGCGTCTCGGTCAGTGTGAAGGGCCCGCCCTGGCTGTCGTGGCGAAAGTCCATGACAAGGCGTGCATCGATCGCCTCGCAGTTGTTGCACGGCAGAGTGCCAGCGAAAACCTGATGAGTACCTGAGCTCTGCATGTTGTTTTGCGACGGCGCTCGCTCACCGTCGCAGCCTGCCAGTACAAGGCTTGCCAGCATGAGTGGTGCGATCAGGTTGTTACTTGACTGCATTGAGACAGCTCCATGCGGCAGGAGAAGCAGAAGGGACGGCGGCAGATATCGAAGTCCCCATTATAAGCCTTGCGCCAGGCGGCCAGCGATAGTGCCCAAAACGCCCGGCCCGAAACGGCGTCGGTATTTTCAGTCGCTGTCGGACTGCCCCCGGCGCACCCGTGGCGGCTGCGCCGGCCACTCCTCGACGTCGGCGCCCATTTCGATCAGCGGCAGTATCTCGTAGAGAAACTCCAGTGAGTGTTTGAGGCCGCACTCCCAGACGATGACCGCGCGCCAGCCCAGTTCATTGAGGGCCTTGAGCTGACGTCGGTCGCGGGCCACGTTGCCCTCCAGCTTGTCACGCCAGAACTGCCTGCGGGTTGCCGGGGAAGTGGCATAGAAACATCCAGCGTGGCGGTGCCAGAAGCAGCCATGCACATAGATGGCGCAGCGAAAGCGTGGCAGAACCAGATCGGGGGTGCCCGGTAAATCACGTCGGTGCAGGCGAAAGCGATAGCCACAGGCGTGCAGATAACGCCTTACCGTCAATTCCGGGTGTGTATTGCGTCCCTGTATGCCCGACATCATGCGCGAGCGGGTAGCGTTGTCGACGACGTCGGCCAAGGCGATCTCTCGGGTATAACAGTGTCAGGATAGTGTAGGAGATCGCCGTTTTGTCGCCAGTCGCGTGTCAGGCGATCAGGCTGGGTACCCAGACCACCGGGATGTGAGCATGAATTGTCAGCTCATCGGGATGGCAGCTCTGTTCCGGTACTTCCGGGCTTTTTTCGCTGAAAAGTTCCAGCAGGGTGCTACGTCCCTGTCTTATGCGACGAATCAGCAGACGACTGTGCCGCTCCAGCAAATAAAGACCACTATTTTCAAAATTTTGGCAGCGTCTTGCGAGCAGGAAGCTGCCGCTGCTGCAGTAATCGAACTCCGTAGAGGCGCCGGCAGCGAGAAGAAAGCTGTCCGGTGTCAGTGGTTGGGTGGGGAACAAGCTGGTGGGGAGCCAGGCCGCCACACCGTTGCTTGTATTGAGCGAGTCAGGTGAGCCGTTCAGCGTGTAGATCGGCAGGCTGGATGCTCCGTTGAGTGTCGATTCCTGCTGATTGCCGAGCAGATACTGGATATCACAGCGTAACGCTCGCGACAGCGGTTCGAGCCGTGAGTGGCCCACTCTTTTGATCGTGCCGTTTTCCCAGTAGGAGATGGTGACGTCCGAAACGCCGACCTGTCTTGCCAGTTCGGCCTTGCTCAAGCCACAGGCTTCACGCCGTTCGCGAATGCGTCTGCCCAGATCTTTCATTGGTTGCCTCACGGCGATGCTGCTTCTGGCCGTTTATTAAGTGAGTATTCAAGGTCGGTGAGTTTGTCATCAAATGAAATCTGCGACCAGCGGGTGACAGCATGGTTTTTGTATTGAATTGTTAATCTTTCATAAAAGTAAGATTATGACTTTGCAGGATTTTTTGTCATCGTTAGTGCAGCCAGCCGGCCAGCAGGGGCAGTGCCACGGCGCTGAGTGCGCCATTGAGGCCCATGGCCAGGCTGGCCAACGCTCCTGCCTGCGGGTCGAGTGTGAATGCGCGCGCCGTGCCCAGGCCATGGCCGTTGAGGCCAAGCGCGAACCCCATGACGCCAGGCTCACGGCAGTTGAGAAGGCGCGCCAGTACGGGAATAACCGAGGCCGCCAGAATGCCGGTGACGGTGACCACGCCGGCGGTCAGCGCTGGATAGCCGCCCAGACCTTCGCTGATGCCCACGGCGATGGGCGTGGTCACGGCTTTGGGCGCCAGCGATGCCAGCAGGTCGGGGGAGAGCCCCAGCGCCCATGCGATCGCAAGCGTTGCGCCGCAGGCGCTGACCGATCCCACTATCAGGCTGACCATAATGGGGATCAGCAGTCGCCGAATGTGCTGGAACTGCTCGAAGAGCGGAATGGCAAGCCCCACGGTGGCCGGTCCCAGCAGCAGTGTCAGCCAGTGTGCCGCGCTATAGTAGCTGCTGTAGGAGAGCGGCAGTAGAAAGATCATCAGCGCCAGCATCAGGCTGCCGGTCAACATCGGTGGCGCCCAGGCAGGATAGTGCATGGCGCGATGCAGCGACCCCGCCAGCATATAGGCGATGAGAGTAATGACGATTGCCAGCGCCGGACCATGGATCAGCGCATCGAGCGGTGAGGCAGCTTCCATTATGGTTTCGGCGAGCGCTGTGAGTGCGCTTCGCGGCGGTACTGCCAGCGCAGCAGGGCGTTCATGGTCAAAAGGGTGATCACGCTGCTGATCAGGGTGCCGCCGATGATGGCCAGCAGCAGGCGCGGCCAGTTGTTTTCCAGCACCGGGCCGAGAAAGAAAAGGCCGGCGGCGCTGGGCAGAATCAGCAGGGTGAAGTGCCGAATCAGCTGTTTCGCGGCGCGCGCCATGGAACCCGAGCTGCGCCCCCGCATCAGCAGGATCACGAACAGCAGCAGCATGCCCACCACACTGCCCACTATCGGAATGCCCAGTGTGGCCTGCGCAAGATTGCCGATAATCACGAAGATCATCAGCCACATGAAACCCTTGAGCATCTTGCGGTTGTCTCCCCGTTGAGTCATATAGAGGGCACCACTTTATCGCATTGGCCGTTCAGCCAATAATAGGTGCACGCATTACGCACCCCGGCCGAGACGCGGCAGGCGCGCGTGTCATACCGTCAGACAGAGAGGATTACATGGCCAAACGCATTGAATTCAGTCAAACCGGCGGCCCGGAAGTGCTCGAGCTGAGCGAGTTCGAGCCGCGCGAGCCGCAGGCGCACGAAGTGCGTATCGCCAATCGGGCGATAGGGCTCAACTTCATTGATATCTACTTCCGTACCGGCCTTTATCCCGTCAGTGAGCTGCCCTCGGGGCTCGGTACCGAAGGCGCCGGTGTCATCGAGGCGGTCGGCGAAGAGGTTGAAGACTTCAAGCCCGGGGATCGAGTGGCCTATGCGGTGGGGCCGCTGGGTGCCTACGCCACGCATCATGTGCTGCCGGCCGAAAAGGTGATTCAGTTGCCCGACCCGATCGGTTTTGATCAGGCGGCGGCGGCCATGCTCAAGGGTCTGACGGTGCAGTATTTACTGCGCCAGGTTCATGATGTCAAAGCCGGCGATACCTTCCTGTTTCACGCCGCCGCCGGCGGTGTGGGGCTGATCGCCTGCCAGTGGGCGAAGGCGCTGGGGGCAAGGTTGATCGGTACCGTGTCGTCGCCGCAGAAAGCCGAGCTGGCACAGCGCTGCGGCGCCTGGGCGACCATCAATTACACCGAAGAGAACGTTGTCGAGCGGGTGCGCGAGCTGACCGAGGGCGCCATGTGTCCGGCGGTCTACGACTCGGTAGGCCGCGACACCTGGGAGACGTCGCTGGATTGCCTGGCGCCCCGCGGACTGCTGGTCAGTTTCGGCAACGCCTCCGGACCGGTCGAGGGGGTCAACCTGGCCACGCTCAACAAGAAAGGCTCACTGTTCGTGACCCGCCCGGGCCTGGCCGGCTACGCCGACACCCGTGAGCGTTTCGAGGCGATGTGCCGCGATCTGTTCGAGGTGATGATCAATGACAGAGTGCACATTAACGTGGCGCGTCGTTTCCGCCTCGGCGAAGCCGGCGAGGCGCAGCAGCTGCTGGCAGATCGCAGGACCACCGGTTCCACCGTGCTGATTCCCTGAACTGTGAATGACAGCGGGCGCCGTGCCGCCCGCTGTCACTACCACTCGATCGGTTGATCGTTCCAGTCCCAAAAGCTGCCGCTCTCTTCAGGGCTACGTTTGCCGATCACATCGATCAGCCGTTCGGCGACGAATTCGGGCGTGAACAGCTTGCCCTGGGGCACTCGCGCCTGAAAGGGTTTTGATAGCGTGGTGTCCGTGGTGCCGGGGTGCAGGCAGAGTAGAATCGCCTGCGGGTTGCGTCTTTTGAACTCCACCGCGGCGGTTTTAATCAGCATATTGTGCGCCGCCTTGCTGGCTCGATAGGCGTACCAGCCGCCCATGGCGTTGTCGCCGATCGACCCTACCCGCGCCGACAGCGAGGCGATGATCGCCGGTGCCTGTGTCAGGTTGTCCACCAGCCTCGACAGCAGCATGGCGGCGGTGGCGGCATTGACGTGAAAGAGATGCGCGAGGTTGTCGTATGAGAGCGACTCGAGGCGCTTTTCCGGCGCTACATTCGAGGGTTGCTCGCCGCTCTCGGCGTCGTGCAGCACGCCCACTGTGTTGAAAAGCAGATGCAGTGCTTCGCCATCGAGGTGTTTGACAAGCCGCTTGATGCCACGCTCGGTGGTCACATCGGCCTGTACGATTTCGGGGCGCGGAGCGTTTTCGGGCAGTGTCTGATCGGTGAGCCGAGCGACATCGCGGGTGACGACGATCAGCCGGCCCAGCCGCTCGTCATCGGCCAGTTGTTGCGCCACGGCGCGACCGATACCGCCAGCGCCGACCACCAGTGCGGTGTATTGATCAGGAAGATGGGGCAGCATGAAATTTTCCGGACTCTCGCTTGCAGGGTGGGCGGGTCTGACCCTGTGAGCCTGGTCGAAAAGGGTGCTGTCAGCCAGTCGCGGGGAACAGTCGCGTTGGTTCGAAATGGCGCTGCAGCGCCGCCAGCCGGCTGGCGGGGTTGTCGAGCAGCGTTTGCGGCGACCCCTGCTCGATGATGCGCCCACCATCGAGTACGGCAACCCGGTCGAAATGCTCAAGCTGCGCCGGCTTGTGGGTAATCACGATCAGGGTTCGACCGGTACAGCGGCGGCGAATGGTGTCCAGTACCCGCGCCTCGGTCGCTTCATCGAGGCCCTCGGTGGGTTCATCGAGCAGTACCACGGGGGCTTGCCGCAGCAGCGCGCGGGCCACGCCGAAGCGACGCAGTTGGCCTCCTGAAAGTGAGCTGCCGCGCTCGTCGGGGTAGTCATCCAGGCCGTCCGGCTGCTGCGCCAGCCACTCATCCAGGCCAAGCTCTGCCAGCAGCGCGTGAATGGCGTCGTCGCTGATGTCCGGATCACCCATGGTGAGATTGTCGCGGAAGGTCTCGCCGAAAAGATGGGTCTCCTGGGGAGCGACGCTGAACTGCGCGCGCAGGGTGGCTTCGTCGAATGCATCCAGTGCCACGCCGCCCAGCCGAATATCGCCGCTGTCGGGCTCGACAAAGCGTACCAGGGTGTTGAAAAGGGTGGTCTTGCCGCCTCCGGATGGTCCCTGTATGACCAGCTGCTCACCCGCTTCGATGCACAGATCGAGGCCCTCAAGCGTTGACCTGTCGGCGTCGAGGCTTACCTTCAGCGCCTCGATCTCCAGCCGGCTGCCGCTCGGTGGCGGTGCTCCCCGATCGGGGAAAGCTATCTCCGGCACGCTCTGCTCGACCGCCTCGATACGCTCGGCGGCGCGCTCGATACGGCCCAGGTGCTGCCACGCCTGGGGCAGCATTGCCACCGCCTCGAAGGCGCCCATCACCGCCAGTCCCATCAGCGCGATCAGGGTGGGGTCGAGGCCGTGGTGGGTCGACCACCAGGCGCCCAGCGCCAGCACGCCGCTGAGAGTCAGGCCCAGCATCAGGCCGGAGAGCAGTTGGGCGTTGCCCCACTGCCGTGCCAGACGGTATTCACAGTCGTCACGCGCGCGCTGCGCGTCGAGCAGTGCGTCGACCTCGGGCTGCCAGCGGCCGTAGAGCAGTAGTTCGGAGAAACCGCCGAGACGCTCCAGCAGTCGCGTGCGAATTGCCGTGTTATAGCGCTGCCAGCGATCGGAGAGTGGTCGACCGCTGCGCTGTGCCAGCCAGGGGCCGAGCAGCCCTGCGATTAGCAGCATCAGGGCGGCAAAGACGCCGATCGGCACGGCAAAGGCGCCGATAATCACGCCGCACAGCACCACCCCCAGCAGGGCGACGATGGAGGGCGTCAGCACGCGCAGATAGAGGGCGTCGAGGGCATCGACATCGGCGGTCAGGCGCGTCATCAGCTCGCTTTCACCAAAGCGCTGCAGGGCGGCAGGGGAGAGCGGTTCGAGGCGCTGGTAGACGCTTCTGCGCAGCTTTGACAGCAGTCGAAAGGTGGTGTCATGGGTCACCAGCCGCTCGGCGTAGCGGGTGGCGGTGCGCGACAGGGCGAAAAAGCGCACCCCGGCGGAGGGCAGCATATAGTTGAAGCTGGCGGCGGTCAGGCCGGCCACGGCGGCCGCGGAGAGAAACCAGCCGGAAAGTGCCAGCAAGCCGATGCCGGCCGCCAGCGCCAGCAGCTGCAGGACAATGCCCAGCGCCGGCCGCGGCGACCAGGGTTTCATTTGCGCAAGCCAGGGGGCGAGACGTTTCAGCATCAGCGGGCCTCCTCGATGACATCCCGGGCGGCGGCACGCAATATGCCCGCTTCGCGCAGTGCCGCGGGGCTGTCCAGCGCGCGGCGCTCGCCACCTTCGAGCAGCAGCACCCGATCGGCCAGTGCCAGCAGTTCGAGACGGTGAGTCAGCACCACCAGCGTGCGGCCGTGGCGCAGGCGTTGGAGCGCCTGCAGGACCAGCGCTTCGCTTTCACTATCGAGGCTGGCGGTGGGCTCGTCGAGCAGTACCACCCGGGCGTCGCGCAGGAAGGCGCGCGCCAGTGCGATGCGCCTTGCCTCGCCTCCCGAGACGGCACGGCCGCCTTCGCCCAGCGGCGTGTCGAGTCCGGCCGGCAGCCGGCTCAGCCAGTCGCCCAGCGCCGCCTGCTGCAGCGCGTCATGCAGTGCGTTGTCGTCGGCATCGGGGGCGGCGAGGCGCAGATTGTCGCCAAGGCTGCCGGAGAGAATAACCGCCGACTGCCCCACCCAGGCCAGCTCGCGCTGCCAGTCGCCGGCGTCGATCGCGCCGAGCGCGCGCGGGTCGGCGCCGTCATCGACGGTCACTTCGCCGGCCTTGAGCACCATAAAGCCCATCAGCACGTTGAGCAGGCTGGACTTACCGGCGCCGCTGGGGCCGATCACTGCCAGCGTTTCGCCGCCGCGGATATCCAGTTCGAGCCCTTTCAGCGCCGGCTCATGACGCCCGGCATAGCGCGCCGTCACTCCGCTCAGGCGCAGTCCCACAGCGCCGCTGGCCCGCCACGGCACCTGCCCCTCACGCTCGGCGACCGGCTGATGCAGCAGTCCCAGCAGATCCTCGGCGGCGGCCTCGGCCTCGGCCTTCGAGTGATAGAGGGTGCCCAGGTCGCGCAGCGGCTGGTAGTACTCGGGTGCCAGCACCAGCATGAAGAGGCCGGCGAACAGCGACAGACCGCCGCCGTAGACGCCGAAATCGAACTGCCCTAGATAGACAAAGCCGATATAGAGCGCCAGCAGGGCGATTGACACCGAGGCAAAAAACTCCAGCACGGTGGAGGAGAGAAAGGCGAGGCGCAGCACCCGCATGGTGCGTCGACGAAAGTTTTCGGAACTGGCGTGAACACGTTCGGCGTGTGCCTTGCCGCGATTGAAAAGACGCAGGGTGGAGAGACCGCGTAGGGTGTCGAGAAAGTGACGGCTCATGCGCGTCATCTCACGGAACTGATCCTCCTGACGCTTTTTAGCGCCCAGCCCGACCATCGCCATGTTGAGCGGAATCAGCGGGCCGGTGACCAGTAGAATCAGCCCGGCGGCCCAGCTGAGTGGGAACACCGCAAGCACAATGATGGCGGGAGTGATGGCGCACAGCATCATCTGTGGACGATAGTCGGCGTAATAGCCCTGCAGGGCATCGACCTGATCCCATATCCGGTTGCCGAGAGTGGCACTGTGTTGGCGTCGTACCCGGATCGGCCCCAGCGCGGCCAGCCGCTCCAGCAGTTCACGGCGCACCGACTGGCGGATCTCGATGCCGGCGCGGGCACCGGCAATGGTACGCGCACGGGTAAGCGCGCCGCGCGCCACGAAGGCGAAGGGCAGGATCACCAGCGGCACCAGTACGCTGGTAAAAACGGCGCCGTCAATGGTCATGCGCTGCGCCACAGTGGCAATGCACCAGGCCTGAACCAGCAGCACCAGCGTCGAGCCGGTACCGGCCAGTATCGACAGTCGGCTCCAGTGCGCACCGCGACGGGCGGTACGGGTCAGCCACTGACGGGGAGTTTCGCTCGCAGCCATTTGGGCTCCATCCAGGGTACGCCATTAGTATCGACGCAACATGAGCGCGCGCCAAGCGACGGCTTGTCGCACCTGCCGGCGCACCATCCGAGGTAGCGAGGCGCTTGCCCTGATAGCCCGCCCTCGACCTACAATGGTGCCACTTTTTTCCCGGAGCAGTTGATTGTCATGACGGTACGCACCCGTATTGCCCCTTCACCCACCGGTGATCCCCATGTCGGCACCGCCTATGTGGCGCTTTTTAACCTCTGCTTTGCGCGTCAGCACGGCGGTGAGTTCATCCTGCGCATCGAGGATACCGACCGGCAGCGCTCGACGCCGGCATCGGAGCAGATGATTCTCGACTCGCTGCGCTGGCTGGGTATCGAGTGGAGCGAGGGGCCGGATGTCGGCGGCCGCCACGGCCCCTATCGGCAGAGCGAGCGCGGCGATATTTATACCGCTCACGTCGACAGGTTGCTGGCCAGCGGCCACGCCTTTCGCTGCTACCGCAGCGGTGAGGAGCTCGATCGCATGCGCGACGCGCGCAAGGCGCAGGGGCTCTTTACCGCGCTCAAGCCCGCCGATCTCTATCTTGATGACGCCGAGCGCGAGCGCCGCGAGCGCGAAGGCTGGCCGTCAGTGGTGCGCATGAAGGTGCCGGAGGAGGGCAGCTGCCGTTTTCATGACATGCTGCGCGGCGAGATCGAGCTCGACTGGGCGCAGGTCGACGCCCAGATCCTGCTCAAGTCGGACGGCATGCCCACCTATCATCTGGCCAACGTGGTGGATGACCATTTGATGGGCATCACCCACGTGCTGCGCGGCGAGGAGTGGATCAACTCGGCGCCCAAGCATCTGCTGCTGTACGACTACTTCGGCTGGCAGATGCCCGAGCTGTGCCACCTGCCGCTGTTGCGCAACCCGGACAAGTCCAAGCTCTCCAAGCGCAAGAACCCCACCTCGATCAATTACTACCGGCGCATGGGCTATCTGCCACAGGCGGTGGTCAACTATCTGGGGCGAATGGGCTGGTCGATGCCCGACGACCGGGAGAAGTTCACGCTGGACCAGATGATGGCGAACTTCGACATTCAGCGCGTCTCGCTGGGCGGTCCGGTGTTCGATCTCGACAAGCTGACCTGGCTCAACGGTGTCTATATCCGCGAGGATCTCGACGACGCGGCGTTTTTGCGCCACCTGATGCAGTGGGCCTTCAACGAAACGTATGTCGAGCAGATTCTGCCTCAGGTGCGTCCGCGAGTGGAGACGCTTGCCGAGGTCATGCCGCTGGCAGGGCACTTTTTCTCTGGCTTGCCGGCGATCAGTGCCGAGCAGTTCGATGCTACGGGAATCGAACGTGAACGGCTGGTGACGCTTTTGCAGTTCCTGCTGTGGCGGCTGGAAGCGCTGCGCGAATGGGACAAGGAGCATCTACTGGCCGAGGTGAAGCTGTTGGCGGCGCACTTTGAGCTGAAAATGAAGGCTTTTCTCGCGCCGGTGTTCATTGCCGTGACCGGCAGCCAGACATCGACTTCAGTAATGGACGCCATGGCGATTCTGGGCTCCGACATGACCCGTGCGCGTCTGCGCCACGCGATCGGGGTGCTGGACGGAGTATCGAAAAAGCAGGCAAAGGCGCTGGAGAGAGCCTATCGGGAGCTGCCGGCGTCATGACACTTTATTGACGCCGTTAACCGCGGTCTGTAATATGCGCCCCGTTCCTGACGCAGCGTCTCCAGAGCGTGCAGGTACGGGGCCTTAGCTCAGCTGGGAGAGCGCGACACTGGCAGTGTCGAGGTCAGCGGTTCGATCCCGCTAGGCTCCACCATCCTTTTGCGTCCCGTTCGTCTAGTGGTCCAGGACACCGCCCTTTCACGGCGGTAACAGGGGTTCGAACCCCCTACGGGACGCCATCCTCTCTTGTAGCTTTTGAATATCCCTCTCGTACTGTCTTTGTCCCGGCGGCAGGTTGCTGTCAGCTTTCTCATACAGGCTAAATCGGACTCATTCAAGGCTTGACACAGGCAAAAACTGTCCACCGCGTGGCGTTTTTGCCGGTGAGAAGAGGATATGCCCGCTGGCGACGATCTCAAGTGTTTGATATTCCATAAACCCTTTCTATTCAATCACTTACGATTGGTCAAAAATTATCCAATCTGTTGGGGAGGCCCGGGAGATGGCGTTTTTGAGACGTTCTTCATCCGTTATAAACAGGGTTATCCACAGAAAGTGTGGACAATGATCGAGGCGCCTAGGGCGTTGTCTTCAAGGAGCGCTGTGGCGATCTCGAGGCCGTTCGACGAACATAAAAAAGGCCGTCTCTGGAACGGCCCTGGTGGCTGGAGAGCTGCGGGCTTTAGCTGCTGACAGGATAGTCGCGTTGTGTGTAGCCCTTGTAGAGCTGGCGCGGGCGACCGATGCGCGTGCCCATCGTGATCATCTCGTTCCAGTGCGAGATCCAGCCGGTAGTGCGTGCTACGGCGAAGATGACGGTGAACATGTTTTTCGGAACGCCCAGCGCGCGCAGGATGATACCGGAGTAGAAGTCGACGTTGGGATAGAGCTTGCGCTGGATGAAGTAGTCATCCTCGAGCGCTATCTCCTCGAGGCGTTTGGCGATCTTGAGCTGCGGGTCGTCGCCCATGCCGAGCTCTTCCAGTACCTCGTCACAGGTCTGCTTCATCACTTTCGCGCGCGGGTCGAAGTTGCGATAAACGCGGTGGCCGAAGCCCATCAGGCGGAAGGAGTCCTGCTTGTCCTTGGCGCGGTCGACGAAGCGCTGAATATTCTCTTCGGACTCATCGCCGATCTCCGCCAACATGTTGAGTACCGCTTCATTGGCGCCACCGTGAGCGGGGCCCCAGAGCGCAGCGATGCCGGCGCTGATACAGGCGAAGGGGTTGGCGCCGGTGGAGCCGGCCAGCCGCACCGTGGAGGTTGAGGCGTTCTGCTCATGGTCGGCGTGCAGCATGAAGATGCGATCCATCGCCTTTGCCGCCACCGGATTGACGCGATACTCCTCGCAGGGATTGCTGAACATCATATAGAGGAAGTTTTCGGCGTAATTCAGGTCGTTGCGCGGATAGGCAAAGGGTTGACCAATGTTGTACTTGTAGCACATCGCCGCCAGCGTCGGCATCTTGGCGATCAGTCGAATCGCAGAGACCGTGCGGTCGTACTCCTGGGTGATGTCGAGATTGTCGTGATAGAAGGCCGAAAGGGCGCCGGCCACGCCGCACAGTACCGCCATGGGGTGGGCGTCGCGACGAAAGCCCTTGAAGAAGTTGGCAATCTGCTCGTGCACCATGGTGTGGCGCGATACGCTGTAGCGAAACTCTTCATACTGTGTTGTGTCGGGCAGTTCGCCGTTGAGCAGCAGATAGCTCATCTCGGTGTGGTTGGAGTGCTCCGCCAGCGATTCAATGGAGTACCCGCGGTGCAGCAGAATCCCGTTGGCGCCGTCGATGAAGGTGATCCCGGATTCGCAGGCGGCGGTGGATACAAAGCCGGGATCGTAGGTGAAGTAACCGTGATCGATCAGGCCACGGACATCCACGACGTCGGGGCCCGCGGTGCCCGAATAGACAGGCAATTCGACGGTCTGATCCAGTCCATCGATATTGAGCGTCGCCTTTCTCTCAGCCATGAGGCCTCCTCGGTCTGTATAAGCTACTGTTCTATCAGGTATGACCGCCAAAACTTGAAGGCACACTATTGGGTGGGTGTCGCCTTTTGTCAATTGAACGCCGACACCGGCTCCCTCGTATCAATTCCGGGCTGTTCCGACCGGTCATGGCATGACATCGGAAAATGGCCGCTGGAATTGGACGGCTTCTCCTCATGATAGTTGCCGCTACCCGTGCTCGCATCCGTTCACGGCCTGATTTCGCGGTCTTGCGTTCAGGCTACAGCGATTGTTATGACGTGTGTCAATTTGTCATACCGATGCCTGAGGCCTATAATAATCAGCCGTGTAAAGGGCATTTGCGCCTGTTGTGGCGACCTGACCTGATGCCCGAGCAAGGATAGTCAAATTACCAGCCATAAAAGCCCGTGGTTGAATCCGCGGTTCGGGAGAAAAAGCGCTGTGAAAACCCAACGACCCGTGTCGAGCGATAAACGACCGGTCAACCTTGACCTGTCGAGCATTCACTTTCCCCTTCCTGCCCTTATCTCCATATCCCATCGTGTTTCCGGTGTTCTTCTGTTTATCGGCCTGATCTTCATGATGTGGGCGCTGCAGGCTTCGCTGGCCTCGCCCGCCGGCTTCCAGATCGTCAGCGATACGCTGGCCCATAATTTTTTCGCCAGGCTGGTGATGTGGGGTCTGCTGTCAGCGCTGGGTTTTCACTTCGTAGCCGGCATACGTCATCTGGTCATGGACATAGGCTATGGCGAAACGCTTGAAGGTGGTCAGCAAGGGGCCCGGCTCACGGTTATCTTCAGCATTGTGTTAATGATTCTGGCAGGAGTCTGGGTATGGTAAGCAGCATCTTCAATCCTGGCCGCAACGGCGTTTCGGACTGGCTGATCCAGCGCGTTTCAGCGGTAGTGCTGGGTCTCTATACGCTTTTTCTGCTGGCATGGTTTCTATTCAACCCGTCGCCTGACTACTACGCGTGGGCAGGTCTTTTCGGCAGCTTCTGGATGAAGGCTTTCACGCTGCTGGCGCTGCTGTCGATTGCCGCCCACGCCTGGGTGGGGCTGTGGACCGTGGCCACCGATTACATCAAGCCTGCCGCCGTGCGTAACGGCTTCGTCATGTTCATAATCCTGGCCCTATTTGTCTTTGTCGTCTGGGGTGTTCAGGTGATTTGGGGAGTTTGAAATGACACAGATGCGTACCCTGACCTTTGACGCCATCATTATTGGCGGTGGCGGCTCCGGTCTTCGTGCAGCGCTTCAGTTGGCGCAGTCGGGCCGTCAGACCGCGGTGCTCTCGAAGGTCTTTCCCACCCGTTCTCATACCGTTTCGGCCCAGGGGGGTATTACCTGCGCCATCGGCAGCGCCGATCCCGGTGACGACTGGCGCTGGCATATGTACGACACCGTCAAGGGGTCGGACTATATCGGTGATCAGGACGCCATCGAGTACATGTGCAGCGAAGGGCCCAAGGCGGTGTTCGAGCTGGAGCACATGGGGCTTCCCTTTTCGCGTTTCGATAACGGCCGCATTTATCAGCGTCCCTTTGGCGGTCAGTCCAGGGAGTATGGCAAGGGCGGTCAGGCGGCGCGTACCTGTGCCGCGGCTGACCGCACCGGTCACGCCCTTTTGCATACCCTTTATCAGAACAACCTGAAAAACAATACGGTTTTTCTCAACGAGTGGTATGCCGCCGATCTGGTGCGTAACGCCAATAATGACGTCGTGGGTGTCATCGCCATCTGCATGGAGACCGGTGAGACCGTTCTGATCAAGTCCAAGGCGACGGTGCTGGCGACTGGTGGTGCCGGGCGTATCTACGCCTCCACTACCAATGCTCTGATCAATACCGGCGACGGTATCGGTATGGCGCTGCGCGCTGGTTTTCCCATGCAGGACATGGAGATGTGGCAGTTCCACCCTACCGGTATCTACGGTGCCGGCACTCTGGTAACCGAAGGGTGTCGCGGCGAGGGCGGCTATCTGATCAACAAGGACGGCGAGCGGTTCATGGAGCGCTACGCGCCCAACGCCAAGGACCTTGCCGGTCGCGATGTGGTGGCCCGCTCGATGGTGCTGGAGGTGCTGGAAGGTCGTGGCTGCGGCGAAAATGGCGATCACGTCAAGCTCAAGCTTGACCATCTCGGCGAGGATGTCCTGATGAAACGTCTACCGGGCATCGTCGAGCTGTCGCGCACTTTTGCGCATGTCGATCCGGTCAAGGAGCCGATCCCGGTGGTGCCGACCTGTCACTACATGATGGGGGGCATTCCCACCAACGTGAACGGCCAGGCGCTGACGATCGATGCCGACGGCAACGACAAGGTGATCAACGGCCTGTTCGCCTGCGGCGAGGTGGCCTGCGTTTCGGTGCACGGCAGTAACCGTCTGGGCGGTAACTCGCTGCTCGACCTGGTGGTATTTGGCCGTGCCGCCGGCATGCACATCGAAGAGACCCTCAACCAGGGCGTCGAAGCCATGGAGGCGACCCAGTCCGATATCGATAGCGCCCTGGCGCGACTCAATCGCTGGAATGAATCCGGCGACGGCGAAACCGTGCCCGAGCTCAAGCGTGAGCTACAGACCATCATGCAGAACAACTTCGGGGTGTTCCGTACTGAAGAGCACATGCAGGACGGGGTCGAGAAGCTCAAGGATCTGCGTGAGCGTATCGCCAACGCCTGGCTGCCCGACAAGTCGGATATGTTCAACACGGCGCGCATCGAGGCGCTGGAGCTGGACAATCTGATGGAGGTGGCCGAGTCCACTGCCATTTCGGCGCTGGAGCGGCGCGAAAGTCGTGGCGCTCACTCGCGCGAGGATTATCCCGACCGTGATGATGACAACTGGTTGAAGCACTCGATCTACTATCCGGTCGAGAAAAAGCTGGGCAAGCGTGACGTCAACTTCACGCCACGCACCGTTGATACCTTTGAGCCCAAAGTGCGCACCTATTGATGAGGGGATGACCCACATGTCCAAACTGCAGGTCTCCGTCTATCGCTATAACCCGGAATCCGATGATGCCCCCTGGATGCAGGATTTCGAGATCGATACCCAGGGCCGCGATCTGATGGTTCTCAACGTACTCCAGATGATCAAGGAGCAGGACAGCTCACTGGTGTATCGCGCCAGCTGTCGTGAAGGGGTATGCGGCTCCGACGGCATGAACATGAACGGCCGCAACGGCCTGTCCTGTGTCACGCCGCTGTCGCAGGTGGTGAAAAACGATCGGCTTGTGCTGCGGCCGCTGCCCGGCCTGCCGGTCATTCGCGATCTGATTATCGATATGTCGCTGTTCTACAAGCAGTACGAGCGGATCCATCCGTATCTGCAAAACGACGAACGGCCGCCGTCCACCGAACGTCTGCAGTCGCCGGAAGATCGCGACAAGCTCGACGGCCTTTACGAATGTATTCTGTGTGCCTGCTGCTCGACCTCCTGCCCGTCGTTCTGGTGGAATCCTGACAAGTTCGTCGGGCCGGCCGGTCTGCTTCAGGCCTATCGTTTTCTGGCCGATTCTCGCGATACACACACCCGCGAGCGACTGGCCGAGCTTGACGATCCCTTCAGCGTGTTCCGCTGCCGCGGCATCATGAACTGTGTCAATGTTTGCCCCAAGGGTCTCAATCCGACCCGGGCAATCGGCAAGATCCGTGAAATGCTGGTCAGCCACACCGCCTGATATGAGCCTCGGACGGTGCATTGTCGGAAACCGATGGGCTGCCGCCGGCAGTCCATCGGACGGTGTGGTCGCGTGCTGTCCACCCCGGTATCGGGCGCAGCATCGCGCCCGATACCGGGGTGCGCCGTCGTGCAGAAAAGCTCAGCAGCTCTTTTCACTGCGGCACGCGGTAGTGCTTAATCTGGCGCGAACGGCTTGTTATCATTGACACTCAGGCGTCGCTTGACGGGGAGCGGTGTTGGCCGACGCCAGCAGGTCGTTGCCAAATGGGCAAAGTACCGGGTGTCGCGCTATCGATGATTGATATTAAGAGGTGTGTCGGGAAGACCGCCTCGGCTTCCACCCCGGGAAAAGGGTGATTAAACGATGCAAGAAGGCATTATGGAGTTGATGTGGCGTACCTCTCATATGAGCGGGGGTAACGCCCACTACGTTGAAGACCTCTACGAACAGTATCTCGCCGATCCCGGCGCTGTTCCGGACGAATGGCGACAGTATTTCGACAGCCTGCCCGGTTATGAAGGCGGCCCGTCCCGCGATACGCCCCTCGCTCCTGTCCGCGACCGTTTCTACGAAATTTCCCGTGATCAGCGCCGTGCCGCGCCTGCTGCCGAAGGTGGCGAGAGCGATGTCAGCCGCAAGCAGGTTCGCGTCCTGCAGCTGATCAACGCCTATCGCTTTCGCGGCCATCAGCGAGCCGATATCGATCCGCTGGGCCTGCGGGTTTCGGAGTCGGTGCCCGATCTGGAGCTCTCCTTTCATCAGCTCTCCGACGCCGACATGGATACCGAGTTCCAGACCGGCTCGCTGTTTATCGGTAAGGATAGTGCGCCGTTGAAGGAGATCATCCAGGCGTTGGAGCAGACCTACTGCCGCACCGTTGGCTGCGAGTTCATGCATATCGTCAACACCGAGGAGAAGCGCTGGATTCAGCAGCGCTTCGAATCGGTGCGATCGAGACCCGACTATTCGCCGGACGTGCGCAAGCATGTGCTGGAGCGGCTGACCGCTGCCGAGGGGCTGGAAAACTATCTTGCCAGCAAGTACCCCGGTACCAAGCGTTTCGGTCTCGAGGGCGGTGAGACCTTCATCCCCATGATCGACGAGATGATCCAGCGCTCGGGCAGTTACGGCGCCCGCGAAGTGGTCATCGGCATGGCGCACCGAGGCCGCCTCAACCTGCTGGTCAATATCCTCGGCAAGAGCCCGGGCGAGCTGATCGACGAGTTCGACGGCAAGAAAATGCTGGCCCAGGGCTCCGGCGATGTGAAGTATCACCAGGGGTTCAGTTCCAACGTCATGACACCGGGCGGTGAAGTACACCTGGCGCTGGCCTTCAACCCTTCCCACCTTGAAATCGTGACACCGGTAGTGGAGGGTTCGGTACGCGCCCGCCAGGACCGACGTGAAGACAGCGAGGGGGATCAGGTGCTGCCGCTGGTGGTTCACGGCGACGCCGCCATGGCCGGCCAGGGTGTGGTCATGGAAACTTTTCAGATGTCCCAGCTGCGCGGCTACAAGACCGGCGGCACGGTGCATGTGGTGATCAATAATCAGGTCGGCTTTACCACCTCGCGTCGCGATGACGCCCGCTCTACCGAGTACTGCACCGACATCGCCAAGATGGTTCAGGCACCGATTTTTCACGTCAACGGCGACGATCCCGACGCGGTGCTGCATGCCACTCAGGTCGCAATCGACTACCGTCAGCAGTTCAAGAAGGACGTGGTCATCGACCTCATCTGTTACCGTCGCCGTGGCCACAACGAAGCCGACGAACCCTCCGGCACTCAGCCGATGATGTACCAGAAAATCAAGGGGCATGACAGTTCGCGCACGCTCTATGCGCGTCGGCTGGTCGAAGAGGGGGTGCTCGACGAGGATGACGCCAGGGCGCTGGTCGATGAGTACCGCGACGACCTCGACAGCGGCAATCATGTGGCCAATGCACTGGTGCAGGAGCCCAACAGCAACCTTTTCGTCGACTGGACGCCCTATCTTGGGCACAGCTGGAGCGGCGACGTCGACACCTCCTTCGATCTCAAGCGCATGCAGGAGCTCGCCACCAAAATGTGCGAGATCCCTGATGACGTCGACGTGCAGCGTCAGGTGTCCAGGGTCTACGAAGACCGGCGCAAGATGTTGGCCGGCAGCCTGCCGCTTAATTGGGGATTTGCCGAGACGCTGGCCTATGCCACTTTGCTCGATCAGGGGCATCCGGTGCGCCTGACCGGTCAGGATACCGGTCGTGGTACCTTCTCACACCGCCATGCGGTGGTGCACAACCAGAAAAATGGCGACACCTGGACGCCGCTTTGCCATCTGCGCCCCAATCAGCCCGGCTTCACTATCCATGACTCCTTCCTCTCCGAGGCCGGGGCGCTGGCTTTCGAATACGGCTATTCGACCACTATGCCCAATGCTCTGATCGCCTGGGAGGCGCAGTTCGGCGACTTCGTCAATGGCGCCCAGGTGGTCATCGATCAGTTCATATCCTCGGGTGAAACCAAGTGGGGCAGACTCTGCGGTCTTGCGCTGCTGCTGCCGCACGGCTATGAGGGACAGGGTCCCGAGCACTCTTCGGCTCGACTGGAGCGATTCCTGCAGCTTTCCGCCGAAAACAATATGCAGGTTTGTGTGCCGACCACGCCGGCACAAATTTTTCACCTGCTGCGCCGCCAGGTCATCCGCCCACTGCGCAAGCCGCTGGTAGTGATGTCGCCCAAGAGTCTGCTGCGCCACAAGGATGCGACTTCCTCTCTGGAAGACCTCGCCATGGGTAAATTCCAGATGGTGATTCCCGACCAGGGCAAGCTCGAGGCGGAAAATGTCAAACGTCTGATTCTCTGCGCCGGCAAGGTCTACTACGACCTGATCAGCTGGCGTGAGGAGAACGAGCGTTACGATACCGCCGTCGTTCGCATCGAACAGCTCTATCCTTTCCCCGAGGAGACGCTTTTCGAGGCGATCAGCGACTACAGCAATCTCGAGCGCGTGGTCTGGTGTCAGGAAGAGCCCAAGAATCAGGGGGCCTGGTATCAGAGCCAGCACCACATGCGCCGTGTCGTCGATCAGGTGGCGGCCGGTGTGGGCAGCGACCTCGGCTTTGCCGGTCGCCCCGAGTCGGCAGCGCCGGCAGCGGGTTATATGGCGGTGCACAGTGAGCAGCAGCGCTCGCTGGTCGAAGGCGCTTTCGAAAGTTAAGAAGGCGCTTTCGAAAGTTAAAGAGTGCATTTCCAAAGGGCGAAAGTATCGCCTGAACAAAACATCGAAGTAGCGGGCTACCGAGAAGAGGACTTGAAGGAATAACCATGGCTACAGATATCAAGGCGCCAAGCTTTCCCGAATCCGTCGCCGAAGGCACCGTGGCGACGTGGCACAAAAAGCCCGGGGATAGCGTCTCGCGCGATGAGCTGGTCGTCGAGATCGAGACCGACAAGGTGGTGCTGGAAGTCGTGGCGCCTGAAGATGGCACGATCGAAGAGATCACCGTTCAGGAAGGTGAAACCTGTGAGTCCGAGCAGGTGCTGGGCCGACTCGGCGCCGGTAGCGGTGGCGCCAGGGCTGAAAGCGACGACAGCGCCTCTAAAGAGAAAGAAACAGCATCCGATCAGAGCAGCGGCTCCGCGAAAAAGTCGGGTGGCGATGACGACAGGTCCGGTGGTGACAGTAAGCCGGCCGCTTCGGGCAAGAGTGTCGAAGTCAAGGCGCCCTCCTTTCCCGAGTCGGTTCAGGAGGGCACGGTTGCCGGCTGGAATAAAAAGGTCGGTGAGTCGGTCAAGCGTGATGAAGTACTGGCCGAAATCGAGACTGACAAGGTCGTGCTTGAAGTGGTCGCGCCCTCTGATGGTGCGCTGACCGAGATCCTTGCCGAAGAGGGCAGCTCGGTCGAGTCCGAGCAGGTGCTGGCGACGTTTGGCGAGGGGGGTGGCGATGCCGCCGGTGCTTCGGCCGAGTCGCGCGGTGACGATAGCGAGGCGTCCAGTGGCGACGCCAACGCCGAGGAAAAAGACGAGAAGGTCGGCGACAAGGTGCTGGCCCCGGCGGCGCGCAAGCTGGTGGCGGAGCATGATCTCGATGTCAATAAGATCGCCGGTACCGGCAAGGGTGGTCGCATTCTGAAAGAGGATGTCCAGAAGGCCGTCGACGCTGGCTCTGCCAAAAAGAGCGGTGGTGGCAAAAGCGCCGATTCGGCTTCCGGCAGCGTTGCTCGTCAGGCCGCTGCGCCGGCCGGCAAGGCAGTCGAAGGCGAGCGCCCGGAAGAGCGCGTGCCGATGAGCCGCCTGCGCCAGACCATTGCCAAACGCCTGGTACAGGCGCAGCAGACCGCCGCCATGTTGACCACCTACAACGAGGTGGACATGACCGCGGTGATGGCGCTGCGCAGTCAGTACAAGGATGCCTTTCAGCAGGCGCACGACGTCAAGCTCGGTTTCATGGGCTTTTTCGTCAAGGCAGCCACCGAGGCGCTCAAGCGCTTCCCGGACGTCAATGCCTCGATCGACGGCACCGATATCGTCTACCACGGCTATCAGGATATCGGTGTGGCAGTCTCCACGCCGCGCGGTCTGGTCGTGCCGGTACTGCGTGATACCGACGCCATGAAGCTGGCCGATGTCGAGAAGAACATCGGTGATTTCGGCAAGCGTGGTCGTGAGGGCAAGCTCGGCATCGACGACATGCAGGGCGGTACCTTCACTATCACCAACGGCGGTATCTTCGGCTCGCTGCTGTCGACGCCGATCCTCAATCCGCCGCAGACTGCCATTCTCGGCATGCACAAGATTCAGCAGCGGCCGATGGCGGTCAACGGTCAGGTCGAGGTGCGTCCCATGATGTATCTGGCGCTCTCCTACGACCACCGCATGATCGATGGCAAGGATGCGGTACAGTTCCTTGTTGCGATCAAGGAGCTGCTCGAGGATCCGGCTCGTTTCCTGCTGGATGTGTGACGACAGTACCTGCCGCCCGGTCTCATGCCGGGCGGCTCGTTTTGACACCGACCGTCGGCTGACGGTCGATCTGGAACCGAACAGGGATCAACATGGCTGACAAATATGATGTCATCGTCATCGGCGCCGGCCCAGGCGGCTATGTCGCGGCGATTCGCGCCGCTCAGCTGGGGCTGAAAACCGCCTGTGTCGAGAAGTGGACCAACAAGGAAGGCAAGACCGTTCACGGCGGCACCTGCCTCAACGTCGGCTGCATTCCCTCCAAGGCGCTGCTGGAGACTTCGCACAAGTTCGTCGAAGCGCGTGACGATTACGAGGAGCTGGGGATCGAGACCGGCGACGTTGCCATCGACATCGGGAAGATGATGGCGCGCAAGGACAAAACGGTCACCAACCTGACCGGCGGTATCAGTGCGTTGTTCAAGGCCAACGGCGTCACGGCGCTGAACGGCACCGGTAAACTGCTGCCGGGCAAGAAAGTCGAGGTCACCGACAGCGACGGCAACAGCGAAACCTACGAGGCCGAAAACGTGGTGCTGGCGACCGGTAGCGTGCCGGTCGAGATTCCGCCGGCGCCGCTGACCGAGGGGCTGATCGTCGACTCCTCCGGAGCGCTGGAGTTCGACGAGGTACCCAAGCGTCTGGGGGTCATTGGTGCCGGCGTCATCGGGCTCGAGCTGGGCAGCGTCTGGTGCCGCCTGGGGAGCGAGGTCACCATGCTGGAGGCGCTCGACAGCTTCCTGCCGGTGGTCGATGAACAGATCGCCAAAGAGACCAAAAAGCTGCTTGGCAAGCAGGGTCTCGATATCCGTCTCGGTGCCCGGGTGACCGGTACCGAAATCAAGGATAACGAGGTAGTGGTCAAGTACACCGACAGCAACGGTGAGCAGGAGCAGACCTTTGACAAGCTGATCGTCTGCGTCGGTCGTCGGCCCTATACCAAAAACCTGCTGGGTGACAGCACCGGCGTCGAGCTGGACGAGCGCGGCTTTATTCAGGTGGATGACACCTGTCAGACCAACGCGCCCGGCGTTTACGCCATCGGCGATGTGGTGCGCGGCCCAATGCTGGCCCACAAGGGCTCGGAAGAGGGCATGATGGTGGCCGATATCATCCACGGCGAAAAGGCCGAGATGAACTACGATGCCATCCCCAGCGTGATCTACACGGCCCCTGAAGTGGCCTGGGTGGGTCTCAGCGAGCAGCAGGCGAAGAAAGACGGTTTCGAGGTCAAAAGCGGTGTCTTCCCCTTCTCGGCCAGCGGCCGCGCGATGGCCAACAACGCCACCGAGGGGATGGCCAAGATTGTCACCGATGCCGCCACCGACCGGGTGCTGGGCGTGCATATCATCGGCCAGCATGCCGGTGAGCTGATCGCTCAGGGTGTGATCGGCATGGAGTTCGGCTCCAGCGCCGAGGATCTGGCACTGACCTGCTATGCCCATCCGACGCTTTCCGAGGCGGTACACGAGGCGGCGCTGGCGGTCGAGGGGCACGCCATTCACATGGCGAATCGCAAGAAACGTTGACCGTCATGCGGGGCGTGCCACCGCGCGCCCCCTATTGAGGTGACTGCTTCGCGGCACCGGGCGGTGCCGCGAGTGGGGTCAGGGCGCACGACAGGACATCGTGCGTGCTGTCATTCTGGTCCAAT
Source organism: Kushneria aurantia DSM 21353 (assembly GCF_000382245.1). GTDB lineage: Bacteria > Pseudomonadota > Gammaproteobacteria > Pseudomonadales > Halomonadaceae > Kushneria > Kushneria aurantia. The sequence goes on from NZ_KB907866.1 coordinate 142,439, forward strand.
GCAACCAATGGCATGAGACGATGAATCTTCACGAGTACCAGGCAAAACAGTTATTTGCTGATTATGGCCTGCCGGTTTCGCGGGGGTATGCAGTCGATACTCCGAAGGAAGCGGCCGAGGCCTGCAAGAAAATCGGTGGCGACCGCTGGGTGGTCAAGGCTCAGGTTCACGCCGGCGGCCGCGGCAAGGCCGGCGGTGTCAAACTGGTAGAGAGCGCCGAAGAGGCGAGCGCCTTTGCCGAGCAGTGGCTGGGCAAGAAGCTGGTGACCTACCAGACGGATGCCAACGGCCAGCCGGTGACGAAGATTCTGGTCGAAAACTGTACCGATATCGCCACCGAGCTCTATCTCGGCGCCGTCGTCGATCGCGGTTCGCGCCGTATCGTCTTCATGGCCTCCACCGAAGGTGGCGTGGAGATCGAAAAGGTCGCCGAGGAGACGCCTGAAAAAATCCTCAAGGCCGAAATCGACCCGCTGGTGGGGGCGCAGCCCTATCAGGCGCGTGAGCTGGCTTTCGATCTGGGTCTCGACAAGAATCAGATCAAGCAGTTCACCAAAATCTTCCTCGGTCTGGCGCGCATGTTCGCCGAGAAAGACTTTGCTCTGCTCGAGATCAACCCGCTTGTCATCACCGGCAGTGGCGACCTGCACTGCCTCGACGCCAAGATCAATCTCGACGGCAACGCCCTCTATCGCCATCCCGATCTGGAAGCGATGCGCGATCCCAGTCAGGAGGACGAGCGCGAGGCCAACGCCCAGAAGTGGGAACTGAACTACGTGGCGCTCGACGGCAATATCGGCTGCATGGTCAACGGCGCCGGCCTTGCCATGGGAACCATGGATATCATCAAGCTTTCCGGCGGTCAGCCGGCCAACTTCCTTGACGTTGGCGGCGGCGCGACCAAAGAGCGCGTGGCGGAAGCTTTCAAGATCATCCTCTCCGATACCTCCGTAAAGGCCGTGCTGGTCAACATCTTCGGTGGCATTGTGCGCTGCGACATGATCGCCGAGGGTATTATGGGCGCCGTCGAGCAGGTGGGTGTCAACGTCCCGGTGGTCGTACGCCTCGAGGGGAACAATGCCGAGCTGGGCACGCAGAAGCTTGCCGACAGCGGCCTCAACATTATCGCAGCAACCAGCCTGACCGATGCGGCGCAGCAGGTGGTTAAAGCAGCGGAGGGCAAGTAATGAGTATCCTCATCGACAAGAACACCAAAGTGATCTGCCAGGGTTTTACCGGTGGTCAGGGCACTTTCCATTCCGAACAGGCGATCGAGTACGGCACCAATATGGTGGGTGGCGTGACGCCCGGCAAGGGCGGTCAGACGCATCTGGGTCTGCCGGTATTCAATACCGTGAGTGAAGCGGTCGAGCAGACCGGCGCCGAGGCCTCCGTGATCTACGTGCCGGCAGCCTTCTGCAAGGATTCGATCCTTGAGGCTGCCAACGCCGGTATCCAGCTGATTATCTGCATCACCGAGGGCATTCCGACCCTGGACATGCTGGATGTCAAGGTCAAGTGCGACGAACTGGGCGTACGCCTGATCGGTCCCAACTGCCCGGGCGTGATCACGCCGGGCGAGTCGAAAATCGGCATCATGCCGGGCCACATTCACAAGCCCGGCAAGGTGGGTATCGTCTCGCGTTCGGGTACGCTGACCTATGAAGCGGTCAAGCAGACGACCGACCACGGTTTCGGCCAGTCCTCCTGCGTGGGTATTGGCGGCGATCCGATTCCGGGTTCCACCTTCATCGACATCCTCGAGATGTTCGAGAAGGATCCGAAAACCGAGGCGATTGTCATGATCGGTGAGATCGGTGGTACGGCCGAAGAGGAAGCAGCGCAGTATATCAAGGCGCACGTCTCCAAGCCGGTGGTCGCCTACATCGCGGGTGTGACCGCACCTCCCGGCAAGCGCATGGGTCATGCCGGTGCCATCATCGCCGGTGGCAAGGGCACTGCCGATGACAAGTTCCAGGCGCTCGAGAGTGCTGGTGTGAAAACCGTTCGATCGCTGGCCGAGATCGGTGACAAGCTCAAGGAAGCCGCCGGCTGGTAAGCCCTGGTGCTATTGAGCGTTAAAGGAGGCCTGCGGGCCTCCTTTTTTTGTCCGGGCTGGAGGGAGAGGCGTCGAAAAAGCGATCAGGATCCCTGGCGTTTGCCTCTATTGAGCTTTTTCATACGAGCGGCGGCGTTCTGCCGTGTCGTCATTTTCTCGGGGCGTTTCATACTCTGCCATCGACGAATTTCGTCTCTGCTTCGGCCGCAACCAGTACACAGGTTGCCTTTTAACTGACATACCGAGACGCAGGGGCTCTCGATCTCCTTTGCCATGGCGACACTCCTTGACGTTGAAGCCTTGCCGCTGAAGCGAGCGCGAGTAATGCCCGGAACAATCTTCTCCGCCGACAGCCGCCATGCTACGCCTGTTCACTGCGCCCGGACATGATGCGCTTCAAAAGTGGTTTACCGGCCAGCAGCATGAATACAGGGGCGCCGGCGATCAGGTAAAAGTAGTAGGTCACCGCACGCCAGATCAGGATGGCGGCAGCGGCGGTGCTCTGGCCCACGATGGGCGACAGCAGGGCAGAGGCGGAGAGTTCGGCACCGCCGGCACCGCCCGGGAGCAGGGTCAATTGGCCGGCCGCCATCGACAGCATCTGTACCAGAAAGGTCCAGACCCAGTCGAGGTGCTGACCCAGCCCGTAGAGCGTGATATAGAGCACGCTGTAGCGTAAAAGCCAGTGCACCAGCCCCAGCAGAAAGGCACCGGCCAGCGCCCACCAGGGCAGGCGCAGGGTTTCGGTAAAGGCCTGCTTGAAGGTCAGAATACGCCGCGCGATGGCGCGCCGCATGCGTGGCCGCACCCGCAGGCGGCCCAGCAGGCGGCCGCTGAGCAGCAGCACCTGGCGGTGATAGCGGCCCATCAGCAGCACTGTCACCAGCAAAACGACCAGTATCGACATGGGGAGTGCCAGTAGCCAGCCGAGCCGGGCGTCCAGAGAGCGGCTGATGATATAGATCATCATCGACATCATGGCACCAAGGAAGAAAAGCAGATCGATGATCTGATCTATCGCGAAGATGGCGGTAGTTTGTGCCGGGCGCACGCCATGTCGATTCAAGAGCGCGATAAGCGTCAGCGGGCCGCCGCTGCCGCCGGGGGTGGCGCTGAAAGCGAATTCGGAGGCGATCACGATGCCGGTGGCGCGGGTCTGTCCCAGTCTGCCTGCTCGGCCCGCCAACAGCAGGCGCAGTTTGGCACCGTTGGCTACCCAGCAGAGCAGCACCATGCCCAGCATCAGCGCAAGCAGCGAGAGTGGGAAACCGGAGAGCAGGTGGAGAAGATCGGTGCCACCCAGGGTAAGCGGAATGGCGAGTACGGCGATCAGTCCTGCCAGCAGCAGCCAAAGCGTTCTATTCATCAGGCATTACGGGCAGTTGGCGTCAGTGAAACGGACGTAGGGTAGACCAGCAACATCAGGCTGTCATGTCAGAATTGGGTACGACACCGCGACGCTGCAGCCAATCGATCTTGGTGGTGGGGCGATAGCCCTCGTCGAGCAGGTGGCGCAGGGTTTCCAGCCACCAGCGGCGCGACATTTTATGGCGCATGTCCACCGGATGCAGCCCCAGCCGCAGCAGTGGTTGATGTCGATGGCGTTTTCGTGCGCGCTCGTTGACCAGCCAGGAGGCGCCGCGCCGCCAGCCACTGCGGGCGCTCCACACCAGCGACGGTGCGGCGATCGGGCGGTCTTCCGGTAGCGTATAAAGATGCCCCGGGTCGCTGGTATAGGCGAAGCCACGGCGCTTGAGTGCCGCTCGAGCACCGGCGCTCAACAGCCAGGCCGGGGCGACAAAGCCGTGCAGCGGCCAGCCCCGCTCGGCGAACAGTGCTTCGCCGTGCGCCAGCCTCGATTGCGCCTCGTCATGGCCGATGGCGTAGAACTCGCCCTCGACGGTATAGAAACGGCGCATGAACCAGTCGCGCGGCGTGCGCGGCGCCGCGCCATCGTCGCAGTGGTAGAAACCGTGCAGAATCAGCTCGTCACCCTGTTCACGGCGGCGGTCGAGCAGCGCGAGCAGCTCGGCGTCCTCGAAGGTGTTACTGCGATGATGAAAGTCGGGGACTACCAGCCAGCTGATGGGAATTCGTCCGAGGCGGTCGACCTCCGCGACGAAATCGGCGTAGTCCGGCCAGGTCTCGGGCGCGATATCGTGCAGTACCAGCGCGAATTCCCGTTCAGCCATGCTGCACGCTCGTGGCCTCGGGAGCAGTGACGCCCAGCAGTTCGCGGTAGTGCCCCAGTACGCCGCGGACCACAATATCCCAGTCGTGATGGCGCTCGACATGTTCGCGGGCGCGCTCACCCAGGGCTTCGCCATCACGCTCGAAGAGGGTACAGATGCGCTGGGCCATATCTTCGCCGTCGAGCGGGTGGGCCAGTTCGCCGCAGCTCTCCGGCACGTTCTCGGCCAGCGCTCCGGCACGGGTGGCGACTACCGGCGTGCCGCACGCCATCGCCTCCAGCACCACCAGTCCAAAGGTCTCCTGGGTGCCGGCGTGGAGCAGTGCATCGCTGCTGGCAAAGTAGCGGGCGATCTCGCTGGCGGGGCAGAAGTGATTGATCACGGTGACGTTGTCCGGCACCCGGGTGGGCATTGAAGAGCCCACCATCAGCAGATGGTAGGGATGTTCGGCGTCGAGCGTTTTGAGTCGTCGCATCGCTTCCAGCAGGATGTGCATGTTCTTCTCCTGCGAGCCGCGGCCGGCGAAGATCAGTAATCGGGTCGATTCATCGAGTCCCAGTTCGGATCTGACAGCGGCATCGCGATAGCGCGGATGGAAGGTCTGCAGATCGACGCCCAGCGGTTGCACATGAACCCTTTCTATACCGTTACGCTCAAGCCGCTCGGCCATGATGCGGCTGGGAGCCAGCACCCGGTCATAGTGGCTATAGAGGCGCTTGATGTAGTTCTCGATTACGGGGCGTGACCAGCGTCCCGAGCGGTTGCTGATCATGGTGGGCAGATCGGAGTGGTAGAAAGCCATCAGCGGGATATCGAGCTGACGCGCCGCATCAATGGCGGCCCAGCCGGTCACATAAGGGTCACCTGCCTCGATCAGGTCGGGGCGTAGATCAAGCAGCGCGCGTCGCCACGGCTCTCTTGTGAGAGGGAACCGATAGCCGCCACTGAAGGGCAGCGGCGAGGCCGAAACGCGATAGCGGCTGGTATCCTCGTCGCGCTCACCGGGCTGTCTGGGCACCAGCAGGGTGTGACGAATGCCCGGCATGGCGTTGAGACGCCGACGCTTGGCATCGAGATAGGTGCGCACGCCTCCGCTGGAAGGCGCATAAAACATGGTCATGTCGGCAATATGCACGACGCCGATACCTCCGAGCCTACGAATTGCACCGGCTGAAGCAGGGCGAAGCCCACCGGCAGGCGTGCATTATAATGTTTCAGCAGGATGACTGCAGCGCAGACGTGCGCCCACGGTGTCGTGGACACACGCCGTGGCGCTGCTGGCAACGTGTCAGGCCGGTCGGCCGACCAGCGAGCGAGTCTCCTCGCGGGCCTCGATCAGTACCACTTTGACCGTGTCGCCGAGGCGATAGCGCAGTTCGCCGCCGATGGTGATCAATCCTTCGCGATCATCGATGGCGAGGCTGTCGCGATCGCTGCTCAGCATCGAGGCGGGCACGAAAGCCGAGGCGCCGTTGGCCGGCAGCCGCACCCGCAGGCCGCCGCGACGGATATCGACGATCTCGCCCTCGTAGACTGTGCCCTGCTCGACGGCGCTGCCCAGAAAGCGTACGTAAAGCCAGTCGCGTACGTCCCGTTCGGCCAGCCGATTGAGACGACGGCGTTCGCTCAGATGCTCGGTGAGCGTGCTGTCGGCAGCCTCAGTGGGACTTTCGCCACGCAGCACCGCCTTGATCAGGCGATGATTGACGATATCGCCGTACTTGCGGATCGGCGAAGTCCAGGTCGCGTAGGCTGCAAGCCCCATGCCGAAGTGTGGGCCGGGCTCGGTCTGCATTACGCTGAAACCCTGAAAGCGCCGCATACGGGCGTCGAGCCAGGCATCATTGTGCGCGTCGAGCTGCTGGCGCAGTTCGCGCCAGCTGGCGATATCGCCGAACTGGGCGGGATCGACCGTTACCGACTGGCTTTCCAGAAACGCCTGTGCCTGCTCCGCCTTTTCCGGCGCAACCCCCTGGTGGACGTTGAAGATACCGTGGCCGACATGGCGGGCGAGCAGATCGGCGCAGCAGACGTTGGCGGCGATCATCGCCTCCTCGATCATGCGGTGGCCGATACGCCTTGGCTCGGTGACGATATCCAGCACGTTCCCGGTTTCGTCGAGGCGGAACATATAGTCGAGGCGATCGGCAAACACGATGGCGTTCTGCATGCGCCAGCGCTGGCGCGCACCACAGACCGCCGCCAGCGCTTCGAGCTGCTCGGCGCCGCGCTCGAACTCGGGCTGCCAAACGGGCTCGCTGCCGGCTTCTCGCGCTTCCAGATAGTCCGAAACCTGCTCGTAGGTGAGACGCGCGTGGGAGCGCACGGTGGCCTGCTGGAAGCGGTAGTCGCCCACTGCACCATCGGCGCCGATATCCAGCGTGCAGACCAGTGCGGGGCGATCGGCGTTCTCTTTCAGGGAGCAGAGATCGTCGGCCAGCGGCTCGGGCAGCATGGTGACATTCTGACCCGGCAGATAGACCGTGAAAGCGCGCTGACGGGCTTCGCGGTCGGCGGCGTCACCCGGCTGCACATAGGCGGTGGGATCGGCGATCGCTACCGTAAGGCGGTAGCCGCCATCATCAAGGGTTTCGACCGCCAGCGCATCGTCCATATCGGTGGTCGAGGCGTTATCGATGGTGAAAAAGGGCGTGGCGGTCATATCGACGCGTTCCGCCCCGTCGTCACTCATTGCCCAGTCGCTGCCCGCCTGTGGCGAGGCCTGCTCCAGCGCATGGCGTGCCAGCGTCACTCGCCACGGCACCGCCGGATGGGCCGCCGGGGCGATCAGCTCATCGATCTGGACGAAAAAGCCGCGGTCATTCTCGCGCAGCGGATGACGCAGCAGCCGCGCCACGACCCAGTCGCCCTCGTTGAGATCGCTCTCCTCGATCGAGCGGTGGGTGCGCGCCCGTAGACCGGTATTGATCGAAGGGTGATCGGGAATCACGGACAGCTTGCCCTCGCGCTTTCTGACCCGGCCAATAAAGCGCGTCATGGCGGTCTCGATCAGGCTCTCCGGCTCAACGCTCTTGCGTTCGTTCTCTTCGTGCAGCACCGCCTCGACCCGATCGCCATGCAGCACCTGCTTCATGGCCGGGGGAGGCACGAAAAAGGATTGACCGTCGTCGGTCTCGAGAAAACCGTAACCCTTGTCGGTGGCCTTGATCACGCCCTGCACGCGGGGAGTGCTGGCGCGCATCTGCTGTTTGAGCTGAGCGAGCTGATCGTTGTTGGAAAACATTGCGTTCATCGGTTGGCAAATCGGGCGCCCACTATAAGCGCTCACCGCGCCGGGTGAAAGGGAGGGCCGGCGCGGCAAACGGCGCGATCAGCCCTGTGCAAGCGCCTCTGCGATGGGGGTATTGCCATCCAGCAGGGTGTACTCACGCTCTGGCTCGGGATATTTCACGATGGCGCGGGCAAAGCTTGCCACGTTGTCACGCGATACCTCGCCGCCGGGAGAGTGTGCCTGCGAGAAGGTGACACGGCCGCTGCCCGCTTCGTCGGTGAGCCGGCCGGGACGCAGTATAATCCAGTCGAGGCTGCTGGCCATCAGGTAGGCATCGGCGGCGCGCTTGGCGGCCAGATAGGGCTTGAGTTTCTCCGGCCCCTGTAGCGGGTCGACGTGCAGGGTGGAGATCATGACAAAGCGTTTGACACCGTGCTCGCGGGCCAGGTCGACGCTTCGCAGAGCGCCGTTGAGATCGATCATCAGGGTGCGGTCGGGCCCGGTCGAGGGGCCGGATCCGGCAGTGAACACCACCGCATCGCAGCCCTCGAAAGCGGCCGCCATCTCGCCGGTAAGGTCGCCGATGGCGCACTCCACGCCAAGTGCATCGAAAAAGCCGCGCTGCGACTCGTCGCGTATCATGGCGCGCACGCTTTCGCCGTTCTCGGCGGCCTGCTGACAGAAACGACGGCCGATCTGACCGTTGGCGCCGATTACCAGTGTTTTGGACATTGAGTCACTCCTTTAGATAGTCGACTAACTACCTGGTCGATCGAGTCTGGCAAAGGTTGTGTCATTTAACCACCCGCAGCAGATGACGAGTGGTCATGATTGCGCCTATCGTGGATCAATATTCTGATGATGGAAGAGGGGACGGCGCCATGAGCGCAGAGTGGCAGGGATACGGCGGCGAGCAGCGCCTCGGCGGCAATATTCTCACCGCCGATGGCTGGCTGCTGGGCGACATCGTCTGGCGCGACGGTGTGATTACCGCGATCGAGGGTGAGCCGGTCGATCCGGGCACAAATGATCGCGATATTATCCTGCCCGGCTTTATCGATCTGCATGTTCATGGCGGTGGTGGCGCCGATCTGATGGAAGGCGGCGAGTCGTTGGCGACCCTTGCCTGCGCCCACGTCCGCTTCGGTACCACCAGTCTGCTCGGCACCAGCATGACGGCCACACGAGAGACGCTGGAAACGGCACTGGCCGATGCCGGCCGGATCATGAGGGCGCCGCCGGTGGATGGCGCCGATCTACTGGGGATTCATCTCGAAGGCCCCTTCATCAATCCCGATCGTCTCGGTGCCCAGCCGCCCCATGCCCGCGCGGGTACCCTTGCGGAGTTCGATGTCCTTGATGCCCTGGCACCGATTCGGGTGGTGACGCTGGCACCCGAGATCGATGGCCATACGGCCCTGATTGCGGCGCTGAGCGAGCGTGGCGTGCGCGTGCAGATTGGTCATAGCGCCGCCGATTATGGCTGCTGCTGCGCAGCGCTGACGGCTGGCGCCAGCGGCTTCACTCACCTCTACAACGCGATGAGTGGCCTGCATCACCGCGATGCCGGCGTGGTCGGCGCGGCGCTGGCGCATGCCGACTACTGCGAGATGATCGCCGATCTGATTCACGTCGAGATGGGGGCGCTGCTGGCCGCGCGACGCGCGATTTCCAACCTTTATGCGGTGACCGATGCCACTGCAGCTGCCGGCATGCCGGATGGTGAGTACCGTCTCGGTGAGCAGCGCGTCTACAAGTGCGGCGAAACGGTCCGGCTGGCCGATGGCGCCCTGGCCGGTAGTGCTCTGACCATGGATCGTGCGCTGCGCAACCTGGTGTCGCTGGGGCTTTCGGTTGCCGAGGCAAGTGCCTGGCTCTCGACCCGTCCGGCGCGCTATCTGGGGCTGAGCGACCGCGGCGAACTGGCTGTCGGTCGGCGCGCCGACCTGGTCTGCCTGTCGCCGCGACTCGAGGTACACTGCGTACAGGTTGCCGGCCGGCAAATTGCGCTCCACAAGGCACCTTGCCAGGGGAATGGAGACTCATGAGCGGGGTTGCCGTGTTGTTCGCCGGCGTTGACGGTGGTGGTAGCGGCACGCGCCTGGTTGCCGAGCTGGATGGGCGGCGCGCCGAGGTGCTTACCGGGCCCACAGCGCTGGGGTTGGGCGTCAGGCAAGCCTGGCGGACCATCACGCAGGCGCTGGGCGAGGCCCAGCGACGGCTGGGCTGTGACGTTCCGCTGTCGCGCTGCCGGCTGGTGCTGGGGCTTTCGGGAGCCAACCAGAGCCACTGGCGCGAAGCCTTTATGGCCGCTGCGCCGCACCCGGCCGCACTGCGACTCGAAAGCGACGCCTTTACTACCCTGATTGGTGCCCATGGGGGTGCGCCCGGGGTGATCGTGGCACTGGGTACCGGCAGCATTGGCGAAGCGTTATATGCCGATGGCGGACGAGTGAGTGTGGGCGGCTACGGCTTTCCGGCCGGCGACGAAGCAGGCGGTGCCTGGCTGGGGCTTCGCGCCAGCGCCCATGTGCAAAAGGTGTTCGACGGTCGCGCCGTACCGGATACGCTGTCACGGGCCCTGAGTGCAGGCATGGGCGAGGGCGGCGAGGCGGTCGACAGCGTGGCGGCATTGGTGCGCTGGCTCTCCAGTGCCGATCAGACGCGTTTCGCGACACTGGCACCGGTGCTGCTGGCCCACCCCGATCACCCGCTGGCGCGGACGTTGCTGCTGCAGGCCGGCAAGGAGATCGCACTGATGTGCGCTGCCCTTGATCCTCAAGGCACCCTGCCGCTGGCGCTGTGTGGAGGGTTGGCGGCGCCACTGATGCCCTGGTTGCCGGCGCCTTTGTCGGGACGACTGGTCTCGCCGCAGGGCAGCAGCGTCGAAGGGGCGCTACTGCTGGCGCGCAATGCCACGCCGGTGTAGATCGTGACGCGCTATAATGGTTTCACCACGTACTTCAATTACTTCAACCGCGGAGATCGCATGACCCCCCATCTGATCGTCACTGATCTGGACCGCACCCTGCTCAACGCCGCCCACGATCTCGACGATCTGACGGTGGATACCTTCCGCGCGCTGGAACGCCAGGGGCATCACCTCGCGATCGCCTCCGGGCGCCATTACCAGGATATCCGCGAGGTGCGCCGCATGCTGGGTGTGCGGGCACATATCATTTCGGCCAACGGCGCGCACCTTTATTCGCCCGACGACGAACTGCTGCGCGAAATTCTTGTGCCGCCGGATATCGTCGCTTCACTGCTGTCGATGGACGTGCCGCCGGGAGTGAGGGTCAATCTCTACACCAGCGACCGCTGGCTGATTGACGCCCATGAGCAGGCGCTGCTCGATTTTCACCACAGCACCGGCTTTACCTATGAGGTCACGCCGATGTCGCAGGTGGGTCATGACGATGTCGGCAAGGTGCTGTTCATCGGCGAGCCGCGTCTTCTGGGGGCGCTGGAGACGCGCATTCGCGCCGAGTTCGAGGCGCGCGCCTATATCACCTATTCGCTGGAGAACTCGCTGGAGGTGATGGACCGTCGCGCCTCAAAGGGGCAAATGCTGGCGCACCTTGCCGAGCGGTTGGGAATATCGAGCGAGCAGACCGTCGCCTTTGGCGATAACCTCAACGACGCCGACATGCTGCAGTTTGCCGGCCGCGCCTTCGCAGTGGAGAACGCCAATCCGCAGCTGTTGCTGCAGACGCCGGACGCGGAAATGATCGGCGCCAACGTCGACGCCGGGGTGGCGGTGAAACTGCGCTCGCTGTTCGGGCTCTAGGCGGTCGAGTTCAAGGGGTGTCGCGCTTGCCCTCATCGACTCTTTTCATCTGCTGCCACAGCTGACGGCGCAGGTCGCTGATTTTGGGCGCTCGTTCGTCCTCGAAAGGCAGCGGGCGCAGCATTTTCAGCGCCCGAATGCCCAGCCGCGCGGTCAGCAGACCGCTGGCCAGCCCCTGGCCGGCGCGCGAGGAGAGCTTGCCGGCGAGGTTCATGGAGAGCAGGTCCATGCTCGCTTCGGTGGCGATTTCGCTGGCACCGGCGAAAGCCATGTTGGCCAGCACGGTGCGAAACAGCGTCAGGCGACTGGCGTAGCCCAGTTCGAGGCCATAGAGATCAGCCAGACGATCGATCATGCGCAGATTGCGCCACGCCATCAGCCCCATATCGGTAATGGTCAGCGGGCTGATAGCGACCAGCATGGCGGTCTCGCCGGACATGCGGGTAATCAGCGCGCGTGCCCTGGCATCCCTCGGCGCCAGCACGTAGTGGGCAAACAGTGCCCGGGTTTCAGTGGCATCGTGGTGCTGTTGATGGGCTTTTTTGAAGTCCTGCCAGTGCGGGTCGCGGTCGCTCAGGCCCATCTGCTGGCGTAGCCGGTCACACAGGGCGTGCATCTTTCTACCGTCGAGACTGTCGTCGTCGAGGCGCGCCTCGACCCTTTCACGCAGGCGGGCGTGACGCCTGAGCCGGCGCAGCTTCAGGAGTTCGCGTCCCAGGGCGCTGGCGGCCAGCGTGATCACCCCCAGCCCCAGTACGCTCCAGGCGCCGGCCAGCAGGTCACCGCCGAGCCAGGCGTTGGAAAGTGTCTCGAAAGCCTGTACACCGCCTACTATCAGCGTGCCCAGCAGCACCGTCAGTAGCCCGCGGTGACGCTTGCGCGGATGCGCCAGAGCGCGATCGAGGGCGCTGTCAACCGGCGTTTCGGTCGGCTCCTCCAGCGGATGATGCACCGCTTCGAGGCTATAGCGCTCGCCGGGCGCCGGGTCGGCTGGCGTAAAAAGTGCCTCTCGATCGTCGCGCCTGTGGGCGTCACCGGCTGATCCCGCTTCGAAGGTAAAGCGTTTGCCGGGTCTTGGGTCGCTCATCGCAGCTTGTCTCCCAGCAGCCAGTCGAGGGCGCTGTCCATGCGGATATGGGGCAATGCCTCACCGGCGGCCTGCGGCGCCGGTCGAAAGGCAGTGAAGTCGAATCCCTGACGCTGCCAGAAGTCGGCATCGGGCAGGCGCGATGGCACCTCACCGGGGAACATCAGCACCTCTTCGCCGTCCAGAGTGGTGCCCTTGAGCGCCGCATGGCGCTCGCCGTGATGTTCCACTTGACGAGCACTGGTGGCGCGAATGGCGGCCAGCGACAGCGCCCGGACCGGAATGTTGGCGTAGCGCAGATCGCGCAGCGGTTCGGCCATCAGCGCCTCGACCAGCGACAGCAGGTTGGCGTGCTGTTCGGGGGTGACGTGATCGGCCTTGGTGGCGGCGATCGCCAGCCGGTCGATACGCGGCTGAAAAAGTCTGGAGAGCAGGCTGCGGTTACCGTAGTCGAAACTCTGCATCAGAGTGGCAATGGCCTGGCGCAGATCGTCGAAGACATCGGGGCCGGCGTTGAGCGCCGACAGCACGTCGACCAGAACGATCTGGCGGTCGAAGCGGCGAAAGTACTGGCGATAGAAGGGGGTGATGACGGTGCGCTTGTAGTGCTCGAAGCGCCGCGCCAGCGTCTGGTAATTGCTGCTGGCGGGCAGGGCGTCGAGTGCCGTACGCGAGTGTTCGGCAATGGCTGGAAGGGGAAAGAACTGCAGTACCGGCGCGCCGTCGAGTTCGCCGGGCAGTAGAAAGCGTCCCGGCTGCACCCAGGTATAGCCGCCTTCGTTGCGAGCACTGGCCAGCGAGTCGGCGTAGCGGGCACTGATGTCGGCGAGCTGCTGTTCATCGGCATCGGCGGCAGGGTCGAGGCGCTCGGCGTGGCGCAGAAAGTCCTCGGCGTAGGAGCGCCTGCGCCCGCGTAGCTGACCGGCCATCTGTTCGCACCACTGCCAGTAGTCAAGCTGCAGCATGGGCAGGTCGAGCAGCCACTCGCCGGGGTAGTCGATCAGATCCAGCGTCAGGCTGCGCTGCTCACCGAACAGATGGCGGCTGCCGGCGCGGCTCTTGTAGCGGATCGACAGGCGCAGTTCGCTGATGCCGCGAGTCGGCGAGGGCCAGCCGGGTGGCGTACCTTCCAGGCTGGCAAGCGCTTCGTCATAGGGAAAGCGCGGCACTGACAGGTCCGGCTGGCTCTGACGCATGGCGCCCAGCAGGCGCCCCTCGCGCACGCAGCCCATCAGCTCGAGGCGGGCATCCAGGCCGGCATGGCGCAGCTGATTGACCAGTGAAGTGAGAAAGGCGGTCTTGCCGGCGCGGGACAGGCCGGTGACGGCCAGCCGTAGCTGTCGGTCGAGACCGCGTTCCAGCCAGTCGCCGGCATATCCGGGCAGCGAAAGCGGCATGAAGCGTCCTTGTTCAGCAATAGTTCCGGCGATGTCGAATCGATCACAGTTTAATTGAAGCCGGCCCTCTGCGCCTGAATGTCAGGGGCTGGCGAAACGGGCTGTAGAGGCTATATTGCCCTTGCGGACAGCATGCATTGATTGTGCATCAACGCGCCAGCCTATCATTCAGGGAAGTCCAAAAGGAGAGAACGACATGGGCATTATTCTATGGCTGATCATCGGCGGCCTGGCCGGCTGGATTGCCGGTAAAATCATGCGCGGCGGCGGCTTCGGTATCCTGGGTAACATCGTCGTGGGTATTGTGGGCGCCGTACTGGGTGGCGCTATCTTCAGCCTGCTGGGAGTGGGCACCAACAACATCATCGGTTCACTGGTCGTGGCGATCATCGGTTCAGTGATACTGCTGTGGCTGGTGTCGCTGATCAAGGGCAAGGGCAAAATGTAACCGCTCCAACGCTCTGTCGCTGCCGCCCGGTGCGGCAGCGTTCGTTTTCCGCCTCATCCCTGTATATCGAACCACCGCTCGATAGCGCATCCCTGCCGGCTAAAGTCCAGGAGGATCGGGGTGGACTTGTGCCTCGCGGCTACGTATGTTGCCTTGCTCCTGTCGGTACAATGCCTGCCATGCTTTGCGCATGTTGCGATTGTGCCGGCACGGTCTTTCGGTGATCAGGCGGATAGTGACCATGGCTTCTGCAAAGGAAAGGTTTATAGGGCTTGAGTGGCTGCGCTTTTTTCTCGGTTTCTATATCGTCATTTTCCATACCCTGCACAACTATCCCGAGGTCAGAAGCTGGTCGGGTTACGTCACCGGTATCGGGTTTTTTGCTACCAGCAGCTTTTTCATTCTCTCCGGCTTTCTGCTTGCCCACGTTTATCTCGACGATCGCTTTGACATGCGCGAGCCGGCGTCGAGCTTCATGAAAAAGCGTTTCGCCAATCTCTATCCGATCCATATCGGCTCGATGATACTGGCGATGTCGATCGCGACCCTGGTGGGCTATCTGGCGCTTACCGCCCAGGATGCCGGCGCCTCGCTGCGTTTCGTGCTCTATGACGTCAACAACGATACCGGCGCGCTCAATCCCGACGTCCTGCGACACACCATGGATGACCCCGAACTGTGGTTCAACGTGGCGCTCAACGTCTTCATGCTGCATGCATGGAATCCCTGGTACCTGACCTTCAATCCACCCTCCTGGTCGCTGTCGGCGCTCTTTTTCTTTTATCTGTTGTTTCCCTTCATTGCGCCGCGTCTGATGCGCATCAGACGCACCCGCACGGCGATGGCGTTGAACAATCTGATTTACCTGCTGCCGCCGCTGCTGGTGATTGCGACGACCGACTACGGCATGCCGGAGACCGGTATCCTGCATCGCAATCCCCTCATTCGGCTACCCGAGTTCATCGCCGGTATTCTGCTGTGCAGTTTCTATTACCAGCGTCGCAACGCCGGGCAACTGCTGCGCTGGCGCGGTCTGCTGGCGCTGGCCCTCTATGTGGCGCTGAACTGTGTCGTGGCGAGCTGGCTGATCCGCAGGGGCCATACCTGGTACTATCTGTTGCACAATGGTCTGCTGATGAGCGCCCAGCTCGCGCTGCTGTATATTTTCGTACATATGCCGATGCACCGCAGCGCGCGCCTGGCAAGGTTTGCCGGCCGACTGGGCGGCGCTTCGCTGCCGATGTTCGCCCTGCATGTGCCTATTTATACGATTTTTTCCCGCAGCGAGCAGATTCTCGCCGGCGAGCCCTCACTCTGTGTCGATAGCCTGCGGCTTTGTCTGGCGGCAGCGGGGGAGCGTTCGATATGGCTCTATCCGCTCTACCTGGTGCTCACGGTGATGTTCTGTATCCTGTTCCAGGAGCAGTTCGTGGTGCGTCTGCGGCGTCTGATACTGCGCTGGCTGCTGCCTGCCAGCGCTGACCGATCCGGCCATGCCAGGCGTATTCAGAAAGCTGCCCGTGAGCGCCGCGAATAGGCACGTCGAGGACGGCGAATCGAGAGCGTGAAGTCGCAAGGCGTTATATTGGGGCAACACTGCGGCGAGGCCGCTCGCTGTCAATCATCCCGAGGTATTTCTTGGAAGAGCGTTTGCACAACTGGTGTGCGCGTCGGCTTGCCCGACTGGGCTGGCAGCACGCGTTGCCACCGCAGCAGGGAATAAGCGCGCCGCGCGCTGCTGCTCGCCTGCGCAGCATGGAGATCGAGGAGCCCGGTGCGCTGGGCTGGCCGCTGCTGGAGCGGATCAGCCTGGCGCACCACGACGAGGCGCTGATTTTGCTGGTGTTGGCCTTCAATGCCGGCTGGCTTGGCGCGGCGGTGTTCGAACGCTGGCTGGGCTGGCTTGCCGACGGTGGCAGTGGCCCGCCCTGGCCCGACCAGCACGATGACGCCATCTGGCGGGCTCGCGCTGCCTTTGCTCCTATGGTCCAGGTCGATGTAACGGACCCCGAACGTGAACGTACCGCACAGTTTCTCGCGCGTATCTGGGCGGTCGGGGAGCGTGACGAACTGATTCGCATGCTGCTGTGGCTTGCCGGCCAGGGCCACCGCTACGGCTGGGAGCTGGAGTATCGGCGGCTGGCGGCCATGGGGCGCGAACAGCGTATGAAGTGGCGTGCTTCGATGCACGATCAATCCGGTTACGCTGCCACTCTGCAGGGGTTTGTGGTGCACGCCATGCCCAACGATTTCGCGGCATGGGACTGGCTGCGGCTGATCGATCTTGCCTGGGCCGGGCGGGTGATGGGTTGGCTTGACGACGACGAGGCGCGTCTTTTTGCCGCCCATGGTGTTGATCTGCTGTCGCAGCGCTATCACGACTGGCGCGATGTGGCAAAGGCATGGCAGCGCGGACGCAGCCTGCATGAGGGTATCGATCTGCTGGAGGAGTTCGAGCAGGAGTGGTCGCTGCTGCTCGACGCCGCTGCCAGCCCCTGGCAACTGCCGCTGTCGACGCTTGCCGCATCCACTCTGATCGAGCGTTCGCGTCACCTGATTCGTTCACTGCGCGGCGATGCCCGCCACTGGACGCTGGCGATAGCCTCCATTCGCGAGCCCGAGCTGCTCTATCTCCAGGGCAGCGCGCCGGTTGCGCCGGACGATGAGCTGCGCAAGCGCAGTCGTGAGTATCTCGACAATGTGCTCGACTGGCGTGAACAGGAGGGCAGCGAAGGTATCGAACGCTTCTGGATGCCGGGTCAGGTGCATCATCTCAATCAGCTTGCCAGCGACGCCGCACACTCGCGGCTGCCGGCGCCTCGAACCCCCTTTGGCTCACCACCGCCGAACGTGCTGTTCTATCGCGAGCGGCTGGCGGCGTGCGTTAATGCCAACGCTACCATCTTCATGGCGGAAAAATACGCCTTTCACCTGCAGATGCTGGTCGATGCCGGCTACTTCAACGAGGCCCGCCTGGCGGCCCATCATCGGCGTCTGGCCGGTGCGCTGGCACGTGCCTATTCCTCGCCGCAGCAGATGCTGGAAGCCTGGGCAGACTGGGAAAGAACTCTGCCGGACGGTGACGGCGATACGCTGCTCGACGATATCCTGTGGCACGGTCGCGATCCGGGTAGCCCCTTCCATTGGCTGACGCCGCCCGCAGGCGTTCATCGCGAACCGGGTGTTCGCCCTTCGCTGTCCCGCTTCGCTGCGCTGTCGCTCTCAGGGCCCCTCAACGCGCCGCTGTGGGGTGATCCGGAGCCGCAATACGGCAGCCAGGCCACAGAGATTCACGACTGGCTCGACAGCCACTATGGATTGAGTGGTCCAGAGCAGCTGATTCGGTTTCTCGATTTTCTTGTCGATGCCGGCGATCGTCAGGAGTATCTGATCAACTATGCGCCTTATACCCTCAATCCGGTACGGCTCGATCAGGAGATCGACATGCTCGAGTCTGCCGGCTGTAGCGAGGACGAAAAGGTGCACCTGGATCGTTTGAAGCGGGTCAGAGGCAATGACGATCAGTGCAACGATACCGATATGGCCGCCTGGGATATCGCCCAACTGGTCGACCTGGCCGCTGCCGGGCGCCAACTGGGATGGCTCGATAGCGAGCGGCTGGGGCGTTATCTGGACGATGCCCGGGCGCTGGCCGCCGAGCACTATAGCGACTGGTGCAGCTATGCTGCCGGCATGCTGGCGGGCTACAGCTTTTTCATGATGGGCACGCCGGAGCGCAATGACTTTCTGGCCGAGTTCAAAGGCGCGCTGGTGGCCTGGTTGACCGGATTGCCGCCGCTATCGGGAGGCTGGGCGAGCGTTGACTTCCCGGGTAGCCAGAGCCGGCACTGGCCGCCATATCATGCCGATACGCTGCCGGGTGATGCGCGGGTGCTGCACTGAAAGCTGCCGTATCCTTTCGTTGTGCAAAGGTTATATTTGTATAATTATTGTATCGTTTAGCCAGGCATTATTAACGCTTTGGTTCGAAATCACTGTTTTTGATTAATTTTTCAAACTCGCCAGCGGCACTGCTGCAACCGTAATATTCCGAACGTTGTATTTTGATCTATTCGGCGGAAAATTTTATTTTCGCTGCTTTCAGGATATTTCCGGTGCAAAATCAACAAAAAAGGCCGACCTCATGCGGCAAATGATGGCAGCAGTAGTGGCGTGTTTCATGCTAGGCGGGTGTGCTTCATCACCCACCGGGCAGCAGGAACAGGGGGGTAACACTGATACGGCGATGCTTTCGCCTTCGACGACCAAAACGTCGAAAACGAAAGCCGCGCGTCATCCCACTTCCCCTGATTACAACTTTATGGCACCGCTGGCTCGGCGCATGGCGCAGATCGAGGATGCCCTGATGTCGGAATACAGCGCCTGGAAGGGCACGCCCTACCGCTATGGAGGCGAGACCAGCAGCGGTATCGACTGCTCGGCGCTGGTACAGCGTGTCTATCGAGACGGCTTCAGCTTCGATCTACCGCGTACCACTGCCGGTCAGGTGCTCACCGGCCGCCGTGTCGAGCGCGATGAGCTCAAACCGGGCGATCTGGTTTTCTTCAAGCCGTATCGCGGTGATCGCCACGTGGGTATCTATATCGGCGATGGCCGCTTTATGCACGCCTCCAGTTCCAACGGTGTGCGCATCTCCGAACTCGACAACCCCTACTGGCAGCGACACTACTGGCAGTCACGACGCCCGCTGGACGGCGTTAATCTGGCCATGCTGTCGCGTTGATCGCTGTCTGCCGCCGACACGAATGGCGGCAGAATTGGTAGGTAGATTAGCCTGCCACTGCCTCTTGCCTGAGCGAGAGGCTGTATTCTCCCCTGCATTGCCTTCCCTTCCCATGGCGATCGCTACTGGTATCGCTCGCCTTGAACGCCATGATTGGCGCCCGTACTTTTATACCGTTACATAATAAGCCGCCGCTGCAATGCCCGGGTGAGTCTTTCTGGCCGTTTCGTACAATATGTGTTAAATATTTGTATGGTTTTTCGACGGATGAAAACGGCTGGAAGCCGCATCTCGAGATGCTGACAAAAATTCAGTACCCATCGATACCGCAACAGACAGCGACTCAGGGATTGAGCCAATGTGGAAAAGCGACTTTTCTCCTCACGGGAAGAGTGACGGATTGACTTCATCACACAGCGTGATGCCACCTCTACCAGCAGGCGACACTGCTTTCCAGCGCCCGGCAGCGCCTCGCACCGGGCTGTTCTCTGCGGAAGAGGGGGTGTCGCTTTTACAGATCGAACAGGGACACCGGGTGCTGGATATGCACGCCTCCGGTCGTCAGCGCGCGAGCCGTATCCTGCGTGATATCGCCTATGGGGGAATGCTGACCGCCAATATTGCCGGTGCAGCAACGCTCGAGATGCCCTCATGCTACGGCATGGGGGGTATCCAGGTAGACATGAAGCACATTGATGATGAGGCTCTGGTTCCGCAGCAGATGGGCTTTTTTGACCGCGTACTACTGGATACACGTTTTCTGGCAGGGCGTTGCAGTGCATCGCCCTACGGCTTCGAGCGACAGTTCAGGCTGCTTCAACGCTCCGTCGAACTCTGTCGCTCTGGCGGTCGTATTGTGTATATGACCAGTTCGCCGTCTCCGGAGGAGAATGAGGTCGTGGTGGATCGCGTGCTCAACGATAGCCACAAGGCGTTGGCAGTGAGGCCGGCAAGGCTTGCCGGGGTGATCGGTACGCCCGGTCAGACCCGCTGGTCGGGTCAGCAGCTCGATCCGCGACTCTCAATGGCGCTTCGCCTGTATTCGGCTGGATGCGGTAGTCAGAGCTGCTTTTTGACTGTACTGGAGCGGTTGAACTGAGGGCCGGGCTCTGGCGCGTGGAAAGCCGCGCATCCAATTGAGCAATAGACACAAAAAGGGGCAGCCACATGGCTGCCCCTTTTGATTGTCCGTTCGACGATTTATTCAGCGCTTCCTTAGTGCTGATGACCGTCTTCGCCGTGGACATGGCCGTGTTCGATCTCTTCCTGGCTGGCTTCACGCACGGACTCGACGTTGACGTCGAAGTTGAGCGTCTCGCCGGCGAGCGGGTGGTTGCCGTCGACCGTTACGGTGTCGCCTTCCAGTTTGGTGACGGTGACCAGCAGTGGACCGCCCTCGGTCTGTGCCTGAAACTGCATGCCGGGCTGGATGTCTTCCACGCCCTGGAAAGCGTCACGCGGCACGTCCTGAACCAGTGACGGCTGTACTTCGCCATAGCCTTCACCGGGTTCGACGCGAGCCTGCAGCGACTCGCCGCTTTCCTTGCCGTCAAGCTGCTTTTCCAGCCCCGGAATGATGTTACCGGAACCGTGAAGATAGGAGAGCGGCTCGCGACCCTCAGAGCTATCAAGCACTTCACCGGCGTCGTTTTTCAGCGTGTAGTGGAAAGAAACCACTGTATTTTCCGTGATCTGCATGACAGAACCCTTTTGCATCGTACGTGTCGGTTGCTCTGATACGTCGGAAGCATCGCTGTGTTCAATACTCGCCAACGCGCTACACTATTAAGTGGTGATGGCGTCTTCTTTTTCAACCCCGGTCCAAATGCAATGGCCAAATTTTTTCTGAAGAGCGATGTGCCCCTGGTGCGGCGCTTCAGGTCGCGTCGGCATCACGACGGATGCATTGCGCTTGCCATCAGGCTAAATTATGCACATCACTAAACCGATGCAGGAGAAGTCATGACCGTTGCCATTATCTGGATTGTCATTTTTGTCGTGATCACCGCGCTGGCCTGGAAAACCTGGCAGGGCAGTTTCGGCAACATGGTCAAGCGCGCAGTGCCCACAATGCTGCAGGGAGACGGTGGAGAGGTCGACCGTGCGATCTGGAGTCTGGTGGCCGGCGTGCTGTTTGCCACCCTGATGGTCAAGCCCGCCTCGATGGTGTTGACCCTGATTCTGATCGGTCTGATCGCGCTGCTGGTACGCTGGGTGATTCGCTTTGCGATGAAGAAGGTGCACTGAAGGCGTTCGACACCAGGTTAACTGAAAAGGGCTCCGCAAGGAGCCCTTTGATGTTGGCGGCGCAGATGCTTCATGATCGGCTGGCGATCTGCTGATATTCACCGGCATCGCTGGTTGCACGGCTCACCACCACGATAGCGATGAAGGAAGCGATAAACCCGGGAATGATTTCATAGACACCGGGACCTCCCAGAAACGACGAGCTCCAGCCCAGCGCGATCCACACCATTACCGTGAGGGCACCGACTACCATGCCCGCCAGAGCGCCCGCGCCATTGGTACGCGACCACATCAGCGACAAAATGATCAGGGGGCCAAAGGCTGCACCGAAACCGGCCCAGGCATTGCTCACCAGCCCCAGCACCTGAGAGTTGGGGTCGGAAGCAATAAAGGCAGCGACTATCCCCACCAGCACGACACTAATGCGGCCCACGCTGACAACCTCCTTTTCCGCGGCTTGCTTACGCAGGAAAAGACGATAGAAATCTTCGGTCAGTGATGAGGAGGCGACCAGCAGCTGACTGGAAATGGTGCTCATGATGGCAGCAAGCAGGGCGGCGTAGAGGAAACCGGTGATCAGCGGATGGAAGAGGAGATTGGCCAGCACAATGAAGATCGTTTCCGGATTCTCTATGTCCAGGCCGTTGCGGATCGCGTAGGCGCGCCCGAAAATGCCTACCGAGATGGCTCCTGCCAGCGAAATGAACATCCAGCTCATGCCGATATTACGGGCGGTCGGCACATCCTTCACCGAGCGGATGGCCATGAAACGTATGATGATGTGCGGCTGCCCGAAGTAGCCCAGCCCCCAGGTGACCGCCGAGAGCCAGCCGACAAGGGTCAGCCCCTGTGTCCAGGAGAGTAGCGCGGGATCGGTTTCATTGAGGGTCTGTGAGGCCTGGGAAAAACCGCCGCCCCCTTCGCCGAACAGCACCACCAGCGGCATGATCACCAGCGCCAGCATCATGATGCAGCCCTGCACGAAGTCCGTCATGCTGACTGCCAGAAAGCCGCCGACGACCGTATAGACCAGCACCACGCACAGCGTAATGATCACGCCTGCCGAGTAGTCGCTCATCCCGCCAATATTGATCACGCCGGAAAAAGCGGTCTCGAACAGCCTGCCGCCGGCCACCAGGCCGGAAGCGGTATAGACCGCGAAAAAGACCACGATGACGACCGCCGAGACCATGCGCAGCGGCAGCGCCCGGGTCGGGAAACGATTGGCCAGAAACTGGGGAATGGTAATGGCATTGCCGTAGTGAACCGACTGCTCACGCAGCCGCGGTGCCACCAGTATCCAGTTGAAAAGCGCGCCCACGAACAGGCCGATACCGATCCAGGCCGAGCCCAGCCCGGAGACGAACAGTGCCCCGGGTAGGCCCAGCAGCAACCAGCCGGACATATCCGAGGCGCCGGCCGACAGGGCCGCCACCTTGGGGCTCAGGGTTCGCCCGCCGAGCATGTAGCCTTCGGAAGTGGAGGTCGAGGTGCGCATGGCGAACACCCCGATAGCGATCATCAGCGCAAAGTAGATAAAAAGACTGATCCAGACACCAATAGCCATAAGGCTGTCTCCTGTTGTTGTTTATCGTGCGCTTCTGGCTGCGCATGTCATGGGCGGGGCGCCCGCGCCGCAGGGCCCCATTTTGACGCTGTTGGCAAACATGGAATGTGCCTTCGTTTCGTTGTCTTGTTGATGAAGGAGTCAACCGTCGCCCAGCGACAGCAGCGACGCATTACCGCCCAGTGCCGCGGTGTTGACGGTGCGCGTCTTTTCCGCGGCAAAGCGCGGCAGATAGTGCGGTCCGCCGGCCTTGGGCCCGGTACCGGAAAAGCCCATACCGCCAAAGGGCTGTACGCCTACCACGGCACCGATGATGTTGCGATTGACATAGACGTTGCCGACCCGAATGCGACGCGCCACATGGTTCGAGAAGGTCTCGTTGCGACTGTGTACGCCGAAGGTCAGGCCGTAGCCGCGGGCGTTGATGGTATCGATAACCCCATCGACCTCGCCGGCTTTGAAGGTGGCGATGTGCAGGATGGGGCCGAACTGCTCACTCTCCAGCGCCTCGATGCTGTCGATGCGAAAGGCGGTAGGGGCGATGAAGGTGCCGTTGGCGGCAATTTCCGGGTCGATGGGGGTTTCCGCCAGCAGCCGGTTTTCGCCCTTGAGCCGGTCGATGTGGGCCTGCAGCCCCTGCTGCGCGTCGGCGTCGATCACCGGACCAACATCGGTGGCCAGCAGGGTAGGGTCGCCCACCCTGAGTTCCGCCATGGCACCGCTGAGGGTCTCGATCACACGCTCGGCGATATCCTCCTGCACATAGAGCACACGCAGCGCACTGCAGCGCTGGCCGGCGCTCTGATAGCTCGACGCGATAACGTCGGCGACCACCTGCTCGGGCAGCGCGGTGGAGTCGACGATCATGGCGTTGAGGCCACCGGTTTCGGCGATCAGGGTAGGCAACGGGGCGTTGTCACGCGCCGCCAGCGCGCGGTTGATGAGCCCGGCCGTCTGCGTCGAGCCGGTGAAGGCAACGCCGGTAATGCGGCTGTCGCTGCTCAGCACCGCGCCCACGGCCTCGCCATCGCCCGGCAGCAGCTGCACGACCTCGCGCGGCATGCCGGCTTCATGGAGCAGCTCGACAACGCGATGGGCAATCAGCGAGGTCTGCTCTGCCGGCTTGGCCAGTACGCTATTGCCGCTCACCGCGGCGGCCACGGTCTGACCACAGAAGATGGCGATAGGGAAGTTCCACGGGCTGATGGTGGCAAAGACGCCCTTGCCCTCCATGATCAGCTCGTTGGACTCGCCGGTGGGGCCGGGCAGCAGGGTCGGCGCGCCGAACAATTCGCGGGCGCGAGCCGCGTAGTAGCGGCAGAAATCGACCGCCTCGCGCACCTCGGCGACACCATCCGGCAGCAGTTTGCCACCCTCGAGACAGCACAGCGCCATCAGCTCTGCCATGTGATCTTCCATCAGCTCGGCGAAGCGCTCCAGAATGGCGGCGCGCTCCTCGACCGGGGTGTCGTTCCAGCCGGGGAAGGCCTTTTGGGCGGTGTCGATGGCGCGCTCGGTCTCCTCGCGACTGCACCAGCGGACGCGGCCGATGGTGCGCTGATGATCCCAGGGGCAGATCACATCCCGGACGTCGTCACTGTCGGCAGGATCGAACCCTACCAGCGGCCCGGCACGGTAGTCGCTGCGCGACAGAAAGGGCGCCATCGCCTCCTCGAGCGGCCGGAACTGGCTGGCGATATTGAGATCGACGCCCTTCGAGTTGCGCCGTCCGTCCGGATAGAGCTCGGCCGGCAGCGGAATGTGGCTGTTGAAATACTGCCCCACGCCTTCGAGGTTCTCGACCGGATGCACACACAGCGACTCGACCGGCACTTCAGGGTCGACCAGTTGGTGGACGAAGGAAGAGTTGGCGCCGTTCTCCAGCAGCCGGCGCACCAGGTAGGGCAGCAGGTCCTTGTGAGCGCCGACCGGCGCATAGATACGACAGCGGGTGCCGGGTCGGGCGCGCTCCAGCGCCGCGTCGTAGAGCGCCTCGCCCATGCCGTGCAGGCGCTGGAACTCGAAGTCGCGATCGAACTGCTCGGAGAGGTCGATAATGGTGGCGATGGTGTGGGCGTTGTGGGTGGCGAACTGGGGGAAGAGGCGTTCGCGGGTGTTATCCGAGAGCAGATAGGTGGCGCAGGCCAGATAGGTCACATCGGTACACGCCTTGCGGGTGAAGACCGGATAGCCGTCCACACCGAGCTGCTGGGCGTTCTTGATCTCGGTATCCCAGTAGGCGCCCTTGACCAGTCTTACCGGAATCACGCCGCCGCGTTCGTCGGCGATTCGAGTGAGCCACTGCAGCATCGGCAGGGCGCGCTTGGAGTAGGCCTGCACCACCATGCCGAAGCGGTTCCAGCCGCGGCAGGTATCGCTTTCGAACACCGCCCGAAACACCTCCATCGACAGCTCGAGGCGATCGACCTCCTCGGCATCGATGGTAATGGCGACATCCTGCTCCCGGGCCAGGGCGACCAGCTCGTGCACCGAGGCGACCAGCTCCTCGAGTACCTGCTCGCGGCGACCGAACTCATAGCGCGGGTGCAGTGCCGACAGCTTGATCGACACCGACGGCGCCGGCGTGTCGTCCGCCAGTCTGGCCCCCGCGCCGCCTACCGAACGGATGGCGTTGGCGTAGTCGTCGAAGTAGCGTTTGGCATCGTCGCGGGTCAGGGCGGCCTCGCCCAGCATGTCGTAGGAGTAGGTGTAGCCCTTGTCGAACAGCGGCTTCGAGCGCTTGATCGCCTCATCGATATCGCGCCCCAGCACGAACTGGCGGCCCATCACCTTCATCGCCTCGCGCATCGCGCGACGGATCACCGGTTCGCCCATGCGGTTGACCATGCGATTGATAAAGCCTGCCGGTTTGCCCTCGCGAGGGTGATCGAGCCTGACCACGCGCCCGGTGGTCAGTAGCCCCCAGGTGGAGAAGTTGACAAACCAGGAGTCGCTTTGACCGGCGTATTTTTCCCACTCGCCGACGCTCAGGCGATCCTCGATCAGCGCATCGGTGGTGGCACTGTCGGGAATGCGCAGTAGTGCCTCGGCCAGACACATCAGCATCAACCCCTCGCGGGTGCTGAGGCTGTACTGCTGCAGCAGTTCGTCGATCGAGTCGCTGGCGCTGTCCATCGCTCGCACGTCGCGCACCAGCTGGGCGGTGCGTTCGGCAATGCGGTCGAAATCCTGCCGATCGGTCTGCAGCAGTGCGATGAACTCCCCGATCAGCTCATTTTCACTGGCAATGTAGTGATCGCTGACGCGATCGTAGAGCGTGTCGGGAGGCTGCTGCCAGCTCTGTGGATCGAGAATCTGTTGGCTTGTGAGCATAAAGTTTCCTTGCGCAGTCGGCCGACGCCAATGACTCGCCGGCGGTCACCCTGGTAAAGGGCGAAATTGTAGGTTTGTTGTCACGCATTCGAAGCGCAGGCTTTCGTGTCACCGATGCGTATGGTGGAAAGCTTGAATCAGGTTACCGGAAAAGGTGGGCGGTGTTGATATTCAACCTGAACGTAGAGGTGGATGGACCACAAGCTGCGCTCAACCCTGCAGAGTAGAGCGCGCATACAGGTACTGACGCAGTGCGGCGATCTCCTCCATGCCGGCGGCGCTGAACAGCGCGCCGCCCTGGGCCGCCTGCCAGGGGCGGCCATGTTCATCCATGATCATCTGGCAGCGACGACGCACGTTCTCCAGCACAGGGTCGTGGCGGATGGGATAGCCGACAAGCGTATGCCAGCGCTGCTCGGAGAGACGACGTGCCAGTGCATCGTCGAGCAGTGTCAGCAGATCCTGCTCGCTGGTGCGAAAGCGCGGCGTGCGTGACAGCACCAGCGCCAGCACCATCAGGCCGATGATCAGCAGACAGACGGTGAAGGTGACCAGAAATATCGTCATGGCAGTGCCGGGCGGGAGGTGAAACGAACGTTGGTCAGTGTAGCATGTCGGCTCTCGGCTCAGCCCTCGCGCCGGTCGTGCTCTTCGCGCGAAAGACGAATGCGGCGCAGCCACAGCTGTTTGGCGTGATGGCGCATATTGGAGACGTTATCGGTCTCGTCGATGATCTCCTGACCGAGAATGGTTTCGAGAATATCTTCCATGGTCAAAAGCCCCACCCAGGTGTCGTGATCGTCGTAGACCACGCCCATATGATGGTGGTCGTTGAGCATCTGGATAAAGGCATGCTCGACACTCGCATCGGCTCTGATCGTCTTGATCGGATGCATCAGCGCAGAGAGCTGGTCGTTGTCATTGGCGTGGTAGATATCGAGCTTGTGGATATAGCCCAGCGTCTGCTCCGGCGGCGCCATCACCGGATAGCGGCTCAAGGGGACGCGGCCGAACGCCCTGTCGAATTCGGCGACGCTCATCTGCGGCGTCACGGTCAGGCAGACCGTGCGCGGGGTCATCACCTCGCGGGCACTGATGTCGTGGAGGTTGAGGATGTTGACGATGGTGCGGCTCTCGTCGGCGTCCACCACTCCCTTTTCATACCCCAGCTGGGCCAGCGCCTTGATCTCATCGCGCACCTCGACATCGTTGCTGCCGCTGTTGCCGATACGTCGGGTGATCTGCTCCGAGATCCAGATAAAGGGTGTCAGCAGGCGCAGCATAATATGCAGCACGGGTGGCAGCAGCGGCGAGAGTTCACGCCAGTAGCAGGCGCCGATGGTCTTGGGAAGAATTTCCGACAGTATCAGAATCAGCAGTGTCATCACTGCCGAGGCGACGCCGATCCAGGTCTCCCCGAACACGATCGACACCTGGGCACCGACACCGGTGGCGCCGGCGGTGTGGGCGATAGTGTTGAGGGTAAGAATCGCCGCCAGCGGGCGATCGACATTGTCCTTCAGATTCTGCAGCGCGTGGTGCAGTTTCGGTCGCTGCTCCTTCAGGCTGGCGATATAGCTGGGCGTCAGCGACAGCAGGGCGGCTTCCAGTACCGAACAGAGAAAGGAGATACCGACGGCCAGCAGGGCGTAGATGATCAGCAGGATCATGGGCACTCGAACAGGGGCTGCAAAGCGTTCATTAGGGAGTGAGGCTACAGCGTAAGTCAATGGCAGGCGAAAAACTGCCACCCGGGGGCGTTCTTCCTTCCACTGGCCGGCGCATGGAGCAGCGGTGCCGGCGGTCATATTAAAGTCGGCACGTCGGATGCCGTTATAGTGAGTAACGCCCTATCTATTTTTGCGTTAGAGGACTGCCCGTTAAATGTGGGTCTTCGAACGACGTTTGTCGCCGCTTGCCATGCACGCTGTCGCTTTAACGGTTGCAAAACACCCGCCGGCAGACTGAATGGCGCATGTAATAACCTGAACCGAATTCGTAAGGGATAGATTGTGACGAGCAGCAGGCACGATATCTACAGCGTCGCACCCGAACAGCGTGCCCTCAACACTCACTTTGCAGTTGCCCTTTTCGATGCGGATTTCGGGCTCATACGAGCCAATCGGCGATATCTGGAGCTTTTCGGCGACGACATCGAGTTACTCAAAGGACACGACGAAGCTGCAACCTTCGTGTTGGAAGCAGAAAAGCATGCCTACCATGCATTGCGCCCGGCGCTTGAAAGCGGTGAGGCCTGCCAGTTCGTCTCTCTGAGAGTCCTTGGCAACGGCCACCAGGCATGGATCGAAGCCGATTATATGCCGCTGCTGGAAAATGGGGAACTGGTCAATGTTGCGGCGACCTATACCGATGTCACCCATATACACAATCGCGCCGCCGACGACCGCGGCCAGATCAGCGCTATTAATGCATCGCAGCTGGTCATGCACCTTTCGGTCGATGGCAGCATACTTGAGGCCAACAGCCTGTTTCTGGAGGCTCTAGGATATCGCGAGGAGCAGTTGATCGGCCTTTCTCACGACGTTCTGGTAAGCCGGGAAGAGGCGGCAGGCGACGACTACCACATTTTCTGGCAGCGATTGCGCGACGGCGAGCACTGTAACGCTGAGTTCAGGCGCGTAGGCCAACAGGGCAACGAGGTCTGGCTGCAGGCCAGCTACAATCCGATTATCGATCCCGCGGGCCGTGTCAGCCGAATCGTTCAGTACGCCACCGACATTACCAGTGAAAAGCTGCGTCAGGCCGAATATCAGTGGCAGATTGCTGCGATTAACAAGTCGCAGGCGGTTATCGTCTTCGATATGTACGGCACGATCCTTGAGGTCAACGACCGTTTTCTGAAAGCGCTGGGTTATGAGCGTGACGAAGTCGTCGGCCAGCATCACCGTATTTTTGTGGTCCCCTCTTATGCGCACAGTATCGAGTACTCGCAGTTCTGGAAGCTGCTGCGCAACGGTCAGTATCACGCCGGTCAATATCAGCGCCTTTCAAAAGATGGGGAGCCTGTCTGGCTTCAGGCCACCTACAATCCGATTTTTGACATGAACGGCAGGGCCTTCAAGGTCGTCAAATACGCCTCGATAGTGACCGAAGAAAGAGCGCAGCAGACCGATCATCAGGGCCAGATCGCGGCGATTCACAAGTCACAGGCGGTCGTCTCTTTCGCGCTGGATGGCACCATCATCGATGCCAATGACAACTTCCTGAACCTCATGGGCTACCGCTACGCCGAGGTGCGCGGGCAGCATCATATGATGTTCGTGGACCCCGCCGATAGTCTGGACAGCGACTACAGACTGTTCTGGGAGCGCCTGGCGCGGGGTGAACACCAGGTTGCCGAGTTTAAACGATTGGCCAAAGGCGGTCGTGAGGTCTGGCTGCAGGCTACTTACAATCCGATCTTCGATATGAACGGGCGCCCGTTCAAGGTGGTGAAATACGCCACCGATATCACGGCTGAAAAGCGTCAGCAGGCCGATTACAGAAGCCAGATCGAAGCTATCAATCGCTCTCAGGGGGTGGTTGAACTCGGCCTGGATGGCACGATTTTATCGGTCAATGACAATTTTCTGGCCACTCTCTGCTATCAGCGACAGGAGGTCGAAGGCCGGCACCACAGCATGTTGGTCATGCCGGGTGTCGAGCATACGCAGGAGTATGCCGATCTGTGGTCAACGCTGAGATCCGGCACCTTTCACTCCGGTATGTTCAGGCGCCAGAAGCGTGATGGCGGAGAGGTCTGGCTACAGGCTACTTATAATCCGGTGCTCGATTTCAATGGCAAGCCCTACAAGATTATCAAGTTTGCCTCCGATGTTTCGGCCAATGTCGAGATGGCGAGAGCGCATCACGAAGCGTCGAGACTGGCCCAGCATGATGCCACCACGGCGCTTCCCAATCGACTCAAGCTGGCCGGTTTCATGACCACGGCACTGCCGCATCCTTCGGCGCGTCTAGCTGTGCTGTATATCGATCTGGACCGTTTCAGGGCGGTCAATGACGCGCTCGGTTATAGAACCGGTGATTGTGTTCTGGGTGAAGTGGCGGACCGGCTTCGCCGCAGCCTCGAAGACGATCAGATGGTTGCTCGTTTCGGTGCCGACGAATTTGTGGTGGCTGCTCCGGGGCTTGAAGAAGAAACTATCGAAACGCTTTGCAGGACACTGCTGGCGCGCATCGGCGAACCCATACAGCATCAGGATGGTCAGATTAATCTTACAGCATCGATAGGGATAGCGATATCGCCCGCTGACGGCACCTCGCCCGATGATTTGCTCAAAAACGCCGATATCGCCATGCAACGTGCTCGGAGGGCCGGTCGCGCGACCTACAGCTTCTTCGCCGAAGAGATGAACGCGCGTATCACCTCGTATCGCATCAGGATCGATGATATACGTCGCGGCATTGCAAATCAGGAGTTTGTCCTCGAATATCAGCCGCGATTCGACACCCACGACAGGCGCGTCTTGAGTGTCGAGGCGTTGGTGCGCTGGCTTCATCCGGAAAAGGGGCTCGTTGGGCCGGGCGAGTTCATTGACCTTGCTGAACGCAGTGGGCTGATTATCCCGCTGGGAGAATGGATACTGAATACCGCCTGCCGGACAATTGCCGCTCAACCGCACGATATCGGTGTTTCTGTCAATATCTCACCGGTGCAGTTTCGAGGCGGTACACTGCTGGATACCGTCGAAAAGGCATTGGCCCGATCGGGGCTTGCAGCAGAACGGCTTGAGCTGGAGATTACAGAAAGTGTCCTGCTGGATAACCCCGATGAAATCAGGCCCATTCTGCAGCGTATCAAGTCGCTTGGCGTTAGGCTGGCGATCGACGACTTTGGTACCGGTCACTCTTCTCTGAGCTACCTGCGCTCTTTCCCTTTCGACGTCATCAAGATCGACCGGCAGTTCATCAGCGATATGGTCGTTCAGGACGGTGGGCGTGCTATCGTGCATGCCATTTTGAGCCTTGGGAAGGCGCTTGGACTTGGCGTTATCGCCGAAGGCGTCGAGACCGAGCAGCAGTTCGAAATGCTGGCCTCCGATGAGTGCAAAGAGGTGCAGGGCTTTCTGCTTGCAAGGCCGATGCCGGCGCCTGATCTGGGGAAATTTCTCGATCGTTCCCCCATTGTCAGCGGCCGGCAGACATCTGATGTCCGCCTGCTCTCCGGCAAAAGCGCCGGGCGCAGCCAAGGTGGGGCCTTGGAAATGAGTGGTAGCTGATCCAAGCCGGCGAGGTAGCGCCGTGCACAACAGACAAGCAAGTCGGATATGGGCTGCTGATATCAATAAAAAACCGCCACACGAGGTGGCGGTCAGCAAGGAACAGTAAGCCAGGACGATTCTTCAACGTCTGAAGAAGTGCATCCTGTCTACTCTGACCACGGTTTTTCCGTTTTGATCCATGGCTTGCCAATTTTTTTGTAAAAAAAGATAACGATTGGGCCCTCATCGGTAAACGCAGCGCCACAAGGTACTTGTCCAGCTGTGCACTGCTCATTACTATGGGCAGCATGCGGGTATAACTCAGCTGGTAGAGTTCCAGCTTCCCAAGCTGGCTGTCGTGGGTTCGAGTCCCATTGCCCGCTCCATCATTTCTTCCCGGTTTTTCAGCTTCCCTATCCACCCAAAGTTCTGTTCGTTGATCGCCGGGCTGGAAGCGCCGCGCGCATTGAGATCACTGCTGCACCCTCCTGGGGCATCGGATGATGCAGGGCCTGTCATATGTGGATACAAAAACGGCCACCCGAGGGTGGCCGTTGCCGCGAATATCTCACCTGGCGATCAGGCGGAAGCCTTCTCGAAATGCTCGGCCAGTTCGTCGGCACCGCCAATGTGCTGGCCGTCAATCCACACCTGCGGGGTAGTGGCACGACCGGTCATGGCACGCAGCGAGCGGCTGGTGACGTCGCGATTGCCGATGGAGATGTCTTCGTAGGCGATGTGGTGATCTGCCAGTGTCTGCTTGGCACGAGCGCAGTGCGGGCAGCCCGGCTTGGTGATCACCGTGGCAAAGCTGGGTCGGCTGGCCTGCGGATTGAGGTAGTCGAGCATGGTATCGGCGTCGGAGACCTCGAAGGGGTCGCCCGGTTTTTCCGGCTCAATGAACATCTTTTCGACCTTGCCATCGCGTACCAGCATGGAATAGCGCCAGCTGCGCTTGCCGAAGCCCAGATCGGACTTGTCGACCAGCATGCCCATTCCTTCGGTGAAGGAACCATTGCCATCGGCCAGCAGGCTGAGGTTTTCCGCTTCCTGATGCTCACCCCAGGCTTCCATCACGAAGGCATCATTGACCGACAGGCAGACGATCTCGTCGACGCCGTTGGCAAAAAGCTGTTCGGCCAGCTCGTTGTAGCGCGGCAGATGAGTAGACGAACAGGTCGGCGTGTAGGCGCCCGGCAGGGAAAACACCGCGACGGTACGGCCGGAAAAGATGTCCTTGGTTTCGACATCGATCAGTTCGCCGCCGCGACGCTGCTTGAGCGATACATTGGGGACGAATTCGCCTTCACGATTCTGCAGTG
Organism: Kushneria aurantia DSM 21353; assembly: GCF_000382245.1. Taxonomy (GTDB): domain Bacteria; phylum Pseudomonadota; class Gammaproteobacteria; order Pseudomonadales; family Halomonadaceae; genus Kushneria; species Kushneria aurantia. The sequence goes on from NZ_KB907866.1 coordinate 175,076, forward strand.
CCATGGAAGTGCTCCGTAACGCTTAGAGGTTATATGGCAACCCGTGGTTACCATCGACTATGGGACCAAAGGATAATGGCGCAGGGGCGGCGGTGGGAAATTGCTTTTGGGCAAAGGTATTAATAATTTTCGTTAATCGTGGGCGTATAACAAAATTCATTATGACCGTTAAGGTGCTTCTGCTCCCGCGGCAGGACCTCACGGGCGATCAGGGCGTGTAGCGATAGTGGATGCGCTCCTGCTTGCGTGGCCCTTCGATCGACCAGATCAGATCGAATCCTGTGCCGTCGATATGCAGCGCGCCACTGTACAGGTCCCGCACGCAGAGGTGTGGTGCCAGGCTCTCGAAGCGATCTTCGGCCATCGGCGCCATGTCGAACAGGAAGACGGCCCGGGTGGCGCCGAAACGCTCATGGTAGAGCGACAGCCGGCGCTCGGCGATGTCGAAGCGGTAGACGTTGCGAAAGGGCATCTCGCGGCCGCTGGCGTGCTGGAATGTTCCCTGTTCGTGAAAGCGAACCGAGGTGCCGTCATCCTTGATCTGTACCTCGCCGTAACCACGGCCCGCCCAGTCGGTGCTGGAGCGGGCTCCCGGCGTGGCGCTGAAGGTCAGGGCGCGGGTTGCGGCCAGGCGCTGACGCAGGCGTATAATGGCGGTTAACTCAAATATTTTTTCAGGTTGACTGCTTGTCATGGCCTATCTACTTGGCGTCACGCTTTTGTGGTCCTTCTCCTTCAGCCTGATCGGCGTCTATCTCGCCGGTCAGGTGGACAGCTATTTTGCAGCAATGACGCGCGTTGCGCTTGCCTGCGCGGTGTTTTTGCCCTTTCTGCGTCCGGCGCGCGTGCCGCCGCAGCTGGCGGCCGGACTGACGGCGATCGGCGCGGTGCAGCTGGGGCTGATGTATGTCTGCTACTACCAGTCCTTCGTGCTGATCAGCGTACCGGAAATTCTGCTTTTCACCATTTTTACGCCGATCTATATCGCTCTGCTCGACGATATGCTGGCGCGGCGTTTTTCGCCTTTTCCGCTCGCCATGGCACTGCTGGCGGTCGTCGGGGCGGCGATGATCCGCTACCAGACGCCGGATGGCAATTTCTGGAGCGGCTTTTTCATGGTGCAGGGCGCCAATCTCTGCTTTGCGCTGGGACAGGTGGCCTACCGCCACCTGATGCGCTGCGATGCGTCGGTGTCGGCACTCAACGCCTTCGGCTGGTTCTATATCGGCGCGCTGCTGGTCGTTGTACCCGCCTGGTGGTGGCTGGGCGATCCGTCGCGACCGGCGACCACGCCGCTGCAGTGGGGCGTACTGCTGTGGCTGGGAGTCGTGGCCTCCGGGATCGGTTATTTTCTCTGGAACCAGGGGGCGCGCCGTGTCAGCGCCGCTACCCTGGCAGTCATGAACAATCTGCTGATTCCCGCCGGTCTGCTCGTCAATCTGACCCTGTGGAATCGCGACGCCGAGCTCGATCGGCTGGCGCTCGGGGGAAGCGTCATGCTGCTGGCGCTGCTGCTCAGTGAGTGGCGCCGCCGCCGGCCGCTGCGCCCGACAGTCGGCCGCACTTGCTGAGTGGCGGTTTGCCCGGCCTCTGCTGGCACCGCATAATGCCGCCTGATCGAGTACTCCGGATGATGTCATGACGCAATTCACCTCAGTGGGGCTGGTAGGGCGACCCGGTAGTGACAAGGTGATCGAGACCCTGACGCGGCTGATTGCCCATCTCGAGCGGCGCGGTTTGAGGGTCAACCTCGAAAGGGAGACCGCCTGCGAGTGTCTGGGGGCGACTCGCAGCGGGCTGACGCTGGAGGAGATCGGCCGCAGCTGCGATCTGGCTATCGTGGTCGGCGGCGACGGCAGCCTGCTGGGTGCCGGCCGTGAACTGTGCCGTTTCAATACCCCGGTGCTGGGGGTCAATCGCGGTCGGCTGGGCTTTCTCACCGATATCTCGCCCGACGAGGTAGAGAGCCGGGTTGACGAGGTATTGGGCGGTGACTTCGAGCGTGAAGAGCGCTTTCTGCTCGATATGGAGGTCGAGCGCGACGGCGTGATTGTGGGCGCCAGTGCCAGCCTCAACGATGTGGTACTGCACCCGGCGGCGGCGGTGCGGATGATCGAGTTTCGTCTGTCGATCAATCACGACTTCGTCTATCGTCAGCGCTCCGACGGCCTGATCGTCGCGACACCGACCGGCTCCACCGCCTACTCGCTCTCCGGCGGCGGGCCGATTCTGCACCCGCGGTTGGAGGCCATGGTGCTGGTGCCGATGTTTCCTCATACGCTCTCCAGTCGACCCATCGTGGTCGACGCCGCCAGCCGCATCTGCATCGAGGTGATCGACAGCCACGGCGCCGAGCTGCACGTCAGCTGCGACGGTCAGATGCGCGTGGTCGTCGAGCCTGGTGACGTACTGCATATCCGCCGCAAGGCGGAGCGGCTTCAACTGATCCATCCCCCTGGTTACAGCTACTTCGAGGCCTGTCGCTCCAAACTGGGGTGGAGCAGTGCGCCTGCGGAGCAGTGATGATGGCGGATGACGGTGGCGTCGATCTGATCGGCGATATCCACGGTTGCGCCACGCTGTTGACGCGACTGCTGGAGAAGATGGGCTACCGTCTTCACGGCGGCGTATGGCGCCATCCCGATCGGCAAGTGATCTTTGTCGGCGATCTGATTGATCGCGGTCCCGAAGTGCGTCAGACGCTCGACATCGTCTATCGCATGGTGGCGGAGGGCGAGGCGCAGATCGTACTGGGCAATCACGAGGTGCGTGCCCTGCGTGAGTGCCTGCCGAGCGAGCAGGGCGGCAGGCCGCGTTCACCCGGCCCGGGTGGCGAACGTGTCCTGCGTGCCACGCTTGAACAGTTTGAAGGCGCGCCCGGGCTCTGGAGCCACTATCTGGAGTGGTTCGCTCGGCTGCCACTGTGCCTCGAGTTCGAACACTTCCGGGTTGCTCATGCGCTGTGGGACGAGAAGCTGCTGCGGCCTTTTCTGGCGTGTCGTCCGGATGGATGTATTGACCGCCCATGGCTGGCCGCCGCCATCCCCGGCAGTCACGAACAGCACTTGCTGGACAGTACCACTCGCGGTGTCGGCCTGCGCCTGCCGCGCGGCTGGCAGGTGCAGGCCCGTGACGGTGCCGTACGACACAGTTTTCGCGCCGGTTTCTGGTATGCCACGCCACGCACCCTGGGCGAGGTGCTGTTTCAGCCCGACCCGCTTCCCGCCGCACTGGCGGCACAGCCCCTCGGTGACGAAGCGTGTGACCGCCTGGTCTACTACGCCCCGCAACAGCGGCCGCTGTTCGTTGGCCACTACTGGTGCCGTGGCGTGCCGGCACTGCCGGCGCCCAACATTGCCTGCCTGGATTACAGCGCCGTCAGGGGAGGGCGGCTGGTGGCCTACCGTTTTGACGGCGAACAGGTTCTCGATGCCGGCCGCCTGTGCTGGATAGACGCCGACAGGACGCTGCGATAGGCAGGCCGTGGAAAAAATCACAAATTTTTCGCAACGGCGTGGAACTTCCTCGCGCTGTGGCCGTCAGAGTAAGTGTTCCCTTGAATGATCCCTTGCTCTTGTCCGGTTGGCCCTGTCCACCGGACTTCTTTTTTTGTGCGATTCCGGGTCACAATACTGCCCCGGGCCTGCCGATGTCGGCTACCCTGTTGAGCACTTTTCCGGCGCGTGCCGGAACCGTCATTCACACTGGCTGACAGCCTCCGTTGCCATGGGAGCCGGTATGCCGCAGGCGCTACGTTTTTCCGCCGACACCGACCTCGACGCGCTGCGGCGCGCACTCTGGGCCCATCGTATCGGTCATCATTTCGAGTATCGCGACGGCGATCAGATTCTATGGTTGATCGACGATGCCCAACTGGAGGCCGCCCACCGGCTGGTAGCGCGGTGGCAGCGCGGCGAGTCGCTGGCGCTGGAAAGCGACGCAAAGGGCGTGGCGCGCAGCGGTTCGGTGGGCGGGGCGCTGGCCGCGGCCCCCGTGACGGCCGCGCTGGTTGCGCTCTGCGTGGCGGTCTACGGTCTGCAGCTGCTTTCCGATCTCGGCACCCTGTCATGGCTGGCGATCGTACCCTTCAGCCTCCAGGGCGAGCAGCTCTACGCCGGCACCCTGGCCGAGGCGCTGCGCCACGGTCAGATCTGGCGCCTTTTCTCTCCCGCCTTTTTGCACTTCAGCCCCATGCATCTGATTTTCAACCTGCTATGGCTGTGGTTTTTTGGCCGACAGGTCGAGGTGCTTCAGGGGCGCATGCGGCTGCTGGCGCTGCTGTTGATCGCCATGGTGGTCTCCAATCTGGCACAGTACGCCACCGGTACCGTACTGTTCGGCGGTATGTCGGGCGTGGTCTATGCGCTGGTGGGTTTCGTCTGGCTCTACGCTCGGCTGGTGCCCGACAGCGGTTTCAGCTTTCCGCAGATGCTGGTGATCTTCATGATCGGCTGGCTGGTGCTGTGCATGACACCGCTGGCCGATTGGATCGGCTTTGGCAATATCGCCAATGAAGCGCACCTCGGCGGTCTGCTGCTGGGGCTGATTGCCGGTGCGCTGGCGTCACGCCGCCCGGTGCGCCGGGGTTCGATATAAACGCCTGCCGAATCCACTCAAGCGGAATTCACTCAAGGGAGAGGCTGCCATGAGCGATATGACCTTCGAGCGCATGATCAATCAGATGAGCCCGCAGATGTATGAAGCGCTCAAGCGCGGCATCGAGCTGGGAAAATGGCCCGACGGCCGGACCCTGACGGCAGAGCAGCGCGAACTCTGTCTGGAGGCGGTCATCCGTTTCGAGGTCGAGCATGACGTACCGGTCGAGGCGCGCATCGGCCATATTGATCGCCACGGCTGCGGCAGTGACCGTAACGGTGAAGCTACCGGCGACACCATTCGCTGGCTCAACTGAGTGGTGTCTTCTTCCAACGCTGCCCATGAAGCGCAGCTGGAGGGTGTGCTGACGCCGATGGCGGTCGAGGCCGACGAGAGCGGTCGGGCGCACTATCGGCTGCAGCTCGGCGGGCAGACGCTGCCGCTCAATCACTGGTTGGGCGCCACCCTCTCTCTGTCTGCGACAGGCGATATTCAGTGTCTCAACTGCGGCACTGCCACTCTCGAAAGTTTTGGCCGTGGCTACTGCCGGCGCTGTTTTTTCAGCCTCGCCCGCTGCGATTTCTGTATGGTCAGCCCGGAGCGCTGCCACTATTTCGAAGGGACCTGCCGTGAGCCGCAGTGGGGTGAGCGCTTCTGCTTCTCGCCCCATCTGGTTTATCTCGCCAATGCTTCGGCGCCCAAGGTCGGGATCACCCGCGCCGGCAATCTGCCGGGGCGCTGGTTGAACCAGGGTGCCAGCCAGGGGCTGGCGATTCTCGAAGTGGCCAGCCGTCGCCAGGCGGGCTTTGTCGAGGCGCTGTTTCGCGAGCAGATCAGTGATCGCACCAGTTGGCAGCGCATGCTCAAGGGGCCGCCGGCGCCGGTTGATCTCGTCGCCCTGCGTGAGTGTCTTTTCGAGCGCCTTGCTGCAGGTCTCGAAGCGCTTCACCAGCACTTCGGCGCCGGTAGCGTCACGCCCTGTGCCGGGGCGCGGCCTTTTGCCTTCGAATATCCGGCGCTGGCCTGGCCCGAGCGGGTGCGTGCCCGCAATCTTGACCGCGAGGCCTCGATCGAGGGGCGGTTGATGGCCATCAAGGGGCAGTATCTGCTGCTGGACAGCGGCGTAATCAACCTGCGCAAGTACGCCGGCTACGGCATTCGTTTACGGCTGGCGAGCGGCGCCGAGGCGGCGCCCGGCCAGCGGGCGCTGCTGTAGCGGCGGCTCACTCCCCCGTCGCCGTGCGTACCGGCCGGTGCTGCTGCTCCATCTGCGCCAGAAACCAGCCCATCACCCGGCGATAGAGCTCGCGCCCCAGCACGACGTCCTCGACGCCGGCATCCAGATTGGGATTGTCGTTGACCTCAATGACCACGACCCGGTCACCGCTCTGCTTGAGATCCACCCCGTAGAGGCCGCGACCGATCAGTTTGGTGGCGCGCAGCGCCGCTTTGATAACCTTCTCCGGCGCCTGTGCCGGGTCGATGGTATCGAAGCCGCCGCTGCGCACGCGGCCACCGCTGTGGTCATAGATCTGCCAGTGGCCGCGTGCCATATAGTAGCGGCTGGCAAACAGCACCTGGCCGTCGAGAATGCCGATGCGCCAGTCGTATTCGGTGGGCATCCACTCCTGCAGCAGCAAAAGCGCCGAGTCCTTGAATAGCCGTCGTGCCTGCTGGTCGAGCTGCTCGCGAGAGTCGATACGGACTACGCCGCGTGAAAAGGCGCCATCGGGCACTTTCAGTACCTGCGGAAAACTGAGCGTAGCGGCGAGGCTATCGAGGCGTTTGAGATCGCCGCGATTGAGCAGATGCCCGTTCGGCGCCGGGATACCGCGAGCGCGCAGCAGGGCGTGCAGATACACCTTGTTGGTGCAGCGCAGAATCGAGCGCGGATCGTCGATGACCACCAGTCCTTCGTGTTCAGCGCGGCGCGCCATGCGCCAGGTGTGATGATCCAGCTGAGTGGTCTCGCGGATGAACAGCGCGTCGAACTCCGCCAGTCGCCCCTCGTCGCGCCGGGTGATCAGGCTGACGTCGATCCCCATTGAGCGGCCGGCACGAATGAATTCCCTGAGGGCGCTCTTGTTACTGGGCGGCAGGCTCTCCTGCGGGTCGACGAGAATCGCCAGTTCGAAGCGATAGCGCCGCCGCGCCGTCGGAGTGCGCCACACCTGGCGGGAGTGACGATTGAGGGCGCGCGCGAAGCGCTCCTCTTCGTTGGCGTTGATATCCTTCAACGCCCGTGGGCGCAGGCTTGCAAGGCGCCACTCGCCGTGGCGTTTGACCAGCTTTGCCTCCATGATGGGGCAGGGCAGCTTCTCGAACAGGCGGCGCCCCAGCCGCGCCAGCGTCTCGCTTTCGGTATCGCCGAAAAAAAGCCGCAGGGTCAGTTTTTCACCGGTTAGCGCGCCGCGTCGGTCCAGCTCTGCCATAGTGTCGTTGAGCCCCGCCAGCTGCAGGTCGATCAGCGCCTTGCGCCCCAGCTGGTTGAGTGTCTCGACATCGGGCTGCACCCGCTGGCCGCGCGCCTGAGCCAGCAGTGAGACGTAATAGCCGGTTTCCAGATAGTCGAGGCCGCTGCACAGATTGATGACATGAGTGGCGCGGTCGCGTGCCGGGTCCTCGTCAAGGGCGAGGAAGTCGTCGGCGCTGATCAGATCGTCGCTGGGATAATAGGGGCGCCAGTCTTCGGGCTGGTCGACGACAATGCGTAGGCGGGACATGCGGTTCTCCGGAAGGTGGGCGCTATAGCGCCGTGCAGTGATAACATGAAAAATGCAGGGATTGACAGGGGGAGCAACCACGATGGCATTCAGGCTGCGCGCTGCCGACGGAGCCGATGTGGAGGCGCTCGATGAACTCGAGCGTGCCTGCTTCGGTGACGATGAAGACAGCTTCAGTGCCTCCCAGCTGAAGTATCTGGTCACCAAAGCCAACGCCGAAACGCGGCTGCTGGTCGATGAAAGCGATGAGCTCAAGGGTTACGGTACGCTGCTTTTTCGCCGCAACGAGCATCGCGCGCGTCTTTACTCCTTCTGCCTGCATCCCGAGGCGCGCGGCCTTGGGCTGGGGCAACGGCTTCTGCTGGCGCTGGAAATGACGGCGCTGGCACGCGACTGCGATCACCTCTATCTGGAGGTGCGCGCCGACAATCGCGAGGCGATCGCCCTGTACCGGCGCATGGGTTATGAGATGCAGCGCTGGCTGGATGATTACTACCACGACGGCTGCGCCGCCTGGCGCATGATTCGGCCTTTGGGACAGACCGCCGCATCCGACAACTGAAACCGTGATGCGGCACTTTGTGCCAGGCGGTTGGTTGTCGGCTACCGCGGCGCTACCATCGTACTTTCCCTTGCCGTTGGAAATGATCGATGTCGCAGCCTCCTTCCCGCAATGCGCCGCCCCGCCGCCTGCGACGCGGTTTTTGGATCGCACTGGCGGCGCTCTGCTTTGGCATCGGCGTGGTGGGTATTTTCCTGCCGCTATTGCCGGCGACCGACTTCATGCTGCTGGCGGTGATCTGCGCCTCGAAGGGCTCAAAGCGCTTTGAGCGCTGGATTCGCCGCAATCGACTCGCCGGTCCGCTTATCAGCGCGTGGGAAAAGGAGCGCGCTATCGCCCTGCCGGCCAAGATAGTGTCGCTGTCGATGATGGTGTTGAGTGGCTGGGTCATCTGGATTCATACCGGCTTTAGCTGGGTGTTCTGGCTGCTGGCCGCGGTGCTGGTGGCCGTGGGCGCCTTTGTGGCCAGTCGGCCACGGCCGACCCGTCGCTGGCAGCGTGGCGATGCGACGGCTACCCCGGATGACGGGGAATAGTGACGCCCGCTCGAGCAGAGGCAGTGCCTGCGGTCCATGTGAGGAGATGACCTTTATGCGCTACTGCTGGATGGCGCTGGCGGCACTGTGCTTTGCGCTGGGTCTGGCCGGCGTGGTGCTGCCGCTACTGCCCACCACGCCGCTCATGCTGGCCGCGGTGGCACTGGCATCGAAAGGTTCACCGCGCTTTGCCGGCTGGATTCGCCGTCACCGCATTGCCGGCCCGGCGATTCGCAGCTGGGAGCGCGAGCGCGCCATCGCACCGCGCGCCAAGAGGGTGGCGGCGCTGGCGCTCGCCCTCAGTGCTGCGCTGGTATGGTTTGCCCTCGACGCTCTGTGGCTGCGCCTTTTGATCTGCCTTTTGCTGGTGGCGATCGGCGCCTGGATCGTGACGCGCCCGGTGCCGTCCTCTTCAGTCTGAGTCGCGGCTTTTCGTCCTCTCCTGGCAGATACCCTTTGAGCCCGCGTAAACTGGCCCATATCAAAAGTTCTGCTGTCTACTTACTCTGAATCGGAGCCTCCATGGCCGAGCCGCAAGCGATCTATCTGCACGACTACCAGCCGCCCGCCTACCGCCTCGAACGCACCGAACTGACCTTCGATCTCAACGAGAAGGCGACCCGGGTACGCGCACGCCTGCATCTGCAGCGTCATCCCGAGGCCGAGGCGCAGGCGCCGCTGGTACTTTGGGGCTGCGAGCTGGGACTCGAGCGTATCGCCATCGACGGCCAGCCGCTGCTGGAGAGCGAGTATCGTATCGAAGGGGAAACGCTTACCGTCGAGCGCGTGCCGGAGCGCTTTCTGCTCGATACCGAAGTCGTGATCGAGCCGGCCGCCAACACTGCGCTGGAGGGGCTTTATGTCTCCGGGCCGATCTTTTGCACCCAGTGTGAGCCGGAGGGCTTTCGCCGCATTACCTGGTACCCCGACCGCCCCGACGTGCTGGCCCCCTTTACCACCACCGTGATCGGCGACCGCGACCGCGAACCGGTGCTGCTCTCCAACGGCAATCCGGTCGAGCGCGGCGAGCTGCCCGGTAACCGCCACTTTGTCAGCTGGCAGGATCCGCACCCCAAGCCCGCCTATCTGTTCGCGCTGGTGGCGGGAAAGCTGGACTGCGTGCGTGACAGTTTCACCACGGCGAGCGGCCGCGAGGTGGCGCTGGAGCTGTGGGTCGAGGAGGAGAACCTGCACAAGACCGAGTGGGCGATGGCGTCGCTCAAGCGCGCCATGCGCTGGGATGAACAAAGCTACGGGCGGGAATACGATCTCGATCTGTTCATGATCGTGGCGGTCAACGACTTCAATATGGGAGCGATGGAGAACAAGGGGCTCAACATCTTCAACAGCGCCGCCGTGCTCGCCAATCCGCAGACCACCACCGACGCCGCCTTCCAGCGTATCGAGGGTATCGTGGCCCACGAGTACTTTCATAACTGGTCGGGCAACCGGGTGACCTGCCGCGACTGGTTTCAGCTGGCGCTCAAGGAGGGGTTCACCGTCTTTCGCGACCAGACCTTCTCCGCCGATACCAATTCGGCGCCGGTCAAGCGCATCGAGGACGTAGCGCTGTTGCGTACCCTGCAGTTTGCCGAGGATGCCGGCCCCACCGCGCATCCGGTGCGTCCCGATCACTTCATCGAGATCTCCAACTTCTACACCCTGACCATCTACGAAAAGGGTGCCGAGATCGTGCGCATGCTGCGCAATCTGATCGGCGCGGAGACCTTCCGCCGTGGCAGCGATCGCTACTTCGAGCGCTTCGACGGCCAGGCGGTGCGAGTGGAGGATTTCGTTGACGTCATGGCCGAGGTCTCCGGGCTCGATCTCGGTCTGTTCATGCGCTGGTATTCCCAGGCCGGCACGCCGCAGCTCGACTGCCGGGGCGAATATGACGAGGCCGGCCAGCGCTTCACGCTCACCGTGCGGCAGCACACTCCGCCGACGCCGGGTCAGCCCGACAAGCTGCCCCTGCACATTCCGCTGCGTATGGGGCTGCTCGGTGACGATGGTACGCCGCTGACGCTAAGCGTCGATGGCGAAACCCCGGGCACCGATACCGTGCTGCACCTCACCGAGGCCGAGCAGCAGTGGACCTTCGAGGGTATCGAACGGGCACCGGTGCCCTCGCTGCTGCGCGGCTTTTCGGCGCCGGTGCGCCTTGACTACCCCTGGTCGCGGGATGAACTGGCGCATCTGATGCGCTTTGATGAAGACGGTTTCAACCGCTGGGATGCGACCCAGCGGCTGGCGCTGACCGCCATCGAGGAGATGATGACGGCCCACGCGGCCGGCGAGACGATGCACCTCGATGCGCGGCTGATCGATGCCTTTCGTTATCTGCTCAATCAGCCTGCCGATGACCGCGCGGTACTGGCGGAAATGCTGCGCCTGCCGAGCGAGGCGTGGATTGCCGAGCAGCAGTCGCAGGTCGATGTCGATGCCATTCACGCGGCGCGGCGCGCTGCCATCGAACAGCTCGCCGACAGCCTCTATGCCGACTTTGAGCGTGTCTATCACGCCAATCAGTCGACCGCGGGTTATGCCCCCACTCCCGAACAGATCGCCGCGCGCAGTCTGAAAAATATCGCGCTCTCCTATCTGACCGCGAGCGGCGAGCCGGAGACGCTGGCCATGGCGAAAGCGCAGTTCGAGGCCGATGACAACATGACCGACGTGCGCGCGGCGCTGACGCTTCTGGCCCACTCCGACCGCGCCGACCTGGGCGATCCGGCGATTCGTGCCTTTGGCGAGCGCTGGTCGCATGACGCCCTGGTAATGGATCAGTGGTTTGCCACCCAGGTGACGCGGCCCCAGCCGGATGCGCTGGAGCGGGTACGCTTTCTGATGCAGCACCCGGCGTTTTCGATCAAGAATCCCAACCGGGTGCGGGCCCTGATCGGCACCTTTACCCGCGACAACCGGGTCAACTTCCACCGCCGCGACGGCGCGGGCTACCGGCTGCTGGCCGACGTGGTAATCGAGCTCAACCGGCTCAATCCGGAGATCGCTGCGCGTATGATCGCGCCGCTGACGCGCTTTCGCCGCTTCGACGAGGCGCGCGCTGCTCTGATGCGCGGGGAACTGGAGCGCATTCGCGCCGAGAAACTGTCGCGCAACCTGCACGAGGTAGTGGAGAAGGCGCTGGCCGAGACCTGAGCCATCCTCTGCAAACGATCGCCCCCGCCGGAGCGGGGGCGATCAGGTGCGACCGACCGTGGCTGTGGGCCCTGGCCGTGCGGTGCCTCAGGGAGCGATGCGCTGGCTGGCGTTGGTAAAGCCCATCAGTGACAGATTCAGGTCGAGACGTTCGCCGTCCGGGGCAATGGCGCTGATGGTTGCCTGGGTACCGCCGCGCAGTTGCTGCTGCATATTGGCATCGAGCGGCAGGTTGGCGCGACAGCCCTGCGGTGTGCAGACCTGGAAGGGAAAGCCGGTGGGTTCGTTGCTGTCCACCTGCAACTGCATGCCGGGCGCCAGCCTGATGCCCAGCGGCAGCAGGAATACCATCACCGGGCCGTCGGCCTGCGGCGGGTAGCCCACCATGACGCGCATCAGCGGCTCATTGCTGTCGGGGTTGTTGACCACCTGGTTCATGGTGCAGCGCTGCTGTGCCGTGGCGCCGCCGGTCGGGCAGCGCACTTCCCAGCTCTGAAACTGCTGGGTATCGAAGTTTTGCTGCTGCGCCTGGGATTGGGACGGCGCCCCGGGCTGGGATTGCGCCTGCGCCAGGGCGGTGGTGGTGCCGGCAGCGGCAAGCAGGGGAAAGAGGGCGGCGAGCAGGGCGCGACGGATGAACATGGCATCTCCAGTGTGTAGGTGGATCGATAGCATCGGTCCGTTGGTATTCAGATTCGATAGTGTAAAGAAAGGTTGAGCGTATTCGAACACGAGGCGGGCCCGGGGTTCCAGCGCCGCAATATATTCACTGTCAATTGCTCAGCGGCACACCGCGATTTTCGAACACCGGGCGCAGCACGAAATTGGAGTGCACCCCGGACACTCCCTCTATAGGAGTGATGTGCTGCAACAGCAGACGCTGAAAGTCGTCCATGTCCTCGACGCTGATCTTGAGCTGGTAGTCGACTTCCTGGCCGGTAATCATCAAACACTCCTGCACCTGCTCGATAGCCGCCACTTGATTTTCGAAGTTGGCAAAACGTTCCGGGGTGTGACGATCCATCGAAATATGCACCAGCGCCATCAGCCGGTAGCCCAGCCGCCGGGCGTCGACCAGCGCCCGGTAGCCGGTGATCAGCCCGCTCTCCTCCAGCGCCCGTACCCGCCGCAGGCAGGGCGAGGGCGACAGCCCCACGCGCTCGGCCAGATGTTGATTGCTGAGCCGCCCTTCGCGCTGCAGTATGTCGAGAATCTGTCGATCGTAGCGGTCGAGCGCAAACTGATTTTCTCTCTTTGTCATTTATCGCAATCCTGTTCCGTTTAACAGCAATATGCGCCATTATTTTGCCAAAATACCAGAAAATAATCCGAAATTGACAATCAAATGCCCCGCCTGCGGCGTTACACTGTAGCGGTCGGCAATCAAAGCCTCGATGACCCACCGCCGCTTCACGAAAGCGGCGGGAGGCGATGCTTCACAAGAGCGTCGCCGCGCTCCGCACAGTCTATCCGGCTGTTGTGTCGCATCGGGGCAAGCCGATCCTGTTCGGCACGAAACACGACTCAGGAAACGCTGCATAAATGCCTGCGCTAGCGAATCGCTGCGTTGCGTGGTACTCGAATACTCGCCTAACCCCATGTTATGTCTCGTGTTCTGTGTTCCATGCGCCTTGCGCTTCATCTCGCTCGTCGATTTATTCAGCGTTTCCCTTATGCGTCCATCGGGGTAGACCATGACTGCTTTCAATCAGCGCGCCTTTGATCATAAAAAATACAGCCCGGCACCGCGCGTGCCCGCTTTTAACCGTCAGTGGCCGGATCGCGATCTTGATCGCGCACCGATCTGGGTCAGTGAGGATTTGCGCGATGGCAATCAGGCGCTACTCGAGCCGATGAGCGTGGCGCAGAAAAAGCGCTTCTGGAAGCAGATCGTGCAGGTGGGTATCAAGGAGGTGATGGTCGGTTTTCCCTCGGCGAGCCAGCCCGACTACGACTTCGTGCGCTGGCTGATCGAGGAGGATCAGATCCCCGAAGATGTCACCATCGCCGTGCTGGTGCAGTGCCGCGAGCATCTGATCGAGAAGACTTTCGCATCGCTGGTGGGGGTCAAAAGGGCGATTATTCATCTCTATAATTCCACTTCGACCACCCAGCGCGAGCGGGTATTCGAGATGGACCGCGATGGCATTATCGATATCGCCACCAGCGGGGCGCGCTGGGTCAGGGAGCACGCCGAGCGCTATCCGCAGGTCGACTGGCGCTTTCAGTACTCGCCGGAAAGTTTCTCCAGCACCGAACTCGACTTCTCGCTGGCGATCTGCGAAGCGGTGATGGATGTCTGGCAGCCGACGCCGGATAAAAAGTGCATCCTCAACCTGCCCAACACCGTGGAGGTGGCGGGACCGCATCACCACGCCGACCAGATCGAGTATTTCTGTCAGAACATCAGCCGCCGCGACAGCGTGATTATCTCGGTACACACCCATAATGACCGCGGCGGCGCGGTGGCTGCCGCCGAGCTGGCCTTGCTGGCCGGCGCCGAGCGGGTCGAGGGCACCCTGCTGGGCAACGGCGAACGTACCGGCAATATGGATATCGTCACCCTGGCGATGAACCTCTATAGCCAGGGGATCGACCCTGAGCTGGATCTTTCCCGTCCGGACGAGATCATTCAGGTCGTTACCGAGTGCACGGGCATTGCCATGCATCCGCGCCACCCCTGGGTGGGCGACATGGTCTACACCGCTTTTTCCGGCAGCCACCAGGATGCGATTCGCAAGTCGCTGCGCAAGCAGGGCGACGACGAGCCCTGGCAGGTCGCCTACCTGCCCATCGACCCGCGCGACATCGGGCGTGACTACCAGGCGGTGATTCGCGTCAACAGTCAGTCGGGCAAGGGCGGCATGGCCTTCTTGCTGGAGCGCGACTACGGCATCAGCCTGCCGCGCTGGATGATGCTGGCGCTGGCACCCCACGTGCAGGCCGAGAGCGAGCGACTCTCCGGGGAGCTCTCCAGTGACGCCATTCGTCGGCTGCTGTTCGAGACCTTCACGCGTGATGCGCCGCTGTCGCTGGTTGACTACCGCCTGTCGCGTGGCGGCAACGAGACGCTGTCGGTAACGCTGGATGACGACGGCGAAGCGCTGGCTCTGGAGGCGGGGGGCAACGGTGCGATGTCCGCTTTCATGAATGCCTGGCAGCAGCACAGCGGCCAGCAGGTGGGCATCATCGACTATAGCGAGCACTCGCTGGGCGGCGACAGTGAGGCCAACGCCATCGCCTTCGTGCAGCTCAACGTCGACGGCCAGCGCGTGGCCAGCGTGGCGGAGGACAGCGATACCGTCAGCGCCTCGCTCAAGGCGGTCATTGCCGGTATCAACCTGGCCCGTGAGCTGTCCGGCAGCCGCGACAGTCTCTCCGCCATGGTGGAGAGCAGCGAGTCCTGAAGGCGCGTCACCGCCGCTCCGCGCAACCAAAGAGGCCCGCCCATCGTTGGATGGGCGGGCCTCTTTGCATGATCTTTAACGCCGGATGGGCGGCATGCGCTGTTGATCAATAGGCGTATGGCGTCGCCAGCAGCGACTGCACGTTGGCGTCCAGCGGTATGCGGAAGCTGGTGGCGCCCAGAATGGCGCGATCCGCCAGCCGCACCAGCCGGGCGTTGACCAGTACCTCGGCGCGCCCCACGGCATAGGTGCCCAGCAGCACGGCGGTGGCGTCGTAGTTGCTGCCCAGCTGCTGAACGTTGCGCGACAGGATCAACTCGCCGGTACGCTCCTCGATGTAGAGACTGCTGCGCAGTTTGACCTCCATGACGTTGAGCCCGCCCGCGACCAGTTTCGAGGTGAGCGCCTCCGACAGCGCCCGGCCCAGCGTCGAGGAGCTGTCGAGTTGATCGATATCGACAAAGGTGGTGGCGATCGTGCTGTCGCTGGCCGACAGACGGCCTCTTGCGCTCTCCAGCAGTTCGTCAGCGGCATCGTCGACGGCTGACAGGAGCGTGGGCTGAGGCGCTATCTCGTTATTGCCGGGGAGCAGCGTGCAGCCGGCCAGCAGGGTGGCCAGCAGCACGGCGATCAAGGGCGCCCACTGTTTTTTGAATATTTTTACCATTGTGTTGAAAGCCTCAGCCCGCCACGGTTTTCGACGCTGTTGTCATTGCCGACATTAGGCTCACGAACGGCGTATTGGCTGCTGTCGCCGTCGTTGACATAGTAGATATTGGACGATGAGAAGAGCAGGGTATCGTATTCGCTCGCCCGGGTGGTGATGATCACTTCGGTATCGCCGACCTCGGTGATGTTGCCGCTGAAGGCATCGAACAGCGCCGCGCCGGGTATCAGCGCCAGCGCCGGCTCGGCCCAGTGGTTGATAGGTTGAAAAGCCAGCGTGACGCCCGCGGCCAGAGCGGTGAAGGTGCCCTCCGGGCGGCGGATAAAGCCACGATCCTGGTGTTCCACGACCTGTACGTCGTAGTCGACGAACACCGAGCCCTCGGGCTGAGTGCTGACCAGTGCACCATTGTTGACCAGTTGGCTCTCCAGCAGCCGGTGAAAGGCACGCGAGAAGGGCGTGGAAGGCACCGGTTCGGCGATATAGAGAGGGCTGCCGCGCAGCCGCTGACGGGCCATGATGGCGCGCGCCTCGTGGCGCGCCAGCACGTCCCAGTGGTGGGCGGCCTGCATACGCCGCTGCTCGGTCAGCGGCCAGCTGGTCGCCATCGGCGCCTGGGCGGTATGAAGCTGGAAACAGCCGCTCAGCGAGAGGAGAAGAGCGAGGCAGAGTACTCCCCGGATTTTCAGTGACATCGACAGTTCCCGTACGCACAGACATGGACGCCACGCTACCGCGCGGCTTTCAGGAGGATGTTGTCAGGTATCGGCGCTGCGCGACAAAGCTTGAGCGCGGTCTACCGATACGGTTGGCACGGGATGTGTGGCGCTGTCGCGTCAGGGAATCAGCCAGGAGTCAGGGAATCAGCCAGGAGAGCACCAGCAGGCCCAGCACCAGCCAGATCAGGCCGCCGATGACGGCGCCGCGAAACAGCGCGCGCACGCCGCTGATCAAAAGCAGCAGGCCGATAATCAGCACGGCAAGGCTGAAAATCGAGGGACTGATGCCCAGCGAGCGGGTCAAGCCGTCGATGAAGCCATCCATGGCGCCGAACAGGTTGGCAAATATCGAGGCGAGAAATTCCACCAGGCTGCGAATGATGTCGCCCAGCCGCTCGCCGATCCAGCTGAAAAATCCTTCCGATTGCATATGGCACCCTTTTACGTGATCGAGACGCTTCAAGCGCGCTGCTGCGCGCGCAGCCAGGCGATCTCCTCGCCCCAGATGGCTGGTTCGACGGTCTCGAGAATCATGGGAATGCCGTCGAGGCGCTCATCCTGCATGATAGCGATAAACCCCTCGCTGCCGATGTTGCCCTGGCCGAGGCTGTGATGGCGGTCGACGCGGCTGCCGAGCGTGCTTTTGGCGTCATTGAGGTGCATGCCGCGCAGGTAGTCCATGCCCACCACCCGCGCGAATTCATCGAGGGTCGCGCGGGTCGCCTCACGACTGGTGAGGTCATAGCCGCCGGCGAAGGCGTGGCAGGTGTCGATGCAGACGCCCACTCGCGAGTGGTCCTCGACCTGTTCGATAATCTCCGCCAGCTGTTCGAAGCGATAGCCCAGATTGCTGCCCTGGCCGGCGGTGTTCTCGATCACCGCGGTGACGCCGCGGGTTTGTGACAGCGCGTCGTTGATCGACTCGGCGATGATCTTCAGACACTCACGCTCGCTGATTTTGCGCAGGTGGCTGCCGGGATGAAAGTTGAGCAGGGTGAGCCCCAGCTGTTCGCAGCGCTGCATTTCATCCAGGAAGGCGGCGCGGGATTTGGCCAGCCCTTCGGCCTCGGGGTGGCCCAGGTTGATCAGATAGCTGTCGTGGGGAAGAATCTGGTCGGGACCGAAGCCGTGTGCCTCGCAGGCCCGTCGAAAGGCGTCGATGACCCCGTCATCCAGGGGCCTGGCCTGCCACTGGCGCTGATTTTTGGTAAACAGGGCAAAGGCGTTGGCGCCGATGTCGACGGCGCGGCCGACCGCCTTGTCGACGCCACCTGCGGCGCTGACGTGGGCTCCGATATATTTCATGAGTCCTGCCGAATGGTAAAATAACAGGCGCTATGGTACGTCATTGTGAAAAGCGATGCGCCCTGTTGGGCAAGGATTGAAGTCGATCTGCGTATGTACTGCCACCAGCGGAGATAACGACGATGAATCGAGGCGAGGCGCTGATTCGCCACCACCGGATGCAGCCCCATCCGGAGGGCGGCCACTTCGTGCGCGTTCAGTGCAGTGACGCCGAAGTACGCTCGCCGATCAGCGGCGAGCGACGAGCGGCCATGACGCACATCTATTTTCTGCTGCGCCGCGGCGAGGTGAGCCGACTGCACCAGGTGTGTCACGACGAGCTGTGGTGCGTCTACGAAGGTGCCCCCCTGCGGCTGATACGCGGCGACGGGCACCACTTTGACGCCGTCACCATCGGTCCCGGCTGTGACCACTACCAGGCGCTGGTGCCCGGCGGCCGCTGGCAGGCGGCCGAAAGCCGCGGTGATTTTACCCTCTGCGGCTGTACCGTGGCACCGGGATTCGATTTCGCCGACTTCGCTCTGATGGCGCCCCACCAGGCCGCCGAGGTGCCCACCTGCTGGCAGCGCTTTATCTGACCGCCGCCGGGTGCACGGCTGGCTGGTGCGTGACGAACAGGCGCCCTGACGCCGCGACCCCTCAGCGGCGTCCCTTTCTCTGCGGCGTGCGCTTGCCGGCCATCTCCTGTCCCTTGTGTTTGGTCGCCCTGAGCGGGTGGCGACGCTGGATCAGGCCCTGCTTGCGTTCGCGCTGCGCTTCCAGATCACCGCGAATCTGAGCGTGGCTGATCAGGGCGAAGATGAAGGTGCCGCCGACGACGTTGCCGGCCAGGGTGGGCAAACCGAACACGAAAAAGAAATCGTTCCAGTCGGCGTGGCCGGCAAACACCATGTAGAACATCTCGCTGGAGCCGACGATGATGTGGGCAAACTCGCCGATCGCCATCACGTAGGTGATGATAACAATGATCCACACCTTGGCGTCGCCGGCAGCCGGAATCAGCCACACCAGGGTGGCGATCATCCAGCCGGCCAGAATGGCACTGGCGAACATTTCGAAGGGCGTTTTCGCCATTAGATGTTCGCCGAGGGTACGGAAGGCGTCGTGGGTGGCCTGGTCGAACATCGGCATGTGCAGAAAGGTGGCGGCGGAGAGTGCCGCGCCGATCAGGTTGCCCAGCAGCACTACGCCCCACAGGCGACCCATGGCGGCGAAATTGCCCGGCGTCGGATGGCTCATTACGGGCAGCACGGCGGTGACGGTATTTTCGGTAAAGAGCTGCTGGCGCGCCAGAATGACGACGATAAAGCCGACGGTGTAGCCCAGGCACTCGATCAGAAAACCGGCAGGAATATCGCCGACGTGGGCGTGCATGATGCCGCGCGCCACCATTGAAAAGCTCATGGAAATGCCGGCCGCTATTGCCGACCAGAGCAGCGCCATGGAGTCGCGCGAGAGCTCCTTCTGACCATCCATGCGCAGGCGCTGGTGAACCGCAGCTGCCTGAGAGGGCAGCTCATGATCCGGTTCGTGTTCGATCTCGCCGCTGTTCTCCTGGCCTTTTTCCTGCGTGTTTTCTGTCTCGCCTTCCGTGCTTTCCGTGCCGCCCTCGAAGTCGTCCTCGGCGTGGTTCTTTTGTTCGCTCATGATGACATCCCTGTGTCTGTTGGCGGTCGCTTCTGTTTCGACCTGTTCTACTTCGTCGGTCCTGAAAAACCAAAAATCACCGTGAAATCATGATTATGCGCCTGGATGATGCTCCCTTTTCGGCGTAAAATCTGGTCTATCCT
>NZ_KB907867.1:0-1484 GCF_000382245.1 Kushneria aurantia DSM 21353
ATGAAAAGCGAAGGATTGCTGTCACGCTGTTATCTGAAAGGGCGCAAGGGCGATCGGATTCATGCGCTGCTGTGTGGTGTCGGCATGAATTTGAGGAAAGTCATGAAGAAGCTCAGGGAGCTTCTTTTTGTCTGTTACTTTTTCCGCTTTTCAGGTCTATTTTGGCGTTATGTCCGGTCAATGATCTTCAATTTTTTGTGCTCATTGGCCAGTATAAGGAGAGCCGAATTCGACTCCCCGGAAAAAATCGGGGTTTAGCAGGGGCGACTAAATATAACGGATCGGAACGCTATCTCCTGACTAATTGCTGTTTAAAGTACACACGGCAACAGTTTAAAGAAGTACGAGAACGAGAGGGCACTTTCAGAGTTATTGATGAATTCCTGACCGGTGATGAGACGATCGCGTATCAATTCGCTATCCGTTGTTAGCGGGCAATTCTATCAAGCGCAGTGCCCTCATCAATCAGAATGTTACAACCCATTCTTCTGAAATGGCGGCTGGTGGCACGAGTGCTTGTTCTACCCCGACTGGCAGCAGCGCTTCATCAGGCTCTGGACACTGTTGCGCGATACCACCCTGCCCGCCTGTGCCGAATTTGCGCTGCCGCAGTGGCGAGAAGCGCTGGCGCATTTCGAAAACCCGGCACGTATCGGCAAGCCGATGCTGGTCATCGATCGTTTATAGCCCTACCCGGAGCGCCAATAACGCCATGCCGCGACACCATCGAAAACATGGTTGCCGGCTTTGATCCGCGCGGCCCGTGCGGGCCGCGACCACGAGCACATGGCTGTCGGATGGAATGAGCGCCGTTTCTATCCGCGCGGCCCGTGCGGGCCGCGACTCTGGGCCGTCACTACTGTGTCATGACACCACTGCGTTTCTATCCGCGCGGCCCGTGCGGGCCGCGACATAACGCAACAATGGCATGCACTACATTTTGGACTGTTTCTATCCGCGCGGCCCGTGCGGGCCGCGACGCAAACGGCTGGCGTCGTCCGCGATCGACTCCATGTTTCTATCCGCGCGGCCCGTGCGGGCCGCGACCTCGGCTGCTGGACCGGATCGGCGACGTCACAACTGTTTCTATCCGCGCGGCCCGTGCGGGCCGCGACATCTTCCAATACGTCGGTAATCAGACGATAGAAGTTTCTATCCGCGCGGCCCGTGCGGGCCGCGACCCGACATCAGCGCGCGCTTTAACCAACATGGGGTGTTTCTATCCGCGCGGCCCGTGCGGGCCGCGACCATTGCATTGACGCCCAGCACTGTAGCGATCTTGAGTTTCTATCCGCGCGGCCCGTGCGGGCCGCGACAACTACCGTCTACCTTCAAATATTGGGTTACCTTAGTTTCTATCCGCGCGGCCCGTGCGGGCCGCGACGCTCCGAGTCGGTACCGGTGGCGGCGCCGGTGTCGTTTCTATCCGCGCGGCCCGTGCGGGCCGCGACAATCGTTCAAAGGAACCAGGTCTTCACTGGTGG
>NZ_KB907867.1:2144-74509 GCF_000382245.1 Kushneria aurantia DSM 21353
GTTTCTATCCGCGCGGCCCGTGCGGGCCGCGACTTGGTTGCCTCCTCGTTGGTCACATGCTCCATCTGTTTCTATCCGCGCGGCCCGTGCGGGCCGCGACGACTCAGTAGCTCGACCATCGAATCGCTGAATGGGTTTCTATCCGCGCGGCCCGTGCGGGCCGCGACCCGGAGAGATGCAGCTGGCTTTCGCCAACTTTGCCGTTTCTATCCGCGCGGCCCGTGCGGGCCGCGACCAGCCCGGGTGAAACCCCGGGTGATCATTCTGGAGTTTCTATCCGCGCGGCCCGTGCGGGCCGCGACGGCGGTAACTTTCGGGCTCGTCGAGCAGATGGCGTTTCTATCCGCGCGGCCCGTGCGGGCCGCGACCGGCGGTTACGCCTACCTTCGGCGCGATCTCGTTGTTTCTATCCGCGCGGCCCGTGCGGGCCGCGACCGATGAACGATCAACCGATCAATCCCTACGAGCGTGTTTCTATCCGCGCGGCCCGTGCGGGCCGCGACCGAGTCGGTACGCCGAATGGTCGAGGGAGAGACGTTTCTATCCGCGCGGCCCGTGCGGGCCGCGACGAATCCCGCTTGGATCGACACGGTCGGCAACAGTCGTTTCTATCCGCGCGGCCCGTGCGGGCCGCGACCGTCTGATAGGTGTCATAACGGTGATCCACCGGGAGGTTTCTATCCGCGCGGCCCGTGCGGGCCGCGACGTACTGCACAAACGCGCAGCGGCACGGCACTGGAGTTTCTATCCGCGCGGCCCGTGCGGGCCGCGACAACGCCGCAACGTTTACATGAGCGAGCGTGATGCCGTTTCTATCCGCGCGGCCCGTGCGGGCCGCGACCAGTTGAGGTGCGGCATTCGCGCGCCGCTTGCGATGTTTCTATCCGCGCGGCCCGTGCGGGCCGCGACGTCATCGGCGTAGTCGGTGACCAGCAGCTGGGCTGTGTTTCTATCCGCGCGGCCCGTGCGGGCCGCGACAGGTTCTCCAGATCCATTAAAGCCCTGGATTATAGTTTCTATCCGCGCGGCCCGTGCGGGCCGCGACGCCAGTAGAGCGATAGGGCGGCCAGCGAGGTAATGTTTCTATCCGCGCGGCCCGTGCGGGCCGCGACTGAGTTAAGTGACGCAGCTTGCATTGTCCCCCAAGTTTCTATCCGCGCGGCCCGTGCGGGCCGCGACTGGATAAGCTGCTTTGGACACCAGACGAGATCGAGGTTTCTATCCGCGCGGCCCGTGCGGGCCGCGACGGCCTAACAAGGTCATGCAATTAAATCAAGAAATAGTTTCTATCCGCGCGGCCCGTGCGGGCCGCGACCGGTGCCATAGCAGAGTGCACAAGGGCCGCTCGAGTTTCTATCCGCGCGGCCCGTGCGGGCCGCGACTTCTGGAAAGCGGTCACCAGCTCGCCCGTACTCGTTTCTATCCGCGCGGCCCGTGCGGGCCGCGACCCAATGGCGGCCATCGCCACAAGGCAACGGCGGCCGTTTCTATCCGCGCGGCCCGTGCGGGCCGCGACCGGGCTGGAATATATAACCACCATCCAGCACCAGGGTTTCTATCCGCGCGGCCCGTGCGGGCCGCGACCAGTCTCAGTGCTGACGTCGTCCGGCTGCGCTC
This sequence comes from Kushneria aurantia DSM 21353, assembly GCF_000382245.1. Classification (GTDB taxonomy): domain Bacteria; phylum Pseudomonadota; class Gammaproteobacteria; order Pseudomonadales; family Halomonadaceae; genus Kushneria; species Kushneria aurantia. Next base: position 3,762 of record NZ_KB907867.1, read on the forward strand.
AGTTTCTATCCGCGCGGCCCGTGCGGGCCGCGACCGACAGCCCTGCTATCAAGCGCTCTGCCCCCACTGTTTCTATCCGCGCGGCCCGTGCGGGCCGCGACCTTCAAGGATGTCGAAGAAGTGGGCATTTCTGGCGTTTCTATCCGCGCGGCCCGTGCGGGCCGCGACCGTGGACGGCACCGCCGATGACTATCAGGCGGTCATGTTTCTATCCGCGCGGCCCGTGCGGGCCGCGACGAGAGGGCACGATGAGCCTATGGCTGCTTTCTGTAGTTTCTATCCGCGCGGCCCGTGCGGGCCGCGACATAACCCACTGTCTCTTCATACGTCGCCATCTTGTTTCTATCCGCGCGGCCCGTGCGGGCCGCGACCATGATAAATATCCTGCTCTATATCTATATGAGAGTTTCTATCCGCGCGGCCCGTGCGGGCCGCGACCAACCGAGGGCGCTGGCCAAAAGCCTGTCGGCCTGTTTCTATCCGCGCGGCCCGTGCGGGCCGCGACGGGCAATGGGGCTGCTGCCGGAGTCTCAGCAACAAGTTTCTATCCGCGCGGCCCGTGCGGGCCGCGACTCGTAGACGACCATCAACTCCGAGGCGTTGGAGGCGTTTCTATCCGCGCGGCCCGTGCGGGCCGCGACCGCCAGTGCTTTTTCTAAATCCTCGTCGAATGCAGTTTCTATCCGCGCGGCCCGTGCGGGCCGCGACGGCCGCACGATGGCTATCGCCCAGGCCTATCGCAGCGTTTCTATCCGCGCGGCCCGTGCGGGCCGCGACTGTCTATTCATAACGCATTGTTTGACCGGGGAAAACCACCGCTCCGCGGCGAGACGGATGTCAATTTCATTCGACGCGATGATTTTTCCACTTTTGGTCAGGACAACAATATAAAAATCAAAATGTTAAAGAAGTGCGAACCCTGCCGGGGAAGTCGGGACACCAGGGGTTCGCAGAAGAAGGAAGGTCAATGAGGCGGGCTCAGAATACCAGTGGGCCGTTCATGTCCAGCGCCGGTTTGGCACCGATATGCTCAATACGCCGCTGCCAATTCCGACCCAGAAAGTAAAAGCGAAGACTATCGACTTCATCATCAATCGTATCGATCAGTCTCTGACGCAGCCGAGCCCATTGATCCGGTTCAACCTCGATCTCGAAAACGGAGAACTGCACTCGTTGACCAAAATCGCGGCACGCTTTCGATACCTGACGCAGGCGACGGGTGCCACCTTCGGAAGTGACGCTGACATCGTAGCTGACCAGTACCAGCATGCGGGATCTCCTATTTCCAGAGAAAGGGCGGGTAAGCGTCGAGGTCACCTCGCAAATGACGCGCCAGCAGCTGTGACTGTAGATGAGGCAGTAGACCGATAGGCGCTTTCTCGTCGATAAAGGCGTGATGAACTTCTTCTCTTTTACGCTCCTGATAGGCTGTGAGTACCGTCTTGCGTGCTTCATCGGTCAGGCTGACACCGCCGCTTTCGGCCACCGTGAAATCCTTCTCGCCCAGTTGGCGCCGATTGATCAGCGAAAGCGCCAGACGGTCCCCCAGCAGCGGCCGAAACTCCTCGGCAATATCCAGCGCCAGGCTGGGCCGCCCGGGGCGGTCGCGATGCAGAAAACCCACCGCAGGATCGAGCCCGACACCCTCCAGGGCCGAACGACAGTCGTGCGTCAACAGGGTATAAAGAAACGACAGCAGCGCATTGACCGGGTCGCGTGGCGGTCGCCGATTGCGCCCCTTGAAGCGAAAGGCTTCACCGCTCGAGCGAATCAGATGATCGAAAACGCTGAAATAGACCTGCGCCGCTTCGCCTTCGAGCCCCCGCAGTTCATCACTCGATTCGGTATGCAGCAGGTTACGCGCAATGCGGCTCATGCGCGTGCGCGACTGTTCGAGTTGCCGGCGATCCGGTGCCTCGAGTTTCGCGCCATAGTCGCGCAAGCCCCGGGCGATCACCGCGCGCTGATTGTGCACCTTGCCGGCCAATAGGCCACGCACGATGGCGGCACAGCGCTCGGCGTCATCGCTGAAACGATACTGCGTGCGGCGCAACAGTACGTTGCCGGAGACAGGCCCCTCAATACGGGCGAGAAACTTTCCCTGCGGCGACAGATGGGTGATCGTCACCCCCTGTTCCGCGCAGAACCCCATCAGCGGCGGCGATACCAGTACGCGGCCAAAGCAGACCAGCGACTCCAGCATATGGATCGGCAAACGCGCGCGCTCCTCGCCCTCGACCTGCATGACAATATTGGCGCCCTCCTTTTTCAACCAGGCGCCATCAGTCGTGATATAGAGTGTATTGAGCTGGCGTCGCATGATCAGTCGTCCTGCAGGTTATCCAACTGCCGCGTGAGCCAGCGCCCTGCCGATCGCCGTTTGCCCATCACCTGCGGCTGACACTGTTCCATCAGTGAGCAGCGGTCACAGCGCTTTGCCTCGTATACCGCAGGCGGCGTGATGTCACCGTCGAAAAGCTGGCGTACGCCCGCTATAACTTCCAGTGTCAGTGCTCGCAGCTCCTCATCGAAAACTATCGCCTTGCGCCTTTTGGTCTTGCCATAGTAGAGCGCGCCTTCCTGGATCACAGTCTCCCTCATCTCCTCGAGACACAGCGCCTGGGCACACAGTTGGACCTCATCGGCACGATGGGACTTGGGACGACCACGCTTGTATTCGATAGGCCGAATTACGACAGGCGCTTCTCGTTCATCGAACTCAACCACATCGGCAACGCCTGTCAGCCCCAGTGCGGCATGCGAAAGCGGCAGTGCCATGGCGGTCTGCACGCCCCGCCGGCGTTCATGACCGGCACGGTCGGCACGCTCATGCAGAATCCGACCCTCGGCGGTATAACGGTTTTCCGCCCAGAGCTGCTCCAGATGGATCAGCGCACACTGGCGCGGACAGAACAGGTAGTGCTGCAATGCCGAGAGCGGAATCAGACGAATCTCGTCCTCCACTGGCGCCGGCCTACAAACGCTCTTCGACACTGACACCGGCCGGAATGGCCTCCCGGTCGATAGCGATAACGTAGTTCTGATAACTGCGTGCCGGTGTCTCCTGCTCCCCTTCGACGCGCGTGATCTGAACGCTGTCGAACAGCCGATGGGCCGGCGCGTTGCCCATGGGGTTGTCGTGTTTGAACACGATCAGCTTGCGGGCGGCGATCTCGCCACGTGCCGCAGAGCGGTCGTGTTCGAACATATTGGTCAGCGAGCGCCACAGCAGCTCGAGATCGTCATCGGAAAAGCCGGTGCGTTCGGCCAGTTTGGCCGATACATAACCGTGAACACGATAGAGGCCGTAAGGCACGATATGCTTGCGGCCCATGGTGCGTTCCTTTTCGAGGTCTTTTTCGTTGGTGACCGCCATGCGTGTGATCGACACTTCCATCGGCACCACCGGGTCAATGGAAGTGGCAAAGGCCAGCTGCACCGGGCCGCGCACCTGCCCGGCGTTGACTTCGGTTGTCATGACCGCGCCAAAGGTGCGCACATCGAAGAAGTTACCGCACATCCAGGCGGTCAATTCGCGCGCCTTCGCCTGATCCTTCGGCAGCTTTTTGGCCTCCGGCTTGATCTCGAGCGCCTCATAGGCTTTCTGGTGCTGCTGATTGAGTACCGATTTCTCCTGCATGTAGATTCCGTGGCCGGGTTCATCTTCCTTCTCCAGTGCCACATAGTTGCGAATCTTGCGTTTCAGGCAGACATCAGTCACCAAACCCTGGTTGGTCTCCGGATCGAGGCGGGGCAGATTGCCGGCATCCGGGTCGCCGTTGGGATTGCCGTTGGTCACATCGAACAGCAGCACGAACTCGTAACGGTTGGCGATAGCGGTCATGACGATTCTCCTTCGGTAGCGGTGTCTTCATGGCTGGAGCGTCGCGTCCATTTCTGCTGGTAATACCCTATCGCGAACTGTCCCTGATCCTGCAGGCTCAGATTCTTCGGAAACTGGACCGGTAGCTTCTGCATGATCTCGCCGATTCTCTTCTCGATGCTGTAGGCCACGTTTTCACGCCTGTCCTTGCGAATGCGGGCGAAGTGGTGCACTACGTTGCGTGTGAGCATGGGAAACACATTGGCGGGTGTCGCCGAGGCGGCGCCGTAGTAACGATCGCGAATGGTAGCGTTGATCTCCTTGCCAAGCGCTTCACGCTGGGCGCTCTCCAACTCGGCAAACAGACGCCCCAGCAGGTAGCCGGGATGGGTGACATTCGGGTCCAGACTCACGGGAACCTCCTGAGATGAAAGACGAGACGCAAGACGTGCATTGCGCGCCAGCACGGCCTTGCACAGCGCTACGCGCACGCCACTGATATCGCCGTCGTTACGCAAGCGCATGACAATGTTGCCGAGCAGCGACTGCGGATAGCGCCGGCCGGTAAAGATGGCACGGGCCATCTCGCCGGCCAGCTGAGGAGGAATATCCTCGGCCTTCGCTCTGCCGTCACGGCTGGGTGCGGTAGCGTAAAGCAGCCGCCAGATGGGTGGCAGAACGCCTCTCCAGGGCGAAGGGTCAAGGCTCAGGTCCTGCTGGTGGAAGGCCGCGTGACGCATCAGCTGCTCCAGCGTATCGACATACCAGAAGCGTACCGAAAGCCGCGCTGCATTGGGTGCCAGCCCCAGTACGAAGAACTGCGTGTCACCCGCCAGCCCCAGCTCGGTATCGGCAAGTGCCGCACCCGCGGCGATACGCGCCAGCGCGGTTTGCAGCCGTGCAGCCTCCTGTTCGTCGGTCGGGGGATCGTTAAGTACCGCGAAAACGTGCTCGGCTGCCTCGGCCTGGGCGGTGTCGTTGGCGCGAGCCCAAAATAGGACGGTGGTATCACCGAACTGTAAACGCTGGCGATTATCGGCATCGCGGCGCGACAGATAATTCAGGGCAGTGGCATAGCCAAAGATCGCCGTCTTCGAAATGGCGGCGTTGCTCTGCCCCTTGTGGCCGTGGGATTCATAGGCGTCGCTGTTGAAGGAGATCAGCGAAGCACCGGAACTCTGGGCACCGTTAATGTTACGAATGGCGGGATGGTCCGTACCCAGCGGGGCGAGTTCGCCGGTGACCAGACACTGGCCGACCACATCACCGTCGCCGTCTTCCAGCGCTTCACTCCAGCGCCTGCGAGCTTCGGGGTGATCATGTAAAAAACGATGCTCGCCATCGAGTCGGAACACGATATTGCTGTCCAGCACTTCCTCGCTGTAACCGGAAAGCGTCTGAAGGTGCTCGGGCCGCCACTGCTCAATCAGCGCGAGAAAAGCGCATAATTCCGCCGCCTCGGCACCCTCCAGCAATTCGTGCTGGCGCACTCGAAAGGCCTTGTGCTCTTCATTCAGCCGCTTTCCCTCGCCGGCAGTGGCACCGAGGGCATAGGCCGTCTTGTCCCACAGTGGATAGGCATGAATGCCGGAAGTGCGACGTTTATCGACCGGTACCTGCAGCGAGCGCGGTCGGGGCTTTTTGGCCGAGGTATCCCGCAGGTCATCGATCTGCAACGGCCTGCCTTCACGGGAAAACACCAGCGCAAAGCTGATCTTCTCACTGCTGAAGCCGGGCTGCGGTACCTTGCCCTGTGCGGCCAGCCGCTGGTAGTAATCATTGAGGGCGGAAAGGATCATGCCAGTGCCTCCGCGAAGGGGGGTACCTCGATCACCCCATCGATCATGCGGGCGCGATAAAAACGCGGCGCTTTGCCATTGGCAAAATCGATATCGTGCAGCATGAAGCCGAGATCACGCTCGCCGCTCAGGTCGTTATCAACGATGGGCATCTGCACATCGGCTTCAATCAGCTCAAAATTGGCAGGAAACTCCCGCGTACCCAGGCAGGGGTGATGAAAGCACTGTCCCTGGCGGGCACGGCGGTTGAAAATATCGAGATGTTTGCCGGCGGTATCGCTGTCGTCGGCACGGGCAGTGAACTCGAAATGCGCCTCGATCACATAGCCCACATCGCGCAGCACGGTGGCCGCGCGCTGTTGGCGGTTCTGATCGACGTAGTAGCACACCTCGTCAGTACGACCACTTTTGATACCCTTGCTGACAGTGCTGGCGGGTAGCTTGCCGGCGACCTCGTTGCGACGGATCGACTCAAAGCGGATCGGCTTGAGCACATGGATGCGATCGACACACCAGCGAATTGCCGGCTTCCAGTGAATCGCCTCCAGAATGCCGCGCGCCGCCGAGGGGGTGATCACATCGTAGGAGAAGCGCTCGGTTTTCAACTCCGGCCGAGTGAAACAGGCGCGCTCGCCCCAGATATGTAGTCTGATCCCATAACTCATCGAGATGGACTCCCAAAAACCCGCGCCCTGACGAATCAGGGCGACTTACTTATCAGCAGGAACAGCTGACAGGTTTCAATCCGCTCACGGTCCAAACCAACCTGACATGAATACACAGCCTGATATGAATAGTGAGACACAAAAGCCAACACGACTCATAGGTGCTTTCAGCCTAAAACTAACGCTGCCCCACTCAGCTGCCAACAAGAGAAGGTCATTTCGAATGAAGCAACGAAAACGAAAGTTTTTTGGCGAATTTTCACGACCCATGGTCAGACCTAGCAATCTGCTCGACGTTGGCATGCGAGCAGTATGCCGATCCATACCGCAAATGTAAAGTTCCTGTCTGCTGTATCTGCTGATTCTGTCCTAATAGTGCGCAGCCGTAACATCGACAAATTCGCTGGTAGAGTGAGGCGTCGGCAGGGCTTCGCCCTCCTCCTCGAGCCCTTCGAGATGAAATCGGATGGCGTCCCGGATGAGCGCCAGCGCCTCCTCGCGGCTGTCGCCAACGGCAACGCAGCCGGGAATATCGGGAACCCGAGCGCCCCAGCTCGTTGCCCCCTCTTCGAGTACGACCATGTAACGCATGTGCTTACTCCTCCTTCAAACCCGCCTGTTCGAGAATGCTGTTCAATGTCCCGGGCGGAATATCGGTACTCGGTTTTCCGGCTATCGTGACCAGGCCGCGCTTGAACGGGTGTTTGAACTGCCGGTGGCTGCCCCGGCTGCGCACCTGCTCCCAGCCGTCCTGTTCAACAAGTCGTATCAGCTCCTTGACTTTCATTGGCACAGGACAGTCCTCCTGTCTTCCAACACCGTACAACAGGCCATGAGTCGCTTCACCATAGATTCGACTCCGCCGAACGAAAGGTCGGCTCATCCCAGTCGAGCCCGGATGCAGAGCTGTAAAGATTGTCGTTCAGCTCGCCGGGACGCTCGTCGATCAGCACCATGAACTGCTCGCCAAATGTATCCGGCTCGATAGCAGCAATCAGCCCCGCTCGCTCCAGTGCCCGAAAACCGCGCTCCGGCACCTGCACGATGTAGGGCTGTAACCGCCGTGCGATGCCTCCCGCCTTCTCCGTAAAAGCAAGATGTCTCAACGATTCACGCGCCTCGTCATCATAGGGAATGATTACCGGATATTGGGTGTTCTCGATCAGCCGGTACTTCTGCTCCAGGGTATCGAAGGGCAGGCCATCGAGCCGGCCCTCTTCGATCTGCTTCAAAAGGCCATGCCGATCGAGTTGCTGCGGCCCCTGCTGCCAGTAGAGCAGGCGGAAATAGGCCTCGATGGCATCAGGCGCAAGTGGGTCATCGCCGTGATGGCGCAGCACCTCTCGCGTGGCCTGGGCAAACTGCTTGAGCTCCGGTGGCGGTGCCCAGTCGTCATTGGCGGTGGCGAAGATGCGCACCTCGCTATCGGCTGCCGAACGCTTGCCCTCTCGATTGCAGCGTCCGGCAGCCTGGGCGATGGAATCCAGTCCGGCCTCGGCCCGCAGCACGCGAGGAAAATCGACATCCACGCCGGCCTCGATCAGGGACGTCGAAACCACCCGGCAGGGTTTACCTGCCGCCAGGGTATGACGAATTTCGGCCAGCACCTTTCGGCGATGAATCGCACACATGGCGGTGGTCAGGTGGAAAGCGCCGGGCTGGTCCGCTATCGACTGATAGAGCGCCCGAGCGTGACGGCGATTGTTGACGATGCAGAGTGCCTGTTCGACTTCCAGCATCTCATCGTGCAGTCCGCTATCGTCGAGTGTGCCGATATGGCGCACAGTGACACGCGCCAGCCGTTGGTAGAGGCCTCTCGGTTCGGGAGCGAGTTCACGTAGATGGTGCAGCCCGCCCGCAAAGCTGCGCTCGGGGTCGTCGCTCTCCGCCAGCGCCGGCTGAGTGGCGGTGCAGAGCACCACGCTGGTGTGATAGTGGCGCGCCAATTCGTCCAGTGCTGCCACGCTGGGGCGCAGCAGCGGTAATGGCATGGTCTGGGCCTCATCGAGAATCACCACGCTGCGGGCAATATTGTGCAACTTGCGGCAGCGCGAGGTTTTGGCAGCAAAAAGGCTCTCGAAGAACTGCACCGCCGTAGTCACGACGATCGGCGCATCCCAGTTTTCACTGTCGCGCTTGAGCTTGTCGCGACTATCACGATCGTGTCGATGGCGTGGCTCGCGGTTGTCAAAGGCACTATGGTGCTCCAGCACGGCAGAATTGCCGAACTCGCCCAGCGCCTCGCGAAACACCTCCGCGTTCTGCTCGACGATGCTGGTGAAGGGAATGACGTAAATCACCCGATCCATACCATGAGCGAGGGCGTGGTCAAGGGCAAAGGCAAGCGAAGCGAGCGTCTTGCCACCCCCGGTGGGCACCGTCAGCGTAAAATGCCCCGGCTCGAGCCCGGCCTGCTCTCGGACGGTATCGAGAATCTCCGCCCGGCAGCGGTTGACGTCGCTGGCCGACGCCTGCGCCTGCTTCTCCTTCAGATGGATATCCAGCGCCTCGCGCAGCACATCGAGACCGGGGCCGCCACCGCGCGATGGCGCCTCCCTGCCTTCGGTGGCGGCATAAAAACGCTCGGTATCAAGGTAATCGGCATCCACCAGGCAGGAGAAGAGCATACGAGTCAGAAAAGCGAGCTGGAAAAACCCTCGATCCTTTCTGGTCGAGAAACCCGCTGGCGGCCTGAGCTGCGAGGGTAATTCAAGCTCGTTTCGCCAGCATTCGTCCAGCGCCGGCAGTTCGGCCTGTAGTCGCTGCGCAAGCGGCGTACGTCCGCCCTCGTCACGACCGTTGGCAAGTCCCGCATGGTGGCCGGCAATCACATAGGCGAGCAGTTCGCCAACGCCCCCGGGAAAGCGCTCGCGGGCCACCAGGGCTCCCGCCGTGGAGTGGTCGACAGCCTCTTTCGAACCCGCCAGGCGGCGCTGAAAGTCGTGGCTGTACTTGCCAAGATCATGCAGGAGCCCAGCTACGCGACCCGAATCTGCCATGCCAAAACGATCGGCACGCTGCGCGGCCAACTCGGCCACCGCCTGCAGATGATCGGCCAGCGTCTGCCAGTCATGGTGGCTCGAATCTGTACTGTGGGCGTAAAACGTCATCGGCGTATCTCTTTTCAAGAGCTGTTGACAAGCCTTCCCACTGCCAGCCTTCCCACTGCCGTTCTCTATTTGTAATGATGATTCGCACGAATATGCTGACATAAAAGCCAATATAAACTGGCTCTTTTCAAGGGAGCAAAATCCACCAAAGTCGGGTTCTACATCGAATCCTTGGGCATCAAGATCAAAACATTGATTGTCGGGCGCCGTACGGCACCCTGATGCATTCACAACGTATGACGCTACCTTGATATGCATCCGCGCGGCCCGTGCGGGCCGCGACTTCCGTTGTTTTGCGCACATCGCCCATCGCCTCTTCGTTTCTATCCGCACGGCCCGTGCGGGCCGCGACGAGGGTTGCCGATTTGCCCGCCCCGGTCGGTCCGTTTCTATCCGCGCGGCCCGTGCGGGCCGCGACATGACGCTCAGTGCAGCGCTGGCGACGGTGCCTGGTTTCTATCCGCCCGGCCCGTGCGGGCCGCGACGATCGACCTGGCGTGTGGCCGCCGCGATTTTGGCGTTGTTTCTATCCGCGCGGCCCGTGCGGGCCGCGACTCGTGGTACCGACGAAAATGCACTGTCGGGGATGGGTTTCTATCCGCGCGGTCCGTGCGGGCCGCAACCTCGACCAATACCACCACGGTCCCCGCGTCGTTGTTTCTATCCGCGCGGCCCGTGCGGGCCGCGACTATTTCTCTGGACCAAACAAGCCGGGGTTTTATCGTTTCTATCCGCGCGGCCCGTGCGGGCCGCGACAACTCATCTGGGATCGAAAAAGTGTGGTTACCGGTTTCTATCCGCGCGGCCCGTGCGGGCCGCGACGTGCGCTCCATCCAGGCATGGGGTAGTGATCGATCAGTTTCTATCCGCGCGGCCCGTGCGGGCCGCGACGAGCTGACACCGTCCAACGATCCAGATGGCGAGGTGTTTCTATCCGCGCGGCCCGTGCGGGCCGCGACAGCGAGGCGCCAGCCATGACTGACTGCCACCAGCAGTTTCTATCCGCACGGCCCGTGCGGGCCGCGACCTGAAACATCAAACGGCATCGATTTCGGCGAGGGTTTCTATCCGCACGGCCCGTGCGGGCCGCGACATGAGAGTGGTGGCGGCTCCGGTGGCTCCGGCGGTGTTTCTATCCGCACGGCCCGTGCGGGCAGCGACCGCCGAACGTGTCAGTAGTCGACCAGCGATACTCGTTTCTATCCGCGCGGCCCGTGCGGGCCGCGACCTGCGCCGAAGGCGCAACTGTTCCCGCTTGGGGGTGTTTCTATCCGCGCGGCCCGTGCGGGCCGCGACACGCCTGGTCATCGGCCCACCCATGAGACGCAGGTTTCTATCCGCGCGGTCCGTGCGGGCCGCGACGGCTCCCGTCTGAATCAACTACCACTGCGTTGATGTTTCTATCCGCGCGGTCCGTGCGGGCCGCGACTCGTGGTACCGACGAAAATGCACTGTCGGGGATGGGTTTCTATCCGCGCGGTCCGTGCGGGCCGCGACCAGCGTGATCATGCGTCGTCTCCTTCCGCGTCAGCGTTTCTATCCGCGCGGCCCGTGCGGGCCGCGACCGACAGGCCGCCGATGGTGCAGGTCGTAGAGTTGGGGGTTTCTATCCGCGCGGCCCGTGCGGGCCGCGACCGACACGGGTAGAGCTTGAACGTGCCGGCCATGCCCTGTTTCTATCCGCGCGGCCCGTGCGGGCCGCGACCGACCGTCCATTCATAACGCATTGTTTGTCCAGGAAAAACCACAGCCCTGCGGCGAAACGCAGTCCAATGTCACTCGGCGAGATGATTTTTCCACCTTCGTTCAAGACAACAATATTAAAATCAATGTATTAAAGAGCGGCGAACCCTGCCGGAGAAGTCGGGACACCCGGGGTTCGCAGTAGAAGGCAGGTCAAAGAGACAGTAGCAGCATACCAGCGAGCCCTCGGCCAGTACCACGCGGGCCGGTCGGTTACAGCGATCCCGTTTAATCAGTGCCATATTTCAGCGCCCGCCCTCGCTGGGCTATGCTGAGACGCCGCCAACGCCAGAGGAGAGAGGCCATGTCATCACTGCGGGATCAGCTCAGCCGCCAGGTGTATAGCACCGATCAGGGCGACCTGCGCCAGTCGGACAAGGAAGAGGCGCAGCAAAACCGCGACGAGGAGCGCCTCGCCGCGCTGGACGGTGTCGTGCGCGTTCGCCGCGAGACCGCCGGCCGCAAGGGCAAGGGGGTCACCACCGTGCAGGGCGTGCCGCTGGCCGAGGCGGAGCTGAAAACCCTGGCCCAGGCGCTGAAGAAGCGCTGCGGCAGCGGCGGTGCGCTCAAGGCAGGCGTGATCGAGATTCAGGGCGACCATCGCGACAGCGTGCGCACCGAGCTGGAAAAGCGCGGTTTTACCGTGCGCATGGCAGGAGGTTGAAGATGGCAGCAGTGATACGCACTACCGCCGCGCTGCTGCTGGCGGCAACTCTGAGCGGTTGCTCGCTGTTCTCCGGCGGCCCGCAATTTGCCACGCTCTCCGGCGAGGCGGTGGTCGCGTCCGATGCCGCCATCAGTCCGCAGAGCCAACTCGAAGTACGCCTGCTGGACATGACCGGCGGGCGGCGCACGATCGCTCAGGTCACCCAGCGCACTCACGGCCGGCTGCCAGTGCCCTTCACACTGCGCTATGAGCGCAGCAGCCTTGAGGAGGGTCGCCGCTACGCGCTGAGCGCGGCACTGGAGGACAACGGCGAGACCCGCTTTCTGACCCTCGAACCGCTGCCGGTACTGAGCGGCGAGGCACCACAGGGCGAGTTACGCGTGCCGCTCGCGCCGGTCAGCCCCTGAACTCACCGGCCTCGCTCGTCTCGAGGCCGGCGAGCAGATCCTCGAGAGTCTCATCGACAGCACACGAAAGCTTGAGGTCGAAAAGATCGTCAGCGCGGGTACGGCCGCGATTGATACAGGCGATCGGCATGCCCTGCTCGACCGCACGGCGGGCGAAACGGTAACCGGAATAGACCATCAGCGAGGAGCCCACCACCAGCAGCGCACGGCTGTCATCGAGCATTCGCATCGCCCGGGCCAGCCGCCAGCGCGGCACGTTGTCGCCGAAAAAGACCACGTCCGGCTTGAAAATGCCGCTGCCGCAGCGCGGGCAGCCGGGAACATGAAAATCCGAAAAGTCGACCTCTTCCAGGTAGGCGTCACCGTCAGGGGCAACCTCGGCCTCAATGCCCAGCCAGTCCGGGTTGAGCTGCGCCAGTTGACGATGAAAAAATTCGCGCCGCACCAGCAGCTGGCAGTTCATGCAGCGCACCAGATCGGCGCGGCCGTGCAGGTCCACCACCCGGCGGCTGCCCGCCTTCTGATGCAGCCGGTCAACGTTCTGGGTAATCAGCCCCTCGATCAGTCCGCGCCGCTCCAGCCCGGCCAGCGCCCGATGGGCACGCCCCGGTTCGGCGGCGGCGAGCAGACGAAAGCCCACCAGGCTACGCGCCCAGTAGCGCTGCCGGCCGGCGGGGCTCGCCATGAAGGCCTGATGGGTCATGGGCGGCGGGCGCTTCCAGCCCCCCTGGTCATCGCGGTAGTCGGGAATACCGCTGGCGGTACTGACGCCGGCACCGGTCACCACGCACAGCGGCGCGTGCTCGCGTACCATGTCGCTCAGCTGCCGTAAGGCCTCGGTGGCATCACTGCTCATGTGGCTCCTTGTGCGTCATCCGGCCCCCGGCGGTCGTGACGATCATGGATGCCCGGCGCTCGCGGCGCTAGACTGAAGCCGATCACTCGGGGACAAGCATGGACTGGCTCGAATACGTACTGCCTCTCGTTTTTCTGACACCGCTGGGCGCTACCGCGGTGGTGGTGCTGGGTCTGCGCCATCTGTTTCAGGACAAGCCCGGTTTCTCCGCTTCCGGCGAACACTTGCGCCAGTCGGGCCACCGCTTTCGTGAGCGGCTGGCCGAGGCCCGCGTGCAGCTGTTTCTGGCCTGCGCGCTGGGCCCGGTGGTGGCCATTACGCCGCTGATTTATGGCATGGGGCGGATGCTTTTCTCGTCCCATCAGGACTGGATCGAGTGGAGCCTCTACGGCCTGACCACCACGGTGCTGGCGCTGATCGTCGGCGCCTTCATGATGATACTCTCCTACCGCATCTCGCGGCTGCGCCTGCGGCTGGCCTGCGCGATGAGCGTCACCTGGCAGCTCGAACAGCTGATGCTCGCCAACGAACAGATGATTCACGTCTTTCACGATGTGCCCGCCGAGGGCGCGAGCATCGACCATGTGATCGTCACCCGTCAGGGGGTGTTCGCCCTGACCGTCAAGGCGCGCCGCGCGCCGCCTGGGTCGGCAAGCGAGTCACCGCGGCTGCGTCTCGACGGCGAACGGCTGTGCTTTCCCGATCATGAAGAGCGTAGCCCGCTGCGCGATGCGCGTCGCGCCCGACGCTGGCTGCATATCGATCTCTCCCGCTACTGCGGCAGCGATATTGCGGTGCGCGGCATGCTGATGCTGCCCGGCTGGTCGCTGGATATCGAGCGTGAGCAACCGGATATCGACGTCATCGAAGAGTCGATGCTGATCGAGCGCCTCGAACGCAGCGCCAGTACGCCGCTCGAGGCACCGCAGCACACGGCCGTCATCCAGCGGCTGGCAGCGCTGGCCGGTGACAGGCCCATGCATGTGCCGCTGTCCGCCGACAGCGCAAAGCCCGCCGGCGCCTGATAAAGCGATCGCGGGCAGAGCCGCGCCGGCATCGACGTTGTGGAGGCGGAAATCGGCTATCCGATGATTCTCAAGGAGATTCGCAGCGCCCGCGGCAATGGCGTGCATCTGGTCGAACGGCGTCGCGAGCTCGAGCGCTTCGCCGCGGATAACCCGGTGCTCTACGCCCAGCCCAGGCTACCGATCGATCGCGATCGGCGTATCGTGCTGGTGGGGGACCGCATTCTTGCCAGCTACTGGCGAGTGACGCCGCTGGGCGGCTCAGGGATGTCGGGTATTGGGCAAACGACGCTTTTTCGATAAAGGTCTACGGAGGGCTCCGGGAGACGTCAAACTCAAAACGCCAGGCGATCGAACCAGTCGACGATAAAGTCTGTCAGCACCCTCAAACGGTTCGGCACATAGTGCATGTGAGGACGCACTATCGAGATCGACGTATCGCAGGTCGCGTCGCGGTAAGCCTCGAGTACCGGCAGTAGCACGTTATCTTCGATATCCTGCTTCACCAGAAACAGGGGCAGCCAGGCAATACCGTGCCCTTGCCGGCAAGCCGCATGCAAAGTTTCCAGCGAATTGCAGGAAAAACCAGCGCCAAGCTGAACCCTTTGGCCACTTGCCGAGGCCAGCCCCCACTGATTGAAACTGCCGGCCAGGTTTAGACGAAGGCAGGCGTGGTTGTGCATGTCTTCGGGGCGTTGCGGGGTACCCCGTTCGGCGAGATAAACCGGGCTCGCACAGGCCATCCGCCGGTTGGCTGCCAGCTTGCGAGCGACGAGACGCGAGTCTTGCAAGCTGGCGCTGCGGATAGCGAGATCCATCCCCTCCTGGACGATATCCACGACGGTATCCGTCAGTGTCAGATCGACCTCCACCTCTGGGTAGCGCTGCATGAACGCGAAAAGGGCCGGCACGACATGCATACGGCCGAGCGCATTCGATGCCGTCACGCGGATCCGCCCGCGAACCGTGCCTGCGCCTTCGGCCACTTCCGTTTCCACCGCCGTCAGGCGAGCGAGTATGTCGCGTGTTTCGGCGGCATACAGCTCGCCAGCATTCGTCAATCGAAGATGCCGCGTCGAACGGATGAGAAGCTGTACGCCGAGCCTGCCTTCTAGCGCCGTTATGCGCTTGCTGACGGCTGAATGCGTCAGGCCGAGATTGGCCGCAGCCCCAGAAAAACTCCCGGCGCTCAAGATAGCGTGAAATATGGCCATATCGGCTTCATAGCGCATATGTTCCAAATTAGAACAGGCAATGTGCCGAGTCAAGGGGTTATCGAGTGCTGTCAGCCACCCTAGGGTTAAATGGCATCTTCCAACAACGGTCGGGGGCTTCGATGTCTAACTCACTCATGATGCCAGAAAAATCTTGTACTTGTAGCAACGTTGGCACCTACGGTACCGAAAGAACAGAAATGCATGACCTGAGAGTGTATCGAAACGACCTCCATCTTATAAAAGCGCAAGAAATTGACAAAAAAGCTGCCCGTCTAGTCTGGTGTAATGGGGATGTAGGTGCATTTCACTACACTTGGCTTCGCGAAAATGATCCACACCCGTCATCTCGGCACCCCATGTCGAGAGAACGGCTGGTACACCCCCTGGATGTCAGATCTGATATCCGACCTGAGTGGATCGCGATTCATGAAGGGGGAGGTTTATCGGTTCGCTGGTTGCGGGAGGATGGCGGACATCCAAGTCTATTCGGGGCAGGATGGTTGCATGCCCACCGATGCAACCAGGATTCATCGATCAACTCAATCAAACCATCACGCGCCGCCCGGCCAGAACCTATTGAAGCGCAATGGAGCGACGTAATGAACGATGACAGCGCGCTTTTATCATGGCTCGACGGCTATATTGAGCGGGGCTGGTCGATAATAAAAGGGGTCCCTCAAGAAAAAGGAATGGCTATCGAATTTGGAAAGCGCATTGGCACCGTCAGATCCAGCAATTTTGGATTCTATTTCGATGTACGCTCAAAAGCTGCGCCAATTTCAAATGCGTATACTGCAAATTTCCTGCCCCTCCATACAGACCTGCCTCACTATGAAATGCCACCAGGGCTACAGATTCTGCATTGCCTTTCAAACGATGCGGTAGGAGGGGCCTCACTACTAGCCGATGGCATTGCCGTGGCAGAACACCTGATGCGGAGCGAACCCGACGTATTCTCCTGTCTATCTCAAAACCGGCTGCCATTCCGGTTTCAAGATTCCGATAGCGAATTCAATGCACGGCACCCCATCATAGAATGCAATGAATTGAATGAGCCAACCTACATCAATTGGTCAAACAGCACCATCGCGCCTCTTGACTCAAGCTTCGAAAATATTCGCTCCATTCAATCAGCGATCAGGCGCTTCGTCACACTAATCGAGAGCCCAACCTTCAAGATAAGCCATAAACCAAGCGCCGGAGAAGCGCTCGTATTCGACAACCGGCGCATGCTTCATGGTCGCGAAGCCTTCCAACCGGAGACCGGTTACCGACACTTCCAGGGTTGCTATCTCGATACCGCCGAAGTGATGAGCAGACGCAACGCGCTAGCTCGTTGCCATCAGCACGTGGAATTCATTTGATCATTCCCCTGCACCAATAGCGCGCACACAGAAGGAATCGCACCATGTCAACCCGAATATTACAGACTCAAATATCTCCTGATGCCAATCTACCAGGAATTTTCCGGGCCTTCGGCTTTATCTTGACCGGTGTTCTCGCGTTTGGCCTCGCAACGGGTGGGCTCTTCCCGCTCATCGGACTCAAACTGCAGGATCAGGGCGCCAGTGATCTTATCATCGGGTTGATCACGTCCGTTTTCTTTGCCGGGACCTTTGCCGGTTCTCTGTTGACCGAGCGGATCATTGCTCGCATACGCCACATTCGGACCTTTTCATTCCTGGCGGCGACGGCAGGCATCAGCACTATGGCACTGGCCCTGTCGGACGACCCCAGGGTGTGGATACTCATGCGTTTCATCACCGGGTTTTGTCTGGGCGGTTACTATGTGGTCATTGAGAGCTGGATCAACTACGCCTCGACGAACCAGACCCGCGCGCGTGGCATGTCGATCTACGAAGCGGTACGCATGCTGGGTATCGCGATCAGCCCGTTCGTCCTGGGACTGGGCCTCAATGGTCAGCCTTACATCCTGGCTGGATTGCTATTTACGCTAGCGATCATCCCGCTGGTGTTCTGTCCCCTGGAAGAACCCGTGCAAAACGAACCCGGGACGCTGCCCTTTGGACGCCTGCTCGCGCTCGTACCGCTTGGCATGCTGGCCGCGTTCGTCTCTGGCTCAGTCAATGCGGCGTTCTACGGCATGGCCGGGGTGTATGGTGACAGAGCAGGCCTCGACACCTCGGAGATCGCGATCTTTATTGGTTCCATGCTGATCGCCCCCACTTTCGCCCACCCCATCATGGGGGCGGCAGCGGATCGTTTTGGGCGGTTGCCAGTGCTCTTCGTCGCATCGGCAAGCTCGGCGTTGGCGGCGGTCGTGATCGCCACGATGGCGTCAGGATTGTGGGATCTGGTGATATTCAGCTTTCTGCTGGGCGGGTTCAGCCATCCGGTCTATTCGCTGGGGGTCGCTTATGTGAACGATAGACTCGATCCCGGCGATTTCGTGCGAGCAGGTGGCGCACTGCTCATCGCCTTCTGTCTGGGCACCACCTTTGGCCCGACGGCGGCGGCGGCAACCATGGCCCTGACGGGCGACTCGGGCCTGTATCTCTTTATCGCGGGCATTCTCACCCTCGTTGCCCTGGGCGTCGCGATGAGTGCGGGAGCCAACCGCCCTGCCAAACAGTAACCGTGTTGCCAACTTAAAAAAACCCGGCCGCACAGGGGCGGCCGGGCCAGGAGTATGGTGAAGCAGCGCGGTCAGACCGGCGGCTGCTCCGGGCTGTCGGGCATGTTGATGCTGCCCGGCTCCATACGATTGAGGTGCAGGAATTCGAGGTGTCGCTCGTACTGGTCGAGAATATCCTCGATGACCTGCGAGGTGTTGTAGCCCATCAGGTCGTAGCCCTGACTGCCTTCCAGCAGATGCACCTCGAGGCGGAAGTACTCCTCGCGATTACTGTTCCGGGAAAGGGCAAAGGCGGGCAGCGGGAACGCCCGTGTCCACACCTGGTAGGTGAAGTTCTGCTCTTCGCCGAAGTCAACGTTCAACGAGATGTAGTCGTTGTCGTTCTGCTCGCCCTGATTGACCTCGACGTTCTGATTGCGCTGCTTGAGCTTGTCGCGGATCGACGTCATGGCCGGCTGCACCGTCTCGGCGATGAACTGCCGCGCTTGCTGACGATCCGGGAAGTTCATGGAGCGCTCGAGACGCTGCTCCCAGTGCTTGCTGCTGTCACCGCTGCCGCCCATGCGACCGGAGAGCGAGCTGGAAAGGCTCAGCCGATGGCTCTCTTCCTTGAAGGCTTCAACCTTGAGCGCCTTGTAGAGGCCCGCCATCATGAAAAATATCACCACCGAGAAGGGCAACCCGGTAATCACCACCGCACTCTGCAGGGTGGAGAGACCGCCGGCCAACAGCAGCGCGAGGGTGAGAACGCCGATCACCGCCGACCACAGAATGCGCATCCAGATCGGCGCATCACTGCTGACATCCTTGAGAATCGAGGTGAAGTTCGACAGCACCAGCGCGCCCGAATCCCCCGAGGTCACGAAGAACACAATGGCCAGAATACTGACGACGATGGTAGTCAGCACCGGGAGGGGATAGGTCTCCAGAAACAGATAGATCCCCGCGGGCGGATTGTTCATCACCTGCTGGCCGAAATCACTGGCCCCGTTGATCGCCATATCGATGGCGCTGTTACCCAGAATCGACATCCAGATCATCATGAAGGCGATCGGCAGCGTCAGCGTACCGGCGACAAAGGTACGGATGGTGCGCCCACGCGAGATACGCGCCAGAAACAGCCCCACAAACGGCCCCCACGCAACCCACCAGGCCCAGAAGAACAGCGTCCAGGCGTTGAGCCAGTCGGTCGGCCGATCAAAGGCGTAGGTATCGAACGACATCGACACGAACGAGGAGAGGTAGTCCCCCACGTTCATCACCAGGGCGTTAAGCAGGAAGATGGTGTCGCCGGCAAACAGCACGAACAGCAGCAGTGCGATCGCCAGCAGAATATTGAACTCGGAGAGTCGGCGAATGCCGCGCTCGACCCCGGTGACGGCCGAGATGGTGGCAAACAGCACGATCAGCAGCACCAGCGCGGTCTGCGTCCAGGCGCTCTCGGTAATACCGAACATGAAGTTCAGCCCGTAGTTGAGCTGAATCACGCCGATACCCAGGCTGGCTGCAATGCCGAAAACCGTGCCCAGCACCGCGGCGATATCCACCACGTGGCCGATGGGGCCGTAGATTTTTTTGCCGAAGATGGGATAAAGCGCGCTACTGATGGTCAGCGGCAGATTGTGACGATAGCTGAAAAAGGCCAGCGACATGCCGATCAGGGTATAGATCCCCCAACCCGACAGCCCCCAGTGCAGGAAGGTCAGCTCCATGGCGTGACGCGCGGCGGCAATCTGCCCCTCGGGCGCATCGGGCGCGTTGTAGAACTGGGTCAGCGGCTCGGCGAGAGCGAAAAAGATAACCCCGATCCCGATACCGGCGGAGAACAGCATCGCCGACCAGGAGAAGATGTTGAAATCCGGTCGGGAGTGCTCGGGCCCGAGACGGATCTTGCCAAAGCGCGACACGCCCAGAAACACCACAAAGGCGAGATAGATCACCACGGTCAGGAAGTAATACCAACCGAAAGTATTGGAGATCCAGCCCAGTAAGGCGTTGATGACCGCACTGGCCTGCTCGGTGGCGATCATCGCCCATAGCGAGAACACCACGATGCCGATGAAGGAGCCGTAGAAGACGACCGGATTGAGCCGGTCCTCGTTCACCCTGTCCTTGTCCGTTGCTGTGCTCATAAGGTTTCCCGATTGATTGTTAAAAGAACCCCATTACGTAGCGCGTTACCTTCCGATCCGGAGCGCCCGATCGGCGCCAAAGGATACGCTGCCGGTTTATAGTTTAACGGACATTCAAAAAAAATCACTTATCGGGTCGCAATCGATGTAGAAGCGACGCTTATGCGACGCCGATGGAACGCCCGTCATCGCCCTGGTAGCGGCCCCTCTGGCGCGATGCCCCTGCGGCGGAAAGGTTACAGGTATAGGCAGAATGTCGGATAAGTCAGTCGATCGGACAGGTCTGGCCGTGGATCAGCCAGGTGGGTATTACCACCTCCTTATCATCGTCAAGGCCGGTCACCATGCGCGCCGCGCGAATGCCCTTTGCGCGGCTGTCGTAGTAGACCGTGGTCAGATACGGCGGGCGGCGCTGCCCCTCGGCAATGCCATCAAAGCCGGTCAATTGCAGCGCCTGCGGCACCCGAATGCCGCGCTGCTCGGCCAGGCTCAGGGCAGTCAGCGCCAGCCGGTCCGACATGCACAGCAGCAGGTCGGGGGGAGTATCGTCATCCAGCAGCGGCTCGATCACCGGCGCCGCTGCTTCAAAGGTGTTGCCATCGACGTTGTAAAGCGGCACTGCGGCAGGCTCGAAGCCGGCCTCGGCCAGCGCGCGGTCGAAGCCGGCGAGGCGCTCCAGCATCATGGCATTGGGATGTTGCAACGGCCTATGACGCTCGCAGCTCCCCGCCGGAGCGTCCAGCGTCAGACGCAGCGCCAGTACCGCCGGGCGCCGAGCGCCACCGGCCAGCGCTCGGCGCGCCAGCTCGAAGGCCGCGTCGCGATTATCAATGCCGACCGAAGGCCGCCCCGGCATCAGGTTATCGACGGTCACCACCGGCTGCGACTGCGGCTCGCCGATCTGTGTCAACTGATCGTTGTCGGGAAGCGAGCCGTAGACCAGGTAGCCGTCGGCCACGCCGTTGAAGGACGAAAAGGGACGATCGGTGCGGGTCGCGTTGGTCAGCAGCAGAATACGGTAGTCGTGGGCGTCAAACACTTGCGAGATACCGGCCAGAAACTCGCTCGCCACGCTGTCGGAGAAACTGTAGCCGAGGTCGTCGGAGAGCACGACGCCAATGATCCGGCTGAGCCCGGTACGCAGCGTGCGGCCACGGCTGTCCGGGCCGTTGTAGCCCAGCGCCCGGGCCGCGGCGAGAATCTCCCGGCGACGGCGCGCAGAGAGCTGGTCGGGACGATTGAAGGCGTTGGAGACGGTGGCCGCCGACACGCCCAGCCGTGCGGCCACCTGCTTGAGGGTAATGCGCGTCGCCGCGCGGCGACGGGGGCTCATACGCGATCCAACCGACGCCGGCTCGCACTACCGGCGCAGACAGTCTTGATCATGACAGGAGCCATACCGCCGCGTTGCCGGCCAGCTCACGTCCGCCTGCCGCCTCCGGCAGACTGTGGGCGATCACCTGCCCCTCGGGCAGCGCCACCGGCGCACTGCCCAGATTGAGCACCACGGTGATATCGCCGTTACTGACCCTCATGACGTCATCGCGCGGGCTCACATGCCAGACCAGCATACCGCGGCCGAGATTGTAATCGCGGCGCAGCGCCAGCAGGCGCCGATAGAGTGACAGGGTCGAATCCGGCGCATCCTGCTGAATATCGACCGCATAGCGGGCGTAGCTGACGGGCTGCGGCAGCCAGGGCTCGGCGGCAGCGCCATCGCTGAAACCGAAGGCCGGTGCGTCCGCCCGCCACGGCAGCGGCACGCGGCAGCCGTCGCGCCCGCCGTCCTCGCCGCCGGTGCGTAGAAAGCCCGGGTCCTGACGGTAGCGATCCGGCATGGTGGTGTGGTCCGGCAGGCCCAGCTCCTCACCCTGGTAAAGATAGGCCGAGCCCGGCAGCGCCAGCGTCAGCATGATGATCGCCCGCGCCCGCCGCAGGCCCAGCGCCTCGTCGGGCTGTTCATCCTCGGCGCCGATCTTCTGCGGGCGCGCACCGGGGTCGGAGAGCCCCAGCCGCGAGGCGTGACGCACGCCGTCGTGATTGGACATCACCCAGGTGGTGGTGGCCCCGACCTCACTGCTGCTGGCGATCGAGCGGTCAATTACGTTGCGCAGCTCATCGGCCTTCCAGTGCGCCATCAGGTAGTCGAAATTGAACGCCTGCTGCATCTCATCGGGGCGAATATAGCGAATCACTCGCTCCGGCTTGAGCCAGGCTTCGGCGACCATCATGCGGTCGTCGCCGTACTCGGCCAGCACCCGGTGCCAGCGCCGATAGATATCATGCACCTCATCCTGGTCCCACATCGGGCCGCGGTTGCCGCCCTCGACCATTACCTGCTCGCCGTCCCAATCGGGCAGGTCGGGCTGCTTGATCATGCCGTGGGCAACATCGACGCGAAAGCCATCGACGCCGCGCCCGAGCCAGAAACGCAATACGTTTTCGAACTCCTCGCGCACCTCCGGGTTACGCCAGTCGAGATCGGGCTGGCCGGTATCGAACATGTGCAGATACCACTGGCCGTCATCGATACGCGTCCAGGCCGGGCCGCCGAAGATGCTCTGCCAGTTGTTGGGCGGTAGCTCGCCGTGTTCGCCGCGTCCTTCGCGGAACATATAGCGCGCCCGCTCGGGGCTGCCGGACGGGCTGGCCAGTGCCTGGCGAAACCAGACGTGCTCGCTCGAGGTGTGGTTGGGCACCAGGTCAACGATCACCTTCATACCGCGCTCATGGGCACCCGCCAGCATGCGGTCGAAATCGTCCAGGGTGCCAAACAGCGGGTCGACGTCGCGATAGTCGGCCACATCATAGCCGGCATCGCACTGCGGCGAGCGGTAGAAGGGCGACAGCCAGAGCGCATCGACGCCGAGTGCCGCGAGGTAATCAAGGCGTTCGGTAACACCGGCCAGGTCCCCCATGCCGTCGCCGTTGGCGTCCATGAAGCTACGCGGATAGATCTGATAGATGACGGCGTCGCGCCACCACTGCGGGTGAATCATGAGAGTTCCCGTGATCGCAAGGGTTCGGAGACGATACCCGATGGCCAATGCTGCTCGCCGCCATCGCGTTCGCGCTCTTTGCCGGTTATAGATGAAAAGGGTGTCAACTTGTGTATAGAGAAAGATGGCGCATGACGCGACTGCGCCGGCCGCCGTCAGGTCGGCGCCTGCTCGCTGTGGCGATCGCTGCGGCGCGCGGCATCGGCCACCGGCAGCGCACGGCCCTCACCATCGAACAGGTGCACCTTGTCGGCGTCGAAGTCGAGCGTTACCCGTTCGCCGCGCTCGAAGCGGCTGGGCGCCTCGGTGCGGCACACCAGCAGCTCGCCGTCGGCCATCTGCAGATAGAGATAGGCCTCGCTGCCGAGATACTCGACGTTGACGACCTCGACACCCTCGCCCTGCGCAGCCGGCGTCAGGTGCAGGTGCTCGGGGCGCACGCCCAGCTCCAGCCGCTCGCCGACAGCGTCCGCCGGCAGCTGCTGCGGCAGGTCGCGCTCGCCCACCCCGGGCACATTGATGCGACAGCCGCGATCGTTGCCGGTGCGCGCCTCGACGTGAATGAAGTTCATCCGCGGCGAGCCGATGAAGCCGGCCACGAAACGCGAGGCGGGGCGCTCGTAGAGCTCCTGCGGGGTGCCGATCTGCTCGACGTGGCCGGCGTTGAGCACCACGATCCGGTCGGCCAGCGTCATCGCCTCCACCTGGTCGTGGGTGACATAGATCATGGTCGAGCCGAGACGTTTGTGCAGCCCGGCGATCTCATTGCGGGTCTGTACTCGCAGCGCGGCGTCGAGGTTGGAAAGCGGCTCGTCGAACAGCAATATCTTCGGTTCGCGTGCCATCGCCCGGCCGATCGCCACGCGCTGGCGCTGACCGCCGGAGAGCGCCTTCGGCAGCCGCTCCAGCAGGCCATCGAGCTGCAGAATCCTTGCCGTCTGACGCACGCGCTCATCGACCGTCTGCTTGTCGGTCTTCGCCAGCTTGAGGCCGAAAGCGATGTTCTGATACACGCTCATGTGCGGATAGAGCGCGTAGGACTGAAACACCATGCCAATGCCGCGCTCCTGCGGCGTCAGGTTGTTGACCCGCTGCTCGTCGATCAGCAGATCGCCGTTGGTGATCGACTCGAGCCCCGCGATCAGCCGCAAAAGCGTTGACTTGCCGCAGCCGGAGGGGCCGACGAAGACCACGAACTCGCCATCGCCGATCGCCATCGACACATCATCGATCACCCGGGTCGAACCGAAGCGCTTGTTGACCCGTTCCAGTTTTACACCAGC
The DNA here is from genome assembly GCF_000382245.1 of Kushneria aurantia DSM 21353. Lineage (GTDB taxonomy): Bacteria > Pseudomonadota > Gammaproteobacteria > Pseudomonadales > Halomonadaceae > Kushneria > Kushneria aurantia. The sequence continues at coordinate 28,084 of NZ_KB907867.1, forward strand.
CATAATTCCTCCTGCCCAACAACGGGAAACCCTTGCGACCAATGCTCAGCCCTTGACGGCACCGGCGGTCAGTCCGGAGACAATTCGGCGCTGGAAGATCACCACCAGCACCACCAGCGGTACGGTGACGATCACCGAGGCCGCCATGATCGGCCCCCAGGGCAGCTCGTACTGGCTGCCGCCGGAGATCAGCGCAATCGCCACCGGCACCGTGCGCTGAGAGTCGGTGAGCGTGAAGGTCAGGGCGAACAGAAACTCGTTCCAGGCGGCGATGAAAGCCAGCAGCCCGGTGGTCGCCATCGCCGGCCACAAAAGCGGCATGAAGACCTTCGTCAGCGTCACCCACGGCGAGGCGCCGTCAACGATCGCCGCTTCCTCCAGCTCATCGGGCAGCTGGCGCATGAAGGTGGTCAGAATCCACACCGTGAACGGCAGGGTGAAGATGGTGTAACTGAGGATCAGCCCGCCCGGCGAGTTGTACAGATCGAGCGTGCGGATCACCTCGAAAAGCCCGGAGAGCACCGCCACCTGGGGGAACATCGACACCCCGAGCACGATCATCATCACCGTGGTGCGGCCGCGAAAGCGCACCCGACCCAGCGCCCAGGCGGCGGTCAGACCCAGCAGCAGGGCGATCAGCACCACGCTGACGGCAACGATCACCGAGTTGCGAATGGCCGCCAGGAAGGTGGGCTGAGAGAGCACCGTGGCATAGTTGGAGAAATCGACACTGTCGACCCAGTAGCTCACCTGAAACAGCTCGCTGGAGGGCTTCAGCGAGGTCACCAGCGCGTAGTAGAAGGGGAAGATGGCGTACACCATCAGCACCGCCACCAGCAGCCAGAAGCCGATTTTGAGCACAATGCCTTTCAGCGTGCGCAGGGTCATGAGCCACCTCCCAGCTGACGACGACCGATATACAGATAGACCACCGTGATCAGCGCGATGATCATGAACAAAAGCGTCGAGGCGGCGCTGCCGTAGCCCACGTCCTGGAACTCCACCAGCTGCTGACGGGCGTAGATCGACATCGTCATGGTCGAGGCGGCGTTGGAGGTCAACACGTAGATGACGTCGAATACCCTGAGGGCATCCAGCGCACGAAAGATGATTGCCACCAGCAGCGCCGGCATAATCAGCGGCAGAGTGACGCGAAAGAACACCCTGACCGGATGGATGCCGTCGACCTTCGCCGCCTCGTAACAGTCCGACGGCAGCATCTGCAGCGCGGCCAGCACCAGCAGCGCCACGAAGGGCGTCGCCTTCCACACATCGACGATGATCACTGCCCACATCGACAGGCTGGCATCGGCAGTCCAGGAGAGCGGCGCGTCGATCAGCCCCAGGCCCAGCAGCATATGGTTGATGATGCCGAACTGGTCATTGAGCATCCACGCCCAGATCTTGGCCGACACCACGGTGGGAATCGCCCAGGGGATCAGCATTGCCGCGCGCACCAGGGTGCGGCCGCGAAAGTGGGCATTGAGTACCAGCGCCACGATCACTCCCAGCACCGCCTCCAGCGAGACCGACACCAGGGTGAAGTAGAGGGTGTTCCACACCGACTGCCACCACATCGGGTCGGCCATGATGCCGTACCAGCCGTTGTCATACACCAGGTAGTTCTCGAGACCAATAAACTGCCCGCCCTCGAGGCTCGACAGGCTGGCATCGGTCATGCTGAACCAGAAGGTGCGCACAAGCGGCCAGCCGGCAACCGCTGCCAGCACTACCAGCATCGGGGCGAGAAACAGCCAGGCGGCGCGTACCCGCCGCCGCCGTACCCGGGTTCCTCGCTCGCGGCGCGGGCTGTCAGCCTGCTGCTGCAAAAACGCTCTATCCGTCATATCGGCCGCGACATCGCTCGTCGCGGCCTGCTGCCGAGTCGCCATAACGCGCCTCCTTCTTCAACCGTTTACCAGCCCCGTCCCTTGATGCGCCTGAGCTCGCTCTGCAGGCCATCCAGCCCCTGTTGCGCCTCGGTATTCCCGGACAGCACTTCATGGACGGTATTGAAAAAAGCGTTGGAGACGCGCGGATATTTGTCGCCGGTCACCGCCGAGGGACGCGGGATCGCCGAAGTGAAAGTGTTATAGAGGGTGCCGAAGAAGGGCACTGCGGCCAGCACCTCCTCGTCCTGATAGAGCGCCGGCAGCGTAGGATTGTAGGAGCCGTCGATGGCACGGCGCTTTTGCTCCTCGGGAGAAGTCAAAAAGGCGACCAGTTCGGCGGCCAGCTGCGGGTGCTCGCTGTAGCGTGATACCGCCAGGTTCCAGCCGCCCAGCACCGCCGCGCTCTGACCGTTTTCACCGCCGGCGGGCAGCGCCACGACGCCGACATTGTCGCGAATATCGCTCTGCTCCGACTGCACCAGGTCCCAGGCGTAGGGCCAGTTGCGCATGAATAGCGCATTGCCCGACTGGAAGACGCCGCGCGCCTCCTCCTCGGTGTAGTTAAGCACCCCCTGCGGCGAGATATCGTTGATCCAGCTGGCAGCCAGTGTCAGCGCCTGCGCCGCCTGCGGATTGTCGATGGTGATATCGCCCTGGTCATTGACGATGGTGCCACCCTCGGGATAGCTGGCGATCCACTCCAGCGCGTTGACGGTCAGCCCCTCGTAGGCGCGCCCCTGAAACACATAGCCCCAGAAACCGCTGTTGCCCGCCTCGCGCTCACCAGCTTGCACCGTGCGCGCCGCCTCGGTCAGTTGCTGCCAGGTGGCGGGCACTTCAAGACCATACTTGTCGAGCAGATCCTTGCGGTAATAGAGCACACCGGCATCGGTAAACCAGGGCATCGCCACCAGCCGGCCGTCAACGGTGTTGTTGTCGACGATGGACTGGAAAAAGTCCTGGGTGGCATTCGTCGGCAGGTATTGATTGAGATCGACCAGATGCGGTGCCAGCATGCCGGGCCACACGACGTCGATCTGCAGCACATCGATATCGCTGGATTGCGCGCCGAGAATCTGCTGATAAAGCGACAGACGTTCGGTGGCGGAATTGGGTGTCGAGACCACCTCGACGCTGTGGCCGCTCTGCGCTTCCCAGCGGGCCACCCCTGCCTGGCAAAGCTGCAGCTCGGCACCCACGGCGCCGCAGGAGATAGTGAGATCGGCCGCCTGCGCCTGGCCGGCGCTGGCGACAACCAGAAGAAAACCTGCGGGAAGCAATCGGGCCTTCATAATGGCAACACCCCTTTCTCGAAGTAAATTTTTTTCAGTATCGGCTTAATCGTTTAAGACACCGAAAAATTACGCCCAATTACAATGGCGATACATAAGACCTTGGACTGATAACCCTTGGTTTATGCGACCAATGAACAGCTCAACAACGCCCTCTTCTACAGTTTACCTTCAGCGCTCGTTCGTGACTGAAACGGACCAGTGATTCCGCCGCTGGCGGCAACACGACAAGAAAACAATTGGGGGAATACCGTCATGTCATCAAAGCTGACACGCCGGCCACTGGCTATCGCCGTGGCCATCGCACTACTGGGACCGTCCACCAGCGTCATGGCCGACCAGAACCAGACCCTCGAGCAGCGCCTTGCCGAACTGGAGGCGCGCGTGGCCGCTTCCGAGCGCCGTGCCGAGCAGGCACAGCAGCGCGCCGAGAGAGCCGAAGCGGCACTGGCCGACAGTCGTGAGCAGAGCGCCGATCAGGACGCGCTGGAGGCTCGCGTAGCCCAGATCGAGGCCCGCGATAGCGAAAATCCGCCACCGCCGCCGCCGAGCGATGAAGGGCTGTCGATGAGCGCCTATGCTCGCTCCGGCCTGTTGCTCGACGACCATCTCAAAAGCGCGCCCGGCGGTCCCTACCTGACCCCGGCGGGGCGCTCCGGCGGCTCGGTGGGACGGCTGGGCAACGAGCCCGACACCTATGTCGAAACGGTGTTCGACTATCGGCAGAATTACGAAAACGGCGCCAAATCGCGCTATCGCGTCATGCTGGCCGACGGTAACACCTCTCTCAACGACTGGACCGCCGACGAGTCACAGCTCAATGTGCGCCAGGTCTACGCCGAATTCAGCGACCTGCCGACCTTCACCGGCGCTTTCGAGGGAGCTTCCATCTGGGCCGGCAAACGCTTTGACCGCGATAACTTCGATATCCACTGGCTCGACAGCGATGTCGTCTTCCTCGCCGGCACCGGTGCCGGTATCTACGACGTGGCGCTTGGTGATAACGCCACCACCAACCTGTCACTCTACGGTCGCAGCTTCAGCGACTATCCGGTGGTTACCAGCGATGCGCCGGATCTGCAGGGCAGCACCGACAACCTGATTCTCACCAGCAACAACTTCTTCGGCGACTGGCAGTGGATGGTCAGCGGTATGTCGGCCAACGACAACGACGCGCGCGATAACGACTCACGCGACAACGTTGTCGGCACGGGCGCTGCCGACAAGGGCTTCCATACCATGGCGGCCTACCACGGCGACAGTTTCTTCGGCCTGCGCGAGGGCACCACGGTCGCCGCACTGCTTTACGGTCACGGACTGGGCGCCGAGGTCAAGGCGATGGGATCGGACGGCAACCTGCTCGAGCAGGCCGATACCGCACGCCTGGCCCTCAACGGCACCACCTATATCGCCCCGCACTGGCGCATTGCCCCCACGCTGCTGGCACAGACCAGTAAAGACCGCTACGCCAGTGGCGACAGCTACAACTGGGCAACCCTCAGTGCGCGGCTGGCCAACGAGCTGACCGAAAACTTCGAGATGCAGTACGAGGGCAGCTATCAGTGGATGGATCTCGACCCGAAAGGTTATGAAGGGCTCAACGACGTCGAGGGCGGCTACACCCGCCTGACCGTGGCGCCGACCTTCAAGCCGATGGTGGGGGGATTCTGGAACCGCCCGGAGATCCGCTTCTTCGTCACCTGGAGCGACTGGGACAGCGACCTCAACAACTTTACCCAGACCGATGCGCTGGGCAGCGACGACTTCACCGGCAGCGAGTGGACCTTCGGCACCCAGATGGAGATCTGGTTCTAGGCCTCAAGGCACCGGATACAGGGACACAAGGGGCGCGGCCGGGCCGCGCCCCTCCCGATCCTTCACGCCCTTGATCCTTCACGCCTCATCCCAGCCACTACCCGCCTCCCGAGCCGGCGCAGGTGATGCGCCACGCCTCCCGGAGGCGACCATCAAAACGATCGCCGGCAGGATCACCAGGCTGGCCGACAGCATGGCACCGTCGATGCCGACCGACTCGAGGGCGCCGCCTCCGACAATCACGCCCACGCCGATGGCCGCGTTCAGGACCGCCGTGTGAATGGCGGTGGCCGGTACGGTATGCTCACCGGCCAGTGACAGCACCCAGGTCTGCAGGCCTGTAAACAGGGCAGATATGGTCATGCCCCAGACAATGAGCAGGCCGACGATCCACCACACTCCCGTGGTGGGACCGCCCAGGCCCAGCGCCATGATGGCCAGTGCCATACCGACCAGTGCCATGAAAATGAAGACTCTCAAATGGCGGTCAATCAGCAGGGCGCTCAACAGATTGCCGGCAAAGCCGGCAGCCCCGAAGGCAAACAGCATGACCGCAACGGCATAGGCCGAGATGCCCGGAATGGCGCTCAGGAATGGCTCGATGAAGGTATACGCCCCGAAATGCGCTGCGGCCGTCAGACCGGTGATGACATAGGTCACTCTCAGGTCCCGGCGCCTGATGGTCGCCATGAAACCACTGGCGCCGGATGACGACGGCAGGTGCATGGGGGGAAGCATCCACGCAAGGGCGCCGGCACAGAGGGCAGACATGCCCGCCAGACACCCGAAGGCGGTACGCCAGTCCACGTACTGACCGATCAGGTTGACCAGCGGCACGCCCATGACGGTCGCTACCGTGATGCCCCCCAGCACGATGGACGTCGCCAGCCCCACCCGTCCCTCTGGCACCATCTGCGCCGCGGTCGCGGCAACGCTCGCCCAGAACACGCCATGGGCGATGGCCCCCAGGGCCCGAGCGCCCAGCAGGGTCGACAGATCGGAAGACAGCGCCGCCAGGACGCTGGAGGCAGCAAGAATCAGCATCAGGGAGATCAACAGGGCCTTGCGCGAGATCCGGTGACTGACCCAGCTGGATAACAGGCCGCTGGCCGCTCCGATCCAGGCATACAGAGTGACGGCCAGCCCGACCATCGAGGGAGATTCATCAATATCCGAGGCGATCCGGGACAACAGCCCGATCGGCGCGAATTCGGTGGTCACCATCGTGAAGGACGCCAGACAGAGGACGCCAACGCCGCCCCACGTTCGAAAGGTTGATCTGGTCACGATATAAAACCCTGTGGCTTCTCGTCGGGTAGGTGGATCTCGCTCGAGGATTATCTTCGGGTTCTTTCACTGCCGCAACCGATAGAGTGTCGCGGCCTTGTTCACGCTACGGCGCTATCACGTCACTGCCGGCCGCCATGATCAACCCGCATCATTCCCCCCGCAGCCGCCCGCCCATCTCCTGGGCCAGATCGACGGCAAAGTTGTCGGTCATGCCACCGATGAAGTCGAGCATGCGCCGGTAGCTGTCGTAGAGCGGCCACCTGGGCTGCGGGGTGTTTTCACCGATCAGCGCCAGCACACGCTGGTGCTTGAAGCTCGACTGGCCGGTATGGTGTAGCTCGTGGGCGGCGCCAATAAAGGCTTCGAGCAGTATCCCCAGGGTGGTGTAGGCGCCGATCTCCAGCTTCGCCTTGCGGGCGTTGCGAAAGATGCGCTCGCGGGCGATCTGCTTCGCCTCCGTCACCCCCCAGCCCAGGTCGGGGTGGCACAGATCGAGCAGGTCCTCCTCGAGGCCCCCTTCCAGCAGCGCCTGTTCGTGAGTGACGAAGGCCGCCGCCACCTCGTTGACCGCCCGCTCCATCGCCGCGCCGCGCAGCGCCGCCACGCGCCGGCGCTGGGAGACCTGATCGCGCTCCATGCGGGCGTACTCAGCCGGCGCGCCGCCGGCGATATGGGTCAAAACGCTGGCCACTTCATCGAAACGCAGAATGCCCATCTCAAGGCCATCCTCGAGATCGAGCAGGGCATAACAGATATCGTCGGCGGCTTCGACCAGCCAGGCGAAGGGGTGGCGGCACCAGTGGCTGTCGCCGCGGCTTTTCAGCCCCAACAGCTCGGCCACGCCGGCGAGCTGCTCGCGCTCCGACTGGTAGGCGCCGAACTTGCCGGCCTTGCCGGCGTGTTCCACCGTCCAGGGATACTTGAGCATTGCCCCCAGGGTGGGGGCGGTAAGGCGCATGCCGCCGCGGAACTGGTTGTACTCGATCCGGGTGACAACCCGGAACCCCTGGGCGTTGCCCTCGTAGGTGAGCAGGTCCTTACGCTGGGTATCGCTGAGCCCTTCGAGGAACCCACTGCCTTCCGCCTCGGCGCGCTTGAACCAGTCGCGGATGGCGTATTCGCCGGCATGGCCGAAGGGCGGATTGCCGATATCGTGCCCCAGGCAGGCGGCCTGCACGATCACTCCCAGATCGGCCGACGACACCCCCGCCGGCAGCCGCGGTTCGAGCTGCTCGCCCACCATCATGCCGAGACTGCGGCCCACGCAGCCGACCTCCAGCGAGTGGGTCAGGCGGGTATGGATATGATCGTTTTCGGTCAGCGGGTGCACCTGGGTCTTGCGCCCCAGGCGGCGAAAGGAGCCGGCAAAGACGATGCGGTCGAAATCCTTGTGGAAGGGCGAGCGCCCCATCTCCAGCTCGCGGGCGGTGTCCTTGTCGTTGAGCCGGGTGGGGGTGAGCAACTGCTCCCATTTCATGGCGGACATGCCTTCCTCGCTACGGCGGGCCGATGGTATCGAGCGCCCTGTATAGCGCCCGGTGCTGTTTATTCGTTCACATCCATATAGCGCCGCGCCCACTCGCGGTTCTCTTCCAGCGTCGAGTAGCGGGTCGAGAGCTGCGAGGCGTCGAGATTGCCGGCGGCGATATCACGCTGCTCGCGCAGGCAGTCATAGGTCGCCTTGATAGCGGCGAAGTAGGCGCCGTGGCCGTTGACCACTACCCGCACGCCGGCACGGGCGAGGCGCTCGGCATCACGCAGTTCCGGATTGTCGTAGGTGACCAGCATCAGCGGCAGGTTGACGCCGGCGGTGATCCTTTCGAGATGATCGAAATCGCGCACCCCCACCAGGCAGATACCGTCGGCGCCGGCACGCTCGTAGGCCTGCACCCGAATGGCGGTGTTCTCCTCGTTGAGCACCCCGGCGTTGGTGCGGGCAAAGATCGCCATGGCGGGATCGATACGCGCCTCCAGCGCCGCCTCGATCTTGCCGATGCCCTCCTCCAGCGGTACCAGATCGGTCGACTTGCGGCCGTACTTGGCCGGCAACAGGGTGTCCTCGATGGTCAGCGCCGCCACCCCGGCGCGCTCCAGCTCGACGATGGTGCGCATCACGTTGAGGGCGTTGCCGTAGCCGTGGTCGGCGTCGGCGATGATCGGCAGCCGCGCCACCCGGCCGATGCGGGTCGCCTGCTCGACGAACTCACTGAGGGTAATCAGGGCGAAGTCGGGCGCCGCCAGCACCTGCAGCGACGCGACCGAGCCGCCCAGAATGCCCACCTCGAAGCCCAGGTCAGCGGCAATGCGAGCCGACATGGGGTCGAAGGTGGAGGCGGTAAAGAAGCATTGGTCGCGCTCGAGCAGCTCGCGGAAGCGGTTGCGCAGATCGTGCTGAGACGGGGTGGCCATGACAACTCCAAATGGGCCGGGCCGCGCCGGGCGGCCGCTGCGGGCGTGAGTGAAGGGCAACCTACTTTATACGTTCGTCGCCCCCGGCACCAATGGCGCGCCGTCAGTCGCTGCCGTCGGCCAGCGCCGGTAACAGCACCTTCAGCTTGCGGGTCAGGGTATTGCGTCCCCAGCCCAGCAGCTCGGCGGCCTCGCCCTTGCGCCCGCCGGTGTGCTTGAGTGCGGTCTCGATCAGAATACGCTCGAAATCCGGCACCGCCTCCTCCAGCAGGTGGGTATGACCGGCGGCCAGCGCACGGTCGGCCCACTCGCGGAAGGCGCCGCGCCAGTCACCGGCGCTCTCCACTGCCGCGTCGACCTCGCGCAGCTCCGGCGGCAGATCATCGATCAGCACCTCGCGGCTGGAGGCCATCACCGTCAGCCAGCGGCAGGTGTTCTCCAGCTGGCGCACGTTGCCGGGCCAGCCGAGCCGCGACAGATGCGTCTCGGCGGCCTCGGTGAGCACCTTGGGCTCGGCGGAGAGCTCCTTTGCCGCCTCGGCCAGGAAGTGGCGCGCCAGACGCGGAATGTCCTCGCGCCGCTCGGCCAGTTTGGGCAGATAGATGCGGATCACATTCAGGCGGTGGAACAGGTCCTCGCGAAAGCGGCCATCCTCGACCAGCTGCTCCAGATGCTGGTGGGTGGCGGCGATGATGCGCACATCGACGCGCACCGGCGTGTGCCCGCCCACCCGGTAGAACTCGCCGTCGGCCAGTACCCGCAGCAGGCGGGTCTGGGTCTCGGCCGGCATGTCGCCGATCTCGTCGAGAAACAGGGTGCCGCCGTCGGCCTGCTCGAAGCGCCCGCGCCGCTGAGAGGTGGCGCCGGTAAAGGCGCCCTTCTCGTGGCCGAACAGCTCGGACTCCATCAGATCGCGCGGGATCGCCGCCATGTTGAGCGCGATAAAGGGCTCGCGGCCGCGCGGACTGTGCTGGTGCAGCGCGCGGGCGACGCGCTCCTTGCCGGTGCCCGACTCGCCGTTGATCATCACCGTAATGTGCGACTGCGACAGCCGGCCGATGGCGCGAAACACCTCCTGCATGGCCGGCGCTTCGCCGATGATTTCGGCCTGGATGCCCTCCGGCGCCCGCGCCGGCGTGCGCCGTTCGCGGGCGTGGGCGATCGCCCGGCGCACCAGCGACAGGGCATCGTCGACATCGAACGGCTTGGGCAGATACTCGAAGGCGCCGCCCTGATAGGAGGCCACTGCGCTGTCGAGATCGGAGTGAGCGGTCATCACGATCACCGGCATCTCGGTGTGCTGCTCGCGCACCCGCGCCATCAGATCGAGCCCGTCGATGCCCGGCATACGAATATCGGTCAGCAGCACATCCGGCGGCTGGCGGTTGATCGCCTCCTCGGCCTGGTCGGCGCGCTCGAAGCTCTCCACTTCGATGTCCGGCTGGGCCAGGGTGCGCTCCAGCACCCAGCGTATGGCGCGGTCGTCGTCGACGACATAGACGCGGGCAACCTCAGTCATCGCTCTCTCCCTGATCAAATCTTCCATGATCGTTATCGCTGAGCCCGTCGAGGGGAATCAGCAGACGAAATTCGGTGTGGCCGGGGCGACTGTCGCACTCGATCAGCCCCTGGTGCTGGTGCAGGATCGACTGCGCGATCGACAACCCCAGCCCGCTGCCCTCCGGACGACCGGAGATCATCGGGTAGAACAGCGACTCCAGCAGCGACTCGGGGATTCCCGGGCCGTTGTCGATCACCGCCACTTCGCACACCAGCCGGTGGCGCTCGGCGCCGAGGGTGAACTGGCGCCGCGCGCGGGTGCGCAGCGTCACTCGCGGCTCGGCGATGTCGTTCTCCTCCAGCGCCTGGACGGCGTTGCGCGAGACGTTGAGCACCGCCTGGATCAGCTGGGCGGCGTCGCCCATGATCGGCGGCAGGCTGGGGTCGTAATTGCGCGAAAGCGTTACCCGGTCGGTCTCCGCCAGCAGCAGCCGACGCACCCGCTCGGTCACTTCGTGAACGTTGAGCGGCTGCTGCGCCACCGGCCGGTTGGGGCCCAGCATGCGATCGACCAGGTCACGCAGCCGGTCGGCCTCCTCGACGATGATGCGGGTAAACTCCTTGAGCCCCTCGTCGGGCAGGTCGCGTTCCAGCAGCTGGGCAGCGCCACGAATGCCGCCGAGCGGGTTCTTGACCTCGTGCGCCAGCCCGCGGGTCAACACCTTGACCATCTCCTGACGGGCGATCAGCGCCTCCTCGCGGGAGATACGCACCAATCGGTCGCGGCAGGCCAGTTCCAGCAGCAGCTCGCTGTCGGAGAGCGGCGTGGCGGTGTAGTCGACGATGCTGTGCTCGCCGTTGGCCAGCACGAGCGTCGCCTCGCGCTGAGTATAGGGGTGCTGGTCGGCCAGCGCCCTGGCCAAGCGGCCGCCGTCGTCCTCCAGCGACTCCAGCCGGGTACCGCGCACCCGCGCCAGGCTCAACCCCATGAGATCCTCCGCCGAGGGGTTGAGCCAGATGACTTGCAGCCGGGCGTCGAGCACCACCACGGCGGTCGTCAGATGTTCCAGCAGACCTTGATACATGCGCTCTCTGCCTCCTTTCCCTGTCGTAGTGCAAGAACTGCGCCAGATGTCACAGCCTGCGCACCACAAGCGACAACCGGCATCAGCAAAAGGCACAGGAGTAGCGCAGCGGCATCATCGCCCTCAGTTTATGCACCATTTATGTGCAAATAAAACAGGGGCTGCACTTCACGCAGCCCGATCACTGCGAGCGGGGTGGCAAGGGATGGATGGCATGCCGAGGATATGGCGCCGAGGAGCTCAGTGCGGCGTGGCCACCTCAACGGTCAACACCGGCGAGCGCTGGCGCACTCGACCGGCCCCGTCCACCAGTTCGGCGACCAGCCGATGCCGGCCGCTGGTGAGGCCGGTCGCCATCAGCACCCGGCTGGCCAGCGCGCTCTGATGGTGCCGATCATCGACCTTCAGGCGCAGCCGGTGGCCCTCTCGCAGGCCGGGCGACAGCATCACTCGCAGCGCCACACCGCGCCGGCCACGCGCGGCGGAGAGCGGCTCCCCCGGGGCCATGAGTTCGAACCGGCGATAGGGAGTAAAGGCTGCGGGCACGGGGTCGGGGTCGGGGTCGGGGTCGGGGTCGGGGTCGGGGTCGGGGTCGGGGTCGGGGTCGGGGTCGGGGTCGGGGGTGCCGGTCAGGTCAATGACCTCCGGCTGCGGCAGCGTTACCGCCTCCCCATCGGGATGGTCGCTCCAGCTCACATTGCCATCGGCATCGGTATGCCGATAGACCGCCCCCTCCACGGGCAGCGACATCACCGACAGCAGGACGATCACCAGCAGCGCGACGGGCATGGGCAGCTCACACAGGCAGGAAAGCCCTAGCCTGACATCCTTTACCTCATCGCCACCAACACAAACGAGTCATCCCGAGGCACCACCCTCAGGAACAGCGCCGTCAAGGCGCTGCGCGCCATGCCTGGCGCACCACTAAAAAAGCCCCGCTTTCGCGGGGCTTTTCGAAGCGCTGACAGCGCCCCTGACGCCATACCGGCGCGGGGCGCTGATCAGGCAGGGCGTTACACGCTCACGCGCTTAAACGCTGTAGTAGAGCTCGTACTCCATGGGGCTGGGTACCATCCGTACGGCGGTAACCTCTTCCATCTTGAGCTCGATGTAGGCCTCGATCGCATCCTCGGTGAAGACGCCACCCTCGGTCAGGAAGCTGTGGTCTTCCTTGAGCGCGTTGAGCGCCTCTTCGAGGCTGGACGCCACGGTGGGCACGTTGAGGGCCTCTTCCGGCGGCAGATCGTAGAGGTTCTTGTCCATCGCCTCGCCGGGATGAATCTTGTTGCGGATACCGTCGATACCGGCCATCAGCAGCGCGGAGAAGGCCAGATAGGGGTTGGCGGTCGGATCCGGGAAGCGGGTCTCGATGCGCTTGGCCTTGGGGCTCGAGGTATACGGAATACGGATCGAGGCGGAGCGGTTACGCGCGCTGTAGGCGAGCATGACCGGCGCTTCGAAGCCCGGCACCAGACGCTTGTAGGAGTTGGTGGAAGCGTTGGTGAAGGCGTTCAGGGCACGAGCGTGCTTGATGATGCCGCCGATGTAGTAGAGCGCGGTTTCGGACAGCCCGGCGTACTCGTCGCCGGCGAACATGTTCTCGCCGTCCTTCCAGAAGGACTGGTGAACGTGCATGCCGGAACCGTTGTCGCCCGCCATCGGCTTGGGCATGAAGGTGGCCGTCTTGCCGTAGGCGTGGGCCACGTTGTGCACCACGTACTTCAGACCCTGCACCTCGTCACACTTCTGCACCAGGGTGTTGAACTTGACGCCGATCTCGTTCTGACCGCCGTTGGCCACCTCGTGGTGATGCACCTCGACGCTCTGGCCGGTAGCCTCGAGCGTGGCGCACATGGCGCTACGGATGTCGTGGAAGGAGTCGACCGGCGGTACCGGGAAGTAGCCGCCCTTGATGCCGGGACGGTGACCCATGTTGCCGCCTTCGAACTCACCGTCGGTGGACCATGCCCCCTCTTCGGAAGAGATCTTGAAGAAGGCGTGGTTCATGTCGTTCTTGAAATGAACCTGGTCGAAGATGAAGAACTCGGGCTCCGGGCCGAAAAAGGCGGTGTCGCCCAGCCCGGTGCTGTTGAGATAGGCCTCGGCACGCTTGGCGATGGAGCGCGGGTCACGCTCGTAGCCCTGCATGGTGGCCGGCTCGATGATGTCGCAGCGCAGTACGAGGGTGGGATCTTCGGTGAAGGGGTCCATGTAGCTGGTACCGTCCTGCGGCATCAGAATCATGTCGGACTCGTTGATGCCCTTCCAGCCTTCGATGGAGGAGCCATCGAACATCTGGCCGGTTTCGAAGAACTCGGCATCCACGCTGCGCGCCGGAACGGTGACGTGCTGCTCCTTGCCCCTGGTATCGGTAAAGCGCAGATCGACCCACTTGACGTCGTTCTCTTCGATCAGGGCAAGCGTTTTCTCTGACATGTTACTCCTCCGGTGGAAAAGCCTGGACTTTGATAAGGATGGGCGAGATGCCGTTAACCTTGTATCACGCTCAACGGCAGTGCAGACAGCCCAGGATGTGTTCCCGAATAATGCATGCAGCGTGCCAAAGTGGCGCACCGCGCCGCCGCACTGTCGCCATGACCTTTAAAAACAGCCCTCTGACGTCGCTTTCAAAACGCTTTGACAGCGCCATGGCCGCCTTCAGGGGTAATTCAAGGCCATTCAATGCACCAAAAAAGTTCATATAACTTCTTTATGCACCATAGCGGCACGAAACCACTGTTTCCCCGCCTCTTCAATGCTGACAACGCCGACAGCGCCGCACAAGCGCGATGATCGCTGTTCGACTGTAGTATTAGCCTATACAATGCCTGCCCAAATTTCCTGCGCGCCGGCGGCACGCCCCGTTGACTCGGGCCGTGCGTGAATTCGCCGTACAAGCGTTCTATTTATCAGGGTGAAAAACGCCTTATGTCCGATACGCTGACCTCCGGCAATATCGAAAAGCTGAGAAATATTGCCATCATCGCGCACGTCGACCACGGCAAGACCACCCTGGTCGACAAGCTCCTGCAACAGTCCGGCACCCTGGACCGCAAGGCGGAAAACCAGGAGCGCATCATGGACTCCAACGACCAGGAGAAAGAGCGCGGCATCACCATCCTGGCCAAAAACACCGCGATCCGCTGGCACGACTACCACATCAACATCGTCGACACCCCCGGGCACGCCGACTTCGGCGGCGAGGTCGAGCGCGTGATGTCGATGGTCGACTCGGTGCTGCTGCTGGTCGACGCGGTCGACGGCCCCATGCCGCAGACCCGCTTCGTGACCCAGAAGGCCTTCGCCCAGGGGCTCAAACCGATCGTGGTGGTCAACAAGATCGACCGCCCGGGGGCACGCCCCGACTGGGTGATCGACCAGATCTTCGATCTGTTCGACAACCTCGGCGCCACCGATGAGCAGCTCGACTTCCCGATCATCTACTGCTCGGCGATCAACGGCATCGCCGGCGAAGACCCGGAGTCGCTGGCCGAGGACATGACCCCCATGTTCCGCGCCATCGTCGATATCGTCGAGCCGCCCACCGTGGAGCTCGACGGCCCCTTCCAGATGCAGGTGTCGGCGCTCGACTACAACAGCTTCGTGGGCGTTATCGGCCTGGGGCGCGTCAAGCGCGGCCGGGTCAAACCGGGCCAGCAGGTCACCGTGATCGACCGTCACGGCGTCACGCGCCGCGGCAAGATCGGTCAGGTGATGACCCACCTGGGGCTGGAGCGGGTGCAGGCCGACGAGGTCAGCGCCGGCGATATCGTCTGTATCACCGGGGTCGATAACCTGGCGATCTCCGACACCCTCTGCGATCCGGCGACCGTCGAGGCGCTGCCGGCCCTGACGGTAGATCAGCCCACCGTGTCGATGACCTTTCAGGTCAACGACTCGCCCTTCGCCGGGCGCGAGGGCAAGTACGTCACCAGCCGCAACATTCGCGATCGCCTCGACCAGGAGCTGATCCACAACGTGGCGCTGCGCGTCGAGCAGGGCGAATCGGCGGAGCGCTTCAAGGTCTCCGGGCGCGGCGAGCTGCACCTGGCGGTCCTGATCGAGGCGATGCGCCGCGAGGGCTACGAGCTGGCCGTGGGGCGTCCCGAGGTTATCGTGCGCGAGATCGACGGCGAGCAGCAGGAGCCCTACGAAGAGGTGATCATCGACTGCGAGGAGCAGCACCAGGGCGCCATCATGGAGGAGCTGGGCTATCGCAAGGGCGAGATGACCAACATGAACCCGGACGGCAAGGGCCGGGTGCGCCTCGACTTCATCATCCCCTCGCGCGGGCTGATCGGTTTCCGCGGCCAGTTTTTGACGCTGACCTCCGGCACCGGCATTCTCACCAGCCGCTTCGACCATTACGGCCCCTACCGCCCCGATGCCACCATCGAGCGGCGCAACGGTGTGCTGGTGTCGATGGTCGACGGCAAGGCGCTGGCCTTCTCGCTGTTCGCCCTGCAGGACCGCGGCAAGCTGATCATCGAGCACGGCACCGAGGTCTACGAGGGCATGCTGATCGGCATCAACAACCGCGCCGACGACATGGTGGTCAACCCCACCAAGGGCAAGAAGCTCGACAACATGCGCGCCTCGGGCAACGACGAGAACATCGTGCTGACCCCGCCGGTGCGCTTCACCCTCGAGCAGGCGGTGGAGTTCCTCGACGACGACGAACTGGTCGAGGTGACGCCGAGCCACATTCGCCTGCGCAAGAAGCTTTTGAAAGAGAACGAGCGCAAGCGGGCGAAAAAGTAACCCCTGCTGCCTTCGACCAATGACGGCCTGCCCTGCGCAGGCCGTTTTGCGTTATGTGTACTGCTATCCTTGAGAAAACAGAGCAGGAGAACCGCCATGAGCAACGCACGCCAGATCCAGTGGGACAGCCCGGGCGCCGAAAGCGTCGCCAGCCACGATGAGCTGACCCAGTTTCTACACGACAAGCCCAAAAAGGGCAGCATCATCACCGCCCGCTACCGGGAGGCCAACGTGCGCCTCAAGGTGCTGGAACGCGAAGGGGACGACACTTCCATTGCGCAGGTTATCGGTATCGGCGTCACCGACCGCAAAAGCCATGATGACGACAGGCGCGTCGATCAACACGAAGGGCTGTCGGTGAACGAGACGGTACTGGTACCGGATGACGCTCGTGCCTGGCTGCGCTACGGCGACGATTAAAGCCCGAATACTTGCCGCATTATAGCTTTTGGCACTTCGCAAAACCTTTTTATATTCTTTTCAGGAATTAAAAAAGGACAAATCGTTGTTTGGTTTTGGCCGTGGTAGCCGCCATTATGCGTACAGGGACTTCCACGGCACGGCCGACGGTCACCGTCGGCCGTCATTGATATCGATTCAGCAAGGAGTGACAAATGGCGCTGCAACTTGGCGATACCGCACCGGATTTCACCCAGGAAAGCACCGAGGGCACGATCCACTTTCACGAGTGGGTCGGTAACGACTGGGTCGTGCTGTTTTCGCACCCCAAGAACTTCACCCCGGTCTGCACCACCGAGCTGGGCGAAGTGGCGCGCCTCAAGCCGGAATTCGACAAGCGTGGCGTCAAGGCGATCGGCCTCTCCGTTGACCCGCTGGAAGAGCATCACGCCTGGAGCAGCGATATCGAGGAGACCCAGGGCACCGCGCTCAACTTCCCGCTGCTGGCCGACGCCGACCGTAGCGTCAGCGAAAAATACGGCATGATTCACCCCAACGCCGACAGCACCCTGACGGTGCGTTCGGTATTCATCATCGACCCCAACAAGAAGGTGCGCCTGACCCTGACCTACCCGGCCAGCGCCGGCCGCAACTTCGACGAGATTCTGCGCGTCATCGACAGCCTGCAGCTGACCGACGGCGAAAAGGTCGCCACCCCGGTCAACTGGCGCCACGGTGACGACGTCATCATCGTGCCCACGGTAAGCAACGAAGAGGCCGCCAAACTCTTCCCGCAGGGCTGGGACGAGAAAAAGCCCTACCTGCGCTTTACCAAACTGAACAAGTAAGCGCCCTCTTCCAGGAAGCGACTCCAGCGCCCGGCCTCGCCGGGCGTTGTCGTTGCAGGCCTCCTTAGACAAGAGATCGATCCCGCCTCGGCACCGTCACCCCGACCCTATACTTTTGGCTTAATCAGCTTTGAAAAAATCACCTCCCTGTGCGCTCGGGGCTCGCTCCGGTGTCGATTGACTGACATGCTCAATGCCCAGTTCTCTCGCAATGATCGGAAAACGCCTTCATGCCCGATACCCACGATGCCCGGCGTCCGCTGGCCTGGCTCGCTGCGCTGGTACTGATCGCGCTGGCGCTGCTTGTGCTGTGGTGGTGGTTCTACCGCGACAGCGCCCCGACCGAGCAGCGCGCCCCCGAGCCGGTCGCCGTCGGCGTCGCGCCGGTGATCGAGCGCGACGTCAGTGCCTCCCTCAGCGGCCTCGGCAGCGTCCTTGCCAGCGAGTCGCTGAACATCTCCTCGTTGGTCAGCGAGCGCATCGCCGATATCCGCTTCGAAAGCGGCCAGCAGGTGGCGCGTAACGACATCCTGATTCAGCTCGACGCCCGCCAGGAGCGCGAGGAGCTGCGCGCCGCGCGACTGGTGGCCGAGCAGGAGCGGCGCGAACTGCAGCGGCTGGAGCCGCTGGCCAGCCGTGGGGCGATCGCTACCCGCCAGCTCGACGAGCAGCGCAACCTGCTCAACAACGCCGAGGCCGAGGTCGCACGCCTTGAGGTGGCGCTGGAGGATCGCACCATTCGCGCGCCGGTCGACGGCGTGGTGGGCCTTGCCGATCTCAGCCCCGGCGAGATGATCAGTGCCGGCACGCCGCTGGTGACCCTCGATCGGCTCTCCCGCGTGCACGTCGACTTCCCGCTGCCGGAGCGTCAGCTGGGGCAGGTCGCCATCGGCATGACGGCCACCGCCACCTCGCCGGCCTGGCCCGAGCAGCGCTTTAAGGGGGCTATCGTCGCCATCGACCCGCGGCTCAACCCCGACACCCGCACCCTCACGCTGCGCGCCGCCTTCGACAACCCGCAGCAGCGGTTGAGAACCGGCATGCTGATGGAGGTAGCGGTACAGCTGCCAGCGCAGCTACGGCGCATCGTGCCGGAGACTGCTCTGATGAGCGAGGCCGAGCGCCACTGGGTGTTCATGCTGGCCGAGGATGATGCGGGCATGTTCGTGCGCCGCGTGCCGGTGGCGGTCGTCACCCGCCGCCCCGGCTGGGCGGCGGTAACCCCCGGTGGCGAGACGCCCCTGCCGCCCGATGCCCGGGTAGTGGTCAGCGGCCTGCCCCGGCTCGACGCCGAGCGCCGGGTGGTGCTCGACGACAGCGCCCACCTGGACACCGCCCTGCTCTTCCAGCGCAGCCTCGCTCAGGACAGCGGCGAACCGCAGAGCGCATCGACCGGCAGCGGAGCCGAATCACCGTGAAGCTGACCGATCTGGCCGTTACCCGCCCCGTTGCCACCCTGGTCGCCTCGGCGCTGCTGGTGCTGTTCGGCACCCTGGGATTCATGGAGCTGCCGATTCGCGAATATCCCGCCGTCGAGGAGCCGGAGATCTCCATCGAAGTGACCTGGCAGGGCGCTTCGGCGGCAGTGGTGGAGTCGCGCCTCACCCAGCCGCTGGAGGACGCGGTGGCCGGCATCAGCGGCATCGCAACCATCGAGTCGGAGAGCGAAGACGGCGAGGCCGATATCAGCCTGACCTTCTCCACCGAGACCGATCTCGACAGCGCCGCCAGCGACGTGCGCGACCGCGTCTCGGGCGTGGCCGACAACCTGCCCGAAGAGGCCAGCGCCCCAGAAATCAGCAAGGACGGCGGCGGCGACGAAGTGATGATGATTCTCTCGGTGCGCTCCAACAGCATGGATGCGATGTCGCTCTCCGACTACGCCGACCGGCTGCTGGTCGACCGCTTCGCGACCCTGCCGGGGGTCGCCCGGGTCAGCCTGTGGGGTGACCGGCTGCCTACCATGCGCGTCGACCTCGACCGCCGCGCCATGGCCGCGCGCGATATCACCGTGCAGGACATCACCGGCGCACTCACCAGCGAAAACGTCGAGTATCCCGGCGGGCGCATCGAGTCCAGCGCCCGCGAGTTCACCGTGCGGCTGCTGACCGGCTATCGCAGCGCCGAGGATTTTCGCGCCCTGCCGCTGCGCCGGGGCAGCGGCACCAGCAGCGTCACCCTGGGCGACGTCGCCCGGGTCGAGATCGGCCCGGAAACGCGCCGCGAGCTGTTTCTGGTCAACGGCGAACCCACCGTATCGATCGCCATTCGCCGCCAGAGCACCGCCAACAGCCTGGCGGTATCCCGCGCAGTGCGTACCACCCTCGACAGTATGCAAAGCGAACTGCCGCCCGGGCTCAGTATCGACATCGTCTCCGACGACACCCGCTATATCGAGGCGGCACTGACCGAAGTGGTCAAAACGCTGGCGATCGCGGTCGCCATGGTGGTGGGCGTCATCATTCTGTTTCTGGGCTCATGGCGCGCTGCCCTGGTCGCCTCGGTGGTCATCCCGGTGTCGCTGCTGGCCAGCGGCATGGTGCTGCTGTGGCTGGGCTTCACCATCAACATGCTGACCCTGCTGGCGCTGATTCTGGCAGTGGGGCTGGTGGTCGACGACGCCATCGTCATGATCGAGAACATCCAGCGCCACCTCGAGGAGGGTGACCCGCCACTGGTGGCTGCCTTTCGCGGCGCTCGCCAGGTCGCCTTTGCGATTCTCGCCACCAGCCTGGTGCTGATGGCGGTCTTTCTGCCCATCACCCTGATGAGCGGCCAGACCGGGCGGCTGTTCAGCGAGTTCGCGGTCACCATCGCCGCGGCGATCGCCTTCTCCACCTTCGTGTCGCTGACCCTGACACCGGTGCTCGCCTCCTGGCTTTTATCGATGGGCCAACGCCGCCGGCGCTCGCCGGCGGAGCGGCTGCTGGGCGCGGTGGCGCGCCTCTACGGCCGCCATCTCGACGGCATGCTGGCGCGGCCGGTGCTGGTCGGCGGCGGCTTTATAGCGATGGTGATCGTTACCGCCGCGACCATCATCCAGCTGCCCACCAGCTACGAGCCCTACGAGGATCGCGGCGCCCTGCGCCTCTACGCCCGCGCCGCCGAGGGCACCAACTTCGAGGAGATGGTGCGGCGCATGGCGGCGATGGGCGAACAGCTGGCGCCGATCCTGCAGGACGAGGGGCTGATC
Source organism: Kushneria aurantia DSM 21353 (assembly GCF_000382245.1). Lineage (GTDB taxonomy): Bacteria > Pseudomonadota > Gammaproteobacteria > Pseudomonadales > Halomonadaceae > Kushneria > Kushneria aurantia. Next base: position 48,568 of record NZ_KB907867.1, read on the forward strand.
GACAACGTCTCGATGCGGATACCGGGGCCCGGCACCAGTGGTCCGGTCAACTCCGGGCGCTGGATTCTGAGCTTCGCCCCCTGGCAGGAGCGCGATGAGAGTACCCAGGAGGTGAGCCGGGCGATCAGCGAACGGCTGGCAAACTTCTCGCCGCTGAGCGTCTTCAACTGGCTGCCCAGCGGCCTCTCCTCCAGCAGTTCGAGCAGCATCGAGTTCGTGGTCGGCGGTCCCGGCTACGACACCCTGGGTGAGTGGCGCGACATCCTGATGGCAGAGTGGCGCCGCTATCCGGGACTGACCGATCTTGACCAGGACCTGATCGAGACCACGCCGCAGCTCGAAGTACGCCTCGACCGCACCCGCGCCAGCCAGTTGGGGGTCAGCGCCGAGGCGGTGGGCGAAACCCTGGCGACCTTCTTCGGCCGCCGCAGCCTGACCACCTTCGAACGCGACGGCCAGTCCTACGACGTCATCCTGCAGGGCCAGCGCGATCAGCGTCTGACCCCCGAAGCGCTGGGCGAGCTGCAGGTGCGCACCCGCAGCGGCGAACTGATGGCGCTGGCCAACGTGGTGGAAGTCGAGGAGGTTGCCGCCGCCTCCTCGCTCAACCGCTTCAACCGCCTGCGCGCGGTGACCTTTTCGGCGGAGCCCGCGGAAGGCTACAGTCTGCAGGAAGTACTCGATCACATGAACGCCACCGTCGACGAGCGCCTGCCGGAGAGCGCGGTGGTCGACTACAAGGGCGCCACTCGCGACTTTCTCGAGGCCGGCAACCAGCTGCTGCTGGTTTTCGTCATCGCCATCGCGGTCACCTGGCTGGTGCTGGCGGCGCAGTTCGAGAGCTTCATCAGCCCGCTGGTGGTGATTCTGACCGTGCCGCTGGGGATGCTGGGCGCCGGGGTGGCGCTGCTGCTGCTGGGCCAGAGTCTCAACATCTACGCCCAGATCGGGCTATTGATGCTGATCGGGCTATCGGCCAAAAACGGTATATTGATCGTCGAGTTCGCCAACCAGCTGCGCGATCAGGGGATGGCGCTGCGCGAGGCGGTGCTGGAAGCCTCGCGAGTGCGCCTGCGCCCCATCCTGATGACCTCGCTGTCGACCATGGCCGGGGCACTGCCCTTGATCGTCGCCAGCGGCGCCGGCTCGGCGAGCCGCTTCGGGCTGGGCGTCACCCTGCTGGCCGGCTGCGCCAGCGCCACGGTGCTGACGCTGGGCGTGGTGCCCATTGCCTATCAGTGGCTGGCCGGCATGCAGAAACCGCCCGGCCACCGTGCCCGGGCGCTGCAACAGTCGCTGGAGGCGCGCACGCCGGATGAGTCGCCACGGGAGTAGCGCCGCGCCCTTGCCCAGCTGACAAGGCAGGTGGCCGAGATCCTGTAGCGTGGCAGACAGGACTCAGCCGCCGGGACGCATTACGCCTTTTGCATCCCGCATCAGGGGAGCCGACTGTTGTGGTAATGGCGCGCCGGGAGCCTGTTCCAGAGTCACGCCATAAGACCAGTCGCCGGGAGCAATCGCAATATAACGCGCATAGCCGCCCGTGCCGCCCAGCGGTCTGGCAAAGCCGATGGCGACCAGGGCTCCCTTTTCGGGCACCTTGTCGAGATTCATCACGCCTTCCGCCTGAGCATAGTTATGATGCATTAGCCATGCTTCCCCCTCCAGGGTGGGAGTCGTATCGGTATCCAGCGGTTCATGGCCATGAAACAGGATATGGCGCTGTTCATGTAGAAACTTGAGCGCCTGCAGTCCCACACCGGGAAACGGTTTCTGATTGAAGCGTTCGCGATCATGCCATCGTTTGTACCAGTCCGAACGCACCATTACCACGCTGCCCTCCGGGATACGACCGTGTTCGGCCTCCCAGGACTCAACATCCGACACCTGAAGATGATAGCCGGGGGCCTGCGCCACCTGATCACTGATATCAACCACCACCAATGGACGTATGGCATAGGTCGGCGGGATATCGCTGATCGTGGCACCGTTCGGATTCCAGTGCGCGGGCGGATCCAGCTGGGTACCGTACTGATCGGTCGGCAGAGTGTAAGCCGTAGCCACAAAGCCATGTTGTTCATAGGTAAATTCATCCCCTTTCTCAACATAGCCCTCAATGGTTCTACCAGCTGTAGCGGGACGGAATTCGGCATTATCAAAGCCCGGCCAGACTGGCTGCTCGGGCTCAAAGGGGTGGGTTAAATCAATATAACGAGCATCCTTGAGCGACGACTCGTAAAGCCGCCAGAGGGCATCTTCATCCGCCATCAGTGGGGCGGAGAAACATGAACAGGCCAATATCAGAAGCGTGGCCGTTTTCCGATGCGCAATTCTCGAATGAAACATCCTCATTGTTGTTATCTCCAGGGAAAGTTATTCGAATGGCACTGAATACAATCTCAGCTTACATCAGGGATGTCACCCCGAAACCTTTGCCATACCGCTGGCAGGATCATTGTTAAACTCTCTCTTCAGTATCCATTCCCGGCAGCAGAGCCCCCTGCACCGCCGACCGCTGGAGTCATGCATGTCCGCCCTACAGCCTGCCCCCCCCATCGCCATCACCATGGGTGACCCGGCCGGTATCGGCCCCGAGATCATCGTGCGCCTCGCTCTGACGCGCGCGCCGGAGCAGGCGCCGCTGCTGATTATCGGCGATGCCACCATCCTCAGGCGCGCCGCCACCCATATGGCGCTCAGGCCGGCCATCGAGACCATCGCCCACCCCAGCGAACTGCCCGACAGCGGCCAGGGGCAGGCGCTGTACGTGCTGCAGACCGGCGAGGCGCTGCCGGTGGACCTGCCCATCGGCCGCGTCGATGCCCGTGCCGGCGCCGCCGCCTACGCTTACGTCAGCCGTGCTATCGATCTGGCGCTGAGCGGCGAGATTGCCGCTATCGTTACCGCGCCGATCAACAAGGCGGCGCTGGCGCTGGCCGGCGTGGTCTATCCCGGCCACACCGAGATCCTCGCCGACCGCGCCGGCACGAAGGACTTCGGCATGATGCTGGCCAACCGCGAGCTGCGGGTGATGCTGGTGTCGATTCATCTTTCTCTGCGCAACGCCATCGCCGCCGTCAATCAAGAGAGCGAGCTGCGCGCCATTCGCCTTGCCGCGCGCGCCTGTCGCGATTTAGGCATCCAGGCGCCGCGGGTGGCGGTGGCCGGGCTCAACCCCCACGCCGGCGAAGGCGGCCTGTTCGGCGACGAGGATGCGGCCATCATCGCCCCCGCCATCGAGCGCGCCCGCGCCGAGGGCATCGACGCCTGTGGCCCCCTGCCGGGCGATACCGTCTTCATGAACGCTCGCCGCGGCGACTTCGACATCGTCGTGGCGCAGTACCACGACCAGGGGCTGATCCCGATCAAGTACCTGGGCCTCGACGAGGGAATCAATATCACCGTCGGCCTGCCCTTCATCCGTACCAGCGTCGATCACGGCACCGCTTTCGATATCGCAGGCCAGGGCCGCGCCGACCCGGCAAGCCTTGCCGAGGCGCTGGCCTGCGCCGAGGCCATGGTGCGGGCAGCGCAACACGACTGAAAGCGGACCAGCGCCCGCAAAGGTCTTGAGACCTGGCCGAGAGGAGCGGAAACAGCCTGAAACGAGGGTTATTCGCCAGGGATGGCGAATTTAGCGCCCATGGAAGGGTTGATAGCGCCCTCGTGGAAGGCTTTTCCCCTCCGACAGCAATGCTGGAACACTTTGTCAGCAGACTCCGCCGCTGAAAGCGGCCCGCCCTGATGCAACGACTGCCATCGGTTTTACACTGAGAGGGTTGTACACTGAACGGCATGACAACGCCTCTGCGGGATATCCCGTCATGGCGCCCTATTGTCTCGAAATGCGGAGCAAGGCGATGCAACTCAGACAGAGCAATATCGAAAAACTCGCCGATGGCGAGGTTTACGACACCCTGATCATCGGCGGCGGCATCAACGGCGCGGTCTCGGCCGCGGCGCTGGCCGGGCGCGGCGTGAAGGTCGGCCTGGTGGAGCAGGGCGACTTCGCCGGCATGACCAGCATGTGGTCGTCCAACCTCATCTGGGGTGGCATCAAATACATGGAGTCGCGGGATTTCAAGCTGGTGCGCGAACTGTGCGTGTCGCGTAACCACCTGATCAAGCACTACCCCTCGACGGTGCAGGAGATCCGCTTTCTTACCACCATCACAAAGGGCTTTCGCTGGCATCCACTGATGCTGTGGGCGGGCACCTGGATCTATTGGCTGTTCGGCAACTGTTTCACCAGACCGCCGCGACTGCCGAGCCTGTCCACCGTCAACAGCGAAGAGCCGGTGATCAACACCGCGCCGGCCACCGGCTGTTTCGAGTACTCCGACGCCTTCCTCCACGACAACGACGCGCGCTTTGTGTGGAACTTCGTGCGCACCGCCATGAACAGCGGCTGCGTGGCGGCCAATTACGTCGAGGCCACCGGCTTCGAACGCCAGGGCGAGCTCTGGCACGTGGGCCTGAAGGACGCCATGAGCGGCCACGAATGGACGCTCAAAACGAAGACCCTGGTCAACGCCTGCGGCCCGCTGGCCGACCGCACCAACGCCCTGGCCGGCAAGGTGACCGAGCACCGCCACGTGCTCTCCAAGGGCATTCATCTGATCGTCGACCGGATCACGCCTCACACCCGCGTACTGGCGTTCTTCGACGAGGATGGCCGACTCTTTTTCGCCATCCCCATGGGCAACCGCACCTGCATCGGCACCACCGATACCCGCACCGAAGACCCGCACGCCGCCATCAACGATGACGACATCAAATTCGTGCTCGACAACATCAATGCACGGCTGAGTCTCGACAAGCCGCTGGATCGCGACGACATCATCGCCAGCCGCTGCGGCGTACGGCCGCTGGCGGTGCAGAACAGCAGCGGCAACGACCGCGACTTCCTGCAGCTGTCGCGCAAGCACGAGATCGACACCGACATCGACCAGGGCTTTATCAGCATCTTCGGCGGCAAGCTCACCGACTGCATCAACGTCGGCGAGGAGATCACCGAACTGGTCAGCCGAATGGGCATCGATATCCGCTTTCGCGACTACCGCTGGTATGGCGAGCCGGTGGACGCCGTGCGCGACGAGTTCTTCCATCAGGCCAGCCTGATGAAACTGGACGACCACACCGACCCCGGCGCCTCCGAGCCGCTGTCGATCCGGCTGTGGCGGCGCTACGCGGCCTACGCCATCGGCATTCTGGAAAACATTCGCGAGGACCCGCGTCAGGCGGAAATTCTGATCGAGGGGACCGAGTACATTCGCGCCGAAGTGCGCCAGGCAGCGCGGCGCGAGATGATCACCAAACTCGAGGACTTCCTGCGCCGCCGCTCCAAGATCAGCCTCGTCTCGCGCCAGCAGACCATCCAGCAGTCGGCGGGACTGATGGAGGCGTGCGAAATACTGTTCGGTGACGAGGCGCAGATGCGCTTTGACGAATACTTCCGCGAGCACCCTGTTACCAACGGCATCGCCCGAGACCCCGGCGCCGGCCCGCTGCCCGCACGGGGCGCCACCAACGACCCCGCCAGCGAGCATGAAGCGCAGCCGCCGCAGAGCAAGGAAGGGGATTTCGAGACGCTGAACTGGTAGACATCATAGCTCGTAGAGGATATTGCCCATGCCCCTTGACCTGCTGGTCGTTACCGCCCTCTCGCGCCGCCATCAGGCGCGAATCGCCGAGGCGGGATTCAACGTCCATATGGCCGAAGATGCCGAACGCCGCGCCAGTGTGATCGCCGAATACGGCGAGCGTATCCGCGCGGTGCTGACCATCGGCACCATCGGCTTCTCCGCCGAGGAGATGGATGCTCTGCCCCGGCTCGGCCTGATCTGCGCCCAGGGCGTGGGCCATGAAAACATCGACCTGGCCGCCGCGCGGGCACGCGACATTCACGTCACCCACGGCCCCGGCACCAACGCCGAAACGGTGGCGGATCACACCTTCGCCCTGATGCTCGCCAGCCTGCGCCGCATTCGCGAAGGCGACGCCGGCCTGCGCGCCGGCGAGTGGCAAGCGATCCGCCGCAGCGCGCCCAACCTGCACGGCGCCACTCTCGGCCTGCTGGGCATGGGCGCGATAGCGCGCGCCATCGCCCACCGCGCCCATTACGGCTTCTCGATGCCGGTGGTCTACTACAGCCGCAGCCCGAAAACCGAGCTGCCGTGGCGCCACGAGCGCGACCCGCTGGCCGTGGCGCAGCAGGCCGACGTGCTGGTGGCGGCCCTGCCCGGCGGCGCCGACACCCGCCACCTGGTCGACGCCCGTATGCTGGCGGCGCTGGGGGAGCGCGGCACCTTCATCAACGTGGGGCGCGGCAGCGTGGTGGAGAGCGAGGCACTCATCACGGCGCTGCGTGAAAAGCGCATCGCCGGCGCCGGGCTCGATGTGTTCGAGAGCGAGCCGGAGATTCCCGCGGCGATGAAAACCCTGGAAAGACTGGTGATGACGCCCCATACCGCCGGCCTCTCGCCGCAGGCGCTGGATGCCACCATCGAGCGGGTCGTCGACAACCTGAAGGCGTTTGACGAAGGACGCGAGATGGTCACGCCGGTGAGGGGTTAATTCCCGGCTCTGCCGTGGCCCGGAACGCTGGACCACAACATGGCGTCGTGGCGCCAGAAGAGCCGAGCCGCATTTAACCCCCCAAAGATTTGCGGCACCATAAAGGCCTCTTCCAGCCCCGCAAGGACGTGCCATGCCCCTGCTTCAAGGCCCAGAACTCCGCCCCGGTTTCATGGTGATCCACGGCAATCGGCTGGAGGCGCTGCGCGATCTGGCGGTGGAGTGGCTGCGCGGCCACCCGCTGGGGCCGCTGGAGGATGAGGTGGTACTGGTGCAGAGCAACGGCATCAGCCAGTGGCTGAAGCTGGCACTGGCCGCCGATCCCCCCGAAGGGGCGGGTATCGCCGCGGCCATGGAGATGCCCATGCCGGCGCGCTATCTGTGGCAGGCCTACCGCGCAGTGCTCACCCAGCGCGACGGCGAAGGCGCCGTGCCGCAGGCGTCGCCGCTCGACAAGCCGCGGCTGGTGTGGCGGCTGATGCGCCTGCTGCCGGAACTGCTGGATGACCCCACCTTTGCGCCACTGGCGCGCTTTCTGGCCGACGATGACGACCTGCGCAAGCGCCACCAGCTCGCCGAACGGCTGGCCGATCTGTTCGATCAGTATCAGGTCTACCGCGCCGACTGGCTCACCGTCTGGGCCGAGGGCCGCGACGAGCTGATCGACGCCCGCGGTCAGGCCCGACCACTGGCCGCCGATCAATGCTGGCAGCCGGCCCTGTGGCGGCGCCTGTGCGATGACATTACACAACGACAGGGCGCCGATGGCCTCGCCGCCAGCCGCGCCTGGGTGCATGACCGCTTTGTGGCGGCGTGCCGCGAGCTGACGCAGGAGACCCGCCCCGCCGATCTGCCCCGCCGGGTGGTGGTGTTCGGCATCTCCTCGCTGCCGCGCCAGACGCTGGAGGCACTTGCCGCAGTGTCGAAGGTCACCCAGGTGCTGCTGTTCGTGCACAACCCCTGCCGCCACTACTGGGCGGACATCATCGAGCACAAGGACCTGTTGCGCGCCGCGCGCCGGCGCCAGCACCAGCGCCCCGGCATGCCCACTGACGTGGACGATAACCAGCTACACCTTCACGCCCAGCCACTGCTGGCGGCGTGGGGCAAACAGGGCCGCGACTACCTGCGTCTGCTCGACGAGTTCGACGAGGCGCAGGACTACCGGGCGCTGTTCGACGCCGAGGCGCTGCGTATCGACCTGTTCGATTCCCCCCTCGACCACGGCCCGAATGGCCTGCTGCAGCAGCTGCAGGACGATATTCTGGAACTGCGCCCGTCCCACGAGAGCCGCGCGCTGTGGCCCGCCGTGGACCCGGCCGCGGACCCCAGCCTGCGCTTTCATATCGCCCACAGCGCCCTGCGCGAGGTGGAGATTCTGCACGATCAGCTGCTCGCCGCCTTCGACGCCGACCCCGAGCTGCGCCCGCGCGACGTGCTGGTGATGGTGCCGGATATCGACGCCTACGCCGCCGCCGTGCAGGCGGTGTTCGGCCGCCTGGCAGCGGACGACCCGCGCCACATTCCCTTTACGCTCTCCGACCGCAGCCGCCGCCATCGCCAGCCGCTGCTGGTGGCGCTGGAGTCGCTCCTGCACCTGCCCCAGGCGCGGCTGACGGTGAGTGACCTGCTCGACCTGCTGGAGGTGCCCGCCCTGCGCGAGCGCTTCGAGCTGGACGCCGAGGCGCTGCCGGTACTGCGCCGCTGGATCGAGGGCGCCGGCATTCGCTGGGGGCTGGACGCCGAGCAGCGCGCCCGCCTCGACCTGCCCGAGGGGCTGAGCGCCAACACCTGGGCCTTCGGCCTGCGCCGGCTGCTGCTGGGCTACGCGGTGGGCAGCAGCACCCCTGACAGCGGCGCCGAGGGGCCGTGGCACGGCATCGAACCCTTCGACGACATCGGCGGCCTGGAGGCAGCGCTGGCCGGCCCGCTGATGGACCTGCTCGACGTACTCGAAGCGCAGTGGCGCGCCCTTGCCGAGCCCGCCGACGTGCCCACCTGGTGCCAGCGGCTGCGCACCCTGCTGAGCGACTGCTTCATCGCACAGGATGAGGCCGATCTGGCCACCCTGAGCCGGCTGGAAACCCTGCTGGAGAGCTGGCAGGAGACCACCGAGGATGCCGGGCTGCAGGAAGCGCTGCCGCTGTCGGTGGTGCGCGAGCACTGGCTCGGCCAGCTCGATGACGACCACCTGTCGCAGCGCTTTCTGGCCGGTGCGGTCAATATCGCCACCCTGATGCCGATGCGCGCCATCCCCTTTCGCCACGTCTGCCTGCTGGGCATGAACGACGGCGACTACCCGCGCACCCAGCGCCCGCTGGACATCGATCTGATGGGCCGCGACTACCGCCCCGGCGACCGCTCGCGCCGCGAGGACGACCGCTATCTGTTTCTGGAAGCGCTGCTCTCCGCCCGCGACCGGCTGACGATCAGCTGGGTCGGCCGCAGCATTCACGACAACACACCACGGCCGCCCTCGGTACTGCTGGGCCAGCTGCGCGACCATATCGCCAGCAGCTGGCAGCTCGCCGCGCCAACCGGCGGCCAGCACGACGGCGACAGCGGCGCGGCGCTGGTCGACGCCCTCACCACCGAGCACCCGCTGCAGCCGTTCAGCCGCCGCTACTTCGCCGGCGACACGGCACTGTTCACCTACGCCCACGAGTGGCAGGCGGTGCATCAGCCGGCCGCCGCCCGCGCCGAGGCGCCCGCGCTGACGCCGCCGACGCTGGCCACCGCGCTGACGCTTAAACGCCTCGCCGACTTCCTGCGCGATCCGGCCAAAGCCTTCTTTACCACCCGGCTCGGGGTTTATTTCGAGCGCGAGGTGCAGGAGAGCCCCGATCACGAACCCTTCGCCCTCGATGGCCTGACGCGCTGGCAGCTGCAGCAGGCACTGATCGAAGCCGGACGCCGCGCAGTGGACAGCGGCGACGCACCGATGCCCGCGGTCGAGAGCACTCTGGCGCGGCTGGAGCGCGAGGGCGCGCTTGCCATGGGCGGCTTCGCCGAGCGCATGCGCGACGATCTGGTGGCGCCGCTGGATACGCTGTTCAGCGACTACGCCGAAAAGCGCCGGGCCTGGCCCCACGCCCTCGACATGCCGACCCCCGTAGCGCTGACGCTCAACACCGGCGCCGGGCCGCTGCAGCTCGAGGACTGGCTGGACAGCCTGCGCCGCAACGAGGCCGGCGAACACTGTCGGCTGGTGCTGATGACCAGCAGCCTGATCCGCGACAAGAAATACCACTGGAAGCACTGGCTGGCGCCCTGGGTGGCGCATCTGGCCGGCCAGCTCGCCGTTGGACCGATGACCACGGTACTGCTCTCCCGCGCCGGCAGCGGCCAACTGCCGCCGCTGGACGCCGCCACCGCGCGCGCCCACCTGGAAGCCATCGCCAGCGCCTGGTACAGCGGCATGCGCGCCCCGCTGCCGCTGGCCCGCGACACCGCCTTCGCCTGGCACGAGAAGGGCGGCGACGACAACGCCATGGGCCGACTTTTCGGCGACGAGTCGACAGCAGAAGACGCCGACCTCAAGGCGTGGCGTGCGGCACGCAGCGAGTTCGAAGGCAGCGACCACAAGAGCGGCGAACGTGAGCGCGACCCCTATATCGCCCGCCAGTGGCGCCACCTGGAGGGACTGATGCGCCACCGTGCCGATGGCCGACACTTCACCGAGCTGTGCGCGGCGCTCTACGCACCGCTGCATGACACCGTCAAACGCGGCGGCAACAGCCGTCGCGGCAAGGGAGGCGCGCCATGACGGCAGCCCACTCCAGGCAGCCACGGGAGGCCGCCACGCCACGCCTCGACCCGGTGGCGCTGCCACTCATCGGCAGCCGCCTGATCGAAGCCAGTGCCGGCACCGGCAAGACCTTCACCATCGCCCTGCTCTACGTGCGGCTGGTGCTCGGGCAGCGCGACGACCATGACACGATCAACTTCCCCCGGGCGCTGACGCCGCCGGAAATCCTCGTCGTCACCTTTACCAACGCCGCCACCCAGGAGCTGCGCGAGCGCATTCGAGCCCGGCTGGTACAGGCCGCCGCCGCCTTCTCCGCCGAGATGCCGCGCGCAGAGGCGGACGACAACGCGCCGATGGGCGACCTGTTCGCCCAACCGGCTGTGGACAACACCGCGTCCGAGGCCGCAACGCCGGGCGGCGACCCGCTGATCGCGCTGCGCGACAGCTACCCCCGCGACAGCTGGCCGGCCTGCGCGCGGCGCCTGCAGCTGGCCGCCGAATGGATGGACGAGGCGGCGGTCTCCACCATTCACGCCTGGTGCTACCGCATGCTGCGCGAGCACGCCTTCGACAGCGGCAGCCTGTTCGCCCTCGAGTTGACGCTCGACCAGTCGGAGATGGAGCTCGAGATCGCCCGCGACTACTGGCGCACCTTCTACTACGACCTCGACCCCGAGGCACTGGCGATTGTCGCCGGCTACTGGCAAACGCCGGACGCGCTCCATAACAGCGCCGCCCGGCTGCACGGCCACGCCGCCACCCTGCCCACGGCGCGACCGCCGCAAGAAGCGCTGGCCCACTACCGCCAGCAGCACGCCAGCGCGCTGGCCGAACTCAAGGCGCCGTGGCCGGCATGGCTCGACGAGCTTGAAGCGACGCTGGAAGATGCCGCCCAACGCAAGGCCTTCAATGCCCAGAAACTCAACGTCAAAAGCCGCGCCAACTGGATCGGCGCCCTGCGCCAGTGGGCCGGTGACCCCGAACAGACGACGCCCGATTTGACCGAGACTGCCTGGCAGCGCCTGACACCCGACGGGCTGGCGGAGATCTGGAAATCGGGCCCGGCGCCCGAACTACCCGCCCTGGCAGCGCTGGCCGAGCTGCGGGCCCGGCTCGCCGAACTCCCCGCCCCCTACGCCGAACTGCTCGCCCACGCCGTGCAGTGGATGGCCGCGCGACGCCACAGCGTGCAGCGCCGCCGCGCCGAGCTGGGCCCCGACGACCTGCTCCAGCGGCTGGATACCGCCTTCGAGGGCGAAGCCGGCGAAACGCTGGCGAGGCGCATTCGCGAGCAGTTTCCGGTGGCGCTGGTCGACGAGTTCCAGGACACCGACCCGCTGCAGTATCGGCTCTTCGACCGGGTCTACCGGCTGGCAGAGAACCGCGACGACAGCGCCGTGCTGCTGATCGGCGACCCCAAGCAGGCGATCTACGCCTTTCGCGGCGCCGATATCCACACCTATCTACAGGCCCGGCACGATACCACCGGCCGCCACGTTACCCTGGGCACCAACTTCCGCTCCGCGGCCCCCATGGTCGCCGCGGTCAACCGGCTGTTCACCCACGCCGAAACCCGACACGACGCCGGCGCTTTCCTGTTCCGCCGGGGCGACGACAACCCGGTGCCCTTCAACCCGGTCGACGCCCGGGGCACAAGCGATGTGTTCACTCGCCGGGGAGCGCCCCAGCCGGCGCTGACGCTGTGGCACCATGCCGGCGTCACGCCGCTGTCGAAAAACGCCTACCTGAGTGAACTGGCCGAGCGCTGCGCCACCGAGATGGCGACCCTGCTGCGCGAGGGACAGGCCGGCCGCACGGGGTTTGCGCCCGCCAATGATGACGCGCCCGATACCCTGCGCGCGCTGGCGCCGTCGGATCTCGCCGTGCTGGTCAACAACGCCGGCGAGGCCCGCGCCATCCGCACCGCGCTGCTCGAACGCGGCATCCGCAGCGTCTACCTCTCCGATCAGGAGGACGTCTTCGACACCGAAGCCGCGCTGGAATTGGAGATATGGCTGGCCGCCTGCGCCGCCCCGGACGACGAGCGCGCTCTCAACGCCGCCCTGGCCACCCCGAGTCTGGGGCTGAGCCTCGCCGAACTCGATGTGCTGGGCGGCGGCGACGATCAGCAGGACGAGCTGGCGCGCGAGGCGCGCGTGATGCAGTTTCGCGACTACCACCGCCAGTGGCGGCAGCGCGGCGTACTGCCCATGCTGCACCGCCTGCTGGCCGACTTCGCCGTCCCCGGCCGGCTGCTCGCGGTGGCCGAGGGGGAGCGGCGGCTGACGGACCTGCTGCACCTGGGCGAGCTGCTGCAGGAAGCCAGCGCCGAGATCGACGGTGAGCACGCCCTGCTGCGCTTTCTCGCCGAGTCCCGCGCGCGGCCGCAGACGCCCTCCGACGCCCATCGGCTGCGGCTGGAGAGCGACGCCGAACTGGTGCAGGTGGTCACCATCCACAAGGCCAAGGGCCTCGAGTATCCGCTGGTATTTCTGCCCTTTATCGCCACCTTCCGCGCCGTGAAGGAGAGCGACGTGCCGCTGCGCTGGCACGACGCTGCGGGCCACCTGCAACTGACCCTGCGCGCCGACGAGACAAGCCTGGCGCACGCCGATCACGAACGCCTCGGCGAGGACCTGCGCAAGCTCTACGTCGCCCTGACCCGCGCCCGCCACGCCACCTGGCTGGGGCTGGCGCCGTTGAAGGAGATCGAGCGCAGCGCTATCGGCCATCTGCTTGGCGGCGGCGCACCGCTGCCGCCGGAGAGGCTGCGCCCGACGCTGGAAGCACTGGCGAGTGGCAACGACGCCGCGGATAACGCCGTGGCGGTGATCGACGCCCCGACACCCGACCCGCAGCCGGTGCGCCTTGACGCCGACGCCCCCCCGCCGGGCGAAGCGCGCAGCCCCGGCCGCAGAATTCGCGAACACTGGTGGATCGCCAGCTACTCGGCGCTGCACAGCGGTGCCACGCCGCAGGAAGAGCGCGACGACGCCCGGGCCGATGCCGAGCCCACCACCGCCGACGAAGCCAACGCGCGGGAAGTCCTTGACGAGCCGGTGACCGACGCGCCCCGGGACAGCGGCACCGCCGCCGGCGAGGGCGCGCTACACCGTTTCCCGCGCGGGCCCGCCGCCGGCACCTTTCTGCACGGCCTGCTGGAGTGGGCCGGCCGGGAAGGTTTTGCCCGCGTCGCCGCCGATGCCGAACAGCGCGATGACGGCCTCGCCCGGCGCGCCAACCGGCGCGGCTGGGAGGGGCAGATACCGGCGCTGTCGGCCTGGCTGCCGGCGCTGCTTGCCACACCGCTACCGGTGCCCGAGAGCCCGACACCGCTGCGCCTCGACGCACTGCAGAGCTACCGGATCGAGCTGGAGTTCTGGTTCGCCGCCCACCGCGTGGACACCCGCCGGCTGGATGAACTGATCAGCGCCCACACCCTGGACCGCCGGCCGCGACCGGCGCTGCAGCCCGACACGCTCAACGGCATGCTCAAGGGCTTCATCGACCTGGTGGCGGCGCACGAGGGGCGCTTTCACGTCATCGACTGGAAATCCAACCACCTGGGCATGAGCGATGCCGCCTACAGCGAAGCGGCGATGCAGGACGCTGTGCTGGAAAAACGCTATGACGTCCAGTACTGCCTCTACCTGCTGGCGCTGCATCGGCTGCTGAAAACGCGCCTGCCCGACTATCACATCGACCGCCAGCTGGGCGGTGCGCTCTACGTTTTTTTGCGCGGCAGCCAGGCGCCCTCCCGCGGCGTGCACGCCGAACGCCCGCCGAGCGCGCTGATTCTCGCCCTCGACGCCCTGTTTCGCGATGCCGAGGAGACCGCCGCATGAGGATGTCGATATTGCCTGTCGCCCGCCATGGGCTATCCTCGGCTGTGCTACCCTACAAGTATCCTGTAACACATGAGAGCGACACCATGAGCGATGCAACCTTCACCTTTCGAGTCGATGAAGCGCTGAAAGCAGAATTTGCCAGCGCCGCCAGGGCCCATGACCGTACCGGAGCACAGCTTTTGCGCGACTTTATGCGCCACTATGTGGCACAGCAGCAGGAGACGCAGGAGTATGATGCCTGGTTGATGGCTAAGGTAGAGCAGTCACGCGCCTCGGCAGAAGTCGGCCACCTTGTTCCGGCCGACGATGTCGAGGCCCGCTTTGCAGCCCGCCGTGCGGCGACTCGCGCCCGCCTTGAGAAATCCGGGTAGTGGCGCTGGTCTGGACGCCGGAGGCGATAAAGGACCGTGACGATATTTACGACTTTATCGAGCCGGAAAACCCGCTGGCAGCGCTGGCGCTGGATGAACTGATTTCAGAAAAAGCGCACTGGCTCCTCCATCATCCGGAAGGCGGGAAACCGGGCAGGGTGCCGGCAACCAGAGAGCTCGTCGTTCACCCCAACTACATACTCATCTATGAGCTTGCGAGTGAACAGATACGCATCCTGAATGTGGTGCATGCAGCTCGCCAGTGGCCGCCCTCCCGAACCGGGGACCATAGCCTCTGATAGGCAACATTCGCACAAGGACGGCGCATGACAATGCCACCAACGCCGCAATCCGCGCCACCCGACACCCTGCAGCAGACGCCAGAGCGCGCCCTGAGCGATACGCCAACGCTGTTCGCCCTGCTTGACCGCTGGGTGGCACGGGGCTGGCTGCGCCGGCTTGACCGCGCCTTCACCGCCTTTCTGCACCGCGAAGTACCGGACGCACCGCCCCTGCTGCTGCTGGCGGCCGCGCTGGCCAGCCACCAGTTGGGGCGCGGCCATGTCTGCCTCGACCTGGCGCAGACGCTGGCGACGCCGGATCTCGCGCTGTCGCTGCCGCCGGAAGGCGATAGCCTCGAAGACCCACCGCCGCTGCCGAGCCGGGTGATGACCGGGCTCGATCTCGATAGCTGGCGCACGGCGCTGACGCAGCCCGAACTGGTCGCCAGCGGCCCCGGCGGCACTCCGCTGGTACTCGCCGGCAGCCGCGAGCGGCCGCGGCTCTACCTGCGCCGCTACTGGCAATACGAGCAGGATATCCACACCCGGATTGTCGAGCGTCTCGATAACGACGCCCTGCCGGCCGAAGCGCGCGCCGCCACTGACGCGACCCGCCTGCGCCCCGTCCTCGACGCCCTTTTTCCACAGCCGGAGGTTGCCGATCACGACGATGCCGGCCCCCCGCTCGACTGGCAGAAGGCCGCCTGCGCGCTGGCCGTGCGCGCGCGCTTTGCGGTTATCACCGGCGGCCCCGGCACCGGCAAGACCACCACCGTGGTACGTCTGCTGGCGCTGCTGCAGGCGCGCGCCCTGAGCGCCAACCCGCCTGCACAGGCGGATGGCGAACCGGAAGGGCCACGGGCGCTGCGCATCCGCCTCGCTGCCCCCACCGGCAAGGCCGCCGCCCGGCTCAACGAATCCATCGCCGGGCAGGTGGCGACACTCGCGCTCGATGGCCTCGCCGACGACGCCGAGCGACTGCGCGAGGCCATTCCGACAGAGGTCTCGACGCTTCACCGGCTGCTGGGCTCGCGCCCCGATACCCGACGTTTTCGCCACCACCGCCATAACCCGCTGCCGCTGGATGTGCTGGTGGTGGATGAAGCCTCCATGGTCGATGTGGGCATGATGGCCGCGCTGCTCGACGCGCTACCGCCGCAGGCGCGGCTGGTGCTGCTGGGCGACAAGGACCAGCTCGCCTCGGTGGAAGCCGGCGCCGTGCTGGGCGACCTGTGCGCCCGTGCCGAGGGCGGCCACTACACCCCGGCCACCGCCGAATGGCTCGTACAGGCCACCGGCCAGGCGCTGCCGCCGGCGACGCTCGATGCCGAGGGCGAGCCGCTCGACCAGGCCATCGCCATGCTGCGCGTCAGCCACCGCTTCACCGCCGACAGCGGCATCGGCCAGCTGGCGGCCGCCATCAACGCGGACTTTGAAGCCGCCGCAAAACGCCACACCATCCGTGACGTGCTCAACCACGGATACGCGGACCTGTCACACCTCAAGCTCGCCAACGACGACGAGCGCGGCCTCGCGCGGCTGGCGGTCACCGGCAGCCCCGAACACTTCCCCGCTGCCGGTCGCACCACTACAGCGCCGATGGGCTACCGCCATTTTCTCTCGGTGATGGCCGAGCAGCGCCCGGCGGATAGCGCCCCTCAGGAAGCCTTCGATCACTGGGCGCGGCAGGTGCTGACCGCCCATGGCGACTTTCAGCTGCTGTGCGCCCTGCGGCGCGGCCCCTGGGGGGTGGAGGGGTTGAACGAGCGGGTGCGCCAGGCGTTGGAGGGGGAAAAGCTGATTGACAGCCAGCAGGGCCGCCAGCGCTGGTATGCCGGCCGCCCGGTGCTGGTCACCAAAAACGACTACGGCCTGGGGCTGATGAACGGCGACATCGGCATCACCCTCGAGGTGCCCCATCCGGACGCCGCCAACAGCGACGACGGTCGGCGACTGCTGCGCGTCGCCTTCCCCGCCAATGACGGCACCGACCGTATCAAATGGGTGCTGCCCTCGCGGCTACAGTCAGTGGAAACGGTATTGGCGATGACGGTGCACAAATCCCAGGGCTCCGAGTTCACCCACGCCGCCCTGGTACTGCCTGACGCCCCCAACCCCATCCTCACCCGGGAACTGATCTACACCGGCATCACCCGCGCCCGCCGCTGGCTGACGCTGGTGGAAACCGGCCGCGGCCAGCTGATGGACGCGGCGCAGCGGAGAGTGATGCGGGTGAGTGGGTTGGGGGGATGAGGGCTCTCTTGCTCGGGCGAGGAAGTAGGCGGCTTTCGGCCATTCGCGGTCGGTTTGGCATCTATCATTGCCAATCCGAAAGCTGCCATTGCGATTTGTTGCCGCGACGCAGGTTTCCGGCCAATGGCCTGGACGAGCTGCGATCCGCAGTCAGCAGGTTCACCGAGCTGCGTCATTTAGCCTACCGCGGAACGCGGCTTCCACCATATCGACGAGGCGCGCATGGATCGCCTAGCGTGCGAGGCGAAAAGGCCGTCACGCTCCATCGCATCCAGTGTGCGAGATATATCGAGAGGACGGAGCCAGAGCTTCATGGTCTCCGCTGCTGATCGCTCCGGGCCGCCATTGCCCGGATGGGTCGGGGCCGCGACGATGAACCCTCGCTGCGCCAGGGGCACGGCGATCCAGCTCATCGCCTCGGCCTGACCCGCCAGCCCCGCCCCGTGCGGGAGGAGCACGAGCGGGAAGTGGCCTTCCGCGATGGGCGCATCACGCTGCGCAGGTGTGCCCGAGAAGAACGGCGTGTCTCCCAGCATGACCTCGCTTCCGCCGGGCGCAGCCGGATACCAGACGGTGACGTCGAGCAGACGGCCCCGCTCCGGCGACGGAACCTCCATCGTGCGTACGCCGGCCCCTATCTCCGCGCAGGCCGCCATCGGCAAATGGAACGCAAGGAGTGCAACGGCTCCCAACACTACCAGAACCTTTTCCCGACCCCTCATCGCAGTTCCTTTCCGTTCCCGAAGCTGTCGTTGATGCCGAAGTCCGCAGCGTCTCGGGTGGGTCGCATTCGGCCAATATCAGGCTTTCTTGACGAACTCGGACTTGAGTTTCATTGCCCCGATGCCATCAATCTTGCAGTCGATATCATGATCGCCATCGACCAGGCGGATACTTTTAACCCTGGTGCCCACTTTTACGACCCGGGAAGACCCCTTGATCTTCAGATCCTTGATCACAGTCACGCTATCGCCGTCGGCAAGCGGCGAGCCATGTGCATCGGTCACCACCCTGGCCTCTTCCCCATCACCGGCGGTCTCGACACTGGACCATTCATGAGCGCACTCGGGACACACGAAGAGCAGATTATCGGCATAGGTATATTCGGACCCGCATTGCGGGCAGGGTGGCAACTGACTCACGCGTGGACTCCCGGCATCTGTAAAACAGCGAAGTTTACGCCGCCTGCCTCAGGATGCCCAGCCACATGCTTACGTTGAGTGTGGTCGGCACGCTGACCCGGGGGCGATGCATTTTGGCGATATTGCCGACCACGATCAGACACGGCGCCGGCAAGAACATCCCGGTCTGCGCCTGCTGTACGTGCATGATCTGGCTTTAGGTAAAGCGAGACTTTCCATGGAACCTCCTCGGATCAAGGTACAAGAAAACTCCACCTCCGAGGCCAGTTATTTTCAGGGGGAGATGACCTCCAAACCGTCCATCAGCCCCATCTCCAGGCTTTCGAGACCGTCAGATCGACCGCTTTTTTGGCCAAGAGCGGACGCTAAGCCAGAGTAGATATAACGCCTCAAACACCGGCGCAGCTTTGCTGCGTCCGAGTGCTTTGACTTGTTAGATGCATTACCACTTTCTTTCAAAATTAGAGCGAACCGTGGTGGAAATGTAAGAATTAAGGCCGTGACCTTGTATTGCTAATGCCTTCATTTTCTCCACAACAGCAGCCCCTGGCTTACGACTGGTATATAAGTAGTTACGCCATCTGCCTGACATAAACCTTACCGTAATTGAGTCTCCATCGATTTCATACGCTTCAATATTAGAATTTCCATTGGTGTTTCTATATGGAGTCATTTTAAATTCCCTGTCAAGTTTCGATTATTTTACAGAGCCCTATTGGCCACCTAACGAGGCTGTAGAAAAACCCGATTTCGAGCCGTCTCAACCGCCTGTTGTCCTTATTCGTTTACCCAGCCGGTCATCTGGCTGAATCATCTTGATACCGGTATTTAGCCATTTGAGCGCCCAGCTTAGGCCCGCTGGAAGCGACCTGCTGGTTTCAAAAAGCGACACACTTCGCACCTGGTGCTTCATGACACAGCCAAACGACCATAGTTCGCCAACTTCTCAATATAGTGCGCCAGGCAGTAAAGCTGCCACTGGCCCTGTACCTTCTTCTTGCCCCGCAAACCAAAGCGGCTCAGCAAACTCTTATAAGCCGCGAGAGATACGAGCATCGGCCACATGGCCTTGTTTAGCTTGATTCCCCATGATTGCTGTATTCGACCCTATACCGCTTTTCCTTGAACCAGATTCAATGCAGGCCTATAGATAAAAGGCACCCAATATGAAGGTGCTTCTCTATCTCCTCTGACTTCAAAAAAGCCGATTTCGGCGAGGCGTCGTGCCATATTACCAGCTTGTTCCTCAGTTACCTCCCAAATCTCAGCTAAGGAGGCGGTAGTTTGCTCCGAGCGCTCGCCTTCTAATTTAACGACATACTCACCAACGTCCGCGTACTCAGCTAGAAGGGTTTGTTCAAAGCGAGTTTTCGAAACTTGGGGAAGAGAGTCTTTAAAGGCGGCTCGGTCTAATAGAACATCTCCTTCAGGGTCTCCTTCCCCTCTCTCAAGCTTCTGAATTTGAATAGATTTTGCGGTATCTAGTAGATGGATCACTTCTCTGGGAACAGGATTTCCGCTGGCATCAACAGTTCGAGAAAGTATCCACCCAAAAGTAAAAGGGTTTCTACCAGTATCTACCTTTTCTGGTGCTATTTGATAAAACACAGCTCGTTGAGCGGAGTAATCTTGTCTAACTTTATCTGGATTAATTCCCAAATAATCTGCAAATTTTGGATTGGCAACAAGTCGAGACACAACTAAGTTCATCAATGAGTTCTCTGACCATGTTATGTTTACTGTTCTTGTGATATGGCTCGCTTCGGTGAAGCCTCCCGCTGTAATTCTTTTCCATATATCGTCTCTAACAAAAATTTTTAGCGCGACGCTCGAAAACCCTTTCATATCATTATAGGCTCTAAACAATGCTCGCAGCGCATTTCGCTCCATGTTTGGGGAGTCAGCAAAAGCTACATCAAGGCGGTCAAACAGCAGCCACATTTTCAAGCCTTCTTGCTCCAACGCTACATTAGCGAAATGCAATAATTCATCGACTGGTATTTCAGCGAGATTTTTCTCGTCGGATTGCTCGCGAAACTCTGTCTTCCTTGAAACGGTTGGCGCTCCGCTAGAGGGATCTATAGTCACGGCATGCTCAATGGCCTGTGCATCTCTACTAAACCAACGCTTTATATAACTTGAAACAGCTCTAAACATCACAGATAAAACGCCAGACTCTGGCAAAAGTTCAGCTTTCTCAAGCGAAACAACTAATGCCCGCGCTGCATCGTTTTTTATTTCATATTCTCGGAGGGTCCTAGCGATCAAGGTTAAGCAATAGAGCTTCCAAAGATAAATAAAGGCTACTTCACTAGGAGGCGGATCTGAAATCACAAGGCTAAAAACGGTGGCTCCCCTTACATTTTCTCCAGAGGAAAGCAGAATACCCTCATCAAAAAAATCGTCTTCCCTCCTATTGAGGAGAGTGTAAAGTGCACTTTTACCCGACCCTTTAGGGCCATAAACAACATCTATATTCCCCGAGCGAATCTGACGCCATTGATCAGTTTCGACGAAATACTTTTCTAAGCTCTCAGCTTCGTCTTCGGCGACTCGCGCCCCCAACTCGAGAGACTTAAGAGCTTCAATTTTCGACGTCACTTTACTTCCTTGTTAGCCTGAGGATTAAAATCCAAGAATCGATACGACAAGTATCAAACTACGCGCTTGCATAGCGACTTGATCGCTTAAATGCGTTCAATAATTTCACACCGCATGCCACCTGTTTTTAATTTAATGAAACACTGAATATTAAATATATCTTAGTAGTATAGCGCCAGCTACAGTACTCGCTGTACAACACACCTCAAGGCGCTTTCTATCTTTGCCGGAAGCGCCGCTTTGGGTCGATTGCGGACTTTCCCCACAGCTCCCAAGACCAGGATCGACCGCCAGCAATCTGTTGCAAACTACACTACGGGTTCAGATTAATACACCAAAAACACATTGCAACCAATAATCACACTACTTCTTGTTGCCCCGCTTAAGAAAGTAGAGATAATATCGCCAAAAGTATTAATACAAAGGTATCAATGCGGCGAGACGAAACCCTGGAATGACCCCGTGCCCATCAAACGTTGCGAATCGTTCATGCGCTAATATTCGCAGGATTACATAGGGTTACCCAGCATTTCGACCCATTCTGCGCCGCCGCTCACCGATGCCACTATTGTTTCTATCGGCAACCGGTAATGCTTCTTGATAGCGTCGCCGCAGACATACCGGCAAGACTATGCGCTCACTGCCAATCTTCTACCGTGATGGCGTAACGATGGTAGTCTCTCCACTGCCCAGCGATGTTGAGATAGCGTGGGGAGTAGCCCTCGAGCCTGAAGCCGAGTGATTCGACCAGAGCTATCGAGGCGAGATTGCCGGGCTGGATGTTGGCCTCCAGCCGGTGGAGTTGGTGTCGCTCGAAGGCTTCCGAGATGACCAGCATCATCGCACGCTTCATCAGCCCCTTGCCGCTGGGAATAATAGGGTACAGACCCAGTGCTGTTCACTTAGCGATAGAATGATCTGAAGATCGATCACTTCGGGTGGGCGTGAACATGGCAGGCAAGGCATCGACACGGGGCGGGCCGGTTCGAATCGCGGACTATCTCAGCATGGGGTTGCTGGCTCGGGTCGTATCGCCTGATCTGGTCGACGAATCGCTGCGCTTGCATGGTCGAGAGAGTCAGCGCCGCCGAGAGCTGCCTGCGCACGCCAGAGCGTATCGGCACTTGCGCCGGGCATGCTCTGCGTGGCCGACCGCGGCTTTTCAGGCTTTCCCATGTGGCAGGCGGCCAGCCAGACCGGCGCCGATCTGCTGTGGCGAATACCGCACAACCGCAAGTTGCGTCAGTCCGCGCGGTCGAACCCATCCACGACGAATCAAAAGACGAACGAAAGACTATCCATCCCGAAAAGTCGACGAGCGGCTCAACAGACAGCCTGATTACACGGTTCAGGTCGTTAAGTGAACAGCATTGGGGACGTCCCCTATTTTTGTCCCAGAGTGGGGATTTGCCGGCGGCGCGATCATGCTACCGAGCCCAACCCCCGGTCGATATAGCTGGTGAAGAGCTTGTAGAGCTTCCCGGGCCGCGTCACGCTCAGCACGAGCTGAATGGCCGGAACACTGGGCGCGCCATCCTCCGGTGTCAGCACGTACAGGTCATCGGACAGCGCGTTTTTGGGCAACAGGCCAATGCCAAGCCCGCTCGCCGCGGCGCTGCGGATGTTGTCGAAAGACCCGCTCACATAAGAGAAGTAGTAAGAACGCCCGACATGCTCCAGTGCGGACACCGCGCATTTGCGGATGACGCAACCATCGGGGAAGGTGACCAGCGGCACCTCGTCCATCTCGCTGAAATGCACAGCGCCTGAGCTCACCCAGTACAAGGGTTCGACGCGCAGAATCCGCTCCAATTCGGAGAACAGTGGCTGGCCAGCCATGCCCTTGAGGATGACGACATCCAATCGCTGCTGCGCCGCCATGGCCGACAGCACAGTGGATGAGGCAGCCGTGATCTCCACGCGCAGACCGGGGTTCTCTTCCAGGCACAGCGAAATGATCTCGTGCAGGTTCGCGACTTGGAAATCATCGGGCACACCGAGCGCCACGCGGCCTTTGAGGTGAGTCTTCTTCAATGCACCAATCGTCCGGTTGGTGCGCAGTAGGATGTCGCGCGCGGCGGGCAGCAACTGCCGGCCATCCTCCGTCAGGCCCAGGATATGCCCTTGGCGCCTTTCGATCAGGCGGCACCCTGCATCCTCCTCCAGACGGCGAAGGCCCGCGCTGAGCGTGGATTGCGTGCGCCCCAGCTCCTCACCGGCACGCCCGAAACCGCCGTACTCGGCAATGAACACGAACGCGCGTAACTGCTCCAGCGTGATGCCGCGTCCCTCCAGCCGATCCGTTTGTGCCGTCAGCTTCATGTTATCCCCGATCCCGCCTGCTATCGACTCACTCGATTATAGCGAATCCATAATTCATTTAACAGATCATGGCACTTCGACCAGACTCATGAAGCCGGCGTTGTCCCAATCCAATACTTCAGGCGAAACATGCTCTATTAAAGGAGTTAATAAATATGGCCCTTCTCAAGTTTCCGGATAATCACACCCCGCGTTACTGTGATTTCAGCATTGACGGAATCCTGGACGAAACTCTCCGGGAAGGTGCTGAGCGCTGCGCGTTCTCCGTGCCTGCGCAAGACAAGATCCCGCTGATTTCCAAGATTCTCCAGTCTGGCGTGCGGGACATTGTTTACGGGTCAGGCCCGAAAGACCCGACATATCTCATTGAGACCATCAACCATCTTCAGGGACATGGCGGTCTGCCGGCGGGAACGCGGTTCTCGTTCATCATGCTATTGAACTGCCATGACCCCATCATGCCCCAGTTCGAGTCCTTTCCAGATGCGTTGAAGGACTACCTGACCATCAGCTTCGGCATGGTATCCCACAAGTCGGATGAACAACTCTTCGAGCGCACAACGGCACAATTGCGCGAATGGGGCTTCAATAGTTTCCGCGTCAGTTTGCTAAACAATTTCAGCACCGGCATCGACGAAGAGTCTTACGAAAAGATCACCAGGGATATTGATCGCTCTCTTGCACAGGACATTCAAACCGTCCGCATCAACGACTCCCTGGGCACGCTCTATCCCGAAGCCATGGCGGTACTGGCGGCCAATCTGCGCCATCAGTATCCGAATACGGATTTCTGTCTCCACGCGCACAACGATCGCGGACTGGGTCTGCAGAACGCGCTGGCCTCGCTCTACCACGGATTCAACATCATCGAAGGCGGCTTTGCCGGCACCGGCAACCGTTCCGGCCTACCGGCCATCGAGATACTGGATCTGATCTTCAAGGAGCGGAAAATCAGCATCAACCAACAGCCCCTGGACTCCACGGCGGTCGTCGAGGCGGCCCGGCTGTCGGAAAGGACATTCCTCTCCATGCCCGACCTGTACCGGCCGGTCAGCGGGCATATCGTCAATCAGGAAAACATGGGGGTCGCCAACATTCCTGCATTTCTGGGTGCTGCGCGTGACATCCCGTACTTCCTCAACAGTACAGGGCTGCATGACGCCACGGTTCAGCGCATCCTCCAGGACGAGGGACTCGAATTGGAAGCCAACGACGACGCCACTGTGCAACTGGTCAAGCAGAAGCTCGACGCCATTCTGACGGCGGCCTATCCGAAGAAGCACCAAGAGTTCGAGCGGATACGCGACGAGTTGATCCACTTCTACGGCTCCGATGTCATCTACGCCGCCACCGTCGGTCGACAGGAAAAAGCATTCATCAAGTAACCACAGGCCAGCCTTGGGACACTCCCCGGGGCTGGCTTTTTTCATCTTCAGACAACACAAGGAGGCTCACCCATGTTCCTGATCGTCGCCCCCATCTTTCTGGTCATCCTCGTCGGTTATGGCTATGGGCGACTGAAGCCTGACAGTGGCGGTGCGGACAAGCTCATCAACGACTATGTGCTGTACATCGCGCTGCCGGCCTTGCTCTTCATTGCCGTGGCCCGTGCCGATGTAGGAGAGCTCAAGCAATGGGGCTTCATCCTCTCCACCCTGATCGGGATCGCCGCGTGCTACCTGATCGCCACGCTGCTCGCCAAGAGCCGGAGGGTCGGGCTGCCGCAGTCCTCCATCCTCGCCATGGGCGCGTGCTATGGCACGACCGGCTACATGGGCGTGCCGATTCTGATTTCCGTCTATGGCGAGCAGGCCGCATTGCCTGCGGCGCTGGCGACGATCCTGCACAACATTCCCGCCATCATGGCCGTGATCATCAGTTGGGACGTGTTCTCCAAACGCGCCAGCGAAGGCCGTACACCATTGCTGCGCAGCGTGGGCGGCGCGGCGCTGACCACGGTGAAGAATCCCTTGACCATCTCGGTGCTGGCCGGACTTACCTTTGTCCTGCTCGATATCCGCGTGCCCGTCTTCATCGAATCCTTTGCCCGCTTCCTGGGCAACGCGGCCGGGCCGACCGCACTGTTCGCGCTCGGCCTGGGCCTTGCCCGGCTGAACGTCAGGGAGCACATGAACGCCACGGTCGGCAAGACGGTTTTGCCAATGATCGTGCTCAAGCTGTTCGTGCAACCCGCCATCACCTTTGGCACAGCGGTCTACCTCTTCGGTATGGGGCAGGAACAGGGTATTTGGCTGGCCGCAGCGGTCGTGATGGCCGCGCAGCCGATTGGCGCCGGCGTGTATGTCTTCGCCAAGAAGTACGACTATCAGCAAGATGTGATTTCGCTGTCCATCATCGTCTCACTGCTGCTTGCCCTGGTGACCATTCCACTGGTGCTGAATCAGTTTCCCGCCCCTTGATGACCATGCAAGACCGTTTCATCACCAACCCTCTCGACTGATCTCACGCCAGTCAAAGCCCCGATCAATCCGGGGCTGCTCTGCGTCTCCTTTCCGACCTTTCTCCCACCACCGCACATCAATACGGTAGCCGCGCAGTTCCCATAGTTTGCGGGCTGAAAGCGCCTGCCTCGCGACGATCGAGCCATTGCTGATCTGACGAGGAGATCGCGCGATGGTGCTGCCAATCCGTCCCCGCGCTGCGCCAACAATAGGGGACACGCACAACAATAGGGGGCAGACCTAATGCTGTTCACTTAGCGATAGAATGATCTGAAGATCGATCACTTCGGGTGGGCGTGAACATGGCAGGCAAGGCATCGACACGGGGCGGGCCGGTT